>CAVXNF010000010.1:0-390223 GCA_963763075.1 uncultured Chloroflexia bacterium | reverse complement strand
GAGCCTCGAGCGAGCACGTCTCAGCAGCGCTACCCGGCGGCAAGCTTGGAGAAGTCGAAGATCTCCGGTGGCATCGGGCGATCAAGTTCCCATGTGATCTTGATCGGGCGGCTCGACTCGTGGCCTACGTAGCGGGCTGGACCCAGACACACGAATGGGTTGCTCTCGCCGCGGTCATCGTCGCCGTCCTGGCGGACGAAGAGGATCACGCGACTCTTCCGGGACACGTGGTTGACGTACCGCTGGCCCACTGGTGACGTCGCGGACGTCGTGCTCTGCGACTCCCAGTGGAACAACGTTGGCGAGATTGGGTAGTCGTTGTAGCTGGTAGTCGGCGTGAAGTCCGATCCCGATTTGTTGAGGGTGACGAAGAACAGGTCGGTCTGGTGCTCTGCATTCCAGAGCACGCCCTCCCGGGTCTCCCGTAGGCGTCCTCTTGGCGCATCGCCGTAGGCAGCCAGAACCTCATACCGAGAGTACGTCGCGTGGCTGTGGATTGGCACGACGCCGAAGGGGTCGACTCGAGACGGTCGCCGGAAAGCCTCCGTCGTGCATTGCGTCGAGCAGCTCGACAAGCTCTCGCCGAAGCAAGCGATCGGCCCAGATCTCGCTGAAGGCTCTCGCAAGTTCCGATATCGGGCCGGCTTCGCATCCCCAACCCCGCAAAGAGCATGAGCGCGAGGCGACCGTCCCGCGATCCGATCCGTCAATTGTCGGTGGAATGTCGGTGCTTAGCCATCGCCGCCAGGTTGTTATCGCTCCTCGTCGCTGACATGCAAGAGGCGGCCGATCGACTTGGCGTAGGCCTGCTCGGCTGATCCCGGCGCGTCACGTAGGTGGCCGGCGGCACGGCGCACAGCGTTGAACGTCATCCCTGAACTCGGCCGTGCGTACACGTCCTGCAGCTCGAACGTCGTCGCATCGAGGAACTGGCTCAAGGTTGTCTCGGCGGGAAGGTGGCGGAGATCGTCGGCCATCGCGCGTCGGCGGTTGTTGATGGCGGACCTAGGTTGTCGAGCACGATGTCTTGAGCAATCTCATCGAGGCGGATGGCGCAACCCGGCGGCATCAGCGGGAAGCCATGCTCGATCGACTTGCGCGATCTGCGCGCGGGTGCCGCCGATGAGCGCCCGGTATCGAATGTCGAAGCGATACTCGGCGTGCGCCTGCCCGATGAAGTCGAGGACGGTCAGGACCGTCTTGCCCGACTCCGGCGACCATCGGAGACCACGACCAAGCTGCTGCAGGAAGATCGTGGCGCTCTCGGTTGGCCTGAGGAGGAGGAGTGTGTCGACCTCAGGAATGTCGACGCCCTCGTTGAAGATGTCGACCGTGAAGATCGCGTTGATCTCGCCGCGCCTGAGCTGCGCGATCGCCTCACGACGCTCCGCCCCGCGGTCCCGCCGTGGAGTACGACGGCCGGCTATCCCGCCAGCTGAACCGCTCGCCATGAAGCGCGCGTGGTTGACGCCGACACAGAACCCCAACGCCCGCATCTTCGACGGATCCAGCACCAGGTCGCGGACCGACTTGAGGATCCGCGCGACGCGCACGTGGTCGCCGGTCAGGACGCCTTCCAAGTCGCTTGCTACATAGCGGCCTCGCTCGAAGCGCACCGCGCGCAGGTCGGTGTCGTCACCGACGCCGAAGTAGTGGAACGGACACAGCAAGCCACGGTCGAGCGCTTCCCAGAGCCGCATCTCGAACGCGATCCGATCGCCAAACCAGTGCAGGATGTCTCGACCGTCGGCGCGCTCGGGGGTGGCGGTCAGCCCCAGGAGGACCTGAGGCTTGAAATGCCGGAGCACCTTGCCGTAGGTGTCAGCCTCGGCGTGGTGGTATTCGTCGACGATGATGACGTCGAAGTCGTCGGGTCTCGCGATTCGGCAATTCGATGGAGCGACTGAATCGACGCGAACACATGCGACCAGTCCGAAGGACGCTCGCCATCGACGTACCGCGCCCCGAAGGTCGGGTCGTTGAGCACGGTCTGAAAGATCTCCTGGTCTGCTGAAGGATCTCGTCGCGGTGGGCAACGAACAGCAGGCGTCGTAGCCGGCCTTGACGCAACTGTTGGTAGTCGAAGGCTGATATCCACGTCTTCCCGGTGCCGGTGGGGGCAACGACCAGGTTCTGGAAGTGGCCCCGTTCGCGGTCCTCGCGAAGGCTCTTGAGGATGGGTACCTGGAAGTGCTTCGGAGTTCGGATTCTCAGTCGTTGACGACGGCGACGAGCGGTGCGTGCGTGGCTGATCTCGCGTGCAAGCGCCGCTGAGGCGGTCACCGTCTACGGCTGGGTCATACGGCTCGAACTCCGGCTCGCGCCAGTACTGTTCGAAGGTCCGTCGGATGCCGCTCGACGATCGGCTCGTTGTCGGTCGCGGTAAGTCGAACATTCCATTCGAGTCCATCGAGCAGCGCCGGCTGCGTCAGGTTCGACGAGCCGACATACGCGGTATCGAAGCCACTCGCCCGTTCGAAGAGCCACGCCTTTGCATGCAGTCTTGTCTGGGTCGTGTCGTACGAAATCTTGACCTTGGCGCCCAGCCCGACGAGATCGTCGATCGCGTGTTTCTGCGTCGAGCCCGTGTAGACGCTTGCGATGACGCGCATCTCTCCGCCGGGCACCAGGAAGTCTTCGAGCTCTCGGCGGATGAGACGAACACCTGGCCAGCGAACGAAGGCGCAAAGCAGATCGATCCGATCGGCGCTCTGGATCTCGAGCGCAAGCTGCGTGCCAATTTGCAGGTCGCGGTGGGCGTTCACGAACAGCGTGCTTGTCGTCAACGGGATGCCGGGACGAGGTCGACGTGTGGTGCGTATCGGCTGGCCCGGCTGCGTCGACCTCAAGCATGACCTGCGCGCCTTCATCGACGAGGATCGGCCGTTCGTCTTCGGCCGAGTACTCAGCTAAGCGCCTCGAGCACGCGGTTGGCGATGCGAACCTGCTCGCGCGATCGCGCATTTGCACTGACCGGGACGCCGTCGATGCGCTCACGCGCACGTTGATGGATGTGACGGGCCAACATCTCGGCAAGGTTGAATCGTCAATCGGCTTCCATTCGACGAGCCAGCCCGCCGCCCTCGCGCGCTCAATGCGCATGCGCAGGGCCTCGGTGACAAGTGCCTCATGCAACCCGGGGGCGAGCTCGTCATCCACGTGGGGGAATGCCCGAACAGGGACGCGCTTGAGGCTGCCCGGCTGAAGGTAGGCGCTTCTCGCCGACATCGACGATGGTGATTGCCATCCCCCTCTCCTGTGCGCCAACAGGTCGTGAGCCAAGCCTAGCAGCGCGCGAACCGCGTTCGCGTGATCAGGCGCCGCCGCGAGGGAACCCGTAGCGCGAGTCCGTCGTCTCCGGGGCGACCGATCGGCCCATCCCGCCGGTTGCCATGCTGACTGGAAGGACCACCCAATGCGCGCTCCGACATCGATCCCCACAACGCTGCTCGTGCTCGTCGCGGGCGCCCTGCTCGTCGGCCTCGCGGCCGGCCCGGTGCTCGGCGCCGTGACCGCCCCGCAGCGCGTCGTCTACGCGGCCCCGTCCGCCGAGGGCGATCCCGCCGAGCACACGATCTCCGTCGCGGGCAGCGGCAAGGTCACGGTCGTGCCCGACATGGCGACGATCAACCTGGGCGTCCTCATCCAGCGCGAGAAGGCGAAGGCCGCGCGCGAGGCCGGCGCCGAGGCCATGACCAAGGTGATCGCGTCGCTCAAGGCGCTGGGCATCGACGACAAGGACATCCAGACCGCGTGGGTCTCGCTCAACCCGGTCTACGACTACCAGTCGACCACCCAGCGGATCACCGGCTACCAGCTGCAGAACACGGTCTCGGTCACCGTCCGCGACCTCGCGAAGATCTCCGACGTGCTCGATGACTCGGTGATCGCCGGCGCGACGACGGTCAACGGCATCGGCTTCGACGTCGCCGACCGGACCGCCGCCGAGGCGCAGGCCCGCACCGCCGCCGATGGTCGATGCGAAGGCGAAGGCCGACACGCTCGCCAGCGCGGCCGGGGTCTCGATCACGGGCGTCGCCTCGATCAGCGAGAGCGTCTCCACGCCGATCTGGTACGGCCCGGAGATGGCCGCCGCGGCGCGGCGCGCGAGGACGCCTCGACGCCGGTCATGCCCGGCTCCACGGACGTCACGATCACGGTCCAGGTGAGCTACCTGATGGACTGACGCTCGGCAGGCCGGCGGCTGGCGCCCGGGTCAGCCGCCGGTCGCGCCGGTCGCGCCGGCCTCCGCCTCGTGGTGGCGGACCGTGGCGTGGGGATCCACGCCCCCGTGGTCGCACGGGTTCACGTGGATCACGACGGTGTCGAGCTTCGCGACCTGGTGCAGGAGCCGGTGCCGGACCTCCTCGCTGATCGCGTGGCCGTCGAGCACCGTCAGGTCCTGGTCGACGGTGATCGACAGGTTCGTCTCGAGCGCGTGCCCGACCCAGCGCAGCCGGACCTTCTCGACGTCGACGACGCCCGGCGTCTCGCGGGTGATCCGCTCCACCTCGTCGACCATCTCGGGCTGCACGGAGTCCATCAGCCGGCCGACCATCTGCGCCGTCGCGGATCGCAGGAGCACGAGGATGACGCCGGCGATGAGCAGCCCCACGAGCGGGTCCGCGCGCGGGTAGCCGAGCCAGACCCCGATCGCGCCCGCGACGACGGCGAGCGACGTCAGCCCGTCGGTGCGCGCGTGGTAGCCGTCCGCGACGAGCGCCGCGCTGCCGATGTCCTTGCCGACCTTGATCCGGTACAGCGCGACGAGCTCGTTGCCGAGGAAGCCGATGATCCCGGCGACGATGACGGCCGGGATGTTCGTGATCGGCTGCGGATTGATGAGCCGGTTGATCGACTCCCAGCCCGCGAACAGCGCGCTGAACAGGATCATCGCGAGCACGAACAGGCCCGCGAGGTCCTCCGCCCGCCGGTAGCCGAAGGTGTACGAGCGCGTCGCCGCCCGCCCGCCGATGGCGAACGCGATCCACAGCGGGACCGCGGTCAGCGCGTCCGAGAAGTTGTGGACGGTGTCCGCGAGCAGCGCGACGGAGCCCGAGATGAGGACGACGCCGAGCTGGAGCACGGCGGTGACGCCCAGCGCCACGAGCGAGACCTGGACCGCCCGGATCCCCCGCTTGTCGCCCGCGAGCGCGGAGTCGAGCGAATCGGCCGGGTCGTGGCTGTGGCCCACGACGGCGGCGACCATCGAGGCGAGCCGGCCGGTGGGGTGGGCGTGGCCGTGGGTCTCGCCGCCGTGACCGCCCTCGACGTCGTGGTCGTGCGACGCGTGGACGTGGTCCGCGTCCGGTCCGTGATCGTGCGGATGATCCGGCCCGTGCGGCGACGACGTCTCGTGCTGGTGCGAACGCGGCCGATCGCTCACGTCCGCGAGCGTACGACAGCGTCACCTCGCGCGTGCACCCGTTGACACGCCCTCGCCGTACACGCAGCATCGCGGCTCCGGGGATTGAGGAGACCAGGCTCCGGGTGCCGGCGCCGAGGGAGGGGTTCGCGTGCCCAAGGGATGGCGACGACTGGCGGGCCTGATGGCCGCAGGTTCGACTGGTGCTGACCGCGATGGTCGTGCCGCCCGCGGCGCTTGCGGCTGGGTCGCTCATCACGGTCACGACGCTCTCGGACAGCAGCCCGGCGGGCAACGGCCAATGCTCGCTCCGTGAGGCGATCGTCTCGGCCAACGCGAACATCGGCAACACGAACAGCGACTGCAACGACGGCCAGAGCGGCGAGCCGGACCAGATCCAGTTCGCCGTGGTCGGCACGATCACGCTTGCCTCGAACCTGCCGGCGATCACCGACGGGTCCGGCCTCCTGATCGAGGGCTTCGGCAACGTCGTCGTCGACGGTCAGGACAGCTACACGCCGTTCAGCATCATCGGCGGCGGGCTCGAGCTCACCGACATGGTCGTCCAGAACGGGTTCGGTGCCTTCGGTGGTGCGATCACCAACGGCGCGTCCGTGATCATCCGGAACACGACGATCCGATCGAGTGGCGCGACGTACGGCGGCGGCATCCACAACAACGGCTCGATGCTCATCATCGCGTCGACGATCGAGGGCAACACCGCCGGCAACGCCGGGGGCGGCATCTACACCGAGGACTCGCTCGTCCTCAGGAACGTCACCCTCGCCGGCAACCACGCCATCGACGGCGGTGCGCTGTATCAGTCAACGGGCGAGTCCACGCTCAGCCATGTGACGGTCAGCCGGAACAGCTCCGATGGGGCCGCCGTCGTTCGAGGTGGCGGCACGCTGGACATCTTCAGCTCGATCGTGGCGGGCAATGGTGACGGCCAGACGTCGGGAGCGACCAACCACGAGAGCATCATCCGCGAGGACGCTACCGGGGTGCTCGATCCCGGCGGGCTCACGGACAACGGGGGGCCGACGAAGACGATCCGGCTCGTCGGCGGGTCGAATCCCGCGCTCAGTCTCGGCGCGCACGACTCGTGCAGCGCCGTCGGGTTTGTCGACCAGCGCGGGTTCGCACGACCCAGCGGCGCGACCGCCACATGCGACGCCGGAGCCGTCCAGCGCGACCGGATCGCGCCCGTGACGTCGGCGGCGAACGTGTATCTCCGGATGGGCGTGGCGCTTGACGGCACGTCAAGCCGGGCGAGGGTCACGTTCATCGCCAGCGACACCGGCATGGGCATCGACCGGTTCTCCCTCCAGCGCCAGGTGAACGGCGGCAGCTGGTCCTCGATCAGCACCACGATCCCCCCGTTCCTCCTGACGTCGCGGCCCGTCGCGGTTGCGGACCGTCGCGGTTGCGGGTCTCGCCGAAGCCGGCGGGGTGCGCAACGTGACCCTCACCAAGGACAAGTCCTACCGCTTCCGGGTCCGCGCCGTCGACGAGGACGGCAACGTGTCCGCGTGGAAGTACACGCCGACGGTCACCGCGAAGCTGTACCAGCAGACAAGCTCCTCGATGAGCTACACCTCGGGCTGGTCGACCGCGAGCTCCTCGAAGTTCTCCGGCGGTTCTGTGCGCTACGTGCGGGCCAACGGCAAGGCGGCGGCGCTCACCTTCACCGGTCGCTCGGTCGCGTTCGTGACGACGCTGCGTGCGGGCGGGACGGGCAAGGTCAGGGTCTACGCGGACGGCAACCTCATTGGGACCCAGACACTCGAGCGCTTCCGTGAGCACCTATCGGTCGCAGGTCGTTGCCTACAACTTCCCGTCGAGCGCCCAGCACAAGATCCGGATCGTCACCGAGGGCGACGGGCGGGTCGACATCGACGCCTTCGCCGTGCTCCGGTAGGGCCGCGGGTCAGCCGCGCCGGACGTCCGGGTTCGGCAGCACCAGGTCGCGGATCGATCCCTGGAGCGCGTGGTACGCCTCGATGAACGAGCGCAGCGTGCGGACGGTGGCGCCGTACGTGTCGAACTCGTCGATCGTCAGGCCGTCCGGCTCGTAGGCGCGCCGGAAGTCCGGCACGCGGGTCAGCAGGTCGTCCACGTACGCCGCGTCCACCGGGACGTCGATCCGCGGCTGGGGGTCGATGCCGCTCGCGTTGAACCGGACCTGCCACGCGTGGGGCATCGTCAGGACCACGTCGCCGCCGACGAGCTCCGTCCAGTGGAGGCGGTGGCGCATCGCAGCGGCGAGCAGCCGCGTCCGGTAGCCGCGCTCCTGGTAGATCCCGTACGCCCGCTTGAAGGCGGCGATCCCCGCCCAGCCGGCCGCGGCCGGGTCGAGCGCGATGTCGTCGCGCTCGACGAGGACCTTCACCCAGTCGTCGAGCCGGCCGACCATCAGCGTGCACACGGGCGCGAACGACTCCGGGTCGCCGCCCGCCGCCTCGAACCGCCGGAGCCCGCGCTCGACCGCCTCGCCCACGGCGAGCGCCTGGCTGACGGTGAACCCGACCGTCGAGTTGATCGCGACACCGCGGGCGGTCGCCTCCTCGATCGCCACGATGCCCGCGGCGGTGGTCGGGAACTTGACCTGGATGTTCGGCGCGAGCCGGTGGAAGCGCTCGCCCTGGGCGAGCATCGCGTCGGCGTCGCCGTACAGGGCCGGGTTCGTCTGGAGGCTGAGGCGGCCCTTGCGGCCGGCGTGCTGGTCGAACACGGGTCGCAGCGCGGCGGCCGCCCGGACGCCCATCTCCTCCGCGATCGCCCACGTGAGGTCGACCTCGGACCACGTCCGATGGGCCGCGGCGAGCTCCCGGACCCGCGGCTCCCAGGTCTCGCGCTCACGGCGCATGACCTCGCCGACGATGACCGGGTTGGACGTCGCCCCCGTGCCCCCGCGCTCGACCGCGTACGCGACGTCGTCCAGCGAGCAGGAGTCGTTCCAGAAGTCGGTCGGCGTCCGCTCGACCATCGTCGCGAGCGGGCTGTCGACGAGGGTCACGGCCATGTCGTCCTCAGCAGCACGGATCAGCGCCGGGGCACGGCAGGCTGCCCGGACCGGCGTCCCGTGATTCTCGGGTGGGCCGTCCGGCCCGTCAAAGGCCGGACGGCCCCCGGCGTCAGCTGCGCTTCTGCGACTTGCCGTCGACCGAGCGCGATCGGAGGCCCACGCTCGCCGCGAAGTGCGCCTGCTTGCGCGCCATCTCGGGCATCGCGGCGGCGTAGGCCGGCTTCTGCTCGGCCAGCTCGTGGGCGATGCCCTGGAGCTCGGCGTCCGAGCCGGCGTAGGCCGCCACGCGGCGGCGGACGCCGTCGATGACCTTGGCGGCCTCGTCGTAGCTGACCCATCCGGTTGAGCGCCACCGCCTCCTGGCGGGCGCGCTCGGCGAACAGGCGGGCGACGACGCGATCGACCGAGCGGTCGCGGGGCTGGGTGTCGTTCGCGGCGTGATCCGCGTAGCGCCAGCCCACCGTCACCGGCGCGCCGGACGGGTCGGCCGCGGCGAAGGCGCCGTCCCGGTCGCTCGCCCGGACGGCGATCCCGACCTCGCGGCCGACCTCGCCGAAGTCGAACGTGACCCGGAGGACGATCGAGAGCACCTGGCCCGAGACCATGTCGCCGAGGAACACGCGGACGCGGCCCTGACCCTGCTCGATGCGGAACGGCGACAGGGCGTCGACCCGGACCCCGTCGGGGACGACGAGCTCGAGGACGACCTCGCGCGCGACGACCTCCAGCGTCTCCCCCACCTCGCTCGTGATGTGGTCGCGCATCTGCGCCACGTCGCCGATGAAGTAGAAGTGCCCGCCGCCCGGCATCGGCCATGCCCTGGAGCAGCGACTCGTCGAAGTCGGTGCCGACGCCGAAGGTGCTCGTCGTGATGCCCCGGTCGCGGAGCTCGCCGGCGAGCCGCTGGAGCTCCGGGTGGTCGATGATCCCGACGTTCGGCGAGCCCGTCGGTGAGCAGCAGGACGCGGTTGACGCCGTCCGCGGACAGGCCGCCCGCCACCTGCTCGCAGCCGGTGAGCCAGCCGCCGTGGAGGTTCGTGCTGCCGCGCGACTCGATGCCCCGCAGCTGGGCCGCGGCGCGGGATCGCGCTCGGCGCTGGACGCGACCGTCGACGGGATGACGACGTCGAGCTGGTCGTCGTAGGTGACGACCGAGAACCGGTCCTCGGCCTCGAGCCGGTGGATCGCCTCGACGACGGCCTGCTTCGCGAGCCCGAGCTTGTTCTGCCCGCCCATCGAGCCCGACCGGTCGAGCACGAACGCGAGGTTGACGGGCGGCCGGCGCCGGGCCGGGTCCGGCGCGACGGTGGGCGCGACGACGTCGACGAGCAGGAACCGCTCGCTGCGGGCGTGGGCGCGGATGAGCGTCCGGTCGGGGCGGACGGTGAGCGGCTGATCGACCTGGCGGTCGGTGATGGGGTCGGACACGATGGCCTCCTCGGGCTGGTTGTGAGGCCGGATGGGGCGGTCTCGGGTGGGTGCTGCCGGCGATGCGGCGTTGGTCAGGGGTCAGGCTTCGTCGTCGAACAGCTCCCGGGCGATCCGGATGAGCTGCTCCACGCGCTTGTTGCTGCGCCGGTCGAGCGGCCGGCGGACATGGAGCTCGACGTCGGTGGTCAGCGCGTGGCGCTCCCACGTCGAGCGGTCGATCCCCGGGCTGCGCGGCTCGCTCGGCGTCGTCGCCGGGATCGGGGGCGCCGGGGCGGCGATGCGATGCGGGCGCCGGCGCGGGCGTCGACGCGGGTGACGGATAGCGCGTCCGGGATCCGTGGCTCGTAGATCGCGCTCGCCCTGGCCAGCGGGACGTCGCGTGCCATCGCGACCCGCGGCTGGACGCCGGACTGGGCCATGAGGTCCTGGACGAACGCGAGCGCCCGGTCCGGCGTCGGTTCGGATGCCGGATCCACGTCCGTCGCCGCGACCAGCTGCTCGACCTCGTCGTCCCCCAGCGGCGCCAGCCGCGCCCGGATCTCCGCCAGCGGCAGGTGCTCCCGCTGCAGGCGGCGGATGAGCCGCAGCCGGGCGAGATGACCTTCGCCGTAGCGGGTGCTCGGCCCGGCCTGCTCCGGCGACGGCAGCAGCCCCTGCGCCACGTAGTAGCGCACGGTCCGCGGCGTCACGCCCGAGAGGCGGGCGAGGTCGGTGATGGAGTACGGGTCGTCCGGCATGCGCCGAAACGTAGCAGTGTCACGTTTCACTGTCAAGACTCGCAGGTCCTATGCCGGCATGGCCCCATTGCGGCATGGTGCGGTGCGGTGCGGTCTGGCACCGTCTATCGCATGCGACTGACCCTCCGCCGCCCGTCCATCTCCCCGCTCGCGACGGCCGTCGGCCTCGCCGCCGCGCTCCTCGTCCCGCTCGGGGCACCGGCCACCGTGGCGGCCGCGGAGCCCGACTTCCCGACCAACATGAGCGGGTATCACAACCTGCCCGAGATGGTCGCCGAGATCCAGCAGGCGGAGGCGAACTACCCGGACCTCGTCGACGTGTTCTCGATCGGCGAGAGCTACCAGGGTCGGAACATCTGGGCCGCGAAGATCAGCGACAACGTCCAGTGACGACGAGTCGGAGCCCGAGGTCCTCATCGACGCGCTCCACCATGCGCGCGAGCACCTCACGGTCGAGCAGGCGCTGGCGACCCTCCGCTGGCTGACCCGCGACTACGCGACGGACGCGACGGTTCGCAGCCTCGTCAACGGCCGCGAGATCTTCATCATCTTCGCCCTCAACCCGGACGGGATGCGCTTCGACCTCACCGGCGACCCGTTCCGCGCCTGGCGCAAGAACCGCCAGCCGAACGCCGGCTCGACCGCCGTCGGCACCGACCTCAACCGCAACTACGGCTACAAGTGGGGCTGCTGCGGCGGCTCGTCCGGCAGCAAGTCGTCGCTCCAGTACCGCGGCGCGTCGGCATGGTCGGCGCCCGAGACGCGCGCGTTCCGGGACTTCGTCGCGAGCCGCGTGATCGACGGCGTCCAGCAGATCAAGGCGCACATCACGCTCCACACGAACGGCGAGCTGATCCTGTGGCCCTACGGCTACACGTACCGCAACGTGCCGCCGGACATGACCTCCCTCGACTGGAAGACGTTCGTGGCCCTGGGCCGCGCGCAGGCCGCGAAGAACGGCTACACGGCGCAGCAGTCGTCCGAGCTGTACATCACCGACGGCGACCAGATCGACTGGCTGTACGCGACGTACCGGATCTTCACGTTCACCTACGAGCTCTACCCCACCGAGACGCCGACGGTCTGGGGCGACCACTACCCCGATGACTCGAAGATCGCCGCCCAGACGGCCCGCAACCGGGGCGCGATCCTCCACCTGATCAACCGCGCGTCGTGCCCCTACGCGGCGCTGGGCGCGGACGCGACCCGGGCCGACTGCGGGCCGCTGTTCGACGACCTCGAGATCAACCGCGGCTGGACGCGCAACGCGCACGGCACCGACACGGCGGACGCGGGCCTGTGGTCGGTCACGAACCCGTCCGGCACGAGCTCCAGCGGCGCGAAGCAGCTGACGACGACCTACTCCGGCTCGAAGGCGCTGGTGACCGGCGGACCGGCCGGGTCGAGCGCGAACACGTACGACCTCGACGGCGGCACCACGACGATCCGCAGCCGTCCCATCCGCCTCCCCTCGAACGCCTCGTCCTACGGGCCGCTCACGTTCCGCTACTACCTCGCCCACGGCAGCAACGCCTCGGACGCCGACTCGCTGCGCGTGATCGTCGAGGCCGAGGACGGGACGCCCACCGTCGTGTTCGAGGAGCTCGGCGCCGGCAACGACGACGACGCGACGTGGTCGTTCGCCTCGCGCTCGCTCGCCGACTGGGAGGGCCAGACGATCCGGATCGTGGTCGAGGCCACCGACGGCGCCGCCGACAGCCTCGTCGAGGCGGGCATCGACGACCTGCGGATCCGGCGCCCCTAGCGCCATCCCTGGCGCCGGCGCTGGCGCCACCCGTCGCTGCGCGGCTGGAACGTCCGGCCGCGCCGCCGTCACGCCGCCGTCGCGGGTCATCGCGGATCGTGCGTCCATGCCCGAGCCGACCGCCCCCGTCACCCAGCAGGCGTCGGCCGCCGTCGCGGAGCTGGCCGCGCCGTCCGGGATCGCGCAGGCCCATGCCTCGTCGCCACGCCTGGCGCTCGTCCGGACCCGGACCGGGCGCAACGCGGTCCTCGCGTCGCTGGCGTGCCTTCGCCGGGTTGTTCGCGCTCGTCCGCGGCGGTGACACCGCGGCGATCGACCGCTCCGTCTCGCGCGGGCTCCAGCGCACCGGGCGGCCGCTCGATCCCCTCCTCCGCCTCGTCTCGTGGCCCGGGTTCCCGCCCGAGAGCCGCCTCATCCCGCCGGGGATCGTCGCCGGCCTGTGGCTGGTCGGGCTCCGGCTCGAGGCGCTGTTCCAGCTGGGGGCGTGGTCCACGGCGCTCCTGAGCTCGGGGCTCAAGGCGCTCGCCCGCCGGCCACGGCCCGCCCAGGCCGACGCGGTCGAGATCGTGGCGGCGCCGCTCCGCGGGTCGAGCTTTCCCAGCGGCCACGTGCTGACCTACGTCGGCGTGTACGGGTTCCTCGCCCACCTCGTCGAGGCGCACGTCGACCACGCGGTCGCCCGGCGGGCCGGCGTCGCGGCGCTGGCGGGCCTCGTCGGGCTCGTCGGCCCGAGCCGCGTCCAGCAGGGCCACCACTGGCCGTCGGACGTGCTCGGGTCGTACCTCGTGGGCCTGCCGCTGCTGGCGCTCTACATCGAGGCCTACCGCTGGACGAAGACGCGGCTGCTCGGACGCCGGGCGTGACCCAGGCGTCGGCCGGGCGGGGGCCGATCGTCATCTGGAACCCGGCGGCGGGTCGCAAGGTGGGCATCCAGACCAACGTCGACCTGGACGAGGCGGGCGTCCGGGCGCTGTTCGCCGCCGGCGGCCTCGAGATCGAGCTCTGCCTCACCGCGTCCGAGGACGATGCCGCGAAGGCGGTCGACCGGGTGGTCGCGGCCGGCGACCGGCGGCCGATCGTGGCCGCGGGCGGCGACGGGACGTTCCGCACGGTCGCCCGGCGGCTCCTCGCAGCTGAGCGGCGACGATCCGGCGGCCATGCCGCCGCTCGGGATCCTGCCGCTGGGCAGCGTCATGAACGTCGCCCGCAGCCTGGCCATCCCGCGCGACCTCGAGGGCGCCGTCCGCGTGATCGCCGAGGGCCATCGAGCGCTCGATCGACGTCGGGGAGGTCGTCGGCTGGGGGCCGTTCCTCGAGGCGGTCGCGGTCGGGCTGCACGCCGAGCTGTTCGCCGAGGCCGCCGCGCTCGACGCGGGCGACGCCCGGGCGCCGTTCCGCGCGATCCGGACCGCGCTCGGCTACCGGCCGTCGCGCCTGACGCTGGAGCTCGACGAGGGCCGGACCGTCCGGACGCGGGCGCTCGTGACGAGCATCTCGAACGGGCCGTTCGCGGGGCTCGGGTTCACGGTCGCGCCCGGCGCGCGGCTCGACGACGGCCTGCTCGACGTCCGCGTGTTCGAACGCTTCTCGCGCTGGGAGCTCGTGCGCCACTTCTGGTCGATCGCCGCGGGGCGCCGCCGCTACGAGCCCCGCGTCCGCACGCTGCGCAGCGCGACGGTCAGCCTCCGTGGCGCGAGCCCGCTGCGCGTCCGCGCCGACGGCGAGGAGGTGGGCACGACGCCGGTGGAGCTGCGGGTCAGGCCAGGCGCGCTGCGGGTCATCGCCCCCGCCTGACGGACAGCCGAGCGCCCGGCCGGGGTCCGGTCGGGCGCTGGGCGGCGTGTGGTTCGGTTGCGGTGCCCGGCCGATGACCGGGCGGGCGGTCAGGACGCTTCGGGCTCGATGACCGCGAACGTCGAGAACATGCCGTCCGCGAGGTTCGGCACGCCCGTCGGGATCGCCATCGGGTCCGGGCTGGCCGGGGCGGTCGTCGTGCCCTTCGCGAGCAGGTCGACGATCGCGTAGTCGCCGGGCTCCGTCAGCTCGATCTGGCCGGTCGCCTCCGAGTTCGGGTCCGCGGCGAGGACGCCGACGACCGTGATGAACTTGAGCAGGTCGGCCGGATCGACCTTCGAGAGGTCCTCGAACGTCTGCTCCTCGGTCGCGTCGGCGTTGCGCTTGATGACGACCATCTCGTGCGCCTCGGTGCCGAGGTTGCGGAACGTCAGGACGGTGCCCGGCGTCGGGTCGATCGGTGCGTTCTGGAAGCCGCCGTCGATCGCGTAGATCTGCACGGTCCGCGCGGCCGGCGAGCCGGACGGGACGGCCGCAGATGCCGACGCCGACGGGCTCTCGGTCGTGGCCGATGCGCTGGCCGATTCGCTGGCGGCGACCGACGGCTCGGCCGAGGTGGCGGCCGACGGCGAGGTCGTGGTCGTGCCGCCCGCACAGGCGGCGAGCACGGCGCCGGCGACCGCGAACGTCAATCCGAGACGGGTGAGGGTCGAGCGGGTCATTGGACCTCCGAGGTGAGGGTCCCGGCCGAGCCGCTGCGTCGCGCGGGACGCCCGGCGGGCACGGTCGAGCCGGTGGCGGATGCCGTTTGGATCGCCCTGACCGTATGCCTGCCGGGATTACAGAACCGTCGCGGCCCGCGGCGGTCGCCGTGACAAACCCGCCCTCAGATCCCCTCGGTCAGTTGCATCAGCTCGTCCGTGCCACCCGCCGCGAGGCCCGCGCCGGCCATCACGAGCACGAGGCCGACGGTCGCGATGAGGAGGAACCCGACCGAGCGTCCGCGGCCCGTCGTCATCACCTCCGAGTCGCGGAACGGGGCGCCGGCGAGGATCCCCCACGCGATCACGGTCCAGATGCCCGCCAGCGGCGCCACCACCATCGCGCCCAGGCCGAGCGCGACCCCGGCGATCAGCCGGTTGTCGACGAACATGTCGAACAGGAGGCCGCCCCACGACGGCAGGATCCCGCACAGGGCGATGACGAGGGCGATCACGAACAGCATCAGGGCGTGGCCGCGGCTCAGGCCCCAGGCACGCCGGATCGAGCCCAGGACCTTCGTGTCCTCGAGCACGAGCACCGGCAGCAGCAGCGACAGGCGCGCGCTGAGGTAGATCACCCCGACGAGGATCGCCAGGGCTCCGAACGCACCGATCGCGCCGGCCGCGGGCGCCATGTCCTGGAGCAGGACGACCGTCACCGTGAGGAACAGCGTCAGGCCGACGGTCGCGACGAGCACGAAGGCGAACAGCGCGATGGCGCGTGGCGCGACCGCGACGGCCCGGCCGATCGCCTCGCCCAGCCCGACCGCCGACCCTCGCCACAGCGCGTCCGCGGCGACGATCGTGGCCAGCGTCGTGACGCCGGTGAGGATCGCGACGAACGACTGGAGGACCAGGGACGCGACCTGGCCGTCGGTCGTCGAGCCGCCCTCGCGCAGGACCGTGAGCACCGAGGGCGACAGGACGCCCGAGATGAACCCGCCGATCCCGGCCGGCAGCGCGAGGGCGAGGAACAGCGACCACTCGCGCCCCAGCGTGTCGAACGTGCGACCCGACGACGAGCCCGAGGTCGAGCCGCGGGCCGGTGTCGGCGGCCGGGTCGGGCTGGATCCAGCCGGGCGCCGCCGGCGGCAGGACGGGCGCGCCGTCGGGCGCGGGCGGCGGCCCGCCGGGCGCGGACGCGTCCGGCGGCTCGGGTGTCTCGGCCTCGTCGGGCGCTGCCTCGTCGCGTTCCACCGGGGAGCAGTATGCCCGTCGGCGGTCGATCGCCCGGCGGCTGCGGGGAATCCCGCAACGGCGGTTGGCGCGGACCCCGGGGCAGGGCGTGTCCGGCGGGTCCTGCGGCCGAGTAGGCTGCGCGCCATGGCAGGTGTGGTGCGGGTCGTGCTCGTCGACGATCATCCGGCGATCCTCGACGCCGTCGGCGGCGCGGTCTCGGGCGCCCCCGACCTCGAGCTCGCGGGGACGGCGCGGTCGCTGGGCGAGGCGCTGGCGCTGCTCACGGCGTCGGACGACGTGTGCGACGTCGTCGTCTCGGACGTCCAGCTCGCCGGCGAGGCCGAGGGCCTGCGACTGCTCGAGGCGCTCGGGTCGGACGGGCCGGCCGTGCTCCTCCTCTCGTCGTTCGACCAGCCGCCGCTCATCCGCACGGCCTTCGAGCGCGGCGCGGCGGGCTACCTGCGCAAGACGAGCGAGGTCTCCGACATCCTCGAGGCGATCCGGACGGTGGCGGCCGGCGGCACCGCGTTCTCCGCGTCGATGCTGCGGGCCATCCGGTCCGCGCCGCGCCGCCCGTCGGACCGCGAGATCGAGGTGCTCACGCTCGTGTGCGGCGGCGCCTCCAACGACGAGATCGGCGCGCAGCTGGGGGTGACGGAGAAGACCGTCGAGAGCCACCTGCGGCGGCTGTTCGACCGCTATGGCGTGCTGTCGCGCACGGAGCTGGCGGTGCTCGCCCTGCGGGAGGGATGGGTGGCCGAGAAGGCCCGCGCGTGACCCGCGCCGGCGTGGCCGCGACCGGCGAGCGAGCCGTGGAGCCGGCCGATCCCGCGAGGGATGCCACCCGCGAGCGCGTCCCGCGGGCGTTCAAGCTCGCCGCGCTCACCACCGGCGCGCTCATCGCGATGTCGCTCGCGCTCCGGGTCCTCAACCCGTTCGGCGTCCCCGCCCCCGACGTGTCCGACTGGGTCCCCCACCTGTGGGCCCTCGGGGCGTTCACGGTCGTGGCGCTGACGCACACCTGGGCGCCCACGATCGCCTGGTCGGCGCTCATCGTCGGCGCGACGGCGGCCGCGTACGGCGTGGAGGGGATCGCCCGCGAGTACCGCGCCCTCCAGGGCGATCCGACACCGGCGCTGGCGATCCTGCTGACCGTGGCCCTGTCGATCCCGCCGCTCGTCGCCGCGGCGTATGCGACGGCAGGCACGCCGGCGGGCGGGCGGCGGGCGCGATCGGTCGATGCGGCGGCGTGGGCCGGGGCCATCGGCCTGAGCGCGCTGCTCATCTGGGCGCTCGTGCGGCGTGCGCTGGACGCGGAGCGCGGCGGCGTGCCCGGGTGGGCGTGGCTCGGGATCATCGCCGTCCTGTGGGGGCTCGGCCTCGCCCGCGACCTGCGGCCGGCGGTCGTGCGGACGCGGACTCGGTCTGCGCACCGAGGGTCGCCCGAACCGGCCCGGCGCGGCGTTCGTGGCGCTGCGCGTGTTCCTCGACGAGCTCGTCCCGGGGCGCGAGGCCGGCCGCGCCGAGGCCGCCGAGTCCGAGCGTGGCCGCCTCGCCGCCGACCTCCACGCCGAGGTGCTGCCGTCGCTCCGGCGCGCCCTCGCCGAGGCCGAGAGCGGGGGCACGGTCGAGCGGCTCGCCGCGGACCTCCGGACGGCGGTCGACGAGGTGGAGGCGATGCTCCTCGCCCGGCGCTCGATCGTGCTCGAGGAGATGGGCCTGCTGAGCGGGCTCGAGTGGCTCGCCGAGCGCACGGAGGACCGGTCCGACGTGCGGGTCCAGATCCTCGTGGAGACCGACGCGTCGGGGGCGGCATCGGGAACCGGCGCTCGCCCGCCGCGGGACGTCGAGCGGGCCGCGTTCCGGGTCGCGCAGCTCGCGCTCGACAACGTCGTGCGGCACGCGCCGGGCGCATCGGTCGCCGTGCGGGTGGCGGTCGCCCCGGGCCGCGTCCACGTGCGTGTCGAGGACGACGCGGACGGGCCGCCGATCGACGAGGCCGGCGCGGCCCGGCGCGGGCGTCGCGGGCTCGCGGACATGCGCGCCGAGGCGCAGGCGACCGGCGCGTCGCTCGAGATCGGACGCGGCGCCGGCGGCCGGGGCACGGCGATCGACTACCGCTGGGACGCCTAGCCCGCGGTCCGCGCAAGCGCCGTTGCGGGTCGCCGCGACCGGTTCGGGCCCTCGACCCGCACGCGCCGCTGCGGGACCCGACCGATGGGCGGCGCAGCCGGTCAGCCCGACCGTGGTCCGTGTCGTGCGAGCCCTCGCCGACCCGGCCCGGCGGATCCGGCGCACGGGGAGCCAGTCATGGCCATCGTTTCCACCATCCGCCTCGCGTTCCGCGACGACGAGCGCGGTCAGGGTCTCGCGGAGTACGCCCTCATCCTCGCGCTCATCGCGATCGTGGCGATCGTGGCGCTCATCTTCCTCGGCGAGGAGATCGCCAAGATCCTGAGCAACGTCGGCAACAGCATCTAGCGGCGCATCGCCGCCCAACCGGTCCGCGCGCTCGCCTACGGCAGCGCGCGGATCATCCCGCCGTCGACCGGCACGATCGCCCCGGTCACGAACGACGCGGCCGGCGACAGCAGGAACGCCCCGACCCGGCCGATCTCCTCCGGCCTCCCGTAGCGACCGAGCGGGATCGTCGCCATCACCCGCGCCGTGACCTCCTCGACGGTGACCCCGTCGGCCTCGGCGCGTCGGCCGTCGAGGTAGGCGATCCGGTCCGTGTCGATCCGGCCCGGGGCGAGCCCGTTGATCCGCACCGGCGCGATCTCGACCTGGAGCGACTTCACGAGGCCGGCGAGGCCCGGCCGCAGGACGTTCGACGCCGTGAGCGCCGGGATCGGCTCGCGGACCGACGACGACAGCACGATCAGCACCGACGGGTCCGTCCCCGCGCGGAGGTGCGGCAGCGCCGCGCGCAGCAGCCGCAGGACCGACCGCAGCGTCCCGTCGATCGCGACCGCCCAGGCGTCGTCGTCGAGCGTGTCGAACGTGCCGCCGGGCGGGCCGCCCGTGTTGACGACCAGCAGGTCGAGCCCGCCGAGGCCCGCGACGGCGGCATCGACCGCGGCCGCGGGGCCGTCCGGCGTCGCGAGGTCGGCCACGACGGGGATGCCACCGAGCGCCGCCGCCGCGTCCGTCACGCGTTCCGCGGTGCGCCCGATGAGCGCGACCCGCGCGCCCTCCGCGGCGAGCGCGGTCGCGATCCCGCCGCCGATCCCCGATCCACCACCGCCGACGAGCGCCCGCCGGCCCTCCAGGCCCAGGTCCATGCGTGTCCTCCGAGCTGTCGCCGTCAGGGTACCGGGCGGCGGTGGATGAGCCGGGAGTCGTAGAGGTCAGCGTATCCGCGCCACGTCATCAGGATGACGGCCATCGATCCGGCGATGGCGGCGGCCATCGGCAGCGGGCGACGCCACCAGGCGGCGATCCCGGCGACCGCCAGACAGGCCGCGCCTACCGCGTTGAGGGCGATGAGGTCTCGGCGCCTGGTGGGGTCAGCGATCCATTGTTCCTCCCCAAGGATGGCGCGGGTGGCGAACGCGCGATCGTCGGAAACGGCGGGCGTGAAGATCGGGTTGATGACCATCCACGCCGCGATGGGCAGGGTCATCCAGCTGCGTCGGTACCAGAGTGGAACGACGAGCAGCGGTGTTGAGGCCCACCTGCTCCAGGCGCTGATCGGATGGGCGTGCCTGACGAAGACCCAATGGCGCATCGTGGTCGACATCCCGACCTCCCAAGGGTTCTGCGAGGTGCCCCGTTGCTACCATGACACGGTGACGGCGCAGAGGGAGTCGATGAACGTGGGCCGCGGGCACACGTCGCTGGTGGTGGCGGCCAGCGACGGCCCGGGTGGCTAGCGGACCGGCGTTCTGCGGGCCGCGTAGCGGCCGCGACGCAACCGGCACCTGGCGGGCAGCTGATGGACGTCGTCATCGCCGGCGTCGTGTTCCTCGTCGCGTACGCCCTGATCGCAACCGAGTGGGTCGATCGCACCGTCGCGGCGCTGCTCGGCGGCCTCCTCGCTCATCGCGCTGGGCGTCGTCGACCAGCACGACGCGTTCGAGGCCATCGACCTCAACGTCATCTTCCTGCTCGCCGGGATGATGGTCCTCGCCGGCGCCCTCGGCCGGACGGGGTTCTTCGACTGGGTCGCCGGATGGGCCGTCCACCTCTCGCGCGGCCAGCCGTTCCGGCTCATGGTGATGCTCGCGATCTTCACGGCCGTCCTGTCGGCGCTGCTCGACAACGTCACGACCGTCGTCCTGCTCGCGCCGGTCACCATCGCGATCACCCACCGGATCCGCGTCTCGGCCGTGCCCTACCTCATCGCGCTCGTGATGGCGTCCAACATCGGCGGCACGGCGACGCTCATCGGCGACCCGCCGAACATCCTGATCGGATCCGCGGCCGGCCTCGGGTTCGCCGAGTTCATCACCAACCTCGGGCCGGTGATCGTGCTCATCATGGTCGCGTTCATCGGCATCCTGTGGCTGCTGTTCGGGCGCACCCTCGAGGACGACGAGGATCGCCTCGACGTCCTCGCCGACCTCGACCCGGCCGCCTCGATCACCGATCGGGGCCTCATGTGGCGCACGCTGATCGTGCTGGCCGGAACGATCGTCGGCTTCCTGTTCCACACGGCGCTCGGCCTCGAGGCGGCCACGATCGCCCTGCTCGGGGCCACGGTGCTGATGCTCATCGGCCCGATCGATCCGCACGATGCGCTCGCGGACGTCGAGTGGCCGACCCTGTTCTTCTTCATCGGGCTGTTCGTGCTCGTCGAGGCCGTGGTCGAGGTCGGGATCGTCGGCGGGATCGCCGGCATGGTCGCGGACGCCGCAGGTGGCGATCCCGCGGTCGCGTCGCCTGTCCCTGCTGTGGTTCTCCGCGTTCGCGTCGGCGATCGTCGACAACATCCCGTACACGGCGACCGCGATCCCGCTGGTCCAGGAGCTGGTCGCAGGCGGCCTGCCCGCGGAACCGCTGTGGTGGTCGCTCGCGCTGGGCGCCTGCCTGGGAGGCAACCTCACCGTCGTCGGCGCCTCCGCGAACATCGTGACCGCGAACATCGCGGCGCGTGACGGGCAGCCGATCAGCTTCGCGATGTTCCTCCGCTATGGCATCCCGGTCGTCGGCGTGTCGCTCGCGATCTCGACCGTCTACCTCTGGGTGCGCTACCTCTGACCGGCGTGGCGCCGACGTTGCGCCGCCAGCGGTTCGTCAGACCGGCTCGGGCGTCTCCGAGCCCAGCCACGGTCGCTCGGCCGTCGGATCGATCGAGAACGTTCCGGTGGCGACGTCACGCGTATCTGGCGCGTCCTCGTTCGTCACGCGTTCCACCGGCCGCCTCGCGCTCGGCCTCGACGCCAACCGGGTTGACCTTGGACGTGCCCGCATCGATCTCCCGCCGGGCGGTGACGTACACGGCACCGAGCGTCCCGGCCAGCGCCGCGAGCGCAAGGCGGCGCGGGACCCGGATCCCGAGCAGGGAGTCGACCGACAGCCGGCCCGGACCGGCGAGCGTCAGCGCGGACAGGACGGCGAGGTTCGTGAGCGGCAGCTCGGCGCCGCCCTTGGTGGACCACACCGGGTTGCCGAGGTGGACCTTCGCCCAGGCCATCGACATCGCGCCCATCGCCGCGATCGGCCCGAGCGGGTTGAGGAAGCCGAGCGCCGTGAGGAGGCCGCCGCCCAGCTCCGAGCCGCCCGCCAGGCGCGCCCACGCGGTGCCCGGCCGCAGCCGCATCGACTCCATCCAGCCGGCCGTGCCCTCGAGGCCGGCGCCGCCGAACCAGCCGAACAGCTTCTGGGCGCCGTGACCGGCCAGGAGGCCGCCGACCACCAGCCGGACGATGAGAACTGCGAGTGAGCGCATGGGAGACCTCCGCGGGGCGCGATTACCCGGTCGAGGCTAGGACGCCGACGTGTCCCGCCGCGGGTCGGACACCCCGCCGCGCGTTGCGACGGGATCGCAGGCGAGGCTGTCGCGTCGCGATGCGTCGCGTTCGGCCGCCTCGCGCGCGCTCGCGCGTCACGCGCCCGCGATATCCGCGCGGGAACGGCCGATACCGGGTCGCAACCATGCCGGACTCGAACCAAATCCACCCTGCACCGCCCACGGGGCGTGACCCACGGGCTCCTTGACTCGCAACCTGCCGGGCATCAACGCCGGGGTCCCCTGCCCGGCGATGGAGGAGTTGGGAGGCTCATCGAGCGATGCGAGCGGCTGGAAGAATGCTCACGGGCGGGGTTGCCGCGGCAGCCCTGCTGGGCGCGCTGCCCGGGGTCGCGGCGGCCGCGGACGGCGCCCCGATCAATTCCGGAAACACGGCCTGGCTGTTGATGTCGACCGCGCTGGTCATGGTGATGCTGCCGGGGCTTGCCCTGTTCTACGGCGGCCTCGTGCGGCGCAAGAACGTCCTGTCGACGGTCATGCACAGCTTCTTCGGCCTGGCGCTGGTGAGCATCGTGTGGGTGCTGATCGGCTTCTCGCTGGCGTTCGGCACCGACGTCGGCGGGCTGGGCCTGATCGGCGGCCTCGACTACGTCGGGTTCATGGGCGTCGGCCTCGAGCCGTCGACCGTCTACGCCGTGACGATCCCGTTCATCCTGTTCGCCGCGTTCCAGCTCATGTTCGCGGCCATCACCCCGGCGCTGATCAGCGGCGCCTTCGCCGAGCGCAAGCGCTTCGGCGCGTTCGTGCTGTTCACGGTCCTGTGGTCGATCTTCGTCTACTCCCCGATCGCCCACTGGGTCTGGTCGGTCGACGGCTGGCTGTTCAAGCTCGGCGCGCTCGACTTCGCCGGCGGCACCGTCGTCCACGCCTCGTCCGGCATCTCGGCGCTCATCGTCGCCCTGCTGATCGGCCGCCGGGTCGTCAACGGCGACGGCCTCGAGCCCCACGACATCCCGATGACGGTCCTCGGCGCCGGCCTCCTGTGGTTCGGCTGGTTCGGCTTCAACGCCGGCTCCGCCACGGCGGCCGACGGCCTCGCGGCGAACGCGCTGCTGGTGACCAACATCGCCGCCGCGGCCGCCACGATCAGCTGGGTGCTGCTGCAGTACGTCAACAAGAAGAAGGTCGTCGGTCGTCGGCGCCGCCTGCGGCGCGGTCGCGGGCCTCGTCGCGATCACCCCGGCCTCGGGCTACGTCACCGCCGGTGGCGCCCTCGTCATCGGCCTCCTGGTCGGCGGGATCTGCTACAGCATGACCCTCCTCCGCTCGCGCCTCCGGATCGACGACGCGCTCGACGTGTTCGCGGTCCACGGCGTCGGTGGCACGTTCGGCGCCATCGCCACGGGCGTGTTCGCCACCACGGCCATCAACGCCTACCCGGGCCTGATCGACGGCAACCCGTCGCAGGTCGTCACCCAGATCATCGCCGTCGGCGCCACGATCGCCTACGCGGTCGTCGCGACGTTCATCATCGTCAAGGTCGTGGACCTGGTCCTCGGGCTCCGGGTCAACTCGGCGGACGAGGAGATGGGCCTCGACAAGGCGGTCCACGGCGAGGTCGCCTACCAGCCCTGACCCCGCGGCCGGGTCGCCGGCCTCCATCGCGCTCGAACGGCCCCGGGACCGCACAGGGGATGCGGACCCGGGGCCGATCCATGTCCGGGCTGGAAACCCGCGTCCGGCGCAACCGATCCGCAACCAAGCCGGTTCCGGGCCGGGGATCGTGCTCGAACAGCGATCGGCGCACGCTGCGGGTCCGGCGCACCGTCCGCCGCGATCTCGACGTCCCCACGGAAGGGCAGACCATTGACCTACCCCGCCTACGACACCAGCGGCATCCAGGGCGCTGAGCTGCGCACGGGTCCGGTCACCTGCTCGTCCTGCGGCTGCCGCCTCCAGCGCGCGACCGCGGACACGTACCGTCCACTTCGCGCCGATGGCCGGCCGCGACGCCCGCGGCTGCAAGGTCGACTGCGCCGACGCGGCCCACGACCCCAAGGGGCGGGCGCTCGTCGCCGCCTGACCTCCATCCGCGGCGCCCGCGAGGCGCGGCCGCCACCACACCGTCACGGCCCCGGGTCACGCCCCCGGGGCCGTTTCGATTCCGGGGGCCGACGTCACCCACGGCGCCTCACGCGCGGAAGTCGCCCGCGGCGTCTCGCCGCCCGCGGCGCCTCGGCACTCGCGATGCCTCGCCACTCGCGATACCGCTCCCGTGAGTGGTACGCCATGGGACGGCCCCGTTCGGCAGCACATGACGCACACGGTGAGTGGAAGGCGCCCGATCTGCCCGGAGCGCGTGCGTATCACTCACCCCATCGGTAGGTGTCCGACAGGCGGGCGAAGGGCGGAGTTGACGGAGCGGGCGCGGCCGCCGGAACGAGCGTCAGGCGCGGCCGGTCACCCGCGGCGGGGGCCGTGGACGACCTCGAACCCCGTCGTGTTGGCGCCGACGCGCAGCTCGCCGTCGACGAGGTCCAGGCTCACCGCGCCGCGACCGGCGCGCAGGTTGCTGAACGACAGGTCGGGCAGCCACGTGGGCAGCGCCGGGTCCACGTACAGGCGGCCCTTGCCGTCCTCGGTGCGGGCGTGGATGCCGGCCATCACCGCGACGAAGCGGAGGATCGCGCTCGCCGCCCACGCCTGGGGCACGTTCGCGCCCAGGTACTGGACCGGGAACGACGCCTCGTGGCGGGGCAGGCCCGCGAACAGCTCGGGCAGCCGCGCGCCCGCGAGCCGCGACGTCGGCGTCGAACAGCCCGCCCGCGACCTGGGCCGCCTCGGCCGCAAAGCCGTAGCGCCGGAACCCGCCCGCGATCACCGCGTTGTCGTGCGGCCAGACCGTCCCCGTGTGGTACGAGAACGGGTTGTAGGCCACGTGGTCGGACGACAGGGTCCGGATCCCCCACCCCGACCACATGTCGCCGCGCAGGAGCCGCTCCACGACCCGCCCGGCGCGCTCGGGCGGCACGATCCCCGACTGGAGCAGGTGCCCCGCGTTCGAGGCGACCGAGCGGATCGGCCGCTTCTGACCATCGAGCCCGAGGTAGTACGTGCCCTCGGCCTCCCACCAGAACGCGTCGTTGAACCGGTCGTACAGGATGCGGGCCTGCTCCCGCAGCCGGGCCCGCGTCCTTCGGGCGGCCGATGACGTCGTACAGGTCCGCCATCCGGAGCTTCGCCTCGTAGACGTAGCCCTGGAGCTCGCACAGCGCGAGCGGCAGTGGGGCGAGCGACCCGTCCTCGTGCGGGATCGCGTCGCCGGCGTCCTTCCAGCCCTGGTTGTAGTAGCCGTGGGCCGAGCGGGTCTCGTACTCCTGGAACCCGTCCCGGTCACGATCACCGGAACGGTCGATCCAGCCGATCGCCCGCTCGGCGCCGATCGAGGTGGCGCCGGATCACCGCCTCGTCGCCGAGCCAGTTGTAGAGGTACGACAGCACGCTCACGTAGAGCGGCGTGGCGTCGTGGGTCCCGTAGTAGGGCGTGAACGGCAGCACGCCCGTCTGCGCGAGCTCGCCGTGGCGGATCTCGTGCGGGATCTTGCCCGGCTCCATGTCCCGCACCGGGTCGTCGGCGGTCGCCTGGAGCGCGCCCAGCCGCCGCAGCGCCCCGTCCGCGAACTCCGGGTAGCCGCCGATCGCCTGCATCGAGACGATGAGCGTGTCGCGGCCGAACAGCGTGACGAACCACGGGACCCCGGCCGCGGGCACCACGACGCCGCGCTCGAACGTGGGGTCCTCGAGCCGCAGCGCCTCGAGGTCCGCGACGGCCCGGGCCCATGCCCGGTGGACGTCCCAGTTCGAGGTGTTGAGCGCCACGGCGGGCAGCCGGCTGACCCCGGCCTGCCGGAGGGGCATCTCCACGGCGTTGCAGGGCAGCACGACCGGCCGGCGGCCCACGCCGCTGCGCGTGATCGGGAGCCACGAGGTGCAGGCGTGCCACACGCCCTTGGGCTCGATCTGGGCCACGAAGCGCAGCCGCCCGTTGGCGTACTGGGCCGGGGCGTCGGACCGCTCCACGACGACGATCAGCTCCCGCCGGAAGTCGCCGTTGCGGTACACGGTCCGCAGCTCCTGCGCGCGACCGGAACCACTGGGTGTCGATCGTGCCCCGCTGCACGACGCCGCCGCCCTTGACGTCGAAGATGTCCGCGAAGTCGGACAGCAGCTCCAGCTCGACGTTGAGCCGGACCGGGCGCCGGGCGTAGTTGACGATGTCCAGGTCCTCGTGGACGCCGCCGCTGATCGTCCGGTCGAGCCGGATCGCGAGGCTCTGTGCCGGGATCGGGCCGTCGCGGTCGAGGAGGGCCGGGTTCGTGTGCTCGAAGCGCGCCGAGAAGAACCGGATCGGGGCCGCGTTGAGGAGCACCGGCGACTGGCCGTTGAGGCGCAGCCGGTAGCCCGACAGGAAGCGCGTGTCGCGGGTGAAGAAGCCGTCGTCCGCGGAGCCCAGGATCGACCCGTCCGGCTGGCACACGAGGACCCGGTCGTCGCGGTTGATCGTGATCGTCGCAGGGCCGACCTGCACGGGGCTCGTCACTGGGGGTCGCTCATCGCTGGCGGCCGGTCAGGGTCGGCTCCCCGTCGGGCGGCGCCCGTGCCGCCCGTGGCCGCCAGCTGCGCCTCCAGGCGGTCCGCCGCCGGCAGGACGTAGCGGCAGGCGATGAACGCGCACAGCGCGACGCTCACGGTGACCAGCGCGGCGAAGACGACCGTGCTGGCGGCGAGGATCAGCGCCAGCACGAGGGTGAGCGCGCCCAGCCGCACGGGATGCGCAAAGGCGAGCAGCGCCGGCCAGCCGGGCCCTGGCGAGCGGCCGCATGCCGGCACGGGCCGGATCCACCGCCAGCGGCCAGTACGCGAACCCGAGCACCAGCGTGGCGAGCAGGCCCCACGCGGCGGCGGTCGACACCATCCATGGCAGGATGCCACCGACGAGCAGTCCCGTCACGACGTTCGTCGCGAGCACCAGCACCGTGACCGCGAACGCGACGCCGGCGAGCAGGACCGCGGCCGGCGCCTCGCGCATCGGGTCGATGGCGTCCGAGAGGTTCACGTCGAGGCCACGGGTCGCCTGCCCGCCGAGGCGGAACAGCCCGGCGAGCGGCGGCGCCGCCAGCACCGAGACCGCCGCGCCAACGACGATGCCGGCGTTGGCCCAGGCGACGACCGCGAGCACGAGCACGGCGCCGACGGCGAGGTTGACCGGCACGGCGCGCCACGAGTTGAAGAACAGGTCGCTCGCGCCGGCCCGCAGCGCGCCGCCCAGCGTCGGGGCGCGCGGCAGCGGCGCCCCGGGACGGTCGGCGGGATCACCGGCCACGTCAGCCCTTCACGCCGGCGGCCGCGATGCCCTCGACGAAGTAGCGCTGGAAGAAGACGTACAGGATCAGGATCGGGACGGTCGACATCACGACGACCGCCATCAGCGGTGGCCAGCGGGTGGCGTACAGGTCCTGGAACTGCGCGATGCCCAGCGGCAGCGTCCAGTTCGCCCGGTCCTGGAGGATCAGGTTGGGCCAGAAGAACCCGTTCCAGGTCCCCTGGAACTGGAGGATGGCGATGGCGGCGATGGCCGGCGTCGCGAGCGGCAGCACCACCCGGACGAAGATCGTGTAGAAGCCCGGCCCCATCGATCTTCGCCGCCTCCTCGAGCGCGCGCGGGATCGACATGAAGTACTGGCGCATGAGGAAGATCGAGACGGCCGAGATGGCGAGGACGAGGATCACGCCGAAGTACTGGCGCTCGTCCTGGAGCAGGCCCAGCCCGCGCAGGATCTGGTAGATCGGCACGAGGCGCAGCTGGTCCGGGATCATCATCGTCCCGAGCACGAGGATGAACAGGACCTCGCGGCCCGGGAAGCGAAGGCGTGCGAACGCGTAGCCCGCCATCGAGCCCGAGGACGACGTTGCTGAGGGTCACCGCGCGGCGATGATCGTGCTGTTGAGGAACAGCCTTGGCAGCGACGGGTCGAGCTCGTTGAAGGCGGTCTGCCAGCCGTCGAGGCTCACCGGCGACGGGATGAGCGCCAGGTCGCGGACCGAGTCCGCCTGGGTCTTGAGCGACGCGGACACGCTCCAGGCGAACGGGATGAACATCAGCACCGCATAGCCGATGAGCAGGACGTAGGCGAGCGTACGTCGCGACTTCGCCCCGCGGTCGCCGGGGCGCGCGGCCTTGGCCTTCGCCGCCGGCGGGGCGAGCGGCGCGCGCGGCGCCGGTGGCGACAGGGCTGGGAATCGGTCATCGGTCGCCCTCCCCTACCACGCCGGCGCCGGCCGAACACGCGGCGCTGGAACAGGGTCGCGGTGAAGATGATCACGAACAGCACGATGCCCACCGCGGACGCATAGCCGAAGTCGAACTCGGCGATTGCCGACCTGTAGAGGTAGAGCACGATCGTGGTCAAGCGCATTGTTCGGCTGGCCGCCGGGCCCGCCGGCGATGATCGCCTGGTCGAACAGCTGGAGCGCCCCGATCACCGACACGGTGGCGACGAAGAAGTGGGCCGGTGCGAGGAGCGGGAAGGTGATCCGCCGGAAGGTCTGCCACCAGCCCGCGCCGTCGATCGCCGCGGCCTCGTAGACCTCGCCCGGGATCGACTGCAGGAACGACAGGTAGAACAGCATGATCGTGCCGGAGGTCGTCCATGCGTTGAGCAGGATCACCGCGTTGAGCGCCGTCCGGCTGTCCCCGAACCAGTTGTGGTTCGGCCCGAAACCGAGCGCGGCGAACAGCGGGTTGATGCCCAGCGCCTCGCGCACCCCGTTGAACAGCCCGTCGGGCGCGAAGATGAACAGGAACAGGACGGTGATCGCGGCCGAGCTGGCGATGGCCGGGAAGTAGAACGACGCCCGGAAGAACGTCTGGCCGCGGATCTTCTGGTTGACGATGACCGCCAGGAACAGCCCGAGGGCCATCTGGAGCGGCACCACCAGGATCGCGTAGTAGATGCTGTTCTGGATCGCCTTCCAGGAAGATGCGGTCGTCGAGCAGGCTCTCGTAGTTGGCGATGCCCAGGAACTCGCTTGCGGCCCGCGGGTGCCCCAGTCGAAGAAGCTGATGTACAGCGCGTAGAAGATCTGCCCGATGTTGAGGACCACGAACAGGATCATCGGGATGGCGATCAGGGTGTAGCCCGCGATGGCCTCGCTGCGGCGCTCGGCGCGCAGCCCGCCGCCCGTTGACCGCCCCCGTGCCGTCGCGACCGCCATGTGCATCCTCCTCCGGGTGCGTCAGGGCGGCGGCCGGGGTCTCCGGCCGCCGCCCCGAGGAGCGTGCTCTACTGGAGGTTGCTGTCGATGGCTTCCTTCGTCGACGTCGCGATGTCCTGCGCCGAGCCGGAGCCCTCGATGGCGCCGGTCAGCGCGTTGTTGAACGCGTCGTTGATCTCCGAGAAGCCCGGGATGAAGCTCCACGGCCGGGCGTACTCCGCGCCGTTCACGAGGATCTCCTTGCCCGGCGCGCCCTGGAGGTCGCTCCGTGACGGGTTCGCCACGCCGCCTTCCGTCCAGGTCTTCATGCCCTCAGGACCGGTCAGGTAGTTGATCAGCGCCCAGCTGGCGTCCTTGTTCGGCGAGTCGACGCCCATCGCGTAGGCGACGGTGAAGCCGAGGGTTGCCTTGCCGGCCGGCCCTTCGGGCATCTCGGCCCAGGCGTACTTGACGTCCGGGTACGTCTCCTTCATGTACGGGTCGAGCCAGCCGCCCTCGAAGATGATGGCCGAGTGGCCCTCGCCGAGGGACTTGCCGCACCAGTCGTCGCCCGTGTCGGCGGGTCGCTTGGCGGCGCCGGACTTGAAGAAGTTGAGGTAGGTGTCGATGCCCGTGATGGACTCGGGCGTCTCGATCATCGAGGCGGTCTTGTCCTCGGTCAGGAGGCCGCCGCCGGCCTGGTAGATGAACGCGAGCGCGCGGTCGAGGCTCGGGGACAGGCACAGGGGCGCGTCGAGGCCCTCGGTGCTCTTGAGCGCGTCGACGGCGGCCGTCAGCTCCTCCCAATTCGTGGGCGGCGCGGTCACGCCCGCGGCCGTGAGCATGTCCTCGTTGTAGGCCATCGCGATCGTGTTGCCGTCCTTCGGCAGACCGTAGATCTTGCCGTCGGCGCCCTTGAACGCATCGAGGTAGGCCGGGTAGTACACGGACGTGTCGACGCCGGTCTTCGCGATGTAGTCGTCGAGCGGCTCGAGGCTGCCGTCGTCGATCCAGGTCGGGGCGGGGCCGCTATCGACGTAGAACGCGTCGGGGACGTCGCCCGAGCTGAACTTCGCCGCCATCGAGGCCGGCGTAGTCACCCGCGACCGGCTCGAACGCGACCTTGACCTCGGGATAGGTCGTCTGGAAGTCGTCGAGCACCTGCTCGAGAATCGGGGCCTCGACGGCACCGGCACTCCAGCCCTGGAGCGTCAGGTCACCCGAGACGCTCGCGGGATCGACCATGCCGGTCCCGCCGCTCGCCGCGGCGCTCTCACTGGCGCCGGCAGACGCCCCTTCCGATGCTGGGGCACTCTCGACGGGCGGCGCGCTCGCGCTGCCTCCGGTGTCGCCGCTACAGGCGGCGAGGGCGAGCATCGCAACGACGCTCGTCGTGATCAGGGTTCGGCGCATGGGGCGCTCCTCCGCGGGGTTCGCACGTGCAGGACGGCGGGCGCTCGGAGGCCGCTGGGGCCACGTCGCCGTCCGGTTTGCCTTGACCGTAGGAGGAGGACCGATCAACGGGGCTGTCGCCTGCCCCACCGCGTGTCACAGGGGGGTTACGGAGGCGCACCCTGCGCGCATCGAACGCACTGCGGTGCCGGGAAGCACGACGGCGGTGCGTGAGGCGCACGAATCCGAGGACGATTTGACGATGTCGTGCATGCCACGCATCGGAATGGCCGATGTGGCGCCGCGACGGGTCGTCACAGCACGAATACATGGCGTATCCGTGCATCGGGCGCACCAATCAGTCGTTTCGTCCCGAGATTGATGCGTCCGACGCATGGCGCGACCGTCGGCGGGCGTCTCGCCGGCGACTCGCCAGTGGCGACGGACCTGGAGCAGCCGTTGGACGCTCGAGGCGAGCCCCGGTCAGGCGGGCTCGTCCGCCTCGATCCGATAGCCGACCGAGCGCACCGCGACGATCCGCGGGCCGCCGACCGCCTCGAGCTTCGAGCGCAGCCGGGCGAGGTGCGGCTTGAGCCACAGGAGATCGGGGTCGGGCTCGGCGGGCCAGCCGGCGCGGGCCAGGCGGTGGTGCGCGACGAGGTCGCCGCCCGCGCGGACGAGCGCCTCGAGGAGTCGGAACTCCGTCGGCGTGAGACCCAGCGAGATCGCGCCGACGCGCGCCTCGTGGCGGGCCGGCTCGAGCGTGAGCGAGCCCGCGGTGAGCACCCCCGGCGCGCCGTCCGGGCCGCCGATGCGCCCCGTCCCCGCGAGGTCCACGCGGCGCATGACCGCGGAGATCCGGGCGAGCAGCTCCTGCTTGCCGAACGGCTTGACGAGGTAGTCGTCCGCGCCGATGCCCAGCGCCTTCACCTTGGCGGCCTCGGCGCTCTCGCCCGAGACGACGAGCACCGGCACGTTGCCCGACGCCCGCAGCTGGCCGATGACGGTGAACCCGTCCGGGCCCGGCATCGCGAGGTCGAGCAGCACGAGGTCCGGCCGCTCCTCGCGGAACCGCTTGACCGCGGTCAGCCCGTCATACGCCGTGATGACCTGGTGGCCCTCGGTGCCCACGAGGGCGGTGATGGCGCCGACCATCGCCGGGTCGTCGTCCACCACGAGAATCCTGAGTGGTCGTGTTCCGATCACTGCTGCTGTCCCTGCCTTTCGATCGGCGCTAGACCGCGACCGCCGCGGGCAGCGCGAGCACGAAGCGCGCGCCTCCCGAGACGCCGGGCTCGCACCACAGTCGTCCCTTCATGGATTCCGCCAGCCGCCGCGCCGCGTAGAGCCCGATGCCGGACCCCCGCGCCGTCGACGTCTCGCGGCGTGCATACGGCTCGAAGATGCGTTCCCGCCACTCGGGCGGGATCCCCGGGCCGTGATCCTCGATGTCGATGTGCACGACCCCCTCGACGATCCGCCAGCTGATCGCGACGGGCGTGTCCGGGGGCGCGTACTTCACCGCGTTCTCGAGCAGGTGCTCCAGCACCTGTCGAAGGCGGGCGGGATCCGCCAGGACGTGGAGCCGCCGCGACCGCACGAGCGTGGTGCGGTGATGGGCGAGCAGCGGCGCGAGCTCCGTCACGAGATCGCCGACCATCCCCGCGAGGTCCACGGTCTCGAGCGCCGCCGGCTGGTCCGGGATCACGCGCACCGAGGTCAGGATCGAGTCGACCAGCCGGTCCAGCCGCTCGATCTGGTCGAGCGTGCCGGTGTGCCACGCGGCGCGGGTCTGGCGCCGCTTGACGTCGCGCGACGTCCGGTCGACGAGCGGCGGCTCCTCCGCGAGCAGGTCCGTGTACGCCCGCACGACGGCCAGCGGCGTCCGGAGCTCGTGGGTGACGAGCGCGATCAGCTCCGAGCGGGCCCGGTCGAGCGCGACGAGCTGCTCGACCTGCGCCTCGGCCTCGGCCTGGAGGCGGCCCTTCTCGACGATCCCCGCGAGCAGGTCGGCGATGGCGGACAGCTGCGCGACGTCGCCGTCGGTGAAGTTGCGGTGGGTCTCGGTCTGGACGTTGAGCACGCCGACGACCTGGTCGCGCCACGTGAGCGGCACGGACAGCATCGAGTGGACGAAGCGGCGCTGGTCGATGCCCCGGACCCACAGGAACCGGGCGTCGTCGGCCACGTCCGCGATGACCATCGCCTGGCGCATCGCCGCCACGCGGCCGGTGATCCCCTCCCCGAACGGCACGATGGCGCGGCCGATCTGGTGGCGGTCGAGCCCGTTGGTGCCCGCGAGCCGGAGGTTGAGCCCGTCGCGGTCGAGGAGGTAGAGCGACGTGACGTCGGCATGGAGGGCGTCGCGGGTGCCGTCGACGACGGTCTCGAGGAGCTCGTTCCACGTCCGCGCGGTCGTCGCGAGGCGGAGGAACTCGTGGAGCGTCCGGAGCTCCTGCGCCGGGTCGCGCGGCGGGCCCGCATCGACGGCGGGGCCCGGGTCGTGCTCGCCCGACGCCGCCGGCCCGGGATCGGGCGTGGGGGCGCCACCGGATGCCGCGGCGCGGAACGCTGCGGCACCAGCTCCGTCCCCGAGCATCGGCATGGCGAGCACGATACAAGCCTAGGCGCCACCGCTACCGAAGTCGGTTGCGGGGTGGTACCGGCACGGTGCCCTTGCAGTCGAACCGTAACCATGGGCGGCTGGCAGCCGTCGTGCCGCTCACGCATCCTTACGCCGTGCCCAAGGATCCCGCCCGGCCCCGCCGGGTATCCCGATCGTCGTCGGGCGCGCGCTTCGCCGCCGTCGCGGCCGAGCCGCCGGGCCCGGGCTTCGGCCGTGCCCGCGACCCGCTCGCGCGCGAGGTCCGCCTGCTCGGCGCGCTGCTGGGGCAGGTCATCGCCGAACAGGCCGGTCCGGAGCTGTTCGAGCTCGTCGAGCGCATCCGGCGGCGAACGATCTCCCTGCGCCGTGGCGATCCGGCGGTCGTCTCGGCCCCGGACGCGGAGCGCGCGCGGCTCGCCCACGAGATCGCCTCGCTCGACCTCGACAAGGCGGCGGCGGTCGCCAAGGCGTTCACGCTCTACTTCCAGCTCGTCAACCTCGCCGAGGAGCGGCAGCGGATCCGCGTCCTGCGCACCCGGTCCCGCGCCGCCCGCGGCGGGCCGATCGACGACTCCATCGCCGACGCGATCGCCCGGCTGCTGCCGATCCACGGTCCCGATGGCGTCCGGGCGCTCGTCGCGACCGTCCATGTCCACCCGGTGCTCACCGCGCACCCCACCGAGGCCCGCCGGCGGACGCTGCTCGTCGCGCTGCGCCGGATCCGCCGCCTGCTGGACGAGCTCGACGACCCGCTCACGACGCCCGACGAGGACGCGGACCTGCGGCGGCGGGTCCGCGAGGAGATCTCGATCCTGTGGCACACCGCCGGGCTGCGCGCCGTGATGCCGACGCCGCTCGACGAGGTCCGGTCCGCCCTCGCGATCTTCGACGAGACGCTGTTCACCGTCGTGCCCGGGTTCGAGCGCGCGATCGACCGGGCGCTGGATGCGGCGGGTGACGGGCGGGGGCGTCGGCGTGGCGCGGGCCGCGGTTCCGCCGGCACGGCACCGACCGCTGCGTACGCCGCCGATGCGGGCCGCACGGGCACCCACCCGGTCCTCGCGCCGGCGCTGCTCCGGTTCGGGTCGTGGATCGGCGCGGACCGCGACGGCCACCCCGGCGTCACGAGCGACGTCACGCATGCACGCCGCGCGCCTCCAGGCCGACCACCTGCTCCGCGGCTACGAGGCCGTCGCGCTGCGGCTGATGCAGACGATCGCCGCGCGCGTGGCGCCGGACGCCGTGGACCGCGCGCTCGACCACGCGCTCGCCCAGGACGGCGAGGAGCTGCCCGAGACGATGCGCCAGCTCCTGCCGCCGCTTTCCCGAGGAGCCCTACCGGCAGCGGCTGGGCGCGATCGCGGAGCGGGTCCGCCGCACCCGGGCGGCGCTGACCGGCGAGACCGCGCCGCGGACCGGCGGCTACGGCGACCCCGAGGCGCTCGACGCGGAGCTCGCCGTCGTCCAGCACGCGCTCGCGGCGGACGGGCTCGGTCGGGTCGCGTACGGCGAGCTCGCCGACCTCCGCTGGCAGCTCGCGACGTTCGGGTTCCACCTCGCCTCGCTCGAGGTGCGCCAGCACGCGGCCGTCCACCGGGCGGCGCTCGCGGCGCTCGACGCCGGGGCGGGTCCCGACGAGGCCGTCGGCGGCGGCGTGACCCTGGGCGAGGTGCTCGCGACGTTCCGCGCGATCGCGCGGCTCCAGGCGCGGCTCGGGATCCGCGCCTGCCAGCGCTACGTCATCTCGTTCACGACGTCACCCGACGACGTCATGACCGTGCTCGAGCTCGCCCGGCGCGCGGCGCAGCCGGAGCCGTTCGGCCGTCCGGTGCCGGTCCTCGCCGACCTGCCGGCCGCGCTGCCGGTGCTCGACGTCGTCCCGCTGCTCGAGTCCGCGGATGCGCTCAGCGGCGCCGACGAGCTCCTCGACCGGCTGCTCGCCGACCCCGGCTACCGCGCCCACCTCCGGGACCGCGGCGACATCCAGGAGGTCATGCTCGGCTACTCCGACTCGAGCAAGGAGAGCGGGTTCCTCGCCGCGAACTGGCTCCTGTACCGCGCCCAGGAGGCGCTGGTCGGTGCGGCACGGCGGCACGGGATCACGCTCACGCTGTTCCACGGCCGCGGCGGCGCGATCGGTCGCGGTGGCGGGCCGGCCGGCCGCGCGATCCTCGCCCAGGCGCCGGGGTCGGTGAGCGGCCGCCTCAAGTTCACCGAGCAGGGCGAGGTCATCGCCGCCCACTACGCCGACGTCACGATCGCCCAGCGCCACCTCGAGCAGGTCACGGCCGCCGCGCTCCTCGCGTCGACGCCGGAGCACGAGCAGGAGTCGCTCGAGGCCGCGGCCGTCGGCGCCGACACGATGACCGAGCTCACCGCGATCTCGCGCGAGGCCTACCGGGCCCTCGTCGAGCGGCCGGGGTTCGCGGCGTTCTTCCAGGCGGCGACGCCGATCGACCTGATCCCGGGCCTCGGGCTCGGCTCGCGGCCGGCGTCGCGCCCGGGCGGCGCGGGCGGCCGGGCCGGGGCCGCGGCGCCGCCGGAGATCGACTCGCTGCGGGCGATCCCGTGGGTGTTCGCGTGGTCGCAGTCGCGGGCGAACCTGCCGGGCTGGTACGGCCTGGGCACGGCGCTCGAGGCGATCACGGACCGCGGCGGCTCCGACGTCGTCCACCACCTGGGCACGCTCTACCGGCGGTGGCCGTTCTTCGCCTCGGTGCTGGACAACGCGGAGCAGTCGCTCGCGAAGGCGGACCTCGGCACGTTCCACGCCTACGCCGAGCTCGCGGCGGGTCCCGAGGCGACCGCGATCCGCGGGATGATCGAGGCGGAGTTCGCCCGCTCGATCCGGCTGCTGCTGCTCGTCACGGGCCGCGACCGGCTGCTCGCCGGGCACGGGATGCTCGCCCGCTCGATCGACCTCCGCAACCCGTACATCGACGCGCTGTCCGCGATCCAGGTCGAGCTGCTGGGCCGCCTGCGGCGCGGCGACGTCCCGCCCGACGAGGCCGCCACGCTGCGCAACGTCGTGGGTGCGACGATCAACGGGATCGCGGCCGGGCTCCAGAACACCGGCTGACGCCCGCACCCCGGCGGCGGAGGAGGACCATGCGCGAGATCCAGGCCGCGGTCATCGAGCGGGCGGGCGTCGCGCCGGTCATCGAGACCCTCCGGCTCGACGAGCCGCACGCCGGCGAGGTCCTGATCCGGATGACCGCGTCCGGCGTGTGCCACAGCGACCTCCACGTGCGCGACGGCGAGTGGCCAGCGGCCCGGCCCGATCGTCATGGGCCACGAGGGCGCCGGCGTGATCGAGGCGGTCGGCGTGCCCGGCATGCAGCCGTGGGTCGTCGGGCGCCAGGCGGTGCTCAGCTGGTACGCGCCGTGCCTCGCCTGCCGCGAGTGCCAGCGAGGGCGCCAGTGGCTGTGCCGGACGTCGCCGTCGCTCAACCACGCGATGGTCGACGGCACGACCCGCACGACGCGCGCGGACGGCACGCCGGTCCTCACCTACTGCGGGATCGGGACGATGGCGAGCTACCAGGTCGTGCCGGTGACGTCGGTCGTGCCGATGCCCGAGGGCGTCCCGCACGAGGTCGCGGCGCTCATCGGCTGCGGCGTGTCGACGGGCGTCGGCGCGGTGATCAAGACCGCGGCGGTGCCGCCGGCCGCGACCGTGGCGATCATCGGCCTCGGCGGCGTCGGCCTGTCGTGCGTCATGGGCGCCGTCATCGCGAGCGCGTGGCGGATCGTCGCGGTCGACACGAACCCGGCCAAGCTGGCCCTCGCCCGGGAGCTCGGCGCGACGGACACGGTGCTCGCGGATCCGGCCGACCCGGCCGGCACGGTCGCGGCGATCAAGGACGCGGCCGGCGACGGCGGGCCGGACTACGCGTTCGAGGCGATCGGGCTGCCCGCGACGATGGCGCAGGCGGTCGAGTGCCTGCCGCCCGGCGGCACCGCGGTCCTCGTCGGCATGCCGCCCTTCGGCGAACGGGTGTCGTTCGAGGGCTTCCCGTTCGTCGACGGGTCGCGCCGGATCATCGGCTCCAACTACGGGTCCGCGGTCGCGGCGGTCGACTTCCCGCAGTACGCGCAGTGGTATCTCGAGGGCAAGCTGCCGATCGACCGGCTGATCGACCGGCGGCTGCCGCTGGCCGACCTCGACGACGCCTTCGACCGGCTGCGGGCCGGGCAGGCCGCGCGCCAGGTCGTCGTGTTCGAGGACGCGGCCTCAGGCTGAGGCGCGCCAGCTGCGGTAGCGCGGCGGCCACGCGTCCGCGTCGGGTCGCTCGCCGAGCGTGACCTGCTCGATCCGGAGGTCGAACACGACGCCGTCCTCGATCCCGAACGACCACACCGCGGCGGCGGCGTCGCGGAGCGGACCGTCGACCTCGACCGCGCGTCCACGCACGAGGAGCTCGCTCGGCGCCGCCGGGTCCTGGTGGGCGTGGAGCGCGAAGCGGCCGTCCTCGCGGAGGTCGCGGAGCTTGGCGGACCCGGCGAGGGCGACGGTCAGCAGGTGGCCCTCGACGAACCCGACGTAGACCGGGTTGATCCGCGGCAGCGCGTCGCCACGGACGGTCGCGAGCAGTCCCTCGTCGATCTCGCCCCGCCGGAGCAGCCGCACGGGCGGCCGCCGCGAGCTCCGGCGCAGACGCCGCGAAGGCGTCCCAGGCGACTCCCTGCGGAGTCCGGGACGCCTCGCGCACGTGGACGGCCGTCACGAGAGGCCGGCCGGACCGCTCCAGCCGAAGCCGTCGCGGCTGTCCTCGCCGAAGGCGACGGCGAGGTTCGCGAGGATGGTCACGAGCGCGAGGGCGATCGTGAGGATGAGCAGGCTGTCCATGTCGGGACCTCCGAGGACGGTGGCGCGAGTGCGTGTCCGTATCTTCCGTTCGTGACCGGTCCTCTGCTAAGGTCCGCTTCGATGGCTAGAACGAGGACCAGTTCGGACGTCGAGCTGCTCGTGCCGCTCGACCGCGACGTGTGCCGAGCCGCTCCACCGGCAGCTCGAGGCGAACCTCCGCTCGGGGATCCGCGACGGGCGCCTGGCGGCCGGGACGATCCTGCCGTCGACGCGCGCGCTCGCGACCCAGCTCGGCGTGTCGCGCGGGATCGTCGTGGAGGCGTACGAGCAGCTCGTCGCCGAGGGCTTCCTCGAGTCGCGGGCCGGCGGCGCGACGCGCGTCGCCCGTGGCGCGACGACCACGCCGGTGGTCCGTGCGGACCTCGCGATGCCTTCCTGGCCGTTCGACTTCCGGCCCGGCCGGCCCGACGTGACCGAGTTCCCACGCGCGGCCTGGCTGCGCTCGATCCGCCGGGTGCTGGCCGAGGCGCCTGCCGACCGCTTCTCGTACCTCGGCGGGCGCGGCGTCCCGGAGCTCCGGATCGCCCTCGCCGGCTATCTCAACCGGGTGCGCGGGATGGCCGTCGCGCCCGAGACGGTCGTCGTGTCGACCGGGTTCATCCAGGGCCTCGGCCTCATCGCCCGGGCGCTGGCCGCCCGTGGCGCGCGTCGGATGGGCGTCGAGGACCCGTCGGACGGCGAGTACCGCCGCTCGGTCGTCGAGGGCGGGCTGGCGGTCGTCCCGATCCCGGTCGACGACGCGGGCATCCTCGTCGAGCGGCTCGACGCCGCGGACGTCGACGCGGTGCTCGTGACGGCGGCGCACCAGTACCCGACCGGTGGCGTGCTGCCGCCCGAGCGCCGGGCCGCGCTCGTCGACTGGGCCGACCGGCGGTCGGGCTGGGTCATCGAGGACGACTACGACGCCGAGTTCCGGTACGACCGGGAGCCGATCGGCGCGCTCCAGGGGCTGCGGCCGGAGCGGGTGATCTACGCGGGCTCGGCGAGCAAGACGCTCGCGCCGGGGCTGCGGCTCGGGTGGATCGCCGCGCCGCCCGTCCTCGTGGACGGCCTCACGGACGCGAAGCTCGCCGCGGACCACGGCTCGCCCGTCATCGACCAGCTCGCGCTCGCCGACTTCATCGGCCGCGGCGAGCTCGACCGCCACCTCCGCCGGCATGCGCCCGATCTACCGCGCCCGCCGCGACACCCTGCTCGCGGCGATCGCCCGCCACCTGCCGGAGCTGCGACCAGTCGGCGCGTCGGCCGGCCTCCACGTGCTCGCGTGGCTTCCACCCGGCGACGACGAGGCGGCGATCCTCGCGGCGGCCGACGCGGCGGGGATCGGGATGTCCGGCATCAGGTCGCGCTGGATCACCGGCGACGGTCGCCAGGGCCTCGTGTTCGGCTACGGGCTGATCCGCGAGGAGCGCATCGAGGAGGGCGTCGCGCGCCTGGCCGCGGTCATCGCGGACGTCCGCGCGGCAGCCGCCCACGCGGGCCGGCTGAGCCAGCGGCCGCGCGGACGCCGGGCGTCGACGCCGTTGGGATCGGCCGGCCTCCGGGTCGCCCACAACGGCGCATGTGCAGATGCTTCGATCAGCCCGTCGAACAGCCGCAGCGCGCGCTCCCTTGCTCGCTCGCGATCTGGGAGCTTCGCTGGGACACGTGCTGGGCCTGAGCTGTGCGCCTGCAGTGCGCCGGCTGTGTTCGACAGCGGTCGAAGCATCTCGAGAGACGCCGACGGGCGCGCGGGACGCGGCCGCGGCCAGCCGATGGACGCGGGCGTCCGCGCCGGGCGGTCAGGCCGGCGGTTCGGGCTCCTCGATCGGCGGCAGGAGCGGCGTGCCGGTGATGAGCCGGGTGGAGCGGCCGCGGGTGAGGAACGAGAACGCCCAGCGGGTCGTGACGACGATCCGGTTCGCGAACCCGATCAGGTACAGGATGTGGATGCCGAGCCAGAGCATCCAGGCGATGAACCCCGACTGGCGCCCGAACGGTCCCAGCCACGGGATGTTGGTGACGCCGGACAGGCGCCCGATGACCGCCACGTCGCCGCGGTTCTGGAACCGGAACGGCGGCACGGCCTCGCCGCGGAGCCGGCGCCGGATCGAGTCGGCGGCGTACTTGCCGGGCTGGATCCCGCCCTGGGCGACGCCCGGGACCGGCTTCTCGGGCGTCCACGGCTGCACGGCGGCATCGCCCAGCACGAAGATCTCGGGGTGGCCGGGGATGGTGAGGTCCGCCCCGACCCGGATCCGGCCGTTGCGATCCGTCTCCGCGCCGACCGACGCCGCCACGGTCCGCCCGAACGTCGACGCAAGCACGCCCGCCGCCCACAGCTTCGTGCGGGCCGGGATCTCCTCCTCGCCGTCCGGGGTCTCGACCCGCACGCGATGCTCGTCGATGTGGACGACCTTCGTCCCTGTCCGCACGGAGACGCCGAGCTTCTCGAGCTGGCGGACGGCCGACGCGGAGGCCTTCGGCGGGTACGTCGGCAGGATCCGGTCGAGCGCCTCGATGAGCAGGATCCGGGCGTCCTGGGGCCGGATCGAGCGGAAGTCGGCGCGGAGCGTGTCGTTCGCGATCTCGCCCAGCGCCCCCGCGAGCTCGACGCCGGTCGGCCCGCCGCCGACGATCACGAACGTCATCCACGCCTCGCGGAGGTGCGGGACGGCCTCGCGCTCGGCCGCCTCGAACGCGATGAGGATCCGGCGCCGGATCTCGGTCGCGTCGTCGATCGTCTTGAGCCCGGGCGCGAACGGCGCCCACTCGTCATGCCCGAAGTAGCTGTGCCGCGCGCCCGTCGCGACGATCAGCGTGTCGTACGGGATCGGGCCGCCGTCCGACAGCACGACCTCCCGCGCCTCGGGATCGATCCGCACCGCCTCCCCCAGCAGCACGGTCGTGTTCCGCTGCTTCCTGAAGATCGACCGCAACGGCTGCGCGATCTCCCCCGGCGACAGCGCCCCGGTCGCGACCTGGTAGAGCAACGGCTGGAACAGGTGGTGATTCCGCCGATCGACCAGGGTCACGTCGACCGCGTCACCCGCCTTGCGCAGGTCGCGCGCGGCGTACAGCCCCGCAAACCCCCCACCAATCACGACCACACGATGCGGAGCGGGACGCGTCAGCCATGACCGCAATTCTAGGTCGGGTCGGTGGCGTGGGCCCGAATGACGCAGGCGGCGGCGTAGCCGGGCCGCGCGAGGGTGATCTCAGTCCCGCAGGACTGGAATCAGCCCGAGCTCGACCCGGCGAAAGCCGCGGCCGCTACTTGTCGAGCGCCGTTCCCAGCGTGGCCTGCGCCGCCGCCAGCCGCGCGACAGGAACACGGAACGGCGAGCAGCTGACGTAGTCGAGGCCGATCCGCTCGCACTTGTGGATGGAATCGGGATCGCCGCCGTGCTCGCCGCAGATGCCCAGCTCGATGTCGGGGCGAGTGGCCCGGCCCTTGTCGACGGCGATCTTCATCAGGCCCGCGACCGCGTCGTCGAGGGTCTGGAACGGGATTCGACGGGCAGGATGCCGTCCTCGACGTACTTGAGCAGGAAGCCGCCCTCGGCGTCGTCGCGGCTGTAGCCGAACGTCATCTGGGTGAGGTCGTTGGTGCCGAAGCTGAAGAAGCTCGCGTGGTGCGCGATCTCGTCGGCGGTCAGGGCCCCGCGCGGGACCTCGATCATCGTGCCGAACTTGTAGTCGACCTCGATCCCGCCGGCCGCCTCGCGGACGGCCTCGGCCTCGGCCTCGAGGATGCGCCGCGTCTCGGCGAGCTCGTTCACGTGCCCGACGAGCGGGATCATGATCTTCGCGATCGGGTTGCCGCCGGCCTTGCGGACCGCGATCTGGGCGTTGAGGATCGCCCGGGTCTGGATCTTCACGAAGTCCGGGATCATCAGCCCCAGGCGGCAGCCGCGGAGGCCGAGCATCGGGTTCTGCTCGTGGAGCGACTTGATCGTCGCGAGCAGCCGCTTGTCCTCCTCGGACGCGCCACCGGTGCTCTCGGCGCGAGTGACCTTGACCAGCTGCTCCTCGAGGTTCGGGAGGAACTCGTGGAGCGGCGGGTCGAGCAGGCGGATGACGACCGGCAGGCCGTCCATCGCCTTGAAGATGCCCTCGAAGTCGCCCTGCTGGAGCTTCTCCAGCTTGCCCATCGCGGTGTCGAAGGTCGACACGACCTCCTGCTCCGCGGCCGTGAGCGTGCCGCCGCCGGCGGCCTTCGCCTTGGCCCGGGTCGCCTCGGCGGCGACGAGGATGGCGCCGCGCACGATCTCCAGCCGATCGCCCTCGCGGAACATGTGCTCGGTGCGGCAGAGGCCGATGCCCTCCGCGCCGTAGCTCCGGGCCTGCTCGGCCTCCTCGGGCTTGTCGGCGTTGGTCCACACGCCCATGCGGCGGATCTCGTCGGCCCAGCCGAGGATCTGCTGGAGCTCGGGCTGGTCCTCGAACCGCGCCTCGACCGTCGGCAGCGCGCCGAGGTAGAGCGCCCCGGACGAGCCGTCAAGGCTCACCCAGTCGCCTTCCTTGAACTCGGTCCCGGTGACGTTGCACGGCAGCCTGCTTGTTCGCGTAGTCCACCAGCAGGTCCGCGGACCCGGCCACGCACGGCTTGCCGATCTGGCGGGCGACGACCGCGGCGTGCGAGGTCGCGCCACCGCGGGCGGTGATGATCCCCTGGCTGACGGCCATGCCGTGGAAGTCGTCGGGCGAGGTCTCCACCCGGACGAGGATCACCGGCTCGCCGCGCTCGACCCACTCGACGGCGGTGTCGGCATCGAACACGGCGCGCCCGACGGCCGCGCCCGGGGACGCGTTGAGGCCGTTGACGATCTTCGTCGCGCCCTTGAGCGCGCCCTGGTCGAACGTCGCGCGCAGCAGCTGGTCGACCTGCGCGGGCTCGATCCGCTCGACGGCCTCCTGCTTCGTGATCACGCCCTCGTTGACCATCTGGACGGCGATCTTCACGGCCGCCGCGGCGGTCCGCTTCGCGATCCGGGTCTGGAGCATGTACAGGCGGCCGCGCTCGATCGTGAACTCGAGGTCCTGGACGTCGCGGTAGTGGGCCTCGAGCTGGTTGCCGATGCGCACGAACTCGTCGTACGCCTCGGGCATCGCGGCCTTGAGCTCGCTGATCTTCTCCGGCGTCCGGATGCCGGCGACCACGTCCTCGCCCTGGGCGTTGGTCAGGTACTCGCCGTACAGCTCCTTGGTGCCGTCGAACGTGTTGCGGGTGAACGCGACGCCGGTGCCGGAGTCGTCGCCCATGTTGCCGAACACCATCGTCACGACGTTCACGGCCGTGCCGAGGTCGTGCGCGATCTTCTGGCTGTTGCGGTAGTCGTTGGCCCGCCGGCCGAACCACGAGGCGAACACGGCCTTGATCGCCAGGTCCAGCTGCTCGTACGGGTCGGTCGGGAAGTCGCGGCCGGTGTCGGCGCGGACGACCTCCTTGTACTCGGCGACCAGTGCCTTGAGGTCGTCGACGGTCAGGTCGGTGTCCTTGGCGTCCGGGCCCAGCGCGTGCTTGCGCGCCTCGAGCGGCTCGTCGAACCGCTCGGCCTTCACGTCCATGACGATCCGGCCGAACATGCCGATGAACCGGCGGTACGCGTCCCAGCCGAAGCGCTCGTTGCCCGACAGCGCGATCAGGCCCCTCGAGCGTCTCCTCGTTGAGGCCGAGGTTGAGGACCGTGTCCATCATCCCGGGCATCGAGAACTTGGCGCCGGACCGGACCGAGACGAGCAGCGGGTTGGCCGGGTCGCCGAAGCCCTTGCCGGTCCGCTCCTCGACCTCCTTCACCGCGGCCAGGGTGTCGTCCCACAGGCCCGTCCGGCAGCTGCTTGCCGTTGGCGAAGTAGTCGTTGCACGCCTCGGTGGTGATCGTGAATCCGGGCGGGGTCGGCAGGCCGGCGAGCGTCATCTCGGCGAGGCCCGCGCCCTTGCCGCCGAGCAGGTCCTTCATCGTGCCGTTGCCTTCGGCGGTGCCCGCGCCCCAGGCGTAGATGTAGCGCTTCGAGGCGGCGTGCGGACGATCGGCGGGTGCAGTGGCTTGGGCCATCGTGGCGGGCTCCTTGGCTGGCAGGCGGGCACCCTCGTGCAGCGGCCCGCAGACGCATCGCGTGGATTGGGTCGAATTGTACGCCGACCCTCCCGCGCGGCCCGGTTGCGGGACGGTTGCGACGGGTCGCGGGCTCCGCTCGCGGCGCCGCTCCGGGACGTCCGGCACGGCCGGCGTCGCGGGCTACACTGGGCCGCGTCCGGCGGCGTGCGCGCTCGACCGGCTCGGCGGGCCGCCCGAGGCCCCGGACCACGCCCACAGGAGCGCCCACGCGTGACCCCTCACGACGACGACGCGCGCGTCATCGAGCCCGAGGCCGAGGCGTACAACGCCACCCTCGTCAAGCGCGTCGACCTCACCGACGACCTCGCCTACTTCTGGGTCAAGTTCGACGGCGAGGCAACGCCGTTCGAGAGCGGGCAGTACATGACGACGGGCGTCCTCACGGACGGGAAGATGCTCCAGCGCCCGTACTCGGTCGCGTCGCCGCCGTCGGTCGCGAACAGCGAGGGCTACGAGCTGTTCGTGCGGCTCGTGCCGATCCTGCGCTTCACCCAGGCGCTGTGGCGGCTGCCGATCGGCCACCGGATGCGGATGATCGGCCCCAAGGGCAAGTTCATGCTCGAGCCCGACGACGACCGGACGCACCTGTACATCTCGACCGGCACCGGCATCGCCCCGTTCATCTCCATGGTCCGCGAGACGATGCTCCACGGCGCGCCGCGGCGGACCGTGCTGATCAACGGCTGCTCCTACGCGGACGAGCTGGGCTACGTGCCCGAGCTCGAGGCCTGGCAGGCCGATCCCGCCTACCGGCTCACCTACGTGCCGACGATCTCGCGCGGGGCCGACCCGCGCAACGCCGGCTGGGGCGGCAAGGTCGGACGGGCGGAGCAGGTCGTCGAGGACGTGTGCCGCGAGCAGGGCCTCGACCCGGAGCAGACGGTCGTCTACATCTGCGGCAACCCCGAGATGATCCTCAACGCCGAGCAGCTCCTCATGGACCGCGGCTTCCCGGAGTTCCACGTGAAGAAGGAGCTCTACTGGCCCAAGGGCAAGTCGCCGACCGGGGAGATGGTCCGCCCGGACCCGGAGTAGCGCGGTCCGGCCTGGCGCGTCAGCCCGAGGTGCTGGCGAGGAGCTCGTCGATCACGGGATCCTCGAGCGCTCTCGCGGTCCCAAGGTCCATGCCATCGAGGCGTCCCCGGGCGATCGCCGCGTGGATCGCGCATGCTCGCAGCCATGGGCTCCGCCACGTCCCATCGCGATCCTCGACGAGGTCCCTGAGCATCGCCTCGAGATCCGCCGGCCCGCCTCCGGCGCCGCCGAGCCGCTGCAGCCGGTCGGCGTGCGGCAGGTCGGGTGCGAGGATCGCGAGCGTGCGGCGCGCCTCGTCGGGGCGCAGCAGGACGCCGAGCGCCTCCGCCGCCACGGCCGATCCCCTGCCCTCCGTCCGCAGCGCGACCAGCGCCGGGCCGATGGCGACCGACCCGTGGCGCGCGAGCCGGTTCGCGGCGACGCGCGCCCGGACGAGGTCGAGCTCGTCGCGGAGCGCCCTCGCGAGCGGGTCCGCCCCGTCGGCTCCCACCCCGATCGCCTCGAGCGCGGCGAGGATCCGGGCGGCATGTGCAGCGTCGTCCTCCAGCGCCCGATCGAGGACGGCGCCGGTCTCGGTACCGGCCGGCTCCGGGCCCACGAGCCGCTCCACCACGACGAGCCCGAGGTCCCGGTCCGGGTGCTCGACATGCGTGCGCAGCACCACCTCGCGCGCCGGCGTCCGGCTGCGGAGCGCCCGCACGAGGCGGATGACGCTGACGTCGGCGGGCACGCCCGACCCATCGAGCCGCTCCTCGAGCGCCGGGATGACGGCATCGCCGAGCCGGTCGAGCGCGCCGCCGGCCGCCGCGGCCGTACGCGCGTCCGCGAGCGCGGCGAGCCCCGGCTCCAGCGCGAACACATCGCCGGCAGCAACCGCGTCGAAGGCAGCGATCCGGACCCGTTCGTCGGCATCCGCCAGCAGCGATCGCGGCCGCGGCCCGATCCGCCGCATCGAGCTCGGCGATCGCCTGGGCCGCCAGCAGGCGCACGGCGGCATCCGGGTCGGTCGCCGCCCGCCGGACCTCGTCCGCGAGCCGGCGTCGCGCATCCTCGTCACCGGCGGCCGCCCGGGTCGCCAGCGAGCCCAGTCGCACGTCCGGCCGCGGGTCGTCGGCGAGTGACGCCAGCTCGGTGGCGAGGGCGGGCGAGCCCATCGTCCGGACGAGCTCGATGCCGAACCCGGCGAGGCGGGCGTCGGGGCTCGTGAGCAGGTCCCGGACCGCCTCGGTGTCATCGGCCGTGGCGTGCCATGCCTCGGGCCCGGCGAGGCGTGACGGCCGTCGCAGCGCGTGGACGAGCGCCGGGCCGTAGGCGCGGTACAGCAGGACGGCGCCCCAGCTCCACGCGGCGCACACGACGAGCGTGACCGCGAGCGTCGCGCCGAGCGGCGAGGCCAGCGCGTTGCAGACAAGGATCACCACGCCCGACACGCCGATCGCGACCGGCACCCCGATCCCCTCCACCGCCGCCTGCACCGGGAGCCGGGCCCGCTCCGGCACGGCGTGGTACGTGACGTTGATCGAGGTGCGGGTCGTCCCGTCGGTCAGCGCGATGTCGGCGATGCGGGCCGCCGAGACCGTGAGCAGGAGCGCCATCGAGCCGGCGCCCGCCGCGGCGAGGACGACGAGCATCGCCACCGCGAACGCCCCGAGCACGAACGGGTTGGCCGTGATGCCCATTCGCAGCCCGAACCGGCGCAGCAGCGGCCCCGCGAGCAGGAACAGGAACGCGATGCTCGCGATGTTGATGGCCGCCGTGTAGCCGGCGAGGAACCGCGCGAGGTCGGCGGGATCGGTGAACTGCGCCCCGGCCCGGTCGTACACGAGGTAGTCGCTGAACTGGCTGCCCAGCGCCGACAGCACCTGGTACCCGAGGATGAGCGCGACGAAGCGGGTCGCGAACAGGCGCCGGAACGAGAGGTGGTCACGATCACCGGCGTGATCGCCCGCCGTCGGCGGGGCCGCGGTCGCTCGCAGCCGCTCCGCGTAGCGACGCCCAGTCGCCCACACGAGCCCGGCGAACCCCGCCTGGGCCGCGGCCGTCGCGAGCAGCAGCTCCTCGGTCCGCCCGAACCACGAGACGAGCTGGCCCGCGAGGAGGCCGCCGATCACCGCCCCGACCGGGAACCCGGTCATGATCCGCGGGAAGCTCGCCTTGATGCCCGCGATGTCGAGGATCCGTCCGGCCTGCCCGCCGATGAACACGAAGCCGAGCTGGATGAGGATGGGGAACAGGACGAGGAGCGGGATCGAGACCCAGGGCGCCGAACCGTCGCGCGCGACGACCCAGGCGATGCCGATCCCGACGGCGGCGCCGCCGAGGACGGTGACGGCGAGCCCGATGAGGTCGAACTGCTGCGCCGTCCGGGCGACGGCGCCCGACACGACGATCCCGGCGATGCCGATGGCGATGTACGTCGCGGGCAGCCACCCGGCGCCGTACGCGTCGAGGAACATCGCGTTGGCGACGACGCCCAGCAGCGCCGCCATCGCCCCGAACAGCAGCGCCTGCGCCGTGAGCCACGGGACGGCGCCGCCCGCGGTGCGCGGGACGGGCGTCACGGCGCCGGCGTCACGTGGCGGTCGGGTCGGTCGGTTCGGTCGGCTCGGGCAGCTCCGGCCGCGGCCGGGCCCGCTCCCGGACCATCGCGACGAGCGCGGCGATGATCCCGTTCGCGAGCGCCGGCCGGTCCGCGAGCAGGTCGTCGAGGAGCGGCTTGTCGATCCGCAGAAGCAGCGTCGGCTCGAGCGCCGTCACGGACGCGGCCCGCGGCTCGGGCACGAGCGCCGCCAGCTCCCCGACCGTGGCGCCGGGCCCGAGCGTCGCCAGCGTCTCGTCGCCGCGGTGGACGCGAAGCGAGCCGGCCACGATCGCGTACAGGTGGTCCTCGACCGCCCCTTCCTCGATGACGACCGCGCCGGCGTCCAGCGCAACCTCGCTCGCCCGCTGCGCGAGCGCCGCGAGCGTCCGTCCCGGGACGTCCGTGAACAGCCCCACGCGGTGGAGCGCGACGACCCGGTCGATCGTCGACAGCGTCATGCGCTGACCGTCGGCCGCAGCCGCGCGACGAGCTCGCCGGCGGTCAGCGGCCGGAGCCACGCCCGGGCGTAGACCTCGCCCGGGATGACCACCACCTCCACGTCCGCCACCGCGACGATGTCGCTGTTGCGCTCGGCCCGCCGGATGACCCCCGTCGTCCCGACCGGGACCCAGGCCGGCAGCGGCGACGGTGCGTACCCGCCGATCGGGCGGACGACCAGCCCGTCGGCCATCGGGATGTACACGAACGCCGGCGCGGAGTCACGCGCCACGAGCACCTCGTCGGGCCGGATCGTGGCCGTTCCCACCTCGAAGAACGCCGCCACGCGGTCGATCCCGGCCACCTCGGCGCCACGGGACGCCATGTGGCGCAGCAGGTCGTCCACCAGCGGACTGTCGCCATCGATCGGGACCGACGCGAAGAACCGGTCACGTTCATGCGCGTCGGCGGACTGCGTGTCGGCGACGATCTCGATGAGCGGCTCGAGCGCCGGGCGCAGCGCGACCACCTCGGCAGCGACCTCGTCCGCGAACGCGGGGCGGTCGGCAGGCCGCTCCAGCCGGAGCCGCATGCTGCCCGGTGCGTGCCTCGGTGGGGTCGTGCCGCCGCCGACCCTGACGCCGGTGAACGAGGGGATCACGTCCGCCTCGATGTCGACCACGACGCTGGCCGTGCTCGCCACCGCCCGCCGCGTCGCCTCCGGGCTGCTGAACTGCCCGCGGTGGAATCCGATCCGCAGGTGGCCGCGCGGGGTCACGCGCGCCTCGCTGATGTTGGCCTCGCCGGCGCCTCGCGGGTCGTCGTAGGTGATCACGAAGGCCGCGTCTCCGGTGGCGGGCCGCAGCGTGCACACGGCGTGCGCCGTCTCGGCGTCCATGCACACCTCGAAGCCGCCCGACGTCCGGAGCACGGTCCCGCGCTGGCGGAGCACGTCGGCCGCCCGGAGCACGCGCATCGCGTCGATGGCGTCATCGGCCAGCTCGTCCTGCGGGCCGGGCGTGGTGAGCCACGCATAGGCATCGCTCGCATCGACGTAGCGGTCCGTGTTGCCGTCGAACGAGACCGGCGCAGGATCACCCGCGGCGGGGAGTCGCTCGCCGGCTCGCAGCCGGTCGAGGTCGATGAACGCGAACCGCTGGAGCAGCCGCCGGAGCTCGCGGCGGTCGTCGAGGACGGCCGCGGGCACGAGCGACTTGCCATGGATCACGCTGAGGCTCAGCAGCTCGCGGACCACGAGCTCGATCGGGACGGCGAACGGCGCCGCGGCGTCGACCTCGTCCAGCCGCTCGCGGATCGGCCCCGATTCGACGAGGTGCCGCACGAGCCCGTCGACGTCGGGCCCGAACGCGTCCTGGGCCGCCCGGATGCCGTGGAGGCGGCGGCCGCTGCGCGTCATGTCGACCATGCCGGTGTCGTGGAGATAGGCCGTCGCGACCCCGAGCGCGGTCACGAACGCCCGGCGCGCCGGCGGCCGGCCGGGGAGCAGCATGCCGTCCATGACGTCTTCCAGGCGGATGACGCCGAGCGCGACGTCTCGCGCATGGACGATCCCGTGGTCCGCGAACATCGCCGGGTGATGGCCCGGGTCGGCGAGGAATGCCGGGTCGTCGAGCATGACCTCGAGCGTCGCCTGATCGCCGATCGGACGCCACAGGCGCTCCTCGAGGTCGACCCGGATGTCCCGGTCGAGCCAGGCGTCGATGAGCGCGAGCGGTGCCGCAGGCTCCATCCACCAACGGTATCGGCGCGTGCGGCCCTCCGCAACGGAACGGCGCGTTACGGGCCGTTGACGAACCCGGTCGTGTTGACGGCCTCGAGGTCGGCGCCGGTGAACCGGTCGAGCTCATGGAAGACGTCGTCGTCGAACCGCGGGTCCGACATGCCCGACACGTACCACGGCGAGCCGTTGTCGGCGAGGATCATCCCGTAGCGCTGGAGCGCGACCGCGATCACCCTCGCCTGCGGCGACAGGCCGGTCAGGTTGGCCGTCGCCTTGAGGCGGAACCGGAGGCCCATCGGCGGCAGGCTCGTGCTCGTCGAGCTCGAGGCGTAGTGGCGGGCCGGGTAGATGTACGCCTTGCGGGTCACCGGTGCGGTGAACCGGAGCGCATGGAGGATCCGGCCGGCGGCCAGCTCGTCGTAGCGGACGAGCCCGGGCAGGATCGGCAGGCCGGCCGCGTCGGCCGACGTCCAGTCCAGCGGGCGGAGCGCGTTCGAGTCGAGATCCCACTGTGCGCCCGACCCCGCCTCCCAGGCGCCGTCGACCTCCTGCGCGCCGTACAGCTCGTACAGGCGGCAGGCGTCCTTGTCGAGCATCAGGATGTGGGCATCCGAGCCGTCCTCGATGAGCGGGGCGTCCGGGATCGGGTACGGGCCGGGATCGGACTCGTCGTCATAGTCGAAGGTCACCGCGCGCCGCGGCGTCTCGCTGTCGACGACCTGGTACGGGATGCCGTAGCCCTCGTACGACCCGAAGTCCATGTGGAACTCCTTGTCGCGACCGATCGACCCGATGAGCGTCGAGCTGTCGGAGCGGACCGGCAGCGTGTCGACCCGCCGGTTCCAGACGTTGGTGACCGGGAACACGGTGCACCCCTCCGCGCCCGGGATGACCGGCGCCGGCGCGTGGGTCGGGTCAGGGTCGGTCGCGTCGCCGACGCCGTCGCCGTCCGTGTCGGCGACGCGGGGATGGGCGCCGGCCGCCTGCTCCGCGAGGTTCGAAAGCCCGTCCGCGTCCGGATCCTCCGCACCGTCTCGCGACCCCGTCGCGGTCGGTGTCGCCGATCCGCGGGTTGGTCAGCGTGGCGGTCTGCTCGAAGGCGTTGCCGAGCCCGTCGCGGTCCATGTCATGGGACCGCGCCGCCGCTGCCGGTGACGGGAGTGCGACTGCGACGAGGAGCGCGAGCGCGGCGAACGACATGCGCGCATGGCGTGTGCCGCCCGTGCCCGCGCGACGAACCCATCGACGTCTCTCCCTGGTGGTGGACGGGCGCGGCCGCGGCGTCACCGTGCGTGGTGCGCGGTGGGCGAACGACCGCGCCCCTGCCATGCATCGTCGGCGCGCCGCCCGCGGACCGGCATGACCCGGTCGTCCGCGGCCCGGCATGACCAGTCGTCCCGAATCGGTGCCCGGCGGCACCGGACCCGCGCCAGGCCGGGCCTCGCCGGTCAGCCGCCGGCGAACAGCGCGTACAGCCGGGTGCCCGCCAGGATCCCGATGACGACCGCCGTGAGCATGATCACGTTCACGCCGATCCGGCCGACCCTCACGAGCGTGCCTCCAGCTCGCGCATCACGGACTCCTTGGCCGTGTCGTACTCCGCCTGGCCGAGCAGGCCCCGGTCGCGGAGGTCGGCCAGTCGCTCGAGCCGGTCGAGCAGCGCCTGCGTCCCCTCGGAGAACTCGGCATCGGTGTGCCCTCGGCGTCACCGGCGTCACCGTCACCGTCCACGCCGGCCCGGGCCACGCGGGTCGGCCGGCGTGTCCGCGGCGGCGTCGGTGATGACCGCGCCCATGTCGCTCGCGATGGCCTGGAGCTCCGCCGAGCGGGCCGTGATCGCGACGGACGCGGGAGGCGCCGCGACGACCACTGTCGTGACGCCGGCCGAGGCGAGCGCCCGGTTGAACGTCGCGATCGCCTCGGGGTCCGCGTCCGGCGAGGGCTGGAGGACCATCGCCGGCCCGCGACCGCCGCCGCCGCCGGAGCTCCCGGAGCCGCCCGACCGGCCGGCGCGACCGCGGCTGACCGGCGCCGCGCCGAACACCGCGAGGCCGCCGAGCAGGGGCGCGAGGCCCATCGCGACGAAGATCACCCCGCACAGCAGCCAGCCCCAGATCACCGTCTCGTCGCCGGGCGGGTTGAACAGCCCGTAGTCGAGGAAGTTCCAGCCGAGCGCGAGGAACAGGCCGGACCAGGCGAACAGCGGCGCCGCGGCCCAGATCCCGCCCAGCCGCGAGCCGTAGATCGCGCCGATGCCGCCGAACAGGAACAGGCCGAAGATGCCGAGCAGGAGGGCCGGTGTCGAGCCGTCGGGGCAGCTCTGGGCGGACACGTACGGCCCGCCATCGGCGCACGCGCCGCCGATGTCCATCACGGCACGCATGCCGAGGAACACGAGCGTGATGCACAGGGCGAGCCCGCCCACGCCGACGGACGCCTTGACGACGTCGCTGACGAGCGGGTCCTGCCGGGCCGCACCGCTCACGCTGCCCCTCCCCTCCCCGACGGTCGCTAGGGCCGGACGGCCGACATCCGGTCGAGGATCAGCCGCTTGACCTGGTCGAGCGCGACCCGCTCCTGGGTCATCGAGTCGCGGTCGCGGATCGTGACGGCGCCGTCCTCCAGCGAGTCGACGTCCACCGTGACGCACCACGGCGTGCCGATCTCGTCCTGGCGCCGGTACAGCTTGCCGATCGCGGCCGTGTCGTCGTAGACCGCCATCATGTCGCGCTTCAGGTCGCCCAGGAGGTTGTGGCACAGCTCGACGATCTCGGGCCGCTTCTTGAGCAGCGGCAGGACCGCCACCTTGTAGGGGGCGATGTCCGGGTGGAGGCCGAGGACGACGCGCGTCTCGCCGCGCACCTCCTCCTCGCGATAGGCGTCGATCAGGAACGTGAACGCGGCGCGGTCGGCGCCGGCGGCGGTCTCCACGACCCACGGGATGAAGTGCTCGTCGGCCGCCTGGTCGAAGTACTCGAGGTTCTCGCCGGACGCCTTGGCGTGGCTGCCGAGGTCGAAGTCGCCCCGGTTGTGGATCCCCTCGAGCTCCTTCCAGCCGAACGGGAAGCGGTACTCGACGTCGATCGCCTTCTTCGCGTAGTGGGCCAGCTCGTCCGGGGCGTGCTCGCGGAACCGGAGCCGGGACGGCGTGACGCCGTACGCCTCGTACCACGCCTTGCGGCGCGGGAGCCAGAACTCGAACGCCTCCGTGGCGCCCGTGTCCGGCCGCACGAAGTACTGCATCTCCATCTGCTCGAACTCGCGCATCCGGAACACGAAGTTGCCGGGCGAGATCTCGTTCCGGAACGACTTCCCGATCTGCGCGATCCCGAACGGGATCTTCTTGCGCGAGCTCTGCTGGACGTTCTTGAAGTTGACGTACGAGCCCTGGGCGGTCTCGGGGCGGAAGTAGACGATGCTGCCGTCGTCCTCGACCGGCCCCATGTGGCTCGTGAACATGAGGTTGAAGCGGCGGGGCGGCGTGAGCAGCGTCCCGTCGTTGGGGCACAGCAGGTTGAGGCGCTTCGTGACCGTCTCGTCGCGGAGGTCGGTCTGGGTCAGCTCCTCGGTGCCCGGCAGCTCGTCGAGGCGGTAGCGGCGGTGACACTCGGGGCACTCGACGAGCGGGTCGCTGAACGAGCCGACGTGCCCGGAGGTGACCCACACCTGGGGATGCATGAGGATCCCGGCGTCCAGGCCGACGATGTCGTTCCGGTCCTGGACCATCGCCTTCCACCAGGCGCGCTTGACGTTGTTCTTGAGCTCGACGCCGAGGGGCCCGTAGTCCCACACCGCGTTGATGCCGCCGTAGATCTCGGACGACGGGAAGATGAAGCCGCGGCGCTTGGACAGCGAGACGATGGTCTCGAGGTTCGCGACGGCGGGCTGGACGTCATTGGGGTCGACGGCGACGGTGTCTGTCACGCGTGGGGCTCCGAGGGCCCGCGGCCTTGGCAGGGACACGGGCGGACGATGGCTCGAACGGGAGATTCGAGGGCCGGTTGGGGCCGCGATCGTAGCAGAGGGCCCTCAGCGCTCCGGCAGGAACCGGTACCCCAGGCCGTATTCGGTCGCGATGAACGTCCGGCCGGGCGAGGCGTCACCGAGCTTCGCCCGGAGGTTGCGCATCGTCACCCGGAGGAGCTGCGTCTCCTCGCCGTAGGTCGGGCCCCACACCGCGCGCAGGAGGTCGCCGTGCCCCACGAGGACGTCCGGCCGCCGCGCGAGCGACAGCAGCAACCGGAACTCGGTGGGGGTGAGGTGGACCTCGCCGGCATCGCCGCGTGACCCGGTGGGTGACGGGCTCGATGCGCAGGCCGTCGAACGCGAGCGGCGCGTCCACGTCGCGCGCCTGGGACAGGCGGGCGCGACGCAGCGCCGCCGCGATCCGGGCGATCAGCTCGGGGAAGCGGATCGGCTTGGTCAGGTAGTCGTCGGCGCCGGCCTCCAGCCCGCGGATCACGTCCCGCTCGGCGCCGAGCGCCGTGACCATCAGCACCGGCGTCGTCCCGACGCTCCGGATCCACTCGGTCACCTGCCAGCCGTCGATGCCCGGCAGGTTGAGGTCGAGGAGCACGAGCGCCGGCACCTCCTCGTCGAACCGGCGCACGACCTCCGTCCCGTCGGTCGCCGACCGCCGTGCGCCAGCCGTGGCGGCCCACCCACAGCTCGACGAGCTCGCGGAACTCCGGCTCGTCCTCGACGATGAGGATCAGCTCGCCGTGGCCGGGCAGCTCGTCGGCCGGCGAGTCCGAACCGGGCGCGGGCGGGGTGACCGTCCGCAGGCCGTCGGGCGAGCGGCGCGGCGTCGGGTCGCTCATCGCCGCGACCTCGCCGGCGCCTGGCGCGCGGTCGGCAGGCTGAACGAGATCGCGCTCCGACCGTCCTCGGGCTCCACCCAGATCCGGCCGCCGTGCGCCTCGATCAGCCGGCGGCACACGTACAGCCCGAGCCCGCTCCCCCGCTTCTCGCCGGCGCGCGCCGTGCGGCCACGGTAGAACCGGTCGAACACGAGCGACCGCTCGTCGGCCGCGATCCCGGGACCGGTGTCCTGCACCGTGACGACGACCATGCCCCGCGACCGCCGGGCGGTGATGGTCACCGGCCCGTCGCCGCCGTACTTGCGGGCGTTGTCGGCGAGGTTGGCGAGGACGTGGCCGATCCGCTGCGCGTCGGCGTCGACCGGCGGCAGGTCGGACGGCACCGCGACGTGGACCGCCGGCATCCCGGGTGACTCGCCGAGGTCGCGGGTGAACACGCCGAGCAGCGCCGCGAGGTCGACCCGCGTCCGGTGGAGGCCCATCGCGGAGTGCTCGAGCTGGGTGAGGTCGAGCAGCTCGTCGACGAGCAGGTTGAGGCGGGTCGCGGCGTCGCCGATCCGCTCCACCGACCGGCGCTGCGCGGCCGCGTCCAGCTCGAGGCCGAGCAGCGAGTCGACATAGCCGCCGATGAGCGCGAGCGGCGTCCGCAGCTCGTGCGAGACCGCCGCGAGGAAGCTTGCGCGGAGCTCGTCGGCGGCCAGCTCGGCCCGGAGGTCGCGGAGCACGACGACCGCCCCCGGCTCGCGGCCGGCCATCGCCGAGAACGAGGCGGCGACCGGGATCTCGGAGCCATCCGCACGGACGAGGCGCAGCTCCGCGTCCACGATCCCGGACGGGCCCTCGAGCACCTCCTCGAACCGGCACCGCGGGCCGCAGCGCAGGGCGCCGGGCGGCGTGTCGGCCGCGGTCGGCGACGTCACAGCCGAGGAGCTCGCGACAGGTGGCCGGTCGGATCCTCGCCGCGGTTGCCCAGCAGCGACGACGCCGCGCGATTGACGCGCACGACGCGCCGTTCGTCGTCCACCGCGACGATGCCGTCGTTGGCGCCGTCGAGGATCGCGGCCAGGAGCGCCTGCTCGCCGGCGAGGGTGTCGCGCAGCTGGGCGGCGCGGAAGGCGATCGCGAGCTCGTGGCGGACGAGCGCCAGCAGCCGGACCCGGTCCGGCGGCAGCGAGGCACCGTCCGGCGGCCGGAGCGCGATGAGCCCGACCGTCCGCGATCCCTCGCCGGCCTCGCCCAGCTCCCGGCGCTCGTCCAGCGTCACGCCGTGCCAGCCGCTCCCGCGGACCCAGGCGTCCGCGTCGGCCGGCGACGCGAAGCGATCGGGGATGCCCGCGGCGCCCGGATCCGACGACGCGTCGGGCTCCGTCGCGCACAGCCGCAGGTCGTGCGTCTCGGCCGATGCCAGCCACAGCGCGCCCGCGACCGCGTCGCTCACCCGCACGAGCTCGCCGATGACGCTCGCCGCCATCACGCCGAGCTCGCCACCGAGCGCGAGGAGCTGGCTCAGCTGGTACTGCGCGAAGACCGTGTCCGCCTGGCGCTGGGCGTCCTCGAAGATCCGGCGACGCTCGGCGGCCGTGACGGCCGACGGCTGCGGCTGCGGCTGCGCGCGTCATCGGCGGCGGTCGGGCAGCATCGCCCGCACGAGCAGGAAGCACGAGGTCGCGCCCGGGTCCTGGCTGCCGCGCGACCGCTCGCCCAGCCGGAGCGCGAGCCCGCGGCGCGCGATCAGCGGCCGCGTGGCGCGCATGCCCGTGTGCGCGGCTGCTCGCCGCCCGCCCGAGCGCCGTGGCGATGTCATCGCCGTCGCGTGCCGCGGCGCCGACGGCGTCCGCCGCCGGCCGCAGCGCGTCATAGATCGTCTTGTCGCCCATCCGGCACCGCCCGCGCCGGGCGAGGCCCTCCGCGGCCGCGTCGAACGCCTCCGCGAGCCCCGCCACATCGAGCCCCGTCCGGCCGGCCACGGCGATCCCCGCCTCCATGAACGCCGTGCCGTACAGCGAGCCGCCCGCCCCGCCGACGCTCGCCACGAGCAGCTGGCCGAGGCTCCGCAGGACCTCGCCGGCGTCGCGCGACTCGATGTCCGGGCCGATCGCGCGGACGGCGTCGCCGAACCCGACGCTCATGTTCTCGCCGTGATCGCCGTCCCCCAGGCTCGCGTCGAGGCGGTCCAGCTGGGCGCGGTGACGCACGATCGCGCGCTCCGCCCGCCCGATCCACGCGCGCAGATCCGCGGCCGTGAGGGTGTCGGGCGCCGCGGCCGCGGCTCCGGGATGCCCGTGATCGCCGTACCGGGTGCTCATGCGCGCCGCTAGTGTATGGCCGTGCAGCGGGCCGTCGTCGGCCCGGATCACCGGGGTGGAGGGTCGTCCGGCGTGGTGGGTCTCGTGCTCGTGGGGCACAGCGCAGCGCTCGTGGACGGCCTTGCCGCGATGGTCCGCCAGGCCGCGCCCGGGGTGCCGGTCGAGACGGCGGGCGGCCTCTCGGGTGGCCGCCTGGGCACGAGCGGCCCCGACGTCGCCGGCGCGCTCCGGCGGGCGCTGGCGGCGGCGGGCGACGCGGGCGTGGTCGTGCTGCTGGACCTCGGCAGCGCGGCGCTCGCGCTCGACATCGCGCTCGACGAGCTGGGCGACGAGGCACGCGCCCGCGTCCGGGTCACCGAGGCGCCGTTCGTCGAGGGGGCGGTCATCGCCGGCGTCGCGTCGGCGGGCGGCGGGGATGCGGGCGTGGTCATCGCCGCGGCCGAGGGCGCGATGCGGATGCCGAAGCTCCCGCGCGAGTGAGCGCCGACGACGATCGGTCGCGGGCGGTCTCGATCGTGCGTGCCTGGCTCGGCGGCTGGATCGCGGCGGTCGCCGAGCGGCGCACCTGGCTCACGGACCTCGACGCCGCCATCGGTGACGGGGACCACGGCATCAACCTGGACCGGGGGCTCGCGGCCGTGGCGGCCGACCTCGAATCCCCGGACGCGCCGAACGAGGCCGGCCCGCTCCTCGCGGCGGAGGGGCGGCGGCTGCTGGGCGTCGTGGGCGGGGCGAGCGGCGCGCTCTACGGCCGGGCGCTGTTGCGGGCCGGCGAGGCCGTGACGGCCGACCCGGACCCGGACCGGCTGGGCGAGACGGCCCTCTCGGCGGCGATCGACTCGATCGAGCAGCTGGGCAAGGCCGTCCCGGGCGACAAGACGATGCTCGATGCGCTGGTGCCGGCGCTCGAGGTGCTGCGAGCCGACGCCACGCCGGGGCCCGCGCGGTATGCCCTGGCCGCGGACGCGGCGAACGCCGGCGCCGACGCGACGATCCCCCTCGTCGCCCGCAAGGGCCGCGCGAGCTACCTCGGCGAGCGATCGGCGGGTCATCGCGATCCAGGTGCGGCCTCGAGCGCGCTTCTCGTCACCTGCCTCGCGCACGCTTACGCGGAGCACCCGGGCTAGCCCCTGCCGGTCACGCGACACGCAGCCGTCATGCGGCGAGGGTGCGGCGACGCGCGGCATCGAGCCCGGCCCGCGCAGGGTGAAGGCACGAGGCCGCGCGACGCATACGGCCGGAGGAGAACCCGCGATGACAGACGACACGCGACGCTCGGACGACTGGACGGGCGAGGACTGGGCCGGCGAGACCGGCAAAGACACGACCGACGCCGCGACCGCGGCGACCACCGACGAGTGGAACAAGACCGAGTACGTGGGCGATCAGGGCAAGGGCGCACCTGCCCCCGTCGATCCCGACACGATGCCCGAGGGCGAGACGTCGCTGAGCGGCAACCGCCACCCGGCGGGCGAGTCCCACTGGGCCGGCACCGACGCCGAGCCCGCAACCGGCGACCGGCCGCTCGAGCGGGACTGACCCCGGGCGCACTCGCCACGAAGGAGCCGCCGCCGGGCATCCGGCGGCGGCTTCGTGTTGCCCTCGCGAAGGATGCGCCTCGGTGACGACCCGGTGGCGGAAGAGATTCACGAAGTCTTGATGGTTCCCGGGCCGTCCCCTGTCTAGCATCGGGGCATACCCCGCTGCGGGCAGGCGAGCCCCCCTGTCTGCCGGTCCCGGTCGGGACCGCGCCCTGGGGTGTGCGAAAGGAGGAGCCAGCGGAGGAGGCAGCGCGCCTGGCTGCGTGGCCCCGACCGTGTGCGCGCGTCGCGCGCGCCGGTCATCGCCGGGCCCGGCCGAACGCGTCAATCGGCCCCTTGGGGGAGGAGGCCGAACCAGCTCATCGAGGGAGTGCAAGGCATGGTTTGGGATACCAACGTATTCATCGCCGAGGTCTTCGGGACAGGGCTCCTGGTCCTCCTCGGTGACGGCGTCGTCGCAGGCGTCCTGCTCGCGAAGTCGAAGTCCCAGAACGCGGGCTGGATCGTCATCACGGCAGCATGGGCATTCGCGGTGTTCGTCGGCGTCGTCGTCGCCGGGCCGATCAGCGGCGCGCACCTCAACCCCGCGGTCACGATCGGCCTCGCCGTCAATGGCGCGACCCCGTGGGACATGGTCCCCGTGTACCTGATCGGCGAGTTCGTCGGTGCGTTCATCGGCGCGATCCTCGTCACCATCCACTACTGGGATCACTTCAAGGCAACCGAGGATCCGGGCCTCAAGCTCGCGGTCTACAGCACAGGGCCCAACATCCGGAACATCCCGCTCAACCTGGTGTCCGAGATCATCGGCACCTTCGTCCTCGTGTTCGTGGTCCTCGCGTTCGGCACCAACGGCTCCGCGGCCGGCCTCGCCGCCCTCGGCGCCCTGCCCGTTGCCCTCCTCGTGTGGTCGATCGGCCTGTCGCTCGGCGGCACCACGGGCTACGCGATCAACCCCGCCCGCGACCTCGGGCCGCGGATCATCCACGCCATCCTGCCTGTCCCGGGCAAGGGCGACTCGGACTGGAGCTACTCCTGGGTCCCGGTCGTCGGCCCGGTCATCGGCGGCGTCCTGGCCGCGGTCGTCTACAGCGCGGTCTGGGTCAACACGATGGGGATGTAGCGATCCCCTGAAATCCGTCCACCCGCTCGTGTGACCGGAACACGCTCGCCGTCGTCGCACCCAGTTGCCACGGCGGCGAGCGCCTCCGGGGGCCAGGAGATCCGATGAAGAAGCTGATCAACGCGCCCGATGACGTGGTCGACGAGGCCCTCGCGGGCATGCTCGCCGCCCACCCGGGCTACCTCCGCGTGGAGGAACCGAACATCATCGTCCGCAAGGACGCCCCGAAGGCCGGCAAGGTCGGCATCATCTCGGGTGGCGGATCAGGCCACGAGCCGATGCACGGCGGATTCGTCGGTCGCGGCATGCTCGATGCGGCGTGTCCCGGGGGCGGTGTTCACCTCGCCCGTCCCGGACCAGATGCTGGCGGCGACCAAGGCCGTCGACGGCGGTGCGGGCGTGCTCCACATCGTCAAGAACTACACCGGCGACATCATGAACTTCGAGCTCGCCGCCGAGCTGGCGCGGGCCGAGGGCCTCGAGGTGTCCGCGGTGGTGATCGCGGACGACGTCGCGGTCAAGGACTCCCTGTACACGGCCGGCCGACGCGGCGTCGGCGGCACGGTGCTCGCGGAGAAGATCGTCGGGGCGGCCGCCGAGGACGGCGCCGATCTCGCGACCATCACCGCCCTGTGCCAGAAGGTCCAGGACAACGTCCGCTCGATGGGCATGGCGCTCACCAGCTGCACGGTTCCCGCCGCCGGCAAGCCGACCTTCGACATCGGCGAAGACGAGATGGAGATCGGCGTCGGCATCCACGGGGAGCCGGGCCGGACCCGGATGAAGATCGCCACGGCGGACGAGGTCACCGAGATGCTCGCCACGCCGATCCTGGACGACCTCCCGTTCGAGTCCGGGGATCGCGTCCTCGCGTTCGTCAACGGCATGGGCGGCACGCCGCTCATCGAGCTCTACGTCGTGTTCAACAAGCTCGCGCAGATCTGCGCGGACCGCGGGATCACGATCGAGCGCAGCCTCGTCGGCAGCTACATCACCTCGCTCGAGATGGCGGGCTGCTCCATCACCCTGCTCAAGCTCGACGACGAGCTGATCCGCTACTGGGACGCCCCGGTCGACACGCCCGCCCTGCGCTGGGGTGTCTGAGCACGCGTCCCACCGGCACGAGGTCCTGAAGCCACGATGAGCTCGACCGATCGCATCACCGGCGATGACGTGGTCGCGTGGATCCGACTCGCCGCGGAAGTCTTCCACGGCGAGAAGGAGCACCTGACGGCTCTCGACTCCGCCATCGGCGATGCCGACCACGGGATCAACATGGACCGCGGGTTCCAGGCGGTCCTGGCCAAGCTCCCGACGTTTCCGCAGGACGACGTCGGGGCCATCCTCAAGGGCACGGGCATGACGCTCATCTCCACCGTCGGTGGCGCGAGCGGCCCGCTCTACGGCTCGTTCTTCCTCCAGCTCGGCACCGCGACGGCCGGCAAGGCCGACATCTCCGTCGAGGACTTCGCCGGGGCCCTGGACAACGGCGTCGCCCGCGTCCAGGGACTCGGCAAGGCCGAGCCAGGCGACAAGACGATGCTCGAGGCGCTCCTCCCCGCCCAGGCCGCGATCCACAAGGCCGCCGACGCGGGCGAGAGCCCGTCCGAGGCGCTTGCCGCGGGGGCCGCGGCGGCCGAGGAGGGCATGCTCGCCACCATTCCGCTCGTCGCCCGCAAGGGCCGGGCCAGCTATCTCGGGGAGCGCAGCGCGGGTCACCAGGACCCGGGTGCCACCTCGACCCACCTCCTGCTCAAGGCCGCTGCCGACGCCTGGTCCCGGGCCTAGGCGCGACACGGCACACCGATCGGAGTCACTGCATGACGAAGTACGTCGGAGCCCTCGACCAGGGCACCACGAGCACCCGATTCATGATCTTCGACCACGCCGGCGGCGTCGTCGCGATCCACCAGAAGGAGCACGAGCAGATCTTCCCCAAGCCGGGCTGGGTGGAGCACGATCCGGCGGAGATCTGGGCGCGCAGTCAGGAGGTCATCAAGGGCTGCCTCGAGAAGGCCGGCATCGCCGCCTCGGATCTCGCCGCCGTGGGCATCACGAACCAGCGCGAGACCGCGGTGGTCTGGGACAAGAACACCGGCAAGGCCGTCTACAACGCGATCGTCTGGCAGGACACGCGGACCGACGCGATCATCAACGAGTTCGGCAAGGACGGCGGCCAGGACCGCTTCCGGGCCAAGGTCGGCCTGCCGCTCGCGACCTACTTCTCCGGCCCCAAGGTCAAGTGGATCCTCGACAACGTCGACGGCGCGCGCGCCAAGGCCGAGGCGGGCGACCTGCTGTTCGGCAACATCGACACCTGGTGCATCTGGAACCTCACCGGCGGCACCAACGGCGGCGTCCACGTCACCGACGTGACCAACGCCTCGCGCACGATGCTGATGAACCTCGAGACCCTCGACTGGGACGACGAGATCCTCGGCATCATGGGCATCCCGAAGTCGATGCTGCCGGCGATCAAGGCCTCGTCCGAGGTCTACGGGACCGGCGTGGGCGAGCTCGCGGGCATCCCGATCGCCGGCGACCTTGGCGACCAGCAGGCGGCCCTGTTCGGCCAGACGTGCTTCTCCGCCGGCGAGGCGAAGAACACCTACGGCACCGGCTGCTTCATGCTCCTCAACACCGGCAACAAGGCCGTCCAGTCCAAGAACGGCCTGCTCACGACCCTGGGCTACAAGATCGGCGACCAGCCGGCCGTGTACGCCCTCGAGGGCTCGATCGCCATCACCGGCGCCCTCGTCCAGTGGCTCCGCGACAACCTCGGGATGATCCCGTCCTCCGACGAGGTCGAGGCGCTGGCCAACAGCGTCGAGGACAACGGCGGCGTCTACTTCGTCCCGGCGTTCAGCGGCCTGTTCGCGCCGTACTGGAAGTCGGACGCCCGTGGCGTCATCGCCGGCCTCACCCGCTACGTCAACAAGGGCCACATCGCACGTGCGGTCCTCGAGGCGACCGCGTGGCAGACCCGCGAGGTCCTGGACGCGATGAACGCCGACTCCGGCGTCGCGCTCACGGCCCTCAAGGTCGACGGCGGCATGGTGTTCAACAACACCCTGATGCAGTTCCAGGCCGACGTCCTGGGCGTCCCGGTCATCCGGCCGAAGGTCGCCGAGACGACGGCCCTCGGCGCGGCCTATGCCGCCGGCCTCGCGGTCGGCTTCTGGGCCGAGATCGAAGACCTGCGGGCCAACTGGGCGAAGGACGCCGAGTGGGAGCCGAAGATGGACGCGGCCCGCCGCGACAAGGAGTACGCGCTCTGGAAGAAGGCCGTCACGCGGACCTTCGACTGGGTCGACTGACCTCCGCCGCCTGGCGACAACCGGCCCCGGCGCCCCCAGGGGCGCCGGGGCCTCGACATTTGCTGCGAGGGAACCCATGGCACCCGACACGACCCCGTTCGTGGGCCTCGTCGTCGTCTCGCACAGCCGCCTGATCGCCGAGGGCACCGCGGAGCTCGCGGGCCAGATGGCCGGGCCCGAGGTCCGGATCGTGCCGGCCGGCGGGATGGCCGATGGCACGATCGGCACCGATGCCGCGCGGATCGCCGAGGCGCTCGGCGAGGCGGACACAGGAGCGGGCGTCGTCGTGCTCGCCGATCTCGGCAGCGCGGTCCTCTCGACACGGACCGCCCTCGAGCTGCTCGACGACCCGGCGGCGTCCGGCTGTCGACGGGCCCGATCGTGGAGGGCGCCGTCATGGCCGCCGTCCAGGCGAGCACCGGCTCGACGCTCGACGAGGTGCTCGAAGCGGCCGAGGCCGCCGCGACCCTGCCCAAGGGGTAGGATGGCCTTCGGGGAGCGCACGCGCGCCGGCCCGGGCACTCGTCGCCATGCGGGGTGATGGCCCCGCGGCACCACCATCGAGGTGATCGACCATGACGCTCCCGCACACCGCGGACGTGCTTGTCGTCGGGGGCGGCGCCACGGGTGCGGGCGTGGTCCGGGACCTCGCGCGACGCGGGCTCAAGGCGCTGCTCGTCGAGCGCGGCGATTACGGCACCGGGACCACCGGCCGCTACCACGGCCTCCTCCACTCCGGCGGGCGCTACGTCCAGAAGGACCAGGTCGCGGCCCGCGAGTGCATCGAGGAGAACCGCGTGCTGCGGCGGATCGCGCCGGCCTCGGTCGAGGACACGGGCGGGTTCTTCGTCGCGACGCCCGACGATCCCGACGACTACGTGGAGGCATTCGCGGCCAATTGCGCGGCCTCGGGCGTGGACTGCGACGAGGTGGACGTCGCGACCCTGCTCGAGCACGAGCCGGCGCTCGACCGGCGGATCCGGCGCGCGTTCCGCGTACCGGACGGCTCGATCGAGCCGTGGCAGCTCATCGAGGCGACGCTGGCCGACGCCCGGGCCCACGGCTCGGAGGCCGCGAGCTATCACCGGGTCATCGGGTTCGAGGTCACCGGCGGCCGGATCGTCGCGGCGCTCCTGCGCAACGAGCGTGACGGCAGCGAGACGAAGGTCTGGACGCAGTTCGTCGTGTCCGCGGCCGGAGCGTGGGCCGGACAGATCGCCGCGTTCGCCGGCGTCGAGGTCGAGATGACGCCGGGCAAGGGCACGATGCTCATCTACAACCACCGGATGACCGACGCGGTCATCAACCGCTGCCACAAGTCGAGCGACGGCGACATCATGGTCCCCGTCCACACGGTGGCGATCCTCGGCACGACCGACATCAAGGTCCCCGACCCCGACGAGTACGACATCACCCGCGAGGAGGTCGCCCGGCTCGTCGACGAGGGATCGAAGCTGTTCCCGGACCTGCCGCGGATGCGGATCCTGCGCGCCTATGCCGGGGTCCGGCCGCTGTACAAGCCGCCGGCCGAGACGGCCGCGGGCGGCAACCGGTCGATCTCCCGGGCTCACGCGATCCTCGACCACGCCGACCAGGGCGTCGACAACTTCGTCTCGATCGTCGGCGGCAAGCTCACGACCCACCGGCTGATGGCCGAGCAGACGGTCGATGTCGTCGTCGAGAAGATGGGCATCGACGCGCGGTGCACGACCGCCGACGAGCCGCTGCCCGACCAGCATGGCGGCGCGACGTACTGGCTGGGCCACCGGCTCGCCGACATCGAGCACGAGGGCGGCGGCGACGCGGACCTGCTGTGCGAGTGCGAGCTCGTGACCCGGCCGATGGCCGAGGCGTACCTCGACCGCCACTGGCCATGCACGATCGACGACCTCCGACGCGGAACGCGGGTGGGCATGGGCCCCTGCCAGGGCGCGTTCTGCACGTTCCGGGTCGCCGGCCTCATCGCGGAGCGGCTGGATGGCGCGGAGGGCGACGCCGCCGCGACCGTCGACACGCGGGCCGAGCACGCCGCGACCGCGGATCGCGCACTCGCCGCGTTCCTCCGCGAGCAATTCAAGGGATCGCGGCCCATCGCCCACGGCCGGCAGCTCCAGGAGCTGCTCATGACCAACGGGATCTACAGCGGTGTGCTCGGGCTGGACTCGCTCGCCGCTGCCGCCGCTCCCGCACCCGACGTCGAGGAGGCGGCCGTCGATGCCTCGCGCTGACGTCGTCGTGATCGGGGCGGGCCTGGCGGGCCTCACCGCCGCCGCCCGGCTCGCTGAGGCCGGCGCGTCGGTCGCGCTCGTGGCCAAGGGCCACGCGAGCACCCACTGGGGCGCCGGCGGGCTCGACCTGGCCGCCCCGGACGACGCCCGCACGCCGGCCGAGGGCGTCGCGACGCTGGCCGCGGTATCCGGCCATCCCTACGCGGTGCTGGGCGCGGACGTCGTCCCGGCGACCGCCTGGCTCCTGGGCGTGCTGGCCGAGGCCGGGCTGCCGTACACGGGCACGCCGGAGACGCCGATCCGCCGCGTCCCCACGGCGATCGGCGGCACCCGCCGTGTCGCCATCGTCCCCGAGGCGCAGGCCGCGGCGCTCCGGCCGTGGGAGCCCGACGAGGTGCTCGTCGTCGCCGGGCCCGCCGGGTTCAAGGACTTCTGGCCCGCCGCGGTCGCGGACAGCCTGTCGCGCGACGCCGTGTGGCACGGCGCCGACCGGCCCGCGCGGGTCGTGGGCATCGCCGTCGACCTGGACGGGGTCGCGGGCCGCCGCAACGTCAACGCGCTCGAGCTCGCCAACCGGCTCGACGACCCCGAGCGACGCGCCGCGGACCTCGACCGCATCGCGGTCGCGGTGGGGCGCGCGGCCGGCGGGCGGCCCGGCCGCGTCGCACTGCCGGCGATCGTCGGGCTGCGCCACCACGCCGAGGCATGGGCGGATGCCCGTGCGGCGCTGCCGCTCGACCCGTTCGAGATCCCGCTCGTCCCGCCGAGCGTGCCGGGCATCCGCCTGTGGCAGGCGCTCCGGGCCCGCATCCGGGCCGGCGGCGGTCGGATCCAGGTCGGCGAGCAGGTCCACCGGATCGAGGTCGTCGACGGCCGCGTGGTCGCCGTGGAGCTCGAGGCCGCAACCCGCGTCCACCGGATCACCACCGACGCGGTCGTCCTCGCCACGGGCGGCATCGCGGGTGGCGGGCTCATCGGCACGGTCGACGGCCGGCTCGTGGAGCCGTTGCTCGGGCTGCCGGTCGAGACGCCGCCCCAGGACGACTGGCTCCGGCGCGAAGCGCTCGACCCGGCCGGCCACCCGGTCGAGTCCGCCGGCATCCGCACCGACGCCCAGCTCCACCCGCTCAACGCCGATGGGCGCGTCCTGCCCAACGTGTTCGTGGTCGGTGCGCTCCTCGCGGGCCAGCGGGCCCTCCGGGAGCGATGCGGCGACGGTGTCGCGGTCGCGTCCGGGTGGCGCGCTGCCACGACGATCCTCGACGGCCCGCCCGCCGCTGCCGAGACCCCAACGCCTGTCGGCGCGTCGTCGCGCTCGAGGAGGACCGCCCGATGACGATCGCCGACCTCGTCGCGGAGGCGTCCGCCGAGCTCGACCCGCACGTCAGCTCGTCCGCGGACGAGTGCCTCAAGTGCAACGTCTGCAACACGGTCTGCCCGGTGATGCGGGTCACCGACCTGTTCCCCGGCCCCAAGTACGAGGGTCCCCAGGCGCAGCGGTTCCGGCTGGCTCGCGGGCAGCAGATCCAGGGCCCGTTCAGCACGTCCGTCGCATCGCCCGACCACTCGGTCGATTACTGCTCGGGCTGCGGCTGGTGCACGACCGCGTGCCCGGCGGGCGTGAAGATCGCCGAGATGAACAACCAGGCTCGGGCCCGGCTCCGGGAGGGCAAGCGGCCCAAGGTCCGCGACTGGGGCCTCGGGCAGACGGACCTCACGGGCAAGATGGGCGTCGCGGTCTCGCCGCTGGCCAACGCGGTGCTCGCCAACGGCCTCGCCCGCTCCGCCATGGAGCTCACGGTCGGCATCCACCGCAAGGCGCCGCTGCCGAAGTTCGCCAAGCGCTCGTTCCAGGCGCAGTGGAAGCGCCAGGGCGGCACGACCGGCGCCGACGGCCAGGCGCTCCCCGGCCCGGACGAGGCCGTCGTCTACTTCCATGGGTGCGCGGCGAACTACTACGAGCCGCACGTCGCGGACGCGGCGATCGAGGTCCTGCGCCGCAACGGGTTCGCGACCATCGTCCCGCCCCAGGTCTGCTGCGGCCTGCCACTGATCAGCAACGGCCTCTATGACGATGCCCGGGAGCGGGCGACGTCGAACACGGCCATCCTCGCCACGTATGCCCGCCAGGGCTACCGGATCATCGGGACCTCGACCTCGTGCAGCCACACGTTCAAGGCCGAGTACGAGGAGATGCTCGACCTCCACGACGACGACACGAAGGTCGTCGCGCAGGCGACGTGGGACATCTGCGAGTTCCTGCTCGACCTCCACGAGCATGGCCGCCTCGACACGTCGTTCGGGGCGCTCGACGCGGACCTCCCCTACCACGCCCCGTGCCAGCTCCGGAGCCACGGGATCGGCTTCCCGGCGCTCGAGCTGTTCGCCCTCGTGCCGGGCCTGCGCGCCGAGGACATGGACCACGACTGCTGCGGGATCGCGGGGACGTACGGCCTCAAGAAGGAGAAGTACGACATCGCGATGGCGGTCGGCGCACCGCTGTTCGAGAAGATCCAGGCGACCGGGGCAGCCGCGGCCGCGTGCGACTCCGAGACCTGCCGCTGGCAGATCGAGTCCGCGACCGGCGTCCGGACCCGCCACCCGGTCGAGTTCCTGCTCGACGCCTACCGCGCCGGCGACGCGGCCGCCGGCTGACCCGCGACTTGACGATCGAGACCAACCCGCCGGCGCCCCTGCGCGTGGTCGTGGTGGGCGCCGGCGCGGTCGGCTCGTTCCTGGGCGGGACGCTGGCCGCGACGGGCGTCGACGTCACCCTGCTCGGCCGCCGCCCGTATGCGGGAACCGACGCGGGCACGCTCAAGCTCCACGAGCCCACGGGCAACCGCACGGTGTCGCTCCGGCGGGTGAGCGACGCTGCCGACGTCCCGGCAGCCGACCTCGCGATCGTCGCCGTGAAGGCGTTCGACCTGGAGGCCGCGCTGGAGACGACCCGGCGCTGGCCCGGCGCGGCCGTCCTCACCACGCAGAACGGGGTGGGCGCCGAGGCCGTCGCCGACGCCTGGATCCCCTACCCCGCCCCGCTGCTCGCCGCCTCGCTGACGACCGCCGTCGAGCCGGCGGAGGACGGCGTCGAGCGGTTCCGGACCGGCGGCATCGGCGTGGCGGTCGTCCGCGACGACGAGGGCGGCGCCGGCGGCCGGATCGCCGCCCGGCTCGTCGCGTCATGGACCGCGGGCGGGCTCCCGGCGGTCCTGTGCCGTGACGCCGACGCGATGAAGTGGTCGAAGCTGCTCGCCAACCTCGTGGGCAACGCCACGAGCGCGATCCTCGACATGGACCCCGCCGAGATCTACACCGACAGGCGGACGTACCGGATCGAGCGCGCCCAGCTGCTCGAGGCGCTCGCGGTGATGCGCGCGCTGGGGCTCAAGCCGATCAGGCTGCCCGGCGCGGATGTCGGCATGCTGCTCCGCGGCATCCGGCTGCCGGCAGTTGTCGGTCGGCCGCTCGTCGCGCGCGGGATCGCGGGGGCACGCGGCGGCAAGTCGCCGTCGCTCCGGCTCCACGTCCGCGGTGGTGGCAGCGGTCCCACGGAGGTCTTCTGGCTCAACGGCGCCGTCGCGGCCGCAGGCGCTCGAGTCGGCGTCCCGACGCCGGTCAACGAGGCGCTCGCCGCGATCGTGGACGAGGTCGCGCAGGACCCGACGCGCGCCGCGCACTTCGCCGGCTGGCCGGAGCGCCTCGCGGAGGCCGTCGCGGCCCGGACAGCAGCCCCGTAGCGCACGGGCGCGGGCCTATACTCGGCCCCCTGTGGACACGTTCGAGCTCGTTCGCGCGATCCTGATCGTCGCCGCCGCCTACCTGATCGGTGGCATCCCGTGGAGCATCATCGTCGCCCGCCTCACCGGGCGCACCGACCCCCGGACGATCGGCAGCGGGCGGACCGGCGGCGCGAACGCGATGCGTGCGATGGGCCGCCGGCTGGCGCTGCTGTCGGGGATCCTCGACCTCCTCAAGGGCACCGCGGCCGTGCTCCTCGCGCGCTGGCTCGGCGCCGGCGTCGAGGTGGAGGTGTTCGCGGGCCTGGCGGCGATCATCGGCCACAGCCGCTCCCCGTTCCTCGGCTTCGGCGGGGGGCGCGGCGTGGCCCCGGCGTTCGGCGGGCTGCTCGCGTTCGCGCCGGTCATCGCGGCGATCATCATCCCGCTGTTCATCATCGTGATCGCGGTCACCCGCTACTCGTCGCTGGGCTCGCTGACGGCGTCGGCGGCCGCGGGCGTGCTGCTCGCCGGCGCGACCGCCGTCCTGGGCTGGGACCCGTGGCTGTACGTGTACGCGGTCGGCGGGACGGCGCTCGTGTGGCTGTTCCACGTGGACAACATCCAGCGCCTGCTCGCCGGCACGGAACGGAAGATCGGCACGCCCGCGGACGGCTCCGCGACGGATGGCCCGGCCGGTGGCCCCGGCGCGGACGGACCCTCTCCGGCCGGCCGGCCCGCCTGACGCCGCTACTCGGGGATCGTCTCGCCCATCCCCGAAGCGATGAACTGGGCCAGGGTGTCGATGGCGGCATCCTCGTCCGGCCCCTCGGCCGTGACGCGCACCCGGTGGCCCTTGGAGACCCCGCTGCTCATGACGGCGATGATCGACTTCGCGTCGATCGGCGTGGCCCCGTCCCGGTCCAGGTTCTCGAGCGTGACCTTCGACCCGAAGCCCGCGGCGGTCTTCACGAACATCGCGGCGGGCCGCGCGTGGAGGCCGCTGGGGTTGCGGACGGTCTGTTCGGTGCTGCGCATGGCCCGAGCGTACCGCAGCGTCAGGCGGCCGGCAGCGTCGCCGCGAGCACCCGCAGGACGTTCTCGCCCATCACGGCGCGGACCGTGGCCTCGTCCAGCCCGGCGTCCAGCAGCGCGTCGGTGAGCAGGACGGTGCTCGCGGCGTCGAACGGGACGCCCACGGCGCCGTCCCAGTCCGACCCGAGCGCGACGTGCTCGGCTCCGATCAGGTCGACGGCGTAGGCGATCGAGCGCGCGATCCACGCCGCGTCCGTGCCGCCGCAGGCCGTGTCCCAGAACCCGATCCCGACGAGGCCGCCGGTCGCGGCGATCCCCTCCAGCTGCGCGTCGGGCAGGTTGCGCGAGTTGTCGAGCACGCCGCGCACGCCGGTGTGCGACGCGACGACGGGCTGGGTGGCCAGCGCGAGCGAGTCGTCGATCGTCCGGGCCGACGCGTGGGCGACGTCGAACAGGACGCCACGCGCCTCCATCGCCTCCAGCAGCTCGCGGCCGCGGACCGTGAGCCCGCCCTGCTCCGCGCCGTGCGCCGACCCGCCGAACGCCGTGTCGAAGAAGTGCGCGGGCGAGATCATCCGGACCCCGAGGTCCGCGACCGCGTCGAGATTGCGCGGGTCGTCGTCGAGCGCGTGCGCGCCCTCGATCGCGAGCAACCCCGCGGTCATGCCGCCGCGCGCCTCACGTGCGGCGAGGTACGCGGCGAGGTCCGCCTGCGACGTGATCAGCCGGAACGCCCCGTGGGAGCGCGCCTCGAGCGCGTGCGCCTGCTGCGCGAGGTACCGGACGCGGGGCAGCATCCGGCCCCAGGTCGCCCGCGGCCAGCGCTTCGCGAGCGCGAGCGGCAGGACCTGGTCGCTCGTGTCCTCGTTGCGCTCGATGTTGAGGCCGCGCGGCGTCTTGACCGCCATCGCCAGCACCTGGAGCGCGACGTTGCCCTCGATCAGCCGCGGCACGTCGACCGCGCCGCGCGTGCCACGCTCGAGCAGGTCCCGGCCCCACAGCAGGGAGTCCGCGTGCAGGTCCGCGACCCGCAGCGACGCGTGGAGCGCCTGGGCCCGCTCCGAGGCGTCCGAGGCGACGCCGTTCCCGACCGGGTTCATCCGGGCCTCGACCCGGGCAACGGCGGCGTCCAGCACGGGGCGGACCGCGGCCGCGCCGGCGACGGCCGCGCCGGCCGCGAGCGCGAGGCGGGCGGACCGGCTCACGCGCCGAACGCGCGGGCGCGCGTCGGGCGGATCCGGAGCGGGACGTTGTAGACGGACGTGAACTCCTCGGCGGTCGAGAACATCTCGCGGATCCAGTCGCCGTACTTCGCGTTGTAGGGCGCGTTGTCCTCCGGTCGCGGCGTCGCGTCGTCGACCCGCGCCTCGCCCTCGACGAGGACGATGTCGTTGCCGCGCCCGTCGTCGTTGAGGTGGAGCGAGACGCGCGGGTTGTGGCGCAGGTTCTCGTTGCGCTTCGCCCGCCGGTCGCTGTAGACGAGGATCTCCCCGCCGTCCCACAGGAACCAGATCGGGAAGGTCTGCGGCTGGCCGTCGGCGGTGACGGTGGTGAGCCAGCCGATCATGTCGCGGTCGAGCCGCTCGAGCGCATGCCGGTCCGAGTCGGACCCCGTGTCGAAGACCACGCGTGTGCCTCTCCCTCTGTCAGGCCGGCGCCACGGGCGCGGCATGGTGTGATCGGACCTCGTCCAGGAATGCGAGCGAGCGCGGGTCACGCTCGAGGGCGATCCGCATGAACTCGCGCATCGCGCCCTCGACCTCGCGTTCCGTGCCCTCCCCGAGCCGCAGCGCGGCCAGCGCCTCGATGTCCAGCCGCTGGTACGCCTTGAGCAGCTTGAGCGCCTCGAGCGACAGCCCCGCCCGGTCCGTGCCCGGTCCCGGGCAGCGGCCGCACAGGACGCCGCCCAGCGGCGGCACCCAGCGGTACGACTCGGTCGCCTCGAGCATCCGGTCGCATTCCACGCAGCGGTCGACCTCCGGCCGCTGGCCCAGCTCGTCGGCAAGGTGCATCTCGTACCAGCGCGCGACCCGGCCGGGCGCCATGCCGGCGTCCAGGAGCTCGTACGAGCGGCGCAGGAGCGCGTACAGCGGCTCGGCGGCGTGCCGCTCCTCGAGGCTCCGGTCCGCGAGCTCCGCGAGGTACCACGCGGTCGCGGCGCTCTCGAGCCGGTCCCGGAGACCCAGCCACGCGTGGCCCACGTGGACCTCCGTGACGACGTCGAACGTCCGGCCGCGGGCGAGGACGACGGTCAGCTCGGCGAACGGCTCGAGGCTCCCGCCGAGGCGCGAGGTGGGCCGCCGGATGCCCTTCGCGATCGCCTTCAGCTTGCCGTACTGGGGCGTGATCAGCGTCAGGACGCGGTCGGCCTCGCCGAGGTCGAAGCGGGACAGGACGATGGCGTCGGTGACGTAGCGGCGCGGCGCGGGCACGACTCGACGGTAGCACCCCCGGCGTGCGGCAACTAGCCGGGCAGCGGCGCCTCGCGGGCCTGCCGGATCGCCTCGTCGACGCCACCCGTGAACGCGTCGCCGTGGCCGGGCAGGACCATCCGCGCTGCGACACCCTCGAGGCGGAGGAGCGAGTCCCGGGCCTGGACGTAGTCGGCGCCGAACGGCGCGATCCGCGGCCCGCGGTAGCCGTCCGTGACCGAGTACGTCGCGATCGCGTCGCCGATGCACAGGACGTCGTGGGCCGCCAGGTGGAGCGCCGCGCTGCCGGGCGTGTGGCCGGGCACGAGGATCACCCGCGGCGACCCCGGCAGGTCGAGCGTCGCGCCGTCGCCGAACGTCGCCACCTCGACCAGCGGCGGGACCCGCAGCAGCCCGCGGCGGGCGGACCACCAGCTGAACCCGAGCAGCGGCCCGAGCTTCATCCGCACCTTGCCGGGCGTGTTCTTCGCCTTGCCCGTCGCGAGCTCCTCGTCGTCCTCGTGGACGAGGACCGGCCAGCCCCGCTCGCGGCGCGCGCGCTCGGCATACCCGACGTGGTCGCTGTGGCCGTGGGTGAGGACGATGGCGCGCACGTCGTCGAGGCGCCGGCCCATCGCCTCCAGCTCGCGCGGGACGAGCGACCACAACCCGGGTGCGCCCGCGTCGATGATGGTCACCTCGCCGCCCTCCTCGACGAGGTACGAGTTGACGATGCTGTCCGATCCGACGCGGCGGATCCCCGGCGCGAGCTCCAATGTCGTTCCCTCCGGCTGTGCTCGAAGCCTACTGCCGGTGCGGCACAGGCGCGGCGTGGAAACCCTGTGAACACAGCGGCCGTGTGCGCCGATGAGCATGCGCCCCGCAGCGGGCACCTGCTCGTGCGCGCCAGAAGTCGAGCGACGCTCAGTTGCGCGGATCGTCCCACTCCAGGAACTGCTCGACCGCCGTCTGCGTTGCTGCATTGGCCGTCCTGCCTCTCATCGACGACCGGCTGGATGGGAATCATGGCACTCTCGGGATCTGTAGCCGAAGGCAGCGCGCTCGCGGCCTCCCGGGATCGCCTCGTCGACGTCTATCTGTGGACGCGTCGCCGTCGCGCACGACCATCTGTGCCGCCAGCCCTCCAGCCGGAGGAGCGAGTCCGGCCTCCGCGTAGTCGGCGCCGAAGAGCGCGATCCGCGGCGCGGTAGCCGTCCGTGACGGAGACGTCGCGATCGCGTCGCCGATGACAGGACGTCGTCGACCGCCGAGGTGAGCGCCGCGCCGCCGGGCGCGTGGCGGACGCAGGCATCACCCGCGGCGACCCGCAGGTCGAGTGTCGCGCCGTCGCTCGAGGTCGCCACCTCGACCAGCGGCGGGACCCGCAGCAGCCTGGTGGTGGACGATCAGCAAACCGAGCAGCTCGCCGATTCGCCGTCGGAGTGCCCCATGCCGACGAGGCCGATGACCTCGCGCTCGCGAGCCGAGAGCGAGGCGGCGACCCTCGCCGGTCGATCTCGGCACCAGAGGCAAGCTGCGTCCGCTGCTGGAGGACCTGGAAGGCGATCACCTCGCTGGCGACCGCCTGCTGCGACGCCTGGAGGCGCGTCTGGTCCCGGGCGGCCTGACTTGCGGCGGCCGATAGGCGACCGCGTCCAAACAAATCCCGCCCCGTGACGTCGGGGTGGTCCGCTGGCTCCATGAGGTCTCCGAGGAGATTGTGACGGGCGCTCATCCTGGACCCCCTTGTCAACGGGCACACGATGGATGTGCACGCGTGGGTTCCCTGCTCGGCCGGCTGGCGAAGGTGAGGCCGGGCCAAGGCTCGGATCCCGCCGCCCGATACCAGACGGCGAGACCACCGGTCGAGGTCGCTATCGACGCGACCGTTGCCATCAGCTGAAGGCAAACGAGCCCAGGAGCTGGTCGAGTGCATCGCCATAGGCGTCGAACTCGGGGGCAGGAATGCCGTTCGTGATCCAGACAACACCGGATTCAACAGGCTACTTTTTGCGAACACGTTAATGTCGTGAGCGGCTACACTCGGAGGGTCATGACCGTCTCGAGCGACCTCGACCTCAACGTCCTCCTCGCCGACACCGAGGCGGAGATCCTGCGTGTGGTCGCCGATCACGACCCGTCCACGATCGGCGTGTACGAGATGATCCGCTACCACCTGGGCCTGGACGGCGCCGAGGGCCCGCGCGGCAAGCGGATGCGGCCCCTGCTGGGGCTCCTCGCCTACGCCTCGATCGCGGGCGAGCACACCCGGGCGCTGCCCGGCGCGGCGGCCGTCGAGCTGGGGCACAACTTCAGCCTCGTCCACGACGACATCGAGGACGGCGACGTGGAGCGCCGCCACCGCCCGACCCTGTGGGCGGTCCACGGCGTCGCGCAGGCGATCAACACCGGCGACCTCATCTTCAGCCTGTCGCGGGTCGCCCTCCACCGGCTGACCGACCTCGGCTTCCCGGACCGGACCGTCCTGCGGCTGATGCGCCTGTACGACCAGACATGCGTCGCGCTGTGCGAGGGCCAGTACATCGACATCGCGACGTCCGCCTCGGACGACCCGATGACCGTCGAGCTCTACTTCGACATGATCGGCCGCAAGACCGCGGCCCTGATCGCGGGCTCGATCGAGGCCGGCGCGATCCTGGCCACGGACGACGACGAGGTCATCTCGCGCTACCGCCGGTTCGGCTGGGCGCTGGGGCTGGCGTTCCAGCTCAACGACGACCTGCTCGGCATCTGGGGCCTCGAGCAGCAGACCGGCAAGGTCCCGACCGACGTCGCCCGCCACAAGAAGACGCTGCCGGTGCTGTACGCGTTCGAGCACGCGGGCCCGGCCGACCGCGACCGGCTGGCCGAGCCTGTACCGGATCGCCGACCCGACCGAGGACGACGTCCTCGAGATCGTCGCGATCCTCGACCGGACCGGCGGCCAGGCCTACACGCGCGCCGAGGCCCAGCGCTGGCGCGACACCTGCCTCGCCGAGCTGGACGGCCTCGAGGCCGTCGACAGCGCCGCGCGCGAGCAGCTGCGGGGGATCATCACCTCGGTCATCAGCGCCTAGAGAGACCCGCCCGTGCTGACGCTGTCGCTCGCGCGGGGCCTGTTCCTCGTGCTCGGCGTCGGCGCGCTCCTCCCAGCGCCGGCAACCTCGTCCGGGATGCTCTCGCCCGGTGCCACCTTCGACCTCGCCGTGCCCGGCGGGTTCGCGCTCGGCGCGCTGCTGCTGGCCGGCGGCGCGTTCGTCGAGTCGGCACGGCCGCTGCTCGCGGCCCTGTGCTGGCTGGCGCTCCTCGTCGTCGTCGTGCTGTGCGCCGTGCTCGTCTGGATCACGTTCTCGTCGGCGCGCGACGCGATCCTGTACGCGCTGGTGCCGGTGTCGATCGTGCTGCTCGCAACGGCGCGGCTCGCGGTCGCGCGCGTCCGCGCGGGCGTGCTGGGGGCGCCGGCAGCCGGATCCTGACGGCGGTCGCCCCGGGCGGACGGTCCCTACTCGTCCTCGTCGGCCGACTGGTCGTTGACGTCCCGCTCGCGGACGACGAGCACCTTGCCCACCCGCCGGCCGTCGGTCGTCTCCACCGTCAGCCGCAGGCCGTCGAGGTGGACCTCGTCGCCCGGCTGCGGGATGCCGCCGATGCGGTGGTACACGAGCCCGCCGACCGTGTCGTACTCGTCCTCGTCCTCGAGCTGCAGCTTGCTGTCCCAGAGATCCAGCAGGTCGTCGACCGACGAGCGCCCGTCCACCCGCGCCGAGTGGTCGTCGAGCATCTCGACGAGCGGCTCCTCGACGTCGTACTCGTCCTGGATCTCGCCGACGATCTCCTCCAGCAGGTCCTCGATCGTGACCAGGCCGGCGGTGCCGCCGTACTCGTCGAGCACGATCGCGATGTGGACCTTGCGCCGCTGGAACTCGTGGAGCAGGTCGTCGATCGTCATCGACTCGGGGACGAACACGGGCGTGCGCAGCAGCGTCCGCACGTTGGGCCGCGAGTCGGCGCTCGACTTGAGGAACGGCAGCAGGTCCTTCGCGTACAGGATCCCGAGGACCTCGTCGACGGACGTCTCGTACACGGGCAGGCGCGAGTGCCCCTCCTCGATGATCAGGTCGACGACCTCGTCGAACGAGGACGAGGCGGGCAGGGCGACGATCGCGATCCGCGGGACCATGACCTCGTGCAGGCGCCGTTCGCCGAGCTCGATGACCGCGTTGATCATCTGCTCCTCCTCGGCCTCGAGGATCCCCTGCTCCCCGCCGCGCTCGACGATCAGCCGCAGCTCCTCCGCCGTGATCTGCGCCTCGGTCGTGACGTCGGCGCCGAACGCCCGCGAGATGGTGCGCGTCGTGGCGGCTGTCAGGAAGGCGACGATCGGCCGGAAGATGCGGCCGATGATGTCGACCGGCACGCGCGAGCCCGAGCGCGAACGCCTCCGGGTGGGCGAGGGCGAGCGTCTTGGGCACGAGCTCGCCGAACACGATCGTGAACAGCGACAGCAGGATCGTCACGACGAGCAGGCCCAGCGCCCCCGCGTAGCTCGTGGCTCACGCCGATGTCGATCGAGCAGGTCGGTCAGGCTGGTCGCGAGGCTCACGCCGGCGAACGCCGACGCGAGGAAGCCGATGAACGTCACGGCCAGCTGGATGACCGCGAGGAAGCGGCCGGGGTCGCTCGTCAGGCTGACGGACGCGCTGCGCGCCGCGGCGACCCTCGTCGAGCATCTGCTCCACCCGGCTCGGGCGGATCGACACGAGGGCGATCTCGGCGGCGACGAACACGCCGTTGAGGAGGACCAGCAGGACGATGATGCCGAGCTCGATGCAGGGTGTCGCCCATCAGGCGCCGTCGCCCTCGGCTGCGGGTTTGGACGGGGCGTCGTCGCCCTGATCGGGGGTCGCGTCGCCGGCCGGACGCCGGATCTCGCGGATGCGGGCCGGCACGCCGACGGCGAGCTTGCCCGCGGGGACGTCCCTGGTCACGACGGACCCGGCGCCGGTCTTCGATCCGTCGCCCAGCGTGACGCGGCGCCCGGAGCATCGTGTCGACACCGAGGAACACGCCCTCGCCGATCGTCGTGCGGTGCTTCGCCACGCCGTCGTAGTTGGCGGTGATCGTGCCGGCCCCGACGTTCGTGTCCGCGCCGACGTCGGCATCGCCGAGGTAGCTCATGTGGTGCTGGCGGACGTGCGTCCCGAGGCGGCTGTTCTTGATCTCGGCGTAGTTGCCGATCTCCGAGCGGCTGCCGACGTGGGCGCCCGGCCGGAGATGCGAGTACGGGCCGATCGTGACCTCGTCCTCCACCGTCGCGCGCTCGAGGATGCTCGCCCAGATCACGCAGTCCTCGCCGACGACCGTGTCGTGGAGCTGGGAGCCCGTCGCGATCCGGGTCCGCGCCCCGACCTTGGTCGCGCCGCGGAGCACGACGCCGGGCTCGAGGATCACGTCCTCGGCGAGCTCCACGGTGTGGTCGAGGTAGACGGTCGACGGGTCGACCATGGTCACCCCGGCCTTCATCCAGGTGTCGTTGAGCTCGACCCGCATGTCCCACTCGGCACGGGCGAGCTGGCTGCGGTCGTTGATGCCGGTGAGCCGCCCGTCGTCGTCGACCTCGAGGGCGGCGACCAGCCGGCCGTCCTCGCGGGCCATCGCGACGAGATCGGTGAGGTACAGCTCGCCGGTCGTGGCGCTCGGCTCGAGGTCGCCGATCCGGCGCCGGAGCCAGGCCGCGTCGAGGGCGTACAGCCCGGCGTTGACCTCGGTGATCTGGCGCTCCTCGTCCGTCGCGTCCTTGTCCTCGACGATCCGCTCGACCGTCCCGCCCTCGGTCCGCACGACACGGCCGAGGCCCGTGGGGTCGAGCGCGTCCACGGCGACGAGCGCCATCGCGGCGTGGTCGAGCGCGCGTGCCTCGAGCAGCGCGGAGAGGAGATCGGCCTTCACCAGCGGGACGTCGCCCGACAGGATGAGGACCTCCTCGGTCTCCTCGGGCAGGGCCGCGAGCGCGGCGCGGACGGCGTCACCGGTCCCGCGTGGCTCGTCCTGGAGGGCCGTGTCCGCGCGTCCCGCGACGGCGTCGCGGACCAGCTCGGTCGCCGGCGAGTAGACGACGATCGGCCGCGATGCCGGTGGCCCCGTCGGCAGCATCGAGCACGTACTCGAGCATCGGCCGGCCGCACAGCGCGTGGAGGACCTTCGGGACGCGCGACTTCATCCGCGTGCCGAGACCGGCCGCGAGCACGATGGCCACGGTCCGCCGCGATGGCGCGGTCGGACGTGAGGGGGTCACAGAGGGCGCCCGGCAATCCGCGTGGGCAGCGCCGCGGGTGGCGCGGCGGAGGGGGCGCTTGGCTGGGCAGGTGGATGTGTCATGTGAGGCGCCGCCGATTCTGCGGAAGGTCCGGGCGGGGTGTCAACTCGCGCGCAGCGCGGCAAGGACGCGCCGGGCCTGTTCCGCGTGATCCCACGGGTGGCTGGCGTAGTCCAGGAGCCACGCCTCGACCGAGTACGGCCCCTGCTCGGCGTGCGTCCCCGTCCGGGTCCACTCGTCCTCCGTGAGCGTCTCGAGGATGGTCAGCGTCGAGGCGCGGGCGGCCGCGGCGGCGTCGATCGAGCTGGCGATCGGCCGCTCCGTGACGTGGAGCCGGCGCACGAACGTCGCCTCGTCGTAGCCCTGCAGGACGGGCTCGTCCTCGGCGATCAGGCGCCGCAGCCGGACCGCGCTGTTGAGCTCGCTGTCGGCGAGGTGGTGGGCGATCTCGCGCACCGTCCACTCGTCCTCGATCGGGCGCTCGTCCAGCTCGGCGTCCGCGACGTCCGCGAGCGCGGCCCGGAACGCATCCGCGCCGTCGCGGTAGCGGACGACGAGCGCATCGCGCTCCTCGCGCGTCATCGGCATGGTCTCCTTCCCCGGCCTAGCGGCTCGCCCGGCGCGCGATCGCCTCGATCTCGACCAGGCCACCCTTGGGCAGCGCCGCCACGCCGATGGTCGAGCGCGCGGGCGGCGGCTCGGGCATGAACGTGGCGTAGACCGCGTTGACCGCGGTGAAGTCGCCGATGTCGACGAGGAAGATCGTCGTCTTCACCACGTCCGCGAACGTCGCGCCGGCCGCGTCCAGCACCGCCCCGAGGTTCTTGAGCGCCCGCTCGGCCTGCGCCTCCACGCCGCCCTCGACGAGGTTCCCGGTCGCCGGGTCGAGGCCGAGCTGGCCGCTGCAGAACACGAGGCCGTCGGCGTCGATGCCCTGGCTGTACGGCCCGATGGCCGCGGGGGCACCGGTGGTCGAGACTGCCTGGCGGGTCATGGCTCCCTCTTCGTGTCGGTGGTCGTGGCGAGGATCCGGGTGGCGGCGACGAACGGCGCCTCCCCGCCCGGGCTTGGCAGCTCCCCGGTCGCCGCGGCGGCACGGAGCGTCTCGGCGGCCGCGGCCGCCTCCACGTGGGAAGGATAGAGCGCCCAGTGGGATGGACCGGAGCCCGAGACGCCGACCGGCCGCCCGAGCAGGCGCAGCAGCGCCCGCTTGAACGGGACGAGCGCGGGCTCGACGACGGCGGCCGCGGGCGCGAGGTCGTTGGCGGCGGCAAGGACCGATGCCCGGGTCAGGAGGTCGCCGACCCGGAGGCCCTTGCGCAGCTCCTCGGCGAGGTGCGTGGACGCGAGGCGTGCGGCGCCGCCGGCGACGCGCGCGCCGTCGTCCCAGGCCCGGAACGCGGCGGGCGTCGAGATGCCGACGGCAGGCGTGACGAGCAGCAGGCCGGGCCGGTCGTGGCGCCGGGTCGGCGTCCCGGAGCCAGCCCAGCGGCGTGACCTGCTCCCCCCGCCCCTCGACGAGGGCCGGGCCGCCCACGAGGAAGAACGGGACGTCCGAGCCGAGGCGGGCGAACAGCCGGTGGCGCGCCTCGTCGTCGAGCGTCACGCCCCACGCCTCGAGCGCGGCGTCGGCGGCCGCCGCCGCATCGGACGAGCCGCCCGCCAGCCCGGCCGCGACCGGGATCCGCTTGTCGAGCCGGGCGGACAGCGGCGGGGGCGGCTCCGGGCGGCCCCAGGCGGGTCTCGCGGCCTCACGCGCGGCGGCGATCGCGCGCAGGACGAGGTTGTCCGCGAGCGGTCCCGGGTGGAAGCCCGTCACGTGGAGGCTGTCCTCGCCGCCGGTCGGCGCCACCGAGACCGACAGCCGGTCCGCGAGGTCGATCGGGACCATCACGCTGTGGAGCGCGTGGTAGCCGTCGGGACGCGTGCCGAGCACGGCCAGCGTGAGATTGACCTTGGCCGGCGCGAGGCGCACGACCGGCGCCAGCCGCCGCTCGGCGTCGGTCGTCACTGCGCGTCCTCGCCGGGGAGCGTCCCGAGCGCCTCGGCGAGCGCGATCCACTCCCCTACCGCGAGCGTCTGCGGGCGCCGGTCGCGGTCGATCCCGCACGCGTCGAGCGCGGCATCCACGCGGTCCGCGTCGACCGGGAGCTGGCGGGACAGGACGTTGTGGAGCATCTTGCGCCGCTCCCGGAACCCGGCCTGGACGACCCGCCACAGGCGGTCCTCCTGGGCCGCGTCGAGGCGGTCGTCGTCGGGGTACGGCTCGAGGACGAGGACGGCCGATTCGACCTTCGGCGCGGGCTCGAACGCCTCGCGGGGGACGCGGAACGCGACCCGCGCCTTCGCGTGGTACTGGACGAACACCGACAGGTACGACATGCCGCCCGGGGCGGCTGCGATGCGCTCCGCGACCTCGCGCTGGACCATGAGCACGAGCCGTTCCGCGCGCGGCGCGCCGCCCAGCAGGCGATGCATGATCGGGCTCGTGATGTGGTACGGCAGGTTGGCGACGACGTCGTACGGGCTGGGGCACAGGTGGACGAGGTCCTGGTCGAGCGCGTCGCCCTCCACGATCCGCAGCTGCTCCGCCTCGAGCTCCGCGACGAACGTCTCGCGCAGCTGCCCGACGAGGCCGCGGTCGAGCTCCACGGCGGTCACGTTCGCCCCAGAGGCGAGCAGGCCGCCGGTGAGGAACCCGAGGCCGGGCCCGATCTCGAGCACGAACCGGTCGGGGCCGGGCGCCGCCTCGCGCAGGATGCCCTCGAGCACGTCGACGTCCGCGAGGAAGTTCTGCGACAGGTTGTGGCGGGCGCGGAGGCCCGCCGCCTTGAGCCGGCGCTGCACGAACTGCGGGTCGAGGCGCAGGTCGGTGGCGCGTGCCGGCCGGCCGTCGTCGGCGCTCATCCGCGGCTGACCTTCGCCAGCGGCCAGGTCGGGGTGGCGTCGAGCTCGAGCGTCGCGAGGTCGCCCACGGCGAGCCGCCGCGCGCCGGCCGCGCCGATCATCGCGCCGTTGTCGGTGCACAGGCCGGGCGCGCGGGATGACGACCCGGATCCCGCGCGCCGCGGCGCCGGCCTCGATCCGCGCCCGCAGCGCGTCGTTCGCCGCCACGCCACCGCCGAGCACGATCCCCCGGGCCGCGGTCGCGTCGGCGGCCCGCAGCGTCTTCTTCGCCAGGACATCGACGACGGCGTCCTGGAAGCCCCAGGCGAGCTCCGCGAGCAGCTCGTCGGGCAGCGGCGCGGTGGTGTCGCCCGCGGCGATGCCGGCCTCCGCGCGCGCCTCCCCGATGATCCGCTGCGCGGCGGTCTTGAGGCCCGAGAAGCTGAAGTCGTACGAGTCGCCCATCCACGCGCGCGGAAACGTCCGGTCGTGCGCGGTCGCCCGCGTCGCCGCCTCGCTGATCGCCGGGCCGCCCGGGTAGCCCAGGCCGAGCAGCCGGCCCACCTTGTCGAACGCCTCGCCCGCGGCGTCGTCGACGGTCGTGCCCAGGAGCCGGTAGGTGAGGTGATCGCGCATCTCGACAAGGAACGTGTGCCCGCCCGACACGACCAGCCCCACGAGCGGGAACGGCGGCGGGTCGCGCTCCTCCTCGCCGGGATCGAGCAGCCAGCCCGCGTACACGTGCCCCTCGAGGTGGTTGACGCCGACCAGCGGCTTCCGATGGGCCCAGGCGAGCGTCTTCGCGAAGTTGATCCCCACCAGCAGCGAGCCCGCGAGGCCGGGGCCGCTCGTCACCGCCACCGCGTCGAGGTCCGCGACCGTCGCGCCGGCGTCGGCCAGCGCCTCGTCGAGGACCGGCACGATCCAGCGCAGGTGGGCCCGCGCGGCCACCTCGGGCACGATCCCGCCGGTCGCGGCGTGGAGCGCGACCTGGCTCGCGACGACGTTGGCGTGGATCCGCGTGCCGCCCTCGATCACCGCGATCCCCGTCTCGTCGCACGACGACTCGACGGCGAGGATGAGCGGGCCGCTCACGCGACGCCCGCGTTCGGGTCGCGACCGGGCTGCGCCTGCGAGGGCTCGGTGGGGGCAAGGGTCGCGTCGGGTCGCAGGTCAGGCGGCGGGGCGGCGTCGAGCGCGGTCCGGAGGCGGGCGATCCGCTCGCGCATCGGGCCGCCGGACAGCGGCTCCGTGGTCATGATCAGCGCGTCTTCCTGGTTGTCGCTGTAGTAGCGCGGCCGGATCCCGACCGGCCGGAAGCCGTACTTCTCGTACAGCCGCCGCGCGCCGAGGTTGGAGAGCCGGACCTCGAGCGTCGCCTCGCGGGCGTGGCGGTCGATCGACAGGTCCATGAGCGACAGCAGCAGCCGCTCCCCGATCCGCCGGCGGCGATAGCGGGGGTGGACCGCGAACGTCGTGACGTGCGCCTCGTCGACCATGAGCCAGATCCCGCCGTAGGCGACGACCTCGTCGTCGACCGTGCCCACGAGGTACGCGGCGAGGCGGTTCGACTCGAGCTCCTGGCGGTAGGCCTGGGGCGGCCACGGCGTCGTGAACGAGGCACGCTCGATGAGCTGGACCGCGGGCAGGTCCGCGACCGTCATCGGCCGGATCCGGAGGCCCGGGGCGTCGGGGGCCGTCACCGCGGCACTCCGGCGGCGCCCCGCGCACCCTCGATCGCCACGCCGGCGTCGGCCGCGCGCGGCGCGGACGCCGCGCGGCAGCGTGACGTACTCCGGGACGAGCGTCGCGAGGTCGTCGGGATCGCCCGCCGCGAGTCGTGCGGCGCCTGCCTGCAGCAGCGCGGCCGCGAGCCCGTCAACGGCCGCGACCCCTGCGGCGAGCGCCTCGTCGGGCGCGCGGCCGTCGAGGTCCACCGCGATCACCGTCTCGCCGAGCGCGAGCTCGGGCTCCTCGCCGCCCGCGATGATCCGCGGCGGCTCGCCGGCGCGGGTCAGGACACGATCCGACGGCACCGGCCGGCTGGAGCAGGACCAGCGCACCGCCGCCGGCCGCCGCGAGCAGCGCCTCGCCGGTCGCGATGCCGACGATCGGGATGCCGCGGGCGTACGCCAGCGCCTTGGCGGTCGCGAGCCCGACCCGCAGCCCCGTGAACGCGCCGGGGCCCGTCCCGACGACGATCCCGCCGAGCGCGTCGAGCGGCGACGCCTTCGTCGCGAGCAGCGCCTCGAGGCGGGCGAGGAGCTCCTCCCCGTGGCGGTAGCCCGCGACCCATGACCGCTCGGCCTGCAGCGAGCCGTCGGCCGCGCCGAGGGCGATCCGGGCATGGGTCGTCGCCGTGTCGATGACCAGGAGGTGCGCGGTGCCGGCCGTCATCCGGCCGCCTCGAGGTAGCGCCGGTACGCCGGGTCGCCGGTCCGGAGCGCGATCGAGCGCGGCTCCTCGGCCGTCCCGCTGATCACGACGTCGAGCCGCGATTCCGGCAGCGCCGGCCCCAGCCGCTCCGCCCACTCGACGACCGTGACGCCGGTCGCCTGGCGGTCGTCGATCAGCCCGCCCGCGAGCGCGTCCGCGGCGTCGTCGAGGCGGTACAGGTCGAGGTGGAACAGCGGCAGCCGGCCCTCGTACTCGGCCATGAGCACGAACGTCGGCGACGCCACGACGTCCGTCACGCCGAGGCCCGCCGCGAACCCCTTGGCGAGCTGCGTCTTGCCCGCGCCGAGCTCGCCGACGAGGCACACGAGGTCCCCGGCGCGCGCGACGGCGGCCAGCCGGCCACCCAGCGCACGGGTGGCGGCGGCGTCGTCGGACGCGACGACGAGCTCGGACACGAGGGGGATGGCCATCGGTCCGAGGGTAGCCGAACCCACCCCGCGACGCGCCGCCGGGGCCGGTGCGCCACGGTGGGCGCGCGACCGGCCATGAGGGTCAGTCGAGGCGCTCGAGATCCCCGAGCGGGAGGTCCACCGGCGGCTCGCCGTCGATCGCCACGTGGGCCGCCTCGAGCCACACGTTCGACGCGAACCGGCGCAGGCCCGACGACGCCGAGGACGCGGCCCTTCCGCGCCTGCAGCCGGCCCGCTCCGGACGTGGACCCAGTCACGGGGGATGTCGGGCAGGTCCGCCTCGGTTGCGGCGAACACGAGCGCGGGCGGATCGACCAGCAGCGACACCTCCGTCCCCGCGAGGCGCTCCAGCAGCGCCGTCACGGGCGTCGGGATGCGGCGCCGGGTCGCGCCCAGCAGCACGAGGACGCCGAACGGCGGCGGCGGCTGGAGCGCGGCGCGCTGGCGCCGCTCGCTCGCCTGGAAGTCGCGCAGCTCCTTGCCGGGCAGGGACGCGACGACGATGCCGCGCACGCCCATCGCCCGGGCACGCGTGAGCGCCTCCGCGTCGATCCGCGCGCCGACGACGAGGATGCTGCCGGCCCGGCCGACGTCGATGCCACCGGGACGGAGCTCGCCGAACGGATCCGTCGCGAGCTCGAGACGGCCGTACGACGCCGATCCCGCGGCGAGCGAGCCGGTCAGCGCGAGGCCCGCGGCGCGAACCCGGACCTCGGCGCCCGGCAGGACCGCGCTGACCGTGCCGGTGAGGGGCGACGGGACGATGTCGCGCTGCTCGCCGGTCACGACCCGCCACTTGTCCTTGCCGCCGGGGAGCGGCGTCAGGAGCTCGCCCTCGACCTCCCGATCGGGGCGGCGCCGGCCGGCCGGCGAAGCCGGCGCCCAGCGCCCGCCCGCGGTGACGCCGTCGGCCGGCGCCGGGATGACCTCGGACACCCGCCGCTCGCGCAGCCGCTCGAGGAGCGCCTCGCCGGTCGTGATGGTCGCCCCGACCTCGGCCAGGGCGTGGTCGCCGGGCTGGAGCGCGAACCGCGTCTCGAGGCCGCGCTCGACGAACGGGCGGACGGGGACCTCGTCCAGCCACGACGGCGCGGCGCGCTCCGCGGGCATCGACCTTCTCGGTCATCGTGCGCGCCTCACGCGTCGAGCCCGGCCCACAGCGCCGACTGCCAGGCGGTGAGCAGGTCGCGGCGGCGCTCGAGGCGCTCGGGGAGGCGCAGCGGGACGTCGCGCAGGTCGACGAGCAGCCCGCCGAGGCCGCCCGTCACCTCCATCGCGAAGTGGCGCGCCTTCGGGTCCGAGCACGACGGGATCCTTGAACCGCAGCTCGACGACGGCCCGCTCGCCCGGCGGCAGGTCGACGAGCTCGAGGCCGCCCGGGACGAGCTCCAGCTCCGTCTCCCCCACCGAGCCGCGGACCGCGACCCTGCCCGCGGACTTGCCGGAGCGCAGGCCGGCCGGCATCACGACGGTCCCGAGCGGCACGAGCAGCTCGTCGCGCAGGTCCGCGATGACGCGCCGCCGCTCCTCCTCGTCCTCGATCGTGCCCAGCGGCGCGAGGAGACGGGCATGGTCGTGGCCGAGCGCACGGATGCCGGGCCGGCGCAGGACGTCCGCGAGCGCGAGGGCGATGGCCGGCCCGGGCGCGACGTTCCACGCGCCGCCGGCCGCGATCGCGACGTCCGGGGCCGGCGCCGCGTCCATCCACGCCGTCGCGTCGAGCAGGCGCCGCACCGCCGCGCGTGTCGCCGCGAGCCGGAGGAGCGCCCCGTCGCCGGCAGCATCGCCCCACGGCGTCACGGCCAGCTCGCGGAGGCGGTCGCGGACGCGCAGCCGGTCGAGCGGGATCGTGAGCCAGGCGCTGATCGCGTCGAGGTGCGCGTCGCCGAACGCGCGCGGCAGGAGCGCCGCGTCGGCGATCGTGGCCGAGGCGACCGTCGACCCCGCCGCCGGTCGCGGGCGCTGCCTGGACCCGCACGCCGGCCGACTGCCCGATGTCGACGAGCTCCAGCCGCCGGCCGAGCACGTCGGCGAGCGTCCCGAGCCCCGCCCCGAGCGACCGCCGGCCGTCCGCCTCGCCGCCGCGCAGCGTGGCCAGCAGCTCGCGCAGCGCGGACCCGCCGCCCTGCTTGGGCGAAGGGCCCGAGGAGCGTCGCCCCGGGCCGCCCGGGCGGGATCGCCACCTCGTACCGGCCGCCGGGCGTGGCGAGGCCGCCGGACAGGACGATCGCCAGGTCCGGACGCCGCTCGGCGGCCGCGGCGAGGACCGTCGGTCAGCTCCGCCACCAGCGGCCGTTCGTCGGCCGCGGGCGGGTCGCCGATCCCGGCCAGCACGGCGGTGATCCGCGGGTTGGCGAGCGCGGCGACGACGGCGACGATCTCCGCGCCGTCGACCACCACCCGGTGGACGCGCCAGCCCGCCCCGGCCGCGGCGGCGGCGAGCGGCACCAGGTGGCGGTCCGTGGCCGCGAGCACCGCGAGCTCGGGCGGCGCGACGGTCGAGGATTCGATCCGCGGCACGCCCGTGGCGGCGTGCGGCGCATCGAGCGCCAGCTCGCGCGCGAGCTCGGGGTCGGCCTCCGCGAGGCGGCGCCGGAGCCGTTCGATCAGCGGGTCGGGACCGACGCTCAGCGGGCCGGCGGTCGCCCCGAGGAGTCGCCAGTGTCCCGCGACCCGTCCGACGAGCGAGGTGGCGACGGTCGCGGTGCCGCGATCGACCGCGGCGAAGGCCCGGGGTTCGCTGCTCACCCGGCCGATGCTACCAGCGGCCGGCGCCCCGACCGCCTCGCCGGGACGTCACGCGTCCCAGGTGTCCGACTCGTCGAGCTCCTCGAGGCGGTCGATGAGCGCCTCGATCCCGATGTCGTCGCGGAGCAGCTCCGTCGCGGACGGCGTCTGGCCGCCGAACAGCTCGCCCAGCACCGGGTCGAAGAACAGCATCGCGGGCGCGCCGAGCGGCCGGTACGGGCGGCTCGCCTCGAGGAAGTGCATCGCCGGGCCGGTCAGGCCGCGCAGCCGGATCTCGCGCGCCACCGCCTCGACGAGGGCCTCGCGGCGCTCGTCCATCGGCTCCATCGGGAAGCTCACGCGGGCCCCTCGGCGGTGCCACGACCCTCCGGAGCGCGGCGGCGGTGGCGTCCTGCGGCCGATCTGCCGCATCGAGGGTGCCGCTGGACGCCACGAGCGGGCGGACCGGCGCGGGCTCGCCGGCCGACAGGGCCGCGGCGAAGGCCTCGTACGCGGCCGCGCCGCGGAGCGCGAAGATGACGTGCTCGACCGTCGACGGCGTATGCAGCTCGTCGCGCACCGCCTGCACGGCGATCCGGGCGGCCTCGTCGAGCGGGAACCCGCCGATGCCCGTACCGAGGGCCGGGAACGCGACGCTCTGCAGGCCGAGCTCGCGGACGCGGGCCATGGCGCTCCGGGCGGCGTGGTCGATGGCGGCCGCGCTCGTGCGGCGGTCACGCTCGAGGGACACGGCGTGGATGACGACCTTGGCGGCGAGCCGCCCGGCCTCGGTGACGATCGCGTCGCCCAGCTCGCGGGGCGCCTGGCGCACGGCCGCGAACTCGATCGCGTCGCCGCCCGCCCGCTTGAGCTCCGCCGCCACGCCCGCCGACATCCACAGCGACGTCGAGCTGGGACTCACGATGGCGTCGACCTCGAGGTCACAGATGTCCCCGTTCCAGAGCTCGATGCGCGCCACTCGGACCTCCCTCCCGCGAGGTACCGGATCTCCACGGGTGAACCGGCGGCATGGTACACCCGCGGCAATCGGCGGGACATCCCGGTGACCACCTCGTAGCTGATCGTCCCGCCAGCCGCGGCGAGGTCGAAGCTCGTGATCCGCTCGTCGCCATCCGAGCCGATGAGCACGAATTCGTCGTCCTCGGTGACGGCTGGCCCGGGCACGTCGGTGACGTCCGCCATCACGGCGTCCATCGCCACCCGGCCGACGAGCGGCACCCGGATGCCGCGCACGAGCGCCGAGGCAAGCCCGGTCCAGCCGCGCCGCCAGCCGTCGCCGTAGCCCAGCGGCAGCGTCGCGATCCGCGAGGGCCCGTCGGTGACGAAGGCGGGGCCATACGAGACGCCGTGGCCCGCCGGCAGGTCCACGACCCGCACCGGCCGCGCGTACAGCGCGAGCACCGGGCGGAGGCCGGTCTCGTCATCGTCGGTCGCGCCCGCCACGCGGAGCCCGTCGGGCACGAGCCCGTACGTCGCGAGGCCGGGGCGGATCGCGTCCCACGTGCCGGCGGTCGCCCCGAGCAGCCCGCCGCTGCCGGAGACGTGGCGCACGACGCGCGCCGCGTCGAGCCCGACGATGCCCCCCTCCAGCCCCGCCAGCGGCGTCCGCGAAGCGGGCGTCCTGGCCCGCGGCGTTGGCCGGGTCGTCGGGTGCCGCCAGGTGCGTCCACAGGCCGCCGAGCGTCACGCCCGGCTCCGCCGCGACCGCCTCGACGAGCGCGCGGCAGCGCCGTCCGGGAGCACGCCGCCGCGCCCGAGGCCCGGTCTCCACCTCCACGTGCACGGCGAGCGGGGGCGCGCCGGTCCGCGTCGCCCCGGCCGCGGCGGCCAGCGTCCCCTCCGCGATCCGGCCCGTGCCCACGGTCACCGCGATGTGGGCCCAGGCCGCGGCCTCGACGTGGCCCGCCGGCACGGGGTACAGGACGAGGATCGGGAGCGCGACACCGGCGTCGCGCAGCTCCAGCGCCTCGTCGAGGGTCGCGACCGAGAGGCCGTCCGCGCCGGCGGCCTCGAGCGCGAGCGCGATCGGGACGGCGCCGTGCCCGTACGCGTCGGCCTTGACGACCGGCTCGACGCGGACGCCCGGGCCCGCGATCCGGCGGAGCGCGGCGAGGTTGCCCCGCAGCGCGTCGAGGTCGAGCTCCAGCCAGGCGGTGCGCGGCAGCGGTGGCAGGCCCGCGCGCCGCAGGCGTGCCTCGACGGGCTCGCGCGCCGCAACCGGGGATTGCCGGGTCGCGGGTCGCCGGCTCAGCGCTCAACCTCCGCCGGACGTGGCGTCCGCGCCGGATCCGGGCCCGGTTGCGGCCGCCGCCGTGGCGCCGGCGTCCGGCTCGTCCGTCCTCGCCCCGAACCCCAGCCGTCGCCCGCTCCGCTGGCGCTCGGCGAGCTGGGCGAGGCGCTTGCGGCCCACCGGCAGGGCGTCGGGGAGATCGCTCGCGAGCAGGCCGGCGTCGCCGATCCGCTCCCCGACGAGCTCGCCCGCAACGCCGTGGAGGTACACGCCCAGCCGCGCGGCATCGAACGGGGCGAGGCCCTGCGCGAGCAGCGCGCCGATCGTCCCGGCGAGCACGTCGCCCGTGCCGCCGCTCGCCATGGCCGGGTTCTCGAACGGCGCGATCGCGACCGACCCGTCGGGCGCGGCGATGACCGTCCGGGCGCCCTTGAGCACCACGACCTGGCGCCACTCCACGGCGGCGGCCGAGGCGGCGGCGGCCCGCGCGTCGTCGTCGTCGGTCAGGTCGCCGTCGTCCGCGGGGACGTGGCCGCTGCCCGCCCGCAGCCGGGCGAACTCGCCGGCGTGCGGCGTCAGGACGCACGGCCGCGTGACGCGGTCCCACCAGCCGTCCGCGGAGGCGAGCGTGCGCAGCGCCTCGGCATCGAGCACGACCGGCCCCGGCGACCCCTCCTCGGGGACCGTGAGCAGCAGCCGGAGCAGGTCCGCGATCGCGAGCGACGGGCGGAGGCCGGGCCCCACGACGAGCGCGTCGTGCTCGTGGTCGAGGATCTTGGCCAGCGCGGGCTCGGGATCGACCTCCTCGACGTCGTCCTCCGGGCAGCGCCATCGTCGTCGCCTCGACGACCTTGGCGGCGAACAGCGGCTGGAGCGACTCGGGCACGGCGAGCGTCACGAGGCCGGCCCCGGCACGCCCCGCGGCGCGACACACGAGCAGCCCGGCGCCGGCGTAGTCGAGCGATCCGGCGATCACGAGCAGCTTCCCGAACGAGCCCTTGTGGCCGCGCTTCGCGCGCTCCGGCACGAGCCGCGCGACGATGTCGTCGTCGAGCAGGACGGCGCCCTCGGGCACCTTCGCGGACGCCTCGCCCGCCTCGCCCGCCGACGCCGCCTCGCGCCGCCCGAAGCCCACCGGTCGCTTGTCCGTCATGCCCTGACCTCGTCCTCGTCGATCTCGGCCGCGAGCGCCCGGGTCCGCTCGTGGAGGTCGCGCATCCGCTCGAACCGGGCGAGGAGCTGCCGCTCGCGGTCGTCGAGCCGGTCGTCGATGTCGAGCGGGAACACGTACTTGCCACCGGCCGTGCGCACCCCGAACGCGACCGCGACCGCGTAGTCCGACTCGTGGGTGATCGACAGCGCGATCCGGCCCATCCCCAGCTGCTCCGCGCGCTGCGCGGCACGCCCGTGGAGGCGGATCGCCGGCTGGCCGGTGGGCAGCCGCTCGACCTCGATGTCCTTCCAGCCGATCCCGCGCACGCCCAGGCCCAGCACCTTGGACACGGCCTCCTTGGCCGCCCAGCGGCCGGCGAACGTCTCGGGCCGGCCGCGGACGTAGCGGCGCTCCGTGGGCGTGAGCACGCGGTTCGAGAACCGCTCGCCGAACCGCTCGATCGCGGCCTTGATCCGCTCGACCTTGATGATGTCGATGCCCAGCTCGGTCGTCCCCTCCGGCACGCTGCCCGCGGGCAGCCTCGGGTCGGGAGCGGCGTCTGACCGGGCCATCCCCTACTCCACCGTCACCGACTTGGCGAGGTTCCGCGGCTGGTCCACGTCCGTGCCCCGCGCGACCGCCGTGTGGTACGCGAACAGCTGGAGCGGGATCACCGCGAGCGCCGGCGACAGCGCCTCGTGCGTGTCGGCGGCCCACAGGATGTCGTCCGCCGAGCGGTGGATCTGGTCGTCGCCCTCGGTCGCCACGGCGATGACCCGCGCGTCGCGGGCGCGGCCCTCCATGACGTTGCTGATCAGCTTGTCGTAGATCCGCGAGCGGGTCGCGACGGTCACCAGCGGGCACTCGGCATCGAGGAGCGAGATCGGCCCGTGCTTCAGCTCGCCGGCGGCATAGCCCTCGGCGTGCATGTAGCTGATCTCCTTGAGCTTGAGCGCACCCTCGAGCGCCGCCGGGAACGAGTAGCCGCGGCCGATGAACATGAACCCGCGCGAGTTCACGTACCGCCGCGCGAGGTCGGCGATCTCCACGTTGAGCTCGAGCGTGCGGGCGGCCGCGTCGGGCAGCGCGCGCAGCGCGTGGCCGAGCTCCAGCTCCTGCTCGGCGCCCATCGTCCCGCGCGCCTTGGCGATCGCCGCGGCGAGCACGATCAGGGTCGTGACCTGGGTCACGAACGTCTTGGAGGCCGCGACCGCGATCTCCGGCCCGGCCTGGAGGAACATCACCGCGTCCGCCTCGCGGGTGATCGCGGAGCCGACGGTGTTCGTGATCGCGACGATCGGGCAGCCCTGCTCGCGGGCGAGGCGCGTCGGCGCGATCGTGTCCGCCGTCTCGCCCGACTGGGTGACCGCGACGACGAGCGTGTTCGCGTCGAGCGGCGGCGGCGAGTAGCGGAACTCCGAGCCGACCGTGACCCGTGCCGGCAGCCCGGTCCAGTCCTGGATCGCGGCCGCCCCGACGAGCCCCGCGAACGAGGCGGACCCGCAGGCGACGACCTCGACCCGCGTGATCGTCCGGAACACCGCGTCCAGGCTGTCGACCTCCGGGGCGTGGATCCGGCCGTCGGCCGTGACCCGGCCGGCGAGCGACTGGCGGAGCGCCTCGGGCTGCTCGTGGATCTCCTTGAGCATGAAGTGCTCGTAGCCGCCCTTCTCGGCTGACTCCTGCGTCCAGTCGATGATCGTCACCGGGCGTTCGCGCGGCGTGCCGTCGAGGCCGGTCACGACGACGCCGGTCGGGCGCACGTCCGCGATGTCGCCCTCGTCGAGGAACACGACCCGGTTGGTGTGGGCGAGGATCGCGGACACGTCGCTCGCGATGAAGCTCTCCTCGCCGTTGAGCCCCACGACGAGCGGCACGTTGTGGCGGGCGCCGACGAGGCGGCTGACCTCCGCCTTGTGCATCACGACCAGCGCGTACGCCCCTTCGACGCGGCGCAGCGACGCGCGGACCGCGTCGGCGAGGTCGCCCTGGTAGGCCTCCTCGACGAGGTGCGCGATCGCCTCCGTGTCGGTCTCGGAGGTGAGCACGTGGCCGCGCGCCTCGAGCCCGTCCCGCAGCTCGCGGAAGTTCTCGATGATCCCGTTGTGGATGACGGTGATCGCGCCCGTGCAGTCCTGGTGGGGATGCGCGTTGAGGTCGTTCGGGCGGCCGTGGGTGGCCCAGCGGGTATGCGCGAGGCCGATCGTCGCGTGCGGCGTCCCGTTCGCGATCGCGTCCTGGAGGTTCGCGAGCTTGCCCGCCTTCTTCTCGACGAACAGGTCCCCCTCCTCGTCGACGAGGGCGATCCCGGCGGAGTCATAGCCCCGGTACTCGAGCCTTCGGAGACCCTCGATGAGGATCGGCCCCGCCTCGCGGGGACCGGTGTAGCCGACGATGCCGCACATGCGCCTGGGGGATCCTCCTGGGTCGCGCCGGAGCCCGAGGGCGCCGGAGGGTCAGTGTAGACGCTCCCCCGCGAGCGCCGCGATCGCATCGGCGAGCTCGGACACGACGGCCGCATCACCGCCTTCGACCATCACGCGCAGCACGGGTTCGGTGCCCGAGGGACGGACGAGGATCCGGCCGTGGGGCGCCAGGCGCGCCTCCGCATCGGCGATCGCGGCCAGCAGGACGTCGTCGTTCTCCCACTGGTCGCGGTGGCGAACCCGGATCGCCCGCTGCTGCTGGGGCAGGAGCGGGATGCGGCTCGCCAGCGCGTCGAGGCCCGTCCCGGCCGCCGTCATCACGCGCAGCAGCTCGAGCGCGGTGACGATGCCGTCGCCGGAGGTGCTGTGCTCGCGCACGATGACGTGGCCGCTCTTCTCGCCGCCGAGACCCGCACCGGACACGAGCATCGCGGCCAGGATGTGCTTGTCCCCGACCGGCGTGCGCACGATCCGGCCGCCCGCCTGCTCCACCGCGTGCTGGAGCCCGCCGTTGGACAGGACCGACACGACGAGGCTGCCGCGGTCGAGCGCGTTCCGCTCGAGGCGCTCGAGCGCGAGGATGCCGAGGACCTGGTCGCCATCGACGAGCCGGCCCGCGCCGTCGACCGCCACGCACCGGTCTGCGTCGCCGTCCAGCGCGAACCCGACGTCGGCGCCGTGCGCCACGACGGCCTCGGCGAGCGACGCCGGGTCGGTCGCGCCGCAGCCGCGGTTGATGTTGTCGCCGTCGGGCTGGTCGTGGATCACGGTCACGCGGGCGCCGGTCGCCCGCACGATCTCGGGTCCCACCCGGTACGCGGCGCCGTTCGCGGCGTCGAGGACGACGTGGAGGCCGCTCGCCGGGATGGCCGCGGCGAGGCTCGTCCGATGCGCGACGTAGCGCTGGATGAGCGCGCTCGCGTCCACGGCCCGTCCGATCCCGGTCGGCGGCACGCCCGGCAGCTCGTCCGCCCGGAGCACGAGCGCCTCGAGATCCTCCTCGGCGTCGTCGGCGAGCTTCTGGCCGGACGGGTCGAGCACCTTGAGGCCGTTGTCCTCGGCCGGGTTGTGCGACGCGGAGACCATGATCCCGGCGGCGAACCCGCCCTCACCGGCGAGGAACGCGAGGGCCGGGGTCGGCACGACGCCGACCGAGTGGACGTCGACGCCCATGCTCGTCGCTCCCGCGGTGATCGCGGCGACGAACATGTCACCCGACCGGCGCGTGTCCTGGCCGACGACGAGCGAGCCACCCGCGCCGACGACCTCGTGGGCCGTCGCCCGCCCGAGCGCGAAGGCGAGCGAGGGCCGCAGCTCGACGTTGGCCGAGCCGCGGATGCCGTCCGTGCCGAACAGGCGGGTCATGTGGCTCCTCTGGGTGTCGGGCCCGGCCGGGCCGCTTGCGTGATCAGGGGGTGGCCGACGGAGCCGCGCTGGGCTCGGTGGCGGCGGACGGGCTCGCGGTGACGCTGGGCGACGGGGTCGCGGCGCCCGGGCTCGACGCGCCGGCCGCGGTCACCGTGACGGTCACCTGTTCCGGCTCGATGGTGACGACCTCGACCCCGGATGGGATGACCGGCACCACCGTGACCTCGTGCTCCCCCAGCCCGAGGCCCCCGACGTTCACGCCGACCACGAGCGGGCCCGCGGCGAGCTGGTCGAGGTCGGCGACCGAGCCGAACAGCGTCAGGAGCACCTGGTCCGTCGAGAGGGTGTAGGTGAGCGCGGCGTCGCGGCCGTCGAGCCGGAGCCCGGCGCTGAACGTGCGGGTCTGCGTGATCGGCTCGATCGTCACGGCGACGGTGACCGTGCCGGCGCTCGTGGTCGAGATCCCGTTCGGTGGCGCGAGGGCGACGGACTGGGTCACGTCGGCGGTCGCGCCCGCGACGGACACGGGCGCCGTGTCGACCTGGATGAGCGTCGTCAGCTGCTCGGCATCGCCCTCGACGGTGACGGTCGCGGGATCGACCGCGACGCCCGCGATCCGGAAGCCCGGCGCCGGCGAGCCGGCGATCACCGGGTTGACCGGCAGCGTCCGTGACTCCTTGTCGGTGAACAGCGGGATCTGGACGTGGACCGTGGCCGGCTCGACGTCGATGCCGGTCACCTGGTCGCCGTTGGCGTCGACCGGGTGGGCCTCCACCTCGCGGTCGACGTCGAAGCCCTGCGGGTCGAGCGCGACCAGCACCTCGGCGGCGACGACGCGGGCGACCGCCGAGGCCGCGCCGCGCACGGTCACGGTCTCCGGCTCGTAGGTCGTCTCGCCGACGTCGATCCCCTCCGGGGCCGGCCCGCGCTCGACGCGCACCGGGACCTCCTTCGAGGACGAGCTCTCGAGCACGACCTGGATCGTGCGCGGCGTGACGTCGATGATCGTGATGTCCGGGTCGAGCGCGGTGACCCGCACCGGGACGTTGACGGGCTCCCCGTCGGGCTTGACGTTGGTCAGGTCGATCGTCGCCCGGAAGTCGCCGGGCCGCGGGCGCTGCGAGCCGGCGGGGGCGATGTACCGGATCGACTCCACGTCGCGGAGCTGGTTCGTGATGACCGTCTCCGACGGCTGGTTCTGGACGGTGACGGTCACGGGGCCCTGGATCGTGCTCGAGTCCTGCGACGCGACGAGCCCGGCGTACAGCAGCGTGGCCAGCACGATCGCGGCCAGCTTGAGGGGCCAGTTGTGGACGACGAGCCCGACGGCCCGGCGGACGAAGCGATCGACGGTCACCGGTCCGCCACCGCTGCCGCGGCCGTGCCGCCCGCCTCGTCGCGCGGGACCTCGGGGACGCGGTGCGTGGCGTCGTCATCGCCCTCCGCACCGGCCGCGGGCGGCGTCTCGGGCATCGGGTCGACCGGCTCGGGGGCCGGCTCGACGGCCTCGGCCGGGTCGGTGCCGGTCGCCGGACCAGCCGCAGCCCCGCCGGCAGCGCGTCGCCGGGCGCGGCGGGCGTGACGGGCGCGCCGGTCGACGGATCGCGTCGGATGCGTCGCCGGGCGATGCGCAGGCGGGCAGCCGTGCCGCGCCGGCCGCGCGCGAGACCCGCCTGTGCGGTCGGCGCCTCGAGGAGCGCGACGAGCGCCCGCTCGAGCTGCGCCTCGGTCGGGACGCGCACGATCCGGGCCCGCTCGACGACGCTCATCTGGCCGCTCTCCTCGGACACGACGACCGCGATCGCGTCGGTGTCCTCGGTGATGCCGAGCGCGGCGCGATGGCGCGTCCCGAACCGCTCGGAGAGGGTCATCTCGGTCAGCGGCAGCAGCGCGGCCGCGGCGAGCACGTCGCCCCCGCGGATGATCACCGCCCCGTCGTGGAGCTCGGTTCGCGGCGCGAAGATCGTCGTCAGCAGCTCGTGGGACAGGTCCGAGTGGAGCATCACGCCGGACTCGGCGATCTCCTCGAGCCCGGTCTCCCGCTCGAGCACGATGAGCGCGCCGTGGCCCTCGTGCGACAGGATCCCGGCGGCCTTGGCCACCTCGCTCGCGACATGCTGGTTCCGGCGCTGCTCGGACGGGGCGAGCAGCCAGCTCATCGAGCCGACCCGCCCGATGCGCTCGAGCGCCCGGCGGAGCTCCGGCTGGAACACGACGACGAGCGCGAACAGGCCGACGACGGCGCCCGCCTGGAGGAGCTGGGTGAACAGCCGCAGCTGGAGGAACTGCGCGAGGGCGTACACCGCGAGCAGCACCGACACGCCGATGACGAGCGTGACCGCGCGGGTGCCCCGGATCAGGCTGAACAGCCAGTAGATGAAGATCGCGGTGATCGCGATGTCCAGCACCGTCGTCAGCGTGATCTGCCGGACCAGCGACTCGACGAACGGGAGCATCCTCGATCGAGTGTAGCACCGGGGTCTGGGCCCTCCGCCGTTCGGCGAGGGCTCGCCGGCACCGTCTCCCGGCTAGCCGCGAGCCGCCCGGGCCGCGGCGACGCGGTCCGCGCCCGCTCCGTCGTCCAGGGCGACGAGGCGATCAAGGAGGTCGAGCTTCTCGGTCGCGAGGACGGTCCAGCCCCGCTCCTCGTACAGCTCGACGAGCCCGAGATGGAGGGCGATGTCGTCCGGGTCGAGCGACAGCGCGAGGTAGCACGCGTCCAGCGCCGCGTCGATGCGGCCGTCCCGGCGGTACGCGGCGGCGAGGTCGAGCAGCAGCGGCAGCGCCTCGGCCGGGGCCCCAGCCGTGATCGCGTCCTCCGCCCGTCGCATCAGCGCCTCGACGTCGAGGTCATCGGGGAGGTCACGGTCGAGGGCGGCGCGGATCGGTTCGGGCTCGACGGCCTCGGGCTCAGCCTCGGCGCTCGGGCTCGGCCTCGGGCTCGGGCTCGGCCTCGGGCTCCGGCTTCGGCTTCGGCATCGGCGACGACCACCGCCTCCGCTCCGGCGGCGGCGCCCGCGGCGACCGCCGGCGTGGCGTCCGTTGCTGCTGGTGCGTCGACGACCGCATCGGTCGCCGCTGCCGTGGCTGCGGCCGCGACCACCGGGGCGCCGGCGGCGGCATCGGCGACCGCCGGGCCGTCGAGGACCCGCAGCGCGCGCTCGAGCGCCATCCGCCCCGGCTCGCCAGGTGACGACGCCCGGAGGCGCTCGATGAGCTGCTCGAGCGTGCGCCGTCGCTCGCGGCCCTCGGCGAGCTCCAGGGCGCGCCGCGCGGCGTCGACCGCGTCCGCGAGCTTGCCCGAGGACGCCCGCAGCTCGGCGAGGCTGTCGTATGCGTCGGCCGCCTCGGGCCGGCGGTCGAGCGCCGCGAGCGCCTGGGCGCGGCCGAGCATCGCGGCCTCGTCGCGCGGCGAGAGCGCGAGGGCGGCCGTGTAGTAGCGGAGCGCGTCCGCGGGCCGCTTGCGGCGCATGAGGGCGGTCGCGGCGCTGGTATGGGGCGTGGACCGCTCGGGCGCGATCGCGGCGGCCTCGGCGTAGGCCTTGAGCGCCTCTTCGAGCCGGCCGCGCAGCGACGCGACGTGGCCGCGCTTGAGCGCGTCCTTGTAGCGTTCGTACAGGGCCTCGCCGCTCATCAGTGCCTCCCTGCTCAGCCGGCGCCCGCGATGAGCTCGACCAGCAGCGCCTTCTGCGCGTGCAGCCGGTTCTCCGACTGCTCGAAGATCCGGCTCCGCGGGCCGTCCATCACGTCGTTCGTGATCTCCTCGCCGCGGTGCGCCGGGAGACAGTGCATGACCACCGCGTCCGGCGCTACCGCCAGGAGGTCCCGGTTGACCTGGTACGGGGCGAACGCGTCGCGGCGCTCCTCCGCCTCGGCCTCCTGGCCCATCGAGGTCCACGCGTCGGTGTACACGATCGCGGCGCCCTCGACGACGGCGCGCGGGTCCTGGTCGAACACGAGCCGGCCGCCGTTCGCCGCGGCGAGGTCGCGTGCCTTGGCCACGATCCGCTCGTTGGGGCCGTAGCCCACCGGGTGCGCGAGCCGGATCTCCATGCCCAGCGTCGCGCCGAGCAGCACCAGCGAGTGGTAGACGTTGTTGCCGTCCCCGACGAAGGCGAGCGGCACGCCCCGCAGGTCGCCACCGACGACCTCGGACGCGGTGAACAGGTCGGCCAGCGCCTGGCACGGATGCTCGCGGATCGTCAGGCCGTTGATGACCGGGATCGCGGCCCGCGCGGCGAGCTCCACGACGACCTCGTGGGGACCGGTCCGGGCCATGATCCCGTCCACGAACCGCTCGAGGTTGCGGGCGACGTCGGCGACCGTCTCCCGCCCGCCCAGCACGATGCTCTCCGTGAGGTAGATCGCGTGCCCGCCGAGCTGGGTCATCCCGGCCTCGAACGTGACCCGCGTCCGGAGGCTCGGCTTCTGGAACAGCATCGCCAGCGTGCGCCGCTCGAGCGGCGGGGTCGCATGCCGGCGCTCGGCGACGTACTCGGCCTTGAGCTCGGCGGCCAGCCGGAACAGCCCGCGGACCTCGTCGGCCGTCAGGTCCGCCGCGGAAACGAAGTCACGCCCGCGCAAGCTGCCCAACGAACCTCCCGGACCCATCGAATCAGAACGCCCGCGGTCCGAACGAACCACGGGCGATTCATCGTACTCGGCTCGTCAGGCCGCCAGTCGGCGGCTGGGCGCGGCGAGCGCGAAGGCGCCCGGGAGGAGCGGAGCGAGCGCACCCGAAGGTGCGTGAGCGAGCACCGCAGCCGGCAACGCCCGCGGCGCCCGCTCCAGGCGCCGACGACTAGCGCTTCGTGTACTGGGGGGCTTTCCTCGCGCGCTTGAGGCCGTACTTCTTGCGCTCCTTCATCCGCGGGTCGCGGGTGAGGAGGCGTGCCTGGCGCAGCGACAGGCGGTTGTCGGGGTCGACCTGGAGCAGCGCGCGGGCGATGCCGTGGCGGATCGCGCCGGACTGGCCGGTCACGCCGCCACCCTCGACCTTGATCATCGTGTTGTAGCGGCCCTCGGTGCCGGTCACGCGGAACGGCAGCCAGAGCTCGGCCTCGGGCAGGATCCCGCCGAAGAACTCCTCGGGGGTCTTCCCGTTGATGACCATCTGGCCTTCGCCGGGCAGGAGGCGAACGCGGGCAACCGCCGTCTTGCGGCGGCCGGTGCCCCAGTAGAACGCGGGCGTCGACATCAGGGCTCCTTAGACCAGCGGCTCAGGCTTCTGGGCCTGGTGCGGGTGCTCGTTGCCCGCGTAGACCTTCAGCTTGCGGAGCATCTGGGCTCCGAGCCGGTTGTGCGGCAGCATCCCCTTCACCGTCCGGCGGATGACCTCCTCCGGGCGCCGGTTCAGGAGGTGCCCGAGGGTCTCCTCCTTGAAGCCGCCGGGATAGCCGCTGTGGCGGGCGTAGACCTTGCTCTCGAGCTTGTCCCGGGTCACGGTGATCCGCGACGCGTTGAGCACGATCACGTGGTCACCGGTGTCCATGTGCGGGGCGTAGGTGGGCTTGTGCTTGCCCTCGAGGACATGCGCGATCCGCGTCGCAAGGCGGCCGAGCGTCTCGTCCGTCGCGTCGACGACGTACCAGCGTCGCTCGATCTCGCTCTCCCGAGGCGTATAGGTCTTCGCGCTCATTCCTCGTCTTCCTTGTCGTCCCACGTCTGCCGTCGTCCGATGACGACGCGACGGAGGCACAGTCCCTTTGCAGGGGCTGTTGCCCCGTTGAGTGCGGGTTCCCGGCCGGCGAGTGCCGCCCGGAGGCCCGAGGCATCCGTTCTGTCCAGGCCGACCTCCAGGAGGCCGGCGACCATCCGTCGGACCTGCCCCCGGAGGAAGGACTCCGCCCGGACGTCGATCGTCACCAGGTGGCCGTCCCTCCTGACCCGGACCGCGTACACGGTCCGGACCGGGCTTCGGTCCGATGTTCTGCCGAAGGCGGTGAAGTCGTGCCGGCCCTCGAGGATCGACGCGGCGTCCGCCATGGCGGTGATGTTCAGTTGTCGCCGCACCCCGAGCGCCTGGCGCTCGCGGAGCGGGCTTCGCGGCCCGTTCCAGACGGTGTAGCGGTACTCGCGGTACCGCGCCGCATAGCGTGGGTGGAACCCGGTGGGTGCCCGCCGGAGGTCGCGGATCGCGACATCCCGCGGGAGCAGGGCGTTGACCGCCCGCTGGAGCACGGCCGCCGGTGTCGTCCCCGGGAAGGTGAATGCGATCACCTGCCCGGTGGCATGGACCCCGGCATCGGTGCGTCCCGCCCCGTCGACCACGACCCGCTCGCCTCCGTTGAGGCGGGCAAGCGCGGCCTCGAGCTCTCCCTGGACCGTCCGGGCGTTCCGCTGGAGCTGGAACCCGGCGAGATCCGTGCCGTCGTATTCACACCGCGCGCTGTAGCGCACGGCCGAGCCCTCTCGAGCCCGCATCGAACGTTCGCCTAGACCAGCTCGATCTGGACGATCTCCGCGGCATCACCCTTGCGCTGGCCGATGTGGACCAGCCGGGTGAACCCGGACTGGCGGTCGGCGTACTTGGGGGCGATGACGTCGAACAGCTTGGCCACGACGAGCGGCTCGTTCGGGAACTCCGAGACGACCGTCCGGCGTGCAGCCAGGTCACCGCGCTTGGCGAGCGTGATCATGCGCTCGACCCGGCCACGGATCTCCTTGGCCTTCGCCTCCGTCGTCTGGACGCGCTCGTAGCGCAGGACGGAGACCGTGAGGTTCTTGTACAGGGCCAGCCGCGGGCCGCGCTTGCGGCTCAGCTTGCGCCCGTCGATGCGGTGGGAGGCCATCGATCAGGCCTCCTCGTCGCCGTCGAACGGCGCCTCGCCGTCCTCGTCGTCGAACGTGCCGTCCGACTCCGTCTCCGGGACGATGAAGCCGCGCATGCGGAGGCGCTCCTTCATCTCGTCCAGCGACTTCTTGCCGAAGTTGCGCATCCGGAGGAGGTCGTCGTCCTTGAGCTGCAGCAGCTGGCCGACCTTGACGATGTTGTTCCGCTTCAGGGAGTTGTAGGCCCGCATCGGCAGGTCCAGCTCCTCGATCGGCATGTCGAGCATGTTCGGCGGGAGCTGCGGCACGCCCGTGGCGGCGCGGTCCGGCGCGACGGCCTGGACGCCGATCGTCACGAACGGCTGGAACTGGCGCACGAGGATGTCCGCGGAGCGCGAGAGCGCCTCCTCGGGGGTGATCGTGCCGTCGGTCTCGATCTCGATCGTGAGCTTGTCGAAGTTGGTCATCTGACCGACCCGCATGCCCTCGACCCAGTAGTTGACCTTGCGCACGGGCGTGAAGATCGCGTCGACCGCGATCACGCCGATCGGCAGGGCCTCGGAGCGCTCGGCGGCGAGGTAGCCGACGCCGCGCTCGACGGTGAGGTCCATCTCGATCGTCACGTCGTCCGAGTCGATCGTCATGAGCACGAGCTCGGGGTTGACGATCTCCACGTCCGCCGACTCGGCGATGTCCGCGGCGATGACCGGGCCGGCGCCGCTCTTGATGAGCCGCAGCTGGACCGGGTGCGACGCGAAGCTCTTCAGCCGGAGCTTCTTGACGTTGAGGACGATCTGGGTGACGTCTTCCTTGACGCCCGGGATCGTCGAGAACTCCTGGTACACGTCACGGATCTGGATCGACGTGACGGCCGCCCCCTCGAGGGACGACAGGAGGACGCGCCGGAGGGCGTTGCCGAGGGTGACGCCGTAGCCCGCCTGGAGCGGACCCGCCTCGTACTTGGCGTACGTGCCGGCTTCCGCGATGGGCTCGATCTGCGGGGTCTCGAGTTCGATCATGAAGGGCGCCTACCTCGAGTAGTACTCGACCACGAGCTGCTCGTTGAAGTCGAGCGGCATCTGGTCGCGGCGGGGCATGGCGATCACGCTGCCAGCGAGGTTCGCGGCATCGAGGCTCAGCCAGTCCGGGGCCTGGTGCGATTTGATCGTCTCCTTGACCACCTTGAACAGCTCGCGCTCGCGGTGCGACTGGCGCACCTCGACCTTGTCGCCGATCTTGAGGCTGTAGGAGGGGATGTTCGTCGGCACGCCGTTCACCGCGAAGTGGCCGTGGGTGACCATCTGGCGGGCGGCGGCTCGCGACGGGGCGAAGCCGAGGCGGTAGACGACGTTGTCCATGCGCTGCTCGAGCGAGCGGAGCAGGTACTCGCCGGTCACGCCGGAGTGGCGGGTGGCCTCGACGAAGTAGTTGCGGAACTGCTTCTCGAGGACGCCGTAGACGCGGCGGACCTTCTGCTTCTCGCGAAGCTGCAGGCCATAGTCGCCCACCTTGCGGCGGCGGACGCCGTGCTGGCCGGGCGGCGTCGGGCGACGCTCGAACGAGCACTTCTTGGTATAGCAGCGGCTGCCCTTGAGATAGAGCTTCAGCCCCTCTCGGCGGCACAACCGGCAAACGGCATCGGTATAGCGGGCCATGGTCTCTCGGTGCTCAGACGCGGCGCCGCTTGGGCGGGCGGCATCCGTTGTGAGGAATGGGCGTGACGTCGGTGATGGCGCTCACCTCGAGGCCGGCGGCCTGGAGGGAGCGGATCGCCTGCTCGCGGCCGGCGCCGGGTCCCTTGACGTAGACCTCGACCTGGCGCATGCCGTGCTCCATGGCGCGCTTGGCGGCGCCGTCGGCAGCGAGCGCGGCCGCGTACGGCGTGCTCTTGCGGGAGCCCTTGAACCCGGCGATCCCCGCTGAACCCCATGCGACGACGTTCCCGGTCTGATCCGTGATCGTCACGATGGTGTTGTTGAAGGTCGCCTGGATATGAACGTGTCCCTGGGGAACGTTCTTGCGCTCCCGACGCCGCTGTTTGACGGCGCGCTTCCGATCGGCCATGCCTTAGCGGTTCCTCGTCACTTGGTCTTCTTGCGGGCGCCGACCGTCTTCTTCGGTCCACGGCGCTGCCGGGCGTTGGTCTTCGTTCGCTGTCCACGGGACGGCAGGTTGCGGCGATGCCGCATGCCGCGGTACGACCCGATCTCGATGAGGCGCTTGATGTTCAGCGCCACCTCGCGTCGGAGGTCGCCCTCGACCTTGAAGCTGCGGTCGATGACCTCGCGGAGCCGGTTGACCTGGTCTTCCGTGAGGTCGCGGACACGCGTGTCCGGGTTGATGCTGGTCTGCTTCAGGATCTTCTGGCTGGATGACAGCCCGACCCCGTAGATGTAGGTAAGGGCAATCTCGACCCGCTTCTCACGCGGGATGTCGATGCCGGCGATACGTGCCATCGCGTCAGCCCTGCCGCTGCTTGTGCTTGGGGTTTTCGCAGATGACCATCACGGTGCCGTGGCGCCGGATGACCTTGCAGTTGTCGCACCGCGTCTTGACGGACGCTCTGACCTTCACCAGGTTCCTCTACTTCAGTCGGTAGGTGATCCGACCCCGGGTGAGGTCGTATGGAGACAGCTCGACGCGGACCCGGTCGCCTGGCAGGATCCGGATGAAGTTCATCCGCAGCTTGCCGCTGATGTGCGCGAGGACGCGGTGGCCGTTCTCGAGCTCCACCGCGAACATCGTGTTCGGCAGCGGCTCGATAACGGTTCCTTCGACTTCGATCGCGTCCTTCTTCGCCAACCTGGCTCCCTGGCCCCTTTTCAGCAATGAGTGCCGACCCGGCTGGGCCGACACACGAACGGTGAGGATATCAACTACCGCCAATTCCGACAACCCCGGGGTGGTCAGACCCGGGTGAGGATCTCGGGTCCGTCGGCGGTCACGGCGATCGTGTGCTCGAAGTGGGCGGCGAGCGAGCCGTCCCACGTCGCGACCGTCCAGTTGTCGTCGCGGACCTGCGTCGCCTCGGAGCCCAGGGTCAGCATCGGCTCGATCGCGAGGCAGTGGCCGGCCCGCAGCGTGATCCCCCGGTGGCGGCTCCGGAAGTTGGGGACCTGCGGGTCCTCGTGCATCGAGGTCCCGATGCCGTGGCCCACGTACTGGCGGACGATGCCGAACCCGCGCGGCACCGCGACGTCCTCGACCGCGGCCGAGATGTCGCCGATCTGGGCGCCGACGACCGCGGCCCCGATGCCGGCCATCATGGCCAGCCGGGTCGTCTCGACGAGGTTCAGGGCCGCGGCCGACGCCGCGTCCGGGCCGCCGCAGATGAAGGTCCGCGCCCCGTCGCCGTGCCAGCCGTCGTAGATCACGCCGACGTCCACCGACACGAGCTGGCCCGCCTCGATCGTCCGGTTGCCCGGGATCCCGTGCACGACCTCGTCGTCGATCGAGATGCAGGTCGACGCCGGGTACGCGTGCGGGTCGTCCGGGTCGTACCGCCGGCCGCCGAGGTAGTTGAGGAACGAGGGCACGCCGCCCGCGCCGCGGATGTGGCGCTCGGCGATCCGGTCGAGGTCGGCGGTCGAGATCCCGGGGGTGAGCGACTCCTCGACCAGCGCGAGGACCTCGGCCACGATCCGGCCGGCCGAGCGCATGCGCGCGAGCTCGGCCTTCGACTTGAGGGTGATCGCCATCAGCCGGCGGCGCGCTCCGTCGTGCCGGCGGGCTCGATGCCGGTCCCCACCAGCCCGTCGTTGATCGCCTGGGCGACCTCGGGGATGCCCTGGAGGCCGTTGACCTTGCGCAGGACGCCGGACGTGGCGTAGTGCTCGATGACCTCGTTCAGCGCGTCGAGCTGCTGGGCCATCCGGGCGCGGATCGTGTCGGGCTTGTCGTCCGCGCGCTGGTAGAGCTCCGACCCGTCGAGGTCGCAGATGCCCGGCACGTGGGGCGGGCTGAAGCGCTCGTGGTACGGGTGGCCCGCCGCGCGGCAGATCCAGCGACCGGACATGCGGCGGATGAGCTCCTCACCGGGCACGTCGACGAGGACCGCGGCCGCGACCCGCTCGCCGCGCTCGGTGAGCGCCTCGTCGAGCGCCTGGGCCTGGACGCGCGTCCGCGGGAAGCCGTCGAGGATCACGCCGCCGGCCGCGTCGTCCCGGGCGAGCCGCTCGAGCAGCAGCCGGACGGTGATCTGGTCGGGCACGAGCTGGCCCGCGTCCATGTACCGGCGCGCCTCCATGCCCAGCGCCGTGCCGTCGCGGACGGCCGACCGGAACAGGTCGCCGGTCGCCACCACGGGAATCCCGAGGCGGGTGGCGAGCAGCGGGGCCTGGGTGCCCTTCCCGGCGCCGGGGGCGCCGAGGAGGACGACCGCATTCACGGAACGGCGACCGCCGCGCGGGCGGCGATCATCGGATGAACCCCTCGTACTGCCGGATCAGGAGCTGCGCCTCGAGCTGCTTCATCGTCTCGACGACGACCGACACCACGATCAGCAGGCCCGTGCCGCCGAGGGCGATGTTCTGGAAGTCGGGCTGCACCAGGCCGACGAGCGGCGGCGAGGCCGCGACGAGCCCCAGGAACAGCGCGCCGGCCACGGTGATCCGGGTCACGACCCGGGCCAGGTAGTCCTGCGTCGGACGACCCGGCCGGATGCCCGGGATGAAGCCGCCGTTCTTGCGCAGCTGCTCGGCCGTCTCGTCCGGCTTGAACGTGAACGCCGTGTAGAAGTACGTGAACCCGAACGTCAGCAGGAAGTACAGGACGACGTACAGCCACGAGCCCGGGCTCAGCCACGTGACGATCCCCGTGGCGATGTCGCCGACGGGGCTGGGCGAGTTCACGAAGTAGCTCGCGATCTGGCTCGGGAACAGCAGGATGCTGACCGCGAAGATGATCGGGATGACGCCGGCCTGGTTGACCCGCAGCGGCAGGAACGTCTGGCCGCCCTGGTACATGCGCCGGCCCCGCACGCGCGAGGCGTACTGGATCGGGATCCGGCGCTGCCCCTCCTGGATGAAGATGATCACCGCGACGGCCGCGATGCCGAGCACCGCGAACAGCACGAACCGGGCGAGGTCCGGGCTCTCGATGAACAGCTGGAGCGCGCCCGGGGCCTGGCTCACGATGCCGGCGAAGATGATGAAGCTGATGCCGTTGCCGATCCCCTTCTCGGTGATCAGCTCGCCCAGCCACATGAGGACGATCGAGCCCGCGGTCAGGGTGATGATCTGGGTGATCGTCTCCCAGCTGCCGAGGTCGAACGGCGTCGACAGGACGTTGTTCGCGGACAGGAGCGCCAGGAACCCGTAGCTCTGGAGGAGCGCCATCGGCACCGCGAGGTAGCGCGTGTACTGGTTGATCTTCTGGCGCCCGTACTCGCCCTCGCGCTGCAGCGCCTGGAGCGACGGGACCACGCCCGTCATGAGCTGCATGATGATCGAGGCGTTGATGTACGGGTTGACGCCGAGGGCCACGACCGAGAAGTTCGACAGCCCGCCGCCGGAGAACAGGTCGAGCAGGCCGAAGATCTGGTTCGTGTCCAGGAACTCACGGAGGTTGGCGGCGTTGACGCCCGGGACCGGGACGTGGGCCAGCAACCGGAAGACCATGAGGATCCCGGCGACGTAGAAGATCCGGCGCCGGAGGTCCGGCGCCCGGAACGCGTTGAGCAGTCCCTCGAACACTGGCGTCAGCCGTTGTCGGCGGTGGTGTCGGCCTCGTCCGCGGGAGCCTCGGCCTCGGCGGCCTCGGGCTCGACGTCCGGTGCCGGCTCCTCGGCGGCGGCCTCGGCGGCCGGTGCCTCGTCGGCCGGCTCGGCCTCGGGCTCCGGTGCGGCCTTCGGCGCCTTGGGCGCGCGGGCGGGCTTCGCGGGGGTGGCCTCGGGCGCCTCGACGCCGAGCGCCGGAAGCGACTCGGACGGGATCTCGATGACCTGGGCGGTGCCGCCCGCGGCCTCGATCTTCTCCCGCGCGCTCTTCGTGAACGCGTCGGCGAGCACGAACAGCTTGGCGGACACCTCGCCCATGCCGAGGACCTTGAGCGGCAGGCGGTCCCGGCGGACGAGCCCGGCCTGCTTCAGGGTGTCGGCGTTGACGGTGACCGGCGCCTTGCCGTCGGACTCGAGCTTGCCGGCCTCGATCGCGGCGCTGATGGCGCCGACGTTGACGACCTCGTACTGGACGTCGTTGATGTTCTTGAAGCCGCGCAGCTTGGGGATCCGGATGTGGAGCGGCGTCTGGCCACCCTCGAACCAGGCCGGGATCGAGGCGCCGGCGCGCGAGCGCTGGCCCTTCGTGCCGCGGCCGGCGGTCTTGCCCTTGCCGGCCGCGATGCCGCGCCCGACTCGGGTCTTCCTGGTGACCGACCCCGGGGCGGGATGCAGGTCGTGGGTCTTCATCTACTTCGTCTCCGGGGTCGTCGCGCCCTCGGGCAGCTCCTCGACGGTGACGAGGAAGCGGACCTGGCGGACCATGCCACGGACGGCGTCGTTGTCCGGCAGGACGGACGAGCTGCCGATGCCGTGGAGGCCCAGGGCGCGGATCGTCGCCCGGTTCCGGGCGATGTGGCTGATCGTGCTCTTGGTCTGGGTGACGCGCAGCTTACCGGCCATCGGCCGACTCCCCGCCGCCGCCGATCGCCGCGGCCGGCTGGCCGGGGACGCTGAGGCGGAGCTTGACGCCGCGCTGCCGGCTGAGCTCCTCGACGGAGCGCAGGCCCATGAGCGCGTTGAGCGTCGCGCGGGTCACGTTGACCGGGTTGGTCGAGCCGTGGACCTTGGTCAGGATGTCGTGCACGCCGGCCGCCTCGACGACGGCACGCACGGCGCCGCCGGCGATGACGCCGGTTCCCTTGGAGGCCGGCTTGAGCAGCACCTTCGCGGCGGCGTACTCCTCGCGGACCTCGTGCGGGATCGTCGTCCCGATCATCGGGATCTTGACGATGTGCTTCTTCGCGTCCTCGACACCCTTGCGGATGGACTCGGGGACGTCGCCGGCCTTGCCCAGGCCGACGCCGACATGGCCGTTGCCGTCGCCCACGACGATGACCGCCGAGAACGAGAAGCGGCGGCCGCCCTTGTGGACCTTGGCGACGCGGTTGATCTGGACGACGCGCTCCTCGAGCGCGAGCTTGTTCGGGTCGATTCGGGCCACCGGCAGGTCCTCTAGAAGTCGAGGCCGGCTTCGCGAGCCGCCTCGGCGAGCGAGCGGACTCGCCCGTGGTACTTGAAGCCCGCCCGGTCGAAGACCACCTGCTCGATGCCGGCCTTCTTGGCCCGCTCGGCGACGAGCTGGCCGACGCGCTTCGCGTCGTCCACCTTCGTGCCGTCGGAGCCCTTGAGGCCGGTCTCGAGCGAGGACGCGGCGGCAACGGTCGTGCCGCTGGTGTCGTCGATGACCTGGGCGTAGATGTGGTTCAGGCTGCGGAAGACGGCGAGGCGCGGACGCGCCTCGGTCCCCGACAGGCGGAGCCGGAGCCGTGCGTGGCGCTTGGCGCGCGACGCGGTGCGGCTGGCGACAACCTTCTGCGTCATGGCTACTTCTTCCCGCCGATCTTGCCGGCCTTGCCTGCCTTGCGGCGGACCTTCTCGCCGGCGTACCGGACGCCCTTGCCCTTGTACGGCTCGGGCTTGCGGGTCGCGCGGACCTTGGCCGCGATCTGGCCGACGAGCTCCTTGTCGATGCCCACGACCGCCAGGCGGGTGGGGTTCTCGACCTCGAAGCTGATGCCGGCCGGCGGATCGATCTCGATCGGGTGGCTGTAGCCGAGCGCGAGCACGAGCTTGTCGCCCGTCTTCTGCGCGCGGTAGCCGACGCCGACGATCTCGAGGCCCTTGCGGTACCCGTCGGTGACGCCGACGACCATGTTGTTGACGAGGGTGCGGGTCAGCCCGTGGAGGCTCTTGTCGAGCTTGGTCTCCGTGGGCCGGCTGACGACGATCGTGTCGCCGTCCTGGGCGACGTCGATGCGGGGCGGGAGCTGCCGGGTGAGCGAGCCCTTGGGGCCCTTCACCGTGATGACGCGCCCGTCCAGCGCGACGTCGACGCCGCTGGGGACAGTGATGGGGAGACGGCCGATACGAGACATGCCGCCTACCAGATGAACGCGAGGATCTCGCCGCCGAGCTGGGCCTGCTTGGCCTGGCTCCCGGTCATGATCCCCTTCGAGGTGGAGACGATCACGATGCCAAGGCCGCCGAGCACTCGCGGAATGTCGGTCTTCTGCGCGTAGACGCGCAGACCCGGCTTCGAGATCCGCTTGAGGCCCGAGACGACCGGCACCTTGCCGTCGACATACTTGAGCTCGATCCGGAGCATCTGGGACGGCCCCGCACGCTCCTCGCGGACGTCGGCGATGAAGCCTTCCTCCTTGAGGATGCGGGCGATCTCGCGCTTGGTGCGCGAGGCCGGCACGATGACCTCCGTGTGGCGTGCCCGGGACGCGTTGCGGACACGGGTCAGCATGTCCGCGATCGGGTCGGAGACGTTCATTTCTTCGTTACCAGCTCGACTTCGTGACGCCGGGCAGCTCGCCGACGAGCGCTCGCTCGCGGAAGCAGATCCGGCAGAGCGCGAAGCGGCGCATGTAGGCCCGCGGCCGGCCGCACACCGAGCACCGGTGATACGCCTGGACCGGGAACGCCGGCGTGCGCTTCGCTTTCGCGATCAGGGACTTCTTGGCCATCAGGTACCTCCCCCGCGCCTACGAGGCGAAGGGCATGCCGAGCAGCTCAAGCAGGCGCTTGGACTCCTCGTCGGTCTTCGCCGTCGTCACGATGCTGATCTCCAGCCCGCGGAGACGGTCAACCTTGTCGTAGTCGATCTCCGGGAAGGCGAGCTGCTCCCGGAGGCCAAGGGAATAGTTGCCACGGCCGTCGAAGGACTTGCCCGGCACGCCCCGGAAGTCGCGGATGCGCGGAAGCGCGATCCGCGTGAGGCGCTCGAGGAAGTCCCACATGCGCTCCCCGCGCAGCGTGACCTTCACGCCGATCGGGTTGCCGGTGCGGACGCGGAACTGGGCGATCGACCGCTTGGCCTTGGTCACGATCGGCTTCTGGCCGGTGATGAGCTGGATGTCGCCGACGGCGGCATCCACGGCCTTTGCGTTCGTGAGGGCCTCGCCGAGGCCGATGTTGATGACGATCTTCTCGACCCGCGGCACCTGGTTGGCGTTGCCGTAGCCGAACTGCTTCAGCAGCGCCGGCACGGCCTCGGCCGAGTACCGCTCCTTGAGCTGGCCGCTCACGACTTCACCTCCAGGGGCTCGCCGCAGTGCTTGCACACGCGCACCCGGGTGCCGTTGTCGAGCGTGCGATGCGCGATCCGGGTCGGGCGGTCGCAGTGGTTGCACACCACCATCACCCGGCTGGCCGGCAACGGCATCGCATGATCGAGGATGCCGCCCGGATCAACGGTCGGCATCGAGCCCGGGCCACCCTGGCGACCGCTGGCGCGGCTTGGTGTGCTTGCGGGCGATGTTGAGGCCCTGGACGATCGACGAACACGCCACCCTTGGCCGACGTCCGGCGGTAGCCGGAGCGGGCGTTCGAGGGCGCGGGGTCGCGCCGGATGACCTGCTCCACCGGGCCCCGCTTGCCGGCATCCCTGCCGGCCAGCACGACCACGGTGTCGCCCTTGCGGATCTCGGGCACCTTCGTGCGGTGCTCGATCGACCGGACGGTCATCAGAGCACCTCCGGCGCGAGGGACACGATCTTCATGTAGTTCCGATCCCGGAGCTCGCGCGCGACGGGCCCGAAGATGCGGGTGCCGCGCGGGTTGCCCTGGTTGTTGATGAGCACGGCCGCGTTCTCGTCGAAGCGGATGTAGCTGCCGTCGGGGCGGCCGATCTCCTTGCTCGTCCGGACGATGACCGCGCGCACGACGTCGCCCTTCTTGACCGGGGCGTTCGGGATCGCGGTCTTGACGCTCGCGATGATCACGTCACCGATGCCGGCGACGGTCTTGCGCGAGCGCCCCATGATCCGGATGCACTCGATCGTGCGGGCGCCGGTGTTGTCGGCGACGCGCAACCGGGTGGAGGCGTGGATCACGACTGGCCCTCCTCGGCGGCCTCGCCGGCGTCCTCAGCCTCGGCCGTTCGGCCGGGATGGGCGGCGGCGTGGATCGCCTCGGTGGTCTCGGGCTCGTCGGCGACCAGCGACTCGCCGGCCCGCTCCTCGCCCGCACGGGAGAGGACGGAGACGAGGCGCCAGCGCTTGGTGGCGGAGAGCGGCCGCGACTCCTCGATCAGGACGGTGTCGCCGATCTTCGCTTCATTCTGCTCGTCGTGGGCCGCGAACTTGGTCGAGGCCTTCATGACGCGCTTGTACAGTCGATGACGCGTCAGGCGCTCGACGGACACGACGATCGTCTTGTCCATCTTGTCGCTCACGACGCGGCCGACCTTGGTCTTCCGCTGTCCCTGCACGGGGGTGGTGGCTCCTGCGGTGGGCATCCCGACGCTCCTACTCCGCCACGCGCGGCGCCGCTTGAGCGCTCGCGCTGGACGGTGAGGATCCGGGCGATGGTCCGTCGCGTCGCCGGGATCTGGCTGTAATCCTTCAACTGGCGGGTCGAGAGAGCGAAGCGGGCCTGCCAGAGGTCCTGCTTCGCGTCCTTCAGCCGGTCATCAAGCTCGCGATCCGTGAGCTTGCGGACCTCACCGATCTCCATCGGTGACCTCCTTCGTCGTCGTCGTGGTCGTGTCCCGGAGGACGACCTTCGTCTGCACCGGCAGCTTGTGCGATGCGAGACGCATGGCCTCGACGGCCGCATCGTGCTCGACGCCTGCCATCTCGAACAGGATCCGGCCGGGGCGCACGACGGCGACCCAGTGATCCGGCGCGCCCTTGCCCGAGCCCATGCGGGTCTCGGCGGGCTTCTTGGTGGCGGGCTTGTCCGGGAACACCCGGATCCAGATCTTGCCGCCGCGCTTGACCGAGCGGGTCATCGCGCGTCGTGCGGCCTCGATCTGGCGGGCCGTGATCCAGGCAGGCTCCATGGTGGCCAGGCCGTACTCGCCGAAGGCGACGGTGTGCCCACCCTTGGCCATGCCCGACATCCGGCCGCGCATCACCTTGCGGTGCTTGACGCGTCGCGGCATCAGCATCGCTACACCCCCTGCGCCGCAGCAGCGGCGGTGGCGGCAGCAGCGGCTTCGCGGCGATGCTTCTCGACGGGGATCTCGCCCCGGTAGATCCAGACCTTGACGCCGATCCGGCCGTAGGTCGTGTGCGCGTGCACCTGGCCGTAGCTGATGTCGGCGCGCAGCGTGCCGAGCGGGATGCGACCCTCGCGGTCCCACTCGCGGCGGCCCATCTCGGACCCGCCGAGGCGGCCTGCCAGGGCGATCTTCACGCCCTTCGCGCCGGCCTTCATCGAGCGCTGGATGGACTGCTTCATCGCCTTCTTGTAGGCGACGCGGCGGGTCAGCTGCTGCGCGATGTTGAGGGCGACGAGGTACGCGTCGAGCTCGGGCTGGCGGATCTCCTTGATCTCCAGCTTCACCTTGCGCTTGGTGACCTCGCCGATCTCCTTGCGCAGGATCTCGACGTTCTGGCCGCCGCGGCCGATCACGATGCCCGGCTTCGCGGTGTGGATCGCGACCGTGACGTGGTTGATGCCACGCTCGATCTCCACGCCGCTCACGCTGGCGTTCGCGAGGCGCCGGTCAAGCAGCTGCCGGATCGCGATGTCCTCCTTGAGGAGGGATGTGTACTCCTTGTCGGCGTACCACTTGGCAGTCCACGTGCGGGTATAGCCCAGGCGGTAGCCGTACGGATGGACCTTGTGTCCCATGCCTAGGCCTCCCGGTTGGCGACGACGATCGTGATGTGGGTCATGGGCTTGTGGATCGGGAACGCCCGACCCTGTGCCCGCGGCCGCCAACGCTTGATCGTCGGGCCTTCGTTGCAGATCGCATCCGCGATGAACAGCTCATCGGCGGACAGACTCAGGTTGTTCTCGGCGTTGGCCGTCGCGCTCTTCAGCACGCGCGCGACGTCGCGCGCGGCCGCCTGCGGCATGAACCGCAGGATCGCCGTGGCCTCCTCCACCGGCTTGCCCTTGATCGCCTCGGTCACGAGGCGGGCCTTCCGGGTGGAGCCCCGCAGGTACTTGGCTGTGGCAGAAACGCGCATCTACTCGCTCCTACCGCAGCCCGCCGGCCCGATCGGCGTTCTTGCCGTGCCCGCGATAGCTGCGGGTGGGCGCGAACTCGCCGAGCCGGTGGCCGACCATGTTCTCGGTGACATACACGGGCACGTGCTTGCGGCCGTTGTAGACGGCAACCGTGTGCCCGATGAAGTCGGGGAAGATCACGGACGCGCGCGACCAGGTCTTGAGGACCTTCCGCTCGTTCCGCTTGTTCATGTCCTGCACCCGGGCGAGAAGCCGGGCCTGGACGAACGGTCCCTTCTTGACCGATCGTGACATCTCTGGCTCCTTCCCTAGCTCTTGCGATGCCGGCTGCGGACGATGAGGCGGCTGGTTGCCTTCCCACGTCGCGTCCGGTATCCCATCGCGGGCTTGCCCCACGGCGTCTTCGGGGGCATGCCCGTCGGGGACTTGCCCTCGCCACCACCGTGCGGGTGATCCCGCGGGGTCATCGCAACACCCCGGACCTCCGGGACGCTGGCCCATGTGGCGAGCGCGCCCGGCCTTGCCGAGGTTCTGGTTTTCATGGTCCAGGTTGGAGACCTGGCCGATGGTCGCGATGCACTTCATGGGCACGCGGCGCATCTCGCCCGACGGGAGCCGGACGGTGGCGAAGTCGCCTTCCTTGGCGAGCAGCTGGGCCGACGTGCCGGCGGACCGGACGATCTGGCCACCCTTGCCCGGGACAAGCTCGATGTTGTGGATCGTCGTGCCCAGCGGGATGTAGGCCAGCGGCAGCGCGTTGCCGACGCGGGGCTCGGCCGACTGACCGGAGACGACGATGTCCCCGACCTTGAGGCCGTTGGGGAGCAGGATGTAGCGCTTCTCCCCGTCCCGGTAGTGGAGCAGGCCGATCCGTGCGGAGCGGTTCGGGTCGTACTCGATCGTCGCGAGACGGGCGGGCACGCCGAACTTGTCGCGCTTGAAGTCGATCCGCCGGTAGTGGGTCTTGTTGCCGCCGCCGCGATGGCGGACGGTCAGCCGACCCTGGTTGTTCCGGCCCGAGCCGCGCGTCATCGGCTCGAGGAGCGGCTTGTGCGGCTTGTCGGTCGTGATCTCCTCGAAGGTCGAGCGGGTCATGAACCGCCGGCCGGGGGAGGTCGCCTTGTAGCTTCGGAGCGGCATTCCTACACCCCCTCGAAGAATTCGATCTTCTGGCCGGGGGCGAGGGTCACGATGGCCTTGCGCCAGTCCGACGTGTGGCCGACGGTCCGGCCCCGTCGCGTGCCCCGCTTCTTCTCCTTGCCCTTCGAGGTCAGCACGTTGACGGCGACCACGGTCACCTTCTCCTTGCTGTACAGCTCCTCGACGGCGGCCTTGATCTGGATCTTGTTCGCCTTCGTGTGGACGGCGAACGTGTACTTCCCGCGGCCGGACTCGTCGATCGACTTCTCCGAGATCACGGGGCGGAGGATGATGTCCGCGGCGGTGAGGACGGTCACGAGTACACCTCCTCCATCCGGGCGAGGGCCGGCTGCTCGATGACGACGGCGTCCGCGTTGAGCAGGTCGACGACGTTGAGCGAGTCGGCGAGGATCACCGAGACCGACGGCAGGTTCGCCGCCGAGCGCAGCAGCAGGTCGTCCTTGGCCGGGGCCACGACGAGCACGCGCCGCTCGTGGCCGTCCCCGGCGCCGAGCGCCTCGAGGATGGCGGCGAACGCCTTGGTCTTGGGCTCGGCGTCCATGCCGAAGTGGTCGATGACGCGGATCGCGTCGTCGCCGAACTTGGCCGTGAGGGCCGAGCGCAGCGCCAGGCGGCGCATCTTCTTGGGCAGCTTCTGCTCGTACGAGCGCGGGTGCGGGCCGAACACGACGCCGCCGCCACGGTAGTGCGGCGCCGTCCGCGAGCCCTGGCGGGCGCGGCCGGTGCCCTTCTGGCGGTACGGCTTCGCGCCGCCGCCGCGGACCTCGCCGCGGGTCTTGGTGTCGGCTGGTGCCCGTCCGGCGGCCGGCGAGCTGGGCGACGACGGCCTGGTGGAGGACGGCCTCGTTCACGGGCGCCGCGAACAGCGCCTCGGCGAGGTCGACGCTCCCGAGCGTCGCGCCGGTTCGGTCGTAGAGGGTGGTCTGCGGCATCGTCAGGCCTTCTTCACGAAGGTGAGCGCGCCCGGCGCGCCGGGGACCGATCCCTTGACGAGGATCAGGTTCCGCTCGGCGTCGACACGGATGACGCGCAGCTTCTTGAGCGTGACCCGGTCGTGCGCCCATGTGGCCGCCCATCTTGAGGCCCTTGTAGACACGTCCGGGGGTGGTGCCGGGGCCGATGGAGCCCGGCTTGCGGTAGTTGTCGGAGCCGTGGGTCTTCGGGCCCCGCGAGAAGTTGTGGCGCTTGATCGGTGCCCGCGAAGCCCTTGCCCTTCGACACGCCCGTCACGTCGACGAGATCGCCCTCGGCGAACACGTCGGCGACGGTGATCTGCTGGCCGACCTCGTACTCGTCCGCGCTGTCCAGCCGGAACTCGCGGATGGCGCGCACCCGCGGCAGGTCCTTGAGCTGGCCGGCAAGCGGCTTGGTCAGCCGCTTGCGCTCCCCGGCGCCGATCTGGACGGCCGTATAGCCGTCGCGCTCGTCGGTGCGGAGACGCGTCACGGTGTTGGGGGTGACCTGGACCACCGAGACGCCAACCATGGTGCCGTTGGGCAGGAACACCTGGGTCATGCCGACCTTGCGGCCGATGAGGCCGATCGTGTGCTGGCTCATCACATCTTGATCTCGATGTCGACGCCCGCGGCAAGCGAGAGTCGCATCAGCGCGTCGACGGTCTTGGACGAGGGATCGAGGATGTCGATCAGCCGCTTGTGGGTGCGGATCTCGAACTGCTCCCGCGAGTCCTTGTCGATGAACGGCGACCGGAGGACGGTGAACTTCTCGATCCGGGTCGGCAGCGGCACCGGGCCGACGACGTCCGCGCCGGTGCGCTGCGCCGTCTCCACGATCTGGGCTGCCGACTGGTCGAGCAGCCGGTGGTCGTAGGCCTTGAGGCGGATCCGGATCCGCTGCTTTGCCATCTCGTTATGCCGTGATGCTGGTGATGGCGCCGGCACCGACGGTGCGGCCGCCCTCGCGGATGGCGAAGCGCTGGCCGACCTCGAGGGCGATCGGGGTGATCAGCTCGACCGTCATCTCGACGTTGTCGCCGGGCATGATCATCTCGGCGCCGTCGGGCAGGCCGATCGCCCCGGTGACGTCCGTGGTGCGCAGGTAGAACTGCGGCCGGTACCCGTTGTAGAACGGGGTGTGGCGGCCGCCCTCCTCCTTGGTCAGCACGTAGACCTGGGCGTTGAACTTCGTGTGGGGGGTGACCGAGCCGGACTTGGCCAGGACCTGGCCGCGCTCGATGTCGTCGCGCTCGATGCCCCGCAGCAGGCAGCCGACGTTGTCGCCCGCCTCGCCCTGGTCGAGCAGCTTCTTGAACATCTCGACGCCGGTGACGACGACCTTGCGGGTGGCCTGGATGCCGACGATCTCGACCTCCTCGCCGACCTTGATCACGCCGCGCTCGATGCGCCCGGTGGCGACCGTGCCCCGGCCCTTGATCCCGAACACGTCCTCGATCGGCATCAGGAACGGCTTGTCGACCGGGCGGACCGGGTTGGGGATGTAGGAGTCGACCGCGTCCATCAGCTCCTGGATCGGGGCGTAGGCCGGATCGTCGGGATTGTCGGGCGCCTCGAGCGCCTTGAGCGCGGAGCCGCGGATGACCGGGATGTCGTCACCCGGGAAGTTGTTCTTGGTCAGCAGCTCGCGGACCTCGAGCTCGACGAGGTCGAGCAGCTCCTCGTCGTCGACCATGTCGACCTTGTTGAGGAACACGACGATGAACGGCACCTCGACCTGGCGGGCGAGCAGGATGTGCTCCCGGGTCTGGGGCATCGGGCCGTCGGTCGCGGCGACGACGAGGATCGCGCCGTCCATCTGGGCGGCGCCGGTGATCATGTTCTTGATGTAGTCGGCGTGCCCGGGGCAGTCGACGTGCGCGTAGTGGCGGGCGTCGGTCTCGTACTCGACGTGGGCGATCGCGATCGTGATCCCGCGCTCGCGCTCCTCGGGGGCGTTGTCGATCGAGTCGAACGCGCGGTACTCGGCCTTGCCGCGCAGCGCGAGGTACTTGCTGATGGCGGCCGTCAGCGATGTCTTGCCGTGGTCGATGTGGCCGATCGTGCCGACGTTGACGTGCGGCTTGGTGCGCTCGAACTTCTTCTTGGCCATGTCCTGCTGGACTCCCTGCTCCGTGCCCGCCTGGCGCGAGCGGACCCTGTTAGACCTTCGACTTGGCGACGAGCTCGGCCGCGAGGTTCGGGGGAACCTCGGCGTAGTGGCTGAGCTCCATGGAATAGCTGGCTCGACCCTGGGTCATCGACCGCAGGTCGGTGGCGTACCCGAACATCTCGGCGAGCGGGACCGCGCTGCGGACGACCTGGGTCGAGCCGCGGGGGTCCATCCCCTCGATCTGGCCACGCCGGCTGTTGAGGTCGCCGATGACGTCGCCCATGAACTCCTCGGGCATCGTCACCTCGACCAGCATCATCGGCTCGAGCACGACCGGGTTCGCCTTCGCGACCGCGTCCTTGATCGCCATGGAACCGGCGATCTTGAACGCCATCTCGGACGAGTCCACGTCGTGGTACGAGCCGTCGTACAGCGTCACCTTGACGTCGACCATGGGGACGTTCGCGTAGATGCCCGAGTCGAGCGTCTCGCGGATGCCCTGGTCGATCGGCTTGATGTACTCGCGCGGGATCGTGCCACCGACGATCTTGTCGATGAACTCGTAGCCCGCGCCCTTCTCGTTCGGCTCGGCCCGGATGACCGCGTGGCCGTACTGGCCCTTGCCGCCCGTCTGGCGGACGAAGCGCCCGTTGCCAACCGCCTCGCGGCGGATGGTCTCGCGATAGGCGACCTGCGGCTTGCCGACGTTGGCGGCGACCTTGAACTCGCGGACCATGCGGTCCACGAGGACGTCGAGGTGCAGCTCGCCCATGCCGGCGATCAGCGTCTGGCCCGACTCCTCGTCGGTCTTGACGCGGAAGGTCGGATCCTCCTCGGCGAGGCGCTGGAGCGCGATCCCGAGCTTGTCCTGGTCGGCCTTCGTCTTGGGCTCGATGGCGACCTCGATGACCGGCTCCGGGAACGTCATCGACTCGAGGATGACCGGGTGATCCGGGTCCGCGAGCGTGTCGCCCGTGAAGGTGTCCTTGAGGCCGACCGCGGCGGCGATGTCGCCCGCGTAGACGACGTCGATCTCCTCGCGGTGGTTGGCGTGCATCTGGAGGATGCGGCCGATCCGCTCCTTCTTGCCCTTCGTCGCGTTGAGGATGTAGGAGCCGGACTTCAGCGAGCCCGAGTACACCCGGAAGAACGCGAGCTTGCCCACGAACGGGTCGGCCGCGATCTTGAAGGCGAGGGCGCTGAACGGCTCGCTGTCGTCAGGGGTCTTGAGGATCTCGACGTCGGTGTTCGGCTTGAGGCCGATGACCGGCGGCACGTCGAGCGGCGACGGGAGGTAGTCGACGACCGCGTCGAGCATCGGCTGGACGCCCTTGTTCTTGAGCGCCGAGCCGCACAGGATCGGGACCCACTTGTACTGCAGGGTCGCGAGCCGGATGCCGCGCTTGATCTCGGCCTCCGTCAGCTCCTCGCCCTCGAGGTACTTGTGGGCGAGCTCGTCGTCGACGTCGGAGACCGCCTCGAGCAGGTAGTCACGCCACTTCGCGGCCTCGTCGGCCATGTCGGCCGGGATCTCGATCTCGTCGAACTCGTTGCCGAGGTCGTCGCGCCACACGAGGGCCTTCATGCGGACGAGGTCCACGAGGCCCTGGAACGTGTCCTCGATGCCGATCGGGATCTGGATCGGCACGGGCTTGACGCCCAGGCGGTCGGTGATCATGTCGACGTCGCGCCAGAAGTTGGCGCCGGTCCGGTCGAGCTTGTTGATGAAGCAGATGCGCGGGACGTGGTAGCGGTCCGCCTGCCGCCAGACCGTCTCGGACTGGGGCTCGACGCCGGCCACGCCGTCGAACACGACGACCGCGCCATCGAGGACGCGGAGGCTCCGCTCCACCTCGACGGTGAAGTCCACGTGCCCGGGCGTATCGATAATGTTGATGCGATGATCGTTCCACGAGCAGGTGGTCGCCGCGGCAGTGATCGTGATGCCGCGCTCCTGCTCCTGGGGCATCCAGTCCATGGTGGCCGCGCCCTCATGGACCTCACCGATCTTGTAGATCTTCTTCGTGTAGAAGAGGATCCGCTCGGTGACGGTCGTCTTGCCCGCGTCGATATGGGCGATGATTCCGATGTTCCGCGTTCGTGCGAGCGGAACGGCGCGTGCCACGGTGCGTTAGCTCCTAATCCCTGTGTGCTCGGACTACCACTTGAAATGGCTGAACGCGCGGTTCGCGTCGGCCATCTTGTGGGTGTCCTCGCGGCGCTTCACTGCCGCGCCGAGGCCGTTGGCGGCATCGACGAACTCGGCGGCGAGCTTCTCACTCATGCTCTTGCCACTGCGCTTGCGCGCCGCCTGGACGAGCCAGCGGACACCGAGCGACATGCGGCGATCGCCCCGGATCTCGACCGGGACCTGGTAGGTGGCGCCACCGACGCGCCGAGGCTTGACCTCGATGATCGGCGTGGCGTTGCGGAGGGCTGCCTCGAGCACCTCGAGGCCCGGGCGCTTCGCCTGGAACTCGGCGCGCGCAAGGGCCTGGCGCAGGATCCGGTCCGACAGGGTCCGCTTCCCGTCACGCATCAGCTTCGCGCGGAAGCGATCGGTGACGCGGTTGCTCTCGACCGAGTACTTGGACTTGCGGGGGATCGACGTACGGCGGGGCATCTCTACTTCTTCCCGGGCGTCGAGGCGGCCTTGGCCCCGTACTTGGAGCGCCCCTGCTTGCGGTCCTTCACGCCGGCCGCGTCGAGGGTGCCACGGATGATGTGGTACTTCACCGACGGGAGGTCCTTCACCCGGCCGCCACGCACGAGCACGACGGAGTGCTCCTGCAGGTTGTGGCCGATGCCGGGGATGTAGGCCGTGACCTCCATCTGGTTCGTGAGCCGCACGCGCGCGATCTTCCGAAGGGCCGAGTTCGGCTTCTTCGGGGTCATCGTCCGGACCTGCAGGCAGACGCCCCGCTTCTGGGGGGCACCGGGGATCGGCACCTGGCGCTGGCGCAGGCTGTTCCAGTTCTTGCGCAGCGCCGGAGCCTTGACCTTCTCGATCTTCGGCTTCCGCCCGTGGCGCACGAGCTGGCTGATGGTCGGCACGGAGACGCGGCTCCTTTCACTTGCTGGCTTCTGGTTGTGGTCCCGATCCGGCAGATCCACCCGAACCGGGGGTCCGGCCGGGGACCAATCGGAGCTCGAAGGCGACGTTCCCGACCCCATGCGGCGATCGGGGCCCTTCGAGGCCACGGCCGCGAAGTGTAGCAATCGCCCGATCAGGGTGTCAAACGTCCGGCCCCGCTCCCCCGCGCTGTCGGGGACGCGGTGACGCCCGGGCGCGAACCCGGGCGTCGAGGTGCGGTGGCAGGCCCGTCGGACCTGCCGGTCAGGCCTCTTCCGAGGCATCCTCGGCGTCGGCGAGGAAGGGGTTGAAGTCGGCCGCTGCGGCCTCCTCCTTGGCCTCCCCGTCGCCCCCGGCGAGGAACGGGTTGGCGTCGGAATCGCCGTCGGATTCCGCCTCGTCCTCGTCGGCACCGGCGATCGTGGCGGCAAGCGCAAGGCCGGCCGTCTCGTCGTCGGGCGCGCGGGTCCCGTCCTCGAGGAACGGGTTGTACTCGGCCTCGCCCAGGCCTTCGATCGCCTCGCCGGCGAGTGCCTCGAGGGCGGCTCGGCGCTGGCGCTCCTTGATCGCGGCGATGTTCTGCGGCGCGCCCGATCCCGCGGGGATGAGCTTGCCGATGATGACGTTCTCCTTGAGGCCGATCAGGTGGTCCCGGGAGCCGTTGATCGCGGCCTCCGTGAGCACCCGGGTCGTCTCCTGGAAGGACGCCGCGGCGAGGAACGAGGACGTGTTGAGCGATGCCTTGGTCACGCCCAGGAGCACGGTCTGGGCCGTCGCCGGCTCGCCGCCCTCGGACAGGACCTTGTTGTTCGCCTCTTCGAAGTCGAGGCGGTCGATGAGCTCCGTCGGCAGCTGCTCGAGGTCGCCCGGCTGGTCGATCCGGACCTTCTTGAGCATCTGGCGGACGATGATCTCGACGTGCTTGTCGTTGATCGTGACGCCCTGGCTGCGGTAGACCCGCTGGACCTCACGGACGAGATAGCGCTGGACGGCGTCCTTGCCCCGGACGTCGAGGTATTCCTGCGGGTTGATCGGGCCGTCGGTGATCGCATCGCCGGCGCGGATCTCCTGGCCGTCCTCGACCAGCAGCTTCGCGCTGTGCGGGATCGCGTACTCCCGCTCCACGATGTCCTCGGACCGGACGACGATCCCGTCGCTGGTCTTGGCCAGGAAGCCCTTGACCGGTGATGCGACGTCACCCGTGGCGGCCTTCGCGACCACCTGGTTGACCTCGACCATGTCGCCGGCGGCGGCCAGCAGCTCGACGCCCTTCGGCAGCTCGAGCGGGCTGTCGAACGCCTCGCGGCTCGTGACCTTGACCTTGCGGCCGGCGTCACCCGCGATGACCTCGACGATGCCGTCGATGTGGCTGATCTCGGCCTTGCCCTTGGGGATGCGGGCCTCGAACAGCTCCTCGACGCGCGGCAGGCCCTGCGTGATGTCCTGGCCGGCGACGCCGCCGGTGTGGAACGTCCGCATGGTCAGCTGCGTGCCGGGCTCGCCGATCGACTGGGCGGCGATGATGCCCACCGCCTCGCCGATGCCGATCATGTCGCCGGTGGCGAGGTTTCGGCCGTAGCACTGGCGGCAGACGCCGTAGCGCGACTCGCAGGCAAGCGGCGAGCGCACGAGCACCTCGTCGAGGCCGGCGGCGTCGATCTGGCGGGCGATGTCCTCGTCGAGCATCACGTCGCGCGCGACGACCACCGGGGGCGTCTCGCCCTTCTTGACCTTGGCCTTGGTGTCGTACACGTCGGCGGCCACGAGGCGCCCGACGAGCCGGCGCTGGAACGCCTCGGGCTCGTCCGCCGACTCGGACCGGATGATCCAGCTGCCCTCGAGCGTGCCGCAGTCGTCCTCGCGGGTGATCACGTCCTGCGCGACGTCCACGAGGCGCCGGGTGAGGTACCCGGAGTCCGCGGTGCGGAGGGCCGTGTCCGCGAGGCCCTTGCGGGCGCCGTGGGTGCTGATGAAGTACTCGAGGACCGTCATGCCCTCGCGGAAGTTGCTCCGCACGGGCACGTCGATGATCCGGCCGGACGGGTCGGCCATCAGGCCGCGCATGGCGCCCAGCTGGCCGATGTTGCCCTTGTTACCGCGGGCGCCGGAGTCGGTCATCATCCGGACCGGGTTCTCTTCCGAGAAGCCGTCCATCATCTTGTCCGACACTTCCTTCGTCGTCCGCTGCCACAGCTCGACGACCTGCTCGTAGCGCTCGTCCTCGGTGATGAGGCCGCGCTGGAACTGGCGGTCGATCGCCGTCACCGAGTCCTCGGCGATGGCGAGCATCTCCTTCTTGTCCTTGGGCACGACGATGTCCCACAGGCCGATCGTCATGCCGCCGCGGGTCGCGAACGTGAAGCCCACGCTCTTGACGCCGTCGACGAGGTGCGCCGTCTCGGTCGGCCCGAGCAGGCGGTAGCAGGTGTCGACGAGCCGCTTGAGGTCGACCCGCTTCATCGGCTGGTTGGTGAACCGCAGCTCCTGGGGCAGGATCCGGTTGAACATGATCCGGCCGACGGTCGTGCGGACCTGCGCGTCGCGCAGCTCGCCGGCCTCGGCGTCCCACGCCTGGACGACGACGTCGACCGGCTCGTGGAGGGCCACCTTGGCGGCGGGTGGCGGACGGGCGAGACGGGCGACTCGTCGCCCTCCTCGCGCTCGCTCGAGATGCGGCTGGAGAACTCGATGCCGCGCGCGCCGAGCTCGTACGCGATGATCGCGTCGTCCTCGTCCGCGAAGCCCCGAACCTCCTTCTTGCCGCGGGTCGGGAGCGCGTCCATCGTCAGGTAGTAGCAGCCGAGGACCATGTCCTGGGTCGGCGCCACCACGGGCGAGCCGTCAGCCGGCGACAGCAGGTTCGCCGTCGACAGCATCATGACCTTCGCCTCTTCCTGGGCGGCCGTGGACAGCGGCACGTGGACCGCCATCTGGTCGCCGTCGAAGTCCGCGTTGAACGCGGTGCAGACGAGCGGGTGGATCTGGATCGCGGAGCCCTCGACGAGCACCGGCATGAACGCCTGGATGCCCAGGCGGTGGAGCGTGGGCGCGCGGTTCAGCAGGACCGGGTGGTCCTTGATGACGTCCTCGAGGACGTCCCACACCTCGGGCCGGACGCGCTCGACGATGCGCTTGGCGCTCTTGATGTTGTGCGCGAAGCCCTTCTCGACGAGCTGCCGCATGACGAACGGCTTGAACAGCTCGAGCGCCATCTTCTTGGGCAGGCCGCACTGGTGGAGCTTGAGCTCCGGGCCGACGACGATGACCGACCGGCCGGAGTAGTCCACGCGCTTGCCGAGCAGGTTCTGGCGGAACCGGCCCTGCTTGCCCTTGAGCATGTCCGACAGGCTCTTGAGGCGGTGGTTGCCCGTGCCGGCGATCGCGCGGCCGCGGCGGCCGTTGTCGATCAGCGCGTCGCACGCCTCCTGGAGCATCCGCTTCTCGTTGCGGATGATGATCTCGGGCGCGCCGAGCTCGAGGAGCCGCTTGAGGCGGTTGTTGCGGTTGATGACGCGGCGGTAGAGGTCGTTCAGGTCGGAGGTCGCGAAGCGGCCGCCGTCCAGCTGGACCATCGGCCGCAGGTCGGGCGGGATCACCGGCAGCACCGAGAGGATCATCCACTCGGGGCGGTTGCCGGAGCGGCGGAACGCCTCGATCAGGCGCAGCCGCTTGATCGCCTTCTTGCGGCGCTGGCCGGAGCTCGTGCGGACCTCCGCGTGGAGGGCCCGGCTGAGCTCCTCGAGGTCCATCCGGACGATGATGTCGCGGACGGCCTCGGCGCCCATGCCCGCCCAGAAGATGCGCCCGGTCTTGGACCCGGCGCCGTACTTCTCGTCGAGCTGGCGGAACTCGGTCTCGCCGATCGTCATCAGCGGCTTGAGGCCCTCGATCTCGGCCCGCAGCTGCTTCAGCTCGTCCTTCTGGCCCTGCGCCTCGCCCGCGAGCGTCTCGCGCTCGGCGCGAAGGCTCTCGTCCATGGCCGCGACGAGGTCCTCGACCTTCTGCTCGGTCATGCGCTCCTCGTCGGAGGCGCGCTGCTCGGACTGGCTGTTGATGCGCTCGGTCTCGGCGGTCGCGATCTTGCGCAGCCGCGCGAGGGCGTCCTTGCCGCCCTTCTTGCCCGCCTCGACGACGACCTCGCCGGTCGGGACGAACGCGATCGTCTCGGCCGCCTCGCCGGTGCCGAGCTCGGTGAGCGCGGCCTCGACGGTCTGCGCCTCGCGCGCGACCTCCTCGATCTGGGTGTTGCGGGTCGCCTCGACCTCGGTCTTCGTGTTCGCGAGCGCCGCACGCAGCTCGTCGCGGTGACGGTTGACGTCGGCCTTGAGCGTCGTCTCGAGCTCGGCCAGGCGCTCGCCGCCCGCGCCGCCGCGACCCTCGGACTGCTCGTCCAGGGCCTTCAGGGCACGCTGGCGCGCCTCCTCGTCGACGTGGGTGACGATGTACAGCGCGAAGTACAGGATCCGCTCGAGGTTGCGGGGGCTGATGTCGAGCAGGATGCCGAGGCGGCTCGGGGTGCCCTTGAAGTACCAGATGTGCGAGACCGGGCTCGCCAGCTGGATGTGGCCCATCCGCTCACGGCGGACCTTCGAGCGCGTGACCTCGACGCCGCACTTGTCGCAGATGATGCCCTTGTACCGGATCCGCTTGTACTTCCCGCAGTAGCACTCCCAGTCCCGCGTGGGACCGAAGATGCGCTCGTCGAACAGCCCATCCTTCTCAGGCTTGAGCGTGCGGTAGTTGATGGTCTCGGGCTTGGTGACCTCGCCCTTCGACCACTCCCGGATCTGGTCCGGGCTGGCAAGCGAAATGCGAATCGCCGAGAAATTGTTGACCTCGAGCATCGGTCTCCTCCGCGCCGCCGCGGCTCAGGCGGCGCGTTCCGTGAAAGGTGCGAGCGGGACCGGGCCGGCCGGACGCCGGCCCCGCGTGTAAGGGTTCGGTGCTAGTCCTCGAAACCGGCGAGGTTGATCCCGCCGAGATCCGGGAGCAGGTAGCCGGAGGCGTCGTCCTCCGCCAGCGGGATCTCCTCGTCGTTCTGGTCGAGGATCTCCGCGTTGAGCCCCAGGCTCCGCAGCTCCTTGATGAGGACCTTGAAGGACTCGGGGACCCGCGGGGGCTGGATCTCCTCGCCCTTGACGATGGCTTCGTATGTCTGGACGCGCCCGAGGACGTCGTCCGACTTCACCGTGAGCAGCTCCTGGAGGATGTTCGCGGCGCCGTACGCCTCGAGCGCCCAGACCTCCATCTCGCCGAACCGCTGGCCGCCGAACTGCGCCTTGCCACCGAGCGGCTGCTGGGTGATGAGGCTGTACGGGCCGGTCGACCGGGCGTGGATCTTGTCCTCGACGAGGTGGTGGAGCTTGAGCATGTAGATCTGGCCGACGGTGATGTGGCGGTCGAACGACTCGCCGGTCCGCCCGTCGCGGAGCTCGATCTTGCCCTCCTTGGGCAGGCCCGCAGGCCTCGAGCGCCTCCTGGATCTGGTCCTCGGTCGCGCCGTCGAAGACGGGGGTCGCGGCCTTGTAGCCCATGACGGAGAGCGCCCACCCGAGGTGGGTCTCGAGGATCTGGCCGATGTTCATGCGCGAGGGCACGCCCAGCGGGTTGAGGACGATGTCGGCGGGGGTGCCGTCCGGGAGGAACGGCATGTCCTCCATCGGCAGCACCTTCGCGATGACGCCCTTGTTGCCGTGGCGGCCGGCCATCTTGTCGCCGACCGAGACCTTGCGCTTCTGCGCGACGGACACCCGGACGAGCCGGTTGACGCCGGGCTGGAGGTCGTCGTTCCACTCGCGGCGGAACTCGCGGATCTCCACGACCTTGCCGCGCTCGCCGTGCGGCAGGCGGAGCGAGGAGTCCTTCACCTCGCGCGCCTTCTCGCCGAAGATCGCGCGCAGCAGGCGCTCCTCTGCCGTCAGCTCGGTCTCGCCCTTGGGCGTGATCTTGCCGACGAGGATGTCGCCGGGGCGGACCTCGGCGCCGATGTAGACGATCCCCTCCTCGTCGAGGTCCTTGAGGGCCTCCTCGCCGACGTTCGGGATGTCGCGCGTGATCTCCTCGGGGCCCAGCTTGGTGTCCCGCGACTCGATCTCGTGCTTCTCGATGTGGATGCTGGTGAACAGGTCGTCGCGGACGAGGCGCTCGCTGATGACGATCGCGTCCTCGTAGTTGCCGCCCTCCCAGCTCATGAACGCCACGAGGACGTTCCGGCCGAGCGCGAGCTCGCCGCCCTGGGTGGAGCTGCTGTCGGCGATCGGCGTGCCGACGTCGACCCGCTGGCCGACCGTGACGATCGGGCGCTGGTTGATGCAGGTGCCCTGGTTGCTGCGCACGAACTTGAGCAGCCGGTATTCCTCCAGCTCGCCCGAGTCCGCCTCGACCTGGACCCGCTCGGCCGTGACGCTGGTCACGACGCCCGCGCTGCGGGACATCACGACCTGGCCGGAGTCCTGCGCGGCGCGCGCCTCCATGCCGGTGCCGACGATCGGGCTCTCCGGCTCGAGCAGCGGCACCGCCTGGCGCTGCATGTTCGAGCCCATGAGGGCGCGGTTGGCGTCGTCATGCTCGAGGAACGGGATCAGCGCGGTCGCGACGGACACGACCTGCTTGGGGCTGACGTCCATGTACTCGATCTGGTCCGGGCGCGCCTCCGGGAAGGTGTCCCGGTAGCGGCTCGGCACGCGCTCGCCGACGAAGTGGCCCTGCTCGTCGAGCGGGGCGTTCGCCTGGGCGACGTGGTGCTCCTCCTCCTCGTCCGCGGGGAGGTAGTCGATGTCGTCGGTGACGAACGGGCGGATCGGGAACGCGAGCGCCTTCTGGCGCGCGAGCTCCTTGCGGGCCGCGTCGTTGAACTGCTCGCCCTTCTTGAGGATCGCCTTGCCGTCCTTGCCCACGACGTCCGCGCCGGCCTCGTACTCGAGGAGCTGCGCGTCGTCGTGCGAGACCGTCCGCTTGACCTTGCGGTAGGGCGTCTCGATGAAGCCGTAGGCGTTGATCCGGCCGTAGGTCGCGAGCGAGCCGATCAGGCCGATGTTCGGGCCTTCCGGCGTCTCGATCGGGCAGATCCGGCCGTAGTGGCTGTGGTGCACGTCGCGGACGTCGAAGCCGGCGCGCTCACGCGACAGGCCGCCCGGGCCCAGGGCCGACAGGCGCCGCTTCGAGGTGAGCTCGGCGAGCGGGTTCGTCTGGTCCATGAACTGGGACAGCTGGCTGCCGCCGAAGAACTCCTTCATCGCCGCCACGACCGGGCGGATGTTGATGAGGGCGTTCGGGGTCGCCTTGTCGATCTCCTGGATCGTCATCCGCTCCCGGACGACGCGCTCCATCCGCAGGAGGCCGATCCGGAACGCGTTCTGGATCAGCTCGCCGTTGGCGCGGATGCGGCGGTTGCCGAGGTGGTCGATGTCGTCCTTGATGTGGAGGCCGCGGTTCGACTCGATGAGGTTGCCGACGATCGCCGCGATGTCCTCGCGGGTGATCGTCCGCTGCTCGCGCGGCAGCTCGATGCCCATGCGCTGGGCGACGCCGTCGAGCTTCTTGTTGAACTTGTAGCGGCCGACCCGACCGAGGTCGTAGCGGCGGAAGTTGAAGAACAGGCTCTCGACGAGCTGGCGGGCGTTGTCACCGGTGGGCGGGTCGCCCGGCCGCAGCTTCTTGTAGACCTCGATCAGCGCCTCGTTCGGCGTCTTGGTGAGGTCCTTGTCGAGGGTGTTCGCGACGAACGGATGGTCGGGGTCGGTGTCGACCGCACCGAACAGCCCGGCGATCTCGTCGTTGGTCTCGTAGCCGACCGCGCGGAGCAGGGTCGTCGCGGCGATCTTCCGCTTGCGGTCGACCTTGACCCACAGCTGGTCCTTGTTGTTGGTCTCGAACTCGAGCCAGGCGCCGCGGTTCGGGATCACCTTGGCCGAGAACAGCATCCGGCCGGACGCCGGATCCTCGAGCTCGCTGTAGTACACGCCGGGCGAGCGCACGAGCTGGGAGACGACGACGCGCTCGGCGCCGTTGATCACGAACGTCCCCATGTCGGTCATCCACGGGTAGTCACCCATGTAGACGCGCTGGCGCTGGATCTCGCCGGTCTCCTTGATCAGGAGCTCGACCTGCACGTAGAGCGGGCGGCTGAAGGTGAGGTCCTTGGTCCGGCACTCCTCCTCGGAGTACTTGGGGTCCCCGAACTCGTAGTCCAGGAACTGGAGCTCCATCACCTTGCCGGTGAAGTCCTTGATCGGGCTGATCTCGTCGAACAGATCCCGGAGGCCCTTCTCGATGAACCACTTGAAGGACTCGAGCTGGAGCTCGATGAGGTTCGGGACCTCGAACTTGTCGACACTGATCCCGTCGCGAACCTCGGCGATCCTGGCGTAGGAGAGACGGCCGGAGGGCGTTGTGGCGAGGGGTGCCGACTTGACGGACAGCATGAAATGCGACTCCTTGTCGGAGTGAGAAGAAGAGGAAACGGCCGCGCTCACAGAAGGAGTAGGATACCGCGTTCCGAACGAGTGTCAACCGAGCGGCATGCCGAGACGGACGGTGACCGATGGGCCACCGCCCGCCCGGGCCGCAGGCTGGCCGGGCGTCCCGGCCGCGGCTGTCACTACTTGATTTCGACCTTCGCGCCCTGCTCCTCGAGAGCCGCCTTGATCTTCTCGGCCTCGTCCTTGGCGACGCCCTCCTTGACCGGCTTGGGAGCCGCGTCGACGAGGTCCTTCGCCTCCTTGAGGCCGAGCCCGGTGAGCTCGCGGACGACCTTGATGACCGGGATCTTGTTCGGGCCGACCTCGGTCAGGACGGCGGCGAACTCGGTCTGCTCCTCCTCGGCCGCGGCGGCCGGGGCGGCAGCGCCACCGGCGGCCGGCGCGGCGCCGGCGAAGGCGACGGGGGCGGCGGCGGTGACGCCGAAGCGATCCTCGAACTTCTTCTTGAAGTCCGAGAGCTCGAGGACGGTCATCTGCTCGAAGGCCTCGAGCAGCTGGTCGGGGGAAATCGTGGCCATTGGTTCGTGTCTCCTGGAAGTCGGCGCCCCGCGGGGCGCGGTTGGGTCTCTCGGTGAGGGGATCAGGCCGCGGCGGCGTCGCCGCGCGAGTCGATGAGCGCCTGGACGAGCCCGGCGACGTCCCGCAGCGGGGCGTCGAACAGGCCGGCGACGGTGGACATCGGCGCGACGATGGCACCCAGCGCCTCGGCGAGGAGCACCTCGCGCGACGGGAGCGCCGCCAGCTTGCCGACGCTGCTTGCGTCGATCGCCCGCGACCCCAGCACGCCGCCCGTGATCTTCACGATCTTGTACGGGCGTGTGGCGTCGAGGACGGCCTTCGCCGTCGCAGCCTCGTCGGTGCCGAAGGCGATCGCCGTCGGGCCCACGAGGAGCGGCGAGAGGGCCTCGGCCGCTTCGTTGTCCTGCGCGGCGATGCGCATCAGGCGGTTCTTGACGACCCGGTAGGTCACGTTCTGCTTGCGCAGCGCGCGCCGGATCTCGCTGATCTCCTTGACCGTGAGGCCGCGATACTCGGACACGATCATCGCGCGGCTGGCGTCCAGCTCCGCGCGGAGATCGTCGATGGTCTCGCGCTTGGCCTCGGTCGGCATGTGCCTCCTTGACCTCCTGTTCCGGCGTGCAACCGGCACGCGGCGGTGGGTCGCCCGGCGGCTGCCGGGTCGCTCCCCTGCGACGGGCCACGTGTAGCAGGGGGCGTGACCCACCCGGAGGTGGGGCGATGCCTTCTGCCTCGGCGTGCTCGCCGTCGTCCCCTGCCCCACCCATCACGGGGTGGTGGCCGGTCCGGTCCGGCGGATCAAGCTCCCGGCGTCACGGTCGCCTCACGGCGGCGCGGCGTCGACGGAGCGCAGGCTGTCTGCGGCGATCCCGTCCGATCTCGATGTCGCTCCCGCCGGCGGACCGGCGGGGGCGACGGATTGTAGTCCTAGGCGACCGCGGCCGCCAGCGCGTCCGCGATGTCGACCCGGATGCCCGGGCCCATCGTGGTCGCGATCGTCAGCGTCCGCATGTAGGTGCCCTTGGAGCCGGCCGGCTTGGCGCGGTTCACCGCGTCCACGAGCGCCGCCAGGTTCTCGGCCAGCTGGTCCGCCTCGAAGCTCGCCCGGCCCACCGGGGCGTGGACGATGGCGCCCTTGTCGACCTTGAACTCGACCCGGCCGCCCTTGACCTCCTTGACCGCGCGCTCGATGTCGAACGTCACGGTGCCGGCCTTGGGGTTCGGCATCAGGCCACGGCGGCCGAGGATCCGGCCGAGGCGACCGACCTGGCCCATCGTGTCCGGGGTCGCGATCGCGACGTCGAACTCGAGCCAGCCGGCCTCGATCTTCTTGACCAGGTCCTCGGCGCCGACCTCGTCGGCTCCGGCGCGCAGCGCATCCTGCGCCTTCTCGCCCTGGGCGAACACCGCGACGCGGACGACCTTGCCGGTGCCGTGCGGCAGCACGACGGTGCCGCGGACCATCTGGTCGGCGTGGCGGGGGTCGACGCCGAGGCGGAGGTGGGCCTCGACCGACGCGTCGAACTTCGTGTTCGAGGTCTCACGCGCGAGGCCGACGGCCTCCGCGATGGGAGTAGACGCGGTCGCGGTCGACGAGCTTGACCGCGTCCTGGTAGCGCTTGCCGTGTGCCATGGGGTGTCTCCTTCGGTCCTGCGGACCTGCCCCTCGATGCGCGTGCGGTCCGGGGTCGCTCCCGCACGCGTCGCGGCTCGCTAGCCGACGACCTCGATGCCCATGCTCCGGGCGGTGCCCTCGATGACCTTCATGCCGGCCTCGATGTCGTTGACGTTGAGGTCGACCATCTTCGTCTCGGCGATCTGCCGCACCTGGTCGCGGGTCACCCGTCCGGCGACCTCGCGCTTGGTGGTGGAGGCGCCCTTGTCGATGCCCGCCGCCTTGCGCAGGAGGTCCGGCGCCGGCGGGGTCTTGAGCACGAAGGTGAACGAGCGATCCTCGAAGATCGTGATCTGCGCGGGGATGACCTGACCCGACTTGTCGGCGGTCTTCTCGTTGTATGCCTTCGTGAACTCGACGATGTTGATGCCGTGCGGTCCCAGCGCGGTGCCGACGGGCGGGGCGGGGGTCGCCTTGCCAGCCGGCAGCTGCAGCGTCAGGACGATTCGAAATCTTCTTGGCCACGTGTTGCTCGCTCCCTGCCTCGTTACAGCTTCTCGACCTGGAGGAAGTCGAGCTCGACCGGGGTCTCCCGGCCGAAGATGCTCACGAGAACCTTCAGCTTGTTGCGCTCGGGGTTGACCTCGTCCACGGTGCCGATGAACTCCGCGAACGGGCCGTCGGTGACGCGAACGCTCTGGCCCTTCGTGAATGCGACCCGGAACTTGGGCGTCTCGACGCCCATGTGCCGGAGGATCTGCTTGACCTCGGTCTCGTCCAGCGGGATCGGCTCGCTGCGCATCCCGGGGATGTTGCCGCTGCCGACGAAGGACGTGACGCCCGGCGTGTTGCGGACGACGAACCAGGACTCGGGGTCGAGGATCATCTCGACCAGCACGTAGCCCGGGTAGACCTTCTTCTGGACGGTGTGCCGCTGGCCCTGGCGGATCTCGATCTCGTCCTCCATCGGGACGAGGACCTGGAAGATCTTGTCCTCCATGCCCATCGACTCGATGCGGTGCTCGAGGTTCGCCTTGACCTTGTTCTCGTAGCCCGAGTAGGTGTGGATGACGTACCAGCGCTTCTCGGGGGCGCGGATGGGCGTCAGCTGCTCGGTCATGCCAGGTCCGCCAGTGCACGAATGAGGATGTCGTAGCCCGAGTCGACGACCGTGATGAACAGGCCCACCACGAACGAGATGACGAACACGAGGACCGTCAGATTGCGGACCTGGATCCTGTTGGGCCAGGTGACCTTCTTCAGTTCGGACCAGGATTCGCTGGCGAAGCGGCGGATACGGTTCACAGGTGCCTTTTCGGTGGGACTACGAGATGGTGGCAGGGGCGATAGGACTCGAACCTACAACCTGCGGTTTTGGAGACCGCTGCTCTGCCAATTGAGCTACACCCCTGCGGGCCCGAAGCGGGCTGCTACTTGGCCTCGCGATGGAGCGTATGGCGGCGCTCCCGAGGGCAGTACTTGAGCAGCTCGATCCGGTTCGGATCGTTCTTCTTGTTCTTGCGCGTCGAGTAGTTCCGCTGCTTGCACTCGGTGCAGGCGAGCTGGATGACCGGACGTGCTTCGACTCTGGCCATGGACTTCCTATGCCGTGATGCTGGTGATGGCGCCGGCACCGACGGTGCGGCCGCCCTCGCGGATGGCGAAGCGCTGGCCGACCTCGAGGGCGATCGGGGTGATCAGCTCGACCGTCATCTCGACGTTGTCGCCGGGCATGATCATCTCGGCGCCGTCGGGCAGGCCGATCGCCCCGGTGACGTCCGTGGTGCGCAGGTAGAACTGCGGCCGGTACCCGTTGTAGAACGGGGTGTGGCGGCCGCCCTCCTCCTTGGTCAGCACGTAGACCTGGGCGTTGAACTTCGTGTGGGGGGTGACCGAGCCGCTCTTGGCCAGGACCTGGCCGCGCTCGATGTCGTCGCGCTCGATGCCCCGCAGCAGGCAGCCGACGTTGTCGCCCGCCTCGCCCTGGTCGAGCAGCTTCTTGAACATCTCGACGCCGGTGACGACGACCTTGCGGGTGGCCTGGATGCCGACGATCTCGACCTCCTCGCCGACCTTGATCACGCCGCGCTCGATGCGCCCGGTGGCGACCGTGCCCCGGCCCTTGATCCCGAACACGTCCTCGATCGGCATCAGGAACGGCTTGTCGACCGGGCGGACCGGGTTGGGGATGTAGGAGTCGACCGCGTCCATCAGCTCCTGGATCGGGGCGTAGGCCGGATCGTCGGGATTGTCGGGCGCCTCGAGCGCCTTGAGCGCGGAGCCGCGGATGACCGGGATGTCGTCACCCGGGAAGTTGTTCTTGGTCAGCAGCTCGCGGACCTCGAGCTCGACGAGGTCGAGCAGCTCCTCGTCGTCGACCATGTCGACCTTGTTGAGGAACACGACGATGAACGGCACCTCGACCTGGCGGGCGAGCAGGATGTGCTCCCGGGTCTGGGGCATCGGGCCGTCGGTCGCGGCGACGACGAGGATCGCGCCGTCCATCTGGGCGGCGCCGGTGATCATGTTCTTGATGTAGTCGGCGTGCCCGGGGCAGTCGACGTGCGCGTAGTGGCGGGCGTCGGTCTCGTACTCGACGTGGGCGATCGCGATCGTGATCCCGCGCTCGCGCTCCTCGGGGGCGTTGTCGATCGAGTCGAACGCGCGGTACTCGGCCTTGCCGCGCAGCGCGAGGTACTTGCTGATGGCGGCCGTCAGCGATGTCTTGCCGTGGTCGATGTGGCCGATCGTGCCGACGTTGACGTGCGGCTTGGTGCGCTCGAACTTCTTCTTGGCCACAGGACCTTCTCACTCCAGGATGGGGCGGGGCGACCGCCGGGGCGGAACCGGGTGAACTCGAGGGATGGAGCCCAGAACGGGATTCGAACCCGTGACCTCATCCTTACCAAGGATGTGCTCTGCCAGCTGAGCTATCTGGGCCCGCGGCGGCCTGCCGGTCAGGACCGCTCCGGATGACGCGTTGCTTCGTATGGAGCCGACGACGGGACTCGAACCCGGAACCTGCGGTTTACAAAACCGCTGCTCTACCAATTGAGCTACGTCGGCACGCGCGCAGCGTCAAACAAGAGTAGGACTCCGCGAGCCGTGGAATGATACGGCCCGGTCCCCGATGCGTCAAACCTCGGCGGGCGCTCCGGGTGGGCTCCTGGGACCCGTCCGGCGGCCGTCGGACGGCGGCCCTCAGTCGACGGGCGGGCCGCCGGGCAGGAGGTCGTCGGCATCGGCAGGCTCGGCGTGCGCGGACGCCTTTGCCGCCTTCGAGCCCGACTTCCCCTTCGAGCCGGCCTTGTCCTTCGGTGCCGCCTTCGCCTTCGCCGCTGCCTTGTCCTTGGGCACCCGGCTTGTCCTTCGCCGCCTTGGCCGCGGCCTTCGCCTTGCCCTTGGTCGGTCGTCGGGGCTGGCGACCTCGTCGGTCACCGGTGCCGACACCTTCGCCGCCTTGCCCTTGGGCGCCTTGGCGGACGGCGTCGCAGCGCCGACGGCGGGGACGGACGTGACCATGGTCACGCGGCGCGCGCGAGGCCTTGGTCGGGGTCGGGTCGGCCGCACCTTCGGCGGCCGTCGCCTCTGCGGGCGACTCGTCGGCAGCGGCGCCTCCGCGGCCTCGACTCGGGCGCGGCCTCGGGCGGCGCCGCCTCGGCGCGGCTCGCCGGCCTCGGCCGGCTCGCCGTCGGGCACGGCATCGGGCTCGTCGTCGGTCGCCGACGCCGGGCGCTCGGTGATGCCCCGCTGGGAGGCCGCCTCGTACAGGAGGATCGAGCCGGCGACCGCGGCGTTGAGCGAGTCGATCCGGCCGTGCATCGGGATCCGCACCAGCAGGTCGCAGCGCTTGCGGACCGCGGGGCCGAGCCCCTTGCCCTCGCTCCCGACGACGATCGCCACCGGTCCGCGGAAGTCCGCCTCGCGCGCGGTGAGCTGCGCGTCGCCGTCGGCGCCGACGATCCGCAGGCCACGGCTGTGGAGGTCGGCGAGCGCGGCGGCGAGGTCGTCCACGGGCGCCAGCTGGAGGTGCTCGACGGCGCCGGCGGACGCCTTCACGGCGGCAGGCGTGAGCGGTGCCTGGTGACGGGTCGGGAAGATCGCCCCGTGGACGCCGGTCGCCTCGGCCGTCCGCAGCAGCGTGCCGACGTTCTGGGGATCCTCGAGCGAGTCGAGGACGAGCACGAGCGGCGCCTCGCCGCGCTGGCTCGCGAGCGCGAGGACGTCATCGGGCGCGGCCCAGCGACGCGGCGCGACCACGAGCGCGATCCCCTGGTGGCCGTCGAAGCCGGCGATCGCGGTCAGCGACCCGCCCTCGACCTCGACGACGGGGATGCGCAGGCTCGTCGCGTGGAGGACGAGCTTCTCGAGCGCCATCCGGCGCTGCGGCACGACGAGCAGGCGGCGCGCCTCGCGACGGGCGACGAACGCTTCCTCGACCGGGCGGCGGCCGGCGACGAGCTCCTCGCCCTCGCCGAGCGCGATCCCCTCGAGCGACGGCGGCAGCGGTCGTCGCACCGGCGGGCCGTAGCCGCGATCCCGCGGTCCGTAGCCCGGGCCGGGCCGGCCGGCGGGCTGGCGGCCGGGGTAGTCGCGGGGTCCACTGGGTCGCGGGCGGTCGAACCCGGCCTCCCGGTCGGGCGCCCGGTCGACGAACGGCTGGGCAATGTCGCGGACGGCGTCGTCGAACGGACGCTCCTGCTCATGCGACGGCCGCTGGTCGACGGGCCGGTCGTCGTCGCGCGGCGGCGGCCGGCGGTCCACGGGGCCGCGACCCGGTGCGCGGTGCTGGTCCGGGCCACCCCGATCCCACGGGCGGGAGTCGCGGGCGTCGCGTGCGTCGCGCGGGCCGCGGACGCGGCGCGCCACCCGGCCGCGGCGGTCCGCCGGGGCGAGGCCCGGGCCGTCCATAGCCGCCCTGGCCGTACTCGCGCTGCCCGCCGCCGTAGCCGCCCTGGCCGCCTCGTCCACGATCGCGATCGCCCGGGCCGGTGCGCGGCTCGTCGTCCCAGGGACGGGGGCCGGTCGGTGCGCCGCGCGATCCCCCACCCTGGTACGAGCCGCCGGGACGCGGGCCGCCGGGGCGAGGTCCACCCTGGCCGCCCTGGTAGCCACCGCGCTGATTGCCCCCACCCTGGTAGCCGCCGCCACGGTTGCCGCCGCCGCGGGGCCGGTCGTCGTAGCGGTCCTGGCCGCGGAACCCGACGCCCGGACGCCGATCGGGCGGCGGGCCGGAGCGCCGATCCGGCGGCGGCCCCGAGCGCCGGTCCGACGGACCGCGCGAGCCGCCGCGAGGAGCGGGGCCGGGACGGCCGCCACCCGGGCCGCCGGCGTCGCGGCGAGGCCTGGAGGGTCGCGCGTCGTTGTCGCGCGGGCGATCGTCGTCAGCCACCGGCCGTCACCACGAGCCGCCAGCGCTGGCCGTCGCGCGTGTCCTCGACGGCGACGCCACGGGCGAGGAGCTCGTCACGAAGCCGGTCCGAGGCCGCCCAGTCGCGCGCGGCGCGGGCCGCGGCGCGCTCGTCGAGCAGCGCCTGCAGGTCGGGCTCGAGCCCCTCCTCGGCAGGCGCGGTCACGCCCAGCACGACGTCCAGCGCACGGATCGCCTCCGCGGCACGCGTCGCGTCGGCGGTCGACAGGGAGCGCGCATCGATCCGGCGATTGAGCTCCCGCACGCCGTCGAACAGCGCGCCGAGCGAGGCGGAGACGTTGAGGTCGTCGGCGAGCCCGGCCTCGAACCCGGCGCGCATCGCGTCGAGGACGCCGGGCAGCGTCGGGTCGTCGTCGCGGGCCTCGGCGTACGCGGCCAGCGCGTTGAGCAGGGCATCGAGCCGCTCGACCGCCGCGGCCGCGGCCGGCAGCGAGTCGTCCGTCCAGTTGAGCGGCGCGCGGTAGTGGACCGAGAGCAGCGCGTAGCGCAGCGCCCGGGGCGAGACGCCCGCCTCGAGCAGCTCGCCGACACGGGCGATGTTGCCGGTCGACTTGGCCATCTTCTCGCCGCCCAGCCGCAGGTGCGCGCAGTGCAGCCACGTCCGGACGAACGGCTGACCCGTCGCCGCCTCGGACTGGGCGATCTCGTCCTCGTGGTGCGGGAAGATCAGGTCGTTCCCGCCGGTGTGGATGTCGAACGACGGGCCGAACGCGGCCATGCTCATCGCGGAGCACTCGATGTGCCAGCCGGGGCGTCCCGGGCCGATCTCCGTGTCCCACGACGGCTCGCCGGGCTTGGGGCCCTTCCACAGCGCGAAGTCACGCACGTCGTCCTTGCCGTACTCGTCGGACTCGACGCGCTCGCCGACGCGCATGGCGTCGGGATCGAGCCGGGCGAGGCGGCCGTACGCGGGCCACGAGGCGATCCGGAAGAACACGCTGCCGTCGTCGGTGCGATACGCGTGGCCGCGGTCGAGCAGCGTCTGGACGAGCGAGGCGATCTGCGGGATGTGGCCGGTCGCGCGCGGGATGGCGTCGGGGATCGTCATCCCGACCGCCGCGGCGTCGGCGAGGAACCGGGCGGCGTAGCGGTCCGCGAGCTCGCCGGTGGTGATCCCCTCGGCGGCGGCGCCCCGGATGATCTTGTCGTCGATGTCGGTCAGGTTCATGACCCAGGTCACCCGCAGCCCGCGGTAGCGCAGGTAGCGGACGAGCAGGTCGGCGAACAGGAACGACCGGAAGTTGCCGATGTGGGCGGGACCGTAGACCGTCGGGCCGCAGCTGTAGACGCGGACGTGGCCGGGCTCGAGCGGCTCGAGCGGTCGCGTCTCGCCGGTGAGCGTGTCCTGGAGCCGGATCGTCATGCCCGGCGTTCCCGCACGGTCGCGACCGCGCGCGCGGAGATCGAGCGGCCCGCTCCCTCGTCGCCGGCGAGGTTGCCGGTCGAGGCCTTCACGTTGACCGCGCCCTCGTCGACGCCCAGGGTCGCCGCGATCGCCGCCCGCATCGCGTCCAGCCGCGCGCCGAGCTTCGGCCGCGCGCCGATGATCACCAGGTCGACGGTGCCGGGAGCGAGGCCGCGCTCGGCGAGCCGTTCCACGACGGTGCGCAGGAGCCGGTCGCTCGCGACGCCACGGGGCGTGGTCGCGTCGGCCGGGAAGAGGCGCCCGAGGTCACCGAGGCCAGCCGCACCGAGCAGCGCATCGGCGACCGCGTGCAGCGCGACGTCACCGTCGGAGTGGCCCGGCCAGGGCGGGAACGCCGTCGACGGTCACGCCCCCGAGCCGGAGCGGCGCGCCGGGGCCGAACGGATGGCTGTCATGCCCGAACCCGATCCGGGGCGCGCCGGTGCCCAGGGCCAGCTCGACGCGGCGCAGATCGTCGGGCAGCGTCACCTTGAGGTTCGTCGGGTCGCCGGGGATCGCATGAACGGGGATTCTACAGGCCTCGAGCAGCGCGGCCTCGTCGGTGAACTCGCGCTCGCCATCGGGCGGGAACGTGTCCCACGCGCGGAGCAGCAGCTCCCGGCGCGCTCCCTGTGGCGTCTGGGCCGCGGCGAGCGTCGCCCGATCCACCGTCTCGACGACCCGTCCGTCCTCGACCCGCTTGAGCGTCTCGGCGACCGGCAGGACCGGCAGCGCGGCGCCGTGCGCCTCGACGGCGGCCACGACCGCGTCGACCAGCGCCGGCGACGCGAGCGGGCGCGCGCCGTCGTGGACGAGGACCGGGCGGTCGCCGCCATCGGGGTCGAGCTCGGCGAGCCGGCGGACGCCGTTGGCCACCGAGACCTGCCGCGTGGGACCGCCCGCGATCACCGCGACGACGCGCTCCACCGCGCGCAGCCAGGGTGCCTGCTGCCACTCCCCCACCCGATCGGGCGACGTGACGACGACGATGCGCCCGACCGACGAGGCCGCGGCGATCGCGTCGACCGTCCAGGCGATGAGCGGCCGGCCGGCGACCGGCGCCAGCAGCTTGTCGAGCCCGCCCATCCGCCGCGACGAGCCCGCCGCGACGATCACGGCGTCCGCGGCTCGCTCGCCGGGCACCGTCAGTCGACGCGCGGCTGGGCGAAGATCATCCGCCCGGCGACCGTCTGGAGGACGCGCGTGACGCTGACCTCGACGTCGCGATCGATGAGCCGGGCGCCGCCCTCGACGACGATCATCGTGCCGTCGTCCAGGAAGCCGACGCCCTGCCCGGCCTCCTTGCCCTCCTGGATCACCTTGACGTGGAGCTCCTCGCCCGGGAGGACGGCCGGCTTCACGGCGTTCGCGAGCGAGTTGATGTTCATCACCCGGACGCCCTGCAGCTCCGCGACGCGGTTGAGGTTGAAGTCGTTGGTCATGACGACCCGGCTGCGCCGCTTGGCCAGCTCCACGAGCTTCGCGTCGACCTCGGCCACGCCGGGCGCGTCGTCGTCGACCACCTCGACGGGCGTCCGCGGGTCGCGCTGCATCCGGTTGAGGATCTCGAGGCCGCGCCGGCCACGGTTGCGGCGGAGCGTGTCGGAGGAGTCGGCGATGTGCTGGAGCTCCTCGAGGACGAAGCGCGGCACGACGAGCGTCCCGTAGATGAACCCCGACTCGACGATCTCGGCGATCCGGCCGTCGATGAGGACGCTCGTGTCGACGACGATCCGCGGCTCGCCCTCGGCAGGGCCGTCGCCGCCGTCGCGCGGCCGCCGGACGAGGCCCGCGCCCTCGGCCGCGGCGATGAGGTCGAACCGCTTCGCGACCGTGAGGCCCATCATCCCGAGGCCGAGGAACAGCGACACGCCCGAGCGGCAGCCAGGTGCCGAGCGGGCCCTCGATCTGGGCGAGCGGCAGGCCGAGCAGCAGTCCGAGGAGCAGGCCGACGAACAGCCCGAGGACCGCCGCCACGAACTCCGCGGTCGACAGCTCCTGGACGCGGCTGATGAGCCACGTCGCGGGGACGACGGTCAGGTACGGGAGCACGGCGAAGCCGACGACCGCCCAGGCGATCGTCCATGCCGCGAGGATGAACCCGGCGTACTCGGCGCCGGTGAACAGCCCGGTACCGATCGACGCCAGCCCGAGCCCGACAAAGGCTCCGAGCGCGGCACCGAGGACCCGGATCGTCCGAATCACGCGTCTCCTCGTTTCCGGCCCGCGCCCGCCTGCGGCGCGGGCGGCGTCGCAGGGAGGACAGGCTCCGCGAGCCTAGCATGCGGCCCCGGGACCCGGCAGATGGCCCGAAGGTCAGGGTTGGCGGCCCGCCGGCACCCGTTCCGCGGCGAGCGCCGCACGGACGGCGTCCCCGAGCGTGCCCACGACGACGAGCTCCATGCCCGGGATCGACGGCACCTCGCGGCCGCGCGGACGAGGCACGAGGGCCCGGGTGAACCCGAGCCGCGCGGCCTCGCGCAACCGGCGATCGAGGCCGCCCACCGCGCGCAGCTCGCCCAGCAGCCCGACCTCGCCGATGGCGACCGTGCCGGTGACGACGGGCCGGTCGCGGAGCGACGACGCGAGCGCCAGGGCGAGCGGCAGGTCGAGGCCGGGCTCGCTCACCGAGAGGCCGCCGGCGAGGTTCGCGTACACGTCGTGGCCCGACAGGCCGATCCCCGCGCGCCGGCCGAGGACCGCGACGAGGAGCGCGAGCCGGTTGGGGTCGACGCCCGAGGCGGTCCGTCGCGGCGAGGGCGCGGCCGTGGGGGCGACGAGCGCCTGGACCTCGACGAGGATCGGCCGCGAGCCCTCCAGCACCGGGGCGACGACGCTGCCCGGCGCCGGCGCGTCGTGGTCGGCGAGGAACGCGCGGGCAGGGTCTGCGACCTCGGTCAGGCCGCGCTCCCCCATCTCGAACACGCCGACCTCCTCGGTCGAGCCGTAGCGGTTCTTCGCGGCGCGGAGCAGGCGCAGGCCACCGGTGCGATCGCCCTCGACGGAGAGCACGACGTCGACCAGATGCTCGAGCGTCTTCGGCCCGGCCAGCGTGCCGTCCTTCGTCACGTGGCCCACGAGGATCACCGGCACGCCCTCGGCCTTGGCGAGCTCCATCAGCCGCTGCGCGGCCTCGCGGACCTGGCCGACGCTGCCCGGCGGGCCGTCGAGCTCCTCGGACGTGACCGTCTGGATCGAGTCGATCACGAGCAGCCCGGGCATCTCCTCGCGCGCGAGGTCCACGATCCGCCCCACGCCGGTCTCGGCCACGACGCGGATCGCGTCGCCGACCGGCCCGCCGGCCAGCCCGAGCCGCCCGGCCCGGAGCCGCACCTGCGACGCCGACTCCTCGCCCGTCGCGTACAGGACCGTGGCGCCGGACGCGGCGACACCGGCCGCGGCCTGGAGCAGGAGCGTCGACTTGCCGATCCCCGGCTCGCCGCCCAGCAGCACGACCGACCCGGCGACGAGGCCGCCGCCCAGGACGCGATCGAGCTCGCCGATGCCGACGGGGCGCCGCAGCTCGTCGTCGTCGATGGCGCCGGCGGCGGACAGCGGGACCGGCGTGGCGGCACCGGGGCCGCCGCTCGCGCCCTGCAGCGCCCGCGGACGCGGCGACTCGCGGACGACGGTCTCGACGAGCGTGTTCCAGTCGCCGCAGGTGCGGCACTGGCCCTCCCAGCGGACGACGGCCGCGCCACAGGACTGGCAGACGTAGCGGCTCTGGGTGCGGGCCACGAGCGGTGCCTGGAGGCTGTCCGGCGGTGCCGGATCAGGCCTCGACGGGGGTCTTCGCCGCCTCGGTCGCCGTGATGGACAGGCCGTTCCCGTCCGGATCGAGGTCGACCAGGATCTGGTCGCCCTGGTTGTACCGGCCGAGGAGCAGGTGCTCCGCCAGCGGGTCCTCGATCAGGTTCTGGATCGTCCGGCGCAGCGGCCGGGCGCCGTAGGCCTGGTCGTAGCCCAGCTTGATGATGTGCTCCTTGGCGGCCGTCGTGATCTCGAGGGCCATGCCCTGGACCTTGAGCTGGTCGCGGACCCGGCGGAGCATGAGGTCGACGATCAGGGTGATCTCCTCGACCGTCAGGCTGCGGAACACGACCGTCGCGTCGATCCGGTTCAGGAACTCCGGGCGGAAGTTCTGCTTGAGCTCCGCCTGGACCTTCTCCTTCATCAGGTCGTAGCTCGCCGCGGCGCGCGTCTCGGCGGTGTCGCCCTGCTGGCGGAAGCCCAGCGACGAGTTCGTCTGGATCTTCGACGCCCCGAGGTTCGAGGTCATGATGATGATCGTGTTGCGGAAGTCGACCCGGCGGCCCTTGGCGTCGGTGAGGTGCCCGTCCTCCAGGATCTGGAGCAGGATGTTGAACACCTCCGCGTGGGCCTTCTCGATCTCGTCGAGCAGGATCACCGCGTAGCTCTTGCGCCGGACGGCCTCGGTCAGCTGCCCGCCCTCGTCGAACCCGACGTAGCCTGGCGGCGCCCCGACGAGGCGGCTCACGTTGTGGCGCTCCATGAACTCGCTCATGTCGATCTTGATGAGCGTGTCCTCGGAGCCGAACATGAACTCCGCGAGGGCCTTGGCGAGCTCCGTCTTCCCGACGCCCGTGGGGCCGAGGAAGATGAACGAGCCGATGGGGCGCTTGGGGTCCTTGAGGCCGGCGCGGGCGCGGCGGACGGCGCGGGAGACGGTCTCGATCGCCTCCTCCTGGCCGATCATCCGCTGGTGGAGGACCTCCTCCATCTTGAGCAGCCGCTCCGACTCCTCCTGCGCGATCCGGGTGACCGGGATGCCGGTCCACATCGCGACGACCTGCGCGATCTCCTCCTCGTCGACCTTCGGCGTCTCGCCGCCCACGGTGGACTGCCAGTCGGCGCGGAGCTTGTCGACGGTCTCGCGGGAGGTGGCCTCCGCCTCGCGCAGCGTGGCGGCCTGCTCGTACTCCTGGGCGTTGATCGCCGCGTCCTTCTCCTTGGTGATCCGGTCCAGCTCCTTCTGCGCGACGCGCAGCTCGGGCGGGGCGGACGAGTGGCGCAGGCGCACGCGGCTCGAGGCCTCGTCGATGAGGTCGATGGCCTTGTCGGGCAGGTGGCGGTCGGTGATGTAGCGGATGGACAGGTCGGCCGCGGCCGTGACCGCGTCGTCCGTGATCTGGACCTTGTGGTGCTGCTCGTAGCGCTCCCGGATCCCCTTGAGGATCTCGATCGTCTGCTCGAGCGTCGGCTCCTCCACCATGACCGGCTGGAAGCGCCGCTCGAGGGCCGCGTCCTTCTCGATGTACTTGCGGTACTCGTCGAGCGTCGTCGCGCCGATGCACTGGAGCTCGCCGCGGGACAGCGGCGGCTTGAGGATGTTGGCCGCGTCGATGGCGCCCTCGGCCGCGCCTGCGCCGACGAGCGTGTGCAGCTCGTCGATGAACAGGATCGCGTCGTTCGTGTTGCGCAGCTCCTCGATGATCTTCTTGAGGCGCTCCTCGAACTCGCCGCGGTACTTGGTGCCGGCGACGAGCGACCCGATGTCGAGGGTCAGCACGCGCTTGTTGAGCAGGATGTCCGGGACGTCGCCCGCGACGATCCGGTGGGCCAGGCCCTCCGCGATCGCGGTCTTGCCGACGCCGGGCTCGCCGATCAGGGCCGGGTTGTTCTTCGTCTTCCGGCCGAGGATCTGGATGACCCGCTCGATCTCCTTCTCGCGCCCGATGACGGGGTCGAGCTTGTCGGCGCGGGCGGCCTCGGTGAGGTTGATGCCCAGGGCGTCGACCGTCGGCGTCTTGCTGGCGCGCTTCGTCTCCTGGGCCGGCCCGGCGGACGAGCTCTGCGACAGGACGCGGATGACCTCGTGGCGGACCTTGTCCAGGTTGACGCCGAGGCTCTCGAGCACGCCGGCGGCGATGCCCTCGCCCTCGCGGACGAGGCCCAGCAGCAGGTGCTCGGTGCCGATGTAGTTGTGGCCGAGGCGGCGCGCCTCGTCGATCGCCAGCTCGATGACCCGCTTCGCGCGCGGCGTGAGCCCGACCTCGCCCACGACGGGGCGGTCCCCGCGACCGATGATGAACTCGACGGCAGTCCGGACCTTCGCAAGCTCGACGTTCATGTTCTCGAGGACCCGGGCCGCGACGCCCTCGCCCTCACGCACGAGCCCCAGGAGCAGGTGCTCGGTCCCGATGTAGTTGTGGTTGAACCGCTGCGCCTCGTCCTGCGCGAGCGTCAGGACCTTGCGTGCGCGATCAGTGAACTTGTCGAAGCGATCCATCCAGACGCGGTCTCCCTGGTCGCTGAGGCGACCTTCGGGCCATCCTAGCACCCTGCCTCAGGGGGAGCGACATCCCCCGGACGGCGGGTCCGCGACCACCCGGATGGGTCGTCGCGTGTACCCATTGTTCGCTACTGGACGCCGTCGGGATGCATCGGGACGGTCCGTTCCTGGTGAAGGAATCGAAACGACCCGCCGGGGACCGGCGGGTCGTCTGTCGGTATCCGGGCCCGGTCGGGCCCGCGGCTCACGCCTTCTCGGCGTCGGCCTCCGTCGCTGCCTCGGCGGTCTCGTCCTCGGCTGCCTCGGCGGCGACCTCGACGATCTCCTCGGCGACGATCGCCTCCGCGACGGCTTCGGCCTCGACGGCCTCGGCCTCCTCGACGACGATCTCGGCCTCGATCGCTTCCGCGACGGCCTCGGCCTCGACGGCTTCGGCAACCTCGGCGACCTCCTCGGCGGCGATCGCCTCGTCGATGGCCTCGGCCTCGACGGCCTCGGCAACCTCGAGGACGGCTTCGGCCTCCTCGGGATCCTCGATCGCGCCGGCATCGACCGCGTCGATCACCGCCTCGGCCTCGATGGCCTCGGCGACGGCCTCGACCTCGATCTCCTCGGCGGCCTCGAGCACGGCTTCGGCCTCGACGGCGGTCTCGATCGCGTCGGCCTCGACGGCCTCGGCAACCTCGACCACGGCCTCGGCCTCGACGGCCGTCTCGAGGTCAGCGACCTCGACGGCCTCCGCGGCATCGGCGACGGCCGCAGGCTCGTCGGTCGTCTCGGCGTCGGCGAGCTGCGCCCGGACCTGGGCGAACGCGGCGGCCAGGGTCGTGTCGATCCCGCCCTCCGGCTCGGCCAGCGCGTCGGACGGCGAGTAGCTGCGCTCCGGGCGCTCCCGGCGCTCACGCCGCTCGCGGCGCTCGCCCGCGGGGGCCGCGGGGGCGACACCCGGCTCCGGCATCGTCCGGACCGGGGCTTCCTCGGCCTGCTTCAGGCTGAGGCCCAGGCGGTGACGCTCGGAGTCGAGGCTGATGATCTTGAGCTTGAGGACCTGGCCCTCGTGCACCACGTCGCCCGGGTGGGCCACGCGCTGGTGCGACAGCTCGCTGATGTGGATGAGGCCCTCGAGGCCCTCGCGGACCCGGACGAAGGCGCCGAAGTTGACGAGCTTCGTGACCGTGCCGTCGATGACGTCGCCGACGTTGAAGTCCGCGACCGTCGACTCCCACGGATCGGGCTGCAGGCGGCGGATCGACAGGCTGATCCGGCCCCGCTCGTGGTTGATGTCGATGACCTCGGCCTCGACCTCGTCACCGACCTTGTAGCCGGCCTCGGGGTTGTTGACCTTGTTCCAGCTGAGCTCGCTCTTGTGGACCAGGCCGTCGATGCCGCCGAGGTCGATGAAGATGCCGAACGGCGCGATCGAGCGGACGCTGCCGGTGACCTTCTGGCCGACCTGCAGGCTGCTGAACAGCTCGTCGCGCTTCTCGCGGCGCTCCTCGTAGAGGGCGACCTTCTCCGACAGGATGAGGCGGTTCGCCTTGCGGTTGACCTCGAGGATCTTGAGCCGGAGCTTGCGGCCGATGTACGGCTGGAGCTTCTCGGCGATCTCCTGCGCGGCGTCGCGCGGCTGCTCGTTCTGCGGCCGGCGCGGGAAGTCCACGATCTGGCTGATCGGCACGAAGCCGCGGATGCCGCAGTCGACGATCAGGCCGCCCTTGTTGTGGTCGATGACCGGGGCGTCGATGATCGTGCCCGCCTCGAACAGCTCCTGCATCGAGCGCCACTTGCGCTCGAGGCCGGCGCGGCGGAGCGAGAGGACGACGTGGCCCTCCGGGCTCTCCGGCTGGAGGACGTACACGAGGACCGTGTCGCCGATGCTGAGCTCCGGCTGCGACTCGGCGTTGCGGCCGTAGAGCTCGCGGTTCGAGACCACGCCCTCGGACTTCGCGCCGATGTCGACGAGCATCTCGTCCTTGTCGATCCGGACGACGGTGCCCTCGACGACGTCACCGTGCTTGAAGCTCTTGATGTCCGAGTCCTGCTCGGCGAGGAGCTCCTCCATCGTCGTCGGCTCGGGGCCGGTGGGACGCGGCTTCGGCGCCGGGACCGGCTCCTCATCCTCGATGTCCGCGGCGGGCGGCGCGTCGGCCGCGTCGTCGGACTCCGGTGCCGAGGCCTCGGCGGCCGGTGCCTCCTCGACGGCTTCCGCGGGTGCGGGAGCCTCCTCGACGGCCGGCGACGGACTCCTCCGCCACGGCGGGTGCCTCCTCGAGCGGCCGGGGCGACGGCTTCCGCGGCGGCGGGTGCCTCCTCGACGGCCGGGGCGGATTCCTCCGCCACGGCGGGTGCCTCCTCGACGGCCTCGGCCGGTGCGGCCACGGCTTCGGTCGCCTCGGCGGGTGCTGCCTCGGCGGCCGGCGCCTCCTCGGCGGCGGGTGCCGCGTCGGGGGTTGCGTCGGAAGTGGGCTCGGTGGCGACGGGCTCGTCTGCGACGGCAATCGCCGCGACGGTCTGCGCGGACGCCGGTGCCTCGCTGGAGGCGATGGCCTCCGGGGCCGGCGCGGACCCGTCCTGCTGCTCTTCGGTCAAGGTGGTCTCAGTCTCCTGTCGTGGATTCGGCCCTTGGAATCACGAAACGGCGTCCGAGCACATCCCGGCGCCGTCTTGGAGAGGGAGGGTGGATCGTTGGTGACCTTGGCCGGCGGTCCGCTCCTTCGCGCTGACGAGACCTGGACGGGGCTCTTCAACTGTCCGTGCCCGTGGGCCGGGAGAGTCTAGCACGGGGGTTTGCGCGGGTACAATCGCCGCCCGTGCCCGAGCTGCCCGACCTGTCCGTCGTCGCCGACGCGTTCCACGCCGCCCTCGTCGGCAGGACGCTCACGCGCGCGCGCGCGACCATGCCGCTCGCCGTCCGCGGGACGCCGGCGGAGCTCGAGGCGCTCGCGGGCCAGGACATCGTCCGGATCGCGCGCGTGGGCAAGTTCCTCGACCTCGACCTCGGACGCGACCGGGTCGTCGTCAACCCGATGCTGACCGGCCGGTTCCAGCTCGCGGCGAAGGGCGAGAAGGCCCCGGCCGGCACGGCGGTCGAGCTCGAGCTCGGCCCGAGGCGTGGCGGACCGCCGCCCGATGCCGCGTCCTGGACCGCCGGCGCCGGCTGGATGCCCGCCGACGACGTGCCGGTCATCGTCCGCTACAAGGACCCCACCCAGATGGGCAAGGTCTACCTGCTGCCCGCCGGCGTGGAGCGCCCGGTGCCGGGCCGCGGTGAGGGCGAGATGGGGCCCGATGCGCTCGACCCGGCGCTGACGCTCGAGGCGTGGCGGGACCGGATCCGCAAGCACCCGGGCGAGCTCAAGAACCTGCTCCGCAACCAGGCATTCGTGGCGGGCATCGGGAACGCGTACAGCGACGAGATCCTGTGGGCCGCGCGGCTGCAGCCGTTCCGCAAGCGGTCGACGCTCGCGGCCGAGGAGGTCGACGACCTCTACGCGGCGATGCGCTCGACGCTGCCCGAGGCGATCGAGCTGCTCCGGCGGCGTGTCCCGCCGACGTTCGAGAAGCAGGTGCGCGACCACCTCGCCGTCCACAACCGCGGCGGCGAGGCGTGTCCGCGCTGCGGGACGAAGATCACGGCCGTGAAGGCCGGCGGGTTCCCGACCGGGTTCTGCCGGGGCTGCCAGCGCTGACGCCGCTCAGGGAACGGGGATGATCAGCACCTGGCCGACCTTGAGCGCGCGCGGGTCCGAGATGTCGTTGGCCGCCTGGAGCTTCTTCGACCGTCGTGTCATAGCGCGTCGCGATGCTGCTCAGCGTGTCGCCCGACTTGACCTTGTAGCGCGTCGGCTCGGCGGTGGCCTCCGGCGGACGCTCGGTCGCCTCCGGCGGCGCGGCGAGGCATCCGGCGTCGGCGAAGCTGCCGTCTCGTTCGGGCTCGGCTCGGGGGTGGCGACGGGCGAGACCGTGGCCGCGGCGACGGCGGCCAGGGACGGACCCGGTGTCGCACCCGGCGTGCCGGGCGACTGGATCCGGGCGAGGACGAGCACGAGGAGCGCGACGACCATGAGCCCGATCAGCGCGGCGGATCCCCCGCTCCGTGTCGCGGCGGTCGGCAGTGCGCCCATCCGGCGCGCGGGCTCGAGGACGAGCGGCGGCGCCGATGCCCCCTGCCACAGGGCCGCCCCGTCATCGCCCGGCGTCGAGGGGGCAGCATCGTCGGCCACGGCGCGGGCCGCCAGGTAGGTCGCGCAGCCCTCGTGGGCGGCGAGCAGGCACAGCTGGCGCTGCTTGGCGACGGCAAGCGGGCGCGGGCGGCTGCACCGCGCCACAGCGGTGCTCGCGGGCGGCGTAGGCGCTGCGCCAGGTTCCCTCGTCCGCGACCAGGAAGGGACAGACCTCGCGCACGGCCAGCCCGTCGCGCCGGCGACTCGGTCGCTCGGCGGGGTCCCCCTCGGCAGGCAGCGGGCGCGTCGGCTCGCCGGTGACGGTCATCGCGACGAGGATACCGTCAGACCCCCAAGGCCGCCCGAGCGGCGGGCGATCGGGTGCGTCAACGGGCGCGATGCCCGTTAACGCAACAAACCCGGCGACGACCTATTTTCCCGAAAGGCTGCCCTCTCAGTATCTTCGGCGCTGGAGAGCTTAACTTCCGTGTTCGGGATGGGAACGGGTGTGGCCTCTCCGCTAGAGTCACCGGGCTTGTATGCGTCTGGTAGATGACGGCGCTGCGACGGACGTCCACGAAGGACGCCGGCGCGCACGAAGGTCTGGTTGGATCACGATCTCTGATGAGTCATTGGAGACCCAATCAACTATCCCGAACTGATCCCTGATCAGTTGCTGGAAAAGGTCAAGCCCTCGACCGTTAGTACGGCTCAGCTTCATCCGTCGCCGGACTTCCACATGCCGCCTATCAAACAGGTAGTCTCCCTGCGGTCTTACCCGGTTAACCCGGTGGGGAACCTCATCTTGAGGCGAGCTTCGCACTTAGATGCTTTCAGCGCTTATCCCAACCGAACATAGCTACCCAGCGATGCCCCTGGCGGGACAACTGGCACACCAGCGGTTCGTCCACTCCGGTCCTCTCGTACTAGGAGCAGCTCCTCTCAAGTTCCCTACGCCCACGCTGGATAGAGACCGAACTGTCTCACGACGTTCTGAACCCAGCTCGCGTGCGGCTTTAATCGGCGAACAGCCGAACCCTTGGGACGTACTTCCGCCCCAGGATGCCACGAGCCGACATCGAGGTGCCAAACGGTGCCGTCGATGTGAACTCTTGGGCACCATCAGCCTGTTATCCCCGGGGTAGCTTTTATCCGTTGAGTGATACCCCTTCCACTCGGAGGTACCAGATCACTAAGCCCGACTTTCGTCTCTGCTCGACTTGTAGGTCTCGCAGTCAAGCTCCCTTATGCCTTTGCACTCTTCGGCTGGTTTCCATTCAGCCTGAGGGAACCTTTGGGCGCCTCCGTTACACTTTAGGAGGCGACCGCCCCAGTCAAACTACCCGCCTGACACTGTTCCGCGCCCGGCTTACGGGTCGCGGTTAGAACCGAAATCCAACAAGGGTGGTATTTCAACGTTGGCTCCACCGAGGCTAGCGCCCCAGTTTCTCAGCCTCCCACCTATCCTACACAAGCTGAACCCCAATCCAATGTCAGGGTGTAGTAAAGCTCCACGGGGTCTTTTTGCCCTAGCGCGGGTAACCTGCATCTTCACAGGTATTTCAATTTCGCCGGATCCCTCGTTGAGACAGCGCCCAGACCGTTACGCCATTCGTGCGGGTCGGAACTTACCCGACAAGGAATTTCGCTACCTTAGGACCGTTATAGTTACGGCCGCCGTTTACTGGGGCTTCGATTCAGAGCTTGCACCCCTCCTCTTAACCTTCCAGCACTGGGCAGGCGTCAGCCCCTATACGTCAGCTTTCGCTTTCGCAGAGACCTGTGTTTTTGCTAAACAGTCGCCTGGGCCATTTCACTGCGGCTCAGATCAACCACTGCAAGCAGCAGTTGCTGAGCGCCCCTTCTCCCGAAGTTACGGGGCCATTTTGCCGAGTTCCTTAACGAGGGTTCTCCCGATCGCCTTGGTATTCTCTACCCGCCTACCTGTGTCGGATTGCGGTACGGGCACCTGGAATCTCGCTAGACACTTTTCTCGCCAGCATCGGCTCACTCGAATCGGGCTGATGCCCTTTCATTCGCTGCTCGGGGTTGAATGAGGTGACGGATTTGCCTGTCTCCTCCCCCTACCGGCTTAGACGCGTATAGCCAAAACGCGCTCGAACTACCGTTCCGTGTCATGCCCTTGCTCTCACCCTGGATCGGTTCTCAGACTCGACCAGCAGTGCTGGCCATCCTCTGAGCCCCTACCCCAGGGCGACACCTTGCGGTGCAAACGATTCTTTGGTGGTTCCGGAATATCAACCGGATGTCCATCGCCTACGACGTTCGTCCTCGGCTTAGGCCCGACTAACCCTGAGCGGACGAGCCTTCCTCAGGAAACCTTAGGCTTACGGCGTGTGGGATTCTCACCCACATCTCGCTACTCATGCCGACATTCGCACTTCTGTCCGCTCCAGCCGTCCTCACGGTCGACCTTCACTGCAAACAGAACGCTCCCCTACCACTCATCCCGAAGGACAAGTCCGTAGCTTCGGTACCATGCTTGAGCCCCGTTGAATTTTCGGCGCAGATCCACTTGACCAGTGAGCTGTTACGCACTCTTTCAATGATGGCTGCTTCTGAGCCAACATCCTGGTTGTCTATGCGAATCCACATCCTTTACCACTTAGCATGGATTTAGGGACCTTAGCTGACGGTCCGGGCTGTTTCCCTTTTGACCACGAAGCTTAGCCCTCGCAGTCTGACTCCCAAGCTCTAGAATTGCGGGATTCGGAGTTTGGTTGGGGTTGGTAAGCGGGAAGCCCCCTAGCCCATCCAGTGCTCTACCCCCGCGATTGAACGCTTGAGGCTAGCCCTAAAGCTATTTCGGGGAGAACCAGCTATCTCCGAGTTCGATTGGCATTTCACCTCCATCCACAGGTCATCCCCCAGCTTTTCAACGCTGGTGGGTTCGGGCCTCCACGAGACATTACTCTCGCTTCACCCTGCCCATGGATAGGTCACTCGGTTTCGGGTCTACTGCACGCGACTCGCGCCCTATTCAGACTCGCTTTCGCTCCGGCTACGTTCTTCTCGAACTTAACCTTGCCACATGCAAGTAACTCGTCGGCTCATTCTTCAAAAGGCACGCCATTAGGCTACCGGCTTTGACACCGGCAACACCCTTTGACTGCTTGTGGGCACGTGGTTTCAGGTACTATTTCACTCCCCTTCCGGGGTGCTTTTCACCTTTCCCTCACGGTACTAGTTCGCTATCGGTCGCCAAGAGTATTTAGCCTTAGACGGTGGTCCGCCTAGTTTCCCACATGAGAGACCTTCCACGTGGTACTCAGGTGGTCAATCCAGAGGCCGGTTCGTTTTCGTCTACGGGGCTGTCACCCGCTATGGCTCACCTTTCCAGGGTGTATTCGACTAACGACCGGCTTTGTAACTCTGCAGGGGGCCGGCAGGCCTCCAGTGATCGACTCCTACAACCCCAGCTCAGAAACGGCTGCCGCCTATCTCGCTGACCTGGTTTGGGCTATTCCCGTTTCGCTCGCCACTACTCAGGGAATTATCTCTTTTCCTCCAGCTACTGAGATGTTTCAGTTCGCTGGCTTACCTCCGCACGGCCTATATATTCAACCGCGGGTGACTGGGCATGACCCCAGCCGGGTTTCCCCATTCGGACATCCTCGGATCAACGTCTGCTCGCGACTCCCCGGGGCTTAACGCAGCCTGCCACGTCCTTCATCGGCTCTTGGCGCCAAGGCATCCACCCCGTGCCCTGTGTAGCTTGACCTCCGCCAGCATCTGACCAGGCGGTCAGTGCGGGACGGGATCGTTATTGATCGGGGTTCTCCTTGATCATCACGGCGAAATCATGATCTCTGGACCATCGGCCTCGCGGCCGGCGGTCCTTCGACCTTCGTTACTGCCGTCATCTATCCAGTTGTTAAGGTGCACCGCCGAAGCGGTTCCGCGAGTCGAGCCCTGGGGCTCGCTTGCTCCAGCTGTCCGCTGGTCGGTGGGCTCTGCTCGAGCGCACGGATCAGGGGGAAACCGGCGTGGTCCCGGACACGAGACGACGGCTCGAGGACCAGCCTGCGAACCGTCGGTGGAGTCGCGCGTGGGACCCGGTGGGTCGTCCCGGGGTTGGACCCGGACTATTCGATTGTTGCGAGGGTTGCTGCCGAAGTCAGAGGTGTTCTCCGCTGACGAGGGTGGTGGAGACGAGGAGACTCGAACTCCTGACCCTCTCCTTGCAAAGGAGATGCTCTGCCAGCTGAGCTACGTCCCCGCGATGTCGTTCCGCGAAGTGGTGGGCGCACCTGGACTCGAACCAGGGACCTCGGCCTTATCAGGGCCGCGCTCTAACCAGCTGAGCTATGCGCCCTTGATGCCGGACCCGGAGGTCTGGCACTGCGGCCGCACCGTAACCCTTGAAGAGTGGTAGGAACAGGGCTGTTGAACGCACCCGGTTACGGTGTCTCACTATGTCGCTGATCGATCTCCGGCTTGCGCCGGCGCCCCTCACATAGCTAGAGAGGCGAACGATCGGGCGATCAACCTGGGAGCCATCAACGCCATGACCTCACCGAAACGGCCATGACTCGGATCTCCCTAGAAAGGAGGTGATCCAGCCGCACCTTCCGGTACGGCTACCTTGTTACGACTTCGTCCCAATCACCGACCCCACCTTCGACGGCTGCCTCCCTTGCGGGTTGGCCCACCGGCTTCGGGTGTTGCCAGCTTTCATGACGTGACGGGCGGTGTGTACAAGCCCCGGGAACATATTCACCGCCGTATGCTGACCGGCGGTTACTAGCAACTCCGGCTTCATGCAGGCGAGTTGCAGCCTACAATCCGAACTGAGACCGGCTTTAAGGGATTTGCTCCACCTCGCGGTTTCGCCGCCCGTTGTACCGGCCATTGTAGCGTGGGTGTAGCCCAGGACGTAAGGGCCATGCTGACTTGACGTCATCCCCGCCTTCCTCCGAGTTTCTCTCGGCAGTCTCGTGTGAGTGATACAACACACGATAGGGGTTGCGCTCGTTGCGGGACTTAACCCAACATCTCACGACACGAGCTGACGACAGCCATGCAACACCTGTGGCCAGGTCCCTTGCGGGACGCCGACGTTTCCGCCGGATTCCTGGTCATGTCAAGCCCTGGTAAGGTTCTTCGCGTTGCATCGAATTAAACCCCACGCTCCGCTGCTTGTGCGGGGCCCCGTCAATTCCTTTGAGTTTTAGCCTTGCGGCCGTACTCCCCAGGCGGGACACTTAATGCGTTAGCTTCGGCACTGGTGGGGTTGATACCACCAACACCTAGTGTCCATCGTTTACGGCTAGGACTACCGGGGTATCTAATCCCGTTTGCTCCCCTAGCTTTCGCGCCTCAGCGTCAAGAACAGGCCAGGAAGCCGCCTTCGCCACTGGTGTTCCTCCCGATATCTACGCATTTCACCACTACACCGGGAATTCCGCTTCCCTCTCCTGCCTTCAAGTCGATCAGTATCGAGTGACCCTCCCCAGTTGAGCCGGGGGCTTTCACACTCGACTTGAACGACCGCCTGCGCGCTCTTTACGCCCAGTAAATCCGGACAACGCTGGTCACCTACGTATTACCGCGGCTGCTGGCACGTAGTTAGCCGTGACTTATTCATCAGGTACCGTCATTATCGTCCCTGGTAAAAGCGGTTTACAACCCGAAGGCCGTCATCCCGCACGCGGCGTTGCTGCTTCAGGCTTGCGCCCATTGAGCAAAATTCCCGACTGCTGCCTCCCGTAGGAGTCTGGGCCGTGTCTCAGTCCCAGTCTGGGTGATCGTCCTCTCAGACCACCTACCGATCGTCGCCTTGGTGAGCCATTACCCCACCAACGAGCTAATCGGACGCAGGCCCCTCCCGAAGCGCCTCGCGGCTTTGATGACACCAATGAAAGTGTCGCCACATGCGGTATTAGCCACCCTTTCGGGCAGTTATCCCCCACTTCGGGGCAGGTCACCTACGCGTTACTCAGCCGTCCGCCACTAACGAGCAAGCTCGTTCGTTCGACTTGCATGTCTCATGCACGCCGCCAGCGTTTATCCTGAGCCAGGATCAAACTCTCCGTGAAAACTCGATCTTGCGATCGAGTTTGAATCTCAAGAGCTTGGTCCAGGCACGTTCTCGTGCTGAAGTTCCTACCACTCTTCAGTTGTTAAGGTGCAGCGCCCGGCCTTTACCGCCCGGAGCGCGGACTGCCCATTGTGCGGCAGGCCGCTCCCCGTGTCAAACGGGGGATCGGGGGGTTTCCCGCCTTCGCGGGAGACCGGCGAGCCTCGGGTTCGTGAGGCGCGAGGACGGATGATAGGGCCGGTCTCGGGAGACCGTCAAACGCCCGAGTCCCCGATCGCCGGAGGCCTCAGATCGGTCCTTCCTGGACGAGCAGGATGAACGCCGCGCCGCCGATGAAGCACAGGATCCACAGCTCGACGGTCGGGGGTGCCCCGCCGACGCCTGTCGCGATCGCGTACGCGAGGATGCCGATCAGCGCTGGCGAGGATCACCTTGGGCCCGCGGAGCAGCAGCTCGTAGACGAGCTCGCGCATCAGATGGCCCGCCGGCCCTGGAGCGCGCGGATGAGCGTCACGTCGTCGGCGTACTCAAGGTCCCCGCCGACGGGGAGTCCCCGGGCGATGCGGGTCACGGAGTCGACGTGCCCCTCGAGGCGCTCGTTGAGGTACATGGCGGTCGCCTCGCCCTCGAGCGTCGGATTGGTGGCCAGGATGACCTCCTCGATCCGGTGACCCTCGGCCGCCGCCTCGTCGACGCGGGCGAGCAGCTCGCGGATCTTCAGCCGCTCCGGGCCGATGCCGTCGATCGGGCTGATCGCCCCATGGAGGACGTGGTAGCGCCCGCGGTACTCGCCGGTCCGGTCGATCGCCAGCACATCGAGCGGCTCCTCGACGACGCACAGCCGGCCCTGGTCACGACCGGGGTCGCGGCAGATCGGGCAGACCGGGGCGTCGCTGATGTTGAAGCATTGCTCGCAGAACACGACCTCGTCACGGACGGCGACCAGCGCCCGGGCGAGCGCGCGCGCCTCCGCGTCGGGCGCGCGAAGCAGGTAGTACGTCAGGCGCTGCGCGGTCTTGGGCCCGATGCCGGGCAGCCGCGAGAACGACTCGATGAGCCGCGCGACGGGCTCGATGACGGCGGACGACACGGGTGGGGCTCGTCCTCGCTCAGCCGAGGCCGGGGATCTTCAGCCCGCCCGTCACCGCTTGCATCTTCTGCGCCGCGAGATCCTGGGACGCGCGGAGCGCCTCGTTCACCGCGCTGGTGACGAGGTCCTGGAGCATCTCGACGTCCTCGGGGTCGACCGCCGACGGATCGATGGTCACGCTGACCAGCTCCTGCTTGCCGGTGACCGTCGCCTTGACGACGCCGCCGCCCGCGGAGCCGTCGACCGTCAGGGTCTCGAGCTCCTCCTGGACGCGCGCCATCTCCTGCTGCATCTGCATCGCCATGCGCTGCAGGTTGCCCATGCCCATGGAATCGGGTCCTCCGGTCGGTCGGGTGGGATCGTCGTGCTGGCTGCCAGTCTCGCCGATGTGGCGCGGCGGCGCGAGGCGCGGGTCGCGGGGTCAGGTGACCTCGGGGACCTCGGCCAGGTCCTCGGCGAAGATCCGCTGGGCCTCGGCGAGGATGTGCGCCGCGTCGGCGTCGGCCGGCAGCGGCGGCAGCAGGTCCAGGTTGGTCGCGACGCAGCGGACGGCGACCTCGTGGCCCGAGGTACTCGCCGATGCACTCCTCGAGCAGCGGCCGGCGACGCTCGGCGACGTCCTTCAGGAAGCCCTGCTCCTCCGGGAAGCCCAGCGTGACGACGTTGCCCTCGACGCCGATCGGGCGGCACGCGGTGATCAGCGGCTTCACGGCGCGGTTGCGATCGGTGATGGTCGTGACGACCGAGACCCAGCCGCCACGGAGTCGCTCCAGGTCGCCCCCGGCCTCGGCGGCGGGCGGGGCGATGTCAGCGGGTGACGCGGCGGTCGCCGCGGGCTCGGGCTCGGGCTCGGCGGCGGGCTCGCCGGACGGCGTGCTCGCGGCGGCGGGCGGCGTGCTCGCGACGGCGTCGGTCGCGGCTGGCGGCGGCGTGACGTCAGACGCAGGAGCCGCCGGCTCGGGCGCGGACGGCGCGGTGTCATCGGGCGCAGGCTCGGGTGCCGAAGCGGCGGATGGCGATCGCGTGCGCGCGGGCGCGGGCGAGGCGGGCGGCGGCTCGGGCGTCGCGGCGGCGGTCCGCCGGGGCGCGGCGCTCGCTGCCGTTGCGCCGCCACGCGCCTCGAGCAGCGCGAGCTCGAGCTGGAGCCGGAGCCCGCCGGGGCCGAGCCGCGTCGGGTCGATGGAGGCGAGCCGCCGGGCGGCGAGCGCGAGGGCCGGATCGGCCGCCGCGCCGCCGCTGAGGCCCGCGAGCAGCCGCTCGCGGATGGCGTCGACGACCTGGTCGAGGAAGATCCGGAGGTCGCGGCCGCGCTCCTCGAGCCGGTCGAGCAAGGCGATGCCGGTGGCGGCGTCGCCGGTCTCGAGCGCCTCGACGAATCCGTCGACGAGGTCCGCGTCGGCGAGGCCGAGCAGGTCGCGAACGGCATCGGCCTCGATGCGGTCGTTGGTCGAGGCGAGGAGCTGGTCGAGGATCGACTCCGCGTCACGCATCCCGCCCGCCGCGAGGCGTGCCACGAGCGCGATCGCCTCCGGGTCCGCGTCGCGGCTGTCCGCCGCCATGATCCGCTCGAGCTTGCCGCTGATCTCCGGGACCGAGAGGCGCCGGACGTCGAACCGCTGGAGCCGCGACAGGATCGCCGGCGGGAACTCCTGGGGATGGGTGCTCGCGAACATGAAGGTCACGAAGTCGGGCGGCTCCTCGAGCGACTTGAGGAGCGCGTTCCAGGCGTCCTTCGTGATCTGGTGCGCCTCGTCGAGGATGTAGACCTTGCGCCGCAGGTCGGTCGGCGCGTAGTTCAGGCGGTCGCGGAGATCACGGATCGCGTCGATGCCGCGGTTCGATGCGGCGTCGATCTCGACGAGGTCCAGCGCGCGGCCCTCGCGGATGGCGTTGCACGAGGGGCAGACGTCACAGGGATCCGCGTTCGGGCCGAGGTTCTCGCAGTTGATCGCCTTGGCGACGATGCGCGCGAGCGACGTCTTGCCGGTGCCGCGCGGGCCGGTGAACAGGAGCGCGTGCGAGACCTTGCCGGTCGCGACCGCGTTGCGCAGGGTCGCGACCACGGCCTCCTGCCCGACCATCTCGCTGAAGGTCTGCGCCCGCCAGCGGCGGTAGAGGGCCTGGTGGGGCGTCCCTGACGTCAACGCGCGCTCCGTGGGGCCGCGCCGTGGGCGCAGCCGGGTAGAAAGTGCCGTGCACCCTCCGTCGACACGGACGACCCCGCGCCCAGCGGCGTACGCGCCTCAGACCAGGCCGTTCCGCGGCACCCGGCAATCACCGCTGAGTGCTGCTTCCTTCCGGACCTGACACGGTTCACGAGTCACCGCTGCGCGGGACCCGGTCCTCAACGTCGCGTACGTCGTCGGCTCTCGTTGAACGCCGACCTCGGGAGGGAATTCAGCCCTGCTGGAGCGGATTGCAGGTACAGGGCACCGCTAGTTCCCCGCCTAGCACGGCCCGGCGATGATAGCAGGGCACGCTGTCACGCCCGCTCACCGGAGGATCGCCGTGGACCCCCGCGTCTCGCTCATCACGCTCGGCGTCGCCGACCTCGACCGGTCGCTCGCGTTCTATCGCGACGGGCTCGGCTGGACGCTGTCGTCGGCGTCGGTCGAGGGCGACGTCGCGTTCATCCAGCTCAACGGGATGGCGCTCGGGCCTGTGGTCGAGGACGCTCCTCGCGGAGGACGCGCGGCTGCCGCTCGACGAGGGCTGGGGCGGGATCACGCTCGCCCAGAACCTCGGGTCGCGGGAGGCGGTCGATGCGGCGGTGGCCGCGGCGGTCCGGGCCGGCGGGACGCTGCTCAAGGCGCCGGAGCCGACGGACTGGGGCGGGTACTCGGGCTACGTCGCGGACCCGGATGGCCATCCGTGGGAGCTCGCGCACAACCCGTTCTGGGAGCTCGACGAGGAGGGCCGCCTCACGCTTCCGGCCTGACCGGTGGGGGCTGGCGGAGAGGGCGGGATTTGAACCCGCGATGGGTTGCCCCATACCGCATTTCCAGTGCGGCGCCCTAGGCCACTAGGCGACCTCTCCGCCGGAAACGATACGACCCGGCGCCAAATCGCGCCGGGTCGTGTGCTGGTCGGAGTGGCGGAGAGGGTGGGATTCGAACCCACGCTGCTTTCGCAGACCGCTTTTCGAGAGCGGCACCATCAACCACTCGGACACCTCTCCGCCGGAGAGGATACCAAAGGGTCCGGTCAGGCTCCGGCGGCGACGGCCTCGCGATCGGCGGTCAGCTCCGCCGCCTCCTCGGCGCGGATGCCCGACACGACCTGCAGCCGCCGCGCGAGCCCCGGGTGCTGGGCGAGCTGGAGGACCGAGCCCGCGGCGCCGTCGACCGGGTTGGGCACCGCGAACACGAGCGCCGCGACGTCCGATTCGAGCAGCGCACCGACGCACATCGGGCACGGCTCGTGGGTGGTGAAGATCGTCACGTCCGTCAGGTGGGTCGTGCCGAGCTTGCGCGACGCCTCGCGCAGCGCCGCGATGACGGCATGGGCGGTGGGGTCGTTCTTCTCCGCCACCCGGTTGGCGCCACGGGCGACCATCGCCTCGTTCATGACGGCGATCGCGCCGACCGGTGGCGCCCCGCGCTCGGCCGCCTGGCGGGCGACCGCCAGGGCCTCGCCCATGAACAGCTCGTAGTTCATGTCGCGGATCATAACGACCGGCCCCAGCGGTACGATGGCGATCGACCCGTGTCCCGCCGGCGCACGTCGCCTTCGGCGGGACCGCACGCCCCCGGGTGTCCACCTCGACCCCGGCCGGACCCCGGCCGGCATGTCCGCATCGGAGCCACCATGGCTGCACCTCGACGGATCGGAATCCTCACCGGCGGCGGCGACGTTCCCGGCCTCAACTCGGTCATCAAGAGCGTCGTCTACCGGGCGACCGAGCTCGGCTACGAGGTCCTCGGCATCCGCCGCGGCTGGGAGGGCCTGACCCACCAGCGTCGCGGCACCGAGCTCGACCCCGAGTACGTCCGCGTGCTCGACCGGATCAACACCCGGACCATCGACCGCACCGGCGGCACGGTGCTCCACAGCTCGCGCACCAACCCGCGCAAGATGAAGACCTCGGCCCTCCCCGCCTGGCTCGACCCGAAGACCATCGCCGACAAGCAGACGTCCGAGGGCGTGTACGACCTCACCGACCACGTCCTGGACACGATCGAGCACCTGGGGCTGACCCACCTCGTGACGATCGGCGGCGACGACACGCTGTCGTTCTCGTCGGCCCTGTACGAGCGCGGGCTGCCCCTCGTCGCGATCCCCAAGACGATGGACAACGACGTCAACGGGACCGAGTACTGCATCGGCTTCTCGAGCGCGATCACGCGCGCGAAGGAGGTCCTCAACCGCCAGCGGACGACGCTCGGGTCGCACGAGCGGATCGGCGTGTTCCGGATCTTCGGCCGCGATGCCGGGTTCACCGCGCTGTACACGGCCTACGTGACCTCGTCCCGGTGCGTGATCCCCGAGTTCCCGTACGACGTCCACGCCCTCGCGGAGATCCTCAAGGAGGACCACCGCAACAACCCGTCGCGCTACGCGATCGTGATCACCGCCGAGGGCGCGATCTGGGAGGGCGGGCAGATGCAGGACGTCGGCGAGGCCGACGCGTTCGGGCATCGCCACAAGATGAACGTGGGCGAGGTGCTTGCCTCCGAGCTGCGCAGCCTCACCGGGATCGAGGCGGTCGCCTCCGACCTGACCTACGACCTGCGCTCGGGCGAGCCGGACATGCTCGACTCGATGGTGGCGACGACGTTCGCGAACGTCGCGATGGACCTCATCCGCGACGGGATCGGCGGCCGGATGGTCGCGGTCCGCGACGGCAAGTACGCCCACGTGTCGCTCGCCGAGACCGGCAAGCCGCCGCGGCGCGTCCAGCTCGACGCGTACGACACCGAGCGCTTCCGACCCAAGTACGCGGACCGGCTGGGTGATCCGCTGCTGCTGACGCCGTCGCTGGGGCCGGTCGTCGGCTGACGGTCCGCGGACCTGGGGCCGCCGCTTGTCGCGACGGCCGAGTCAGTCCCTCGTCAACGCGTAGATGCCGCCCGGCTCCGCATCCTCATCGAGCACCGCGTACGCGACCAGGAGCCGCACGCAGAGGCGGGATCCTGCCGGATGACCACGTCGTAGGCGCTGGTCGCCGGAATCCGGGTGGATGTCCAGTCACCGTCGCCGGACGTCGTGAAGTAGCGGGCCCGAGTCGTCGAAGATCACGAGGTGAACGCGTCCTGACGACGGGTCGACGGTGAACGACGTGCTGCCCGACGGACTTCGAGATGCGATCGACATCCCACGACCCCGCGGCGTTCGTCGCGTAGTACGTGCCGTCGCGATCGTCCCGCTCCGCGGCGGCGCACCCGCGGCCCTCGGTAGTCGCGGGTCCAGACCAGGTGCGCCTCACCACCGCTGCCGAGAACCAGCAGGGGATCATAGGCGTTCGTGGTCCCGGGGATCCGCTCCCAGGCGAAGCCGTCACCCGTGAACCGGCCGTAGCGGACGGCGTCGCCACTCGCCGAAGCGAGGCGAGCCTGTCCGTCGTTCCCGACCCGGAGCGACACGGACTGGTCGGGATCTCCAAGAGTGAAGCGCCGCTCGGTGTCGCCAGTGCGCAGCTCATAGACCAGCGTCTCCGTCGTTCCCGAGCGCGACCGCGTGCACGGTGGTGCCCCGCACCCGCAGCGCCTCCAGGTCGTCCTCCCGCCGTCCGATCCGCGTCGGCTTCGACCATCTCCCGTCGGGGAGCGATCGGGACCGGACGAAGACCCCGCCGTCGATGTAGTTCGAGCCACCGCAGGCGCCGTCCTCTTCCGCGTACCGGCTGTAGCCCAGCGTCAGGTGCCCGCCATCGAGGGCGAGCTGCGGACCCCTCTCGTCATATCCCTCCGGCGCGGCGAGCCGATCGGCGATCCACTCTCCGTCGCGCCCCGTGACATACGTGATCCCGCTCCCGCAGGTCGCCGCGATGTGGGCGGTGCCCGCCGTCATCGATCGCGGCGGTGATCCCGAAGCAGCTGCCTTTCGCGATGCGTTCAGCCTTCGACCACTCGCCCGGCGCTGCCGGCTGGGTGGGGCTGGGCGCGGGCGGATCGTTGTTCGCTACCGGTGTGCCGGTCGGGCGCGGCGTCGGGGTGGGCGCGTCCATCACCAGGGGCGATCCGAGCCGGACGGGTGACGACGGGACCTGCGCCGCGTCGCCACACGCGATCGTGACGGCTGCGAGCGCGGTGATGACCAGGAGGACGCGACGGGTCACTGGGGAACCCTCCGCTGGGCGGCCGGGAACTCGACCGATGCGGCCCTGTGACGCACGACAAGCCGCAATGTTTCGCGAGAGCACCCGGAGCTATCGCCCCGCCTGAATCGCCGCTAGCCGTCGAGGCCCGACAGGGCGCGGATCGCGCGCGCGAGGTTGGACATGTCCTCGTCGCCGCGGCCGCGCGCGACGAGCCCCGACTCCAGCTGCGCGGCGAGGCCCGCGACCGGCAGCGTCGCGCCGACCGAGCGGGCCAGCTCGAGGGCGATCGCGAGGTCCTTGAGGTGGAGCGAGGTCCGGAACCCGAGCGGGTACTCGTTGTCGATCATCCGGCCGCTGCGGTTCTCGAGCACCCAGCTGCGCGCCGCCCCGCCGCCCAGCGCCGCCGCGACCGCCTCGGCATCGAGGCCGGCCTTGAGGGCGAGCACGATCCCCTCGGCGACGCCGAGGTAGGCGCCGGCGATCACGACCTGGTTGACCGCCTTGACCGCCTGGCCGCTGCCCGCGGGGCCGAAGTGGGTGATCGTCTTGCCCATCGCCTCGAGGATCGGCCGGGCGCGCTCGGCATCGGCCGGCTCGCCGCCCACGAAGATCGTGAGCGTCGCCTGCTTCGCGCCCTCGGAGCCGCCGGAGACCGGCGCGTCGACGAAGCCGATGCCCGCGCTCCCGGAGCGTCGCGGCGATGCGCGCGGTCGCGGCGGGCGAGATCGTGGAGCAGTCGATGACGAGGCCGCCCGCGGCGAGCCCCTCCCCCACCCCGCCCGGGCCGAGGATGACCGCCTCGACGTCGGGCGTGTCCGAGACGCACACGACCACGACGTCCGAGGCGCGGGCGACGTCGGCCGGCGAGCCCGCCTCCGAGCCGCCCAGCGCCACCAGGTCCGCGGCGCGACCCGGCGTCCGGTTCCACGCCGTGACCTCGAACCCGGCCCGGCGCAGGTTGGCGGCCATCGCCGCCCCCATCGTCCCCAGCCCGACGAACCCGATCCGTTCCACGCGGTACCTCCTGCTCGCCCCGAGCGTAACGCGGACCGTTACCATCACGGACGATGACCTGGCTCGGAATCGACCTGCGGCGGATGGGCACGGGCCTGCTGGTCTTCGGCGTCATCGGGATGATCGTCGCGGGCATCGTTGCCGTCGGCCTCGCCGCCGGCGCGATCGCCGCGCGGAACCTCGACGAGCGGGTGGCCGCCGACCAGGCGCGGCTCGTCCAGACGCTCGAGCGGATCGACGCCACGATGGCCCAGACGGTCACGACGATCGGCAACGCCGGGTCGACCCTGACCACCACCAGCGAGACGATCGGCTCCGCGGCGGACGTGCTCGGCCGCGTCGCGGAGACGTCCGACGAGCTCAGCCAGTCGCTCGACATCAGCATCCTCGGGTCGCGGCCGCTGCAGGGAGCCGCCACGCGGTTCGGCCAGCTCGCCGTCGACGCCCGGGCGTTCCAGGACAAGGCCGCCGCGCTGGCCACCAACCTCGGCGTCAACGCCGGCGACACGGGCTGCGCTCGCCGACCGGGTGGACGAGCTCCGGGCCGAGGTCTCGTCGCTCGAGTCGCGGATCTCGTCGTTCGAGGTGACCGGGCAGCTCGTCTCGTTCCTGGTCGGCGGGATCCTGCTGCTGAGCCTGCTCGTCGCCTGGCTCGCGATCGCGGGCGCGGGCTGCGCGTGGTTCGGCTACCGGCTGCGCAAGCTCGGCAGCGAGGTCGCGGCGGCCCCGCCGCGGAACATGCCCCCCACCCCCGGGCCGCGCTAGCCCGACGCGTCCGCGGCCGGGGCCGCGCCGAGCGCCGCCACGTCGATCCGGCCCGTCCGCAGCGCCGGCAGCACCACCCGGTCCACGAACCGCTCGCTCGCATGGCCGTCGGCCACGTCGAAGCTCGTGCCCGCGAACGCGACCGAGCGCGCCGGGTCGAGGTCGCCGGCGGCGATCCACGCCCCCAGCTCCTCGGTCGTCGCGAAGATCGGCCCGGGCATGTCGCGCCGGAAGTCGAGGTAGAAGCCGCGCTCGCGCTCGTAGGCGTCGGCGTCGGGCGCGAGGAACGCCATCGGCCGGCCCAGCAGGGCGAACTCGAAGATGGCGCTCGAGTAGTCGGTCACCAGCAGGTCGGCGACGAACATCAGCTCGTTCATGTCCGGCCAGTCCGACACGTCGCGGACGAACCCGGCCGGCGCCGCGTCGATGGACGCCGCCTGCCTGACGAACGGGTGCAGCCGCAGCAGGACGACCCACTCGTCGCCGAGCGCCCGATGGAGCGCGGCGAGGTCGAGCGAGTCGTCGTAGCGGGCGGCGTGCATCGTGTCGCCGCGGAACGTCGGGGCGTAGAGGAGGACGCGGCGGCCGGGCGGCAGGTCGTAGCGCTGCCGGATCGCCGCCTCGGCGCGGGCGCGGTGCGCGGCGATCGAAGAACAGGTCGGTCCGCGGCAGGCCGAGCGCGGACGAGAACCGTTCGCGCGGCTGGCGGAACGCGTCCATGTAGTGGACGGTCGCGGCGTCCGAGGGCATGAGGCACAGCGTGTAGTTGGAGTGGATGTCGACCCGGCTCGACCAGCGCCTCGTCCGCCCCGAACGACTTGTCGAGGACGCTGTAGCCGATCTTCTTGAACGCCCCGGCCGCGTGCCACGTCTGGACCCGGGCCGTGCCGCGGCGCGGCCGGATGACGTACATCGGGAAGAAGTAGTCGTCCACGACGAACAGCCGCGCCGTCGCGAGGTGGTAGCCCGCGCGCAGCGCGTGGACCATCCCGGCGACCTTGCCGCGGAGGCCCGGGCGAGGCACGCGACGCGAGGACGACCGTCGGGATCGGCGGGCCGGCGGCGGTCGAGCTCGTCCGCGATGTAGCGCAGGTTGCCGCCCAGCGATCGCCGCGTGGGCCGTGGCGAGCACGACGTGGGCGCGGATCGGCCGCCGCCGGCCGATCTCGAAGCCCAGCCGGACGAGCCAGGTCCGGAGGCGGATGAGCAGCGTTCGCATCAGGGGTGCGCGCTCATCGCCCGAGGGCGAGGTCGATCACGCGGTCCGTCGACTGGCCGTCGAGGTGGGCGAAGTGCTTCGCCGCGAACGCCTCGACCTTGTCCTGCTGCAGGTCGCCCCGCCGGATGACGTCGAGCATCTCGGGGAACGTCCGGACGATGGGGCCCGGGACGAACTCGTCGAACGGGACGTAGAAGTCGCGCTCGGCGATGTACTCGTCGAGGTCGTAGGCGAAGAACACCATCGGCCGGTTGAGGACCGAGTACTCGAACACGATCGACGAGTAGTCGGTGATCAGCAGGTCGACGCTGAACAGCAGGTCGTTGACGTCGATCGGGACGTCGGTCGCCTCGACCAGCCGGTCGCGGTACGCCTCCGGGACGTCGATCCGGTGGGTGATGAACGGGTGGTGCTTGAACAGCACGACGGCGTCCTGCTCGGCCGCCAGCGCGTACAGCCCGTCGAGGTCGAGCTGGTCGAAGTCGTAGCTCGCGGTGGCCACCTTCTCGCCCCGGTACGTCGCCGCGAACAGCCACACCTTGTGGCCGGCGATCTGGGGCAGGAGCTGGCGCGCCTTCGCGAGCGCGGCGTCACGGGCGACCGGGTCGAAGAAGCGGTCCATGCGCGGGATGCCGGTCGGGACCAGCCGGTCCTCGGGGAGGCCCAGCGCCTCCGCGTAGAACGGGGCGTCGAAGTCCGAGCTGACGATGGCGTGGGTCGTGTTCTTGTGGACCCGGCCGAACGGGTTGAACGGCGGCTTGCCGGCGCTCGCGGAGCGGCTGTAGCCGACGGTCTTGAACGCGCCCGCGGCGTGCCACAGCTGGATGATCCGGACGTCCGGCGGGAAGTCGACCCAGTAGACCGGGTAGAACGAGTCGTCGAGGAAGATGACCTTCGCGGCGGCCATGCCCCACAGCAGGCGCAGCCGGTCGCGCCACGACATCGGCTTGCCGATGTCCGGCTTCGCGACGACGACCAGGCGGTAGTCCTTGTCCAGGCCGCGCTGCGACCATCCGCGTTGTGGACCGACTCGAGGTTGCCGGTCAGGCGGCTGTTGAGGCGGGTCGCGAACAGGATGACCGGCCGGTTGCGCCCGAGCGTCCGCAGCACCGAGAACGCGACCCGCCACAGCGAGCGCCGGGTCCTCTTCCACAACCGCTGGACGGGTCCGGTCTCGCGCTCGGCGAGGGCCGCGGCGCGCGTGTCGACCTCGACGTCGAGCGTCAGGCGGCCGGCGCCGTCGACCGCGGTTCGAACGACATAGGCGGACACGGGCAGCGAGAGCCGCTTCTCGGCCGCGGCCGCCGGGACCGCGCCGTCCGCGCGCGGTGACCCGGAGCGGGGCCCCGTCCCCGCCGGTGAGCGTCCACGTGCCCGCGGCGAGCGGCCGCAGCCCGGGACCGATGAACGGGTTGATGCGGACGACCGTCTCGTCGCCCTCGCGCCACTGGCGGGTCGGCGGAACGACGTCGCGCGGCTCGGCTGCCTGCGCCAGCCGGACCGGCCCGGGGTCGCCGGCGAAGCGGAGCACGAGCTGGATGCGCTCCCACGCGGCGGATCGGAGCTGGGCGTCGACGGGCGTCGGCACGCTGGATCCTCCGGGCAGGGGTCGGCGCGACCGATGATACCGACTGCGCGCCGCCGGGCGATCCGGCAGACTGGACCGCATCAACGTGCCCGGCCTGCCTCGCCGGCGCCGGTACCTTGGAGGGACGGATGCGTACCGGGATGATCGTGCTCGCGGGTGGCATCGGCCGCCGCATCGGGCGCCCCGTGCCCAAGCAGTTCCTGCTGCTCGGCGGCAAGCCGCTCCTGATCCACGTCCTCGAGAAGGCGCGGGCCATCACCGAGATCGAGCAGGTCGTGATCACCTGCCCGGCCGACCACCTCGAGGCGACCCGCGAGCTGGTCACCAACCACCGGATGGGGGCCAAGTTCGAGTGCGTCGTCGGCGGCGCCAGCCGCCAGGAGTCCGCGCTGAAGGGGCTGCAGGCCCTGGGCGACGTCGACTCGGTGATCATCCACGAGGCCGTCCGGCCGCTCGTCTCCGTCGCGGACTTCCGGCGGCTGATGGACGCCGAGGACGAGAACGCGATGTTCGGGCTCGCGATCCCGTTCACGGTGCTCAAGGGCGGCGACTACATCGAGGGCCTGCTCGAGCGTGACGAGCTGGTCAACGTCCAGCTGCCCCAGAAGTTCAACCGGACGAAGCTGCTCGCCGCGCACGAGGCGGCCGCGAACGACGGGCGCGAGTTCACCGAGGACGCGAGCCTGTTCTTCGAGTACGCCAAGGAGCCGGTCCGGATCCTCCCGGGCATCGAGCACAACATCAAGATCACCGTCCCGACCGACACGGTCACGGCGGAGGCGATCTACCACGACCTGATGGGGCGCCGGTCGTGACCACCGGCAAGGTGTGCGTGATCACCGGTGCCAGCCAGGGCATCGGGCGCGCCGCAGCGGTGGAGATGAGCCGCCAGCCCGAGGTGAGCACGATCATCCTCATCGCCCGCAGCGCCGAGGGCATCGCCGGCACGGCCGCCGCGATGGAGCCCGGCAAGGACGTCCGCCTCGTCGCCTACGACCTCGGCCAGCTCGAGGGCATCCCCGGGCTCGTGGAGGAGATCTGCGGCGAGCACGGCGGCATCGACCTGCTGCTCAACATCGCGGGCTACGCGGAGCCGAAGTCGCTCCTCGACACGACGGTCGAGAACCTGGTCAGGACGTTCTCGATCAACGTGTTCCAGATGCTCGTGCTCATCCGCGAGATGGTCCGCTTCAGCGACGGGCGGCCGGCCAAGGTGCTCAACGTCGCGTCGACCGCGGGCATCACCGCGCGTCCCGGCTGGGTCGCCTACGCGGCGTCCAAGGCCGCGGTCGTCAACCTGTCCGCGACCCTCGCCGAGGAGCTGGCCGGGTCCGGGCGTGAAGATCTACACGATCTCGCCCGGCCGCACCGCGACCGAGCTGCGCCGCAAGCTGGCCCCGGACGAGGATCCCAGCTCGATCATGCAGCCGGAGCAGGTCGCCCGGGTCATCGCCACCCTGATGCGCGACGACGAGCTGACGCTGGACGGCCAGAACATCATCGTCCGCCAGCAGATGTAGCGGGCGGATCCCGACCCGTGAGCCGCTGGGAGTACCGGCTGGCCAGCCTCGTCCTGCGGGTCCTCGGGGCGGCGTTCTCGCTGCTGCCGATGCGCCGGCGGCGGGTCGTGCTCGCGACCGCCCGGCTGCCCGTGCTCGAGGGCAACCTGCTGTTCCTCGATGCCGCGATCCGCCGGCTGCGCCCGGGGACACCGGTGGTGCACCTGCTCGAGCCGTACGCGTACGGCCTCGCGGGCAAGCTGCGCTACCTCGTCAGGCTCGTGCGCGGCACGTATCTACCTGCACACGTCCGGGCTGGTCATCGTCGACAACGCGTGGCTGCCGGTCCACGTGGCGCCCCACCGCGCCGGGACGACCGTCGTGCAGGTGTGGCACGCCGCGGGCGCGCTCAAGCGGTTCGGCGCGGACACGCTGGGCGGGCTCGAGGAGCCGGAGGCGACGTTCCTCCATCGCCACTACGACTACGCGATCGCGTCCGGCGAGGCGGGCCGCGAGCCGTGGTCGCGGGCGCTGCGGACGCCGCTCGAGCGGGTCCTGCCGCTGGGGACGCCGCGGACCGACCTGTTCTACGACGACGCGGCGCTGGCGGCGGCGAAGGCGCGGGTCCTCGCCGCGCACCCGGTCCTTGCGCGGCCGGACGGTCGTCCTCTACGCGCCGACGTTCCGCGGCCGGGGCCGCGCGAAGGCGGGCTCGGCCGCGCTCGATGCCGTGGCACTGCGCGCGAGCCTGCCGGCGAGCCACGCCCTCGTCCTCAAGTCCCACCCCAACCTCGACCCGGCCGGCCTGGCGACCGCCGGCTTCGACGTCGTCGCGGACCCGGCGTCGGACATGAACGACTGGCTGGCCGCGGCCGACATCCTCGTCACGGACTACTCGTCGTCCATCTACGAGTGGGCGCTCCTGCGCCGTCCGCTCGTCCTGCTCGTCGACGACCTCGAGGCGTACGAGCGCGACCCGGGGCTGTACCTCGACTACCGGACGGAGATGATCGGCGTCCAGGTGCGCGACACGGCGGGCGTGGCGGCGGCGATCGCGGCGGACGCCTGGGACCTCGACGCGTACGAGGCGTTCGTCGCCCGCAACCTCGGCGCATGCGACGGCCGGTCGAGCGAGCGGATCGTCGAGCGGTTCATCCCCGCGCGCGGCGGGCCCACCGGACCGGCCTCGGGTTCGGCACACTGACGCCCATGGCTACGAAGATCATCCTCGACGTCGACACCGGCACCGACGACGCGGTCGCGCTCATGACCGCGGCCCTCTCCCCCGACCTCGAGCTCGTCGGGGCGACGGTGGTCAACGGCAACACCGTCCTCGACTCGTGCGTGGAGAACACCCTGCGCGTGTTCGAGTGGATCGGGACGCCCGAGGTGCCCGTGTTCCGGGGCATGTCGCGCCCGATCGCCCGGTCCCAGGGGGCGCACAACCCGGCGTCGCGGATCCACGGCGACAAGCTCGACCTGCCGGAGGCGACGATCGCGGCGCAGCCGCAGCATGCCGTCGACTGGCTCATCGACACCTACCTCGCCTCCGACGGCGACATCACGCTGGTCCCGGTGGGGCCGCTCTCGAACATCGCGATGGCGATCCAGAAGGAGCCGCGGATCGTCGAGCGGATCCCCGAGATCGTGATCATGGGCGGCGCCCACGATCACGGGAACGCCACGGCCTCGGCGGAGTTCAACATCTGGCTGGACCCCGAAGCCGCGCGGATCGTCGTCAACTGCGGCCGCCCGATCCGGATGGTGCCGCTCGATGCGACCCACCGGGCGCTCGTATCGCTCGAGGACGCGACCCGGCTGCAGGCCCTCGGGACGCCGGCCGGCGAGGCGGCGTACCGGTTCATCAGCAAGCGCATCGAGGGCTACGACGCGACCCAGCCGATGCAGCGCATGGGCGCCGCGCCCGGTCCATGACGCGCTCGCCGTGTGCGCGATCATCGACCCCTCGGTGATCACGACCCGGTTCGCGCACGTGGACGTCGAGACGTCGGGTGAGCTCACCCTGGGGCGGACGGTCTGCGACTTCCGGTTCAGCGGGCGGACCCCGGCCGAGGCGAACTTCGCCTACCTGCCGCCGAACGTCGAGTTCGCGCTGGACGCCGACGAGCCGAAGTTCGTCGCGATGCTGCTCGACATCCTCGGCCGCACCGCCTGACGGCGCCTGGTTCGGGCAGCCACCCGCGCCGACCGCGGCCTCCGGTAGACTCGGCCGCCATGAAGAGGATGCTGCTCCGTTCGCCGAAGGACCCCTTCGAGGTCGTCTCGCCCGAGAAGGTCGCGCTCGAGAACCTGATCGGCTCCAACACCGGGAACCTGCTGTTCCTCGAATTCGGCGTACAAGCTCCTCAGCACCAAGGACGTCACCATCGAGCCGGACCGGTTCAAGGCCCACGAGCTCGGTGCGGACTACATCAACGACAACTACGACGTCTACGTGATCCCGCTCGCGAACGGCTTCCGGCTGAGCTTCATGCACGGCCTCGACCGGCTGTCGCCGGTGATCCGGAAGCTGAAGATCCCGGTGGTCCTGCTGGGCGGCGGGCTCCAGGCGAGCCTCCCCTACCGGTCCGGGATCAAGCGCCCGCAGGACGAGTCGGTCAAGGCGTTCATCGGCGCGATCATCGACAAGTCGGGGTCGGTCGGCGTCCGCGGCGAGTGGACGCAGGACTACCTCAAGCAGCTGGGCTTCAACGACGTCGACGTCATCGGCTGCCCGTCGATGTTCATGTTCGGCGACAAGCTCGACGTGCAGAAGAAGGCGCCCGCGCTCGACGCGGACTCGCGGATCACGATCAACATCACGTCCCGGATCAGCGAGATGGGCCCGATCGTCGAGTCGCACACCGCGAAGTACCCGAACCTCTCCTACATCGGCCAGGAGATGGACTGCCTCGCGCCTCCTGCTGTGGGGCGAGGGCATCCGCAAGATGAAGGACCCCAATCCGATCCCGGTCTGGCCGTCGCACCCGCTGGTGCGGGACGGCAAGACGAAGCTGTGGGTCGACCCGTGGCCCTGGATCGACTACCTGCGCGGCACGGACTTCACCTTCGGCACCCGGATCCACGGCAACATCGCGGCGCTGCTCGCCGGCACGCCGGCCTACGTGCTGGGGCACGACACCCGGACGACCGAGCTCGCCCGCTACTTCGAGATCCCGAACAAGCTGATCAGCGAGATCACGCCCGAGACCGACGCGGCCGAGCTCTACGCCGAGGCCGACTACGGCCCGCTCAACGCGAACCACAAGAAGCGCTACGACACGTTCATCGGCTACGTCGAACGCCACGGACTGAGCCACATCTTCCAGCCCGGCGAGGACCCGACGATCTTCGAGCAGAAGGTCGCGAGCATCCGCTACCCGGACTCCGTCGCGCTGTACAGCGGCTCCGCGTACCAGCGCTACAGCCGCCGGACGAAGCGCCGCGTGGCGAAGACGATCCGCAAGACGCGGAAGCGCTTCCACATCTGACCGGGGCCTCCCCGGTCGGGCCGGGCTAACGGACGACGACGAACGCGTCGAGGTCGACGCGCGGGTGGTCGGGCGTGACGACCGCAACGATCGTGACGGTGTGCGTGCCGGACGTCGGCCAGCTCCGCTCCCAGGCGACGACCGGCTGCGTGCCGTACCAGGACTTCCCGAGGTCGACGGTTCCCTGTGAGGCGCCGTCGAGATAGATCCGCACCTTGCCGCGCGTCTCGCTCATCCGCGTCACGTACGCGACTGATCGACCCGTGAAGGTGACGGTCGCCTTGGCCCCGGCCTGGGTGGTCATGCGCGTTGCGCCACCGAGATACGTCGAGCTCTCGCGGCGCGTCCAGGTTCCCCGATAGGTGATCGACGACGAGCCGTCCTGCACGATCCTCGGCTGCAGCGCCGGGCCGACGGTCCAGTCGCTCACGTTGCCTGCCCCATCCGAGGCGCGCACGCGGTACCTGACGGTGCCGGTGGCGGACAGTCGCTCATCGAGGTGCCACCGCTCCGTCGTCGCTGTCGGCGCCGACCAGGTCGTCCCACCATCGCGGCTGAGGCCGACCTCGTAGCCCTGCACACCCGTCCCCGTGGCGCCGTCGGTCGACCTCCATGTGAGCAGCGCCATGACGGCGTTCGTCCCGTTTCGGCCGACCCCGACGATGGCGATGTGCGGCGCGGACACGATGGGCGGGTCGGGATCCGGCTCCCACGAGATCGGCCCCGGGGTCGCGCGGGACGTCGTGCTGCGGTCACCCAGCGCGCCGAACTGGTTCGCTCCCCAGCAGGCATCCATCGACGGGCCGATCACGCACGCATGCCAGGGGCCGACGTCGATCCTGGTGGCACCGCTCAGGCCGTCGACGCGGTACGCGGGGAGATCGTTCGGATACCCAGCGACGAACGCGATCCCCCAGCACGCGACCGTCCCGTCGGCGAGCGTCCCGCAGCCCGCTTCGCGATCGACCGCGGCGAGGTCGACGACCGCGTCCGGCAACCCGGGCACGAGCGATGGCGCCTGGGTTGTGCTGTCGGAGCCACCCCAGCACGTCACGCTCGCCGGTCGCCAGACGCGCACAGCTCGCGAACCCCGTGAGGCTGAGCTGCTGGACGTCCGCAACGCCCTCGACCCCGGTCGGCAGCGCCGTCTCGGATGTCGTACCGCCGGTGACCTGCCCGTCGAAGTTGGCGCCCCAGCACGTGACGGTGCCGTCCGCGCGGACCGCGCATGCGTGTGCGCCACCCACCGCCACGCTCGTCGCGTCGTCGATGCCGGGGATCGGCGCCGGCGTCGGCCGGTTCGTCAGCGTGCCGTCCACGAGCTGGCCGGAGTTGTTCCCACCCCAGCAGCTGACCGTGTGATCCGCCAGCACGGCGCAGGTGGTGATGTCGCCGACTGCGACGGTTCCGGCGGTCGTGATTCCGGTCACGTCCACCGGCGTCGGCCGCGTGGACAGCGTCCCGTCGCCGAGCTGTCCCCAGTCGTTCGACCCCCAGCACCGCACGCCACCACCCGCACGGACGACGCAGGCGCTCGACGAGCCCACGCTGAGGTCGACCGCGTCGCCGATCCCGCTCACGGCGACGGGCACGGTGCTGAGCACCGTCGTCCCGTTGCCGAGCTGGCCACGGTCGTTGGCCCCCCAGCAGCTGACGGTCCCGCCGGTCACGAGCGCACACGTGAACCCGGCACCTGCCTGGATGTCGACGAGGGTCGGAGCGACAGCCAACGCGGGCGATGCCAGCCCGGCGGTGGACAGCGCGACCGCGGCCGACACGAGCGCACGGGCGGCGCGGCGCCAGAGCGGGCGACCGCTCATCGGATCACCACCAGCGCATCGAAGTCGATCCGTGGTCGACCGACGGTGCCGACAGCAGCGAACGTCACCGTGTGCGTCGCGCGGGTGTTCCAGTGGGTCTCGTCGATGAGCCGCCGCCAGGCTTTGAATCCCGTCGTGTCGAATTGGCCGACGAGGGCGCCGTCGACGTAGACGTCCACCTCGCCGCGGTACCGGCTCATGACACCGATGAACCCGATCGCCCACCCGGTGAAGCGGTAGCTGACGGACGCGCCGGCCGTCCGCGTGTAGCGCGCCGATCCGCCGAGCATGTGGTCGTCGCGGCGCGTCGTCCACGGCCCGTCGTACCCGAGCGAGGACGCAGTGTCCTGCACGACCTGGATGCGAGTCTCCTCGCTCGTCCGCCACGGACCGAGGTTGCCTGCCCGGTCGTATGCGCGGACCCGGACGCGGAACGTGCCGGTGGTCCGGGCGACGATCGCCTTGCCGTAGACGCTCGGCCGATCGACGTTGACCCACGGTCCGCCGTCCCGGCTCTTCTCGACCACGACACTGTCGATCCCCGTCCCATCGACTCCATCGGTGGCCGGATAGCGGGCAATGACGCGGTAGACCGTCAGGCGGGAATACACGCGCTCCACGAGCTCGAACCGGATCGCGGTGACGGTGGGCGCCGTGGTGTCGGGATCCCACCGCACCGGCACGGGACTCGTCCGGTCGGTCACGCTCCGGTCACCGAGCTGGCCGCTGCGGTTCTCGCCCCAGCACATCGCCGACTGGTCGGCGACCAGCGCACAGACGTGATCCCACCCGGTCCCGAGGGTCGTCGCCCCGGCAAGCCCGACCACGCCAACGGGCGAGGCGCTGTTCGTCGTCGTGCCATCACCGAGGGTCCCGCTCTCGTTGCGGCCCCAGCATCGGGCGGTTCCGTCGGCGAACAGCGCACACGCTGACGCTGCGGCCACCGAGACCTGGACCGCATCCGCGATCCCGTCAACGGGTTGTGGCAGGGCGTGGATCGGCCGGTAGCCGCCGTACACGAGCGGGTCCATCGCGCCCCAGCACGTCACCGCGCCGCTCGCCCGCACCGCGCACGACTGGTCACCGCCGGCGGCGATGGACGTGGCGTCCGCGAGCCCGGCGACCGCGGTCGGCAGGAGTCCGCGGTCGAGCGTGCCGTCGCCGAGCTGCCCGGCGTCCCCCGTCCCCCAGCAGGCGACCTCGCCCGTGGCGCGGAGCGCGCACGTATGCGAGCCACCGGCGGCGAGCGCCACGCCGTCGTCGATCCCAACGACGGGCACCGGGGCGCTCCTCGAGGACCACGACCCGTCGCCGATCGTCCCGCCGAGCCCCCAGCACGCGATCGTGCCGTCGGCCAGCAACGCGCACGTGTGGTCGGTACCCGCCGTGACGGCGATCGCGGACCCGATGCCGAGCACCTTGACCGGAACGGACGACCCCACCTCGGTCCCGTTGCCCAGCTCCCCGGATTCGTTGCTGCCCCAGCAGCGCACCGTGCCATCGGCGAGGACCGCGCAGGCATGACCGGCGGCGACGGCGATGCCGGTCGCGTCGGTGATGACCCGACACCGTCACCGGCACGATGCTGTTGCGCACGGACCCGTTCCCGAGCGCGCCGCCGTTGGCGCCCCAGCAGCGAATCGTGCCGTCCGTGACGAGGGCGCACGTGTTGCTCGCCCCGCCGTCGATCGCGACCAGCGCCGGCGATGGCGTCAGCGCCAGGACGCGGGGCGCCGCGACGGAGCCGGCTGAGACGCCGACCAGCGCGAGCGCTGCGAGGAGCGTGGCCGCACGACGCGCTGCCCCGGTGACGCGAGGACGCCGATGCGTGACGGCCATTTCGGACCTCGATGCGCCAGGAGAGTCGACGACTCTTGGTCTGGAGACGCGCGGGACCGAGTGGCGTGACGATACGCCCCTGCGCAAGCGCGCACGTCGCGGGCATGAAGAAGCCCCGTCGCAGGACGGGGCGTTCGGGTGGTGCAGGGGCGTTGGCGCGCCCGGCGGGATTCGAACCCACGACCCCCAGCTCCGCAAGCTGGTGCTCTATCCACTGAGCTACGGGCGCACGATGTGTGGCGGAGAGGGAGGGATTCGAACCCTCGGAGCAGGTTACCCCACTCGGCGGTTTAGCAAACCGCTGCACTAGACCTCTATGCGACCTCTCCGTGCCGCCGGGGGATGATAGCAGCCGGGGTTGATCACGCTCCTCGCACAGGGCGATCCGGCGCTGACGGCCGCAGGGTTCGGGTGCCGTCCGGCACGTCCGCGATTGCTACACTCGGCCGATGGTCGACAAGCAGGACGCCGCCACCCCGCCCGCGTACGCGCGCGCCGCAGGTGACGGGACGACGCCCGGGATCAACTGGGAGCCCGGCGAGGAGGACTACCCCTTCGCCGCGGTCCCCGGTGAGACGGCCCTGGAGTACTTCAGTCGCTGGCTCGAGCAGGCTCCCTACGCCCGTGTCGAGCAGGGCGGCGTCCGATATCTCAACGAGGCGGATGTCTCGAACGTGGTGAACCACATCACCGCGGACGTCGGGCTGCTGCGTGCGCGGCTCGGCCCATTCGGCGACCGGGTCGTGACGGCCGAGGACTACGGCGAGACGATCGACCGCATCGAGCGCGCGGTGACCGTCCTCGGCGAGGCCCTCGACTCGCTCCGGGATCCTGGCCGCGGATGATCCTCGACCACCTGGCGCACGGAGGGCCACGATGAAGGTGCTCGTCCTGCACGGCGTCAACCTCGACATGCTGGGCAAGCGCGATCCGGGCCAGTACGGGACCGTCACGCTCGCGCAGATCGATGACGCGATCAAGGCACTGGGGTCGGAGCTCGGCGTCGAGGTCGAGTCCTTCCAGTCCAACGTCGAAGGTCTCCTGTGCGAGCGGATCCACCGCGCACACGGCGATGCCGACGCGGTCGTCATCAACGCCGGCGCGTGGACCCACTACAGCTACGCCGTCCGCGACGCCCTCGCGATCCTGCGCGTGCCGATCGTCGAGGTGCACCTCTCGAACATCCACGCCCGGGAGGCGTTCCGGCACGACTCGGTCATCGCGGCCGTCGCGAAGGGCCAGATCGCCGGCTTCGGCCTGGACAGCTATCTCCTGGGCGTTCGCGCCGCTGTCTCCGCGGCGCACGCGGCCGAGGCTTCAGCCGAGCACTGACCCGGCGACTCGGATCCACGTCTTGCCGCCGGCGGAGCGGCTCCGCTCGAACGCCTCCCGCGTCTCGTCCAGGGGGTACTCGTCGGTGATGACCCGGCCCGGCGAGATCGCCCCCGATCGGACGTGTGCGACCGTCGCCCGCGAAGTCCCCGGGGTGGTCGTAGGTCAGCGATCCCCGGATGACGAGCTGGCGCCGGACGATGCGTCTGGGCCGAGAGCTCGAACGGCGTCGCGTCCAGGGACAGGACCAGCAGCGTCCCGCCGATCGTGAGATGGCGCAGGGCGACGTCGACCGCCGCGGACGTCCCCACCGTGTCGACGACGAGATCGACGGACACGGCCGCGTCATCCGGATCCAGCGCGCGGGCACCGAGCGAGATGGCGAGGGCGACCCTCGCCGGGTTCACGTCGTGGACGAGCACCGCCGTCCCGCGCGCCACGAGCGACAGCGTCGCCAGCAGGCCCTGGGATCCGACGCCGATCACGAGCGCCGTCCCGATCGGCGGATCGCCCATGCCGGCGGAAGGCCGCCTCGATCACGGCCAGGGGTTCGACGCAGACGAGGTCGCGCGCCGCCGCGACCGGGGATGGACCACGCGTTGTCGCTCGGCACGACGAGCTGCTCGGCCAGTGCGCCCGGCCGGTTCATGCCCACCGATTGGCGGCCACTGCACGACGAGGTCAGGCCCCGGCGGCACGCTCCACACTCGAAGCAGGCGACGTTCGGTTCGACCACGACGACCTCGCCGATGCGCTCGGCGGAGACCCGCTCGCCGACCGCATCGATCGTGCCGAAGGCCTCGTGGCCCTGGATCCACGGGTACCGGGGCGGCGTCCACGTCCCGTTGAAGACGGCGAGGTCCGAGCCGCACAGGCCCACGCCTCCGACCGTGATCCGGACCTCGTCGGGACCTGGTTCGGGCTCGGGCACGTCGTCGATGACGATCTCGCCCGGTCGGAGCAGGAGCGCCGCCTTCATTGCCGACTCCCCGGAACGAGGAGGCGCCGGGGGTTCACGACCAGCATCTGGTGCAGCTCCTCGTCCGTCGCGCCCCCGTCCCGCAGCATCGGGATGATCCGGCGCGGGATCGTCTCCATGTTCCACCGCGGCGCCATCCGTGCCCGCCACGACGGCGGTGTGACGTAGCTGAACACGGCGGCGTCGTGCGAGAGCACCATGCGGTCGGCGTAGCCGAGTCGGAGCAGCGCGAGCACCGTCCGTACGCGGCGGTCGTCCGGGAGCACGTGCTCCATCCCGAAGCGGTCCATGCCGATTGTCGAGCCATCGTCGAGGATCGCGCGCAGGTAGTCGAGGTCGTCTGTGTCCCCGGAGTGCCCGATCACCACGCGCTCGAGGGGCACGCCGCGTGCACGGAGGAACTGCTGCTGGGCGAGGCCGTTCCGGGTGGCCGGGTGGGAGTGCGTCGTGATCGCGACGCCGGTCTCGCGGTGCGCGACCGCGGCGGCGTCCATGATCCGCGCGACGTCCTCGGTGATCCCTGCCGCATCGGTGACGACCTTGATCATGCCCGCCCGGATCGCCGTGCCCTCGATGCCCTCCTCGATGTCGCGCACGAACAGCCTGGCGAGCTCGTCGGGGCCGTCCAGCACCCGACCGGGTCCATGGAGCTGGAAGTAGAGCGGCAGCGAGCTGGTCGCGTACCAGCCAGTCGCCGCGATGAGCTGGATCCTGCGTCAGCGCGGCCAATGCCGCGACCGTGCCGACATCGCGTCCGAGGCCCGGCACGGTGAGGTCCACGACGGTCCGGATCCCGAGGCCGTGGAGGGCGTCGAGCTGGCTCCGCGCCCGATCGAGCGCGCCGTTGCTGTCCCACTCCGAGCCCGGGAGGTTGCGCTCGACCTCCGGATCACGCACGAAGATGTGCTCGTGCATCAGCGTGATGCCGAGGTCCTCCGCCGGCAGCGATCCGCGGTAGGTCGGGACCTCCGTCACCGATCCCGGTCCCGGGGCGCCGACCGCGTCGCTCCTCCACCATGGACGGGCGATCGCTCCACCTGGCGGCGGATGGCCGCCGTGTCCTCGCCCAGCGACCGGGCGAGCGGTGGGACACGGCCGGGCGTCCTGGACAGCTTCGGCACGACGCCCGGCACCAGCAGCGGCTTCGGCAGCCGGTCGTCCATCACGGGAACGATCATGTCGCGGCTCTGGAACTGGGGGTCCGCGACGATGTCCGCGATGCTGTTGATCCGGCTCACGGGAATGCGGCGAGCGCCGAAGGATGGCCACGACCTCGGCCACCGTCCGCGTCGCCGTCCACGAACGGATCGCGTCGTCCAGCTCCCCCGAGCGCCGGACGCGGCCCTGGTTCTCGAGGAGCTCGGGGTCATCCGCGTAGTCGTCCCTGCCGATGGTCCGGAACAGGCTGCGGAACAGCGGCGTGGTGTTGGCCGCGATGCACACGAGAGTCGCCGTCGGCACACGGATAGGCGTTGGTCGGCGCCGAGTTGTGGGCGATGTTGCCGACCCGCTCGCGCACGGTGCCGGAGTGGCTGTACTCGGGCAGGACCCCTTCCAGCATGCTGAACACGGCCTCGGTGAGCGCGACATCCACGATCTGTCCCCGACCGGACGCCTGCCGCTCGTGGAGCGCGATCAGCGCACCGACGAGCGCCTCCAGCGAGGCGATCGAGTCACCGAGGCTGAGCCCCACGCGGGCGGGCGGGCGGTCCGGCTCGCCGGTCAGGTACCGCAGCCCGCCCGCCGCCTCGGCGATCGTCCCGAAGCCGGGCTGGTCGCGCAGCGGACCGGTCTGGCCATGCCCCGAGATCCGGACGACGATCAGGCCCGGGTTCGCCGCCATCAGCGACGTCGGGGTCGAGGTTCCACGCCTCGAGCCGGCCCGGCCGGAAGTTCTCGATCAGGATGTCGCTCTCGGCCGCCAGGGCACGGACGAGGGCCTGGTCGGCGGGATCGTGGAGGTCGGCCGCGACCGAGCGCTTGCCGCGCGACTGGACGAGGTGCCACAGCGAATCGGTCCCGTCCCACGTCTCGCCCCAGGCGCGGAGCGGGTCGCCGTGGACCGGGTGCTCGACCTTGATGACCTCGCGCCCCGAAGTCGGCGAGCCAGCGACCCGCGAGCGGCCCCGCGATCAGCGTCCCGAGCTCCAGCACGCGGAGGTCCGCGAGCGGGCCGCGAGGGCCGTCGCTGGAGTCGTTGCGCACCGGGTTGTGGACCATCAACCGTATCCATGTGACGCTCGCCGGACGTGAGAGGCAACCGGCGACAGCGGCCGGTCGCCGAGGGCGGACCGTTCCCTAGGCGGACGGGAGCTCGGCCTGCGGCGTGTACACCCACAGGAGCCTGAGCGGCTCGGACCCCGTGTTCCGGTGCTGGTGGTAGACGCCCTTCGGGACCCACATCGCCTGGCCCGAGTCGAACGACGCCTCCTCGCCCTCCGACACGACCACCCCGGAACCCGCCAGCACGAGGTTGATCTCCTCGGACTCGGGGTGGATGTGGTACGAGCTCGCCTCACCCGGCTCGAAGATCGTGATCCCCGCCATGAACTCCTCGGACCCGGTCGCCGGCGAGACGAATTGGAAGACCTTGCGCCGCTTGCCCGGCTCGTCGAGGCCGATCCAGATCTGCTCGGCGTCGTCGAATGGCGAGATCAACCGGACCTTCATGGATGTGTCTCCTTGGCGTGCAGGCCGTGGACCGGGATGCCGTCGTAGAGGGCAGCCGTGGGATCGATCATGCGCATCGGCCGCTCGCGTGCGCGTTCCTCGACGATGTGCGCCGCGAGCCCGAAGCTCCTGGCGATGGCGAACAGGAAGTCGCCGTACTCGGGGTCGATCCGGAGGGCGGTCAGGGCGACCGCCAGGGCCCCGTCGATGTTCACCGCCACGGGACGCCCGACGTGCGTGCCGACCCGGGCGGCGAGCACCCGGACCGCCGCGGCATGGCGGCGGCCGCCCTGCTCGGTCGCGACGTCGAGCAGCCGCTCGGCGCGGAGGTCATGGGCATGCCAGCGATGACCGATCCCCGGCAGTCGCCGGCCGGCCGCGCGTTCGGTCTCGAACACCTCGTCGGCCCATCGCTCGAGGTCGCCCTCGGCCGGCACCGTGGCGACGATCTCCATCGCCCGCGTCACGACGGCGCCATGCAGGTCGCCGAACGAGAGGATGCCGCCGGCGAGCGCGCTCATCCGGCCGGCGCGCGTCGAGGCGACGGTTCTCGCAACGAGGGTCGACGGCGCAAGCGGTCCATGGTCGATCGCCGCCACCATGCACGCGCCCATCAGCGCAGCCTCCGCGTCGGTTGCCTCGTCGCCGCGCCACAGCCGCAGCACCATCGCCGGGAAGCGACTCACGGCCGATCGCCTCGTCGAGGGCGACGCCGCGGACGAACACCTGGCTGTCCGTCGTGGCCGTGATCGCGCTCGCCCACGCGCTCGGGCGCGCCGCCTGGCCGGCGCCCTCGCCCTCGTGGACCCTGGTCGCCACGGACTCCGGATCGGCTGTCATCGGGCGACGTGGTAGATGCGCTCGATGTCCCACGCGCCCGGGGTCATCACCGGCGTGTTCCGCATGGGGACGTCGATGACGGTCGGACGGCCGGAGCCACACGCGCGGCGCAGTGCGTCCTGGAGATCGTCGGCGTCGCTCGACCCGGATGCCGTCGGCACCGCACGCGACGGCCATCGCCGCGAAGTCGGGTGTGTACGGCGACCCGCCGGCCTCGAACTCGCACCCGTACCCGGACCCGTAGTGCTTGCGCTGCAGCCCGGCGATCGTCCCGAAGGCGGCGTTGTTCATCACGACCCACACCGGGGCGATCCCCATCTCCACGGCCGTCGCGATGACGCTCGGGTTGGAGCCGAAGGCGCCATCGCCGACGAGGGCGATCGCCGGTCGCCCGGTGCCGGCCGACGCGACGCCGAGGACCGCGGCCGGCCCGAACCCCATCGTCGAGAACCCGCCTGGCGTGTGGAACGAGTCCGGGCTGTCGACCGGATACTGCTGGGCGACCCCGTTCTTGTTCCACCCGACGTCGGTGACGAGGATGGCGTCCGGGATGGCGGCCCGCACGTCGGCGAGGATCCGCTCGGGCAGCAGCGGGAACTCCGCGGACGTGGCGTTGACGGTGCTGTCCGCGAGGAACGACTCGCGCTCCCGGCACAGGCCATCCCAGTCGTAGCCACGATCCGGCGTCGGGTCGCCGTAGGCATCCGCGATCGCCTCCAGGGCGAGCGCGGCATCCGCGGTTGCGGCGATCGCCGCCGGGTAGTTGCGGCCCGGCTCATGGGGGTCGATGTCCACGTGGATGAGCCGGGTCGGCGGGATCCGGAACGTCACGCCCGGCTCCCAGCTGCTGCTGTCCGTCTCCGGGAAGCGGGTGCCGACGGCGAGCAGGACGTCGGCCTCGCCGGCCAGCCGGTTCGCGGCCGGCGAGCCCCAGAACCCGATCATGCCGAGCAGCTGCGGGTGGCCGGGCGGCAGGATGCCGGTACCCATGAGGCTGTGGACGACCGGGAGGCCCGCGAGCTCGGCCAGACGCGCGACGGACGCCGCGGCCCGTCGCGTGCCTCCGCCGGCCAGCAGGACCGGTCGCCTGGCCCGGCGCAGCTCGGCCGCGATCGCCGCGGCGGTCTCGTGGCTCAGGGCCGGCCTCGCCACGGGCGACGCGGGCACCACCTCGGCATCGAGGACCTCGCCGAGGATGTCCATCGGCACCGACACGAGCACGGGACCCGGCCTCCCCGCGAGCGCCAGTGTCCCACGCCCGCGCCAGCACGCGCGGAACCTGGTCCGCGCGACGGACGCGCCAGGCGCGCTTCACGAACGGCTCGTAGACCGATACCTGGTCGGCGTCGCGGCGGAGGTTGAACTCCTGGTGCGGGCCGCGTCCCTCGTAGTACGACGGCACGTCCCCGGCGATCACCACCAGCGGGATCGAGTCGAACGCCGCCGTCGCGACGCCCGTCGCCGCGTTCGTCATGCCCGGCCCGACATGGACGAGCAGGACGCCCGGCCGGCCGCTCGCCCTGGCGAGCCCGTCTGCCGCATGCGCGGCGACCTGCTCGTGGCGCGCCGTCACGAACCGCGGTGCGCCGAGGCGCTCGATTGCGGCAAGGACGGAGATGTTCGTGTGACCGCACAGGCCGAAGACCATCTCGACGCCGCGATCGACCAGGAACCTCGCGACATGATCGGCGACCGTGGGCGTCACCCCGGCCCCCACGTCGTGCACATCAGCGATGGCCTCCTGCCGTGGATTCCGTTCCGCATGCTGGGATCGCGTTCGTTCAGAAGGAACGTAGTATCCGGATCGCGGGCGTGTCAAGTCCCAGCGTCGCACCCGATTGACATGGGGTTTGGCCGCGCACTACGCTGGGTTGGCTGTCCCGCCTTGCGGAACCCTGACTCACGAATTTGGAACGTATCGACCGGCCGTCCGGCATGCGGAGGAACGAGAGCGATGGCGCCCCGACCGATCACCCCAGAGGAGACGGCGCGCGTTGACGAGCTGATCGTGCGCGCGCGAGCGGCCCTGCGCGAGTTCGAGGGCGCGACCCAGGCGGAGGTCGACCGGCTGTGCCAGGCAGTCGCCTGGGCGGTGGCGAACGAGGAGACCTTCACCCGGCTCGCCGCGATGGGCGTCGAGGAGAGTGGCATCGGCGACCCGGTGAGCCGCGTCGGCAAGCGGCTCAAGGTCATGGGCATCCTGCGCGACGTCCTTCGCCAGCCAAGCGTCGGCGTCATCGAGGAGCTGCCGGAGCGGGGAATCGTCAAGTACGCGAAGCCGGTCGGCGTGATCGCGTCGCTCGTCCCGACCACGAATCCCGAGCTCACGCCGCCGGGTGTCGGGATGTTCGCGCTCAAGTGCCGCGACGCCGTGATCTTCTCGCCCCATCCGCGCAGCCGCCGGACGACCCTCGAGACGGTCGAGATCATGCGGCGCGCGCTCGCGCGCGAGGGCGCGCCGGCGGACGTCCTCCAATGCCTCGACCGACCGAGCATCCCCGCGGCGCAGTACCTCATGAGCCAGGCCGACCTCGTCCAGGCGACCGGCGGCCGGGACATGGTGAGGGCGGCGTACAGCTCGGGCACGCCGGCCTACGGGGTCGGTGCGGGAAACTCGACGATGGTCATCGACGAGACCGCCGACGTCGCCGAGGCCGCGTTGAACACCCGGCTGAGCAAGACGTCCGACTTCGGGTCCGGCTGCTCGGCGGACGGCAACCTGGTCGTCGAGTCGTCCATCTACGACGCCCTCCGCGACAAGCTCGTGGAGGAGGGCGGGCACCTGACCAGCCAGGCCGAGACCGAGGCGCTGCGGGCGGTCTACTGGGATGCCGACGGCCATCGGACCGGCGACACGATCGCGATCTCCGCCCAGGCGCTCGCGGCTCGCGCGGGCTTCGCGATCGCGCCCGACCGCCGGTTCTTCATCGTCGAGCAGACGGAGATCGGTCCGCACAACCCGTTCAGCTCGGAGAAGCTCGGCGTGGTGCTGGCGATGTTCCGCTACACCGGCTTCGACAACGCGCTGGACATGGTGCGGGCGATCTACGACGTTGGCGGCAAGGGCCATTCGTGCGGGATCTACTCGTTCGACGACAGCCACGTCGACAGGCTCGCGACGGTCGCTCCGGTGAGCAGGATCATGGTCCGCCAGCCGCAGTCGAAGGCGAACGCCGGTGCCTTCAACAACGGGATGCCCATGACGTCGAGCCTCGGGTGCGGCACGTGGGGTGGGAACATCACGACCGAGAACATCCACCTCAAGCACTACATGAACGTCACCTGGGTGAGCCGTCCGATCCCCGAGGACCGGCCGAGCGAGCAGGAGCTGTTCGGCGAGTTCTACGGCACGCCCGCCGACTGAGTCGGGGCCGGCGGCCGACCGCGCTGTGAGCGTCAGCCGCCGCGGAGGAGCTCGCTGATCTCGGCGGCGCTGCGCTGGAGTGGCTCGCGTGCGTCTTCGATGCGTCCCGGGACGAGGCGCGTCGTCGGACCCGAGATGCACAGCGCGGCGACGACGCGCCCGCGCGAGTCGACGACCTGCGTTGCCGCCGCCGCCACGCCGCTCTCCCGCTCCCCGACCGACGTCGCCCAGCCGTCTGCGCGGATCCGCTCGAGCTCCTCCGCGAGCCTGGCGCCGGGCGCGTTGGGAAACGTCTCCGCATCGCGTCTTCGCGCGGCGGAGCTCGAGCCGCTGGGTCTCGTCGTCCGCGAACGCCAGCAGCAGCTTGCCGGCGGCGCCCGCTCGCAGCGGCAGCGGACGACCCAGCTGGATGAACGGGCGGAGCTCGTGGCGGGCCTCCACGGCGGCGATGCACACGCGCGTGTCCTTGTCCCGCAGGTACAGGTGCACGCTCTCCCCGACCGCATCCCGGAGCCGTCGCATCGATGGCTCGGCGACGACGCGCAGGTCGAACGTCTCCGCGGCCGCCTCGCCCCAGTACAGGAGGCGGGGACCGAGCGAGTAGCGGCCATCCTCGGTCCGCCGGACGATGCCCAGGCCCGCCAGCTCGCCGAGCAGCCGGTGCGTCGACGACTTGGGCATGTCGAGGGCGGAGCGGACGAACGCAAGGGACACCGGCTCGCCAGCGTGGCCGAGACAGTCGATCAGCTCGCTTGCCTTCTCCAGGACCGACATGCCGTTCCTCTCTACTGGTTCTCCGATTGTGCACCCGGGAGCTCGACGCCGGGCCGCCGTCGCCATCACCGCAGTCCGATGGCCGTCGGCAGCCAGAGCGTCAGCGCAGGGACGTACGTGATGAGCGCGAGCACCACGACGAGCGCGGGCATGTAGATCGCCGCCCCTCGGAAGACCCGGTGACGGGGATCCTCGTGACCGAGCTGAGCACGAAGCACACGCCACCCATGGGCGGCGTGAGCAGCCCGATCATGAGGTTGAAGATGACGATCGAGCCGAACTGCAGCGGGTCGATCCCGAACGCGACCGCGACCGGCAACAGGATCGGCGTGACGATCAGGAGCGCGGACGTCGGCTCGAGGATCATGCCCAGCAGGAGCAGCACGACGTTGATCACCAGCAGGAAGACGATCGGGTTGTCGGTGAAGCCGAGCAGCGCCGTCGGCCACGGCCTGCGGCACCTGCTCCCGGGCCAGGATCCAGCTGAGGAGCGACGACGCACCGATGATCAGCATGATCTGGGCGGTGATGGAGGCCGTGTCGCGGAAGATGAGGCCCAGGCCTCGCAGCGCCGACGCCGCGATACAGCGACCGCGAGCACGAGCATGTACAGGGCGCCGATGCCGGCCGCCTCGGTTGGGGTGAACCACCCGCCGAGGATCCCGCCGAGGATCAGGACCGGCGCGCCCATCGGCGGGAGCGCACGCAGCAACGCCCGCCGCGTCGCCGCCCAGTCATAGGGCTCGCCGACGAGGTCCGGTCGCCGCGCGCCCAGACCCAGACGGTGGCCGCGAGCGCGACCGTCATCAGCACGGCGGGGACCACCGCCGCGGCGAACAGGGCACCGGTGGATACCGCGGCGACGGACGCGAAGACGACGGCCGGAATGCTCGGCGGCATGATCGGGCTGATGAGCGCGGAGCTGGCGCTCAGGCCGACGGAGAACTCCGCCGGGTAGCCCTTCTTCCGCATGTGGTCGACCTCGATCGATCCGATGCCGGCCGCGTCCGCGAGGGCGGCGCCGCTCATCCACGAGAACCCGAGGCTGACGCCGATGTTGACGTACGCGAGGCCCGCGCGGAGCGGGCCCAGCAGCATCAGCACGGCGTCGTACAGGCGCGAGGCGATCTCGGTACGTGTGGCCACGATCCCGACCAGGATGAACAGCGGCACGGCAAGCAGCGGCCAGCTGTTGATGCCGCCGACGACCAGCCGCACTGCGAGCCCGAGCGAGAACCCTTCGACGATCAGGTACGCGAGGCAGGGGCCCAGGATGGCGAAGGCCATCGGGACACGCAGGAGGAACAGGAGGATGATCACGACGAGGAGGATGACGAGGCTCATGCGGCCCACCTCCTCCCGGTCCGGATCTCCCGGAGATCCTGCACCAGGATGATGACGACGGCGCGCAGGGCGGTCGACGCGAAGCCGAAGGCGACGACCGAGTAGATGACCGCCAGGGGCATCTGGGCGGCGGCCGTGACCTGGCCACGATCGTGGGTCATGAAGTCGTAGGTCGCGTAGACGGCCACGACACAGGTGACCGCGATCAGGACGTGGCCGAGGAGCTTGACGGCGCCGAGGGCACGCACCGACAGGACGAAGTCGACCACCTTGATCGCGATGTGCTGGTCGTGCGCCAGCAGGTAGCCGGCCATGAAGAACGTCGCCCAGACCATCGCGTAGCGGGCCATCTCGCCGGTCCATGCCCAGCCACCGCCGGGCAGGTATCGCTGGAAGACCTGGATCAGCACGAGGGCGAGGATGATGGCCAGGAGGGCGACCCCGGCCGCCTGCTCCGCCAGGCCGAGCCACCGCAGGAGCGAGCGGAATGGCTCCGCCGTCGGGAGGATCTCCGGGCCGCCTCCTCGCCGAGCCCGAGCTGGTCGGTCTCGATGGTGTCCGGTTCCCGTTGCAGGTCGTCTCTGGATGCCGTCACCGGTCCCTCGTCAGGCATGGACGCATGGTGTCATCGGGGGCATCGCGTTGATGCGGAGCAGGCGCATCCGGGCGGTGCCCGCGTCGCTGCGGGCACCGTCCGTGCACTCGCGCTACTGCGCCGTGGACCGGATCGCGTCGAGGATCACGACCTGCTCGGGCGTGAAGTTGCTCCCGGAGGTAGGGCTCCGCCTTGGCGCGGAACGCCTCGCGGTCGACGTCCTCGACGACCTCCATGGCGCCGCCGGCGCTGGAACTCGTCGAGGATCGCCTTCTCGGCATCGACGACGCACTTGGGCTCCTCGACCATGGCCTTCTCGACCGCGGCCGTGAGCGCTGCCTGCTGCTCCGGGCTGAGCGTGTCCCAGACCTTGCCGATCACGACCAGGTTCGAGCTGAGCTGGTGGCTCGACAGGCTGACGATGGCTCTGGACCTCGGGAAGGTTGATCGCCTGGATGTTGGTGAGCGGGTTCTCCTGCCCGTCGGCGATCTTCTGCTGGAGCGCGAGGTACAGCTCGTCGTACGCGACCTCGACGGGGCTCGCGCCCATCGCGGCGGCGTTCATGAGGAACTGCGGTGACGGCGGGAACCGCATCTTGAGGCCGGCGAGGTCGTCGGGGGTGCGGATCGGCTTGTTGGCGGTGAACTGGCGGGCACCGGTGTTCCAGGCACCGAGGATCCGCACGCCGGTCTCGTCGAGGAAGCCCTGCTTGAGGGCGTCCGACGCCGGGTCCGTGAAGAAGCGGTACATGTGTTCGCTGTCGTCGAACACGAACGCGCCGTCGACGGCGCCGATCGGCGCATAGATGGCGCTCAGCGCGGACGCGCCCTGGATGTCCATGTCGATGTCGCCGGCGACGACCGACTGGATGCGATCCGCGTCGGAGCCGAGCTGGCTCTGCCCGAAGAGCTCGATCGTGAGGCCGACGTTCGCGGCCGCCACCTCGTCGGCGATGATCTTCGCGCCGCAGGCCACCTGCGGCTGCACGTCCTGGTAGCTGTGGGCGAGCTCGATCGTGACCGGCCCTGCTGCCGGAGGCGCTGGGCGCGGCGGCGGATGCGGACGCGGGCTGCGGACGCGGGTGCCTCGGCGCTGGGACTGCTGGCGCCGCCTCCACAGGCGGCGAACACGAACATGGCCGCCATCGCGACGGGGAGCTTCCGGGATCGAGTGGTCATGGTCTCTCCCATTGCTGTGCTGCTGATCCCATGTCTGGTCCTGGTGGACTCGATGGCCGCTGCGGGCCGGGCGGGCAGGTGCATCGCGGGAACCGCCCGGCGCCGTCAGCCGAGCCGTGCCGCCGTGGGCGGTCGGCGATGCGGCCTCGCGTGTGCTCACTCCTTCGTTGCCGATCCTCCTCCGTGTGTGCGCACCGTCCCGGCCACCGTTCGCCGCCGATGCGCGCCGTGAGATCGAGGGCCGCGCGTGCGCCACCGGGCTTCCTCGAGCCCCTGTACGGCACCTGGCCGAACCACGCATCCGCGCTCCCGATCGGCTCAGAGCGTCCCGTACAGCTGGACGTCAGCCTATATTACGGAACCGCGGTCGGCGGTCAAGAGGCCACTCGCCGCACGTCGCATCCGTGCGTGTTCGGGAGGCGGCATAGTTGCGTGCGATGGAAGTCGTGCTGGTTGGTGCTCCCGGATCTGGCGCCCGAATCGTCGGCCGAGCACTCGCCGAACGGCACCAGGCCCGATTCATCGACCTCACCGGCGATCCCGGAGCGGCGCGCCGACGCCGTGTCGGGCCTGCGCGCGACGGACGCGCCGGACACCGGGCCGGGTCTCCGGACGGTCGTCGCCGCCGATCGCGTCGTCGCAGACCCGGCGGTCCGTGCGCGCCTGTACCGCGGCCGGCACGTGATCTGGCTCGACGTCCCGCCTGCCCACCTCGTCGAACGACTGCGAGCCTCGCGTCGCGAGGACATCGGCGTCCATGGCGACTTGCGGAAGTTCGTTGCCGATCACCTCGCGACCTTCACGCCGTACTACTTCGCGGGTGTCCGCGTGGATGCCTCGGGCTCGATCGCCGACACGATCGCGGCGGTCATGCCGCACCTCGCCCAGGCACCGGACAGCGGCACGCTCGTCCTGCGTGCAGACATCCACGGCGGGTTGATCGAGCTCGGCGAGGGGATCCTGAGCCCCAGCCTCGCGCACGTGCTGGAGCGCCTTGCCGCGAGACGCTGCGTGATCCTCACCTCGCCGCGCACCCGCGCGCGTGCCGAGGAGGCGGCGACCGTGGTCCGGGGCGTCGCCGGGGTGCCCGTCGACATCGAGGAGCTGCCGGACGGCGCGCCGGCCAAGACCCTCGACGAACAGGAGCTGCTGTTCCGTCGCCTCGCCGGCCGTCAGATGGAGCGTCGTGATCCGCTCGTGGCCATCGGAGACGACCCGCTGCTCGAGGCCGCGACCTTCGCCTCGGCCGTGTGGCTTCGCGGAGTGCCCCTGGTGACCGTGCCGGTGACCACCCTCGGTCTCATCGACACCGCGATCGGCGGCAAGGGCGGAGTCGACCTGGCCGGCGTCGGCCGGAACCTGCTGGGCGCGATCCACCAGCCGACGGCGACCATCCTCGACGTGGCGCTCGTGGCCGACGAATCGCCCGAGGACCGGCGGGCTGCCCTCGCCGAGGCCGTGAAGTACGGGCTGATCGGCGACGATGCGCTCCTCGCGCTGCTCGAGTCGCGCGCCCGGTCCGGGGGCACCCGTCCGTGGCCCCGCGGGTCGGAGCTGCTCGAGCTGGTCGAGCGGTGCGCCCTTGGCAAGCGTCGGCTCGTCATGGCGGATGAGCACGACACGAGTGGCGTCCGGATCGCGCTCAACCTCGGTCACACGATCAGTCACGCGCTCGAGACGGCCACCGGGTACCGGATCCGCCACGGTGAGGCGGTTGCCTACGGGCTGCGCGCAGCGCTCGACATCGGCGTGTCGATGCAGGTCACGCCGCCACCGATCGCGGTCCGGGCGTCGCGCATCCTCGACAGTCTCGGGCTGGCGACCGAGCCCCTCGACGTGCGGCTCGAGGAGATCCTGAGCTACGTCGAGGGCGACAAGAAGCGGCGCGCGGGACGGACACGATGGGTCCTCGTCGGATCGGACGCGATCACGATCCGGGACGACGTCCCGGCATCGGTGGTGGAGGCGGCCGCCGCACATGCCATCGCCGGTCGCCGGATGACGTCCGCCCGAGGTTGACGCCGGACCCTGCCACCGGCTACCGTCGGGCATCCGATGTGCGCCATCTATCGCTTTACCTGCCCGGCATGACCGTTCCCGGAGGCTTCTGACCCGGGAGGTGGCGGGTCGTGCCGGGAGAGCAGAGGTCCAGGACCTCTGCTTTTTTGTTGCCGAGCCAGCGCGACGACACAGCAAGGAACGACACCGCTCATGTTCGTGGTCATGCGATCCGGGGCCACCGAGGCCGAGGTCAACGGCGTCAAGGGACTGATCCTCGCCGAGGGCCTGACGCCGTTCGAGAACGCCGGCGCGACCCGGACCGTGATCGCGGTCGTGGGCGAGCTGGGCAAGCGCCGGGAGCAGCTCAGGCAGCGCCTCGAGGCGACCCCGGGCGTCGCGCAGGTCACCCCGATCTCCAAGCCCTACAAGCTCGTGTCGCGCGAGTTCCACCCCGAGGACACGGTCATCCGTGTGATGGACACCTCCATCGGCGACGGGTCGCTGACCGTCATGGCCGGACCGTGCTCGGTGGAGAGCCGGGACCAGCTGATGGACACGGTCGACTTCGTGGCGGCGCACGGCGCGACGATCATCCGCGGCGGCGCATTCAAGCCGCGCTCCAGCCCGTACAGCTTCCAGGGCCTGGGCGTCGAGGGCCTGCGCTACCTCGCCGAGGCCCGCGAGCGAAGCGGCATGCCCGTGATCACCGAGGTGATGGACCCGAGCCAGGTCGACATCGTCGCCGAGTACTCCGACATCCTCCAGGTCGGCACGCGGAACATGCAGAACTTCTCGCTGCTGCTCGCGTGCGGGCGCGCGAGCCGGCCGGTGATGCTCAAGCGCGGCTTCGGCGCCACGATCGAGGAGTGGCTGATGGCCGCCGAGTACATCGCGTCCGCGGGCAACCCCAACGTCATCCTGTGCGAGCGCGGCATCCGCACGTTCGAGACGATGACCCGCAACACGCTCGACCTCACGGCGATCCCGCTCGTCCACCACCTGACCCACCTGCCGGTGATCGTCGACCCGTCGCACGCGACCGGCAAGCGCTGGCTCGTCAAGCCGCTCGCGATCGGCGGCATCGCGGTCGGGGCCGACGGGATCATGGTCGAGGTCCACCCGCGCCCCGACGAGGCCCTGTCCGACGCCGAGCAGCAGCTCGACTTCGCGATGTTCGCGTCGATGATGGAGGCGGTCGTTGCCGTGCACGATCACGTCAAGGACCTCCACGGCGACCTCCACCAGGCGTCGGGGACGCCGACCGGAGTGGGAGCCTGATCCCCGATGACGACGGGCGAGGCACCGGCAGCGATGCCGGGCGACGACCGGGCATGCACGACGACGCGCTCGTCGTGCGCCCGGCCGCGCGCCTGCGAGGGTCCCCTGCCCTCCCCGGTGACAAGTCGATCTCCCATCGCGCGCTGCTGCTCGCGCTCCTCGCCGAGGGCGAGAGCACGATCGCGAGCGCCGGCGATGGCGAGGACGTGCGGTCGACGGCCGGGATCGTCGCGGCGCTCGGCGCGACCGTGGAACGGACGGCAGTCCGCGGCGGCCGGGTCGACTACCGGGTCGTGTCCCCCGGCGGCGACGCGCTCGTCGAGCCCGAGGGCGTGCTCGACTGCGGCAACTCCGGGACGACGACCCGCCTCGTGGCCGGCGTCCTCGCGGGCCGGCCGCTGTTCGCCGTCCTCGACGGCGACGCGTCGCTCCGCCGCCGCCCGATGGGCCGGATCGCGGAGCCGCTCACCCGGATGGGCGCGGTGTTCGCAGGGCGCGCGAGCGGCACGCTCCTGCCGCTCGCGATCAGCGGTCAGCGCCCGCCTGACGCCGATCCGCTACGACACCCCGGTCCCCAGCGCCCAGGTCAAGTCCGCGGTGCTGCTCGCCGGGCTCGCGGCCGAGGGCGAGACGGCGGTGACCGAGGCGGTCGCGACGCGCGACCACACGGAGCGGATGCTGCGCGCACGGGGCATCGACGTGGAGGAGACGACCGGGCCCGACGGCGCCCACACCGTCCGGCTCGACGGTCCCGTCCTGCCCGCGGCGATCGCCGAGACCGTCCCGTCCGACCCGTCGGGCGCGGCCTTCTGGCTCGTCGCCGGGGCGATCCACCCGGACGCCGAGATCCATCTCGACGGGGTGAGCACGAACCCGACGCGGCGTGCCATCATCGACATCCTGCGGCGCATGGGTGCCGCGATCGAGGAGCGCGACCGCGAGGCCCCGGGTGGCGCGGACGGCGAGCCCCTCGCCGACCTCACGGTGCGGTCGAGCCGGCTCCGGGCCGTCGACCTGTCGCCCGCCGACGTGGCGGCGGCGATCGACGAGATCCCGGTCCTGGCCCTGGCCGCCGCCGTCGCGGAGGGCACCTCCCGCTTCCGTGGCGTGGGGGAGCTGCGACACAAGGAGTCCGACCGGGTCGCCGGGATCGTGGAGGGCCTCACGGCCCTCGGCGCACGAGTCAGCGTCAACGGCGACGACATCGAGATCCACGGCGGCACCCGCCTCACGGGCGCCGTCATCGAGACCCACGACGACCACCGGCTCGCGATGACGTTCGCGATCGCGGGCCTGATCGCCGGGGGGGCGACGACCGTCCGGCAGCCCGGTTCGGCGGCGGTCTCCTACCCCGGCTTCTTCCGCGAACTCGAAGGGGTGCGAGCATGACGAAGCGCGTCGTCCTCATCGGCCACCCGGTGGCCCATTCGCTGTCCGGAGCGATGCAGCAGGCCGCCTTCGACACGCTCGGGATCGACGCCTCCTACGAGCTGTGGGACCGCGCCCCGATCGCCCTCGCGGACGCGATCGCCGAGCTCCGCACCGACGACTTCCTCGGCGCGAACGTCACGATCCCGCACAAGGAGCGGGTCGTGCCCCAGGTCGACCGCCTGACCGAGGAGGCGCACGCGACCGGCGCGGTCAACACCCTCACCAAGGAGGGACGCAAGCTCGTCGGGCACAACACGGACGTGCCCGGGTTCAAGGTCGCGCTCGACCAGCTCGTCGGCCGCCAGAAGATGCCGCGCCACGCGGTCGTGCTGGGCGCCGGCGGCGGGGCGCGCGCGGTCGTCTACGGGCTGATCCGCGAGGGCTTCCAGCGGGTCATCGTGTTCAACCGCCACCTCCATCGCGGCGAGTCGCTGGTCAAGCACTTCGGGCGCAGCGCCTCGCACATGGACCTGCGCGCGATGCCCTGGCACGAGTCGATCATCGAGTCGGAGCTGGCCAAGACGAAGGTCCTCGTCAACGCGACGTCGATCGGCCTCACCGCCGACGAGACGCCCGTGCCGGCCGAGATCCTGACCTCGGAGCTGTTCGTCCTCGACCTGATCTACGCGAAGACCCGCCTGCTCCGCGACGCCGCCTCCGCCGGCGCGTCGACCTCGGACGGCGAGCTGATGCTGCTCCACCAGGGCGCGGCCGCGTTCACGCTGTGGACCGGGCAGCCCGCCCCGCTCGACGTGATGGCGGCGGCGCTCAAGCAGGCACGGGCAGGTGGCCTCACCTCGGCCGAGGGCGAGGGTGGCGTGGCCGTCGCCGAGACCTCGGGCGGGGCCGGCGCCGACGCGTGACGATGGACCGGTTCCGCTTCCTCACGACCGGTGAGAGCCATGGACCGATGCTCGGCGCGGTCGTGGAGGGCGTGCCGGCCGGCCTCGCGCTGACCGAGGACGACCTCGCCGTCGACCTGGGCGCCGCCAGCGGGGCTATGGCCGCGGGGCGCGCCAGTCGATCGAGCAGGATCGCGCGCGGATCCTGTCCGGCGTGCGTCACGGCCGGACGCTCGGGTCGCCGATCCTGCTCGAGGTCGACAACCGCGACTGGGCGAACTGGACCCGGGTCATGCAGGTCGCGCCGCTCACCGAGGAGGAGGCCGCGGAGCTGGCCACGCTCTCGGACGAGGGGAACAAGCGGGCCCAGCCGATCACGCGCGTCCGGCCCGGGCACGCGGACCTCGCCGGGGCCCTGAAGTACGGCTTCAACGATGTCCGCAACGCGCTCGAGCGCTCCTCGGCGCGGGAGACGACGGCGCGGGTCGCGGCCGGGGGCGTCGCGCGCGCGTTCCTGCGCGAGCTCGGGATCGAGGTCTGGTCGTTCACGGCCGAGGTGGGTGGCGTCGCCATCGACCCGGCGCGCTGCACGCGGTCGCGCGAGGAGGCGGACGCCTCGCCCCTCCGCTGCCCGGACCCCGAGGCCGAGACCGCGATGATCGCCCGGATCGACGAGGCGCGGTCGAACGGCGACACGGTCGGCGGGGTGTTCGAGGTCGTCGTCCACGGGGCGCCGGTCGGGCTCGGCAGCTACGTCCACTGGGACCGGCGGCTGGACGCGGCGCTCGCGGGCGCGGTCATGTCGATCAACATCGTCAAGGGCGTGGAGTTCGGGCTCGGCTTCGAGCAGACGCGCCGGTTCGGGTCCGCGGTCCACGACGTGATCGAGGGCCGGCGCGACGACGGGACCTGGGTCCACCGGACGAACAACGCGGGCGGCCTGACCGGCGGCGTGACGAACGGCGAGCCGATCGTCGTCCGCGGCGCCGTGAAGCCGATCTCGACCCTCGCCCGGCCGCTCCCGACCGCCGACCTCGTGACCGGCGAGCCGGTCGAGAAGGCGCACTACGAGCGGAGCGACATCTCGGTCGTGCCCGCGGCGGGCGTCATCGGCGAGGCGATGGTGATGCTGACGCTCGCCCGCTTCGTGCTCGAGAAGACGGGCGGCGACTCGATGCCCGAGGTGCTCGACAACCTGCACCGCGCCGCAGGCACGGATGGCCGCCCCGATCGCGGCGCCCGCGGCCGGCGACGGCTCCGGCGGGCATGCGTCCGAGTCCGCGGCTGCCGCCGCCCGCGTGTCGACGCCGGCGCCCGAGCCCGACGCCGGCGAGGCCGGGTCGGGCGGGGACGACTGAGCGCCGATGGACCTCGTGCTCGTCGGGCTGCCCGGGTCGGGCAAGAGCGCCGTCGGACGGCGCATGGCGTCGCGTCACGACGCGCGTGTTCATCGACCTCGATGACCAGATCGAACGCGTCGACGGCCGTTCGATCCCCGAGATCTTCGAACAGGACGGAGAGGCGGGGTTCCGGCGCCTCGAGCGCGCCGCCGTGGCGTCGCTCGGCCCTCCGGACACCGCGTCCGGCGTCCGCCGCGTGATCTCGCCCGGCGGCGGCGCGATCATCGACCCGCGCAATCGCTGGGACCTCTACCGCGGCCGCCTCCCGGTGTGGCTGGACGTGCCGCGCGGAGGTGCTGACGCAGCGGCTGCGCCGCTCACCGACCGTGCGCCCGCTCATCCAGGGCGCCGATCCCCTCGGACGCGTGCGGCAGCTCGCGGCGGGTCGCGCGCAGTTCTACGGGGCGGCGACCCGCGTGAACGCCGGTGCCGACGCCGGCAACGTCGTGGACGCCGTGGAGCAGCTCGTGGCATCCGGCATCCCGTCAGAGACGACGCTGTTGCGCGCGTCGACGACGATCGGCGACGTGGTCATCGGCGAGGGCATTGCCGCGCGTGCCGTCGGCGAGACCCTCCGCCGCCTCGCCGCCCGGCGAGCGATCCTCGTCTCCGAGCCGGGGGCGTGGACGGCCGTGGGCGCCGGGATCGCCGCGGACCTGGAGGCGGCCGGCTGGCCGGTCGAGACGATCATGCTGCCGGCCGGCGAGACGGCGAAGCGGCTGTCGGTCATCGAGGACGCCGCGCGAGCGCTCGCGGGCCTGCGGGTCGAGCGCCAGGAGCCACTCGTGGCGATCGGCGGCGGCGCCCTCGGGGACCCGGCCGGGTTCCTCGCTGCGACCTACCTGCGAGGCGTCCCCTGGATCGGTGTCCCGACGACGCTCGTCGCCCAGGTGGATTCGTCCATCGGCGGGAAGACCGGCGTGGACCTGCCCGAGGGCAAGAACCTCGTCGGTGCGTTCTACCACCCGGCTGCGATCGTCCTGGACATCTCCGTCCTGAAGCCACTCCCCGAGCGGCAGCTCCGGGCGGCGCTGGGCGAGGTCGCGAAGATGGCGGCGCTGGGCGACGAGGCGCTGTTCGCGACGCTCGAGCGGGACGGTGAGCAGATCGCAGCCGGCGACGCCGGCGCGTTCGCGTCCGGTGCGCTCGCAGAGGTCATCGAGCGTTCGGCATGGGCGAAGATCGGTGTCGTGAGCGGGGATGAGCGCGAAGGAAGCCGGGACGGAGGACGGATCACGCTCAACCTGGGTCACACCGTGGCGCACGCGCTCGAGGTCGCTGACGGGTTCAGGTCGCTGCTGCACGGGGAGGCCGTTGCCTACGGCACTCGGGCCGCGGTGCGTATCGGCATGGCGATCGGCGTGACGCCACCCGACCGCGGGGCACGCATCGAGCGGCTGCTTGACCTCCTGGACATCGGCCGGGCGCCCCTCCCCTACCCCCTCGAGGCGGTGCTCGCCGCCACGACGACCGACAAGAAGCACCACGGCGGGCGGCTGCGCTGGGTCCTGCCGACGGGCGACGGGGTCGTCGTCCGCGACGACGTGCCCGCCGAGATCGTGCACGACGCGGCGGCATCCATCCTCGCCGGCGCCGCCGCCGGGGTATCGGCATGAGCGCCGACGGGACGGGCGAGGGCACGCCGACCCGCCGTCCGACCGCCGCCGAACGGGACGACGCCGCGCTGGAGCTTGCCCGGATCCGGGACCGGATCGACGAGCTGGACACCCGCATCGTCGCGCTGCTCAACGAGCGGGCGGTGCTCGGCCGGCATGCTGGTCGCGCGAAGGCGCTCGCGGGGCGGCGGGCGATCCGCGATCCCGAGCGCGAGCGCGAGGTGCTGCTGCGGGTCGCGATGGCGAACGGCGGCCCGATGAGCCAGGCCGACCTCCTCTCGGTCTACCGGCGGATCGTCGCGGCGACGCGCACCGTCGAGAGCAAGGACCGCAGCCATGACGGTCGATCCGGCGGCGACTGAGGGCGGGATCGAGGACGCGGGCGAGCTGTTCCTGCCGGCCGTCACCGGGACAGCCCGCCCCGACCCCCGCGTCCTCCCCGCCTCGCCGGTCACCCGCTTCGCCCCCGCGCCGACCGGATACCTGCACCTCGGCCACCTGGTGAACGTCCTCTACGTCTGGGGGATCGCCCAGGCGACGGGCGGACGCGTCGTGCTCCGGATCGAGGACCACGACCGGCAGCGATCGAGGCCCGAGTACGAGCGGGCGCTGCTCGAGGACCTCGTGCGGCTCGGCATCGCGCCCGACGAGCCGCCGGTCGCCTCGTTCGGCGCGGGGCCGTCGCCGTTCCGCCAGTCCGACAACGGAGACGTCTACGCCGCCGCGCTCGACCCGCTGCGCGCGCAGGGCCTCGTGTACGCGTGCACGTGCGCCCGATCGACGTTCGCGGCGTACGAGGCCTCCACCGGCCGGCCGTGGCGGGGCATCGGGTGCCCCGCCGGCTGTCGCGACCAGGCCCTCCCCGAGGACGGGGATGCCGGGCTGCGGGTCGCCGTCGGCGCGGGGTCGGAGCGATGGCTGGACCTGCTCGCCGGACCGATGGCGGACGAGCCGGCCGCGACCGGCGACCCGCTCGTGCGGGACCGGATGGGCAACTGGACGTACGCGTGGTGTGTCGTCGTGGACGACGCGCGCCACGGCATCGATCTCGTCATCCGCGGCCGCGACCTGCTCGACGCGACGCCCGTCCAGCTGCGGCTCGCGCGGCTCCTCGGCCGCGAGACGCTCGCCGCAGTTCCTCCACCACCCGCTGATCCGCCGCGTGTCCGGGCAGAAGCTGTCGAAGGCGGCGGGCGACACGGCGATCCGGTCGCTCCTGGATGCGGGACGGACGCCGCCCGAGCTGTTCGGCAGCGCGGCGCGGCTGGCGGGGCTCACGGAGACCGACGCCCCGATCGAGCCACGCGACCTGGGGGCGCTGTTCGCCCCCTGACGACCCGGTCTGGGTGTCACGGCATCCGCGCCGTCGCGTCACTCGACACGTGGCGGACAATGCGTCGAACCGGGGCCAAGGGAGAGCGATGCGCGAGACGCAGGTCATACCCGGCCTCGTCGAGGTGCGGATCCTCCGCTCCAACATCCACCTCGTCCTCGAGGAACGGGTGACCCTGATCGACGCCGGGCTGCCCGGGTCGCGTGCGGGGATCGGCGCGGCGCTCGCCGCCCACGGCCGCACGCTGGCGGACGTCGAGCGGGTCGTCTGCACGCACGGGCACCCGGATCACGCGGGCGGCGCCGCGGCCCTCGCCGCCGATGGTGCAGCCATCCTGATCCACCCCGCGGATGCCGCGCTCCTGCCGACGCGACTCGGTGACGTCGTCCGTCGGCCGGGTCGGGGGCGACTGTTCGCCGCGCTCACACCGGCGCCTGTGGCCACGAGCCCGCTCGCCGACGGTGACGTGCTCCCGGTGCTTGGTGGCCTGGAGGTCATCCACACCCCCGGCCACACACCGGGCAGCGTCTGCCTCTGGGCGGCACGCGACGGCCTGCTGTTCACGGGTGACCTGCTGCAGCGCCGGTTCGGCCGGATCATCTGCGCCAGCTCGATCTTCAGCGACGACGTGCGCGCCGCCCGACAGAGCGTGCAACGACTGGCCGCCCTGGACGTCAACACCATCATCTTCGGCCACGACCCGCCCATGCGGGAGGGCGGGCGAGAGGCCATCGCGCGGCTGGCCCGGGAGGCGGCGCGCGCTTGAGGAACCGCAACGCGGGGGTGGCAGGAGGGACCGTGGAGACGCTGCAGGACCTGGTCACCGAGGGTGCGCGACGGTTCGGGCCGCGGCCCGCCCTCATGATGCGGCCGTCGTTTCGCACGCGGATCGTGCGCTACCGGGACCTCGGCACGATGGTTCCCCGCGTCGCGGCCGTCCTGGCGGCGGCCGGCGTGGAGCCCGGCCAGCGGGTCATCGTGTGGGCGGTCAACCGCCCCGAGTGGGGCGTCGCACTCCTCGGCCTTGCCCACGCGGGCGCGGTGGCCGTCCCGCTCGACGTGCGCCACACCGTCGCCTTCGGTCGCTCGGTTGCGGGCCAGACCGACGCGAAGCTGGTGCTTGCCTCGCGCCAGACGGATGCGTCGGCACGCGAGCTGGGGCTCCCCGTCCTGTGGATCGAGTCGCTGCCGGACCTCGCCCGCAAGGTCGCCCCCATCGCCCCGGCCCCCATTGCCGGCGACACCCTCGCCGAGATCGTGTTCACGAGCGGCACCACCGGCGATCCCAAGGGGGCGATGCTCACGCACGCGAACCTGTTGGGCTGCGCCACCGCGATGGGCTCGGTGATGCGCGTCGCGCCCGACGACCGGTTCCTGTCCGTGCTGCCGCTGTCGCACCTGTACGAGCAGGTCCTGGGCCTCATCGGGCCGCTCCTGCAGGGCGCGAGCGTCGTCTATCCGGTCAGCCGGCAGCCGGCCGTGCTGCTGCGCACCTTCCGCGACTTCCGGGTGTCGATCCTCCTGATCGTGCCCCAGGGCCTCCGGCTCCTGGACGCCGCGATCGAGCGCAAGGTCGACCAGTCGGGGCGCCGCGCGCGGTTCGAGCGGTTGCACTCGATCGCGCGCCGGCTGCCCCTCCGCGCCCGGCGGCTGCTGTTCAGCCCGGTGCTGCGCGAGCTCGGCGGCCGCCTCCACACGGTCGGCGTCGGCGCCTCGGCGCTCGAGGTCGAGATCGCCGAGCGCTGGACGGAGATGGGCATCCGGGTGCTCCAGGGCTACGGCCAGACCGAGATGGGCCCGGTGGTGAGCTTCACCCGCCCGGAGCGCAACGTGATCGGGACGGTCGGTGAGCCGATTCCCGGGGTGGAGGTCGCGATCGCCGCCGACGGCGAGATCCTCGCCCGCGGGCCGGGGCAGTTCGCCGGGTACTGGCAGAACCCGACCGCGACGGCGGCCGCGATCGACGAGGACGGGTGGTACCACACGGGCGACCTCGGCACGCTCAGCGCCGACGGCCTCCTCTCGTTCCGGGGTCGCAAGAAGGACATGATCGCGCTGCCGGACGGCCAGAAGGTCTACCCCGAGGACGTGGAGACCGCACTCCGGCTCGACGAGCGGATCCGGGACGCGACCGTCGTCGCGTGGCCGCCCGGCCCGAACCTGCGCGTGCATGCCGTGCTGCTCATGGACGACCCGGCCGCGGCGGACGCCGTCGTCCGGGCCGCGAACGAGCGCCTGGCGCCGCACCAGCACATCCGCGGGACAACGGTGTGGCCCGATCCCGACCTCCCGCGGACCCACACGCTCAAGGTCCGCAAGCCCGAGGTGCTCGCCCGCCTCGAGGCCATGCGCACGGGAGATGCGAGCGGGACGGTCACAGCCGAACCTGCGGCTGCCGGCGGGGATGTCGTCGAAGCCGACCCGGTCACGACGATCGTCGCCGCGATCGTCGGGTCCTCGCCCGGTGCGATCAACCCCGGCAACCGGCTCTCGTCGGACCTCGATCTCGACTCGCTCCGGCGGGTCGAGCTCCTGGGCGTGATCGAGGAGGAGCTCGGCGTGTTCGTCGACGACGACGCGCTCCCGCCTGATGCCACGGTGGGCGAGCTCGTGGCGCTGGTCGAGGCGAACCGCGAGGCGAAGCGGCGGGTGGGGTCGTGGACGTGGCCGCTCAGCCCGGTCGTCCGGACCGTCGGCCTCGCCTTCCAGGTGCTGCTGATGCAGCCGTTCGTGCGCGCCACGTACCGCGTGCGGACGACCGGCCTGGAGCACCTCGAGGGGCTGGACGGACCGGTGCTCCTGACGCCGAACCACTGCCTGCACCTGGACAACGCGATCATCCTCAGCCGCCTGCCGCTCGGCGTGCGCTGGCACCTCTCGATGGCCGCCGCCGCCGACACGATCTACGACAACCCGTTCCAGGGCGCGGCCGCCTCGATCATCGCCAACGCCTTCCCGCTCCAGCGCGAGGGCGGCGTGCGGCGGAGCCTGGAGCTGTTGGGTCAGCGGCTCGACCGTGGGTTCAGCATCATGCTGTACCCCGAGGGGAAGCTGACGCTCGGCGGACCGGTCCAGCCGTTCATGGCGGGCGCGGGTCTCGTCGCGGTGGAGGGAGGCACGCCCGTGATCCCGGTCAAGGTCCGGATCAACCGGATGTCGGTCGTCGACCGGCGCCGGCTCCCGGGTCCGCTCCGCGGTGACGTCGAGCTCGTGCTCGGGGCACCGGTCGTGTTCGACGCCGACACCGACCATGCCACCGCGACAACGCGCCTCGAGGCGGCCCTCGCGGCCCTCTAGCGGGGCCGGTCCGGGCGCCAACCCGCACGCAGTACGCTCGGACGTGTGACCACCGAACCCGAGTTCGCGTACCTCGCCCAGCTCCACGCCCTCGGCAACGACCCGATTCCGGACGTCGTCCAGCGGCTGGCCGGCGACGACACCCCAGCCCTCGAGTGGCGCAACGAGCTCGGCGGGCTCACGTTCCGGATCGGCGAGCGGTTCGTGAAGTGGAACCCGCGCACGACCGGGATCGACCTCGCGCGCGAGCGCGATCGCCTCGAGTGGCTCGCCGGACGCCACCCGGCGCCGCGCGTCGTCGAGCTCGGGGAGGACACGCTCGCCCAGTGGCTCGTCACGACCGCCATGCCCGGCGGCTGCGCCGTCGGCGACCAGTGGCGCGCCCGGCGTCCCGAGGCGATCGCGGCCATCGCCCGTGGCCTCCGTGCCATCCACGCGTGCCGATCGCCGACTTCCCCGACGGCTGGACGGAGGCCGTCTGGGTCGGTCGCCGGCCCGCGTCGATCGGGCCGCGGCCGCCGATCCTCGACCCGGTGCTCGTCCACGGCGACGCCTGCGCGCCCAACACGCTGATCGCTGCCGGTGGCGCCTGGACGGGCAACGTCGACTTCGGCGACCTGGCCGTCGGCGACCGCTGGGCGGACCTCGCGATCGCTTCGCTCAGCCTCGACTGGAACTTCGGCGAAGGGCACCAGCAGGAGCTGTTCGACGCGTACGGCATCGAGCCCGACGAGGAGCGGATCCGCTGGTACCGGGCGCTGTGGGAGCTCGAGTCGTGAGGCGGGCCGGCTAGTCCGGGGCAGGTGCCGCGTCGCGCGCCGCGCGGATCTGCGCCGCGCACTGGTCGGCCAGCACCGGGCCGACGAGCAACGGCCGATGGCGCGACCGCCCCACCAGCTCCTCGAGGCCGATCGCGGGGTCCATGTGCCCCTCGTGCGGGGCGCCGAACACGATCGTCGCCACGCGCGCCTTGACGAGGGCCGAGGCGCACATCGAGCAGGACTCCGCGTTGCTCGCGATGACGAGCCCGTCGAGCGTCGGCCGGCCGAGCTCCCGCGCCGCATCGCGGATGAGCGCGATCTCGGCGTGCGCGGTCGGATCGCCGGTGGTCGCCTGGGCGTTCGCCGCCTCCAGCAGCACGTCTCCGTCGGGCGTCGCGAGCACGGCTCCGAACGGTGCGTCGCCGCGCGCCGCGGCGATCGACGCCTGCGCCATCGCACGCCGGACGAGCGCTTCGGCGATCTCCTGCTCCATCGCCCGATCGTAGCGGGCGTCAGTCGCGCTCGGTGCGGTCCTCGATCTCCCAGGCATGGTCGAGGGCGTGCCACGCGACGCGCCGGGCGGCGTACCGGGGCGGCCACTTCTTGTCCGCGATCGGGCTGCCGTCGGACTTCGTGCCGAGCACCTCCAGCACCGCCGCGCGGATGGCCGCGAGCCCCTCGGCCGTCTCGGGGTCGCCCTTGATGCCCATCGACCGTGCGTAGCCGCCGTCCGCACCGGTGACGTGCTCGACGATCTTCGACCGGTCGCGCCCGCCACCGCGGGGCCCCTTGCGGAGCGACTCGGGTGCCTTGTCGGCGGTCGCGTGGAACACGTCCCACGACGCCTCGACGATCGCCGCGAGCCGCTTCGCCTCCCGCGCATCGACCGCGTCGCGGTCCTCGGGCGCGACGATGGACGGGATCCCGTAGGCCGAGCCGGCGTCGCCCTCGGTGCGGCTCACGACCTCGATGTCGAAGTCGTGCGGGTCGAACCGCTCCCCGGCCTTGCGCGCGACCTTCGCGTAGCGCGGCAGGTGGGCGACCAGCGACTCGACCGCCAGGTCCTCGGTCTTCGCGCCGCGCGCGAGGCCCGGCCAGTCGAGGGCCGACACGAACACCTTCTTCGGGGTCTCCTCGACGAACAGGCGAAGCGGCTTGCTCATGCGGGGAGTCTCGCCCTGATACCGGTCAGGGAGTGTCCACAATCACCGGACGGCGATCAACGGGCCGTTGCAGCCCGCAGCGTCCGCACGAGCGTCGCGAGCGCCGCGACGTCCGTGCCGTCATCCCCGAGCGCATCGACGAGCGCGGACGCGACGATCACGCCGTCCGCGCCTGCGCGAGCGATCGCCCGCACGTGGGCGGGCTTCGACACCCCGAACCCGACGGCAACCGGCACCGGCGACGCCGCGGTCACCTCGCGCACGAGCTTGGCGACCGTCGTGGGCAGGGCGGTCCGCGCCCCGGTCACGCCGACGAGCGACACGCAGTACAGGAACCCGCCGCTCCGGGCGGCGACCGCGGCGCGGCGGTCGGGCCCGGTCGTGGGCGCCACGAGGTAGACGACGGCGATCCCCGCCTCCACGGCCACCGCCTCGAACGGCCCGCCCTCGTCCGGCGTGAGGTCCGCGACGATGACCCCGGCCGCGCCCGCGTCCGCGAGGGCACGCGCCCGGTCGCGGCCGTCGCCGCCGCCGATCAGCTGGTTCGCGTAGCCCATCGCGACGACCGGCACGCCGGGCCGCGCGGCGGCGATCCGGCCGACGAGCGCGAGGCTGCGATCGAACGTGGCGCCGTTCGCGAGCGCCCCCTGGGACGCGCGCTGGAGCGTCGCCCCGTCCGCGAGCGGATCCGAGTACGGCAGGCCGACCTCGAGCAGGTCCGCGCCGGCGTCGATCGCCGCGCACGCCGCCGCGAACGAGCCGTCCGCGTCCGGGTAGCCGGCGACGACGTACGGGATGAGCGCCGCGCGCTGCTCGTCCCGCGCCCGCGCGAACGCATCGGCGATCCGCCGCGCGCCGGCCGTGTCGTTGGTGTGCGCGGGTGCGGCGCGCCGCCGCGGTCACGCCGCCCCCTCGTCGTAGGCCTTCACGACGGCCTTCGGGGCCGTCCGGCGCCAGGCGCCCTCGATGATCCCGCGCAGGAGCTCGTCGTCGACCCCGTCGAGCTCGGCCACGACCCACCCGAAGCGGCCCACGTACGGCGCCGAGCTGAACACGCCCGGGAACGTGTCGAGCAGCTCGGCCTGCTGGTCGATCGTCGTGCGGATCGAGGCGCCGCCGCGGCCGTCCGGCCCGGTCATGACGTAGATCCTGTCCTTCACCCGGAACGTGACGTCGCCCGCGTGCTCGGCGTCGCCCCACGTCTCCTTCTCGTGCGTGCCGGGGAGCGAGAGGCAGAACGCACGCAGCTCGTCGATCGTCACCGCGCCGTGTCCCAGGGCTCGACGTCGGCGAACCGCTCGAGCGCCGCGAGGTCCTTGTCGCCGCGCCCGGAGAACCCGAGCAGGATCACCGCCTCGTCGCCCCACGGGAGCGCGCCGCCCTCGAGCCCGGCGAGGATCTTGGGCAGGGCCGCGATCGCGTGCGCGGTCTCGAGCGCCGGCAGGATGCCCTCCGCGCGGGTCGTCGTCTTCATCGCCGCGACGGCCTCGCGATCCGTCGCCGTGGCGACCTCGAGCCGGCCCGCCTCGGCGAGCGCCGCGAGCTGTGGCCCGATCCCCGGGTAGTCGAGGCCGGCCGACGCGCTGTGCGCCTCGACGACCTGGCCGTCGCGGTCCTGGAGCATCAGCGAGCGGCTGCCGTGGAGGATCCCCGGCGTCCCGCCGACGATCGCGGCGGCGTGGCGCCCAGTCTCCATGCCGTCGCCCGCCGCCTCGGCGACCGCCAGGCGGACCGACGGCTCGCCGATGAACCGGGCGAGCAGCCCGATGGCGTTCGAGCCGCCGCCGACGCAGGCGAGCGCCATGTCCGGCAGCCGCCCCTCGACACCGGCCAGCTGGGCGGCCGCCTCGTCGCCGATCCGGCGCTGGAAGTCGCGGACGATCGTGGGGTACGGGTGCGGGCCCATCGCGCTGCCGAGGACGTAGTGGGTCGTCTCGACGTTCGTGACCCAGTCGCGCATCGCCTCGTTGACGGCGTCCTTGAGCGTCGCGGTCCCGCTCGTGACGCTCCGCACCTCGGCGCCCAGCGCGCGCATCCGGAGCACGTTCGGCGCCTGGCGCTGGATGTCCTCCTCGCCCATGAACACGACGCACGGCAGGCCGAGCAGCGCGCACGCGGTGGCGGTCGCGACGCCGTGCTGGCCGGCGCCCGTCTCGGCGATGACCCGCGACTTGCCGAGGCGCCGGGTGAGCAGCGCCTGCCCCAGCGCGTTGTTGATCTTGTGGGCGCCGGTGTGGGTCAGGTCCTCGCGCTTGAGGTACAGGCGGAGCGTCCCGGGCAGCCGGTCGACCCGGCGGGCGGCGGCACCTCCCCGCATCGACTCGGCTGCGGCCATGACCTCGGCGGCGAGGTTGTCCGCCCGGTACAGCGGCGTCGGGCGGCCCGCGAACCGGCCGAGCAGCTCGTCGAGCTCGGCCCAGAAGCGCGGATCGTGGCGCAGCTGCGTCGTAGGCGGACTCGAGCTGCTCGAGCGCCCCGACGAGCGTCTCGGGGACGTAGCGCCCGCCGAAGTCGCGCTCCACGCCCCATCGGCCGGCCCCGTCGACGTCGAGCAGGCCGGCGTGGACGGGCGTCGGGCCGAACGGCGCGTTGGGCCGATGGCGACGGGCGTCGTTGGCCCGCTTCGTGAACAGGGCGACCCGCAGCGGGTCCTTGCGCGGCCGCTCGCCGGGGACGCGCGGGCCTTCCGTGCCCGACGCCACGTCGACGCCGGTCGCGGGGATCGCGAGCAGCGCCCCGGCGACGTTCGCGGGATTGAGGCCGCCGGCGAGCGTGATCGGGACCTCGCGCGCGACGGCGGCCGCGACCTCGACGTCGACCCGCGTCCCGGTCCCGCCCGGGTGGGGACCACCGCCGGCGTCGAGCAGGATGCTGGTCGCGCCGGCGTCGAGGAACGCGCGTGCGGCGGCGATCACGTCGTCGGGTCGCGCGCCCGCCGAGACGCGGAGCGCCTTCGATGTCGGCCGGCCCGTGACCGCAACGGCGGACGGCGGCTCGTCGCCGTTGAGCTGCACGACGTCGGGGTCGAGGGCCTCCACGATCTCCGCGAGGCGGTCCGCCGGCAGGTTCGCCGTCACGAGGACGACCTCCGGGCGGGTCGCGGCGGGCGCGGCCGACCGGACGAGGCGCGCGAGCGCGATCCCCTCCTCCAGCGACAGCTCGCGTGGCGTCCCGGGCGCGAAGTTGAGGCCCACGGCACTGGCGCCGGCGCGGACCGCGGCGAGGATGCCGGCCTCGTCCGTGACGCCGCAGATCTTCACGTGCGGCAGGCGGGCGAGCTGGGCAGGCTCCGAGGGGTCGCGCCCGGCGGCGACGAACGCGCGGGCGGCCGCGGCGGGGTCCGGCGAGCGCATCAGCGCCTCGCCGACGAGTGCCGCGTCGAACCCGGTCGCGCGCCAGCGGGCGACCGTTCCCGTGTCCCGCACGCCGGACTCGGCGACGGCGATCCGGTCGCCGGGGACGAGCTCGTGCAGCCGGACCGCGCGCTCGGGGTCGACGTCGAGCGTCCGCAGGTCGCGGTTGTTGATGCCGACGATCCGGGCGCCCGATGCGAGGGCGGCCTCGAGCTCGCGGGCGTCGTGCGCCTCGACCAGCGGCTCCAGGCCGAGGTCCCGCGCCTGCCCGACGAGCCGGGCCAGGCGCTTCGCCGGGTGGAGGACGGCGAGCAGCAGCACGAGGTCGGCCCCGGCAGCCCGGAGGAGGTCGAGCTGCCGGGGATCGACGACGAACTCCTTGGCGAGCACCGGCACCGACACCGCCGCGCGGACGGCCCGGAGGTCGTCCACGGAGCCGCCGAACCAGTGCGGCTCGCACAGGACGGAGATGGCCGCGGCGCCACCCGCGGCATAGGCGCGCGCCCTCGCGACGGCGTCGTCCGCCTCGACGATCGCGCCCGCCGACGGGGAGCGGCGCTTGACCTCGGCGATGAGGTGGAGGCCGGGCGCGGCGAGCGCGTCGACGATGCCGCGAGGCTCCGGCGCGGCCGCGACCATGCGGGCGAGCGCCGCGGCCCCGAGCGCATCGAGCTCCGGCCGCACCTCGGCGAGCCGACGGTCCGCGATCTCGCGGACGACGCTCCGGTTCGCGGCCCGCGGCCGCTCGGCGAGCGTCATGCCGGCGAGCCCTCGGCGGCGGGCGCGTCGGCGGGCGCGTGCGCGGCCTGCTCGGCGGCTTCGGCCTCGGCGCGGCGTCGGTCGGCGCGCAGCTCCTGGAGGAGGACGGTGGCGAGGCCGGCGTCGATCGTCAGCGCCGCCTTGTCGATCCCCTCCTCCAGCTGCCCGACCGCACCCGCGACGAGCAGCGCCGCCCCGGCGTTGAGCAGGACGACGTCCCGGCGCACGCCGGACTCGCCGCCGAGGATGGCCTCGACCATGCGGGCGTTCTCGGCCGCGGTCCCGCCCTTGAGCCGCGACGTCGCCGTGAGCCTGAAGCCCAGCTGCGTCGCCCGGATCTCGTGGCGCTCCACCCCCTCCGGGCCGACGTGGTACAGGACGCCCGTGTCGTCGAGCGGCAGCTCGTCGACGCCGTCTCCGTGGATGACGAACGTCCGCTCCGTCCCGAGCCGGGCGGCGACCTCGGCGACGCGCGGCGCGGCGTCCGCGACGCCCACGCCGATGAGCGCGCGCGTCGCGCCGGCGGGGTTGGTCAGCGGGCCGAGCAGGTTGAACGCCGTCCGGACGCCGATCTCGCGGCGGGTCGGGCCCGCGTGGCGCATCGCCGGGTGGAAGGTCTGCGCGAACAGGAACGCGAAGCCGTGCTCCGTGAGCGAACGGGACGCGCTGGCGGCGTCGTGATCGATCCGGACCCCGAGCGCGTCGAGCACGTCGGCCGAGCCCGCCTGGGAGGTGATCGCGCGGTTGCCGTGCTTCGCGACGGGGATCCCGGCCGCGGCGACGACGAGCGCGGCGGTCGTCGAGATGTTGAACGTCCCGGAGCCGTCGCCGCCGGTCCCCACGACGTCGATCGCACCTTCCGGCGCCTCGACCTTCGTGACGCGCTCGCGCATCGCGCTCGCGAAGCCGGCCAGCTCGTCGACGGTCTCGCCGCGCATCCGCAGGCCCATGAGCAGTGCCGCGAGCTGCGACGCCGTCGCCTCGCCGTCCATGACCTCGCCCATCGCGAGGCGGGCCTCGTCGATCGTCAGCGTCCGCCCGTCGACGATCGCCGCCAGCGCCTCGCGCACCCGGTGGCTCATCGGGCGACCTCGAGTGGCGCCTCGTCGGCCGCGCCGGCGCCGTCACCCGCCGAGCACCGGCGGCCTCGGGCGGCATCGCCATGCCCTTCGTCGCGAACGACCCGCTCGCGGCATCGAGCCGCGATGCCTCCCCTTCCCCGGCGAGCCGGAGGAAGTTCGCGAGCAGGTGCGGGCCATCGGGCGTGAGCACGCTCTCCGGGTGGAACTGGACGCCCTCGATCGGGAGCGAGCGATGTCGGAGCCCCATGACCACGCCGTCCTCGGGGCTCGTGGCGCTGACGTACAGGTCCGCGGGCAGGGTCGCCGGGTCGACCATCAGCGAGTGGTAGCGCGCGGCCGGGAACGTCTCGGGCATGCCCTCGAGCAGGCCCGTGCCGTCGTGGACGACCTCGGACGCCTCGCCGTGCACGAGCGTCGGGGCGCGGACGACGCTGGCGCCGTACGCCACGCCCATCGACTGCATCCCGAGGCACACGCCGAGCAGCGGGATCCGCCGGTCGGCGGCGATCCGGACCGTGTCCACCGACACGCCGGCCGTGCCCGGGTCGCCGGGCCCGGGCGAGATGACGATGCCCCGCAGGTCCGCGACCGGATCCTCGGCCAGCCCGTTGATCTCGTCCGCGGTGATCTGGTCGTTGCGCACGACCCGCACGTCCGCCCCGGCGGCCTGGAGCGCCTGCACGAGGTTGAACGTGAACGAGTCGTAGTTGTCGATCATCAGGATCATCGGGGCGCGGCCTCCGGCTCCGGCTCGCCGGCCGGCGTGGAGGTCGGCCGCGACGCCGTCGGCGCGACGGCGAGCTCGATCGCCCGGCGCATCGCGGCGGCCTTGTGCTCGGTCTCCTCGAACTCGAGCTCGGGCACGCTGCGGGCGACGATCCCGGCGCCGGTGTGGACGTGCGCCTGGCCACCCTTCAGGACGGCGGACCGGATCGTGATCGCCGTGTCGAGATTGCCGTCATAGCCGAGATAGCCCACTGCCCCACCATACAGCCCGCGTCGCTCGCCCTCGGCCGCGGCGATCAGCTGCATCGCGCGGATCTTCGGCGCCCCGGTCAGGGTGCCCGCGGGGAACACGGAGCGGAGCGCGTCGAGCGCGTCCAGCTCGGCGCGGAGCTTCGCCTCGACGTGGCTCACGAGGTGGAGGACGTGGCTGTAGCGCTCGACCTCCATGTACTGGCTCGTGGTCACGGTGCCCGGCTTCGCGACCCGCCCGAGGTCGTTCCGCCCGAGGTCGACGAGCATCACGTGCTCGGCCCGTTCCTTGGGGTCGTTGCGCAGCTCGTCGGCGAGCCGGTCGTCGTCCGCCGGCGTCGAGCCGCGCGGGCGGGTCCCGGCGATCGGGTGGGTGGACATCCGGTCGCCCGCCACCTGGACGAGGAGCTCCGGGCTGGCGCCGACGACCTCCATCCCGGGCGTCCGGGTGAAGAACAGGTACGGGCTGGGGTTGACCCGCCGCAGCGCGCGGTAGAGGCCGATGCCGTCGATCGGCGCGCCGTCCGCCGACGGTCGGCAGGTCGAAGCTCTGGCGCCGCGCGAGGACGACCTGGATCGCCTCGCCGGCCGCGATCGCGTCCTTGGCCCGCTCCACGGCGCGGATGTACTCGTCGCGGCCGAGGCTCGTCTCGACCTGGCCCAGACGCGATCCGTCGGTGGCGCCGTCGTCCGCGGTGGAGCGCCCGAACGCCGCCGTCATCTCGGCCTGGCTCGGGCGGGCGGTCCGCTCGAGCGCCTCGAAGATCGCCCGCTCGGCGATCCGGTACCGGCCGTCGAGGTCCGGCGCCTCCGTGTGGAGCGACGCGATCGCGCTCAGCTGGTGGCTGAGGTGATCGAACACGATCACGAGGTCCGTCTCGATGAAGCTCGCCAGCGGGGCGTTCACCGGGTCGCGGTCGGGCAGCGGCACGGACGGCTCGAACGACGAGATCGCGTCGTAGCTGAGGGCGCCCACGGCCCCGCCGGTGAACCGCGGCATCCCGTCCACGGGCACGACGCGACGCTTGGGGATGAACGAGCGGAGGGCCTCGAGGGGATCGGCCGCGTCGCTGACCGTCACCGGCAGGTCCGGGGCATACGCCTCCACGCCGACCGGGCGGGTGGTCACGTGGGCCTTGCCGTCGCGGACCTCCAGCAGCCGCCGCGGGCCGATGCCCAGGAAGCTGTAGCGGCCGAGCCGCTCCCCGCCCTCGACGGACTCGAGGAGGTAGGCGGGCGTCACGCCGTCGTCGAGGCGGAGGAAGGCGCCGATCGGCGTCTCGAGGTCCGCGGTGCGCGTCGCGCGCAGCAGGATCGTGTCGGCGCCGCCGGCGAGGCGCTTGGTCTCGGTCAGGCTCAGCGGATCGGTCATGGGAGTGGTCCCCAGAAAACGAAAACGACCTTGATCGTCCTTGTCCGGGACGAAAGGTCGAAGCCTTCCGCGGTGCCACCCACGTTCGGCGTTGCCGCCGCGCTCTGTGACCGACGGATCGGCGACCGGTTGCCCGGCTGATCGATCGGCGCTGCCCTGTATCGCTGGCGCTCTGCGCCGGAGCCTACTTGTCGTCCGCTCCCCGCCGGCTCTCGCCGTCGGCGTCGCCCCGCGTTCGGTCCGGAGGCTCCCGGGTCCATTCGCCGTCGCCGCCCTCCCGGCTCGCACCAGCCGCCGGGTCTCTGGAAGGGTGGCCGCCGGGTACTCGTCCCGATCAACGCCCGTGTTCGTGATGTGGCGCGGAGTCTATGGGCGGCACCCCGGAGCGTCAAGCGGCCGTGAGCCGGGCCGCCCGATGCGCTACCAGTGCCAGCCGGGCAGGGCCTCGATTAGCGACGCGTCCGCGGGATCCAGCTCGCCGTCGCGGCGCAGCTCGCGGACGTAGGCGAACCAGTCGCCGAGCGGGAAGCCGAACTGGGTCACCAGGTCCTCGTCGGGGTCAGCCGTGCCGCCGCCGTTGAGATGCTGCTTCGCCATGGTGATCCCGGTGTCGACGAACGGGTCGTACGTCTCCCAGCCGGCGGGCGCCGCCCGGACCATCGCCTCGTCGGCGAAGCACCACGTCCACTGCTCGCCGGGGCTCGCGCCACGCATGATCGGGTGGCCGATCTCCTCGTAGTGGCCGGTCATGTGGCGGTTGGGGCTGTCGTTGCAGCACAGCGTCCGGCCGCAGGTGAGGCACTGGCGGAGGTGGACCCAGGTGCCGCCGATCTCGATGCACGCCTCGCACACCTCGAGCGGCGGCTCGACCAGCTGGATGGCGTCGGCGTGCGTGCACGGATCGTGCATCGGTTCTCCGGGTGGTCGCCGGGTGGTGACGGCGGTCGCAGCGATGGCGGCGAGGGTGGGATTCGAACCCACGGGACTTGCGCCCGGCGCTTTTCAAGAGCGCTGCCTTAAACCGCTCGGCCACCTCGCCGCGGCCGAGCATACCAGCGACCTCGGCCGGTTCCCCGGTATCGTCAGGGGCGTGATCCGCGCCCCCTTCGCCGACCGCGCCCTCGCCGACGGGCACCTCATCGACCTCCGGGACGTGGTCAAGGACTACGTGACCGACGCCGGCCCGTTCCGCGCCCTCAAGTCGGTCAGCGTCCAGGTCGACGCGGGCGAGTTCATCGCGGTCGTGGGCCGGTCCGGCTCCGGCAAGTCCACGCTGATGAACATGATCACCGGCATCGACCGGCCGACGTCCGGCTCGGTCGTCATCGGCGGCACGAACCTCACCGGCCTGTCCGAGAGCCGCGTCGCGCAGTGGCGCGGCCGGACGGTCGGCGTGATCTTCCAGTTCTTCCAGCTGCTGCCCACCCTCACGGTCATCGAGAACGTGATGCTGCCGATGGACTTCGCGAGCCTGTGGACGCCGCGCGAGCGCCAGCAGCGGGCGATGCACCTGCTCGAGCTGGTCGGGCTCGCCGACCAGGCGAACAAGCTCCCGATGTCGACCTCGGGCGGCCAGCAGCAGCGGGCCGCGATCGCGCGCTCGCTCGCCAACGACCCGCCGCTGATCGTCGCGGACGAGCCGACCGGCAACCTCGACTCGGTCACCGCCGAGGAGGTGTTCACGCTGTTCCGGCGGCTGGTCGACGAGGGGCGGACGATCGTGATGGTCACCCACGACCCGGACCTCGCCGCCCGGACGCGGCGGACGGTCCACATGGTCGACGGCGAGATCCACGACGGGACGCTCGTGGACGGGGCGCCGCAGCCCGCCGCGGCGGAGGCGCCCGCGTCGGTCTGACGGACGCGACTACGCGAGCGAGTGGACCACCCACACGTTGGGGTCGAGATACACCGCCTCGCCCGCCTCGACGTCGGCGGTGACCGGGGCCGCGGCGCCCGTCGGCAGGTAGCTGCCCGCTCTCGGGGAACACGAGCCCGGTCCACTCCGCCCAGTCGGCCAGCGGCGCCCGGAGCGTCATCGACGCGGGTGAGGGCCGGACGATCCGCCCGCCGAGCCGCACGTGGAGCCGGATCCAGGGGTCGAACGGCAGGCCGTCGTCGCGCGTCCACGTCGCGTAGCGCTCGATCGGCGTGAGCGGATAGCGCTCCTTGTGGGTCGGCCGGACGCAGGCGATGACCGCGGCCAGGCCGTGGGCTCGGGCGTTCGCGCGCATCGCCTCGAGGATGATCCCGCTGTAGCCGTGCCCCTGGCGGTCGGGCCGGACGGTGATCTGCAGCGCGCCGAGGGCGCCGGCCGGCTCGCCCGACCCGAGCGCCGCGACGCTGCGCAGGAACTGGTCGTCCCAGCCCGCGGGCAGGTCCTCGTCCGTGCCGTCCCACGGCAGCGGGGCGCTGTTGGCGCCGCCGACCACGTCCCCCGCCTCGTCGAGCAGCACGAGCTGGAACGGGGCGAAGTCGGTCGAGAGGTGATGCCAGTTCCCGTTCGCGACCGGGAAGTTGAGCATGAACTCCGGCCACACCGACTCGTTGACCGCCCCGACCGGACCCCACAGGTCGGGGCGATCCGAGACCGCGTGCAGCGTGTGACCGGCTGGGAGCGCCAGCCCGTACCCCGCCAGGCGCTCCCCGGCGCTCATCGCGTCAGCTCTTGACGACGACCGTGCTGCCGATCAGGTCCATCCAGCCGCGGCGGCGCTTGTCGACGAACACCCACAGCCAGCCGATCGGCAGGCCGAAGATGATCGAGTTGATCCCGTAGCCGATGAACCGCAGGATCGCGTGCAGCCAGTCGACCTTGCCGCCGTCCTTGTCGCGCACGACGCGGATGTCGAAGATCGACATGCCCGGCGTCTGGCCGTCGCGCTGCCAGAAGTACGGGAAGTACAGGATGCCGAGCAGGATCGAGAACCCGATCAGGGTGATCGCGATCGGGCCGCTCGTGTCGCCGCCGCCGAGCAGGATCGCGATGAACCACGAGGATCCCGACGCCGATGCTGATGATGATCGTGTCGATGATGTAGGCGATGATCCGCGCGCCGTAGCCCGGCGAACTCCACGCCCGGCGCAGGACCGGTCGGGCCGGTGGGATCGGACTGCCAGTAGGCCGGGGCCGCGGAGGCGGGCGGCGGGACGACGGGAACCGGCGCGGCCGGCTCGGGCGGGGGCGCCGCCGGCGGCGGGCTTGCAGGCGGTTCGGCCGCGCCCGGCGCGTCGGCCGGTCGCGGGGCGTTCGGTTGGTCCATCGCAGCAACATCCCTCGAGCGATCGCCGGTCGGGATGGGCAGCTCAGGCCTCCGCCGGTCCCCCAATCCTAGCCGTCCCCATGTACGGCCGGAGCACCTCCGGCACCGTCACGGTGCCGTCGGGGTTCTGGTACTGCTCGAGGATCGAGGCGACGATCCGCGGCAGGGCCAGCCCGGAGCCGTTGAGGGTATGGACGAGCTCCGGCTTGGCGCCCTTCTCGGGGCGGTAGCGGATCGCCATCCGGCGGGCCTGGTAGTCGCCGAAGTTCGAGCACGAGCTGACCTCGAGCCAGCGCTCGACGCCCGGCGCCCAGACCTCCAGGTCGTACTTCTTGCGCTGGACGAAGCCCATCTCGCCGGTGCTCATCAGGAGCACGCGGTACGGCAGCCCCAGCCGCTGGAGCAGGACCTCGGCGCGCCCGGTCATCCACTCGAGCGCCTCGGGGCTGTCCTCCGGCTTCTCGAACAGCACCATCTCGACCTTGTCGAACTGGTGGACCCGGAGGATGCCCCGGGTGTCCTTGCCGGCGGCGCCCGCCTCGCGCCGCCAGCACGGCGTGTAGGCCGCGTACCGGACGGGCAGCTGGTCCGCCTCGAGGATCTCGTCGCGGAGCAGGTTGGTGACCGGGACCTCGGCCGTGGGGACCAGGTACAGCTCGTCGCGGGTGACGACGTACATCTGGTCTTCCTTGTCCGGGATCTGGCCGGTCCCCCGGGCGCTCGCCGTGTTGACCACGGCCGGCGGCCAGACCTCGGTGAAGCCGTGCTCGGTCGTGTGGACGTCGAGGAACCAGCTGATGAGGCTGCGCTGGAGCCGGCTGCCGGCGCCGGTGTAGACCGGGAACCCCGAGCCCGCGACCTTCGCGCCGCGCACGTTGTCGATCATCGCCAGCGACTCGCCCAGCTCCCAGTGCGGGCGGCGGGTCCAGGCGGTGCCGTCGGCGGCGGTCTCCTCGCGCGAGCCCTGCTCGCCCCAGGTGCGGACCGTGACGTTCGCCTCCTCGCCACCCACCGGGACCTCGGGGTCGGCGGGGTTCGGGATGCGCAGGAGCAGGTCCTCGAGCTGCTGCTCGGTCGCGGCCAGCTCGGCGTCGATGGCATCGATCCGCTGCCCGGCGGCGGTGCTCCGGGCGCGCAGCCCGGCGACCTCGGGGCCGTCGGGCGTGGCGCCGCCGCGGATCGTCTCGCCGATCTGCTTGCTGGCCGTGTTGCGCTCGGCCTTGAGCTGGTCCGACTCGGACTGGAGCCGGCGCCGCTCGGCATCGGCCTCGATCGCCCGGTCGACGAGCGCCGGGTCCTCGCGCTTGTCGATGGCGCCCTGGCGGATGCGCTCGGGCTCGTCGCGGAGACGCTGCACGCCGACGCTCATGCGGAACCCTCCCCGGCCGTGCCGGCCTCGGTCAGGCGGCGGATCACGAAGTCGCGCTCGAGGCTGGCCAGCAGCCAGCCGGCGCGCGGGCCGTTGGGCCGCCCGAGGAACGCGAGGTACAGGGCGTTGAACGCGGCCTTCGCGTCGACGCCGTGCTCCTGGGCGACCGCGAAGATCGCGGCCTGCCACTGCTCGCCGCTCGCCAGGGCCTCGCCGCGGGCGACCTCGGTGAGCGAGCGCAGGAAGCCCAGCTGCTCGGGACGGAGGAGCTCCACCTCGACCGGCAGCGCGTCGCGCTTGATCTCGATGATCGCCCGCTCCGGCGCGTACGCCTCCAGCCAGCGGCGGACCGCGGCGAGGCGGACCTCGAGCTCCGCCGACTCGTCCTCGCCGAGGGCGCTCCCCTTCTCCGCCTCGACCCGTGCCCGGACGTCGATGCCCGGGATCTGGACGAGCAGCGCGAGATGGGCGAACGCGGGCCGGAAGCGGGCAGCCGCGGCCGCGACGTCCGCCTCGGGATCGAGCAGCGAGTAGCGGAAGATCGACTCGTGGCCGGACGGCAGCTCGCCCTTGACCTCGCGCCCGGCCGTCGCGGCGCCGAGCCGGTCGAACTCGTCGAACAGGCGCGGGATCGCGTCGGTGCCCTCCGGGTCGAAGTCGAGCGCGCTCTCCGGGCGCTGCCGGACGAACAGGAAGCGCAGCTGCTCGGGCGGGATGACGCTGCCGATCGTGTGCGCGGCGGCGCCGCGACCCTTCGAGGTCGACATCTTGCGGCCGCCGATGTTGAGGAACTCGTACGGGAAGTTGCGCGGTGGCTCGCGCTCGAACACCTCGCGCGCGATCGCGTTCGAGCGGTCGCGTGACCCGCCGGCCGTGGCGAGGTCCTTGCCGTTCGGCTCGATCGTCACGCCGAACAGGCTCCACTGCGCCGCCCACTCGAGGTTCCAGGGCAGCTTGGCGTTGCCGCCGAACGGGCTCACCCGCCCGGTCCAGCCGCAGCCGGTCGCCCACGCGACGAGGTCGGGCTTGCACGCGATCGACACCGTCTCGCCGTCCCAGTCGGACGCGATCGTCGTCCCGACCTTGCCGCAGTTGGGGCAGATGACGCCGACCGGCAGCCAGTGGTCGGGGTGCTGGACGTTCGCGACGCGGCGGTACACCTCGCGCACGGTCTCGGCCCGGTCCAGGGCGGTACGGATGAACGGGTCCAGCTGCCCGGTGGGGTAGATGTCGCTCATCCAGTAGTAGCGGTCGGGCACGATGCCGAGGCCGGCGAAGGTGTCGATGAACACCCCTGCGAAGTGGCGCGCGTAGCTCGCGTGGCAGTCGCCGGCCGGGTCGGGGACGTGGGCGAGCGGGCGGCCCATCTCGCGCTCGATCGCGTCGGGCGAGAGCAGCGCCTGGGCGTCCATCGGGTCGAGGTCGTCGACGCCGTAGAGGAGCGTCGTCTCGAGGCCGTGCGCCCGGAGCGCGCGGGTGATCACGTCGAGGATGACGGGGCCGCGCAGGCTGCCGACGTGCACGGTGCCGGACGGCGTCTTGGAGTCGTTGACGACCTGCGGGCCCTCAACCGACGCCGCGAGCTCGTCCGCCCAGTCCACGTTCGTGCCTCCATCGACGGCTGTCGCCGCTGCCGCCCGATGGCGGCGTTGTCGCTGTGCTCCTCGCTCACGCACCTTCGAGTGCGCTCGCTGCGGTGCTCGGCTCCGCCTTGCCCTCAGACGGCCTCGGCGACGATCGGCGACGGTTGAGGCGGATCCGGCTAGCTGATCTCGACGATCGTGTACGCGAAGTCGCCGGCGGGAACCTTGACGACGACCTTCTCGCCCTTCTTCTTGCCCAGCAGGGCGCGTCCGACGGGCGACTCGTTGGAGATCCGGCCCTGGGCGGGCTTGGCCTCGGCCGAGCCGACGATCAGGAACGTCTCCGGCCCGTCCTCGCTCTTCACCTTCACGGTGGAGCCGATCTGGACGTGGTCGGTGGAGGTGTGCTCGTCGATCAGGGTCGCGTTCTTGATCAGCGCCTCGAGGGTCTGGATCCGGCCCTCGACGAACGCCTGCTCGTTCTTGGCGTCCTCGTACTCGGCGTTCTCGGACAGGTCGCCGTGTTCCTTGGCGTCATGGATCCGCTGCGCGATCTCGGGGCGGCGGACAGCCAGCATCTCGTCCAGCTCCGCGCGGAGCTTGTCGAGGCCGTCCTTGGTGATGTAGTTGGTGTTGCTGTTCACGCGGGTCGGACCCCCGAAGGTGCGGGCGGCGCGTGGGGCGCGCCGTCGCTCGGTCAGGCTTGGAACAAAAGAACCCCGGGCGGGCCTGCGCCGCGCCACCGAGGTTCGTGGATCGGCCGGAATGGTATCCACGACCGCCCGAATCGTCAAAAGTCCGTAGGCGCGGGCTCAGAACCGGATGAGGCGCAGCGCGTTCTCCCGGTACACCTTGCGCAGCACGTCGTCGGGCAGATCCAGCCCGTGGATCCGCCAGCGGCCCTGGCTGGGCGGCTCGTCGGGATCGGCGTCGTAGGGAAACGACTCGTCGCGGGACTCGAGGAACCGGTAGTAGACGGCGTACCACGCGGGATCGGGCGCCATGTCGGTGCCGAACAGCACCCGGTCGGGCCAGCGCTCGACGAACGCCCGCGTCGTGCGAGGGCTGCCGGCCGAGCTCGCCGATCCGGGCCGCGATGTCCACGTGGAAGTTCGGGTGCCCGCTCGAGGATCGTGCCCACCCGCCCGAGGTCCTCCGCCGCACACCCGACGTGGGCGCCGATGAACACCGTCGCCGGATGGCGCACCACGACCCGCTCCAGCGCGTCGATCAGCTCGTCGAACGGCGGGAAGCCGTCGAGGTCCGGGCGGCCGGCGGGCCGGGTCGGCCAGAAGTGCCAGTCGGGATGCTCGTGGAGCTCCTCCCAGCGCTCGTTCGCGGCATCGAGCGGCTCGAAGAACGCGATCGGGTCCGCGACATGGATCGTCACCGGCACCCCGAGCTCCCCCGCCGCCGCCCACAGGGGATCCAGGCGCGGGTCGTCGACCGCGACCAGCCGTCCGCCCGGGTCCCGGGCCCGAAGCCCGAGGAGCTTCCACACCTTGAGGCCGCGGGCACCGGCGGCGACGCCGTCGCGGAGGCGCGCCGCCTCGGTCTCGCCGAACGCCGGGTCCTCCGCCCAGCGGTCGTAGTCGAGGCCCGCGAACACCGCCACGCGGCCCGGGAGGGCGTCCTGCCAGCGCTCGATCTCGCGGCGCAGCTGGTCGCCCCAGCCGCCGTCGAGGTCCACGATCCGCTCGACCCCGGCCGCGTCCAGCACCGCAGGCGAGCTCGGCGGGCGACCGATCGCTCCAGTCGCCGCCGAACGGGACGCCGAGGTGGTTGTGGGCGTCGATGACCGGGAACCGCGGCCGCGGCACCGCGGTCGACGGCACCCGCAGCGCCTGGACGGGCCGGAAGTCCTCGAGCGCGAGCCGCTCGCCCATGGGCCTCAGCCCTTGAGCCCGGTCAGGGCGATCCCGCGCACGAAGTACTTCTGCGCGATCACGAACAGCGTGATCATCGGCACGAGGCTGACGATCGCGCCCGCCATCATCTCCGGCCACTTGCCCACGAACTGGCCCTGGAAGAACGCGAGGCCCGACGGTCGTCGTGTACTGGTCGAGGTCGCGCAGGTAGATCAGCGGGATCAGCAGGTCGTTCCACGACCACATGAAGATGAAGATCGCCAGCGTGGCGAGCGCGGGCCGGGCCAGCGGCATGTAGATGTGGCGGTAGATCTGCCACGGGTTCGCGCCGTCCACCCGCGCCGCGTCGGCGAGCTCGACCGGGATCGCGAGGAAGAACTGGCGGAGCAGGAAGATCCCGAACGCGCCGCCGAGGAACGCCCCCAGCCACAGCGGCTCCTGGGTGCCGATGAAGTTGCCCGAGTCGCTGAACGGGTTGGGCAGCGTCCGCCACAGGATGAAGTTGGGCACGAGGACGACCTGGAACGGGATGATCAGGGTCGCCATCAGCAGCCCGAACAGCAGCCGCCGGCCGCGGAACGGGATGCACCGCGAACGCGAACGCCGCGAGCGAGCACGCGAACACCTCGCCGATCGTGGACAGCGTCGCGATCTTGAGCGAGTTCAGGAAGAACGTCGCCGAACGTGACGTCCCCGAACGCGTTCCACATCCGCTCGTAGTTCTCCCAGTGGGGGCCGGTCGGGAGCGACAGCGGCGGCGACGCCGAACACCTCGGCCCGCGTCTTGAGCGAGGTGAGCAGCATCCAGAAGAACGGGATCATCATCACCAGCCCGCCGACGATCAGCACCGCGTAGGCACCGATGCGGCGCAGCCATCGTCCCGGTCCGGCTCCGGCCGCGCGACCGCGTGCGGGCGGTGGACAGCTGGGCGGCGCTCATCGCCCGGCGCTCACTGGTAGTGCACCCAGCGCCGCTGCGAGCGGAAGTAGACCCACATGAGGGCCGCCACGATGAGGAACAGGATCCACGAGGCCGCGCTCGCGTAGCCCATCTTGAAGTTGCGGAACCCGTTCTCGTAGATGAAGTAGACCATCGTGATCGTGGCTTCCGTCGGCTTCCCGGGCCGCGACAGGACGAACACCTGGTCGAACACCTGGAAGGCGCCGATCAGGCTCAGGATGCCGGTGAAGAACAGGCTCGGCGTGAGCAGCGGCAGGGTGACGTGGCGGAACCGGCCGCGGCGACCCGCGCCGTCGACGCTCGCCGCGTCGTAGTAGTCGGCCGGGATCGCCTGGAGCCCCGCGAGGAAGATGATCGTGTTGGCGGGGAGGCCCTGCCAGATCGACATCGCGATGATCGACGGCATCGCCCAGAAGGGGTCGCTGACCCACTTCTGGGCGGGGATGCCGAACACGTGGAGGAACTGGTTGAGGAGGCCGTTGGTCGGGCTGTAGATCCAGGCCCACACGAGGCCCACCGCGATCGCGGAGGTGACCAGCGGCAGGAAGTACATGGTCCGGATCCAGGAGATGCCCCGGAGCGCCTGGTTGAGCGCCGAGCGCGAGGCCGAGCGACAGGGCCATCCCGAGCGGGCACCGACACGAGCGTGTAGAAGGTCGTGTTGCGGAGCGCCATCCCGAATCGCCGGTCGCCCAGGAGCCGGGTGTAGTTGTCGAGGCCGACCCAGTCCGGCGCCCGCAGCAGGTCCCAGCTGGTGAGGCTGATCCCGAACGTGGCGAGGATCGGGCCGGCCGAGAGGAACGCGAGGCCGATCACCATCGGCGCGAGGAACAGCCAGGCCCAGCGTTCCTCGCTGCCCCGCGGACCGCGGCGCTGCGGCGCACCGCCGCGGTCCCTCGAGAAGCGCAGCCCGATCCAGCCCGATCCGAACGACGGTCGGCTCGGAACGGTCATCGCACGCTCGTCCGCGTCCCGGTCCGGCCGCCGGCTACGGCGCGCCCGCCGCGAGGATGCCGTTCAACTGCTCGTTGACCGTGGCGATCGCATCCGCGGCCGTCTTGTTGGCGGCGTTGAACACGTTCTCGTCGAGCTCGGTCTGGAGGATCGTGTTGAACTCGTTGTAGCCCCGCGAAGGCCGGCTTGAGGTGGGCGAACGCGAGCGAGTCCGCGAACACCTGCGCCCCGTCGAACGACGTCGGGTAGCTGGTGGCGAGGATCTCCTTGTTCACCGGCACCGAGGCCTTGAGGGCCATGATCTTCTCCTGGGCCTCCGGGCTGGCGAGGTACTTGGCGAGCAGCCACGATGCCTCCGGGGCATCGGTGTTGGCGTACACGACCGCGCCGGTCGGGTTGACCGAGGTCGCCTTGCCGGCGGGGCCGGCCGGGAGCTGCGCGATGCCCAGGTTGATGCCCGCGGCCTCGTGCGTCGGCACCAGCCACGAGCCGTTGATCTCCATCGCGGCCACGCCCTGCTCGAAGGCGTCACCGGTCTCGGCGAAGATCGCCGGGTCGGGCACGACCTTCTCCTTCCAGATGAGGTCCTGGAGGAACTGGATCCCGGCCGCGGACTCCGGCCGGTCGAGCGCGGACGTCGTGCCGTCCTCGGACAGGATGTCGCCGCCCGCCTGCCACACGAACGAGGACCAGGCGTTCTCCATGTCGGTCGTCTCGGTGTACAGGCCCCACTGGTCGATCGTGCCGTCGCCGTCGGTGTCGGTGGTCAGCTGCTTGCCGACCTCGATCAGCTTGTCCCAGGTCCAGGTGTCGTCCGGATACGGGATCCCGGCCGCGTCGAACATGTCCTTGTTGTAGTAGAGCGCGATCACGTTGAGGTCACGCGGCAGGCCGAACACCACGCCGTCCGTGGTCGTGAAGTCCTTGACCGCGTTGTCGTCGAGCTGGCCGAGGTCGTAGCCCTCGGCGTCGATGAACGGCTTGAGGTCGAGCAGGACGTCGCGGCCCTGGTAGTCGGGCCCGAGCGGGCCGTCCATGGCGAACACGTCGGGCGCGGCGCCGCCGGCGAGGCCGGTCTGGAGCTTGTCCCAGTAGGCGTCCCAGTCGGCCACGGTCACGTCGACCGTGATGTCGGGGTTGGCCGCGGTGAAGCCCTCGACGACCGCCTTCTGGCTGTTGATCTCGGCCGGGTCGCCCCAGATCGCGTACTCGATCGTCACGGGCGGACCCGTGTACGCCGAGCCGCTGCCCGAGGGCGCCGCCTCGGAGCCGGCGGGTGCCGCGCTCTCGGGGGCCGCGGCGGACGCCGGTGGCGTCGGGTTCGTGGTGCCGCCGCACGCGGCGACCAGCAGCGTGATCGCGGCACCGGTCGCAAGGGCGCGACGCACGCGCCCGCCGGTGGTGTGCCTCTGCATGTCTCCTCCTCAGGCGTGCCAGTCCGGGGCCGTGCCGCCGAGCCATGCGGGGAGCCATTCCCCCTCGGCGGCGATCAGCTCGTCGGTCATGCGCCAGGCCTCATCCAGCGAGAGCCGGGCCTGGACGATCGGGTCAGTGAGCACTGCGTGGTAGACGAGGTCCCGGTCCTCGTCGAGCGCCGCCGTCACGGTGAGCTCCTGGCAATCGACGGCGGGGCGGGTGTACGCCGCGCACTGGGGCGGCAGCGCCCCGACGGCGGTGGGATGGACGCCCAGCGCGTCCACGAGGGCAGGCACCTCGACGCAGGCGTCCGCGGCGAGGTTGGCGATGAGCGATCCTCCGCCGGCGCCGTGCGGGTCGACGTGGTTCATGACGTTGGCCACGATCCGGGTCGGCTCGCCGGTCGCCATCGCATTGACGATCAGCGCGGCGTACTCGCCGCTGCGCTCGATCTCGAACGGCTCGCCGGCGTCCAGCCGGCGCTTCGTGTCCGCGAACTCGTCGAGGTTGTTCGCGACCCGCTTCAGGTACTCCCCGATCGGGATCTTGAACCGCTCGACCTCGCCCTTGGGGATGAACCACGGGTTGTACTCCGCGTGGTGCTCCGACGACTCCGTGGGGTAGATGCCGAACCGCCGGAACAGGTCGGCGCGGACGAGGTCGTCGTCGGGCACCCGGCCTGCGTCGACGAACGCGCGCAGGTCGGGATACAGGTCGCGGCCGCGATGCTCGAGCCGCATCAGCCAGGCGAGGTGGTTGACGCCGGCCGACAGGGCCTCGACCTCGGCCGCGGGCAGCTCGAGATAGTTGGCCAGCCGGTCGACCGTCCAGTACACGGAGTGGCACAGCCCGACCGTCGGGAAGCCCACCGCCTCGTGGACGCCGCGCACGAGCATGCCCATCGGGTTGGTGTAGTTGAGGAACAGGGCGTCCGGGCAGACGTCGGCCATGTCGACGGCGATGCCGAGGACGACCGGGAGCGTGCGCAGGCCCCGGAGCACGCCGCCGACGTTGATCGTGTCGTTGATCGTGTACTGCAGCCCGTAGCGGCCCGGGATGTCGAAGTCGACCTGGGTCGCCCGCGCACCGCCGACCTGGATCGTGTTGATCACGACGTCGGCGCCGGTCAGCGCCTCGCGCCGGTCGAGGCTGCCGCGGATCGTCGGCGTCGCGCCCAGCGCCCCGGCCGTCCAGGTGGCCATCCGCTCCGCGGTCCGCAGCCGGTCGGGGTCGATGTCGTGGAGCGACGATCTCGGCGTCACGCAGCGCCTCGAAGGACAGGATGTCGCCGAGCAGGTTGCGCGTGAACTCCACGCTGCCCGCACCGACGAGGACGATCCGGGTCATGCCTGCACCTCCGTCCCGGCACCGAGGATGTGCCGGAGCCCCTGGCTGTGGTACCGCTCGATCCAGTCGGGGCGGTCGGGATTGGCGCCGCGCGCACGGGCGAGCGCGAACGCGAGCAGGGCGACCGGCGGCACGGCCGACAGCGGGGCGTGGTCCTCGGCCGCGTCGGCGGGCAGCGGCAGGAGCGCGGACCCCTCGACGAGCCGCTCGGGGCCCACCTCGATCGTGCGCGCGCCCCAGTCCGCGGCGTGGGTCAGCAGCTCGCCCAGGGCCGCCCGGGCGGGCCCCGCCGGCGCGAGCGCGATCACCACCGCATCGGGGCCCAGCATCGTGGCGGCGCCCGAGGTCATCTCCCACGCCTCCGCCCCCTCGGCATGGACGAGCGCCATCTCCTTGAGCTTGAGCGCCGCCTCGAGCGCCGCCGGGTAGCCGAGGCCGCCGCCCGTCACGAACAGGTGGCGGACGTCGCGCAGCCCGTCGGCGAGCGGCTCGACGAGCGGCTCGGCGGCCGCGATCGCCGCGTCGGCCGCGTCCGCGGCGGCGCCGAGGGCGAGCCTGAGCGCGTCGCCCGCCGCGTCGCCGAGCAGCTCGATCAGCAGCAGCTCCGTCGCCGCGAGCGTGGCGGAGTACGTCTTGGTCATGACCGGCACGGTGGACGGGCCGCCCGCGGACAGCAGGACGTCGGAGGCCAGCCCCGTGAGCGTCGAGCCGGGGACGTGGACGATCGCGGCGAACGGCACGGCACCCCGGTGACGCTCGGCGGCGACGACGACGTCCTTGAACTCGCCCGACGACGAGATGCCGACGATCGCGTCGCCCGGGCCGAGCGCGGGCGGATACGTCACGAAGTCCGCGGCGGTCACCGGCACGACGACGGGGTCGTCCGGGCCGGCGTGCCGCCGGTACAGCGCGGCCGAGGCGAGGCTGGAGTGGAAGCTCGTGCCGTTGCCGATGACGTGGATCCGGCGGACCCCGGCCTGACGCCAGCGCGCGGCGACCTCGCGGGCGGGCCCACCGACCGCGTCGACGGTCGCGCGGATGGCGGCCGGGCCCTCGCGGATCTCGGTCGGGACGGTGCCGGTGATCATCGTGACCCGTTCCCGGCTCGGGGTGCGTCGACGCCGGCCACGAGGACCTCGACCCCCCGCCGGCGCACCGCGGCGAGCGTCTCCGGGCGCGCCCCGTCGTCCGTGACCAGCGTCCGGACCTCCTCCAGCCCGAACACGAAGCCGGGCGCCGCCTGCTCGAACTTCGAGGCGTCCGCGAGGACGACGACCGAGCGCGCCATCCGGCGCAGCGCCCGGTCGATGAGGATCTCCGGCACGGAGTCGTTCATCAGGCCCTGGTCGACGCTGATGGCGCCGATGCCCATGAACAGCGTGTCCGCCCGGAGCTCGGTCGCGGCGAGCTCCGCGAGGTGGCCCAGCATCGAGTGCATGCGCGGCCGGACGACGCCGCCGAGGACGATCAGCTCGATCCCCTCGCGGTCGAGGAGCGCGTTGGCGACGTCGAGCGCGTTCGTGATCACGGTCAGCCGCCGGTCGGCGATCTCGCGGGCGAAGGCGAGCGCGGTCGAGCCGCTGCCGATGGCGATCGTCGAGTCGTCCGTGACGAGCCCGGCCGCGGCCCGGGCGATCGCCCGCTTCGCCGCCTGGTGGGGATCCGGCCTCGCTGCATGAGGCATGCCGTCGCTGATCGCGGCGCCGCCGTAGGTCCGGACGAGGCGGCCCTCGCGGGCGAGGCGCTGGAGGTCGCGCCGGATCGTCGAGGGCGTGACGTCCAGGCTGACGGCGAGCTGGGTGACGCTCGCCCGGCCGTCGGCGCGCAGGTGCTCGACCAGGGCCGTCCGGCGCTCCGATTCCCGCATGGCGCGCATGGTGCGCGTCTCGTGCGTGATCTGTCAATGCGCGCACGCAACTTGCGTGATGTGCGCAGGATCGCTGCGCAGTTCGGTTGCGCGGAGGCTCCGCGCCGCCGTACCATCGCGGCGATGGCCTACCACCTCGGCACGCTGCGCGGGCTGGATGCGTGCAGCAGCGCGCGAGGCACGTTCACCGTGCTGGCACTCGACCACCGGCAGAACCTGCGCAAGGAGCTGCGCCCCGAGGACCCGACCTCGGTGACCGAGACCGAGATGGTCGACTTCAAGCGCGCCGTCGTGCGCGAGCTGGGTGGCGCCGGGACGGGCGTGCTGCTCGACCCCGAGATCGGCGTCGGCCCCGCGATCGCGGACGGCTCGCTGGCCGGCGGCACGGGGCTCATCGTGGCGGTGGAGGCGACCGGGTACGAGGGCCCGCCGGGCGCGCGCGTGAGTCGCGTGCTGCCGGGCTGGGGCGTCGCGCAGGTGAAGCGCCTGGGGGCGTCCGCGGCCAAGCTGCTCGTGTACTACCACCCGGACGCGCCGAACGCCGCCGACCAGGAGCGGCTCGTCGCCGAGGTCGCCGCCGCGTGCCGCGAGGCCGACCTCGCGCTGTTCCTCGAGCCGCTCTCGTTCGGGCTGGACGGCGGCAAGCTGCAGGGCGAGGACCGCCGCCGTGTCGTCGTCGAGACGGCCGCCCGGCTGACCGCGCTGGGCGCCGACATCCTCAAGGCGGAGTTCCCCTACGATGCCGCCGTGACCGACGAGACCCGCTGGGCGGAGGCCTGCGCGGAGCTGGACGCCGCGACGCCGCTGCCGTGGGTGCTCCTCTCCGGTGGCGTCGACGACGCGACGTTCGAGCGCCAGGTCGCGGTCGCGTGCCGCGCGGGCGCGAGCGGCGTCCTGGTCGGCCGCTCGGTGTGGGCGGAGGCGGCGACGCTGCCCGGCCCGGCGCGCGACGCCTTCCTTGCCGGCGCCGGGCGGGACCGGCTCGCACGACTCACCAGCCTCGTGGACGACCTCGCGGCCCCGTGGCGACCGCGCTGGACGGCGGCCCGGGCGCCGGAGCCGCCCGGTCCCGGCTGGTACCAGCGGTACTGAGCCCACCACCGCGGTGCGCGACCTCGACCTGCTCGTCGTCGGTGAGCTCAACGCGGACATCGTCGTCACGGACCCTGATCCCGTGCCCGTGTTCGGGCAGGCCGAGCGGCTCGTCGGGGACGTCCGCCTCACCCTCGGCAGCTCGTCGGCGATCACCGCCTGCGGGGCGGCCCGGCTGGGCCTGCGGGTCGCGATGGTCGGGGTCGTGGGCGACGACCCGCTCGGCCGGTTCGTGCTCGAGGCGCTCACCACCCGGGGCGTCGACACCACCGGCTGCCGCGTCGCCACGGGACGACCAACGGGCGCCTCGGTCATCCTCGGCAACGGCACCGATCGCGCGATCCTCACGGCGCTGGGCACGATCGCCGACACGCGCGCGGCCGACGTGCCCGACGCGCTGCTCGATCGGGCACGCCACGTGCACGTGGGCAGCCTGTTCCTCCAGCCCGGGCTCGCCGTTGATGTCCCGGCGCTGTTCCGGGCGGCGCGCGCCGGCGGCGCGACGACGAGCCTCGACCCCAACTGGGACCCGTCCGGCGCGTGGGACGGCGGGTTCGCCGCCGCGCTGGCCGAGAGCGACGTGGTGCTGCCGAACGCCGGCGAGGCGCGGCGGCTGACCGGGGCCCCGGACGCGGAGGCCGCCGCGCGGTCGCTGGCCGGGGATGCGCGGATCGCCGTCGTGAAGCTCGGGGCGGAGGGCGCCCTCGCCGTCGAACGCGGTGGTCCGATTGCCCGTGTGGCCGCTCGCCCGGTCGACGCGGTCGACACCACCGGCGCCGGCGACTCGTTCGATGCCGGGTTCCTCGCCGCGCGGCTGGACGGGCGCCCGGTGGATGATGCGCTCGCCTACGCGGTCGCCTGCGGGTCCTTGTCGACCCGGGCGCCGGGCGGCACGGATGGCCAGGCGACCGCCGATGAGGTCGAGGGCTGGCTGCGGGAGGGTGGACATGCACGCTGAGGACCCGATCCGGCGCGTCGTCGGCGTCTCGCTCAACGCGGCGATCGACCGGATCGTGTCCGTGCCGCGCCTGGAGCCGGGGCGGATCCACCGGCCGGTGCAGCGGGCCATGGTGCCCGGCGGCAAGGCGGCGAACACGGTCCGCGCCGCGCGCCACCTGGGGCTGCCCGGGTCGCTCGTCGCGGTGCTGGGTGGCCATGCCGGCGCGTGGTACGACGACGCCGTCGCCGCGGCCGGGATCCCGCTCCACGCGGTCACGGTCGAGTCGGAGACCCGCACCTGCCTGTCGATCCTCGACGAGGAGGCGGGCACCCTGACCGAGCTGTACGAGGCGGGGGTCACGCTTCGCCCCGAGGACTGGCCGATGATCGAGGTCGCGCTCGCGGAGGCGCTGGCGGACGACCCGGAGGGCGCGATCGTCGTCCTGGCGGGAAGCCTGCCGCCCGGCGCGCCGCCGGACGCGTACCGGCGGCTCGCGGCACAGGCGGCGGCGGCCGGGGCGCGCGCGGTGGTCGACATCGGCGGCGACCCGTTCGCCGCGGCGCTCGAAGCCGCCCCGTGGCTGGTGAAGGTCAACCTCGAGGAGGCGGACTCCATCCTCGGACTCGAGGGTGACCCGGACGAGATCGATGCCGTCCGGGCGGTCGGCGCCGCGCGTGCCCTGGTCCGACGCGGCGCGCGGACCGCGATCGTCACGCTCGGCGTCGATGGCGCGGTGCTCGCCGAGCCGGACTGGACGTGGCGGCTCGGACCGGTGCCGGAGGACGCGCGCGGCGCCTACTCCGTGGGCAGCGGGGACGCGTTCACGGCCGGCTGGCTGGCGGGGCTCGCGGCCGGCGACGACGTCGTGATCGGCCTGCGGCGGGCCGGCGCCGCCGGGGCGGCCAACGCGAAGCGACCGGGCCAGGGCGAGATCGACCCGGCCGACGTGGCAGCGATCCTGCCCGGCTTCCGCGTGGAGCCGGTCGACCGCTGACGGGCGCTCGCTGCGCGCGGCCCTGCGTGGCGAGGCAGCGCTACTCCGCGAGGCCCTGGAGGCGGCGGCGCACGCGGCCCATCGAGCCCCGGTCGGCGAACGCGACGAACACGGTGTCGTCGCCCGCGATCGAGCCGACGACCTCCGGCCAGCGCGCACGATCCAGCGCCGCCGCCAGCGGGTGCGCGGAGCCGGGCAGCGTCTTGAGCACGAGCATCGTGCCGGCGTCGCGCATCTCCACGGGCATGTCGCGGAGCAGCGTCCGGATCCGGTCCTCGCCGCTCGTGTCGGCCTCGCGGAGGCGGGGCGGGATCGCGTAGGCCTGCATCCCGGACCGGCCGGCCTTGATCAGGCCGAGCTCCGCGACGTCGCGCGAGATCGTCGCCTGGGTCGTGCGGAAGCCGCGCTCGCGGAGCGCGGCGGCGAGCTCCTGCTGGGTCCGGATCGGGCGCTGCTCCACGAGGTCGCGGATCGCCCGCTGCCGGAGCTGCTTCATGACCTCCATCGCCCGGCCCCGCGCCTACGCCCGGACCAGGACGGCGACGAGCACGACCGCGGCGAGCACGAACCGGTACACGACGAACACGGTGAACGACCGGGTCTGGAGGTAGCGCAGCAGGACGGTGATCGCGAGGATCCCGGACACGAAGGCGGCGACGATGCCCACGACGAGCGTCAGCGGCTCCGCGCCGACGACCTCGCCACGGACGAGCTTGAGCCCCTCGTACGCGACGGCCATCGCCGTGATCGGCGTCGCCATGAGGAACGAGAACCGGGCCGCGTCCGCGCGGTCGAGGCCCGCGAACAGCGCGGCCGACATCGAGATGCCGGACCGCGACACGCCCGGGATCAGCGCCAGCGCCTGGGCGATGCCGATGCCGGTCGCGCCGCGGAACGTCAGGCTCTCGAGCCGATGGGTGCGCGGCCCGTAGCGGTCGGCCAGCCACAGGATCACGCCGCCCACGATAAGGGTCAGCGCGACGAGCCATGCCTGGCGGAACGCGTCCTCGATGAGGTCGTTGAACAGGAGGGCCGCGATCACCGCCGGGATCGTGGCCACGGCGATCAGCCACGCGAGCCGGCGATCGGGATCGGCCTGGAACGAGCGGTCACGCAGCGTGGCGAGACCGGCGGGGATCAGCCGCCGCCAGTCGTCGCGGAAGTAGACGAGGAGCGCCGCCAGCGTCCCGGCGTGGAGCACGACCGAGAACGCGAGCGACTCGATGAACGGGTCGTCCCAGCCGAACAGGTACGGGACGAGGAGCAGGTGCCCGGACGAGGAGATCGGCAGGAACTCGGTGAGCCCCTGCACGATCCCCATCACCAACGCCTGAAAGGCCTGTTCCATCACCTAGTCCGGCCTCGTGGCCGACCTTCGTCGCGCATGGCGCGCCGAGGCGAAGGCGCCGGCGAGGACCGGAGCGAGCGCACCGGCGGGTGCGTGAGCGAGGACCGGAGCCGGCAACGCACGCATCGGCCGCAAGGCGCGCCGGCCCTAGCGGATGAACAGGGGGGCGAGGACGAGGGTGATCGTCGCGATCAGCTTGACGAGGACGTGGAGCGACGGGCCCGCGGTGTCCTTGAACGGATCGCCGACCGTGTCGCCGACGACGGCCGCGGCGTGGGCATCGGAGCCCTTGCCGAGCACGTTGCCCTCGTCGTCCTTGAGGTTCCCCGACTCGATGTACTTCTTCGCGTTGTCCCAGGCGCCGCCGCCGTTGTTCAGGACGGTCGCGAGCAGGACGCCCGCGATCGTGCCGACCATCAGGAAGCCGGCCACGGCCTGGTAGCCGAGGATGACGCCGACGGCGATCGGCGTCGCGACCGCGAGCAGGCCGGGGGCGACCATCTCGCGCAGCGCCGCACGGGTCGTGATGTCCACGACGCGCGCGTAGTCGGGTCGCTGGGTGTAGTCCATGATCCCGGGCATCTCCCGGAACTGGCGCCGCACCTCGACGATGATCGACTGGGCCGTGGTGCCCACCGCGCGGATGGCGAGGCTGCTGAAGTAGTACGCGAGCATCGCGCCGATGAACGCGGCCACGAACACGTTGACGTCCGCGAGGTTGACCGCGTTGAGCAGCTGGGCCTCGGTGTTGCCGGCCTTGATCTGGTTGCCGATGATCTTGTTGATCTTGTCGATGTAGGCGGAGAACAGGAGGAACGCGGCCAGCGACGCCGAGGCGATCGCGTAGCCCTTGGTCAGGGCCTTGGTCGTGTTGCCGACGGCGTCCAGGCGGTCCGTGATCTCACGGGCGCCGGCCTCCGCGCGGCTGAACTCGGCGATGCCGCCGGCGTTGTCGGTGATCGGGCCGAACGTGTCCATCGCCAGGATGTAGGCGGTGGTCATGAGCATGCCCATCGTCGCCACGGCGGTGCCGAAGATGCCGCCGACGTTGACGCCCTCGGCGTTGAGCAGGTTCGCCTGCGAGCCGAGCCAGTGGCTGGCGATCAGCGCGATGCTGATCGTGATCGCGGTGACGGCGGTGGTCTCGAAGCCGACGGCGGTGCCGCTGATGATGTTGGTCGCGGGCCCGGTGCGGCTCGCCTCCGCGATCTCGCGCACCGGCCGGTAGGAGCCCGCCGTGTAGAACTGCGTGATGTACACGAACGCGACGCTCGTCGCGAGGCCGACGACGCCGGCGAAGAAGAACCAGACCCACACCGGCAGGCCGTTGGCGTCGCCGCCGGTCGTCTGCATCATCTGGTTGGTGACGAACGCGAGCCCGAGCACGGACAGGATCGTCGTGACCCAGTAGCCGCGGTTGAGGATGCTCATCGGGTCCTCGGTCTCCTTGCCGCGGATGAAGAACATCGCGACGATGGTGGCCAGGAGCCCGAAGGCGCGGACGACGAGGGGGAAGAAGATCCAGGCCGACGGGTTCGGCCAGCCGAGCTCGGTCGCGATGTTGAACACCGCGACGCCCAGGATCATCGCGCCGATGTTCTCGGCGGCGGTCGACTCGAACAGGTCGGCGCCACGGCCGGCGCAGTCGCCGACGTTGTCGCCCACGAGGTCCGCGATCACGCCCGCGTTGCGGGGGTCGTCCTCGGGGATGCCCTTCTCCACCTTGCCGACGAGGTCGGAGCCGACGTCCGCGGCCTTGGTGTAGATGCCGCCGCCCAGCTGGGCGAACAGGGCGACGAAGCTGGCGCCGAAGCCGAAGCCGACGATCACGAACGGGGCGTCCTCGACGGCGATCTGGCCGCCGAGCAGGAACTGGTAGGCGATGAAGATGCCCCACACGCCGAGCAGCGACAGGGCGACGACGAGGAAGCCGCTGACGGCCCCACCGCGCATCGCGACCTGGACCGCCTCGACGAGGCTGCGGCGGGCGGCCGACGCGGTGCGCACGTTCGAGCGCACGCTGATCGTCATGCCGATGATGCCCGAGAGCATCGAGCAGAACGCGCCGACGAGGAACGCGATGCCGGTGAGCACGCCGATGGGGATGCCCGCGAGGCTCGGCACGTCCGCGACCTCGGGACCCTCGACCCACGCGATGACGGCGCCGATGATCACCGACGCGACGACGGCCAGCACGGCGATCGTCGTGTACTGGCGCTTGACGAAGGCGTCCGCGCCTTCCCGAATCGTGTCGGCGACGTCGACCATCGCCTGCGTGCCGGTATCCCGGCCCAGGACGTCGCGTGCCAGGTAGGCGGCGAACAGGATCGCGGCGACGCCGGCGATCGGGATGATCCAGTAGAGCGCGGATTTGCCCATGAGCGTCTGAGAGCCTCCTACGCGGGTCGGACACGGTCCTGTGCAGGGCACGTCGTCGTCGGCCGCGGTCCAGCGTGACCGCGCGGCTCCGGATGACGGCGTTTCGGGCATCGCTGGCGGGGGTTCGGAACGCAGGGGAACCCGCTCGCTGGCGGCGACGAGTGTATGCGTGCGCCAGCGCACGGGTCAAACGGATTGCACCGCCCGTCGCATCCGATGCATCGGCCGTCCCCGGGTATGCAGTGCCGCGATCCGGGGCCCGTCGCGGCGGGCGCTGCCGGGCCGGGAGCCGTGGTCACCCTATACTCCCCGCTCGTGGATCGCCGTTCGAGCATGGGGTGCGTCTTCGAGGTCGTCGAGACGCTCGTCCTCACCCTCGTCATCTTCTTCGTCATCCAGACCTTCATCGCGCAGCCGTACCAGGTGCAGCAGCAGTCGATGGAGCGGACCCTGGAGCCGGGCCAGTACGTGCTGGTCGACAAGCTGACGCCGCGCTTCGATGCCTACGACCGCGGCGACGTCGTCGTGTTCAACCCGCCCGAGACCTGGACCAACGACGACACGCCGTTCATCAAGCGCGTCATCGGCGTCGCGGGCGACACGGTCGAGGTCCGCGACGACGGGATCGTCTACGTCAACGGCACCGCGCTCGACGAGCCCTACACCTACACGAACGACGAGGGGGTCCCCGAGCCGACCGAGGCGGGCGCCGACCAGAACAGCTGGGTCGTCCCCGCCGGCGAGCTGTTCGTCATGGGCGACCACCGCCAGCGCTCCGCGGACTCGCGGGTGTTCGGCACGATCCCGATCGACAACGTGATCGGCCGCGCGTTCCTGCGCTACTGGCCGATCTCGACGTTCGGCGTCCTCGAGACCCCGACCTACCCCGACCTGCAGCCGGCCACGTCCTGACGCCGGGCCCCCGGATCGCACGGTGACGCCCGCCATCATCCTCCTCGCGGTCGTCGTCACGGCCGCCGCCGTGATCGCGACCAGCGCCCGCGAGCCGCGCTTCGCCGCGCTGGGGATGATCGTCGCGCTGGTCGGATCGGCCTACGTCACGGACCCGCTGCCGGGCCTCGTCGCCCTCGCCGCCCGCCTCGCCGGCTCCGCGCTTGCCGGGTACCTCGTGTGGGTCGCCCTCCGGGGCGCGACGCCGCCCACGTCCGGCTGGCGCGTCGGCTGGCCGGGCGCCGCCGCCGTCGCCATCGTCGCGTTCGCCATCGGCTGGCTCGCGGCGGGATCCATCGCCACCGCGCTGGCCGCGGCGAGCGGCAGCGGCCCGGCCATCGGTGCCGCGGCCGCGCTCGCGGCGGGATCGCCCGGTGCCGCGCGCCGCGCTGGGGGCCGCCCTCGCGCTCGTCGCGCTCGCGGCGGCGCCGGTGCTCGTGGGGCGGGACGTGCTGCGGCTGGGCCTCGGGCTGCTGCTCCTCCTGGCCGCGGCCGGGCTGCTGCGCAACGTCATGGCCGTGGGCACGGACGGGCCGGTCGAGCTCGCCCTGGCGGTGCTGACCGCGTTCGCCGGCGCCGCCGTCGCCGCGGTCGTCGCCCGGGCGCTGCTCGTGCAGGGCGACCTCGAGCTGCGCCCGACCACCCGCGACATCGGCGGCTGGCGCCACGGCGACGACGCCCATCCCCGCCCGTGGCCGGGCATGTACGGCCCGTACGGCCCGCGTCGACGCGCCCTCCCGCCGACCCCGGGCGCGCACCGCGACCTGCGCCGTCCGCAGCGTCCCGCCCCCGCCCGCCCCGAGCCGCCCGTCCGGCCCGGCGGCAAGGGCGGCTACGGCACCGGCTGGCCGGGGACGCACTGATGGAGCTCCTGTTCCTGCTCGCGATCGCGGCGTTCGGGGCCACGGCCTCGGGGTTCGGGCTGTCGCGTGGCGGGCGCGCGGGGCGGACCGGCGCGGTGCTCGGCGGCCTGTCGCTGCTCGGCGTGGTTGCCGTCTCGTTCGCGCTGACGGCGCCCCGGGTCGGGACCGGGCGAGATCCCGCCCGGCATCGGCAGCCTCGACGGGCGGCTGATCCCGAACGACTACATGCGGCTCGTGATGGCGCTGTGGGCGCTCGACGGCGGGCTCGTGGTGCTGGTCGCCTGGCTTGCGGGCGGCCTCGCCGGGCTGCGCGGGCTGATGCCGGCGGTCCTCGCCTCGATCGCCGGCGGCGCCGTCGCCCTGTCGGCCACGAACCTCGTGCTCGGCACCGCGGCGGCCGGGGCGACGGGCTTCGTCGCGCTCCTCGTCCTGCTCGCGTTCCGCGACCCGGGCGGCATCCCGGCCGCGGCGCGCGAGCTGCGGGTGACGATGCTCGCGACGGTGCTGCTCGATGACCGCGATCGTCGTCGCGCCGCTCGCGGCCGGCATCGCGGTGCGTGGCACGACCGACGGCGGCGGCATCGCCGCGGCCGGCACCGGCGTCGAGTCCGCCACGGCGCTGGTCGGGATGATCGTCCTCGCGGTCGCCCTCGCCGTCGGCCTGCGGATCGGCGTCCTGCCGTTCCACCTGCGGATCCCGCAGCTGACGGACGTCGCGCCGCCGATCGCCCTGCCGCTGCTGCTCGCCTGGGTGCCGCTGCCGCTCGCGGTCGTCGGGCTCGCGGCGGTCGACCTGCTCGTCGCGCCGCTCGCCCTGCCGCTCGGCGGGGAGCAGGTGATCATCGTCGCGGTCGTGATCGTCACGCTCGGCGGCGCGTCCCTCGCGGCGTTCCTCCAGGACGACATCCGGCACATGACCGGCTACATCGTGATCGCCGACGGCGCGATCGTCCTGCTCGGCCTCGCGGCGCTCACGCCCGACGCGTGGGGCCCGGCGCGGATCTGGCTGGTGGCGCTGGCGGCGACGAAGACCGGCCTCGCGACGTGGGCGGCGGTCGTGGAGTCGCGCTTCGGGTCGCGCCACCTGCCGGACATCCGCGGGCTGGATCCGCCGCTCGCCGCTCCTCGGCGCCGCGCTGCTCGTCGTCACGGTCGCGAGCTTCGGGTTCCCGGGCTGGGCGGCGTTCGAGGCGCGGATCACGCTGGCGCAGCTGAGCGGCGGGGCCCCGCTGGACACGATCCTGATCGTCCTCGGCTTCCTGACGCTGCCGGCCTACCTGCGGCTGCTCGCGGTCGGCACCGGCCGGCCCACCAGCCGCGTCGATCGCGCGGCACCCGAACGGATCATGCGCACCCGGCGGGTGGAGACGCTGCCGGTCGAGGCGGAGGGCAGTGGCCGTCAGCGAGGGCGCACCTGCGGTCGTGAGCCGCGACGCCCACGCGAACCCCGCGCGGCGGGCCGCCCGACGGTCGCGGCGGATGGCCTCACGCGGCGCGACGAGCACCGGCCGCCGCCTCATGCGGGCGGTCCGGCGCGACGCGACCGAGCTGACCGCCGCGTGCGTCCTGACGCATCGCGATCCTCGCCGCGCTGACGGCCTGGGGCGTCCTCGACATCAGCGGCGCGTCGAGCGAGCCGGCCCCGATCACGACGAACGCCGCGTCCGACTGAACGCGGCGTCCCGTGCGTGTGGCGACCGGCGAGGTCTACTCCTCGGGCGCCAGCACCCAGCGGTCGATCTCGCGCTCGTAGCCGAGCAGCTCCTCGGGGCGGAACCAGAGGGCGAGCTCCGCCGCGGCGTTCTCCGGGCTGTCCGACGCGTGGACGAGGTTCTGCGCGGTCTCGACGGCGAAGTCGCCGCGGATCGAGCCCGGCTCGGCCTCGTGCGGCCGGGTGGCGCCGTTCATGGCCCGGACGATCGCGATCGCGTTGGGGCCCTCGAGCGCCGCGGCGACGAGCGGGCCGGAGGTGATGAAGTCGACGAGCCCGGCGAAGAACGGCTTCTCGCGATGGACGGCGTAGTGCTCCTCGGCGAGCGCGCGGTCGGTCAGCACGAGCTTGAGGCCGACGAGCTTGAGCCCGCGCTCCTCGAACCGGGTGAGCACGCGGCCGACGAGCAGGCGCTGGACGCCGTCGGGCTTGACGAGGAGGAGGGTGCGCTGGACGTCTGCCATCGGCTGTCGGTGCCTCTTTCGTGTCGGGCGACGCCGCACGCGGGTCGCGGGATGGTCGGGTATGGCCGGTGGGATCCGCGCTCGCCGGGCCCGCCGGGCGGGACGACCCGAGGCCGCGGCGCGGGAAAACAGGGTAACGCGTGACGCGCGGTCGCGCGATCAGGCGGGGGCGTCGGCCGCGTCGTCGTGCGGGTCGCCGGCCGCCTCGGCGTCGCGGACGTGCGGCTCCCTGGGCGAGTGGACGTGGCCCCGGGCGAGGTCGAACGCGGCGAGCGCCTCCGACTCGCGGCCGAGCAACCGGAGCGCGTCGCCGGCGACGAGCGCGAGCGCCGGATCGACCTTCTGGCCCCCGACCGCGGCGAGGACGTCGCGGGCGTAGCCGGGCTCGAGCCGCAGGGCGACGCCCAGCCGGACCGCGGCCTGGGCGGTGTCGCCCGCACCGAGCGCGGCCCGCCCGCCGGCGAATGCCTCGGCGGCGCCGGTCGAGGCCGGGTCCCGGCATGCGTCCGCGGCGTCGCCGACGCCGGCGGCAACCGGGGGGCGCGCCAGTGGCTCGCCGGCGTCGCCGCCGACCGGTGCCGGGTCCTCGACCGCATCGGCGGGCCACACCATGCTCCGGGGGATGCCCGCGAACAGCGGGTCGAGCGGGCCGTCGATGCCCTCGAGGGCGCGGGCGGCAAGCCGGCGCGCCTCGCCCGGCCGTCCGAGCGCCGACACGGATTCGGCCGCGATGACGAGCGCGAGCGGGTCGCTCGCGGTCGCGGGCGAGCAGCGCGTTCGCCGCCTCGCCCGCGCCGGCGAGGTCGCCCGTGCGCCAGCGCACCTCGGCGAGATCGAGCAGCGCCGGCTCGTCGAGCATGCCGCGGCCCGCGAGCGACTCGAGCTCGGCGCGCGCGAGCGCGAGCGAGCCCATCCGCACGTGGAGGCCGGCGAGCCGGAGCGCGACCGGCCGGCCCTCGTCGTCCGGGCGTGGCGGCGCGGTCGCGTGCGGCGCGTCGACGAGCGCGGCGTCGTCCGGGATCGCCGCGACCCGCGACCGGGGATGGACCTCCGCCGGTGCGACGCGCGCGGGACTGACGGGCGCGCCGGCCGATGGCGACGCCGCCGACGGGTGATCGGTCGCCCGGCGGCGGGGCGTTGCGATCTCGTCAGCCGGGTGCTGCTCGTCGGCGCCGGACGTCTGCGCCGCCGGCGGCTCGTCGCCGGCCGGCGGCGTCTCGTCGAACAGCCCGCGGCCGGCGTCGGTCATCGCGGCAGCCGGAGGTGGCGGTCCAGGCCGCGCAGGTGCTTGCCGGGGGCGACGACGGCCATCCGCAGCGCGTCGTCGCGGAACAGCTGGGCCGCCAGGCGGCGGACGTCGTCGGGCTTGACCGCCTCGACCGACCCGAGCGCCTCATCGAGCGTGAACACCCGGTCGTGGAGCGCCTCCTGCCCGCCGATCCACGACGCGAGGTGGCGCGTGTCGTCCATCCGCAGCTCGAGGCCACCCGACAGGTAGGCCTTCGCCTTGGCGAGCTCGTCGCCGGGGACGGGCTCGTCGACGAGCCGGGCCAGCTCCGCGAGGATCGCCTCGATCGCCGCCGGCAGGGCCGTCGGGATCGACGCCGGCCGACACCTCGAGCGCGCCCGCATCGGCGTACTCCACGATCCCCGACGACACGTCGTAGGCCAGGCCCTTCTCCTCGCGCACGCCGAGGAACAGGCGGCTCGACATCCCGTCGCCCAGCACCGCGTTGAGCACGGCGAGGTTCCACGCGTCGGGGTGGTCGCGGTGGAGCGCCGGCACGGCGATCGCGAGCTGCGCCTGGGTCGTGTCGCGGCGCCCGGTGAGGACGCGCGGCCCCGCCGGCAGGTCGGGCGCGGGATCGAACCGGGGCATCACGCCGTCGCCGGTGCCGAACGCCGCCGTCGCAAGCCCCACCGCCTCGTCGTGCGACAGGTCGCCGGCGACCGCCACGACCGTGTTCGACGGGCGGTACATCGTGTGCCAGAAGTCGCGGATCGTCTGGGTCGGCAGCCCGCGGATGCCCGCCTCGTCGCCGCAGATCTCGCGGCCCAGCGCCCCGTCGCCGAACAGCGCCTGCTGGATGAGCATCTGCGCGTACTCGGCCGGGTCGTCGAGATAGGAGCGGATCTCCTCGACGATCACCGTCCGCTCCTGGTCGATGTCCTCGTCCTCGAGCCGTGGCCGGACGATGAGCTCGCCGAGGACGCCCATCGCGGTCGTCGCCTCGCGGCGCGGGACCCGGACCCAGTAGACGGTGGACTCGCGGTCCGTCGCCGCGTTGGCGGAGCCGCCGACGCCCTCGACCGCCTCGCTGATCGCGCGGCTCGTCGGGTAGCCCGCCGTTCCCTTGAAGGTGAGGTGCTCCATGAAGTGGGCGACGCCCGCCTCGGCGGGCTGCTCGAGCCGGGAGCCGGCGAGCACGTACGCGGCGATCGACACGGACCGCGAGCCGGGCAGGCGCGCGGAGATCACGCGCGGCCCATCGTCGAGCACGGTCCTGTGGAACATCGCGGCTGATGGTAGCCCGGACGCGGCGGAGCGGCGGGCGCGAGGCGGGCCCCCCGGCGGGCGGCCGCGGCCACCGGCCGCAGAGGGCAACCCGGCGGCATCCCGACGGCGACCCGGACGGTCTTCCGGGGAACCCTGTCGGACCTATGATGGCGCCTTGCCACCGTCGGCGGCGGGGCGGATCGCTGGAGCTGCTGTGTCCGCCGGCGTGCGTGCCACGAGGAGGAGGTCTGTCGATGGTGGGTGCAAGGACGCGGATCCTGGCGCTGGTCGCCGGGGTCGCGGTGCTCAGCGGCTGTTCGTCGTCGACGGCGAGCCCGGCGGCATCGGACGCCGCTGCGAGCGGTGACACGGGCTGTACCGCGGGGGCGGCCGCGGGGACCCAGATCCCGGAGGTCGAGGAGGGCAAGTTCAACGTCGCGATGGTCCTGATCGGGCCCCATGACGACGGCGGCTGGAGCCAGGCGCACTACGAGGGCCTCCTCTACGTCTGCGAGAACGTCGAGAACGCCCACGTTGCGTACATCGAGAACGTGCCCGAGGGCGCGGACTCCGAGCAGACGTTCCGGTCGCTTGCGCGCAAGGGCTTCAACTTCATCGTCGGCACGTCATTCGGGTACATGGACCCGATGGAGGTCGTCGCCGGCGAGTTCCCGGACACGACGTTCCTCCACCTGACCGGCTACAAGAGCAACGGCAAGAACTTCGGCAACTTCTTCGGCGCGATGGAGGACTTCAAGTACCTCGCCGGCATGATCGCCGGGTCGCGCGCGAAGGCCGACGGCAACCCCAAGATCGGCTACATGGCGACGTTCCCGATCCCGGAGGAGCTCCGGCTGGGCAACGCGATCATGCGTGGCGTGAAGGTGACCTGCCCCGAGTGCACGATGGACGTCGTGTTCATCAACACGTGGCACGACCCGATCAAGGAGAAGGCCGGCGCGACCGCCCTGTTCGATGCGGGCGCCCAGGTCGTGCTCACCGGCGCCGATACCGGGGCGAACGCCGACGTCGCCGAAGAGAAGGGCAAGTGGGGCATCACCTACGACCACGTCGCCTCGTGCAAGGTGGACGCGTGCCTCACCGCGCCGTACTGGATCTGGGGCCCGGAGTACGCGCGCATCGCCGAGGCGGTGAAGGCCAAGACCTACACCGCCGGCTACGAGTACTTCGACGCCGACTCCAAGGCGATGGGCCTGCTCGGGTTCATGGACGGTGAGACGCCGCGCGCGGGCGTCGCGGACCTGCCGGCTGCGGACCTCCAGAAGGTCAAGGACACCCTGGCCGCCATGCTGTCGAGCAGCACGGCACGCTTCGACACCGTGTTCAACGGGCCGATCGTCGACAACACCGGCAAGGAGCTCCTGCCGGCCGGCCAGAAGCTCGAGCAATCGGACCTCGACCAGTTCCCGCCCGGCGCACCCGGCAGCGAGTGCAAGACGTGCATGTACTGGTGGAACGAGGGCATCACGGCCGAGCTGCCCGCCCTGGGCCAGTAGTGTCGGTCGGGCGGTGACGGACCCGGTGCGTCAGCGCCGCCCGGCAGCCGTCCGGCCCCGATGATGCGCGATCCCGCGACGGCCGGTGCCACCCCGGCACCGGCCGTCGAGCTGCACGGCATCTCCAAGCGGTTTCCCGGCGTCGTTGCCAACGACGGCGTCGACTTCAGCCTTGCCCGCGGCGAGGTTCACGCCCTGCTCGGCGAGAACGGCGCCGGCAAGAGCACGCTGATGAACATCCTCGACGGGCTGTACCGGCCCGACGAGGGCGAGATCCTCATCGACGGCGAACCGGTCGAGTTCGGCTCGCCGCGCGACGCGATCGCGGCGGGGCTGGGCATGGTCCACCAGCACTTCGCGCTCGTGGAGTCGATGACGGTCACGGAGAACGTCCTGATCGGCCTCGACCGGCCGCGCTTCCGACTCGACCTCAAGCGCAAGGAGGCCGAGGTCGCCGCGCTCGCCGAGGCGAACGGGCTCCGCGTCCACCCGAACGCGAAGGTCTGGCAGCTCTCCGTCGGCGAGCGCCAGCGGGTGGAGATCCTCAAGGTCCTCTACCGCGGCGCCCGAATCCTGATCATGGACGAGCCCACGGCGGTCCTCGCGCCGCAGGAGGTCGACGACCTGTTCCGGACGCTGCGGTCGATGACGGCCGCCGGCCGGTCGATCGTGCTCATCAGCCACAAGCTGGGCGAGGTGCTGTCGATCGCCGACCGGATCACCGTCATGCGGCGCGGACGGGTCACCGCCGCGGGCCTCCCGGCGGCGGGAGTCACCAAGTCGCAGCTCGCCCAGCTCATGGTCGGGCGCGAGGTCCTCGAGAGCCTGGAGCGCACCTGGCTGCCACCGGGCGAGGTCATCCTGTCCCTCGACGGCGTCGAGGCCGACGGCGACCGCGGCGTGCCCGCGCTGCGCGGCGTCACGCTCGAGGTCCGGTCGGGCGAGATCGTGGGCATCGCGGCCGTGGCCGGCAACGGACAGAGCGAGCTCGCCGAGGTGATCAGCGGGCTCCGCCACTGCCGCGGGCGGATCCTCGTCGGCGGCGAGGACATTGCCAACCGGCCCGTCCGCAAGGTGATCCAGCAGGGCGTGGCGCACGTCCCCGAGGACCGCACCGGCGTGGGCACCGCACCCAACCTGTCGCTCGTCGACAACCTGATCATGAAGCGCTACCGGCACAAGCCGATCGGCACCGGCTGGACGATCGACATGGGGGCGGCGCGCGCCTCGGCATCGGAGCTCAAGGAGAGCTACGAGATCAGCGCCCCGTCGATCGACACGCAGGCCCGGCTGCTCTCCGGCGGCAACATCCAGCGCCTGATTCTTGCGCGCGAGATCGAATCCGAGCCGCGGCTGATGATCGCGGTCCAGCCGACCCGCGGCCTCGACGTCGGAGCGGTCGAGGCGGCCCACCGGCTGCTGCTGGAGCGACGCGCGGCCGGCGCGGCGATCCTGCTCATCTCCGAGGACCTCGACGAGGTGCTCGCGCTCGCCGACCGGGTCGCGGTCCTGTTCGAGGGCCGCGTCGTGTCGATCGAGGATTCGCGGGACGCCGACGTCGCGAGGATCGGCCTGCTCATGACCGGCGGCACGCACGCGGACCACCAGGCAGCCGATTCCGCGGCGGGCGTGTCGTCATGACCCCGATCCGTCGCCGGGGCCTGCCCTGGACCCTCCGCCTGGAGCCCCGCCTCGATGCGCCGCGCTGGCTGTCGCCCGCGCTGACGGTGGGCGCGCTGGTCGTCGCGCTCGTGATCTCGGCGCTCATCCTCGCGATCGTCGGCTCGGACCCGATCAAGGTCTACGTCCATATCGTCGGGACCTCGCTGGGCAGCGCGGGCGCCATCTCGGACACGCTGGTCAAGGCGACGCCGCTGATCCTGACCGGCCTCGCGTGCGCGCTCGCGTTCCGGATGCGGCTGTGGAACATCGGCGCCGAGGGGCAGCTCCTGCTCGGCGCCTGGGCGGCGAGCGCCGTCGTGCTGGTGCCGCTCCTGCCCGCCGGCACGCCTGCGTTCGTCGTGCTTCCCACGATGCTCGTCGCGGGCTTCCTCGGCGGCGCGCTGTGGGGCCTCATCCCGGGTGTCCTCCGCGCCAGGTTCGGCGTCAACGAGATCATCGCCACGCTGATGCTCAACAGCATCGCCTTCGCCTGGATCCAGTACTGGGTGTTCGGGCCCTGGACCGAGGGCGGGTTCCAGATGTCGCCACCGTTCCCCGCGGAGGCGTGGCTGCCGCGCCTGTCGGACCTCGCCGATTCGGTCCCTGCCTTGCGCGGCCTGACCGTCCACGCGGGCTTCCTGGTCGCCGTGGCGGCCGCGTTCGTCGTCCAGTTCATCGTCGAGCGGACCCAGTGGGGCTACGAGATCCGGCTCATCGGCGACAACCCGCGTGCCGCGCGCTACGCGGGGGTCCGGGTCGCCCGCAACATCCTGCTCGTGTTCGCCGTGTCGGGCGGGCTCGCGGGGATCGCCGGCATGACCGAGGTGGCGGGTGTCGTCCACCGGCTCCAGGACAACTTCTCGCCCGGCTACGGGTACACGGCGATCATCGTCGCGTACCTCGCCAAGTTCCATCCGCTGCGGGTCGTCCCGGTGGCGATCCTGTTCGGGGCGCTGATCCTCGCCGGCCGCGAGATCCAGCCGTCCGGGGTGCCCGCGATGATCCAGGGGATCATCCTGTTCTGCCTGATCGCGAGCGAGGTGTTCCTCCGCTACCGCGTCGGCATCGTGTCCCAGCGCCCGACCCACCACCATCATCCGGCCACGGGCGAGGCCTGACGGTGGACCTCCAGCTCATCCTCGCCGCCGGGATCTCGGTCGGGACGATCCTCCTGTTCGCGGCGGTGGGCGAGATCCTCGCTGAGCGGTCCGGTGTCCTCAACCTCGGCGTCGAGGGGATGATGCTGATCGGCGCGGTCGTGGGGTACGCGACGGCGGTCTCGACGGGCAACCCGTGGCTCGGCGTGGCGGCGGCGATGCTCGCGGGCGGGCTGCTGAGCCTGCTCCACGCCGTGATCACGATCACGTTCCGGGCCGACCAGGTCGTCTCAGGGCTGGCCCTGACATTCCTCGGCACGGGACTGGCCCGGGTCCTCGGCGAGGGGCTCAGCAGCGCGGGCTCGATCGCGCTGGTCCCCCGGTTCTCGATCCCGGTGCTCGCCGACATCCCGGTGCTGGGCCCCGTCGCGTTCACGGAGCAGAGCGCCCTCGTCTACCTCGGGTACCTGCTCGTGCCCGCGACCTGGTACTGGATCAACCACACCCGGCCCGGCCTCAACCTGCGCGCGGTCGGCGAGGAGCCCGCGGCCGCCGACGCGCTCGGCGTCAACGTGTTCGTGACGCGCTATCGCTACGTGTTCATCGGCGGGCTGCTGGCGGGCCTCGCGGGCGCGGCGATCACGCTCGCGGTCCAGCCGGGCTGGTTCGGGGCGCTCACGGTGAACGGCCGGGGCTGGATCGCGGTGGGGCTCGTGATCTTCGCCCAGTGGTCGCCGTTCCGGGCCGCGGCCGGCGCCTACCTGTTCGGGGCGGTGGTCCAGCTGACGCTCGCCATGCAGCTGCCGCCCACGATCATCGGCCTGGCCAACCCGTTCTTCGAGTACCACGCCAACACGTTCTTCCTCGAGATGCTCCCGTACGCGCTCGTGCTCCTCGCGCTCGTGCTCGGGTCACGCAACGCGATGCGCAGGCGGATCGGGGCGCCCGCAGCGCTCGGCGTCCCGTATATCCGGGGCGAGCGGGGCCGGTAGCCGCCCGCTCGGCCCTCCCCTACTCCTCGGTCCCCTCCAGGCCGAGGAGCTCCATCTGGACGAACCCGCTGGTGTCGAACTCGAGCTGGCGCGGGGTCATGGGCGACGTCTCGTCGTCGGCCGCCGCGGGCACGAACTCGATGACCACGCGCTCGTCGCCCTGCACGAGGGTGTAGACGAGGAGCTGGTCCGGGCGCGTCTCGAACTCGAGGTGCTCGAACGAGTCCACGTTGATGGTGATCGCGATCGGCGTGAAGTACGTCGAGACCTCGGGCTCCTCGGCGACGATGCGCTCCACCCAGCCCGACCCGTGCGCGACAAGCTCTCGCAGCCGGTAGAACCGGTACGAGACGGTCTGCTTGAGGATCGGGCGCAGGAGGTGCTGGACGTCAGTCCGGCTCGTCACGAGGCCCTGGTTGACGAAGAACTTCGCGGGCGGATCGCTCGCCACGTGGGCTCCAACCTCACGGCTCGAGGGGTTGGTGGAGCGGCTCGCCGCGCCGCCTTCCCGGGGACGGCCCGACCCGCTGATCCTAGCCGACCGGCGGGCGTGCCCGACAGGCGAAGTCGCACGCGGCGCGGGTCAGGCCGGGGCGAGGATGTCGGTCGCGATCGAGACGGCCTCGGCGCGGATCTCGGGCACGGCGATCGTCTCCCAGACCGCACCCCGGATGAGCGGCCCGAGCGCGTACACCGGCCTGGGCGAGCCCCCGTCCGCGTCGAGCAGCCGGCACGTGGCGACATCCACGTCGATGCCCAGGTCCATGCTCCCCGGCCGCCCGACCCCGGCAGCGACGAGCGACGCGAGGAGCGGGTTCGCCGATGGCGACTCGTCGGGACCGGTCGCCAGCAGGACGTGGCCCGCCGTCCAGCTGCCGGCCTCGGTCTCGACCCGCAGCCCGGTGGGCGCCTGCTCGACGGACCGGACTCCCGCGGCCCGGATCTCGAGCGTCCCTGCGTCCACCCACGCGGCGATGTCGCGGGCGACACCGGCCGAGATCCGCGACCGGTGGATCTCCCACTCGCGCCGGACCTCGGTGACGAACCGGCGGCGGGTGGGCTCGTCGAGGGCGAGCCACAGGTCGCGGTGGATCGGCCGCAGCGAGTCCAGGCCCTGGCGCCAGCCGTCCGGGTTGGCGCGGATGCGCGAACGTGCCTCCGCGATCGGGTCGGGCCACGCGGCGAGCTCCGCGGCGGTGAACAGGGGCGTCGACGGGCGTGGCCGCCAGGGATCCTCGTGGGACCGCGGCAGCTCCCCGTGCCGCGACACCGCCACCACCCGCCCCGCGCCCCGGCCACGGATCACCGACGCGGCGAGGTCCATCGCCGTGTGCCCGGTGCCGACGATGAGCACGGTCTCGCCGGGCATCACGGCCTCGAGCGCCGACGGCGCCCAGGGGTCGCGCACGAACCGCGGGTCGCCGCTGGCCGCGACGTCGCGCAGGAACGGCGGGATCGCCGGGCAGCTCGTTGCCGGTCGCGATGACGACCGCGTCGGCGGCGAGCGACCCGCCGCCCGCGAGGGTGACGCCGATCGGGGCGCCGGCCGGGCCCGCGGCGTCGATCGCGGTGACGCGCGAGCGGACGTGCTCGAACGCCACGGGCGACCCGGCGCGCGCCTCGTCGAGCAGCGTGCCGAGGTAGCGCCCGTACGTCGCCCGGTCCGGGAACCGGTCCTTCGGCACGCCGGCCCAGCGCCAGAAGTGGTCCGGGTCGTCGATGAAGCCGCTCATCGTCACGGCCGGCACGTTGAGCCGGTGCCACGGGTCGGGCGTCCCGAACGCGACGCCCCGTCCGAGGTCCGCGCGCGGCTCGACGACGGTCACGGCCAGCCCCGGGCCGCCGCGCCGGAGCAGCTGGATCGCGGTCAGGGTGCCCGACGGGCCGCCGCCCACGATCACGACGTGCCGCGCGTCACGCATCGCGGCGAGGCTAGCAGGTCACCGGGGCGCCCATGCCGCCCACGTATGATCGGCGCATGCTGCTCGCGGTCGACATCGGGAACACGAACCTCACCCTCGGCATCGTCGAGGGCGGGGCGCTCGAGTCCGTCCGGCGGGCGGCCACGACCCGCGCGAGCACCGCCGACGAGCTCGAGGTGCTGCTGCGCGACCTGCTCGCCCTCGACGACCACGCGCTCCACGGCGTCTCGGCGATGGCCGTCGCCTCGGTCGTGCCCGCGGCGACCGCGACGCTGACCGAGGTCGCGGCGCGGCTGGACATCCCCGTCCTGCTCGCGTCGTCGGGCACGGTGCCGATCGCGATCCGCGTGGACCGCCCGGACCTCGTGGGGCGCGGACCGCATCGTCAACGCGCTCGCCGCCGCGCGGCTCCACGGCGCGCCGGCGGTCGTCGTCGACTGCGGCACCGCCACGACCCTCGACTGCGTCGGCGCGGACGGCGCGTTCGTGGGCGGGGCGATCGCCCCCGGGCTCGAGCTCGGGCTCGACGCGCTGGCCGCGCGCACGGCGAAGCTGCCGCGGGTCGAGCTGCGCGCCCCGGACCGGGTGATCGCCCGCGACACGGTCGGCGCGATCCAGGCCGGGACGGTGATCGGGTACCAGGCGCTCGTCGCGGGCCTCGTCGCGCGGGCGAGGGCCGAGCTGGCCGAGGCCGGTGGCGTCGCCCCGGACCGCGTCCACGTGATCCTCACCGGCGGCGTCGCCGCGGCGCCGTGGGCGCAGGACGTCGCCGGCATCGACCTCATCGACCCCGACCTCACCCTCAAGGGCCTCGCGATCCTCCACGCCGAGGTCGCGGGCGGCGACCCGTACCGCGAGGCGGACCCGGACGCGGACGCCGGTGGGGCGTTCGCGGACGTCGAGCCGTTCCCCGACGACGAGGCGATCGGCCTGTTCGACCTCGAGCCGCGTGGACGGCACGCTCGCCGACGGCGAGGGCGCCGGGACGCGACCGTGACCGGACGGCTCGAGGGCCGGCTCATCGGCCTCGGGGTGTGCGGCTCGATCGCCGCGTACAAGGCGGTCGAGCTCGTGCGGCTGCTGCGGGCGGAGGGCGCCGATGTCGTCGTGATGCTCACCCCGTCCGCCGCGACGTTCGTCGGCCCGCTCACGTTCGGGGCCCTCTCGCGGCACGCCGTCGAGACGGACGTGCTGGGCCTGCTCCCCGACCAGCGGATCGGGCACATCGTGGTCGCCGACACCGCCGACGCGATCGTCGTGGCCCCCGCGACGGCCCGCTGGCTCGGCGCGATGGCGAACGGCATCGCGAACGACGCGGTCACCGCGACCTGCCTCGCGACCGCCGCGCCGGTCGTGTTCGCGCCGGCGATGGACGGCGACATGTGGACGCACCGCGCGACGCGCGACAACGTCGAGCGGCTCCAGCGCGACTTCGGCTACCGCATGGTCCCGCCGGAGTCCGGGAGCCTCGCCTCGGGCCAGGAGGGCGTGGGCCGCCTCGCGGCGCTGCGAGCGGATCGTCGATGCCGTGGTCGAGGCGATCGGCGCGGGGCCCGTCCGCCAGCCCGACACCGCCGCGCGGCCGCCGCTCGTCGCTCCGCACCGCGAGCACGACCTCGAGGGACGCCATGTCGTCGTCAGCGCCGGCGGCACGGCGGAGCCGATCGATCCCGTGCGGTTCATCGGCAACCGGAGCACCGGCCGGATGGGCGTCGCGATCGCGGAGGCGGCGCTCGCGCGCGGCGCGCGCGTGACGATCGTCGCGGGCCGGGTCGAGACGCCGCTCCCCGAGGCCGCCACCGTCGTCCGCGCCGAGCGGACCGCCGAGATGCGCGACGCGGTGCTCGCCGCGGTCCTCGACGGCGGCGCCGACGTGCTCGTCATGGCCGCCGCGGTCGCCGACTTCCGCCCGTCGACCACCGCGGCGACGAAGCTCACCCGGGGAGACGGCCTCACCCTCCAGCTCGAGCCGACCGAGGACATCCTCGCCGAGGTCGGCGCCCGGGCCCGCGACCTCGACCCGCGGCCGGTCATCGTCGGGTTCGCCGCGGAGACCGGCTCGCTCGAGCGGGCGCCGGACAAGCTGCGCCGCAAGGGCGCGGACCTGCTCGTCGCGAACGACGTCAGCGAGCCCGGCTCGGGGTTCGGCACCGACACCAACCGGGTCGTCATCCTCGGCGCGGACGGGTCGCGCGACGAGCTCCCGCTGCTCTCGAAGCGCGAGGTCGCGGACCGCCTGCTGGACCGGGTCGCCGCGCTGGTGGACGAACGAACCACCCCGGCGCACACTGGCTCGTAGACCCACGGAGGCCCCAATGAGCGCCCAGACCGAGACCGTCCGCCGCCTGTCGGTGCTCGACATCGCGAAGCTCCACGCCGACGGCGTCCGGATCGCGACGATCACCGCCTACGACTACCCCACCGCCCAGATCGTCGACGAGGCCGGCATCCCGCTCATCCTCGTGGGCGACTCGCTGGCGCAGGTCCTGCTGGGCTACGACACCACCGTCCGCGTGACGATGGACGAGATGCTCCACCACACGAAGGCCGTGGTGCGGGGCACGAAGCGGGCGCTGATCGTGGCGGACATGCCGTTCCTCAGCTACCCCAACGCGGACACCGCGCTCGTCAACGCCGGGCGGTTCATGCGCGAGGCCGGCGTCCAGGCGGTCAAGCTCGAGGGTGGCGTCCGGAGCGCGAAGACGATCGAGGCGCTCGTCCGGGCCGGGATCCCCGTCATGGGCCACATCGGGCTCACGCCGCAGGCGATCAACACGCTGGGCAAGGTCCGCGTCCAGGGCAAGAACCGCGAGCAGGCGCGCCAGCTCCTCGCCGACGCCCTCGCGGTCCAGGAGGCCGGGGCGTTCGCGGTCGTGCTGGAGCTCGTCCCGGAGCAGCTCGCCGCGGCGATCACCGAGCGGCTGCGGATCCCGACGATCGGGATCGGGGCGGGCGCCGGGTGCTCCGGGCAGATCCAGGTCATCAACGACACGCTGGGCTACGGCGACTGGACGCCGAAGCACGCGCGCAAGTACGCGGACCTGCGGGGCACGATCCTCGGCGCGGTGAGCCAGTACCGGGCCGACGTCGAGGCCGGCACGTTCCCGGGCGAGGCCGAGACCGTGCGCATGGACGAGGCCGTCCTGGACGAGGTCCTCGGCCGCGCCGCCGATGACCGGGCCGCGGGCATGCCGCTCGCCGGCATCCCGCTCGACCGCGACCTCTAGCGCTTCCTTGCGCGTCGTCCGCACCCGAGCCGATCTCCGCGCGGCGCTCGCCGACGCCCCGCGGCCCGTCGGCCTCGTGCCGACGATGGGCTGGCTCCACGCCGGCCACGTCTCGCTCGTCGAGCGTGCCCGGTCCGAGAGCGCGACGGTCGTGATGTCGATCTTCGTCAACCCCAAGCAGTTCGGGGAGGCGTCGGACTTCGAGCGCTACCCGCGCAACGAGACGCGTGACCTCGAGCGGGCCGAGGCGGCGGGCGTGGACATCGTGTTCGCGCCGACCGTGGACGAGGTCTACCCGCCCGGCTTCGACACGTCGGTGTCCGTCGGCGCGATCGCCGGGCCGCTCGAGGGCGCCGCCCGGCCGGGCCACTTCGACGGTGTCGCGACGGTCGTCGCGATCCTGTTCGCGCTGGTCGGCGCGGAGCGCGCGTACTTCGGGCTCAAGGACTACCAGCAGGTGCGGGTCATCCGGCGGATGGCGCTCGACCTCGCCCTGCCGACGACCGTCGTCCCGTGCGCGACCGTCCGCGAGCCCGATGGCCTGGCGATGTCCTCGCGCAACGCGCGGCTGACGCCCGAGGGCCGTGCCGCGGCCCCGGTCCTGCGGCGGGCGCTCCTCGCCGGGGCGGACGCGATCCGCGCGGGCGAGACCGACGCGGAGGTGGTCCGGCGGACGATGCGCGACGTGCTCGCGACGGAGCCCGGCGCCGACGACCGACTACGTCTCGGTGGCGGACGCGGACACGCTCGCCGAGCTGGAGCACGTCCCCGGCGACGCGCTGCTGTCGCTCGCCGTGCGGATCGACGGGGTGCGGCTGATCGACAACGAGCGCGTGGTGCCGCGAGGGTCCCGGCCCCGCCTAGCGACCCGTCGCCGCCGCGTCACCCGGCGCCGGCGCGTCCGCCGCGACATCGGGCGCCCCGCGCCGGATCACCGCGAGCCAGATCATCACGGCGCCGATGGCGGAGGTCACGGTGGCGGCCGGGAACACGGCCGCGAGGCCCCACGTCGCGGCGACCAGACCGGCGAGGATCCCGCCGACGATGTTGCCGATGGCGAACGCCGTGCTCGTGAACAGGGCCTGGGCCGTCGCCCGCAGCGCGACGGGCGCCCGGTGCGCGACGAACGTCGTCGTCCCCACGAGGAACAGGGCGAAGCCGATGCCGCCGAGGGCCGCCCCGAACACGAGGCCGATGGCGCTCCCGCTGACCGCGAACAGGGCCGCCCCGGACGACGAAGATCGCCGCGCCCACGACGAGCAGCCACTGGACGCGGAGCCGGCCCGCGAGCCGCCGGTAGGCAAGCATCGTCGGGATCTCCAGCACCGCGTTGGCCGCCCATCCGATGCCGACGAGGCGGGCGTCGCCACCGAGCTCGATGAGGCGCAGGCTGAAGAACGCCAGGATCCCGGTCGCGGCGACCCAGACCACCACCGAGCCGGCGAAGAACAGGCCCATCCCCGGATCGCGCAGGAGCCCGAGCGCCCGGATCGGGCCGACCCCGGAGGCACGCGCCGTCCGCGTCCCTCGGCCCAGGACGGCCGCCCCCACGATGCCGGTCAGCGCGAGCGACGGGACGTACACGGCGAGCATCGCCAGCGTGCTGGTCGCCTGGACGAGCACGCCGACGGCGAGCGTCGCGAGGATGAACCCGAGCGACCCGAACGCGCGCGCCTCGCCGAACCGGTCCCGGGCCCGCCCGAGCCGCTCCACGGTCCGGGCATCGACGAGCGGCGTCAGGCCGGAGGATCCGGCCGCGAGGATCGCCACGACGAGCGCGATCCACGGCATCGGCGGCTGGAGCACGAGCAGCGCCGCGGCGGACGCGGCCCACAGCCCCGCCACGAGGAGCGGCGGCCGGACGTCGCCCAGGCGGTCGGCCACCAGGCCCCAGGTCGGTGCGCCGACGATCGAGACGGCCGCCGGCACGGACGCCAGCAGGCCGATGACCGCCAGCCCGACGCCCAGGTCCGCGAACAGCACCGACGCGTACGCGGACCAGCAGCCCACGGCGCAGAACAGGAGCATGTAGACGATGGCCGACCGGGTCAGCGCACCCCGCATCCCGGAGGCGGAGTCGCGGGTCGTCGTCACGGGATCAGTGTGCCGGAGGTGACGGCGCGGGCGGACGGGCACTCGAGGGCCGCCGGGCGACGACCGCACGTGGCGGCCGCTAGGCGAAGACCGCGTCGGACGCCGCCTCGAGGATCGGGTTGAGCTGCAGCCCGTCCCAGACCAGCTCCTTGATGAGCTCGATCTTGCCGGCGTCGGACGCGTGCGTCTTGACCAGGAGGTCGTGGATCTCGGACGCGACCGCGTACGTGTCGTCCGGCGCGAAGGCCGCGAACAGCCCCGCCTGCCGGATCGCGTCGAGCACCTCGGGCCGGGGCTCGTAGCCGCCGGTGAGGACCATGCCGACCGCTCGCTGGCCGGGTCCCGCCTGGATGGCGCCCGGCGTCCCGTCGATGAGCGCCTCGACGTCGTGCGAGCGCGACGGCCCGGTGAGGTGCGCCGTGGTGAGCGTGAGGATCACGTCCTCGCGGTCGCCCGGGACGATGACCAGGGTGCCGGGACCCACCCGCTCGAGCATGTGGTGCGGCTCCATCGCCCCGATCGCGATGCTCTCGATGACCCGGTCGAGGTCGGGGCCGGTCGAGATCACGCGGCCGCGCACGCCCTCGAGGATCATCCCCAGCGTCGGGTTCGACAGGATCGGCCGGTACGGCAGCACGCCCAGCAACGGGATCCCGTGCCGCTCGAGGCCGCGCCGGAGGGTCTCCGTGATCCCCGGCTGCTCGTCGATCCGGACCTTGTTGACGATCGCGCCCGCCACCCGGACGCCGTGCGCGGCGAAGTGCGACGCGTTGAGGACGATCTCGTCGATCGGCCGCCCGACGCCGCCCTCGGACACGATCACCGCCGGCGCGCCGAGCATCTGCGCCACGACGGCGTTCGACAGCCCGATCACGGCGCCCACGCCGGCGTGCCCCGTGCCCTCGATGAGCAGCACGTCGTGATCTGCGAACTGGCGGTGCGCGTCGATGATCCGGCCGCCGAGGTCCTCGACGACCTGGCCCGCGATGTACGCCTTGGTGAACCCGCGCGGGATGTGCACCGGGCTCATCACGGAGTACGACTCGGGCAGGTCGAAGATCGAGCGCATGAGGACGGCGTCCTCGTCCGCGGGCTGGCCGTCGTCGATGACGGTCCGCTGGCCGACCGGCTTGATGAACCCCGTGTGCAGCCCGCGGCGCCGGAACCCGTCGACGAGCCCGAGCGCGGTCGTCGTCTTGCCGCGGTTCTGGCCGGTCGCGGCGAGGTACAGCTGGCGCACGGGCGCGGGGCCGCGTCAGCCGCGCGAGGCGGTCTTGCGCTCGACGAGCTGGACGGCCTCGCGGAGCCGGGTCAGGGACTCCTCGTCGACGCCGTCGGGCTCGAGGTACGGGCCGAGGCGCTCGAGGATGTCGGTGACGAGCCCCATGAACACGGCCGCGTCCGCGACGAAGAACTGCGGCTCGTTGTTGTAGCGGACCATCGTGAGGCGGCCCTGGAGGACGCGCCGCTCCTCGACATGCGCGACCTGGGTCGCGAAGTTGTGGCCCTGGATCCCGTCCGGGTTGTTGAGGAAGTTGAGCGCGTTGTCGATCGCGAGGCCGAACCGGGCGCGCCAGGCGACCAGGCGCTCGTGCACCTCGGCCGGGATGCGCACCTCGGCGACCTCGTCGAACACCTCGGGGGCGACGGTGAGGAGGCCGACGAGCGTCGTGCCCGCCCGCGCGCCGAGCATCACCTGCAGGCTGCGCTCGAGGGTGAACACCTCGGAGTCGAAGCGCGGGCTCGTGATGACGTCGGTCAGCAGGTCCTCGACGTTGTCCAGGCTGCCCGGGTCGTTGAGGGCGTTGGCGAGGTGGAGGATCTCCTCCTTGAAGAGGAACTTCTCCTCGTGGTCAAGCATGGCGCGGATGGTAACAGGGGCCCGACGCGACAGCCGTCAGGGCGGCGCCGCCACCCGCCGGCGAATCGAAACGGCCCGGCTGCTGCCGGGCCGTTTGTCTCAGGTCTCGGTTCGACGGCCTGGGCCTACGGGTAGAGGCCCCGCATCGCGGTGGCGTCGGCGACCCGCTGGACGGCGTTCAGGTAGGCGCCGGTCCGCATGTTGACCTCGTGGTGGTGCGACTCGTCGAGCACCTCGTTGAAGGCCTTGACCATGATCGTCTTGAGCTTGTCGTTGACCTCGGTCTCGGTCCAGTGGTCGCGGTTGAGGTCCTGGACCCACTCGAAGTAGGAGACGGTCACGCCACCCGCGTTGCACAGGATGTCCGGGATGAGGAACACGCCCCGGGCGTAGAGGATGTCGTCGGCCTCGGGGGTGGTCGGGCCGTTCGCAGCCTCGGCCACGATCTTCGCCTTGATGTTCGCGGCGTTGCGGGCCGTGATCTGGTTCTCGAGGGCGGCCGGGATGAGGATGTCGCACTCGGTCTCGAGGACCTCGGCGTTCGTGATGTCCTCGGCGCCCGGGAAGCCGCGGACCGTGCCGTGCTCCTTCTTCCAGCCGATGACCCGGTTGATGTCGAGGCCGTGCATGTTGCGGATGCCGGCCACCGAGTCGGACACCGCGACGACCGTCGCGCCCTCGTCGCCGATGAGCTGGGCCGCGATCGAGCCCGCGTTGCCGAAGCCCTGCACCGCGACGGTGGCGCCCTGCAGGCTCATCCCGAGGTGCTTCGCCGCCTCGACGATCGTGAAGACGCAGCCGCGCGCCGTCGCCTCGTTGCGGCCCTCGGAGCCGCCCAGGCTGATCGGCTTGCCCGTCACGACGCCCGGGACCGTGTACCCGACGTGCATCGAGTAGGTGTCCATGAACCAGGACATCACCTGGGCGTTGGTGTTGACGTCCGGCGCGGGGATGTCGCGCTCGGGCCCGATGAGGACCTCGATCTCGGTGAAGAACCGGCGGCTGAGGTGCTCCAGCTCCTTCAGCGACAGCTTCTTGGGGTCGACGATCACGCCGCCCTTGCCGCCGCCGTACGGGATGCCGACCACCGCGCACTTCCAGGTCATCCACATGGCGAGGGCCTTGACCTCGTCCAGGCTGACGTCCTGGTGGAAGCGGATGCCGCCCTTGGCCGGACCGCGCCCCAGGTTGTGCTGGACGCGATAGCCGGTGAAGACCTGGACGCTGCCGTCGTCCATCAGGACCGGGAAGTGCACGGTGAGCTCGCGACGCGGCTCCCGGAGGACCCGACGGAGGCCGGGATCCAGGTTGAGCATGTCAGCGGCGAGATCGAACTGCTGCTGCGCGACCTTCCACGCGTTGATCTCGGTCGCTACGTGTTCCGTCGTCATGAACGGAAGAACCTCTGGTGACGGGACGGTGGACGCCGTCCTCGCTCGACGGGTCGTCTTCCGGACGACCCCACGGGTGCGCGACGCACCCCCTGGCGTGGCATGCCGAGGGGCGCGAGGCGATGCCTCTGGGTATCGAGTATAGGCGGAACGCGGGATCGACCATGGCCCGGTCGTCACCCTGTCGCAACCTAACCGTCACCCGGGCGTTCCCGTCGGGTTCGCTGCTCCCCTCCGCCCCGTACCCCGTCCGCCGCGGAACGCTGTCTAGTGCTTGAGCAGCACCACGCCGCCGACGCAGCCGGGGCCGAGGTGGGGCCCGACGGACGGCCCGACGACCATCAGCTGGACGCGCGACGGATCCAGCTTCGAGAGCGTCATGAACGACGCCAGGAACTCCTCGATGTCGGCGTTGGTCGTGTGCAGGATCGAGGCGCGCTCGAGCGGCGCCTGGGTGAGCAGCTCGAGCGTCCGCTCGCGCGCCTTGGGTCGCGACCGGACGCGCTCCGCGTTCTCCACGATGCCGTTCTCGACGGCGATGATCGGCTTGACGTTGAGCATCGTGCCGATCGCGGCGCGGGCGCCGCTGATCCGGCCGCCGCGCTTGAGGTACTCGAGCGTGTCGAGGGCGAGGAAGATCCGCAGGTCCTCCTTGCGATGCTCGAGGACGCGGGCGATCTCCGCGCCCGAGACGCCCTCGGCGGCGAGCTCGGACGCGATCTGCGCGAGCATCCCCTGGCCCATCGACGCCGAGCGCGTGTCGATGACGTGGATCTCGCGATCCGGCAGCTGGTCGCGGGCCACCTGGGCCGACTTGAGCGTCCCGGACAGGTCGCCCGAGACGCAGATGCACACGATCGAGTCGGCGCCCGAGTCGAAGGCCGCCTGGAACGCGTTGATGAAGTCGCCCGGGGCGGCGGCGGCGGTGGTCGGGAACGGCGCGTCGGGCGCGGTCATCCGCTGCCAGAACTCGTCCGTGGTGAGGTTGACGCCGGGCCGGAAGCTCTCCGGCCCGAAGCTGACGACGAGCGGGACGACGGTGATCCCTGAGCGCTCTGCGACCTCGGGCGGCAGGTCGCTGGCGGAGTCGGTGACGATCGCGACACGGGACACGGTCGAGGCTCCTCCATCGGGACCCGGACGGCCGGCGGCTCGATGCCGGAGCTCGACGCCTGACGGAGGCGGCGCGTGCGGACCCTTGGCCCGGCATTGTAGGGACGCGATCGCGTCACGGGAAGGCACCGTGGCGGCGGGCGAGCGCGATGACCGGCTACGCTTGGGCCCATGGCCCGTCCCATCCTCGCCGTCATCTTCGGCACGTTCACGCTCCGCCTGGCGACCGGGATCACGGGCTCGATGCTCGTCTACTACTTCGCCGACTTCCCGGCCTACGGCGGGGAGCCGGTCGTCGCCCCTCGCGGTCGGCGTCATGGGGGCGCTGTTCTACGCCGCCGAGCTCATCGGATCGCCGATCTTCGGCGTCCTCTCCGACCGGCTGGGGCACCGACGGGTGATGCTCGTCGGCCCCGCGTTCGGCGGCGTCGCGGTGATCATCACGGCGTTCACGGTGAGCCTCCCGGTGATCGCGTTCACCCGGCTCCTCGAGGGCGCGTCGACGGCCGCGTCCGTGCCGTCGATCCTCGGGTTCATCGCCTTCGCCACCGCCGCGGACGAGCTGCTGCGCGGCAAGGCGGTCGCCCGGTTCGAGGCCGCGACCCTCGCCGGGCTGATGGCCGGCTTCGTCGTCGGCGGCCTGCTGTTCCAGGCGCTGGGCCCGGTCGCGTTCCTCGCCAACGCGATCGTCTACCTCGTCTCGTTCCTCATCTACCGCTACGGCGTTCCCGAGCACGCGGAGCCCGAGCCCGCCGCCCGCTCGCACGACCCCGAGGAGGGCCTCCGGCGGTACGGCCGGATCCTCCGTGGCAGCCACGTCTGGCTGCTCGCGCCGACCTGGATCGCCATCAACGCGACGCTCGGGCTGTTCACGAGCCAGACGCTGTTCCAGCTCGTCCGCGAGCCGAGCGCCGAGTTCGCCGACCAGCAGCTCATGGGCGGCTTCGAGCCGTGGCAGATGTCCGTCGCCCTCGCCATCGGCGGGCTGCTGTTCTTCGTCGGCCTGTTCTACTGGGGCGGCCGGTTCCGGGACATGCGGCGGACGACGATCATCCTGTACGGGATCATCGGCGGGGCCGTGACCCTCGCCGCGGGCATGGCCATCAACCACTACGGCGCGGACATGGTCGTCCTGCTGCTCGCGCTGCTGGTGGTCGGGGCGGCCGGGCTGTTCGTGCTCGCGGGCGCGACGCCGGCCGCGATCGGGCTGCTCGCCGACATGACCGAGGCCTACCCCAATGACCGGGGCGCGATCATGGGCCTGTACTCGGTGTTCCTCGGCCTCGGGCAGATCATCGGCTCGATCCTCGGCGGGATCGCCGCGCAGAACGCGGGCCTCGACGGGATCTTCATCGTCTCGTTCGTGATGCTGGTGATCGCGCTCCTGCCGCTCAGCCAGCTGCGGCGCTACGAGCACCGCCTCGGCGAGGCGCCCGGCTCCGATGGTGGCGCCGGTCCCGCGCGCCGCCTCCGCACCCGGCTGAGGCACGCGACCCATGACCGACGCGTCGGCCGTCCCGCTCGTCCCCGCCCGGCTCGTCCGCGGCGCGCGGGGCGCCGTCGTCGCGCCCCATCACCTCGCGACGCAGGCCGGCCTCGGCGTCCTGGCGGCCGGTGGCTCGGCGGTCGACGCGGCGATCGCGACGAACGCGGTGCTGGGCGTCGTCCAGCCCAACGGCTGCGGGCTCGGCGGGGACGCGTTCTGGCTGGTGTGGGACGAGGCGGCCGGCGAGCAGCTCGCGATCAACGGCTCGGGGCGGTCGCCCGCGGCCGCCGATGCCGCCGCCCTGCGCGACCGCGGCCTCGACCGGATCCCGCTCCGCGGGCCGCTGTCGATCACGACACCCGGCGCCGTCCGGTCGTGGGGCGACGCGCACGCCCGGTGGGGGCGCCTGTCCCGCGACGCCATCCTCGCCCCGGCGATCGAGCAGGCCGAGGCGGGGTTCCCGGCCTGGGACGGGCTGATCTCGGCGGTCGAGTCGATCGTCGCCGCCTGCGGATCCGAGCCGTGGGGCCGGGGGCTGGTCGAGACGTGGCGCCCGACTGGCCGGCCGTGGCGTCCGGGCGAGCTCGTCCGCCTCCCCGCGCTGGCCGCGACCCTGCGCACGCTCGCCGACGAAGGGTTCGACGCGTTCTACGACGGCGAGCTCGGGCGAGCGGGTCGCGGCCGGGCTCGCGGACGCCGGCGCGCCGTTCACGGCATCCGACCTCCGCGACCACCGCTCGACGATCGGCGAGCCCATCGCCACGACCTACCGCGGCGTCCGCGTGACGACCCACCCGCCCAACAGCAGCGGGATCGTCGCGCTCCAGCTGCTGCGGATCCTGGAGCGGTTCGAGCCGGCAGCGAACGGCCGCGTTCGGCGCCCACGGCTGGTCCGACGCCGAGTGGATCCACCTCCAGCTCGAGGCGGCCAAGCTGGCCTTTGCCGAGCGTGACGCGACGCTCACCGATCCCGAGGCGCGTGACGTCCCCGTCGATGCCCTGCTCGACGACGACCGCATCACCGCGCCTCGCCGCGCGGCTCGAGCCGGGGCGGGCCGACCCGGCGCCGCCCCGCTGCCGGACGCTCGTGGGCGGCACGATCTACCTCGGGGTCGTCGACGCCGAGGGCAACGCGGTGAGCCTCATCCAGTCGAACGCGGCCGGGTTCGGCTCCGGCGTCCTCGATGCCGCGACCGGCGTCCACTTCCAGGACCGCGGCGCGTCGTTCAGCCTCGACCCCGCGCACCCGAACGTCCTCGAGCCGCGCAAGCGGACCGCGCACACGCTGCTCCCCGGGATGCTGTTCCGGGCCGGCGAACGCCGGCCGTGGGTCGTCGCCGGGTCGATGGGCGGCGACATCCAGCCGCAGATCCACGCCCAGCTCGTCTCGGCGCTGGTGGACGGCGGGGCGGACATCCGGACGGCCGTGGCCGCGCCGCGCGTCGTCGTGGAGCCCGCGGGCTGGTTCGCGCCGCCCGTCGCCGTGCTGGCGGACGGGGAGCTCGCACCGGGCGTCGGGGCGGAGCTGGCGGCGCTCGGCCACGAGGTCGGGCGGCGGGCGTACGACGGCAGCCTCGGCCACGAGCACGCGATCGAGCTCGTCGACGGCGGGCCTGCCGCGGGCGGGACCCTGGCGGCGATCGCGGACCCGCGTTCGATGGGGCTGGCCGCCGTCCGTTGAACCCCCGGGAGTTCGCCCGGAACGGGGATGGTGCGATGCTATCCTCGGCGGGCCGGTGGCAGGCTGCGCTCACACCGATCTGCTGCCGGCACTCGTCTGCATCGCGGAGGGGCGCGTGACCTCGAACGTCGGCCAGAACTACCCGTACACGAGCGAGACCGAGGCGGAGCGCGCGGCGCGCGTCGCGGCCCTCGTCGCCGCTCGCGAGGGCCTCGCCGACACGCTGGCGGCCGAGTCCACCCCGCTCGACGCAAAGGACCGCTGGTGGGTCTGGAAGTGCCCCACCGCCGGCTGCCCGGGCCTGCTCCACGCCGCCGGCTACGCGGCAGAGCTCCACGCCGTCTACGTCGTCTGCGACGGGACCTGCGCGAAGACGTTCCTCCGGTAACCCGGGTGAGCACCGACCTGCGGGCCGCCCGCAGGCGGCTCCTCCTCGATTCCGCGGGCATCGCGGCCTCCGCGATCGGCTTCGCCCTCGTCTTCGGGCTGGCGGCTCGTGACGCGGGCTACTCGCTGCTCGAGGCGAGCGCGATGAGCGTCATCGCCTTCGCCGGCGCGTCCCAGTTCGCCGCCGTGGGCTACGTCGCGGCCGGGCTGCCGTGGCTGCCGATCATCGTCCTCACGTTCTTCCTCAACGCCCGCCACCTGCTGTACAGCGCGTCGCTCGCCCCGCGCCTCCGCCACGTCCCGATCCTCCAGCGGGCGGCGATGGCCCACGTCCTCACCGACGAGGCGTTCGCGCTCGCGGCGACCCACTTCCACCGGGTCGGCCGGGTCGACATCCCGGGCTACTGGATCGGGGCGGTGCTCGGGGTGTTCATCCCGTGGAACCTCGCGACGATCGCCGGCTACCAGCTGGGCGGCGCGATCCCCGACCCGGCGGTCCTCGGCCTCGACATCGTGTTCCCGGCCGCGATGGCCGGGCTCGCGGTCGGCCTGATGACCGGGCGGCGCGAGGTCGTGGCCGCGGGCGCCGGGGCGGCGATCGGGGTCGTGGCCTCGCTCCTGCTCGGGCCGTCGGTCGGGATCGTCGTCGGTGGGCTCGTCGGGCCGCTCGTCGGGATGGCGGTGCCGCTCCCGGCACGCGACGCGGCGGCAGGCGCCGTGGCGCACGACCACGCGGACGAGCTCCACCCGATGTCCGGCGTCCCGCTGGGGCACGTGAACCTCGACGAGGCGATCGACGAGGCCGAGGCGGACGCCCACCTCGGCGACGTGGCCCCGAAGCCGCCGATGCCGTTCGGGACGTTCGACGTCGAACGCGCCCTCGAGGACTCCGACGACGACACCCGCACGGAGGATCGGCCGTGAGCACCGACCTCGTGCTGCTCGCGGTCCTGATGGGCGCCGTGACGTACCCGTCCCGGGCGCTGCCGATGCTCGCGCCGGGGATCGAGCGGCTCCCGCCGCGCGCGCTGCTCTACCTGCGCCTCGTCGGGCCTGCGGTCCTCGCGTCGATCGCCGCCTCCCAGACGCTCGTCCACACCAACGACGCGGGCGTGCCGCAGATCGTCATCGGGCCCGAGATCCTGGGCGTGCTCGTGTGCATGGCGATCGTGTGGTGGCGCCGGAACCTGTTCCTCGGCCTGCTCGCCGGCGTCGTGCTGGTCGCGCTGCTGCGGGTCGCCGGCGTCGGCTGACGACGCCGGCGACCGAGCGGATCGGCGCATCGGCGCGTCCGTCAGCCCTTGCGGGCCTCCGCCTCGACCTCGACCAGCAGGCTCGGGGTGATCAGGCCCGCGACGACGACGAGCGTCGCGGCCGGACGGACGTGCGTGAAGATCTCGCCGTGGACGCCCGCGACGGCATCCGCGTCCGCGGGGTCGACGATGTACATCCGCGTCCGCACGACCTCGTCCAGCGTGAACCCGGCCTCGCCCAGCGCGCCCTCGACGATCGCGAACGCGGCCCGCGCCTGGGCAGCGGCGTCACCCGGGTGGAGCGACACCCCGTCCGGGCCCGCGTCGGTCGTGCCGGACACCCAGCAGCCGTCCCCCACCGCGATCGCCCGCGCATAGCCCGCGCTCGCCTCCCACGGGCCGCCGCTCGACACGCGGCGGCGGCTCACGCCAGGTCCTCGGACCCCGCCGCGTTCGCCTCGCGCTCCAGGCGCCACGATCGGACCTCCGGGTCGCGGCCGATGGCGGCGATGAGCCCGGCCAGGAGCGCCGTGCGGGGCACGATCGAGGCCGTCTCGAGGTACTCGTCGGGCGAGTGGTCGTAGCCGCCGATCGGCCCGAGGCCGTCGATCGTGGGCACGCCCATGCCGGCCGTCGTGTTCGCGTCCGAGGCGCCGCCCGTCGCGGCGTCGTGGAGCTCGAACCCGAGCGCGGCCGCCAGGGCCACCGCGTGGCCCACGAGCCGGCCCGACCGCTCGAGCTTCTCCATCGGCCAGTGGCGGCCGGTGAGCTCCACCTCGGTCGTGATGTCGTCGTAGATCGCGGGTCGGGCGATCTCGCGGACCGCGGCCTCGGCAACCTCGAGCGCCTCGCGGCTCGTGCTCCGCAGGTCGATCTCCAGCGAGCACTCGGCGGGCACGACGTTCGGCCGCGTGCCGCCCTCGATCGTGCCGACGTTGACGGTCACGCCCGGCCAGGTGCCGTTGAGCGCCTGGAGCGCGGTCACCATGCGGGCCGCCTCGAGGATCGAGTTGCGGCCCTTCTCGGGCTCGATGCCGGCGTGCGAGGCGCGCCCGTGGACGGTCACCCGGATGCCCGCGTTCCCCTTCCGCGAGCTGACGATGTCGCCGTTCATCCGGGCGCACTCGAGGACGAGGCACGCGTCGGCGTCGGCGGCGACGCGCCGGATGTGGGCGGTGGACGCGGGCGAGCCGATCTCCTCGTCGGGGTTGGCGACGAAGATGAGCCGGGCGAGCGGCAGGCCGACGGTCTCGCGCAGCGCGGCGAGCGCGTACAGCCCGGCCAGGAGGCCGCTCTTCATGTCCGTGACGCCGGGGCCGGTCGCGATCCCCCGCTCGTCGATGGCGAACGGGCGGTCGGCGGCGGTCCCGGGATCGAACACGGTGTCCATGTGCCCGATCGCGAGCAGCGTCGGGCCGGTCGGGTCGTTGCCCGCGAGCTCGCCGATGACCGTGTCGCCGAGCCCGAGGTCGTTCGGGTGGACGGTCACGCTGGCACCCAGCGACTCGAGCCGCGCCCGGACCCAGCGGCCGACCTCGTCGACGCCGTCCTTCGTGTACGAGCCGCAGTCGAGGTTGACGAGCCGCTCGAGATCGGCGAGGTAGGCCGGCCGCGCACCGTCGACGGCGGCCCGGATCGTGTCCAGCTCGGCGGCGGCCACGGCGGGTTCGGTCGTGGTGGTCATGGCCGGCAATCTACCGGACGACGGGTCGACACCGCCCGGAACGTCCGTCGCGTCCCCGATCGGCTCGCGTATCCTCGCCGGACCGTGCGACTCGTCGAGATCCGCCTGTTCGAGGGCCCCAACGTCTACCGGCTCGTGCCGGTGGTCAAGGTCGAGGTCGCCGTGGGCCGCGGGCGGGCGTGGCAGGGCTCGCGGACACCGACCGGCGGCGCGCTCGTCCACCTCGGCCGGCCCGTTCCCGCGCGTGACTGGCCCGACGACGTCACGGACCTCGTCGCCTGGACGCGCCGCCTGCGCGCGGAGCACGACGAATCGAGCGGACCGGTGATCGTCCATCGCGCCTCGGACGCCGGCCGCTGGCTCGTCACCTGGCCGTGGTCCGGCGCGGAGCGGTCGCGGCTCATCGCGGACGCGTCGTTCGACCTCGCCTCGCGGTCCGTCCATCCCGGGCGCCGCGTGCGCCTCACCGGGACCCAGCAGCGGGTCCTCGACACGTGGACCGAGCGGATCGCCGCCGCCCGTGCCACGCCGCCGTCGTGGATCCGCGACGCCGAGCGGTCGATGCCGATCGTGTCCATCACGGGGACCAACGGCAAGTCGACCGTGACCCGCCTCATCACGCACATCCTGCTGCTGGCGGGGCACCACGTCGGGACGACGACCTCGGACGGGATCCTCGTCGACGAGCGGATGGTCGACGCCGGGCGACTGGACCGGGCCCGGCGGCGCAGCCGCGATCCTCCGGCGGTCGGACGTCGACGTCGCCGTCCTCGAGACCGCCCGCGGCGGGCTCGTGCTCAAGGGCATGGGCTACGAGTCGAACGAGGCGAGCGTGTTCACCAACGTGTCGTCGGACCACCTCGACCTCCAGGGGATCCACACCCTCCCGGAGCTCGCGGAGGTCAAGTCGACGGTCTGCCGGGTGACGAAGCCCGACGGCTGGACCGTGCTCAACGCCGATGACCCCTACGTCGCCGCGGTCGCGCGCCGCGTCCGGAGTCGCGTCGCCTACTTCTCGATGGACCCGGACCGCTCGGCGGTCATCGCCCGCCACCGCCGGGACGGCGGCCGCTGCTACGTCCTGAGCCGCGGCCGGCTGCTCGAGTGGGACGGCGACGACGAGCACGAGCTGGTCGACGTCGCGGACCTGCCGATCGCGCTCGGCGGGCTCGCCCGGCACAACGTCGCGAACGCGCTCGCCGCGGCGGGCGGGGCGCGCGGCCTCGGCGCGACGCGGGAGCAGGTCGCGGACGGGTTGCGGGCCTTCCGGCCGTCCGCGGACCTCTCGCCGGGGCGGATGAACCTGTTCCGGCTGGGCCGGCGCACGGTGATCGTCGACTTCGCGCACAACGAGGCCGGCACGACCGCGATCCTCGACGTGGCGGCGGGCATCGCGGGTGGCGCGGCGGGCCGGGCGGCGCCGATCACCGCGATCATCGGCACGGCCGGCGACCGCCCCGACGACACGCTCAAGGGCATCGGGCGGATCGCCGCCGAGCGCGCGCAACGGGTCGCGATCAAGGAGACGCTCGGCTACCTCCGCGGCCGCGCCCGGGAGAACATCGTGGACACGATCCTCGAGGGCGTCGCCGAGGGCGGCATGGACCCCTCGACCGTGAAGGTCTACGACGGCGAGGCCGAGGCCCTCGAGGCGGAGCTCGTCGGGTCGGGCGCGGCGTCGTCGTCGGACGGGCGCGCCGACGCGCCGCGGGTCGTGATCCTGTTCTGCCACGAGCAGCGGGACGCGGTGTTCGCGCTGCTCCAGCGCCTCGGCGCCCGCCAGGTCGACGTCACGACCGAGGGCATGGCCGAGCTGTCGCCACGCCTGGCCGACCAGCGGCGCGCCTGATCAGCCGTCCTGGGCGCCGCCTCCGCGGCGCGCAGGCGCCGCTCGAGCCCGTCGAGCAGCAGGTCGAGCCCGAACGTGAAGTCGAGCGGCACGCCGCCGGGACCGGTCGTGATCATCGTCGCCATCGCCAGCAGGTTCGGATAGCGCTCGGGATCGAGCGCGGCAGCCGCGTCCGCGGCCACGTCGGGGTAGTCGTCGACGTCGAACGGCCAGCTGGCGACCTGCATCGTGAACCCGTAGAGATGACTATCGAGCGCCCCGAAGGCGTGGGCGACGTCCGGCAGCGAGAACCCGGCGCCGCGGAGCACGCCGACGACGGCATCGAGGTAGGCGAGACGCGCGGGCCGGGATCCAGCATCGATTCCATGAGCGGGCCGGCCCACGGGTGGCGCCGGAGGACCTCGTGGGCCGTCATCGAGCTCGCCCGGAGGGCCGTCCGCCACTCGGCCTGCGACGACGGCATTACGAATTCCCCGGCGACGCGGTCGGCGATGGCGGCCAGCACGGCGTCCTTGTCCGCGACGTGCTTGTACAGCGACATCGCCTCGACGCCTAGGCGCTGCCCGAGCCGGCGCATCGTGACGGCGCCGATGCCCTCCTGGTCGGCCAGCTCGACGGCCGCGTCGATGATCCGCTCGCGGGTGAGCGGCGCCCGGCGCTTCGGCGGCGGCGTCCTTCGCGGTGCAGTCGGCATCGGCCCCTCCCGACTTGACAGGCTTACGGCGTAATCCTACGCTATCCGGCGTCGGCTTACAGTGTAATCCTCGGAGGCTCGTTCACGCCATGATCCCCGCCCTGTTGACCATCCTCGCCGGCGCGGCGATCGCGCTCGCCGTCGTCGGCATCGTGTTCGTGCTCGGGATGCGGACCAAGTCGCCGCTCGTCCTGCGCCCGATCGTCGCGCTCAGCCGCTCGTTCATGAACCCGCGCCAGCTGGACGGGCCGGTCGGCCCGGCGCCTACGCGTCGATCATCCGCCACGTGGGACGGCGCCGCACCGGCCGCCCCTACGAGACGCCGGTCGGCGTCATGCCCGATGGCGACACCTTCCTGATCGTCCTGCCCTACGGCCCGGGCACGCAGTGGCTGCGCAACGTCCTTGCCGCCGGCGAGGCGACGCTGGTGACCGAGGGGCGGACCTGGCACGTCGACCGGCCGGAGGTCGTCCCGACGCGCGAGGTCGCGTCGCGGCTGTCCCGGTCGGACCAGCGCGCGGTCCGCCTGTTCGCGACGGACGACTGCCTCCGCCTGCATCGGGCCGAGGCGGTCGAGGCGGTCCTCGCGATCGAGGTTGTCGACACGGCCGCCTGATCGCGCCCGGCGAGCGGTCAGCCCTCGGGCGCCTCGAGCTCGCCCGGGTCGGCGAACGCGCTGCCGCCACCCTGGTTCCGCGCCGCGAGCGCCATCGCCTCGCGGTAGACGCCCACCGCATCGTCCGCGCACACGACGACGAGGTCGCCCGGCTGCGCGCGCCGGAGCGCGGCCTTCACCGCGGACGGCTCGTCGAGCACCTTGTCGACCTTGATCGTCCGTGCCTTGCCCTCCGCACGAGCGACGCGGATGCCCTCCACCACGTTCGCCGCGGTCTCGCCGGGGCTGCGCCCGCGGAGGTTCTTGTCCTCGCGGATGATGATCTCGTCGAACGCGCTGCCGGCGAGGGCGCCGTACTCGCGCTGGTCCTGGTCGCGACGGTCGCCGGGGATGCCGATGACGCCGATCGCCCGGCCGGCGCGCTGCTGCGGCGCGGTCTTGCCGTGTGGACCGCGTCTGGGGATCGACCATCATCCGGTTGACGAAGTCCGACAGCTGGCGCATGCCGTCGACGTTGTGGCAGTAGTCGATGACGACCCGGGTGCCCGCGACCTCGACGAGGTTGAGGCGGCCCGGCGCCTGGAAGAACGAGGTCGTGAACGTCCGCAGGCCCTGGCGGATGTCGTGGAGGTGGGCGCCCGACGCCCACGCCGCGGCGGCCGCGGCCAGCGCGTTGGCGACGTTCATCCGCGCCCGCCCGCCGAACGTGCCGGGCATGAGGTGCGTGTACAGGACCGGCATCTTGCGCGGCCCGTGCTTGAGCACCATGAGCTCGCCCTGGGGCGTGTCCTCGAGGCAGAACGCCGCGTTGCCGCGTGACGTGTGGCCGTCGACGCGGTCGAAGCCGTCCTCGCCCTTCTGCTTCGCCATCGAGAACAGGACGACCCGGCCCGCGCAGTGGCGGCCCATCCGGTAGACGTGGTTGTCGTCCGCGTTGAGCACGGCCGAGCCCGAGCGCGGGACCGCCTCGACGATGACGCCCTTCACGTTGGCCAGCTGGCCGAGGGTGTCGATGCCGCCGAGACCGAGGTGATCGCCGGCCACGTTGGTCACGACCGCGACGTCGTTGCGGTCGTAGCCCAGGCCCTCGCGCAGGATGCCGCCACGCGCGACCTCGAACACCGCCGTGTCGACGGTCGGGTTCTGGAGCACCATCTGCGCCGACTTCGGGCCCGACATGTCGCCGCGCTTCATGAGCCGGCCGTCGACGACGATGCCGTCGGTCGAGGTCATGCCGACCCGGCGGCCCATCAGCTTGAGGATGTGGGCGATCATCCGGACCGTCGTCGTCTTGCCGTTGGTGCCGGTGACGGCGAGGATCGGGATGCGGGCCGGCGTGCCGGGCGGGAACAGGAGGTCGACGACCGGGCGGGCGACGTACTGCGGCTCGCCCTCGGTGGGGTGGGTGTGCATCCGGAAGCCGGGCGCCGCGTTGACCTCGACGATCCCGCCGCCGGTCTCGCGGACGGGCGTGGCGATGTCGGGGCAGATGAAGTCGATGCCGGCGATGTCGAGCCCGACGACGCGGGCCGCCGTCTCGGCGATCTCGATGTTGTCCGGGTGGGCCTCCATCGTCCGGTCGATGCTCGTGCCGCCGGTCGACATGTTGCCGGTCAGCGCGAGCTTGACGAACGCACCCTCGGGCGGGACGTCGTCGACGCCGAAGCCCTGGTCGCGGAGCAGCTCCTCGGCGGCACCGTCGAGCCGGATCTTGGTCAGGACCTTCTCGTGGCCGATGCCGCGGCGCGGGTCGGCGTTGGTGGCGTCCACGAGCTGGCGGATCGACCGCTCGCCGTCGCCGACGACGTGGGCCGGGACGCGCTCCGCGACCGCCGCGAGCTTGCCGCCGATGATCAGGCAGCGGTAGTCGTTGCCGGTGATGAACGACTCGACGATGACGTCCTTGCTCCGGCTCTGGCGGAGCGACTCCGGCCACGCGGCGCGGACGTCCTCCTCGCTCCGGAGGTTGAGCGCGACGCCGCGGCCGTGGTTGCCGTCGAGCGGCTTGATGACGCACGGATAGCCGAGCCGTCGGGCGGCGGCGACCGCGTCGTCCTCGGTCTCGACGACCTCGCTCCGCGGCACCGGGAGGCCGGCGGAGTCGAGCAGCCGGTTGGTCAGCTTCTTGTCGCTCGCGATGTCGACCGCGATGCCCGACGTGCGGCTGGTCATCGTCGCGCGGATGCGCTGCTGGTGGACGCCCTGGCCGAGCTGGACGAGGCTGAACCGGTCGAGCCGGATGAACGGGATGTCGCGGCCGGCGGCCTCGTCGAGGAGCGCCTGCGTGCTCGGGCCGAAGGCGAGCCGCTCCGCGAGCAGGATGAGCTTCTCGAGCTCCGCCATGAGGTCGAAGGCGAACGCCTCGTCCGAGGGCGCGACGAGGTGGTTCACGAGCGCGACGGCCATCCGCCCGGCCTCGATCCCGACCTGCTCCTCGCGGTACTCGAAGACGACGTTGTAGCGGCCGTACTCGCCGGTGCCGCGGGTCTTGCCGTGGCGGACGTCGGTCCCGGCGAGGTTCTGGAACTCGAGCGCGATGTGCTCCGCGACGTGGCCCGCCCAGGTGCCCTCCCGGAGCCGGGTGATGAACCCGCCGCGGCGGCCGAGGCTGCACGCGTGGTCCTCGAGCGTCGGGAGCATCTCCACGAGCGCATCCACGAACCCCGGGATCTTGTTGCTCGGGAACTCCTCGAGCACGCCGAGGTCGACGACCTGGCGGATCACCGGCTCGCGGGCCCAGTAGTTCGGGCCACGGAGGATGCGCGTCTCGACGATCGTGAGGGTCGGCTCGGCGCGGGGGACGCCGTTCGTGTCGCTGCGGCGGCGGCGACGGGGCGCGGGCCGGTGCGGTGGCGGGCTTCGCGGCGGCAGACTTCGCGGCGGCCGGCTGGCCGCGGCGGACCGCCGCGGGCGGGGTCGCCGCGGTCGGGCGGCGGCGGGCGCCGGGCGTGGCGTTCGCGTCGCTCGCGTCGCTCGGTCGCTCGGGCTCGGCGGTCGCGGCGTTCCGGGGCGGCGTCGGGCGCGGTCGCGGGGTCCGTGTCGGGCGCGGTGGCGTCGGCGACGGCCGGCTGCTCGGCGGCGAGCGCGGCGGCCTTGCGGCGCGGCCTTCTGGGCCTTCGCTTCGGCCTTCGACGCGGCCTTTCCCTTGCCGTTCTTCTGGGCCTTCGCCACCTGGGTCCTCCTCGCCGGACTGGAACGCGAGTGTACGCGGCGGGTTATCACCCGTGCGAGGTCCGCCCGGGTCGGACCGGTGCCGCGTCACGGGCGCGCCCGGCCGCCGGCGGTCCTCGGTGGCGCCGTGCCACGATCGGACCGCGGAGCGGCGGCGCCTGTGCGGTCGCCATGCCGTGCGGGCGCGGACGATCGCCGCGCGGCGACGGTGCGAGCGATCCACGTGCACCCGCCGGCGGCACCGGCTGCACCTCGCAGGGCACGCCGCAGCGGTTCAACGGCGGCACCGAGCACGAACCGGTCGGCACGTGCGTCGCGCCGGTGGCCCGGAGGGCCCGTGCTGCCACGCACCTGCGCCAGCCCAGCGATGCGTGGCGGCGCCCGCCGCGGTGCCCGCCCAGCGACGGCGCGGGATCAGCTCGAGGCGATCTCGCCCTGGATCGCGTGCAGGTGGGGCATCGCGACGCGGGTCCGGCGGCGCAGGTCGAACCGGTAGCCCGCCGGCAGCGAGTGGAGCACGACGCCGCTGATCATCAGCGGGCGGTGGCCGCGGATCTCCCACGCGTCGGTCTCGGAGGCGGAGCCGTCGACGACCGTGACCGAGCCACGCCCGATCACCTCCATCACGGAGTCCGGGCCGACGACCCCGGCCGTGTCCTCGTCGACGCCCAGCCCCAGCAGGGACGGGTTCTGCGCGATGAGCGACAGCAGCCGGCCGAGCCGGTTCCGCTGCTGGAAGTGCTGGTCGACGATCACGCCGGGCAGCAGCCCGAGGCCGGCGGCGATCTGCGCCATCCGGTGCTTGGGCGTCGCGCCGGACGCCCCGAACGCGATCATGTGCGACGACACGGCGGAGGCGCCGGCAGACGTCCCGGCCACGACGGAGCCCGCCTGGAAGCGGGTCATGATCGCGTCCGCCAGCCGCGTCCCGCCGATCATCGACGACAGCCGCAGCTGGTTGCCGCCGGTCAGGAACACGCCGGAGGCATCGCGCACCTGGCGGGCGATGTGCTCGTCGTTGGCCTGGGTGCGGGTGACGGCATGGAGCGGGATCACGGCCGCGGCGCCGAGCTCCGTGAAGATCGAGCGGTAGCGCTCCCCGGCCTCGGGGCCCATCGACGAGGCCGTCGAGATCACCGCGATCTTCGCGTCGCGACCGCCGGCGAGCGCCACGAACCGGCCGAGGATGAGGCGGTCCCTGACCTTGTCCTCCGCGCCGCCGATCACGATCACGGTGCCGTGCGTCATGGTGGCGGGAGTCTAGCAGTGGCGGTCGGGCCGCAGGGGCGCTGACCCGGAACACGAAGGTTGCGAACAGCGCGCGATGCACCGATTGGCACGCAGCGCGTCCCACGCATCCCCGCTGGACGCCCCGGCGCGCGAGAATGCGCGACACATGACAGCGCGACCCGCCGCCGGCCCCGATCCGGCGGACCCGACCGCACCCGCGGCCCCCGCGCCGACGCCGCCCCAGCGCCGCGCCGGCGTTGTCCGGCGCGCCCTCCGTCGCGAGGCCGTGCGCATCCGCGAGCCGCACCGGATGCTGGCCATGGGCCTGCTGATCGTCGCGTTCGCGCTCGCGCTCGCCGGGATGACCGCCCGCGGCGACCGCGCCGGCGCCGACGCGCAGGCGTACTGGGCCGCGGTCCGGATCTGGCTCGAGGGCGGCAACCCGTACCACCCCACCGGCCCGTTCCTGCCCTACGTCTACGCCCCGTGGATGCTGCCGCTGTTCACGCCGTGGTCGCTGCTGCCGTGGGACGTCGCGTGGTTCGTGTATCGCGGCGCGACGATCCTCCTGCTCCTGTGGTCGATCCGCTGGGCGTACACGCTGCGCCCGCTGCCCACCGCGATCCTCGTCGTCATCCTCGCGTTTCCGATGGCCGCGAACCTCGACACCGGGAACATCAACCTGCTGCTCGCGCTGATGGTGTTCGCCGCGCACTTCACGGGTGGTCGCCTGGGCGGCTTCCTGTGGGGCATCGCGACCTGGATGAAGTGGGTCCCGGCTCCGCTGTGGTTCATCCTGCCGGCGCGCGCCCGCGGCTGGGGCCTCGTGTTCCTGCTCATCAGCGCGCTTGCTGTCGCTCGCCCTGCTGCCGCTCACGATCCTCCAGCTGCAGGCGCTGTTCGGTTTCGGCGAGCGGCCGTTCCGGGCCGACTACCTCGTGTTCATCTGGGCGGCCGTGCCGTGGTGGTGGCAGCTCGACGACCCGTTCGCGTTCCTCCGCCCCCGGGCGTGGGTCGAGGCGGCGTCGTTCCAGGCCGCGCGCCTGGCGCGCTGGACACGGGCGTTCCGCGAGGCGCCGCGACCCGTCGCGCGCGCCACGGTGCGCCAGGGCCACGCGGCGGCGCGCCGCTACCTCGGGCTGGACGCGCCGGCGCCCCGGACGCAGCCGCGCACCACGTCGATCACGCCCGTCACCGCCGACGCGGCCGAGTGACGGTCAGGCGGCCGCGGCCGCCGGCGCGGGCGCACCGCCGGCGCGTCGAGGCTCGATCACGGGCCGGAGCGTCACTGCCGCCGCGACGAACACGACCACCGCGAGCAGGAACACCGCCGCGGGCTGAACGGCTCGTTGCCGCCGCCGGCGACAAAGTCCAGCACGAGCCCGCCGAGCGCGATCGAGATCGGCGTCGACGCGCCCGTGGCCACGTTGCTCATGCCCATGTACCGGCCCGGCCGAGGCGCGCGGGATGATGTCGGTCATGAGCGCCCAGTCGACGGCGAGGAACGTTCCCGTTCGCGGCCCCGAACAGCGCCGCCCCGACCATCGCCAGCGGGATCGACGGCGCGAGCGCGACGATCCCCGCCCCGATCGCCCCGACCCGCACAGGCGAGGAAGATCAGCGGCTTGCGCCCGGTGCGGTCGGACAGCTTGGAGGCGGGGATGATCGCCACGACGTTGGCCGCGACCACGACGATCAGGAGGGTGCGTACATCTGGTTCGCCTCCTCCTTGCCCATCCCGAAGGCGCGGCCGCAGGTAGATCACCACGAAGTTGACCAGCAGCCCGCCCGCGGTGAGGAACAGCAGCCGCGAGACGAGGAGCCACATGTAGGAGCGTTCCTGGAGGATGTCGGTCGCCCACGCCTCGCGCGCGATCCGGCCGCCACGACTTGCCGTTGCGCGGCTTCGGCGGCATGCCCTTCCCCACGCCCGAGCACGACGCTCAGCATCGTCACCAGCTCGACGATCGCGACCGCGATCAGCGCGAGGTGCATCGCCCCCATCGTCACGGCGATCGACGACCAGCAGGAACCCGGTCACGTTGCCGACGACCTGCATCAGGCCGACCATCCCGGACGCGAGCCCGACCTGCGGCTCGGCGACGAGGTCCGGGCACGTAGCCCTGGAACGGCCCGCGGGCGATGTTCGTGCTGACGCTGAGCAGGATCATGAACACGGCCAGCACGAGCACGGTCTGGCCGTACGCGATGCCGACGAGGAACACGACGTCGAGCAGGCTGCCGAACACGATGTACGGCTTGCGCCGGCCCCAGCGCGAGACCGTGTAGTCGCTGATGTAGCCGACCGTCGGCTGGATGATGATCCCGACGATCGCCGCGCCGATGCCGATGAGGAACATCGACCGGCCGACCTCGTCGCGCGGCACGAGCCCGTCGAACTCGAGGCGGTTGGTGACGAACAGGCCGACCGCGGCGTCGATCGCCGTCAGGCCCAGCCAGTAGAGCGAGATCCGGAGCAGCTGGGTCGTACGGCAGCAGCTCGGTCGGGCGGGCGCCCTCGTCGGGATCGGCCCCGACCGTCGGCACGGTGGTCGCGATGTCGGTCACGTCACCCTCCCCTCCCCGGTCACATCCCTCAGGTTGCCTGGCCGGCCTCCGCCATCGCCTCGCCCGCCCGGGCGTGATGCGGCACGCCGTCCCCGTCGAGCACGACGGTCGTTGAAGGACGCGCGAGCCGCCGATTCGTGGCGCCGGGCGCCGCAAATCGGAACAGCGAGCGGTCGATCGAGTAGATCGCCGTCGACGCCAGCCCGATCCGGCCCAGCCGGAACGTGAACACCGGGTTCTCCGGGTTGCCCGCGTAGTGGGTCGCCGTGCCGTCGCGCTCGATGACGGCGAGGTTGGCGACGCCGCCGAAGCCGTCGTGGAGGCGCGTCAGCAGGTCCACCGGCGGCGCCTCGTCCCAGGCATCCTCGAGCCAGCGCTGGCCGACCTCGCTGTCGGCGCGCCCGCGGATCCGGTCCTGGTCGCGATACGCGGCGCGGGCACCCTGCCAGCGCTCGAGCTCGCCGTTGTGGCTGAACGCGAACCGCCCGGCGGGATCGACGAACGGCTGCGTGTCGGGCAGCTGGAGCGTGCTCAGGCGCGAGGGGCGCCGGAGGTGGAGGAGGACGGAGCGGGTCTCGTGGCGGCCCACCGTCGTCCCGCGCCGGGTCATCGCGGAACGCGCGCGTGTCGCGGTGCTCGTGGAGCTCGCCGTCCTCGCCGAGCCAGGTGACGCCCCAGCCGAAGCCGGCGATGCCGTAGCGCTCCATGCGCTCGGCGAGCGGCCACAGCGCGTCGAGCCTGAACGGCTCCGCGGCCCGGGCGACGAACTGCTCGCACATCGCCGCGATCATAGGCGTCCCGAACTAGCCGCGGATCGTGCGCTCGTAGTCGGGGAAGTAGCGGCCGATCAGGGGCAGGTCGAAGCGGCGCAGGATCGAGGTCTTCGGCTCGCGCTCGAGGAGGAACTCGAACGAGCGACGGACGAGGTCCATCGGCTCGGTCGCGTCCGGCGCGAGGTCCGCGAGGTCGCCGGTCGTCACCGTCACGTCGTGGCGGGTCGGCGCGCCGTCGCCGTCATCGACCGTGACGACGCACGCCCACGCGCCGCCGTGGATCGCCTCGCACCGGACGTCGATGTCTCGCTCATCTCAAGATCCTCCGGTGGACGCGGGTTGGCAGGTGGGGCACCAGTAGGCGATCCGCGGCAGCTCGCCGCCGTAGGCCTCGGAGCGGATCAACGACCCGCACCGCGGGCATGGTCGGCCGGACCGGCCGTGGATGTCGCTCGGGCGGCGGCCCGTGCGCGCTCCCTCCTTGAGGATCGAGCGCGACCGCTCGACGAGCGCGCGCAGCGTCGCGTCGTCCACCGCCGCGACGGGCAGGAACGGCGACACGCGCGCCTCCCACAGGGCCTGGTTCCGGACCTCGTTGCCGATCCCCGCGAGCGCCCGCTGGTCGAGCAGCGCCTCGCCGATCGTCGGCGGGCGCTGCGAGGCGTCGCGGAGCCGGCGCAGCGCCTCGTCGAGGTCGAACGGGTCGACGAGCAGGTCCGGCCCGAGCTTGCGCAGGTTCGGGTGCAGCGCCTCGGCCCGCTGCTCGAACAGCTCGACCGTCGGGGCGTCGAAGCACACGGCGACGGCGCCCGGCACCTCGATGACGAGCCGCGCCCGCGCGGGCGGCCGACGCCAGCGTTCGCCGGGCCGGTAGCGGTGCCACGAGCCGTGCATGCCCAGGTGGGTGCGGACCTCGAGCCCGTTGTCGAACCGGATGAGCAGGTTCTTGCCCTGCGCCTCGACGCCGGTCACCGTCGCCCCGACGATGCGGTCGGCCTGCGGCCCGGGCTGGCGGGCGCGCGCGGCGTCGACGGTCCGGCCGACGAGGTACGGCCGCAGCCCGGCGGCCGTCCGGAACAGCGTGTCGCCTTCCGGCATCGGCCTAGCGCGTGGCGCGGACCGGCGACGGCCGCGCGTACCCCCGATCCGCCGCGGCCGACGGCGTCGGGCGGAGCGCGTACCCGCGGTAGCCCGCGACGAAGCCCACCGCGAGCAGGTCGTCGCGGAACGCGGACGTCCCGACGGGCTCGCCGTCGATCTTGCCGATGACGAGCTCGCGGACGCGACCGTCGGCGACGAGGTCGCCCAGCGCGCCGAGGGCGATCGCCCGCGTCTCGGGGTCGTCGCCCGCCGGCAGCACCTGGAGCGTCGATCCGCCGCGCTCGAGGTACAGGACCGCGGCGCCGTCGACGAGCACGACGTACGCGCCGGCGGCGCGCTGGAGCGGGCGGCGATCGGCCTCGGAGCGGCGCGGCCAGGCGAGGGCGGCGCCGTACGGGTTCGCGGGATCCGCGGCGGCGAGCAGGTGGACGACCCGGCCGTGCGCGCCCGCGAGCTCGGCGGGCTGGTCGCGCATCGCGCGCAGGCGATCGACCGCGCCCGGGAGGGCGAACTGGGCCGCGCCCAGCCCGTCGACGAAGTAGCCGCGCCGGATCCGGCCGCTCTCCTCGAGCGCGCGCAGCACCGGGTACACGGCGCTGAACCCGCCCTCGACCGCCTCGCCGCCGACCGCCTCGCGAGTCAGCACGCCGTGGCGCTCGAGCAGGGCCAGGGCCTGGGCATGGACCCGCTCGGTGCGGGTGGCGGCGGGGCGCGCGGCGAGCTCGGCCGCCGTCTCCGCGCCGTCGATCCCGTCCGCGCCGTCGTCGGCGCCGCCCGCCCAGTCGATCGCGTCGTCGACGAGCGACCAGCGACCCGCGGCCTCCGGCGGCCCGAGCGACGTCAGCCGGCTCGGCCTCGGCCGCGAGTCCTTCGCCGGCCGCTTCCAGCGGAGCGCGCGCAGCGGGGCGAACGTGTCGTTCGTGACCTCGCCCGCCCACACGAGATCCCACAGCGCGTCGAGGACCTCGCGGTCGGTCCGGCCACGCGCCGCGGTGAACAGCTCGCGGTAGAACGAGGCGCCGCGGCGGCGGAGGTGCGCGCGGATCCGCTCGTGGAGCTCGGTGACGGGTCGCTCGACGCCGTCGGGCAGGCCGCTGGGCCGCAGCAGCTCGCGGCCGGGCCGGTAGAGGACGACCCGTCCATCGTCGCGACCGAGGCTGCCACGGCCGGTCCAGGCCACCTCCCCCATCGCGCCCAGCTCGTCGAGGAGCCGCGGCTGGTAGCCCGGGACGCGCGCGGGCAGCACGTCGCGCTCGAGGACCGAGGCCGGGATCGGCAGGCCCGCGAGCTGGTCGATCGACATCGGCGAGCCGCTCCAGGGCCGCCGACCCGCGGAGCGGCGTCGCCGGCCCGGCCGCAGACGGTGACGGCGCCACGCCCTGCCACGCCGGCAGGAACCGGGCGAGCGTGACGGGATCGACCGGCTCGACCTCGCGCCGGAGCTTGGCGAGCGACCGCCGGCGGAGGAGCCGCAGCACCTCGGGGTCGCACAGCTCGCGTTCCGCGCCGCCCGGCCGGAACTCGCCGCTGAGCAGCGAGCCGTTCGCGACGAGGCGGTGCAGCGCGTCGTCGATGACGCCGATCGGCAGCCCCCAGCGTCGGGCGGGCTCGGCGGGCAGGAACGGGCCGTGCGTCCGGGCCCACCGGGCGAGCAGCCCGTCGAGCGCCCCGACGACCGGGCCGAGGAACGCCTGCGGCACGCCCGGCGGCGCCGACACGCCGACGCCGTCGCGATAGCGGGCGACGTCCTCCATCGCGATCCAGCGCTCCTCGCCGCCGATCCGCGCCCGGACGGCGCGCCGCGACGACGCGAGCTCGGCGAGGTGGAGCGACGCCTCGACGCGCCCGCCGGCGGTCCGCGCCCCGACCTCGTCGAGGCTCAGGTCGCCGAGCCGCCGCAGGAGGTCGTGGACCTGGTCCGGGTTCGTCGCGTGGCGCTCGTCGACGAGCGCCTGGAGGCTCAGCTCGAGATCGGCGAGCGCGTCCGAGTCGAGCAGCTCGCGCAGCTCCTCCTGGCCCAGCAGCTCGCGGAGCAGGTCGCGGTCGAGGGTGAGCGCCTGCGCCCGCCGCTCGGCCAGCGGGGCGTCGCCGTCGTACATGTACGCCGCGACGTAGTCGAACAGCAGGCTGCCCGCGAACGCCGACGCCTTCGCGGTCTCGACGCTGTGGACGGCGATCTCGCGCCGCGCGACGCCGCCCAGCACCTCGCGCAGCGCCGGCAGGTCGAACACGTCGGCGAGGCACTCGCGGTACGTCTCGACGAGGATCGGGAAGCTCCCGTACCGGCTCGCGACGCTCAGCAGGTCGGCGGCGCGCTGGCGCTGCTGCCACAGCGGCGTCCGGGTGCCGGGCCGGCGGCGCGGCAGGAGCAGCGCTCGGGCGGCGTTCTCGCGGAACCGGCTGGCGAACAGGCTCGACTGGCCCACCCGCCCGACGACGAGGTCCTCGACCTCCTCCGGGTCCGGGAACAGCAGCGCCTCGACGCCGTCGAGCGTCGCGTCGCCCTCGGGCAGGCGGATCGCGATCCCGTCGTCGGAGTAGATCGTCTGGACCTCGAGCCCCAGGCGCTCCTGGAGCCGGCTCTCGAGCGCCATCGTCCACGGCGCGTGGACCCGGCCGCCGAACGGCGTGAGGATGACGAGCCGCCAGTCGCCCAGCTCGTCGCGGAAGCGCTCGATGACGATCCGCCGGTCGGTGGGCAGCGCGCCGGTCGCGTCGCGCTCGTCCTCGAGGTAGGAGAGCAGGTTCTCGGCGGCGAGCTCGTCGAGGTCGTGCTCGGTCCGCAGCCGGTCGGCCGCCTTCGCCCGGCCCTTCGCGCCCCGGGCCAGGTCCGCCTCGATCGCGCCGGTGAACGCGCCCAGCTGGCGCCCGAGCTCGACCGGCCGGCCCACGGCGTCGCCGTGCCAGAACGGGAGCTTGCCGGGCACGCCGGGCGCCGGCGTCACGGTGACCCGGTTGGGGCTGATGTCCTGGACCCGCCAGGAGCTGGCCCCGAGGACGACGACGTCGCCGTGCATCCCCGCCCGCAGCTCGTAGACCATCTCCTCGTCGAGCTCGCCGACGCGCCGGCCGGGCGTCCCGGCCTCGCCCTCGAGGAACACGGGGTAGAGGCCGCGGTCCGGGATCGTCCCGCCGCTCGTGACGGCGACGACGCGCGCGTCCCGGCGCCCCTCGACGACGTCGGTCACCCGGTCCCACACGACCCGCGGCTTGAGCTCGGCGAACTCGTCACTCGGGTAGGCGCCGGCGAGCATCCCGAGCACGCCCTCGAGCACCTCGCGGGTGAGCGTCTCGAACGGGGCGGCGCGGCGGGCGAGGGCGAGCAGCTCGTCGACCGTGAGCCGCTCCCCCACCGTGATCGCGACGATCTGCTGCGCGAGGACGTCGAGCGGGTTGCGCGGCAGCGTCGTCTGCTCGATCGCGCCGTCGTGCATCCCCTTCACGACGACCGCGGTCTCGAGCAGGTCGCCGCGGTACTTCGGGAAGATCACGCCCTTGGAGGGCTCGCCGACCTGGTGCCCGGCGCGACCGATCCGCTGGAGGCCGCGCGCGACCGACGTGGGGCTCTCGACCTGGATCACGAGGTCCACGGCGCCCATGTCGATGCCGAGCTCGAGGGAGCTCGTCGCCACCAGCGCCGGCAGGCGGCCGGCCTTCAGCTCCTCCTCGATCTCGAGGCGCTGCTCGCGGGCGATCGATCCGTGGTGGGCGCGCACGAGCTCCTCGCCGGCGAGCTCGTTGAGGCGCTGGGCGAGCCGCTCCGCGAGGCGCCGGCTGTTGGTGAACACGATCGTGCTCTTGTGCTCGCGGATCAGCTCCAGGATCCGGGGGTGGATCGCCGGCCAGATGCTCGTCCGCATCTCGCCGCCGATGACCGGCCCGCCCGGCTGCTCGTCCTGCGGCAGGACCTCGCCCAGGCGCGCCATGTCCTCGACCGGGACGATGACCTGCAGCTCGAGCGGCTTGCGTGCGCCGGCGTCGATGATCGACACCTCGCGCCCCTCCCCGATCCCGCCGAGGAACCGGGCGATCGTCTCGAGCGGGCGCTGGGTGGCGCTGAGGCCGATCCGCTGGAGGGGTCGCGGCGGCTCGCCGTCAGGTGCTGCCGTCGCGCGCAGGCGCTCGAGCCGCTCGAGGGTGAGCGCCAGGTGCGCGCCGCGCTTCGTCCCGGCGACGGCGTGGACCTCGTCGATGATCACGTGCTCGACGCCGCGCAGGATCTCGCGCGCCTGGCTCGTGAGCAGGAGATACAGGCTCTCGGGCGTCGTGACGAGGATGTCCGGCGGGTGCCGGACGAGGTCGCGCCGCTCGTCGGCGGGCGTGTCGCCGGTCCGGCTGGCGATCGAGATCCGCGGCGGCTCCTCGCCCAGCCGCTGCGCGGCCAGCGCGATGCCGGCGAGCGGGGCGCGGAGGTTGCGCTCCACGTCGTAGGTCAGCGCCTTCAGCGGGGAGACGTAGAGGGTGCGGACGGTGCCGGGTGCGGCCTTCGTGGGCGTCGGGCTCGGCTCGTGGACGAGGCGGTCGAGGCACCACAGGAACGCCGCGAGGGTCTTGCCGCTGCCGGTCGGGGCGTGGATCAGCGTGTGCTCGCCGCGGCTGATCGCCGCCCACCCGTCCGCCTGGGCCTTCGTGGGGGCCTCGAACGTCGCCTCGAACCAGGCCCGGACCGCGGGCCCGAACGGCGCGAGGGGATCGACGGTGCGCGCGACCACGGGACGGCGAGTATAGGCGTCACGGATCCATTTCGTACAGACGTTCTAGTTGCGCGTCGGCCGTCGCGTCGCCGGCCGGCCTCGTTCGCCAGTCGCAGCGAACGCATTCAGCGTCGAACGGCGATCGCGCCGGGGTCGGTTCGGGCCCGAAGCACTCGCCATGGGCGAACGACGGCGGCGTGCGTGGCGGACCGCACCGATGGCGGCGATAAGCCGCCGTTGAGCCGCCAAGCTGTTCACTCGCGGCGAACATGACCGTCGATCAACGAGCGTCTCCTGGCCAGCGGCACCGCGATCGCCTTCGGCGCACTCGGGACGGAGCTCCGCCGGATGCGCGAGGACGCGGGGCGCAGCCAGGCCGCAGTCGCGCAGCGCGGCGGGCGTCGTCAACGGTCCACCTGTCGCGACATCGAGGCGGGCGACGCCGAGCCGAGCATCCTGGTCCTCGAGCGGATCGGGATGGCGCTTGGGGCGGACCTCGGCGTGCGGTACTTCGCCAACACCGGGCCGCGGATCCGCGACCACCTCCAGGTCGCCATGAGCGAGGCGTTGCTCCGCGAGCTCCACCCTCGATGGCGCGCCACGCCGGAGGTGCCGGTCTACCGGCCGGTCCACGGCGTCATCGACCTCGTCCTGGAGGAGCGCACCGGCGACGCGACGGTCGCGACCGAGCTCCACAGCCAGGTCCGCCGGGTGGAGCAGCAGCTCCGATGGCAGATGCAGAAGGCGGACGCGCTCGCGCTCCAGGCGGACCAGCAGGGGCGGTCGGTCAGCCGCCTGCTCGTGCTTCGGAACACGCAGGCGACGCGCGACGTGGTGCGGGCCGCTGCCGCCACCTTCGCCGCGGCGTACCCGGCGCGGACCGCCGACGCCGTGACGTCGCTCCGTCACGGGACGCCATGGCCCGGTCCCGCCATCGCCTGGATGCGCATCGACGGCGGCGGCGCGAGACTCCTCGACGGGCCGCCACGGGGCATCGCCGTCGGGCGGTGACGATCAGCCCGGCCGGAGGACCGCCGCGATCGCCCACGGGTCGTCGCGGCGGACGTCGGGCGAGACCGGCACGATCTCGAAGCCGGCGCCGCGCAGGAGCCGCGTCGCGATCTCGATCCGCACGCGCGACGTCCAGCGGCTCGACGACGTCCCGCTCCGCCACGCACGACGGCCGCCCGCATCGTGGCGCCCGCTCGCCCGCCCGTCGACGAGCGCGCCGCAGCAGCGCCCGCCCGAGGCCGGCCCGCCGGTGCGACGGCGCCACGCCGACGACGAGCAGCGTCTCCTCGCCGGGCGCACCGCCCGCCGGCGCCGCGACAGCCACGCCCACGAGCACGTCGCCCGTCGACGGCCCCGACGACGCGTGCCCCGTCCGCCGCCGCGGCCCGCAGGAGCGCGATCGCGTCGTCCGGGTCGAACGGCGGGATCGTCCGCGGGCGCGAGTCGAAGCGACGCGAGTCTCCGGCATCCCGAGCGTCCGCACGACCGGCGAGCCCGTCCCGACGACCGATGACCCGGACGACGCCCCGGACGCCGCGCCGGCGCCGACGCGTCCCCTCCAGCACGACCCGACCGGCCCACGAGAGCGACGGCCGCCACCAGCCGCGGTCCTCGGCCTCGCGCACGAGCGCCGGCAGCGCCACCCGTCGGACGCGCTCCAGCGTGTCCAGCGACGCCTCGTTGGCCACCACCTGCTGCGTCCCGACGGGCTGCCCCGCGTTCGGCTCGTCGAGGAACGTCGACGGCATCCCCGGCGTCCCGAACGCGCCGGCCTCGGCCTCCCACCGCTCGCGCCACGCCACCGGCGTCTCCGGGTCCGGCTCCCGGTGCGCCCCGGCGAGCCAGGTCAGCGCCCACGTCCGCGGCACGACCCGGTAGGCGTCGTACCCGCCGCCGCCCGTCGCCAGCCACCGCCCGGCCGCCCAGCGGTGCGCGACCGCATCGACGAGCCGGGCCGCCTCGGCGTGCGCCGTCGTCGTCACCCGCAGGTGCGCCAGCGGATCCCACGCGTGCGAGTCGGCGCCGTGCTGCGACACGATGACGTCCGGCCCGAACACCGCGGCCAGCGTCGGGAGCAGCGCCCGCACCGCCGCGAGCCACGCCGTCTCGCCGGTGAACGGCTCGAACGGCATGTTCACCGACGTCCCCGCCGCGGCCCCCTCCCCGACCTCGTCGATGAACCCGGTCTCCGGGAACAGGTAGCGGCCGCTCTCGTGCCACGAGACGGTCAGCACGCCCGGGTCGCGCGTAGGTCATCACCTGGACGCCGTCGCCGTGGTGGACGTCGAGGTCGAGGTACAGGACCCGCAGCCCCTCCGCGCGAGCCCGCACGATCGCCAGCGCCGGGTCGTTGTAGATGCAGAACCCCCAGGCACGGTCGGGCATCGCGTGGTGCAGCCCGCCGCCCGGCTGGTGGGCATGCTCGACGTCACCGCGGAGGATCGCCTCCATCGCCCGCAGCGAGCCCGCCGCCACCGTCGCGCCCGCCTCGTGCATGCCCGTGAACGCCGGGTTGTCGGACAGGCCGATGCCCATCGCGCCGGCGCCCGTCGGGTCCACGGAGAACCGACGGACCGCCTCGACATACGCCGGGAGGTGGATCCGCAGCAGCTCCTCGTCCGTGGCGGGCTCCGGTGCCAGCCCCGGCTCCGCCCCGACCGCCCGCAGCAGGTCGATCCCGGGCCCGAACCGCTTCGGCGTCAGCGGGTGGTGCGGCCCGAAGTCGTACGCCAGCGAGCGCGGCCCGAAGACGAGGAGCGGGCCGCCGCCCGTGCTGCCTGGCATTCGGGCACGATACCGCCATGGAGCGCGTGTACACGACGCCGCGGCTCGACAAGCTCGGCGTCAAGCCGGGGATGCGCGTCGCGCTCGTCGACCTCGAGGACGACGCGTTCGAGGCGGAGCTGCGCGACCGGACCCACGACGTCACGCGCGGCGAGCCGCTCCCGGACACCGACATCGTCCTGTACGCGGCCGACTCGCATCGAGGCGCTCGACCGGCTGCCGGCGCTCCGGGAGCGCATCGTTCCCAACGGCGCGATCTGGGTCGTGTCGCGCAAGGGCAAGGCGGCGACGATCCGCGACGTGGACGTGATCAACGCCGCCAAGGCGGCCGCGCTGGTCGACAACAAGGTCGCGAGCTTCGACGAGACCCGGACGTCGCTGCGCCTCGTGATCCCCGTGGCGCTGCGGCCCCGACGCTGACCCCGGCGCCGGACCCGCTGCTACCATCCGCCGCATGGACATCGTCATCGTCCTCATCGTCGTCCTGATCATCGTGCTCGTCTGGCGCGGGCCGAAGACGCTGCCGCAGCTCGGCAAGGCGTTCGGCCAGGGCGTCAAGGAGGCGCGCAAGGAGATCGACTCCACGAAGGGCGACGACGAGCCGAAGGACGAGACCCCCGCGCCGTAGCGCGAGACGCGGTCCGCCGGCCGTCAGTTCGGCCGCTCGCTCCCGAGCACGATCCCGGTCCCCTCGATCCGATAGCCGACGGCATCCGCGCGCCCGTCCGGCGCCGGCACGACGCGCAGCGTCACGTCCCCGGCCGCGACGAGGTCGTCGACCTCCACCAGCGAGACGTCCGCGGCGAGCAGCCGCTCCGCGTCGAACGGACCGAGGAGCGGCACCCCGAGCCGGAGCGCCATCCCCTCCCCGCCCGCGGCCACGGCCGGGTCGGCGCCGTCACGAGCACGGCGCGCGCCCGCCCACCGAGCGCGGCGACCGCCGCCAGGATCGCGTCGGCGGCCTCGTCCGAGGGATCGCCCGGGTCGACGACGACGGGATCGCCGCGGCCGACGACCCAGGTGCGGCCCGGCGAACCCGGGACGCCGCCCGCGCCGCTCGGTCCGGATCTCGACCGCCCGGCCATCGCTCCCGGCGACCTCCGTCGGCGCGAGGCGGCGTCGCGGGTCCCGGCCGGTGCCAGGGCCCGCAGGTCATCGACCGACGCCACCGCCAGCAGCAGCTGGAGCGTGGCCGACGTCGGCATCCACAGCTCGATCCGCCCGGCACCCATCGCGGCGAGCGCATCGGCGGGCCGGATCCACTCGTGGCCCACGACCTCCCGCTCGTCGAACACGAGCTGCGCGCCGTCGGGAAGCCACGCGACGAAGAACCGGGCGTCGTACCGGCGCGGCACGACGGGCGGCGTGACCCAGCGCGAGAGCGGCACCAGCCAGTCGCCACGCAGCTCCACGTCGTGCTCGACGACGAGGTCGAGGAACGGCACCGACCCCGTCTCGGCGGCGCTGGGGAACCGCCACGACCCGTCGACCGGGCCGCGGGTCCCGGCGGGCGTGCCCAGCAGGATCCCCGCCTCCTCCCAGGCCTCGCGGATCGCCGCGACGACGAACGGCGCGCCGTGGACGCCGGCCGGATCGCCGTCGAGGGGCGGGCGGAGCCGCTCCAGGAGGCGGGCATCCGCGTCGGCCGGGTCGAGCGCACCGCCCGGGAAGACGTGCAGCCCCGGCCCGAACGCCATCGTCGTGGGCCGGTGGGTGAGCAGCACCTCGGGGCCGCGCGGGGCGTCGCGCAGGATCGCGACGGTCGCGGCCGGCCGCGGCTCGGCGCTCACCCGCCGGCGAGCAGCGCGTCGAGCGCTTCGGGCTCGTGGACGGGCTGGCGGCAGGCGAAGTCGCGGCACACGAACGCGGTCGCGCGCCCGTCCAGGGCGAACCGGTCGCGCAGCAGCGGCACGTCCGTCGCCTCGGGGTGCGAGGTCACGGCGAGGACCGCGAACGGCCGGTACGTCGCGGTCGACGACCTCGACCAGCGGCGCGAGGCCCGGATCGTCCGGGACCCCGACCAGCGCGACCTCCGAGATCCCCGCGTGCGCGAGCTCGAGCGCGCACAGCCACTGCGCGAAGCCCGTGGGATAGCGGACGAGCAGCGGCCCGACCGTCGCGAGCGCCCGCTCGGCCGCCGTCCGGTAGCGACCCTCACCGGTCAGCGCCGCGAGCCGCAGGAGCACGGTCGTCGCCATGGCGTTGCCCGATGGCGTCGCGTTGTCCTGGACGTCCTTCGGCCGCACGACGAGCGCCTCGCCGTCGTCGGCCGTGTCGAAGAACCCGCCGGCCGGGTCGGCGAACCGCTCCAGCACGAGGTCGGCGAGCCGCACGGCCTCGCGATACCAGCGCTCGTCGTGGGTCGCCTCGTACAGCGCGAGCAGGCCGTCCGCGAGGCAGGCATGGTCCTCGAGCACGCCGTCCGCCGAGGCGCGGCCGTCCTTCCACGACCGCCGCAGCCGGCCCTCGGGCGTCACCAGCCCGGCGAGCACCGCGCCGGCCGCGACCTCGGCCGCCTCGCGATAGCGCCCGGCCGCCGCGGCGTCGTCCGCATCGCCGCTCGCGCCGAGCGCCCGGGACGCGTCCGCCAGCGCCGCGATCGCGAGCCCGTTCCAGGCCGCCAGCACCTTGTCGTCGCGGGCGGGCTGCGGCCGGCCGGCCGCGCCGGTCGAGCAGCGTCGCGCGTGCCACCGCGAGCCGTTCCGCGACGGCCCCGGCGGCGCAGCCCGAACCGCTCCCCGAGCTCCGCGTCGCCGCGAACCCGGGACAGGATCGTCGAGCCCTCCCAGTTGCCCTCGTCCGTCACGCCGTACGCGGCGGCGAACAGCGCGGGATCGGAGCCGGCCTCGGCGAGCGCGGCCCGCAGCTCCGCCGCGGACCACACGAACGTCGCTCCCTCCACGCCCTCGGTGTCCGCGTCCTGGCTCGCGGCAAACCCGCCGTCGGACGTCCGCAGCTCGCGCAGCAGGTAGTCCAGGACGCCCGCCGCGGTGTCCCGATAGGCCCGGTCGCGGGTGAGCGCCCACGCGTGCGCGTACACGCGCGCGAGCTGCGCGTTGTCGTAGAGCATCTGCTCGAAGTGGGGCACGAGCCATCGGGCGTCGGTCGAGTAGCGGTGGAACCCGCCGCCCAGCTGGTCGTGGATCCCGCCCGCGGCCATCGCGTCGAGGCTCGCCCGCGCGATCGTGAGCGCCCGCTCGTCGCCCGCCGCGACGAACCGCCGCAGCAGGAGCTCGATCGTCATCGGCTGGGGGAACTTCGGGGCGCGGCCCCAGCCGCCGTGCGCGGCGTCGAACTGGGACGCGATCCCATCGACCGCCTGGGCAAGCACCTCCGGCCCGGGCAGCGTCGCCCCGGCCGTGCCCGCGGCGCCGCCCTGCTGCCCGGCGATCGCCTGGACGAGCCGCCCGCTGGCCGCGTCGATCTCGGACCGTTGCGTCGTCCACGCCACGTGCACGCCTTCGAGCACCTGGCGGAACGACGGCATGCCATGGCGCGGCGTGTCCGGGAAGTAGGTCCCGCCGAAGAACGGGCTGCCGTCGGGCGCGAGGAACACCGACATCGGCCAGCCGCCCTGGCCGGTCATCGCCTGGACCGCGCCCATGTACAGCTGGTCCAGGTCCGGGCGCTCCTCGCGGTCCACCTTGATCGGCACGAAGCGCTCGTTGAGCACGGCGGCCGTGGTCTCGTCCTCGAACGACTCGCGCTCCATGACGTGGCACCAGTGGCAGGCCGCGTAGCCGATCGAGAGGAAGATCGGCCGGTCCAGCTCGGCGGCGCGGGCGAGCGCCTCGGGGCCCCACGGGTACCAGTCGACCGGGTTGTGGGCGTGCTGGAGGAGGTACGGGCTGGTCTCGTCGGCGAGGCGATTGCGGTGCTCCGGCGCACCAGCCAGTCGGGCCATGGGCGGATGGTACGTCGGTCCTGCGTGCAACCAGCCTCCGGCCGCGGGCGTATTGATCGATAACAGGCTGTGCAACGCCCGACAAGCGGCGTAGGCTACGGTCCTGTTCCTTGGTATCGCATGCCCCGGGGCCGTACGGAGACCACATCGCTGAAGCGATCTGTGCAGCCGGCGATCGTCGCGCTGCTGGTCGGAATGCTGGTCGCGCTCGGCGCGTTCGCGCCGGTCGCTGCGGCTGCACGCGTCCCGAAGGTCGCCCTGATCGTCGGTCCCGTCGGGGACACGATCACCGCCCGCTACAAGGCACTGGCCAACGAGGCCGCCACGGTGGCGCGCAACGCGGGCGCCGAGGTCGTCAAGGTCTACTCCCCGAACGCCACCTGGCCGGCCGTCCGCGATGCGATCAGCGACGCCTCCATCGTCATCTATCTCGGCCACGGCAACGGCTGGCCGTCCCGCTATCGGAATGAGCTGTTCCCGACGAGCCAGAACGGCTTCGGGCTCAACCCCGTCGCGGGCGGTGACAACTCGGCCCACCAGTACTTCGGCGAGGCGACGGTCGACAACGTCAAGCTGGCCAGGAACGCCGTCGTGCTGCTCCACCACCTGTGCTACGCGTCGGGCAACACGGAGCCCGGCCTGGCCGAGGGCACGGTCGACCAGGCGGTCCAGCGGGTCGACAACTACGCCGCGGGGTTCATCCGGGCAGGCGCCGCGGCGGTCGTCGCCGAGGGCCACCTGGGCCCGGCCTGGTACGTCCGCCAGCTGCTCACCGGCAAGGGCTCGATCGAGTCGATCTGGAACCGCTCGCCGAACGCCAACGGCAACACGTTCAAGACCCAGAGCGTCCGGTCGAAGGGCTTCGTCTCGCGGCTCGATCCCGACAACCGCTCGTCCGGCTTCTACCGCTCGCTCGTGTCCCGTGGCGGCACCACCGCCAGCGACATCAAGTCCGGGGCGCTGGGCACGGTCACGAACGCGATCGCGGGTCCGCCGCCGGTCCCGACGCTCGCGAACGCGGCCCTGAAGTTCGGGACGCTCACCCTCAACACGCTGCCCATCGCCGCGACGACGACCGAGGTCACGATCCCGGTCTCCGGCGGCAATGCCTCGACGATCCCGGCCGGGGCGCAGGTCGGCCTGCGCTGGGACCCGATCCTGCTCGACGCGCCACCGACCCCCGAGCCGACGCCGGAGCCATCGGTCAGGCCTGATCCCTCGGGATCGCCGGACCCGGCCGCGTCCGCCTCGCCCGGCGCGAGCCCGGACCCGCTCGCGAGCCCGGACCCCGGCGCCAGCCCCTCGCCCGCCGCGAACGCGAGCCCGTCGCCGTCGCCGAGCCCCAGCCCGTCGCCGAGCCCCAGCCCGTCGCCGAGCCCCAGCCCCAGCCCGAGCCCGTCGCCGACGGCATCGCCCGCGCCCACCGCGGAGCCCAGCCCGACGTGGGCCCCGCCGAAGGGCCTGTTCACCCTGCCGTCGCAGCAGCCGGCGTTCGAGCCCGAGCCGACGGACGACCCCGCGGGCACGAGGAGTCGACCGGCGTCGTCATCCCCACCGAGGCGCCGGCGGTCGACCTCGTCGTCCCGGAGCGCACCGGATCCGTCGTGGACATCGCCAAGGCGACCCGCGGCCCGGGCGGGATCGAGGTCGCGGTCACCTACCCGACCGAGCCCGGCCTGTACCGCCTCGTCCCGACCCTCCACACGCCGTCCGGGGTCGCGTATGACGCCGCGACCCAGGCGATGCTCACGCCGGTCCTCGTCCGCATCGGCGGCGAGATCGCGGTCGCCTACGGCGCACCGTCGAACCTGACCCTCAACGCGGGCATGGAGGCGTCGATCCCGGTGCGGGTCCTCAACTCCGGCTCCGAGGCGTGGGACCTGTCGGTCACGCTCGGCCCCGGCCAGGGCGGCGACGACCCGACGACCGGCTACCACACGTCCCGCTTCCCGGCGATCCTCACCGGGACCTGGGTCTCCACCACCTCGGCTCCGGTCCCGGCGGCCGCGAGCACCGAGCTCGACGCCACGATCGCCGGGCCGGGTGGCTCGGTCGCGGTCGCGCTCGACGTCACGGCGCCCGACTCGCCCGGCGAGTACCTCCTCCTCCTCGACACGATCTCGCCGACCAGCGGCCCGCTGTCCGCGCTGGGCAGCGCCCCCGCCCTCGTCCGGGTCACGGTCACCGAGGCGCCACCGGACCCGACGCCGGTCCCGCCCCAGCGCGCCGGCTGACACGCGGGGCCGCCGCGTCGCGGAGCCGCCCGGCGCATCGTCACGCAAGCGCAAGCCGGCGGACCTGCCACCGCGGCTGGGCAACACGGCCGGGGGTGCTTCAATGGACCTGATGGGAACGAACGTCGCCTCCGTGGAACCGATCCGAGCCGCCCCAAGCGCGGAGCGCCTCCGAGTGCTCCTTGTCGCACCGCCGATGGTCCCCGTCCCGCCGCCGACCTACGCCGGCACCGAGCGGGTCGTCGCGTCCCTCGGCGACGAGCTCCACGCCCGCGGCCACGCCGTCACGCTCGTGGGTGCCGGCGACTCGGACGTCCCATACGAGTTGATCCCCACCGTCGCGCAGAGCCTCTGGTCCTCGGGCTTCTCGGGCGATGTCGCGTCGTACATGCAGCACACGATCGAGGTCGCGTGGCGCGAGGCGCACCGCTTCGACATCGTCCATGCGCACATGGAGAACCACTCCTTCGTGTTCGCCGAGCACTGCGAGACGCCGGTGATCACCACCCTCCACGGCCGCCTCGACGCGCCCGGCCTGCCGGAGCTGCTCGAGGTCCACGGCCGCGTCCCGCTGGTCGCGATCAGCGACAGCCAGCGCCGCTGGTTCCCCGACCAGCACTGGGTCGCCACGATCCACCACGGCCTGCCGCTGGAGACGATGCCGTTCTCGAGCGAACCCGGTGACTACCTCGCGTTCGTGGGCCGGATCACCGCCGAGAAGGGCATCCGCGAGGCGATCGAGCTGAGCCGCAGCAGCGGAATCCGGCTCAAGGTCGCCGCGAAGGTCATCTCGGCCAGCGAGCACGCGCACTTCGACGAGGTCGTCCAGCCCGCGATCGACGCGGACGAGATCGACTACCTGGGCGAGGTCGGGGCGCGCGAGCGCGATCCGCTGTTCGCCGGCGCGCTCGCCACATTGATGCTCGGCGACTGGCCGGAGCCGTTCGGCCTCGTCGCGATCGAGTCGATGGCGACTGGCACGCCGGTGATCGCGCGCCGAGCCGGCGCGCTGACCGAGACGATCGAGCACGGCGTGACCGGGTTCCTCGTCGACGACGTCGACGAGGCGTCCTTCGCGCTGGAGAAGGTCGCCGACCTGGACCGGCGCGCGATCCGCGAGCGCGCCCTCGAGCGGTTCTCGCCCCAGCGGATGGCCGACGAGTACGAAGTGGCCTATCGCCAGGTGCTCGCCTCCCGGCCGTCCGCCCGCTAGGCTGCCGTCATGGCACCCCGCGCCCGCACGGCCGCGCCGGCCGAGCACCGGACGGCGGACGACCTCGACGCCACCCACGACCCCGGCCCTGACGTCGCGCGCGGCCGGCTCGAGCAGGCGGCGATCGACGACGCCGCGACCGAGCCGCTCCAGGGCCCGACCGGCCACCGGATCCGGGTCGGGACGGCGTCCTGGACCGACCCGACGATGACCGCCTCCGGCGTGTTCTACCCCACCGACGCCGACACGGCAGAGGAGCGCCTCGCCTACTACGCGTCGCGGTTCCCGGTGGTGGAGGTCGATGCGACCTACTACGCCCTGCCGTCGCGGCGCCTGTCCGAGCTGTGGGTCGAGCGCACGCCGCCCGACTTCGTGTTCGACATCAAGGCCCACGCGCTGCTCACGGGCCAGCCCACCGAGACGAAGCGGCTGCCCAAGGCGATCCGCGAGGCGCTGCCCCCGACGCTCGCCGACAAGGCGCGGCTGTACGCGAAGGACCTGCCGGGCGAGCTGCTGGCCGAGGTCTGGCACCAGTTCGCCGACGGGCTCGCGCCGCTCGCCGAGAGCGGCCAGCTCGGGGCGGTGTTCCTCCAGTACCCGAAGTGGTTCTTCACCTCGTCCGAGAACCGGGACGCGATCCGCGAGGCCAAGGCGGCCCTCGACCCGTACGGGCTGAAGGTGGCCGTCGAGTTCCGCAACGCGACCTGGTTCAACGAGAAGAACGCCGAGCGGACGCTCCGCTTCCTCACCGACGAGGGCATCCCGCTGGTGATGGTCGACGGGCCGCAGGGGTTCAAGTCGTCGATCCCGCCGGTCGTCGCGGCGACCTCGCCGGCGCTCTCCGTCGTGCGCTTCCACGGCCGCCGGACGGCGACCTGGGAGGACATGAAGGGCCGCGCCACGGTCGAGCGCTTCCGCTACCTGTATGACGAGGGCGAGCTGCGCGAGTGGGTGCCGCGGGTGCTGGAGGCGTCCGGTGGCGCCGAGGACACCCACGTGCTCATGAACAACTGCTACGCGAACTACGGCTCGACGAACGCCCGCGAGCTCGCGGCGCTGCTCGCCGACGAGCTGGCCTCGTTCGAGCCGCGCGGGTAGCCGGCGCGTGGGGACGAACGCCGTCCCGGGGTTCCTGCCGTCCGTCCACGGGCTGCGCTTCGCGAACGCGTTCCCGCCGGGCCCGACGCTGACGTTCGCCGGCCTCGACCCGCGACGGGTGGGCTTCGGTGACGCCGCGGCGGGGCTGTGCGGCGGGATGGCGCTGACGGCCCGCGACCTGTATGAGGCCGGTCTTGCAGCCCCGACCGAGGGCGCGCCGCCCGCGAACGGCTCGGCCCGCTTCCGGGCGCTCGTCCGGCGCCAGGTCGAGTCGCTCGACTGGTTCCGGGTGCCGCTCCGCTACCTCGACCTCCAGGCGTTCCGGCCGGATCCGCCGACCGGCGCTCGCGGCGCTCCTCCGGCGCGAGCCACCGCGCGTGGACGCGTTCCTGCGCGAGTGGCCGCGGATCCGGGACGAGATCGACGCCGGGCCACCCGTCGGTCGTCGGGCTCATCCGGGCCGCCGGCTCGTCGCCGTGGGCCCTGACGCGCAACCACCAGGTGCTCGCCTACGGGTACGAGGAGACGCCGGAGGCGATCACGATCCACGTCTACGACCCCAATCACCCGGGCCGCGACGACGTGACGCTCGAGGTCGGGGTCGACCGCGGTCCGGACGCCGCGACGCGGCCCTGGCGCGAGCGGATCACGATGCACCAGTCGACCGGCGAGCCGCTGCTCGGCTTCTTCCGCCAGCCCTACCCGCCGCCCCCGTCCCTGCGCGCCTGGCGCTGACCGGAGGGGTTGGGTCCGTCGGGAGGTTGACCCGACGGACCCGTCCGGTGACGAAGCTGCCGGCGGCCGAGGCGCTACTTGGCGAGCCTCGTGGCCACCCAGCCGGTCGACGCGTAGCCCCTGTTCCCGCCCGACTCGCCGGTCTCCCAGTTCTCGGAGGTACCAGTCGGCGTACCCGGAGGCCGCGACGACCGCGGAGCCGGACTTGAATGGGACGCCGGCGGGGTCCGCTGCGACGTCGAGCACGAGGACGTGCGGCGATCCATCGCAGACCTGGTCGCCGTCGAACTGCGCGTCGACCGAGCCGAACGCGATCGACTTCCCGCTCGCCTGGCGGACGTAGCCCTGGACCGACGTCTCGTACCAGTTGCTGTACACGGGGTACTCGGGCGCCGGCCTCGGCTGGCACGTGACGGCGACCTGCAGCCGGACGACGAGCTTGGCGGTGACGTGGACCGACTGGATCGCGACCGACATCCCGTCGCGACTGCCGGCCGAGCCGGGGATCGGCGCGTCACCGCCGGTGGTGTCGGCGAGGACGCCTGCGGGGAGCGCCAGCGCGCTCGCGAGTGCCAGCAGCGCGACGATGCGCTTCATCACGGGAACCTCCTGGGACGGCGGCGCGTGCATCGCGCCCGTTGCCGCCCGCCCCGGTGACGCAGGTGTCCCGCAGGCGTTGCATGCCCGACCTACGGCCGGCTCCCGATGTGCGACCGGGCACCTTAGGCCGAGCGTCGCGTGTGTTCGACCCGCTGGGAGCACCCGCACGATGGCATCGATCAGCCCGACCACCACCACCGCCCCGACACCGCCGAGCCCCGACGCAGGTGCGCTCGACGACCTCTATCGCGACCACGTCGCGGGCCTGACGCGCTGGATCACGGGCATGACCCGGGATCCCGCTGCGGCCGAAGACATCGTGGGCGAGGCGTTCCTCCGGCTCGCCCGCGAGCTCGCGGCCGGCCGGCGACCTGACAGCCCGGCCGCCTGGGTCGCCCAGGTCGCGAGGAATCTCGCGATCAGCCGGGCCCGGCGGGCCTCGACGGCCGCGAAGTACGCCACGCGCCTCGTCGACCGGGGCGCAGGAGACGACCCGGCGATCGCGGCGCTGGCGTCGGAGCGCAGCGCCGCGGTACAGACCGTGCTGGCGACGCTGACGCCCGCCGAGCGGATGGCCGTCGTGCTCGCGTCACAGGGCGTCCGCGGCCCCGAGATCGCGGACAGGATCGGGCGGACGCCGCTTGCGACGCGCGCGCTCCTGTGCCGCGCGCGGCGCCGGATGCGGCCCCTGCTCGTCGAGGCCGACGCCTGGTGACGGGCCCGGCGATGCGCGGCCCGTACTATGCCCGCGGAGGCGGGTATGACGGAGCTGGCGCTGATCGGCCGCGCGGATGAGCTGGAGCTGGCAGGCGCCATGCTCCGGCGCTCCCGGGACGGGACGCCCGGCCTGCTGGTCGTCGGTGGCGAGGCCGGCGTCGGCCGCAGCCGGCTCGCCGCCGCGATCGCGGCCAGGGCCGTCGCGACCGGCGTTCGCACCGCGACCGGTACCTGCGTGCGGATGGACGCCGGCGCCCTGACCTACGCGGCGATCATCACGGCCCTCCGATCCCTCGCGGCCGACGCGGATCCCGGAGAGGTCGCCCGGACGCTCGGCGCGTACCGCCACGAGGTGGCGCGGCTGCTGCCCGAGCTCGTCCGGCCGACTCCCGACCGGTCCACGGCAGGCGACGATCCGATGGCCCGCCTCCGGCTGTTCGAGGCCATCACCGGCTGGCTCAATCGCATGGCCGACGGCGACCCGCTGCTGCTGATCGTCGAGGACCTCCACTGGGCCGACGCCGCGACCCTGGACCTCCTGCGTGCGCTCGCCGTGGGACTCACGAGCCGCATCTCGCTCGTCGTGACCCTGCGAACCGACCAGGCCCTGCCGCCGGCGATCCGCGCGACCGTCGCGGAGCTGGTCCGCGACGGGGCTGAGCGCGTCGAGCTCGTGCCGTTCCAACGCGACGAGCTGGAGCGCCTGGCCGCGGCGGTCCGCGGCGCCGACGCACCGGACGTCGACGAGGCGGCGGTTGACGCGCTGCTCGAGCGGACCGGCGGCAACCCGTTCCTGGCGGTGGAGCTCATCGAAGCGGGGCTGCTCGAGCCCGGCGCGCCGGACGGCGTCGTGCCGGCGAGCCTCCGCGACATCCTGGACGCCCGGCTCGGCGCCCTCGACGACGTCGTCCTCGACGTCCTGCGCGCCGCGGCGCTGCAACCGGGGCCGATCGACGACGAGCTGCTGGGCGCCGTGCTCGGCCGGCCGGTCGGCGTCGTGGGGGCGGCGCTCCGCGAGGCGCGCGACGCCGGGGTGCTGACAGCCGCCAACGGCGTCCACGGGTTCCGTCATGCGATGCAGGCCGAGGTGCTCGTCGACCAGCTCGGAAGCGGCGAGCGCCGTGCGCTGCATGCCGCGTACGCGGACGCGCTCGCCGGCAGCCGCGGCCCGGCGCGCGCGACGGCGGCGGCCTGGCATCGGGACGCCGCCGGCGACCCGGCCGGCGCACTTGCCGCGCACGTGGCGGCGCTCGACGCGACGATGACGGCCGCGGCGTTCGAGGCGGCGACGCGGCACGCGACGCGGGCGGCCGAGCTGCGCGCGGAGCTGGGGCCGGACGCGGCGCCGGACCAGCCGGATCCGGCCGCCCTGCTGGACCGGGCGGCCTTCGCGGCGCTCCTCGCCGGCGACCCGGCAGCCTCGGCGCGCCTCGCCCGCGAGGCGCTGGTCAGCGTGGGCGACGATCCGCGGCGCGCCGTCCAGCTCCACGACCGCCTCCGCTGGGCGCTCTGGGAGGCCGGCGATCATGCGGGCGCTGCAGCCGAGGTCGAGCGGGCGGCGGCCGCGCTCGGCGACGGGGCGGCTCCCGAGCTGCGCGCGCGCCTGACGGCGCAGCGCGCGGCGATGCGCATGGACGACGCCGATCCGGACCCGGCCCTCACCCTCGCTGACGAGGCCCTTGCGCTGGCCGTGGCGATCGGCGCGCGCGATGTCGAGGCGCTGGCCCTCGGCGTCCGCGGACGGACGCTCGCGACCCATGGCGTCCTCGATGCCGGGCTGGCCAGCCTGCGCGCGGGCATCGAGCTCTCCGAGTCGCTCGGCAACCTCCAGGGCCGGCTGGTCGGTGTTGCCGCGCTGACCACGATCCTCGCCAGGTGGGGACGCTCGCGCGAAGCGCTGGCGGACATCGACGGTGCGATCGCGGCCGCGGACGTCTCGGGACTCGCACGGTCGCTCGGCTCGCAGCTGCTCGCCCAGGCGGCACGAGCGAGCTTCTCCGTGGGCGACTGGGATGCCGCCGGACGACGCGTGACGGACGGGCTCGCCCGCCGGCCCGCAGCGCCGGTCGAGGCAGAGCTGCGCGCCGTGGGGCTCCGGCTGGCGGTTGCCCGCGGTCGGGTGGCCGAGGCGGCTGCGCTCGACGCGCGCCTGGCGGTCCTCGCGCCGGCGGTCGGCGACGCGGAGGGCGCGGCGGCCGTCCGCGTGGCGCGGGCGGAGGCGGCGATCGCGGCCGGGGACCCGCATTCGGCCTGGGCGCTGCTCGAGGCCCAGCTCGCCGCACGGGCAGCCGGAACCGAGTCGGGACCATCCGCGGCGTGGCTTGCAGCCCTCGCGATCGGCGCCGAGGTCGAGGTCGCGCTCGACGCGCGCGGCACGGGTGACGCGGATGCGGCGGCCGAGGCGCTCCGTCGCGTGGCCGTCGTCCTCGCCGTCGTCCGGCGGGAGGTCGAGGAGGCCGGCGGTCGCTGGGGCCCGCTCGCCGACGCCGTCCTCGCCCACGTGGAAGCGGAGGCTGCCCGGCTCGACGGGAACGCCGACCAACGCGTCGCCGCGTGGGCAGCGGCCGTCCGAGGCTGGGACACCATCGACCGGCCGTTCTACGCCGCCGGTGCGCGGTACCGGCTCGCGGCAGCGCGCCTCGCCAACGGGGAGTCGCGAACCGCCATCGGCGAGGCCCTCCGGCCCGCCGCCTCGACGGCGCGGCGACTTGGCGCGGCACCGCTGCTGGAGCGGATCCGGCGGCTCGCCCGCCTGGCGCGGATCGAGCTTCGCCCAGCGGCCGATGCGGACGATGCCGGCACCGGCCACGGCGCGACGCGCACGGCTGCCGACGTGTCCGACCCCCTGGCGACGCTGGGCCTCACGCCGCGGGAGCGGGAGGTCCTGCGCCGGGTTGCCGCGGGGTGGTCCAACGCCAGGATCGCCGACGATCTCGGGATCAGCGTGAGCACGGCGTCGGTCCACGTGTCGAACATCCTCGCGAAGCTCGGCGTCGAGAACCGGGTCGAGGCCGCGGCGCTCGCGCACCGGCTGGGCGTCGTGGCGGCCGATCCCGACGAACCCGGCGCACCCGACGAGCCCGACGCCACCCGGTCGGGGCGCGCGTCCGGCTGAACCGGGCAGCCGCACGCGGCCGGCCCCGCTCCTCCACGGGACCGGCCGCGGCGACAGGAACGTTCGATGGTGGATACGCCGGCAGCGGCCCTAGCGTTCGATGCGCGCGGCCTCGTCGAGGAGCCGGAGGAAGTCCGCGACCTCGGTGGCGTGCGGAAGATCGCGCTCCGCCTCGAACGCGACGTCGGCGACGTCGCGGATCGAGTAGCCGTCGGCCCAGCGGCTGCCGCGGAACACCTCGGCCGCCGCGGCCACGAGGGCGTCCAGCCGGAACGAGGCGCTCGCCCGCTCGAAGCCGGTCGACAGGTCGCCCGGCCGGATGTCGAGGGCGATCTCGTCCGCCTCGCGGGTCCCGGGGTCCGTCCAGCGCAGGCGCAGCGTCCCGATCCGGTCCTTGAACAGGCCGCCCTCACCGGTGAGGCGCAGTGCGTACAGCGCCGTCACGGCGTGCCCGGCGCCGATCGCGCCCGCGTCGACCCGGTCGTCCCGGAACGCCTCGTCGGGAAGGTCGCGGTTCTCGTAGCCCACGAGCCGGTACGAGTCCACGAGCGCCGGGTCGAACTCGACCTGGGCCCGGGCGTCGAGCGCCACCGACTGGAGCGTCGAGCCGAGCTGCTCGCCGAACAGCGTCCGCGCGTCGTCGAGCGTGTTGACGTAGGCGTAGAACCCGTCGCCGCGGTCGGCGAGCTGCTCCATCAGGGCGTCGTTGTAGTTGCCCATCCCGAACCCGACCGTGACGAGCTGGATGCCGAGGCTCGCGTCCCAGCGGATCCGGCGCAGGATCGCGTCGGGGTCGGTCTGGCCGGTGTTGGCGACGCCGTCCGACGCGAGGACGACCCGGTTGATGCCCTCCTCGCGGAACGCGTGGGCCGCCAGCTCGAAGCCGAGCGCGAGGCCGGCCTCGGCGTTGGTCGAGCCGTCCGTCGACAGGCCGTGGATCGCGGCCAGGATGCGGTCGGCGTCCCGGACGCTCGTCGCCTCGAGGACGACCCGGGCGTCGGAGCCGTAGGTGACGATCGCGACCGTGTCGCGTGCGGTCGAGGCGGTCGACGAGCAGCGTGAGCGACTGCTTGACGAGCTCCAGCCGGTCCTCGCGCGCCATCGAGCCCGAGGTGTCGATGACGAACGTGAGGCTGGCCTGCGGGCGGTCGCGTTCCGAGACCTCGCGCGCCTTGACGCCGAGCCGGAGCAGCACCTCGTCGCTCGGCCAGGAACGGCGTGGGCCCGCCATCGGCGTACAGCGCGAACGTGCCGTCGCGCGGCGCCGGGTAGTCGTGCGGCATCGCGTTGACGAACTCTTCCACCCGGACGGATGCCGGGTCGGGCAGGTTGCCGTCGGCCACGAACCGCTGGGCGATCGTGTAGGACGCGGTGTCCACGTCGAGGCCGAACGTCGACTCGCGGTCGCGCTCGGTCGGGACGAACGGGTTGACGCCCGGGTCGTCGAACGTGACGTCGGCGTACGGGGTGGCCGGCGGCCAGGTCGCCTCCGGCTCATACGGCGGCGCGGGCTCCGGCGTCCACAGGTGGTGGGCCGGCGGGTCCTGCTGCCGGGCCGTGCCCGGCGATGACGACGTGGTGCCGCCGCAGGCGGTGAGGAGCAGGACGGCCGCGAGGGCAAGCGCGGTGACGCGCAGGTTCGGCGTGCGCATGGCACCACCTCCCGTACGAGGCGGGACGGACGTCCCGCGAGGTCCCGCGTCGGCGTCGATGGTCGGCGCCGGCGGGCCGGTAGCGACCGAGAGGAGCGGCCGCCGCGCGCATCCTCGGTGGCCCGGCGCGATCCGGTGAGCGGCCCAGCCCGGTGACGGCGTTGCGGGTGATCCCGCAATCGTGCGGAGCCGCGCCGGCGTCAGCTGCCGATGAGCTGGTCCGCGGGGGCGAAGTCGTCGGTGAGGATCGGGGCGCCGGCGGTGAAGGCATCGAGCGCCTCGTCGCCCGCGAGCACGTGCGCGCCGGCCGTCGTCGCCCGCACCGCCGCGTCGATCGCTGCCGCGTCGATCGGCTCGTGCGACGCCACGAGGACGACGTTGCCGCCACCGGACCCGTCGAACGTCGCGTTCCAGGTGATGACCGCGACGTGCTCGAACACCTGGCGCAGCGTCGCCGTCTCGGCGCGCACGAACCGCAGCGCCGGCCCGTCGATGAGGTTCTGGACGTACCGGCCATCGGGCGTCAGCACCCGGTCGATCTCGCGCACGAACTCGGTCGTCGTGAGGTGCCATGGCACGGACCGCCCGCCGAACGCGTCGCCCACCACGAGCCGCCGCGAGTCCGTCGGCACGCCGAGGATCGTCCGCCGGGCGTCGCCCAGCACGACCTCGATCGCCTCGTCGGGCACGAAGCCCAGCTGCTCGCGGGCCGTGGCCAGCACGACCGGGTCCAGCTCCAGGACGATGTGGCGGCTCGCCGGGTCGATCGCCCGCAGGTAGCGCGGGAACGAGAACCCGCCGCCGCCGACGTGGAGCGCCTCGAGCGGGGCGCCGCCCTCGGTCAGGTCCGCGGTCGCGGCCGCGAACCACTGGATGTAGGCGAACTCGAGCGCCGTCGGATCCGCGAGGTCGACGTGGGCGTGGCGGAGGTCGTCGAGGACGAGCGTCCGGCCGGTCGCGGTGTCGCTGTCGGTCCGCACGGCGATGCAGTAGTACGGGCTCTCGCGCTGGCACGGGTTGGCGATGGTCGTCGATGCCGGCGCCGAGGGCGAGGCCGACGAGGGCGAGGACCGCGACGACCGCGTGCCGGTCACGCCGGCCGAGCCGGAGCTGGAGCGCCACGCCCGGCGACGAGCAGCACCACGCCCGTCCCGACGATCAGCGTCCGGACCGGGACGACGCCCAGCAGCACGTACCCGGTGAGGAACGTCCCGACGAGCGCGCCGACCGTGCCGATCGCGGACAGCCGCCCGACGAGCGAGCCGCTGGACGCCACGTCGGTGATCGTCGCGCGGACGAGCATCGGCGCGACCGCGGCGAGGATCGCCGCCGGCAGCGTGAACGCGATGAGGCTCAGCAGCAGCCCGCCGTCGCCGCCCGTCCCGGCGAGGACCGGCCCGAGCAGCCCGACGATCGGCACGCTCGCGATCGCCGCCAGCGCCGCCGAGGACGAACGTCGGCCCGAGCAGGCTCGTCGGCGGGACGCGGTCCGAGACGCGGCCGCCGGCCCACGCCCCGAGCGAGATGCCCGCGAGGATGATCCCGATGATCGAGGTGTAGACCGTCAGCGAGTTGCCGACGAACGGCGCCACGAGCCGGGCGGCGGCGATCTCGATGACGAGGATCGAGGCCGAGGCGACGAACGTGAGCACGCCCGCGGTCCCGGCGCCGAGCGCCGGGCCGGACCGCGGCAGGAGCGTCGTCGTCGCGGCGTCGGGCGGAGACGGGTCAGGGTCGCTCACCCGTCCATCGTCGCCGACGGGCGCCGATCGCGCAGGGACGGCAGGGTGCCGCCCCGGCTACAGGGCGGGCAGCGCCTGGTGGTCGGTCTGGGCAGGGGCGAACAGGTCACCCGTCTCGGCGACGCGTTCCGGGAGGTTCCGGATCGTCCAGCGATCCGGGGCGAGGGTCGGGTCGTCCAGCTCCTCCCAGCGGATCGGGGCGGACACGGGCGCGCCGTTGCGCGGCCGGACGGCGTACGGCGCCACGAGCGTCTTGATCGCCGCGTTCTGCGTGTAGTCGAGGCGGGCCTTGCCGCCCCGGGCGGCCTTCGCCCACTCCCAGGACACGAGGTCGGGCACGGTCGCGCCGATCGCCCGCGACAGCTTCTCGACCCACGCGCTCGTCTCCTCGTACGAGTAGCGGCCGCGCTCGATGGGGATCCACGCCTGGATGCCGCGTGACCCGGTCGTCTTCGCGTACGCGCGCACGCCGAGGTGCTCGAGGGCCGTCCGGTAGAGCCGGGCGATGACCAGCGTCTCGTCCCAGGTCGTCTTCGTGCCCGGGTCGATGTCGATCAGCGCGAACGTCGGGGTCCACGGCTCGTCGGTCGTCGAGGTCCAGGCATGCACCTCGAACGCGGCCTGGTTGCCCAGCCAGCACAGCGTCGCCGCCCGGTCCGCGATCAGGTGGTCGTTGGCCGCCCGGTCCTCGCGCTCGCGGAACCCGGTCTCGTGCCAGATCGTGAGCCAGCGGGGCGCGCTCGACGGGATGTCCTTCTGCCAGAAGCCGGGTGCACCGGCCCCGTTCGGGAACCGCTGGAGGTTGAGCGGCCGGTCCACGACGTGGGGCAGCATCGCCGGCGCGATCCGGGCGAAGTAGGCGATGAGCTCGCGCTTCGTCGCCGGCGGCTCGTCGACGCCGTCACGCGGCGGGAACAGGACCTTGTCGAGGTTGGTGAGCTTGAGCTCCTGGCCGCCGACGACCCAGGTCCCCTCCCCCTTGAGCGCGGCGAGCGCCTCGAGCTCCGCGTCCGTCACGAGCCACGACGGATCGACGGCGGCCGCCGTCGCCTTCGGTGCCGCGTTCGCCTTCGCCTGCGGCTCGCCTTCGCCTTCGGGCTCGCCTTCGCCTTCGGGGCTGCCTTCGCCTTCGGCGTCTTCGTGTTCGATGCCATCGCCTCCGACCCTCCCGGTTCCGGTGTCACGGGCGCGACCCGCTCGGCGGGCGGGAACGCGGCGGCCGCCTCGCGATCCGCCACCGCCGGGTCGATCGCCTGCTCCTTCACGACCTCGCGCGGGTCGCGGCCGATCTCCAGCCCCTTGAACGCCGTCTGCCGGACGCTGCCGTCGCGCGTCCAGCCGCCGATCTCGGCGCGGATGACGAGCTCGGGGCGGATCCAGCGGACCCCGGCCAGGTCGCCGCCCCAGCGGCCCTTGTAGTCGGGCGGTGGCGCCGGATCGAACGGCGGCAGCTCCGTCTCGAGCGCGTCGAGGCGCGCCCGGAGGTCCTTCCGCGTCCGCCCGTCGAAGCCCGAGCCCACCTTGCCCGCGAACCGCAGCCGCTCGCCCTCGTACACGCCGACGACGACCGCCCCCAGCTCCTTCGCGTTCCCCTCCCCCGGCGTCCAGCCGCCGACGACGAGCTCCTGCTCCGGCCGGGCCTTGATCTTCAGCCACGCGGACGACCGCCGGCCGACCTCGTAGCGCGACCGCCGCTGCTTGGCGACGATCCCCTCCAGCCGCTGGGCCTTGACCGCGTCGTAGAACGCCACGCCCTCGGTGTCGATGTGGCTCGCGTACTGGACCCGGGCGTTGGGCCGCAGCACGAGCTCCAGCAGCTTCTTGCGCTGCTCGAGCGGCACGTCGACGAGCGAGCGCCCGTCGAGGTACAGCAGGTCGAACGCCTGGTACACGAGCGGCACCGCCCGCCCGCCGCGGAACGACGTGATCCGCTCCTGGAGCAGGCTGAAGTCCGGGCGCCCGTCCTCGTCGAGCGCGACCACCTCGCCGTCCACGATCGCCTGGCGGGCGTCGATCCACGACGGGGGCGTGAGCAGCCGCGGGAAGTACGTCTCCGCGTTGTTGCCGTTGCGCGTGAACAGGCTGACCTTGCCGTCGGCGACGACCGCCTCGACGCGGTATCCGTCCCACTTGACCTCGTACAGCCAGTCCTCGTCGCGGAACGCCTTGGTCGCGAGGGTCGCCTTCATCGGCTCGAGGTAGCGCGGCATCGGCGCCTCCTTCGCGCCCGTGAGGTCGATCTCCGCGGTCGCGGCCGGCGCCTCGCTGACCCAGATCGCGGGCGCGTTCGCCTTGACCTCGTCGTTGGTGCGGCCGGACTTGACGCTCTGCGGGTGGTCCTCGGCGTCCCAGCCGGCGACGGCGTCGGGGTCGCGCTTGTGGAGCAGCAGCCACTGCTCGCCCTCGTCGTCCTCGAACGCGGTGCGCGGCGCGCTGCCGGGCCGGCGGCTCGTGCGCACGATCGTGAACCGGCCGCGCACCTTCTGGCCGTGGATCCGGAACTTGAGCTCGCCCTTCGCGATCGACGGGCCGGGATCGGCGGTCTCGTGCTCGGGCTCCCACGTCCCCCAGTCCCAGACGATGACGTCGCCGGCGCCGTACTGCCTGGCCGGGATCACGCCCTCGAAGTCGAAGTACTCGACCGGGTGGTCCTCGACGTGGACGGCCATCCGCCGGACGTCGGGGTCCAGCGACGGGCCCTTGGGCACGGCCCACGAGACGAGGACGCCGTCGATCTCGAGGCGGAAGTCGTAGTGGAGCCGGGTCGCGCGGTGACGCTGGATGACGAACCGGCGGCTCGAGCCGAGGGGCGGCGACCCGACCGCCGCGCTGGGGGCAGGCTCGGGCGTCTTCGCGAAGTCGCGCTTGCGGCGGTATTCCTCGAGCGGCATCGCCGTGAGTATGCCGCGCGCCTAGGGGGCGTCCCGGCAGACGGCCCGCTCCCCCAGCGCGATGAGGCGGTCGGCGACGACGTCGACCGGGAGCCCGAGGGCGTGGTACAGCTCGTCGAACGAGGGAAAGCTCGTGACGACGGTGAGCAGCTGGGTCGCCTCGGTGACGCTGACGCCCTCGCGCAGCTGGCCCTGCTCGTGGAGGCGGGTCGCCAGGGCGCGCATGCCGGGGCGCCGGCCCCGCTCGAGCTGCCCCACCGCCGCGACCGCGTCCTCATCGAGGCCGGCGAGGGTGAACAGGGCCCGCGTCAGGTCCGGGATGACCGCGAACATCCGGCACGACTCGCGCGCCGCGAGGCGGAACGACTCGCGGGCATCGGGGTGCCTCGACGCTTCCACGAGCCGGTCGAAGCCCGCCTGCTGCCGCAGCCGGTCCGCGAGCGCGACGAGGAGGCCGGCCCGCGACTCGAACAGCTGGTAGACGGTCGAGCGCGAGACCCCGGCCCGGCGCGCCACGTCGTCGATCTTCACGGCGGCCAGCGGCCCGCGCTCGAAGCTCGCCTCCGCCGCCTCGAGGATCCGCTCCCGCGTGGCCTGCGTGGACGCCGCCCTGGCGGTCTGGACGTAGGTACGTCGTTTGTCCATGGCGCGAGTCTACTTCATCCGACACTATGTTGTCTCAATACAGTCTGTCCGATGAAATACGGACCGATGACCACCGAAGGAGCCCCGAGATGCGCACGATCCAGACCCCCGTCCTCGTCGTCGGTGCCGGCCCGGCCGGCCTCGTCACCTCGCTCACCCTCGCCCACCACGGCGTCGCCTCGCTGCTCGTCGAGAAGCACCCGGGCACGTCGATCTACCCGCGCGCCACCGCCGTCAGCACGCGGACGATGGAGATCTTCCGCGGGCTCGGCGTCGAGCGCGGCGGTGCGGGCGTCAAGCGTTGACGCCATGGCCCGCATGCACATCTCCCCCACCCTGACCGGTCCCACCGTCCGGGTCGTGCCGCTCGGCTTCCCGACCGACGACGAGGCGGCGGCGGTGAGCCCGACGACGCCGGTCATCAGCCCCCAGGACCACGTCGAGCCGGTGCTCGTCGCCCGGGTCCGCGAGCTGGGCCTGACCGACCTCCGGTTCGCGACCGAGCTCGTCTCGTTCGAGCAGGACGCGCGCGGCGTGACCGCGGTCATCCGCGACGTCGCGAGCGGCGAGGAGACGCGGGTCGAGGCCCGCTACCTCGTGGGTGCGGACGGCGGACGGAGCCGGGTCCGGGAGTCCCTCGGCATCGAGCCCGTGGGGCCCACCGGCCTCGAGCACCACGCGTCGTTCCTGTTCCGCTCGCCCGGCCTCATGGCGCGGCTCGGCGACCGCCGCTACGCGCTGTACATGGTCGGCGGGCCCGGCATGGCGTCGGGCGTGCTCCTGCCGATGGATCGCGACGACCGCTGGGTCTACGCGGCCATGGGGCCGCAGCCGGTGCTCGCTGGGCTGCTCGCGAGCCCGGACGCCGCGACTCGGCGCGATCCGGGCCGCGGCCGGCATCCCCGACCTCGAGGTCGACCTGCTCGCCTCGATGCCGCTCGAGTTCGCGGCCCAGCTGGCGCCGTCGTGGCGTGTCGGGCGTGCGTTCCTCGCCGGCGACGCCGCCCACCGGATGCCGCCGTTCGGCGGCCGGGGCATGAACTCCGCGATCGCCGACGCGGCGAACCTCGCCTGGAAGCTCGCCTGGGTCGTGAGCGGGTACGCCGCCGATGCGCTCCTCGACACGTACGAGGCCGAGCGGCTGCCGGTCGCGCGGCGGAACCTGTCGATGGCGCTGGCGCGCTATCGGGAGCAGGCGGCGGCGAGCGGCTTCGAGCTCGACCTGCCCGACGGCGTCCCGCCCGAGGGCACGCCCGACGGGCTCCTGGAGGACCTGGGCTACCGCTACGGGTCCGCGGCGATGACGTCGGACGGCGACGATCCGGCGCCGGGCATCGCTGACGGGCTCGCGGGATCGCGGGCGCCGCACGCCTGGGTGCAGGCCGGCGGGGCGACTGTCTCGACGATCGACCTCGCGGCGGGCGAGCTGCGGCTCATCACCGCGGGCGACGCCTGCAGCTGGCGGCGGGCCGCCGGTGCGCTGAGCACCGGCCGCCACCTCCTGCGCGGGCTTGCGGCGCTCGTCCAGTCGACGGGACCGGACCCGCTGCCCCCGCTCGTCGTCCTGTCGGTCGGCACGGAGCTGGACGACGCCGACGGGTCGCTGGCGGCGGCGTTCGGGATCCAGCCGGGTGGCGCCGTGCTCATCCGCCCCGACGGCCACGTCGCCGCGCGCTGGGCGACGCGCCCGGACGACCGGCGGCTGGCGCTCGCCTCGGCGCTCGCGGCCGTGACGGGCTACGCGGCCCCGGCGCGCACGGCGTCCAGCACCGGCGCGAAGGCCCGCACGCCCTCGAGCGAGTTGGGCCGGAGCTGGACCTGGATGTGGTCGCAGCCCAGGTCGAAGTAGCGGCGCAACCCGGCGGCCACGGCCTCCGGCGTGCCGGTCAGCGGGTGCTCCCCGTTGCCGAGCGCGTCGGGGGCCGTCGGCGTGCCGGCGTCGCACGTCCGACGAGCCCACGCCCGGCCGGACCATCGCCTCCACCGAGCGGCGGATCGAGGCCGGCTCCCGCCCGACCGCCTCGAGCGCGACGTCCAGCTTCGCGAGCATCGGCACCAGCTCCGCCGGCGAGCGCATCCCGGCGTTCCATTCGTCGGCGAGCTCCGCCGCGAGGCGGAGCATCCGCGGGCCGGACGCGCCGACCATGACCGGCAGGCCCTCGGGTCGCGGGCCGCGCGGCCGGATGAGCGCACCCCGTGCGGACTCGAGGCCCTCGTGGTCGGCCCGGCCCGTCCGGAGCATCGAGGTCACGATCCGCAGCCCGTCCTCGAACCGGTCGAACCGGCGCTCCCACGGGAACCCGTAGGCGGCGAACTCCGGCTCGTTCCAGCCCGCGCCGAGGCCCAGGATGACCCGGCCGCCGGACACCTCGTCCAGCGTCTCGGCCATCTTCGCGAGCAGCGCGGGGTTGCGGTACGGCGCGGCGCTGACGTACGTGCCCAGCCGCACGCGCGACGTGACGGCGGCGAGCGCCGTCAGCAGCGTCCACGACTCCCAGGCGCCGCTCCAGCCGCCGTCGGTGTCCGGGTCGCCGAAGCCCACGTGGTCGGAGACCCAGACCGTGTCGAAGCCGATCGCCTCGGCCTCGATCGCCATCGCGCGGATGTCCGCCCAGCGGGGCGTCGCGCCGTCCATCGACCCTTCGACGTAGGGCAGGTTGAGGCCGAGGCTCGGCAGCTGGTCGGGCATCGGCCCATGGTGCCCGATCGTCGCCGACCGGGCGGGTTCGTCAGGCCGGTTGCTCGGGCGCCGCGCTCGAGGGGCGGATCCACTCGAACGCGCGGCGGGCCGTGCCCCGGCTCATGAGCACCACGATCGCCGCCAGCACGATGTACACCACCGTGAGGGCGGAGCGCGTCTCCGGGAAGATCATCTGCACGATGAACAGCGCGAACAGCGCCCCGGCCCCGGTGAGCGACAGCCGCAGGTCGAGCAGCAGCGCGACCGCGAACAGCGACTGGGCGGCCGTCAGCAGGATCTCGTCCTCCTGGCGCTGGTCGAGCGGCAGGGCCGTCGGCGCCCCGATCCCGAACGAGTAGACGAGCGGCAGCATCGCCACCAGCAGCGTCCACTGGTTGATCTTCGAGCTGACCAGCGTGCCCAGCGCCGCGGTCGCCGCGCCGCGCCACGCGAACAGCGCCACGACGACGAACTCCGGCGCCTCGGACGCGAGCGGGGCGACCCACTGGACGAGCAGGAACTCGTCGATCCCCATCGCGGTCCCGGTGGCGACCAGGGACGTCGCGAACGGCTTCGCGACGAGCAGGATGCCGACCGCCGCGACGATCGCGATCACCGCCGTGAACGCCCGCCGCGCGCGGGTGCTCAGCGAGCCGATGAGCTTGGCCGGACCGACGAGGTGCGGCTCCTCGGCCGGGAGGTGCGCCACCCGCCAGATGTAGAACACGAACATGCTGACGAGCACGAAGAAGTCGAGCAGCGAGATCTCGCCCCGGAACGGGATCGTGAACGCGTACACGGTGGCCGCGAGGAGCACGATCAGCTCCAGGCCGTGCTGCGTCTCGAGCGACACCATCGACTTCCGGAAGCGGAGCCAGCCGATGGCGATCACCATCGGCCAGGCGATGCCGATGAGCAGCCGGTTGGCGCCGGTCATGTTGGCCACCGCGTAGCCGGCATAGGCCGGATCCTCGGCGGCGAGGTACGCGTAGGTCGCGTCGACGACGTACTCGGGCAGGATCGCGATCAGCGCGAGGAGCGCGAGCGCGAGGCCCTGGCTGAAGTCGAGCTGGACGACCTCGGCCGCCCAGGACAGCAGGAACGCGGCACCGACGATCGCGATGCCATAGGCGACGGCCTTGAGCGGGTCGGAGAGGTCGACGCCGCTGAGGGCGATGTACACCCCCGGCACCATGAGCGCGAAGGCGGCGATGACGAACAGCCAGCCGCGCGGGTTGGCGGGAGCGTCGTCGAGTTCGGGGACGTGAGCAGCGTCGGACATCAGGACCTCAGGAAGGCGGGTCGACGGCTCGTGTCCGGACTAGTTTCGGGCAATTCGCGGATCGCTGCCGCGCGGGCGCGCGATCAGGCCGATCGACGGCGGCGTCGGACCGGCGGCCGCGGACCTCAGGACGCCTTGCGGCGGCGTGCCGGGCGGGCCTCCTCGGCCTCGTCCTCGGCGTCCTTGGCCTTCGCCGCGGTCGTCTTGCGTGCGGTCGTCTTCGATGCCGGTCTTGGCCTCGGCTGCCTTCGCGGGGCGCGACGCGCGCTCCTTCTTCGCATCGGCCACCGACACGGGCTCGGGCTTCTGGTCCGTCGCCTGCTTGACCGACGCCTCGAGGAGCTTCATCAGGTCGACGAGGTTGGTCGACTCCTCCACCGGCTCCGGCGCGGCGATCTCCTGGCCGTCGACCTTGGCCTCGATGACCTGGAGGAGCGCCTCGCGGTACTCGTCCTTGTACTTCGTGGGGTCGAACGAGTCGGTCATCGCCTCGACCAGCTGCTCGGCCATCTTGAGCTCGGCGGGCTTGAAGTCGAAGTCCTCCGCCGGCAGGTCCAGCTCCTTGGTCGACCGGATCTCGTCCGGCCAGTGGAGCGTGGTCAGGACCATCGTGTCCTCGAACGGATCGAGCGCGGCGAGGGCCTCGCGGTCACGGATGACGACCTTGCAGATCGCCGTGAGCTCCTTGTCGAGCAGGACCTGGCGCATGAGGTAGAACGCCTTGCGGCCGATCTTGTCGGGCTCGATGTAGTACGCCTGCTTGGTGAACTGGGCGTGTGTCCGGGTGGCCTCGTCCTTGGGCGCGAACTGCTCGATCTCGATCGAGCGGATCGGTCTTGAGCGGGACCTTCTCGAGATCCTCGTCCGTGATCACGACGTACTGGTCGGGCGCGTACTCGTAGCCCTTCACCGTGTCGCCGCGCGAGATGACCTTCTCGTCCTCGGGGCACCAGACCTTCATCTGGATCCGGGACAGGTCCGTCTCGTGGAGCATGTTGAAGCGGATCGCGTAGTCGGACTCGGTCGCGGTGTACAGCTTCACCGGGATCGTCACGAGCCCGAACTGGATCGCCCCCTTCCACATCGAACGTGCCACGGTCGAACCTTCCGTCCTTGCGCGTGCCGACAGGTCGCGTGCGGCTCCCGGCGCCGCCCCGCCGATCGGGAGCCCGAACATACCATCCGGCTTCAAGCGCGAACGCGCGCGTGACGGCCGGGTCGCTTGCGTCTGCCTAGCGGATCACCACCAGCGCGTCGAGGTCCACGCGCGGGCGGCCGGCGGTGCCCACGACCTCGATCCGGATCGTGTGGGTGCCGCTCGACGCCCAGCTGCGCTCGTACACGACCTTCCGGTAGCCCGGGATCGGCCCGGTACTGGCTGACCGTCGCGAACAGGCTCCCGTCGATGTAGACGCGGGCCGCGCCGCGGGTCGGGCCGATGGCCGAGATCCAGGCGATGGTCCGGCCGGTGAACGTGCGGGTCAGCGTCGCGCCCGCCGTCTTGGCGTAGATCGCCGTGCCCCGCGAGTAGCTCGAGTTGGTCGTGGATCGCCACGTTCCCGACCGGGCGATCGACCCGCTCGTGTCCTGGGCGACGCCCGTCGACGCGGTGGGCATCGGTGCCCACGAGCTCCAGTTGCCCGCCAGCGTCCTTGGCCCGGACCCGGAGCTCGTACTGGGCGCTCGTCGTGAACGTGCGGTCGAGGGTGCGCTTGCGTCGCGGCGAGCGAGGCCGGCGATGACCAGGTGCCGCCGTTGACGCGCCAGCTCGCCTGGTAGCCCGAGATCGGGTTGGAGGTGTCGGTTGCCGACGCCCCACCGGGCGCGGGCGAGGAACGAGGTCGTCTGGAACGTCGAGCCCGACGGGCAGCGTCACGGCGGGGACCCCGGCGACGGGCCGGTCGGAGTCCACCTTGAGGCGCACCGTGACCGAGCGGGTGCGGCTGCCGTCGCTCGCCCGGATGACGACGTCGTAGGCGCCCGACGGGGTGTTGGGCGGCACGGTGATCGTCGCCTTGGTCGCGCGGTCCGGGTTCGTGAGCGTCGGATGGCCGAACGTGACCGTCACGGGCGCCTTGACCTGACCGGTGAGGGCCAGGTCGCCGGCGAAGTCCTCGGCGCGGAACGTCTCGACGGGGACGCTCACGGTGCGCCCGGCGACGTTGGTCCAGCCCGTGACGCGGCCCGCGTCCACGTGGAAGTCGCCGGCGTCGACCAGGTGGGCGACGTTGAGCAGCCGGTCCGGCGTCCCGTCCGGGTCGGTGGACGTCCGCCAGTCGAGCGTCGCCGCGGCCACGAGCGCGGCCTTGGCCTGGGCCGGCGAACGGCCGGGCCTCGTGCTCAGCCACAGGGCGGCGGCACCGGTCGCGTGCGGGGCGGCCATGGACGTCCCCGAGGAGTAGCCGTAGCGGTTGCCGGGCAGGGTCGACCAGATGCACTTGCCGGGCGCGATGAGGTCCACGTCCGCGCCGTAGTTCGAGAAGTTGGCGTACGTGTCGTCGGTGTCGTACGAGCCCCACGAGTAGCAGGAGTCGCCGCCGGTGCCGCCCGCGAGGCCATCGGTGTCCGCGAGGGCGGAGACGGTGATCACCTCGTTGTACGAGGCGGGGATCAGGCGCGAGGCGCTGAAGCTGTTGTTGCCCGCGGCGGCGATCACGGTGACGCCCGAGCTGACGAGGCGGCAGATCGCCTTGTGCATCGCGTCCTTGTTCGTGTAGCCGCAGTTGCGATCGTCCGAGCCCGACTTGGCGACCGACATGTTGACGGCCTCGATCAGCGGGCTGCCCGGGTTGAAGGGATCGCGCTGGCCGGCGATCCAGTCCATGCCGCAGACGTACCACGACACGAGGCCGGCCCCGTCCGAGCCGAGGATGCGCACGGCCCACAGCCGCACGCCGGGCGCGACGCCCACGACGCCGCTCCCGTTGTCGAGCGCGCCGACCGTGCCCGCGACGTGCGTCCCGTGGCCGTTGCCGTCGCCCCAGGCGCTCCGGGTGGACGAGGAGCAGTTGTAGCCGCCGACGACGTTGAGGTCGGGGTGGGACTTGTCGATGCCGGTGTCGAAGATCGCGACGTCCGCGTTCACGCGCGCGTCGACGCCGTCGATCTTCGCGGTCGTGCTGCGGGTCGCGTCGACGCGCCGGATGCCGCGGGGGATCGTCTGCTCCTGGGCGCGGATGACGCCGTCCTTGGCGACGAACGCGACGTCCGGATCGGCCTTGACCTGGGCGAGCTGCTTCGCGTTCAGCTTCGCGGCGTAGCCCTTGAGCGCCTTGCTGTACTTGCGATCCATCGCGATGCCCCGGCCGCGGGCCCGGCCGTTCGCGGCCTTGAGGTCGGTGTCGTCGTTGTAGACGACGATCCAGCGATTGGTCGGGTCGGCCTTCGCCGACGGCTCGACCGCGCCCGCATCCTCGGGGAGCGGCGGGACGACCGCGGCGGCCGCCGGCTGCACCGCGGCGAGCGGCGAGGCGGCGAACGCGAGCAACAGGGCGAGGGCGGCGGACGCGACGCGCGGCATGGCACTCCCGGAGATGGACGCACGGTGCCGGTTCCTCCTCCCGGCAACTGCCCCCAGCGTCGACGGAGTGCACCAGTCTGCACCATGGCCCAGTGGTCACGGGTACCCATAGCCCCCGCGGGCGGCTGGGTCGTGGGACCCTCGTGCGGGGTCGATGCAGACGCCCCGCGTCCGCTCCCCTAGCGCGCCGTCGCCGCCTGCGCGACCCGGAGCTCCGCCTCGGCCTCGGCGACGCGGGCCAGGATGCCCGTCTTCATCGTCTCGAGGCCCGTCCACACGGCCTTGGTCGCGTTCGAGACCGACGTCAGCTGGGTCTTGAGCGCCCGGATCGCCTCGAGCTGCTCGCGCACGCCGGCGAGCGCCCGCCCGATCGCGGCCGCGTCCACGTCGACCTCGCGCTCCTCGAGCGTCGAGATCGCCAGCAGCCGGGCCAGCCGCACGGCCGCTTCGAGGTAGGCGACGTCCGGCGACTCGGGATCGACGACGACGTGGACGTCGTCCCCGACGAGGGCGAACGGCGCGATGCCGGTCGGCGCGTGGAGGGGCGTCCAGACGGCGACGGCGACGGCCGCGCCACGGTTCTCGCGCGCCTCGCGCAGCTCCTCGCGCATCGCGCGCTGCGACATCGCGCGGTCCTTCGCCTCGAGCACGACCCGCACGTCGGCGCCGCGGGTGACCCCGCTGTTGAGCGTCAGGACGAAGTCGCCCTTCTTGGAGCCCAGCAGCGAGCCGGTCTCGGTCCCGGTGCGGTCGAGCAGGTCGCCGCCGCCGCGCGCGAGGTCGCCCAGCATGCCGTGGAGCAGCACCTCGAAGTCGCCGCCCTTCGCCGCCGACCGGGCGCGCTCGTCCGCGCGGGCCCGCGACGACGCCTCGAGCGAGGCCAGGCGCTCGTGGAGGCCCTGGAAGCCCTCCGAGATCTCCTGGCGGAACTGGTGCAGCGGCGACCCCAGCCGGGTCGGGTCCAGCAGCTGGGCGACCTTGCTCCGGTCACCGTCGAAGTACTGGCCCAGCAGCCCGCCGATGCGCCCGATGGCGGAGTCCCGGCGCGTCTCGTCGAACAGCTCGTTGACGAACTGGCGCAGCGCGCCGCGATCGCCGAGGAAGTGCTCCAGCGTGCGCGGCAGGCGCCCGTCGCCGTCGGCGAAGTTCGCCCGCAGGACCTCCTCGACCGCCCGGGTCGCGTGCTCGTTGACGGCCGTCGCCTGCGCGACGAGCTTCTCGAACTCGCGGCGCACGACATCGACGTCGACGGACGTGGCGGCGTCCTGGAGGGCGAGCAGCCCGATCCGCAGCGCACGCTCGACGAGCGCGGGCAGGTCGTCCGGGTCGCGTTCGGCGAGCGAGGCCGCGAGCGCCGGGTCCGCGAGGACGAGACGCTCGACGACGATCCGCTCGCCGTCGACGCGGACGGCGGGGGGCGTCACGGGGATCGGGGTCGGCAGGGAGAGGATTCGGGCTTCCATGACGCGCATCCTCGGCGCGCCCCGTGCCACCTAGGCTGTCACGACCGGCGAGCAGATCGACAGCGGGTAGCCGTCGGGGTCATGGAGCCATGCGTGCCGGGCGCCCCACGGCTGGTCCTCGGGCGCCGTGTCGAACACGACGCCCGCGGCCCGGAAGCGCTCGTACGCCTCGTCGACGTCGTCCACCCGGATCACGATCTCGATCCCCGTCGAGCCGGTCTGCGCCGCCGTCCCCTCCTCGAAGCCGATGTGGAACCCACCGCCGCCGCCGACGCGGACGTAGCCCTCGCGCTCGAGCAGGACCTCGAGGCCGAGCGTCCCGACGTAGAAGGCCCGGGTCCGCTCCAGGTCGGCGACGTGGACGAACAGGTGGCTGTACGCGGTCATCGGGTCCTCACAGCATCCGGCCGGGGTTGAGCAGCCCCCGCGGGTCGAGGGCGTGCTTGATCGCGCGCATGACCGCGACGGCGTCCTCGCCGCGCTGCCGCACGAGCCAGTCGCGCCGCGCGGCCCCGATCCCGTGCTCGCCGGTCACGGTGCCACCGAGCGCGAGGGCGGCCTCGTACAGCTCGGCGCGCGCGGCGTCGAGGCGGACGACCGCGGCGTCGCCCTCGTCACGATCGAGGATGAACGTCGGGTGGAGGTTGCCGTCGCCCGCGTGCCCGAACGTCCCGACGCCGATCCGGTTGCGCACGGCGATGGCCTCGATCGCGACGAGCATCTCGGGGATCCGGCTGCGCGGCACGCCGACGTCCTCCATCCGGGCGACGCCCTTGTGCTCGAGGGCGCGGAACGCGAGCCGCCGCCCCTGCCGCAGCCAGTCGGCCTCCTGGGCGTCCTGGGCCCGCATCACGGTGGTCGCGCCGGCGGCCTCGCACACGGGCACCGCCGCATCGAGCTCCGCGACCGCCGCCCCGCCGGGCAGGTCCGACTCGACCAGCAGCATCGCCGCCGCGTCGCGGTCGAGGCCGAGGCGGTGGACGTCGTCGACGGCGCGGATCGTGTACTGGTCCATCAGCTCGAGCGTCACCGGCCCCAGCCCGGCGGCGGTGAGCCCCGCGACCGCGTGCCCGGCCGCGTCGAGCGACGGGAAGAAGGCGATCAGCGTCGCGCGCGGCGGCGGCGCGGGCCGCAGGCGGAGGATCGCCTCGGTGACGATCGCGAGCGTCCCCTGCGAGCCGACGATGAGCGGGATCAGCCCGTACCCGGCGACGTCCTTGACGTTCTTGCCGCCGAGCCGGATCAGCGTCCCGTCGGCCATCACGACCTCGAGGCCGAGCACCGCGTCGCGGGTCACGCCGTACTTCACGCAGCACAGCCCGCCGGCGTTCGTGCCCAGGTTGCCGCCGATCGTGCACTGCTCGTACGAGGCCGGGTCCGGCGCGTAGAACAGCCCCTGCTCGGCGACCGCGGCCTTGAGCGTCGCGTTCACGATCCCGGGCTGGGTGGTGACGGTGAGGTTGCCGGGGTCGATCTCGAGCACCCGGTCCATGCGCGTGAACGCGATCGTCAGCGCGCCCTCGATGCCCGCCGCGGCGCCCGACAGGCCCGTGCCCGCGCCACGGGGCACGATCGGGACGTCGAACTCGCCACACAGCCGGACGAGCTGGACGACCTCCGCGGTCGTCGGTGGGCAGCGCGACGGCGAGCGGCAGGCCGGCCGCGAGGTACGCGGTCTCGTCGCGCCGGTACGACTCGCGGTCGCCCGGGTCGGTGAGCAGCCGCAGGTCCGGCAGCCGGGCCTCGATCGCGCGGAGCAGGCCGGGGCCGTCGCCCCGGACGGCGGTCGCCGTCGCCGCCTCGTTCGCCATGCCGGGCAGTATGGCGCGATCGCCGGGGTAGGATCACCCCATGTCCGGGGTGGTCCGCCGCGCGCTCGCCGCCGCCGTCGCCCTGCTCGTCGTGCTGGGGACCGGCACGGCCGCGGTCGGCCCCGTCAGCGCGACGACGCCCCGCGAGACGATCGGCCTGGTCGCCGGCGAGCCCGAGCCCGAGGGCCGCCTGACCACCGCCGCGACCGCGATCGTGCCCGGCAGCGTCAACCGCACCAGCCTGTCCCTGCGGGCGACCTACGCGGTCCGCGCGCGGCTCGACGTGGGCTCGCGCGCGCTTCGCGGCTACGTCGTCGTCACGGCGCAGAACCGCTCCGGCGCGGGCATCGACCGGATCGAGCTCAACACCGTCATGGCCCGGCTCGGCGGGCTGCGCCTGGGCGAGGTCAGCGTGGACGGGAAGGCCGTCGCGCCGCGGATCGACGACCAGACGATCGTCGTGCCGCTCGGCGGCGTGCTCCCGGACGGCGCGACGACGACCGTCAAGGTCCGCTTCGGCGCGACGCTGCGGACGACGCTCGGCGGCTCGAGCTGGCTGTTCACCCGGGCCAACGGGATCGTGAACCTCTACCGCTGGATCCCGTGGGTGAGCAAGCGGACGCCGTTCGACCGCCCCAACCACGGCGACCCGTTCGTGACGCCGGTGAGCCCGCACGTGACGCTCACGCTGATCACGGACCGCCCGATGCGGGTCGCGACCACCGGGACGCGGACGGCCGTGTCCGCGGACGGCCTGACCCAGGTGTTCGAGGCGACCAACGTCCGCGACCTGACCACGGCGCTCGCCCGCGACTACCGGACGGTGAGCGCGACCGTCGGCGACAACATCGTCCGCGTCTACTACCGGTCCGGCGCGCCGGCAGCCGCGCTGCTCAGGGCCGCGAAGGCCGCGCTGACGAAGCTCGAGGCACGCCTCGGGCCGTATCCCGTACACGACGCTCAAGATCGTCCAGACCGCCGGCGGCTACGGGATGGAGGGCCCCGGCGTCGCGTGGATCCCGACCGGCGTCGGCACGGCGAACCTCACCTACCTCGTCACCCACGAGGTCGCCCACCAGTGGTTCTACGGGCTCGTCGGCAACGACCAGGCGCGCGAGCCGTTCGCCGACGAGGCGATGACCGACATGACCGCCCGGGCGGTGCTCGGGCTGCGACGCGGCTCGCGCTGCGGGACGGCGGCGCTCGACAAGACGATCTACCGCTACGGATCGACGTGCTACTACGAGCAGGTCTACATCCAGGGCGGCAACCTCCTCGCGGACGCGAAGCGGGCGATGGGCTCGACGACGTTCTGGGCGGCCGTGCGCGACTACATCGACGATCACCGCTGGGGCCTGTCGCACACCGGCACGCTCCTCCGGGCGCTCGACGACGCGACGCCGCTCGACCTCGCGGCGCGCTGGCGGACCCGCTTCCCGAAGGTCTACTGAGGCTGCGCCCGGTGCCGTTCGAGCCGTCCGCCGTCGCCCGCCGCGACCGCGCGCCTCGCCACGCCCGCCGACGCGGCGGCGTGCGCGGCGATCTACGGCCCGTACGTCTCGGGTACGTCGATCTCGTTCGAGCTCGAGCCGCCGACCGCCGACGAGATGGCCGCCCGGATCGCGAAGGTCGGCGCGCACTGGCCGTGGGTCGTGGTCGAGGTGGACGGCGTCGTGCGCGCCTATGCCTACGCGACGCGCCACCGCGAGCGGGCCGCGTACGACTGGACGGCCGAGACGACCGTGTACGTCCACCCCGAGTTCCGCGGCCGCGGGCTGGGCCGGATCGCGATGCGGGCGCTGGTCGCCGTCCTCCGGCTCCAGGGGTTCCACCTGCTCGTCGCCGGGATCACCGCCCCCAACCCGGGATCCGTGCGGCTCCACCAGTCGCTGGGGTTCGAGCGCATCGGCGAGTTCGAGGCGATCGGCTGGAAGTTCGACGGCTGGCACGGGGTGGAGTTCTGGGCGCTGGAGCTCGACGCGCGCGAGCCCGTCCCCGATCCCGTGACGCCGATCGGCGAGCTGGCCGGCACGCCGGAGCTCGACGCGGCGCTCCGCGGGCACCGCGCCGGCTAGCGGGCCGCTGCGCTCGCGACCCTCGCGTCCGCCGCGAGCGCCTGCGGGAACCAGCGGAGGGACGTCGGCAGGCGGGGCATCCAGAACCGCCACGCCGTCACGAGCCAGGCCTCGACCGCCCGCTCCGGCATGCCCCAGGGCAGCCCGTACTCCTCGCGCGTCCGCGCGGGCAGCAGCCCGACGGCGGGCAGCAGCAGCGCGTCGACCGCCGGCTGCGGGACGGCGGCAAGCGCGCGGCGGACGGCCGGCGCCGCCGGACCCAGCAGCGCCCCGACCCGGCCGCCCACGACGCCCTCGAGCGGCGGCTGGAGGATCGACGGGGCGAGCTCGCGGGCGATCGCGGACGGGTGCACCGGCCCGTCGGGCGCGAGCATCGAGGCGACGTACGCGTCGAAGGCGTCGACGTCACGTGGCAGCAGGTCGTCCGGCACGCCGAACGCCCGTCCGACGGGCCGCGTCTCGGCGTAGAACCGCTCCGCGCTCGGCGGCGGTCAGCGGCGTCGCCCAGCGGTCGTTCGCGACGAGCAGCGAGTCGATCAGCGTCGCGTGGACCCACAGCGACAGGACGGGATCGAGCGCGCGGTACCGGGCGCCATGCGCGGCGGCCGCGTCCGGATCGGTCACCGGGCCCGTCACCCGGGCGTGGAGCCGGTTCAGCCGCGCGACCTCCGCCCGGGCCGCGGCCGGCGTGCCGTACACGATCCGCAGGTACGAGCGGAGCGTGCCCGCCAGGCGTCCCCAGGGATCGGCCCGGAAGTCGGAGTGCTGGGCGACGCCCTCGGCGACGAGCGGATGGGCGACCTGGAGCAGGAGGGCGCGTGGTCCGGCGCCGAGGAGGAGCGTCGCCTCGCGGTTGTAGCGCCAGCCGGCAGAGCCCGGGCCGTACAGGGCCGGGGTCAAGGTCAGCGGTCGCTGGGCCGCCGGCCGACCACCCACCATGCCGCCGGGAACACCGCGGCCGCGGCGAGGAGCTTGACGATGTCGACCACGAGGAACGGCAGCAGGCCGAACTCGATGGCCCACAGGAGGCTGTTGCCCGTCACGAACGCGAGCCACGGGACGCCGATCACGTAGATCGTCGCGGTCCCGATGGCCGTCGCGCCGATGGCCCCGCCGATCCTGCCGGTCCCAGCCCAGCTCCGCGAGCCGGCCGACGACCGCCGCCGCGAGGATGAACCCGATCAGGTAGCCGCCGGTCGCGCCCCAGATGATCTGGAGCCCGCCCTTGCCCTCCGCGAAGAACGGCAGGCCGACGACGCCGAGCAGGACGTACAGCAGCGCCGCCGCACCGCCCCGCCGCAGGCCGAGCGCACCGCCGACGACGAGCACGCCGAAGTTCTGGAGCGTGTACGGCACCGGATTGCCCGGGATCGTGACCGACACGAGGGCGCACAGGTAGATGAGGATCGCGCCCGCCGCGATCAGCAGCGCATGCCGGATCCGGGGTGATGTCCGCTCGCCGACCCGGACCGGGAACGAGGAAGTCGCCGATCGTCAGGCCCTTCTCGGTGGCGGGCACGCGCGTCATCGACGGGATGGCGTAGGACATCGAGCTCCTCGGGCGCCGGTGGCGCGGTGGGTTTGGGCGAGTCTACCAACCGCCGGAGCCGCCGGACAGGCGAGGGCCCGTGGTCGGGCCGTTGCTGCGCCCGCCGCGTGGCATCCGGTACACTCCGCTGGCCCTGCGCGGCGCTGCGCGCGCCCGGGGTGCCCGTGGTGACCTTAGCTCAATGGGCAGAGCACTGGATTGTGGCTCCAGAGGTTATGGGTTCGAGCCCCATAGGTCACCCCAACTCCCTCTGGTGGGCTCGCCGATGCGGACGGCCGTCCGCGACCGCAAGGCCCCCGCCGCCAAATCTGTCACGCTGGCGTTATGCCCGGGGTCGAGATCGAGTTCGATACTCGCGCTCCGGTAGGGTTGGAGGCTCGCACGGCTCGGTTGGCGGATCAGCACGGGGTCCTGGCACAGCCCGGTCGTCCGCTCCGGTGGGCGGCCGGTCTCATCGCGCTGTTCGCGATTCGCCTCGTCCCTGCTCGCCTACGCCGGCTACACGAGCCAGTCCGGCCGGGTGATCGACGAGGCCGCGCTGCGGGCGCGCGGCGCTGCCGCCGACGTCGACCGCTATGTGCGTTCCCGCCACCAGACGCTCAACGCGATCGCCGCGCTCCCCGCGATCGTGTCCGGGAACGCCGCCGAGATCGAGCCGGTCCTCACCGACCTCGCAACGCGCGAGCTCGGCTTCGACACGATCTATCTCGTGGGTCGATACGAACGGGCTCGTCCAGGCTCGCAGCGACGGCTCCAGCGGACCGCCGCTCGACGTCAGCGACCGGCCGCACATCCAGGCCGCGCTCGCAGGCAGGCCGTCCGTCAGCATCGGCGTGCTCGGGGCGGTCAACCAGGCACCGGTCATCGGATTCATCGTGCCCACCCGCGCGGCCGACGGGACGGTCAACGGCGCGGTCGGCAGCGGCATCCGGCTCGGCCCCGAGGGTGCCGCGGCCGAGACCCTCCGGTTCGCGGGCGGCGCCGACGTGGTCGTCGTCGACCAGGCCGGCCAGGTGATCGCCGGCCCGCGCCCGGTCGAGGGCCTCGAGCAGGTCGCGGCCGGCTTCCCCCTGGCCGCGATGCGGGACGACCCGGACGGCGGCGTGCTGCCGTCCGCCACCGGTCCCTACGGCGACGCCGACGAGGTGCTCGGCTACGCCCAGGTCCCGAGCGCCGGCTGGGTCGTCCTCGAGCAGCGGCCGGCGGCGGCAGGCATTCGGGCCCGCGCAAGCGGCGTTCGCGCTCCAGCTCGTGCTGATCGTCGGCGGGTCCGCGATCGCGATCTTCGTGCTCGTGTGGGCGTCCCGCCGGCTCGACGCAGCCGTGCAGCAGCAGTCGGTCGCCTACGCGTCCGAGCGCGCGACGCGGCTGGAGCTCGAGGCGGCGGTGGCGCAGCTCGAGGAGCGGCAGGTGCTGCGCGACGCGTTCGTGGGCGTCATGTCGCCACGAGCTGCGGACACCCGTAACCACGATCTACGGGGCGGCCAAGCTGCTCGCCAAGCAGCCGCGGCGCCCCGAGCTGGAGACGCTCGTCGAGGACATCGAGGAGGAGGCCGACCGGCTGTACCGGATCACGGAGGACCTGCTCGTCCTGTCGCGTGCCGAGCATGGCCTGGTCGAGATCCGGCCCGAGCCCGTCCTCGTGCAGCGGCTCGTGCCGTCGGTCGTCGCGGAGGTGGGCCGGCGGTTCGCGGGTCTCCAGGTGAGCGTCGACCTCGCGCCGGCCCTGCCGCCGATCGCGGGCGACGAGGCGGCCCTGCGCCAGGTCCTCGTCAACCTGCTGACCAACGCGGCGAAATACGGCGACGGCCAGCCCGTGCGCGTCGCGGCCGACGCCGACGCCGGCCACGTCAAGGTCCGGGTCGAGGACCACGGCCCGGGCCTGCCGGAGGCCGAGCTCGCCCCGATCTTCGACCTGTTCTACCGCTCGAACGTCAACGCGCGGCGCGCCTCGGGGACGGGCATCGGCCTGTATGTCGTCCGCCAGCTCGTGCACGCGATGCACGGCACGGTGTCCGCGTACGCCGTGGAGCCGAGCGGCCTCGGGTTCCTCGTGGAGCTGCCCGCCGACGCCGCGGTCGAGTCCGAGGTGTTCCCCGCCGCGACGACCCGGATCGGCACGCCGGGGCTGCCGCCTGCCGGGACCCGTCGTCGGCAGCCACGCCGGCGGCCGCGCCGAGCGCCACCCCGACCGCGACGCCCGCCATCACGCCGACGCTCGCCGGCGACTAGGCCGTCGAGGCGGTCCGCCAGGACCTCGGCGAGGTGCCGGGCGCGGCGGCCGTCGAGGAAGGCAACCTGCGTCCGGCAGCTGAACCCGTCGGCGAGGATCGTCGTGGTCTCGTCGGTCGCCCGGAGCGCGGGCAGGAGCTCCAGCTCCGCGACCGCCCGCGACACCGCCTCGTGGCCCGCCTCCGCCCCGAAGCTGCCGGCGAGCCCGCAGCACCCGGCGAGCACGGCCGTGGGCTCGATGCCGGCCGCGGCCATCACGCGGGCATCGGCGTCCTGGCCCAGCACGGCCTGCTGGTGGCAGTGGGGCTGGACGAGCGCCTGCATCGGGTCGCCCGCCGGCGGTGACCAGCCGGCCCTGTCGAGCAGCTCCGCGAACGTCGTGACCCGGCGCCGCCACCGGGGCCGCGCGCGGGTCGTCGGGGAGCAGCTCGGTGAGCTCGATCCGGAGCGCCGTCGCGCACGAGGGCTCGAGCACGACGATCGGGTCCGTACCGTCGCCCACCCCGGGCGCGTCGAGCGTCCGCCGCAGCACGGCCTTCGCCTCGTCGAGCTGGCCGGTCGCGGTCCACGTCAGCCCGCAGCACACGTCCCCGCCCGGCAGCGCGACATCGAACCCGGCCGCCGCGAGGACCCGCACGGCCGCGACGCCGACCTCCGGCGCGAGGTGGTTCGTGAACGTGTCGGGCCACAGGAGCACCTGGCCGCGGGACGGCGCCGCCGGCACCGGATCCTCGAACGTGTCGACGAACGAGCGCCGCGCGAGCCGCGGGATCGCCCGCTCCCCCGCGAGGCCGCCCATCGCCGCCGCGAGCCGCCGCGTCGGCGGGAGCCGCGTCACGCCGTTCACCAGCCGCGGGCCCCACGGGATCCGCCGCGTGCGCCGCAGCCAGTCCGGCAGCCGCCCGAGCAGGTAGTGGCTCCGGGGCCGGAGCCGGCCGCGGTAGTGCTGGTGGAGGAACTCCGCCTTGTAGGCCGCCATGTCGACGCCGGTCGGGCAGTCCGTGCGGCAGCCCCGGCAGGACAGGCACAGGTCGAGCGCCTCGCGCACGTCGTCCGACCGCCAGCCGTCGTCCGCGAGCGAGCCCGCCATGAGCTCCTGGAGCAGGCGCGCCCGGCCGCGGGTCGAGTGCCGCTCGTCGCCGGTTGCCCGGTACGAGGGGCACAGGAGCGCGTGGTCCTGGCGCGACACGCAGCTTCCCGAGCCCGATGCACCGCTCGACGCCCTCGCGCAGGTCGCCGCCGTCCGCCGCGAACGCGAGGCCCGGCGCCGCGGGCGGGCGGGTCGTGGGCCGCGGCCGGCGCAGGTCGGCGGTGAGCGGCAGCGGCCGGACGATGACGCCCGGGTTGAGGACGTCGCCCGGGTCCCAGATCGCCTTCCACTCGCCGAACGCGGCGAGCAAGGCCGGGCTGAACTGGCGGGCGAGGAGCTCGCTCCGCGCGCGGCCGTCGCCGTGCTCGCCGCTGAGCGACCCGCCGTGCGCGACGGTGAGGTCCGCGGCGGCCGACAGGAACCGCTCGAGGCGATCCTCGCCGCCCGGCCGGTCGAGGCCGAACCCGGCCCGCAGGTGGAGGCAGCCCTCGCCGAAGTGGCCGTAGATCGCCCCCTCGAGCGCGTGGTCGCGGAGCAGGTGGCGGAGCTCCCGGATGTAGCCGGCGAGCCGGTCCACGGGGACGGCGGGATCCTCGAACCCGGGCCAGGCCGGCGTGCCGTCGGGGAGTCGCGCCGACCGGCCGGCGCTGTCCTCCCGGGCGCGCCACAGGGCGGCCCGCTCGCGCGGGTCGTCGAGGACGAGCGAGGCGGCCGAACCAGCGCGCCGCCCGATCGCCGCCTCGAGCCGCGCGGCATGGTCACGGGCGGCGGCCGGCGTCTCGCCGCCGGCCTCGACCAGGAGCCAGGCGCCGCCCGTCGGCAGCCGCACGTCGTCGTCGCGGCCCGCGAGGAGCTCGTAGCTCAGGCTCTCCACGGTGAGCGGGCTCGGCCGTGAGCAGGGACGGGACCGCCGTCGCCGCCTCGACATCGTCCGCAAAGCCGAGCACGAGCAGGACGCTCGAAGCCGGCGGCGCGACGAGCCGCAGCGTCACCGACGAGACGACCGCGCACGTGCCCTCGGTCCCGGTCAGGGCCCGCGCGACCGAGAAGCCGCGCTCCGGCAGCAGCCAGTCGAGCGCGTAGCCGGACACCCGGCGCGGCCACGGCGGCAGCTCGGCCCGGACCAGGTCCGTGTGGCGGCCGACGAACGACCGCAGCCGGGCGTCGAGCGCGGGCCCCAGCGCGTCGCTCGTGCGCGCGACGCCGTCGGCGGTGACGAGCCCCAGGGCGACGACGTTCTCGGCGGTCGTGCCCCACGCGACCGAGTGCGAGCCGCACGCGTCGTTGCCCACCATGCCGCCGACCGTGCACCGCGAGTGCGACGAGGGGTCCGGGCCAACCCGCAACCCGTGGGCGCGCGCCGCCACGTTGACGTCGTCGAGGACGGTGCCCGGCAGCGCCGTGACGGTGCGCGCGTCCGGGTCCAGCGCGATGATCCCGTGGAGGTGCCGCGCGACGTCGACCAGCAGCCCCGGCCCGAGCGCGTTGCCCGCGATGCTCGTCCCGGCGCCGCGCATCGTGATCGGCACGCCGGCCTCCGACGCGAGCCCGACGACGGTGGCCAGCTCGTCGGCAGTCGCCGGGGCCACGACCGCCGCGGGCACGACCCGGTAGTTCGACGCGTCCGACGAGTACAGCGCCCGGGTCCCGACGTCGGCCGCGACCTCGCCCCGGATCGACCGGCGGAGGCGCGGCAGGAGGTCCTCGATCGCGGCATCCACGCCCACGAGCCTACGGGACACCGGCCGTCGGCGAAGGGCGGCCACGGGGCTTGACCCGGCCGGTCCGGCGTGAGATAGTTGCGTACGCAACCAGTTATCAGCTACCCCACCACATCGGGATCCCGCCAATGCCCGCGATCAGCGTCGACGACATCACCATCCTCCCCCGGATCCCCGCGCCCGACCCCGTCGTCGCGCGTCAGCGGCAGGTCCGCCAGCTGACGACCGCGCCGCGCGGCTTCGAGGGCGAGGGCTTCCCCGTCCGCCGTGCGTTTGCCGGCGTCCTGCTCGAGGACCTCGACCCGTTCATCCACCTCGACCAGATGGGCGAGGTCGAGTACGCGCCCGGCGAGGCGAAGGGCACGCCGTGGCATCCGCACCGCGGCTTCGAGACCGTCACCTACCTCCTCGACGGCGTGTTCGAGCACGCCGACTCGAACGGCGGCGGTGGCGTGATCACCAACGGCGACACCCAGTGGATGACGGCCGGCGCCGGGATCCTCCACATCGAGAAGCCGCCGGAGTGGCTCGTGGCGCAGGGCGGCCTGTTCCACGGCTTCCAGCTGTGGGTCAACCTGCCCAAGGCGCAGAAGCTCGCCGCGCCGCGCTACCAGGACATCCGGGCGACCGAGGTCGGCCTGCTCTCCTCGCCCGACGGCGGCGCGCTCGTGCGCGTGATCGCCGGCGAGGTCGCCGGGCACGCCGGGCCGGGCAGCACGTACACGCCGATGACGCTCGTCCACGCGACGCTCGCGCCCGGCGCGCGGCTCGAGATCCCGTGGCGGGCCGACTACAACGCCCTCGCCTATGTCCTCGCCGGGCACGGGACCGTCGGCGATGAGGGCCGGCCCGCGACGGAGCGGCCAGCTCGCCGTGTTCGGCACGGGCAACGCGCTGACGTTCGCCGCGGACCAGGTCCAGGACTCGAACGCGCCGACGTACGACGTGCTCATCCTCGGCGGCCGGCCCATCCGCGAGCCCATCGCCTGGATGGGGCCGTTCGTGATGAACACCCGCGACGAGGTGGTCCAGGCGTTCTCGGACTACCAGGCCGGCCGGCTCGGGACGATCCCGGCGGTCCACAACACCCCGACCGGCATCCAGGTCTCGCGCCAGGACGAGGCCGGGCGGCAGGCATGACCAGCGCCCGCCACGACGGCGGATCCCGCGCACCGGCACCGCTGGGGCGAGATGGCGTTCGAGCTGGTCGACGACCGGCCGATGGTCCGCGAGACGTGCGAGACCTGCGGCGTGGTCCGGCGCTACCGGGCGTGGGAGCGGTACTGGACGCCCGGCGCGGAAGAGACCCGCCGCTAGCGGCGACCGGTCAGGACGCCTCCGACGCGTCCGCGACGGCGTACGGGGCAAACCGGTCGTCGGTCGTCTTCACGAACACGACGTCGAGGCAGGCGCCGTTCCGGACGCACACGCCCTCGGGGCACGTCCCGCGGACGCCGACGACGATCGGCTCCGCGCCGCCCGCCCGTACCCGAGCCGCGTCCAGGGCCTCGGGTGTGGCGCTCACCAGGGCGTATTCGACGTCACACACGGTGATCGTCGTGGGGAGGCTTGCGGCATCGACCGGTGACGGGGCATTCGAGAACACCGCACCGAGCGCGGGGATGAAGATCCCGATCGTCACGACGATGGCGACGACGGCCGCGGCACCCAGCGCGGCAAGCCCGACGATCCGGCCCCGCTCGCGCTCCGCCGGGGTGACCGGCGGCTTGGCAGGCTCGGTCGCCCGCGGGTCGCCGGGTCGGGCGGCAGGCGTCGGTCGCGCGGGGTGCGGCGAGCCGCTGGGTCGGGCGGGGGTCGTCGGCGGCGCATCGTCCGGCATGTCACCGGAGGCTACACGGTCCGGGCCGCGCCCGGCGCCATTCCCGGCACGTCAGCCGGCGACGCGACGCCTCGCGTCGGTCGCGTGGTAGCGGTCCATGAGCTGTGCCACGGCGTCGCGGGCGGCGATCCACTCGGCCTGGTCGCCGAAGATCTGCGGGTCGCGGCCCCACTTCTGGATCTGGGTCATGGCCATGACGATCGCGTTGTGCTGCGCCAGCCGGTTGCGGCCCGCGTCGACGGCGCCGGTCACGAGATAGCGGCGGACGAGGTCGTACGGCGCCGACCAGCGGCCGAGGCGGATCCGGTCGTGGTCGCGCAGCGTCTCGAGCCACGCGTCGTCGCCCACCGGGTAGCCGGTCGTGCTCCTCGATGTGGGCGTTGATGTCGATCCGGCGCGCCGGCTGGGCGAGGGACGGCAGGCGGCCGTCGTCGTCGGTCGTCCGGTAGCACACCGGGCAGCTCGCGAGCCGGGCGAAGGCCGGGGGTGCGTCGCCGAACCGGAGCCCGCACCGTCGACAGATCTGCGCCCCGCTGCGGCTGGCGGCGGTCCCGCACTGGAGGCACACGAGATCGACGGTCTGGACCGGCATGAACAGGCTCCCCGGGGGTGCGGTCGTCAGGGCACGGGACGACAGGCGTGGGCTCCATCCTCCGCCGCCCGGGACGCGCGCGCGAGCGGCGAACTCGTCAGGGGTCCGGCCAGCCGATCGGGCTAATCGGGGACGCAGGGCGAGGGTCGGAGTGGACGGACGACGATGGTCGCCGCGGGTGGGCACGGCGAGGATCGAGGCATCGGGCACCGCCATCCCCCAGGGCGGTGCCCCTCCACCGAAAGGTCTGACCCATGAGCCGCCCCGATCCCAACGTGACCCTCGCCCGCTTCCACGTGCGCCATGTCGTCCCCCATCCCGGCTGCCCGCTGTGCATGCGCGCACGACGCCCGTCGGACCCGCTCCCCCGCTGGTCGCAGCCGCGCTCCGGTCGCGTGTCATGACGGCGCTCGCCGCCCCGGCGCCGGTCGCCGTGGAGCACGAGCTGCACGCCGGGCCGCTGCTCGCCTGCCAGATCTGCCGCCGTCGGGCGTCGCAGGGCGTGTTCCGCCGCCGCTACTGGGCCCTCCAGAGCCGCCGGTCGGGCGTCGCCCGGACGCGGCTCGGCCTCGGCTGACCGGCGCGCGGAGCGGTCTCGGCTGACCGTCGCGCGACCGCTCGCGAACGCGCGACCCCGGGTCAGACCGCCGCGTCGAGGATCGTCTGCGCCTCCTCCAGGATGCGCGCGAGGTGGTCCTCGCCGCGGAACGACTCCGCGTACAGCTTGGTCACGTTCTCCGTCCCCGACGGGCGGGCGGCGAACCAGCCCTGCGCCGTCACCACCTTGAGCCCGCCGATCGGCGCGTCGTTGCCGGGCGCCCGGGTCAGCTTCGCGACGATCGGGTCGCCGCCCAGCGTCGTCGCGGCCACGGACTCCGGCGCGAGCCGCCCCAGCGCCGCCTTCAGCTCCGGCGTCGCCGGCGCATCGATCCGCCGGTAGGCCGGCGCGCCGAAGCGTTCCGTCAGCCCCGCGTAGACCTCGGCCGGGTTGCGCCGCAGCTTCGCGCGTGAGCTCCGCCGCGAGCAGGCAGGCGATGATCCCGTCCTTGTCGGTCGTCCACACGCTGCCGTCGCGGCGCAGGAACGACGCCCCGGCGCTCTCCTCGCCGCCGAACCCGACCGACCCGTCCACGAGCCCCTCGACGAACCACTTGAAGCCGACCGGGACCTCGAGCAGGCGCCGGCCGAGGTCACCGCACGACCCGGTCGATGATCGACGAGCTCACGAGGGTCTTGCCGACCGCGACCTCGTCACCCCACTCGCGTCCGCCGCCGAACAGGTACGAGATCGCCGCCGCGAGCACGTGGTTGGGGTTCATGAGCCCGGCCCCCGGCACCACGACGCCATGGCGGTCCGCGTCCGCGTCGTTGCCGAGCGCGAGGTCGAACCGGTCGCGCAGCTCCACGAGGCGGGCCATCGCGAACGGGCTCGAGGGGTCCATCCGGATCTTGCCGTCCCAGTCGAGCGGCATGAACCCGAAGGCCGGGTCGACGGTCTCGTTGGTGACGGTCAGGTCGAGCCCGTAGCGCTCGCCGATCACGCCCCAGTACGCCACGGCGGCGCCGCCCAGCGGATCCACCCCGATCCGCAGCCCCGAATCCGCGATCGCGGCCATGTCGACGACCGAGTCCAGGTCGTCCACGTAGCGGGCGAGGAAGTCGTACGCGATCGCCTGGGCCCGGGCATGCTCGAACGGCAGGCGCGGGACGCCGTCGAGGCCGTCGCTCCCTTTCGCCTCCAGGATCCGGTTCGCCTCGTCCTGGATCCAGCGCGTCACGTCGGTGTCCGCCGGGCCGCCGTTGGGCGGGTTGTACTTGAAGCCACCGTCGTCGGGCGGGTTGTGGGACGGCGTCACGACGATCCCGTCCGCGAGGCCCGACGCGGGTCCGCCGGCAAGGTCGCGGCCGCGGTTCGCGACGAGGATCGCGTGCGATATGGCTGGGGTGGGCGTGAAGCCGTCGGCCGCATCCACCCGGACCTCGACGCCGTTCGCCACCAGCACCTCGAGCGCCGTCCGCCACGCGGGCTCCGAGAGCGCGTGGGTGTCACGGCCGATGAACAGCGGCCCGGTGTACCCCTGCCGGGTCCGGTAGCGGCAGATCGCCTCGGTGGTCGCCAGGATGTGCGGCTCGTTGAACGCGCCCCGCAGCGCCGATCCGCGGTGCCCGGACGTCCCGAACGCGACCCGCTGGGCCGGATCGGACGGATCGGGCCGGATGTCGTCGTACGCACGCAGCAGCGCGGGGATGTCGACGAGGTCGTCGGGCTGGGCGGGCTGGCCGGCGCGCGGGTGCTGGCTCATCGGAGCTCCCTGGGCTGGGACCGGGATCACCCGCCCACGATACCCGGCGGGAACGTGGCACTCACCACGCGGCGGGTTGCAGGTTCGTCACGACGTCCAAACGGACGTTGCCCGGGCCGACGCCAGGCCGTACGATCCGCGCAACCCGAGCCAGCACCTCGTACGGGGCTCGTCCGAGTCCGTCTCCCCGACGGCCGGATGCAGGAGCCCGCGATGACCTGGACGGAGGAGGTTCTTGCATGGCGACCGTGACCTTCGATCACGTGTACAAGCGATACGGCGACGTGACCGCCGTGTCGGACCTCAACCTCGAGATCGGCGACGGCGAGTTCATGGTGCTCGTCGGCCCCTCGGGCTGCGGCAAGACCACGAGCCTGCGGATGATCGCGGGCCTCGAGGAGATCAGCGACGGCCAGCTCCGGATCGGTGACCGCGTCGTGAACGACGTCGCGCCGAAGGACCGGGACATCGCGATGGTGTTCCAGAGCTACGCGCTCTACCCGCACATGTCGGTCCGCGACAACCTCGCGTTCGGCCTCAAGCTGCGCAAGGTCCCCAAGTCCGACATCGAGAAGCGGATCTCCGAGGCGGCCGGCATCCTCCAGCTCGAGAAGCTCCTCGACCGCAAGCCCAAGGAGCTCTCCGGTGGCCAGCGCCAGCGCGTCGCGCTCGGCCGGGCGATCGTCCGCGAGCCCGCCGTGTTCCTCATGGACGAGCCGCTGTCCAACCTCGACGCCAAGCTGCGCGTCCAGACCCGGGCCGAGATCGCGCGCCTCCACCAGCGCCTCGGCACGACGATGGTCTACGTCACCCACGACCAGGTCGAGGCCATGACGATGGGCCAGCGGATCGCCGTCATGAGCGACGGCCTGCTGCAGCAGGTCGGCACGCCGCAGCAGCTCTACGATCACCCCGTCAACCGCTTCGTCGCGGGCTTCATCGGCAGCCCGTCGATGAACTTCGTCGAGACGGACGTGCCGGATGGCGAGGGCGAGATCCAGACCGCCGACCTGACCGTCCCGGTCCCGCCCGCGTTCAAGGAAGGCATGGCGGGGATGTCCGGCAAGGTCGTCGTCGGCTTCCGCCCGGAGCACCTGGAGCTGGGCGAGGTCGAGGGTCCCGCGGCCGTGGTCAAGGGCACCGCCGACGTCGTCGAGTACCTCGGCAACGAGGAGCTGCTCCACGTCACCTCGGGCGGCAAGGACATCGTCGCGATCGTCGACTCGTCGCACCGGGTGAAGCCGGGCGACGTCATCACGCTCAAGCTGCCGGCGGACAAGCTCCACATGTTCCATGCGGAGTCCGGCCTGACGATCAACCGCAGCCTCGCGGAGGCCGCGGCGGTCCCGGTGGCGGTCCCCGCCGCCTGACCTCGCACCACCGACGGCCGGCTCGTCCCCTGGGCGGGCCGGCCGTTCTCGTTTCCCGCCCGCTCCCCGCACCGGAGGCGACCGTGACCCAGCCGTCCGCCCCGCAACCGTTCAGCGACGATCCGCTCGAGGAGCAGGTCGTCGACACCCGGCTCGTCCACCACGGGCGCTACCTCGACGTCCGCATCGACACGATCCAGCGCGCCGACGGCACCACCGGCACGCGCGACGTCGTGAAGCACCCCGGCGCGGTCGCGGTGCTGGCGCTGGACGCTGACGACCGCCTGCTGCTCGTCCGCCAGTGGCGGATCCCGGCCGGGCGGGCGATGCTCGAGATCCCGGCCGGCACCCTCGACGTCCACGACGGCGTGACCGAGGACCCCGACATCGCGGCGCGTCGCGAGCTCGAGGAGGAGACCGGCTCGCGGGCCGGCTCGTGGCGGCGCCTGGCGTCGTTCTGGACGGCGCCCGGGTTCGCCACCGAGCTGATGCACCTGTACCTCGCGACGGGCCTGGAGTCGGTCCACGGCGACGACCGCCTGGCGCCCGACGAGGACGAGCGGCTGGAGCTGTCGCGGTTCACGATCGACGAGGCGCTGGCGTTGGTCGACGCGGGCGAGATCGTCGACGCGAAGTCGATGCTCGGCATCCTGTGGCTCGAGCGGCTGCGCCGCGCCGCCGAGCTGGGCTGAGTGCCCCTCCCCTTCCCCGACGGCACGCGGCCGATCCGGCCGGACGACGCCGACGCGATCCTCGCCGCGGCCCTTGCGTCGCTCGAGCGCGGCGAGATCGAGGGCGTCAGCCGGCAGTTCCTCGAGGAGTCCGCGGACCGCCTGCGCCACGAGCCGGAGCTGGGTGCGGTGGCGGTCGAGGGCGATCGCGTCGTCGGCTGGGTCGTCCCCCGGCACGATGACCTGACGGTCGACCTGCCGTACCGGCGCCGAGGGCACGGGACGCGGCTCGTCGCGGCCGGGCGGCTGCTCGAGGCCGCGGCCGGGCACGACCTGCTGCGCGTCCACGTGCCCGCGAGCCCGGGTCCGGAGGCGTTCGCCCGATCGGCGGGCCTCGCCTATCACTCGTCGCTGTGGAAGCTGCGGCTCGATCCCGACGCGGCCCAGGCCCCGCCGCGGTTCGCCGACGACCTCGTGATCCGGTGGATCGAGCCCGGCACCGACGACGAGGCGTTCACGGAGCTGCTCAACACGACGTTCCGCGACCACCCGTCCCCGCTCGACGTCGACCTCGCGACGATCCGGCGGGTCCACGGCGGGCGATCGTTCGACCCCTCGACGATCCTCCTCGTCGCACCGGCGGCGGCGCGCGACCGGCCGATCGCGTTCTGCCGGGTCGGCACGTCGTACGAGGACGACGGGCGGCTCGCCGGCGAGGTCAAGCTCGTCGGCGTCCGGCGCGAGGCCCGCGGTCGCGGCCTCGGGCGGGAGCTCGTCCGGTGGGGCATCGAGGCGTGCCGCGAGCGCGGCGCGGTGGACGTGTTCATCAGCGTCGAGGGCGAGAACCGCGGCGCCCTCCGCCTGTACGAGTCGCTCGGCTTCCGGCAGGACGTCGAGTGGCCGCACTGGACGATCCCGGCGCGCTGATCCGGGCGGTCAGCCGGCGGCGGTGTCGTCCTCGTCGGCGGCCCCGGGGTCCTCGTCGCCAGCCTTGGGGTCCGGGACCCGGGCGAGCGCCTGGCGGTACAGCGGCGTCCCGGGCGACAGCGCCACGGCCAGCCGCAGGTGGACCCATGCCTCGCGCTCGCGGCCCAGCTTCTTGAGGCTCTGCCCGAGCGCGAACTGCGCGTAGTGCGAGGACGGATCGATCTCGAGCAGCGCCTCGAACGTCTCGCGTGCGCGGTCGTGCTGGCCGGAGTTGAAGTACGCGCGGCCGAGCGCCTCGAGGATCGACGCCTTGCCGGGCTCCAGCCGTGCCGCCCGCTCGAGCACGACCGCCGCCTGCGCATGGTGCCGCTCGCGGAGCAGGCCCTGTCCCCGCTGGAGCAGCTCGTAGGCCGACTCGTGGCCGTCGTCGGGCGCGGATTCGCCCCCGTCGGCGGCCTCGGCCACCTCGGCGTCGGTCGCGTCGGGCTCGTCGGCGGGCGGGGGGACGGGATCCTCGGTCACCGGCCGATCCTTGCACGAATCGCCCGCGAGCGCCGGTACGATGGCCTCTCGCGCGCGAGCGCTCGAGCCCCCGCGCCACGCGCCGCCCCGGAGTCCCGAGCCCACGTGACCCTGCCCGTCATCCGCCTGGCCATCGCGCTGTTCCTCGTCCAGGCGGGCTTCCATGGCTACACCGCCGCGCTGCCCCTCGCGCTCGCCCGCGCCGACGTGCCGGACGCCGCGATCGGCCTCATCGTGGGGACCGCCGCGCTCGTCCAGATCCCGGCCGCGATCATCGGCGGCCGCCTCGTGGACGCGTTCGGCGGGCTGCGGCTGCTGGCCGCGGGCGGGGCCGCCTACCTGCTCGCGAGCGGCCTGCTCCTGCTGCCCAGCGTGGAGCCCGGCGGCTCGGCGTGGCCGCTCGTCGCCGCGCGGGCGCTCCAGGGCGTCGGGATCGCCTGCAGCCTGCCCGCGGCGCTGTCGCTCGTGCCCCGGATGCTGCCCAAGGCGCAGACGAGCAGCGGCCTGGCGTTCGTGGGTGCGGCGAACAACCTGACCCTCGTCCTGTTGCCGGTGATCTCGATCGCCGTGCTCGACGCCACCTCGTTCGACGGCGTCGCGCTGATGGTCATCGGCTTCGTCATCGTCGGCATGGCGCTGTCCTACCGGCTGCCGGTCCGCCCGGTCGTCCGCGAGGCGTCCGCCGCGCTCGGCGAGGCCAGCCGCCGGTTCGGGATCACGTTCCGCCGCGAGTGGGCCATCCCGCTGCTGATCGTCGTCACCTACGTCGCGCACTGGGGGGCGATCACCGCCTATCTCCCCGTCCGGGCATCCGAGGCGGGCGCCGACATCGGGCTGTACTTCGCCGCGGACGGGATCGCGATCTTCGCGATGCGGATCCCGTCCGGCTGGCTGACGGACCGGGTCTCGACCCGGAACCTCGTCGTGTTCGGCTCGCTGCTCACGGCCGTCGCGGTCGGGATGCTGCTCCTGCCGCTGACGACCCCGCTGCTGATCCTGTCCGGCCTGCTCGGCGGCGCGGCGGGCGCGCTCGTGATGACGCCGATCCTCGTCGAGCTCTCGCACCGCTCGTCCGACGCGGACCGCGGCTCGGCGTTCGCGCTGTTCTCGGGCGGGCTGGCGACGGCGATGACGCTGGGCTCGATCGGCGGGGCGCCGATCGTGGCGGTGTTCGGACTGTCCGCGGCGATCGGCGTGGGGATCCTGCTGATCTTCGTCGCGATCGGCCTGACGCTCGCCGACCCGTCGCTGCGCGGCCGCCACGGTGGGCCCGCGGACCCCGAGCCGCCCGGGCACTCGCACCCCGACCTGGAGGCGGAGGCCGCGACGACGCTGCTCTGATCCGGCCGCGGGCCCGTCGCTGGTCAGGCGGGCGGCGGCGGTGGCTCGTCGGGCGGGTCACGCCAGGGCAACGGCGGCTCGTCGGCCGATGCCTCGCCGGCGACGCCCATCGGCGACACGCCGGCCGCGCCCGGGGTCCAGACGACCGTCGGCGAGTCGTCCGCCGGGGCGTTCTCCGGCGCGTACCACGCGGTCCAGGTCTGGACGGGCGCCGCCGGCGCCGCGGCCGCGACGCGCGCATGCCGCCGGCTGCGGCGCCACGCGACGATGCCCGCGACGAGGACGATCAGCACGAGCCCGACGATCCCGCCGATCACGAGCGCCCGGCCGCGGCCGGCGTCGGGTGCCACGGCGATCGTCGCGGCGGCGAACGAGGCGAGGCTCGCGGCCTCGTCATAGCGGCCGGCCTCCCACGAGTCACGCGCCGCCTCGAGATCGGCGTCGGGCGTCTTGCCCGACAGCCCGAGCTCGGTCAGCCAGTCTCGCGGCGCCGCCACGGTCGTCGCGGCACTCGCCAGCGTCTGGAGCGACGCCTCTGCCGACGCCTCCTCGGCCCCGACATCCCGGATCGCGTTGACGTCGGCCGCCGCCTCGTACGCGGCCTCGGCGCCGGTCGGCGGCTCGAGGTCCTGCGCGGCGGCCAGCTCCGCGACCCGGTCGCGCCGCTCGACGACGCCCGTCGCGGCCTCGATCCCGGCCCCGGCCGCATCGAACCGCCAGCCGTCCATCGCGAGCCGCACGCCGACCGGCGCCGCCCAGCCGTCGGCGACCGATGCCAGCGCCGCGTACGCCTCGCGGGCGTCGGTGCGTGCGGGGAGCAGCGCGGCCTCGTCCTCGGTCAGGGCCCACGTCTGGAGGAGCGTCGCGACGCCTGTCGCGCCACCCAGCTGCTCGGTGAGGTCCAGGAAGCGGCGCCAGTCGTTCTCGGTGAGCGCCGCCTTCTCCGGGGTGGCCTCGCCGGGGTACGCCGTCGTGCCGCCGTCGGCCGCGGCGAACACGCGCTGCATCCCCTCGTCGCCGGCGCTCGCGACGATCTCGGTCATGACCTGGTACGCGGCGTCGTACCCGAACTGCTCGCGCGCGCTCGCCTCGTCGTCCTTGATCGGCGACGGGCCCGGCCAGTCGTTGAGCGGGAACGCGACGCTCGCATCGGGATCGACCGCCGGCCGGCCCGGCGCGTCCTCGCCGATCGCGTCGACGACCTCCATCGCGTAGGTCTCGGCCAGGCCCTCGGTGATCCAGCGCTCGGTGAACAGCTGCTGGTTGAACCACGCGTGCGACGCCTCGTGGACGATCGTCGCGTCGTCGAGGTCCTCGCTGATCGTGATCTCGTCGTTCTCCGGGTCGTAGAAGCCCGCGTAGCCCTCGAGCAGCGGCGTGTGGATCTCGAGCACGCTGAGCGAGCCGTCGACCGGCCACGGGAGGCCGATCCGGCGGGTCAGCTCGGGGATGCCGTCGCGCAGGATGCGGCCGACGCGGCGGCGCCAGCGCGAATCCTCCGGCCAGGCGCGGACGAGGACGACCTCGCCGCCGGCCAGGTCGAGCTGCTCGCGGGTCAGCCCCGAATCGTTGCGGGCGTTGACCCACGCGAACCACGACAGCGGGTTGCTCGTCTCGGCGCGGAACACCTGGGTGCCGCTGTCGGTGACCGACCTCGAGACCTCGCTGCCCGAGATGTCGACGTCGAACGCCTTGGGCACGTCGATCCGGATCTTCCCGCTGTCGCCGAACGACCAGGCGAGGAACGACGCGAACGCGGGCCCGACCCGGACGTCGCTGTCCGAGCGCGGCTTGCCCGCGGGGAGGTCGAACTGGAGCCGGACCGTCGCCTGCTGCCCGAAGAACAGCCCGGTCCGGAACAGGACGGCGACCAGGCGGTAGCCGTCGCGGTCCGAGACGTCGACGCGGACGGGGTCGCCGTCCTGCGTCGCGCGCACGTTCCGGGCCTCGGGCTGCACGCCCACGTTCATGCCGTCGTAGTAGTAGCGGGTCGTCGCGCCGCCGACGGTCGCGTCGGGCTTCTCGTTGGTGGCGGTCACGTTGACGACCGCCCGGACGATGCCCTTGTCCGGGACGACGACGTAGCGGGTCGCGGTGCGGAGGCCGAGGTCGCCCGCCGCGAGGGCCGCGGGCGCGTCGATCGCGGCCAGCAACGGCCGGAGCGCCGCCGGGGCGATGGGAGCGGCGGCCGGCGGCACGATCGCGACGCCGGCGGCGAGCGCGAGCCCCAGCATGCTCGAGACGAGCACGGGCCGGGTCGGTGCGCGGCGCATCGCTCGATGGTCCCCCAGGGTCAGGTTGGCACGTGACAAGCCGGCGCCATGGTGGCACAGGTCGTGCGTGACGTCAGGTGCACGGACAGGCTCGACGCGTGACGCGCGGGCGTCAGACGGGGTCGCCGGTCGGGTCCGGCGGGGGTCGTCGCGCCGGTGTCCGGGAGCGGGGGCGCGGCGGCAGCGAGCAGCTCCTCGGGGGTCGGTTCGTCGTCGACGGGGAACATGGCTGCCGCAACGGCGGGCGTCATCGCCGTCGTCGATCGCCCCGCGCTCGCCGTCGCGCCGGCCGTGGCGCGGGCGCCGCGCACCCGCCCGATGACGGCCGATGTCAGGACGACGATCGTGGCGATGACCGCGATCAGCAGCAGCGTCCGGCGACGGCCTTCCTGCCAGGCGCCCGTCCAGCCGCGGTAGGCGTCGTCCGCGGCGGCAAGCGTCGCGTCCAGGTCGCCGGCCTCCAGCGCCGCCCTTGCCGTGACGAGGTCCGCGTCCGGGGTCCTCGCCGACCATGCCGATCGTCGTCAGCGGATCGGTCTCGGCGGTCTGCGCCGCGGCGGCGCCGGCGATCGTGACCATCGCGTTGCGCTCCGCCTCGGCACGAGCGGACGCGTCGACGAGCTTGCCGTCCTCGAACAGCGTCTGCATCTCGCCCGGCAGGTCGATGCCGTCGTTGGTGGCCATCATCTCGAGCGCGCCGCGCTGGGCGAGGACCGTGCGGGCGTCGGCCATCAGCCGCTCGGCGGTCTCGAAGTCCCACGCCCGGAGCGCGTCGCGGATCGACGCGGGCAGCGCCCAGTCGTCGGCGAGGGCGAGCGTCCGCTCGTAGGACTGGCGCGCGGCGGCACGCGCGTCGAGCAGCGACGCCTCGTCGGGCCGAACGACCGACTCGCGCCACAGGTCGGTGAAGTCCGTGCCGGTGTGCGCCTCGAGCAGGTCGAGCAGCGAGCGCCAGTCGGCGGCGCCGCCGGTCGTCTCGGGCGTGGCGGTGGTCTCGGGCTCCGTGGCGGGGGCGCCGAGGCCGGAGCCGGGCTGGTACGCGCCGACGCCCGATGCCGCATCGGCCCAGACCGCGCGCAACGCGTCGTCACCCGCGCGCTCGGCGATCGCCGTCGCGAGGGCGAACGACGCGGCGTAGCCGAACGCCTCGGTCGCGGCTGCCGCGTCCTCCTGCTCGGGCGTCGTCACGGGGGCTTCGGGCGTGCCCTCGCCGGCCAGGGGCGGGATCGCCCAGGCGTTGAGCGGGATCGCGTGCTCCTTGAGGGCGTCGGTCAGGGCCGGGTCCGTCCCCGCGGCATCGATCGCCTTCGCGGCGCGTGACGCGTACAGCGCCGCGAAGCCCTCGTTCGCCCAGCGGTCGGCGAGCAGCGAGCCGTTGAACCAGCCATGGGCGGCCTCGTGGACGACGACCAGCCGGTCGGCCCAGTAGGCGACCTCGACGCGGTTCGCGGCCGGGTCGAACAGGCCGGCGTAGCCATCGGCGCTGCGGCTCGCCGCCTCCTCGACGGTGAGCGGCTCCGCGTGCGGCCAGGGCAGGCCGATCTCCTCGCGCAGGACGGGCAGGCTGCGGGTGAACAGGTCACCGACGCGCTCGGTCCAGGCGGGATCGTCCTCCCAGCCGCGGAGGATCAGCTCGATCGTCTCGTCGCCGGCCGGGATGCTCAGCGGCGTGTCGGCGTACGTGGCGGCCCGCTGGGCCGAGACGAAGGCGAAGAAGTCGAGCGGCTTGGCCAGGGTGTCCGTCTTGAGCTGCGTGCCACCGTCGTCGGTCGTGGATCGTCTTGTCGAAGCGGCCGTTCTCGACCGCGACCTCGTAGCCCTCCGGCACCCGGACCGTGACCGTGCCGCCCTTCGCGCCGTTGGAGGCGTGGGCCCAGACCGGGAGCGTGACGAGGCTGGGGCCGACGCGGACGTCACGCTCGGCCGGCTCGCCCTTGTCGACGAGGTCGAAGGTGACGGTGAAGTCGCGGCTCCTGCCGCTGTACAGCCGGCTGCCGAAGTCGATCCGCAGCAGCGTCGAGTCCTTCGAGCGCTTCTGGACCTTCGCCTTCGCGCCCTTGGCCCCCTTGATCTCGACGTTCGTGGCGCCCGGCTGGACGGCAAGGAACGCGTGGTCGAAGAAGAACCGGCGCGCCTTCGTCTCCTTCGTGTTGTTGCGGGCGGTGACGTCCATCGCGACGTGGACGCGGTTGCGCGACGGCTGGACCGTGTAGGTGGTGTCGGTGACGAGCGTGAGGTCGGTGGCCGCGGCGAGGGCGTGGCTCGGCGGCGTGAGGCCCGCGACGGGCGCGAGCGTCGTGACGAGGAGCGCGGCCGCGAGCGCGAGCAGGACGAGCGGGAGCACGCGCGACGGCGCGAGGCGGCGGGTCATGCGGGGACCGCCGGTTCCGTGCGGACGGCGTCGTTCGGGCGCGTCGTCGTTCGCGCTCGTCGTCGGGCGCGTCATCGGCCGCCGCGCTGTCGTCGGTCGCCGGCGCCTCGTCGAGCAGCTCGGCGAGGCGCTCGGCATAGCGGGTGAGGAGGTGCGAACCCGGGCCGGCCGCTTCCTCCGCGGTCGACGGGGTCTCGCGCCAGCCGCCGCCCTTCAGCCAGTCGGCGGTCTCGGCGTGGTAGCGGTCCGCGACCGCGAGCTGGCGGGCGAGCGCGAGGCCCAGCGCGTCCGCGTCGACGGTCTCGACCGGCAGCTCCGCGACGAGCAGCGGCCGCTCGTCCTCGCCCACGGAGAACTTCACGAACGGCAGCTCGTCGTTCCAGCGCAGCAGCTTGCGATACGACTTGCGGAACGAATCGTTGATCGGCGGGGCGTAATGGGCCCAGCAGATGAGCGCGAGGGTCGGGTCGAGGATGAGCGTGATCCGGAGCGCGGCGCGGCGGGTACCGTCGAGGATGAGATCCCAGGACGCGACACCTTCGCGATCCGCGCGCTCCAGGGGCTCGAGACCCAGCTCTGCGAGCCAGGCCTCGACGTCGGCAGCGGTCACCGCCGACGCCCGGGGGGCGGGAGACATGGCGGGCAGTCTACCCGAGCGGCCCGATTTCGCCCGTCACGGCGTCACGACGGATCGCTGCGGAACCGTGTCGGCAGCGCGCACCGGCGCCCATGCTCACCGTGGAGAGCGTTGGACGGGACGGCAACCGCCGTCGGCGCTCCGGGGCCGATCCGCCGAGCGTGGATCGCACACGGTGTCAGACGCTCACCCGGGGAGCGCTATTCGGCGCTCGACCCCGATCCGCTGCGCTAACGCTCACCACGGGAGCGTATGAGCCCCGAACCGCCCGAATCAGGGCGTAACGCTCACGGGGAGAGCGTCTGGCGCCGCGTCGGTGTCCAGTGCTCACCCGGGGAGCGTTGGACAGGAACGGGAGCGCAGGACGAGAGCGAGGAGCTGCCGCGACGCGGGGCCGCCGCTCACCGAGGCGACGCGGCCGCCGGACCCCTACTCGCCGCCGACCACCGCGATGCGGACCGGTGGCTCGTCGTCGGTGGCGGCCTTGCGGGTCGTCGCCTTGCGGTCGACCGTGCCGCCGGACCGGACCGTCCGCGACGAGAAGTCGGACGAGCGCACCTTCTCCCCGACCTTCACGTTGCGCCCGAGGCGGACGCCGCGCGGGATGACGCTCTGCTTGCCGACGACCGTGATCCCCGTGTTGAGGCGCGACGGCTCGGCGCGGTTGGGCGTGTCGAAGTCGGGGCCGTCGCCGACGATCGCCCCCTGCCCCACGACGACCTCCTTGTCGAGGATCGCCCGGTCGACCACCGACCCGGACCGGATCACCGTGTCGAACATGACGATCGAGTCGCGCACGACCGCCCCGACATCCACCCGCACGCCGGGCGACAGGACGCTGTTGACGACCGTCCCGTTGATCACGCAGCCGTGCGAGATGAGCGAGCGGTGGACCTGGGCGGTCGGGCCGACCTTGGCCGGCGCGCGCTCCTCGGACCGGGTGTGGATGAGCCACTCGCGGTCGTACAGGTCGAGCTCGGGGTTGTCGTCGAGGAGCGCCATGTTGGCCTCCCAGAACGACTGGATCGTGCCGACGTCCTGCCAGTAGCCGTCGAAGCGGTAGCCGTAGACCCGGGCACCGCCCTCGAGCATCGCCGGGATGACGTCGCGCCCGAAGTCCCGATTCTTGTCCGTCAGCCAGCGCTGGAGCGCCCGCTTGCTGAACACGTACACGCCCATCGAGGCGAGGTCGCTCTTGGGCTGCTTCGGCTTCTCCTGCCACTCGACGACCTTGTCCTGGTCGTCGAGCGCGAGCACGCCCATCCGCGACGCCTCGGCGAGCGGCACCCGGCGGACGGCGATCGTCACGTCGGCCCGCTTCCGCCGGTGGGCGGCGAGGAACGGCTGGTAGTCCATCTTGTAGATGTGGTCGCCGGCGAGGACGAGCACCGTGTCGCCGCCGCGCTCGATGACGTTGAAGTTCTGGAGCACCGCGTCGGCCGTGCCGCCGTACCACTCGGCCACGCGCCCGCGGCGGATGTACGGCTGGAGCAGCTTGACGCCGCCCGTGTTGCGGTCGAGGTCCCACGGCCGGCCGAGCCCGATGTGGTCGTTGAGCGACCGCGGGTTGTACTGGGTCAGGACGACGACGTTGTCGATGCCCGAGTTGACGCAGTTCGACAGCGTGAAGTCGATGATCCGGTACTTGCCGCCGAACGGGACCGCGGGCTTCGCGCGCACCGACGACAGGATCGAGAGCCGCTCGCCCTCGCCGCCCGCGAGGATGACGGCGATCACCGGCTTCACCAACGGTCATCCCTCCGGGGGCCTGCGGTCGAGCTGGGGCGCGTGGAGCGATTGTCCGGCATCGGCGTGCGTCGTGCGCGCCACCGGAGCCCCACCCTATCGCACCTAGGTGAACAGCCGCGGGTTCACGAAGCTCCCGTTGTAGTCGACCATCCAGTGCAGGTGCGCGCCGGTCGAGCGGCCGGTGTTGCCCTCGTAGCCGATGACCTGGCCCTTCTTGACCACCTGGCCGGCACGAACCGGGTAGCGCGGCTGCATGTGGGCGTACCAGGTCTGCAGGTTCGTGGAGTGGGCGACGATCACGATCCAGGCCGGGTCGGCGCCGTCGGCGTAGTTCCAGCCGATGTACACGACGCTGCCCGCCGCCGAGGCGCGGACCGGCGTGCCGTACGGCGCGACGATGTCGATCCCGTTGTGGAAGTGGTCGCAGCCGTTGCCCGGCGGGTAGAGGGCATAGGTCGAGCAGCCGAACTGCCCGGACACCGAGCCCGGCATCGGCCAGCGCAGCGTCCCGTTGAACTTGGACGGGATGTTGCCCATGTTGTACTGGCGCGCCACGAGCCGGTCGATCCGCTTCGCGAGCTTGCGCTTGGCCGCCGCGGTCGCGACGAGCGCGCGCTGGAGGGCCTTCTTGTCGGCGGCGAGCTGCTTGTAGCGGCGCTTCTGCGCGGCGAGCGCCGCCTTCGCGGCCTTCTCGAGCTTCTTGAGCCTCGCCTGCGCCTTCTTGAGCTCGTCGAGCCGCTGGTCGAGCTTCTGCTTCTGGACCGCGGTCTCCTGGCGCAGCGTGTTGGTCTGCCCCCGGGTCTCCTCGACCGTCACGTGGAGCGCGAGCAGCGTCTCGCGGTCCTCGGCGATCTGGGCGGCCAGCGCCTTGTCCTGCTCCGCGGCATCGAGCTGCGTGCTCATCCGGGCGAGCATGTCGGTGAACGATGCGCCGGAGAGGAACGTCTCGAGCATCGACGTCCGCTCCGCCTCGTAGGCGTCACGGATGCGGTTCGCGAGCTCGGCCTTGCGCTCGCCGAGCTGCGCCTTCTTCGCGGTCTCCTGGGCCTCGATGTTGCCCAGCTGCACGTCGAGGTCGGCGAGCTGGTAGACGAGCGCCTGGTACTCCCCCTTGATCACCTCGATCGCATTGATCATGCGGGTGACCTTCTTGCGGGTCGCCGTCAGGTCCTCGGTGATCCCGTCGAGCTCGTCCTTCGTCTCGGAGATCTGGCTGGCCAGCACGGCCTGCGAGTTGTTGAGCCGCGCGATCAGCGCCTTCTGGTCCGCGATCCTGCGGGCCAGGTCCTTCTGCTGCTGCTGGGCGCGCGAGAGCTCGTCCGCCTGGACCGTTCCGGGCGCCGCCACGGGCGCGCCGATCACCCCGATGAGGAAGGGGATCGCGAGGAGGGCGGTGAAGAGGCGGCGGCTACGGTCTCTGCCAGACCGCGGGAATTGCTGCGCGACGCTGGTGCGGGTCAACGAAGAGGCGTCCTCAATTCGAGCGAGCGTGGCACTGTTTTTGGCGCTTGCTGGCCCGTCTTGCGACGGAGCGCTAGAACATCTGTACGCCCGCCGGATCGTAACGCCGCCTCAGTAGGCACTCCCGAGACGACTCACCGGCTCAGGGACGCAGTGTAGCAGCGTCCAACAACCGTATCGCCAGTGTAGCTACGGGCCATCCCTCGAAAGGACTAGGAACGACCAGTCCTGATGGGTCAGGTGGGGTCCTGGACGAGGCTTCTTCGGGCGGCCTTCGGGCCGGTCGCGCGGCCCTCTCATCCGGGCCCGTCCGCAGCCTCGTCCGGCGCTGGATCGCCCGGCGTTCCAACCAGCGGCTGCTCGACCCCAGGTGGGACGCGTGGCGATCCAACGGGCGCCGGCAGACCCCGACCGGAACCGCGGGCGTTCCACCTGGCTCCGCTGCGCTCCCGTTGGAACGCCCGGCGATCCACGAGGGCCGGAAGAGGACGCCGGCCAGGAACCCCTTACGGCACGCTGAACGTGAACTCGTACGGGACGTCCATCGGGACGCTGTCGCCGCCCAGGTCACTCTTCACCGAGTAGACCGTCACGTCGTACGACCCGGCGCCGAGCGTCGCGGCGGGCGTCCAGGTCAGGACCCCCGCGCTCGTCTCGGCGACGGAGCCTGCGACCGGCGAGCCACCCGACTCGACCACGATCGACGTCGAGAAGTCGGCCAGCGCCGGCAGGATGTCGCGCTCGAAGGTGGCGACGACAGACGACGCGTCGAGCCCGACGCCGAGGCCACGAGCGGATCGCGCCAGGCTTCGACCGCCTTGTCCTCGTCGGAGCCCGTGCCCCAGTCCGTGGACGTGTTGTCGACGAGCTGCGTCCCGTCCGTGCCGTACGAGATCGTCACGTGGCGGTTCGCGGTGCTCGTGATCGAGCCCCACCATTCCACGCGCTCCCACGCACCTCGGGCGTACTTGTACTCGAGGGCCGTGCCGTCGAGGATCGGCACCGTCACCTCCCAGATCCCGCCGCCCTGGTCCTCCATCGCGAGCGCGGCCGGGTTCCACGGACCGAGCGCGTCGATGCTGCCCGGCAGGTAGACAACGGACGAGTCCGGCGTCGAGTCCGGGACGCGGACGCGGAACGTCACCGCAACCAGCTTCGGCTCGGCGATCTGCGACACCTCGTTCGAGGGCGCCGACTCGTTGAGCGCGCCGTCGACCGCCGTCACCCGGTAGCCGTAGGTCGTGCCGCTCGAGACCGACTCGTCGCGGTAGCTCGTCTCGGACGAGGCCACGGTCGTGAGCAGGTCCCACGGGCCGCCGTCCTCGGACCGGTAGACGGTGTACTCGGTCACGTCGGGGTCCGACGGTGCGGTCCAGGCGATCTCGATGAACGAGGCCGCCCAGTCATCGACGTGGAGGTCGGTCGGGGCCGCGGGTGCCGTCGTGTCGTCCGGCGCGTTGACGGTGAGGACGCCTGGCGCCGGTGCGCCGGCCCCGCCGGGCACCGGGCCCGAAAGGTCCGCGTAGGTCCAGGAATCGCCGCCGTCCGTCGAGTACCGGGCGAGGTAGTCGAACGTGCCGGCGCTGCCGGGCTTCAGTGTCTGCTGGTACTCGTAGTTGTTGCCGGCCTGGACGTTGAACGTCATGGCCTTCCACGTGGTCCAGCCGCTGGGAGGCGACCCCGGGTCCCCGAACCCGACCTGCGCGAGGATCGCGGACGTCGGGCCGCCCGAGTCCGTGAGCCCCGGGACGTAGACCTGGCCGTAGATCGTCGGGGTCGTCTGGCCGCGGGTGATCGTGATCGTGGGCGGCCACTGGAGGTTCGCCCAGCCAACCGGGAACGAGGGCGTGGCCGACGCCTCGGGCGATGCGGCGCCCTCGTTGCCGGCCGCGTCCACGGCGCGGACGACGTAGAAGGCGCGGACGCCGTTGGTGACGCCGGTGTCGTCGAAGTGGGTGCCGGACGCGGCGCCGACCGCCTCGTAGCCACCACCGGTGACGACGCTGCGATAGACCACGTACGAGCTGGCGCCCGAGACCGACGCCCAGTCGAGGGCGACCGTGCCGGACCCGGCCGTCGCGGTGAGGGACGAAGGCGCGGCGGGACCGGCGAGGTCCTGCCCGGCGTTCGCGACCAGCACGAGCCCGGACAGCGCCGGGACCGTGACGACGACCTCGCCGCCGGCCGAGGACGCCGTCGGGCCGCCCGCCGGGAAGCGGGTCGTGAACGCGACGCCGTCACGCAACCAGCCGGCGAGCGGCACGTGGACCTCCTGCGCGGAGGCCGACCGGTTGAGCACGACGACGGCCGCGCTCGACGAGGTCCTGCGGCCGTACGCCGCCACGTCGGCGGCATCGTCGGCGAGGAGCGGCTTGAAGTCGCCGGTCGTCAGCGCCGGCACCGAGCGACGCAGCGAGGCGAGCGCCTGGTAGTGGGCGAACAGGGCCGTGTCGGGCGAGCCGCCGAGATCGGCCCACGGGTAGGTGCGCCGGTCGTCGGGATCGTCGTCGCCGGTGATCCCGACCTCGTCGCCGTAGTACACGGTCGGCGCGCCGGGCACGGTGAACTGGATGAGCGAGGCGAGCCTGACCCGCTGCTTGCCCGCGGCCACGTTCGCGGCGTCCTGCTCGCGCGCGGCGGGGGTCTCGGCGCCCGGCGTGAGCGTCCACAGGAGGCGCTCGGTGTCGTGGCTGTCGAGCAGGTTCATGAGCGAGTAGTAGGCGGCGTCCGCGTAGTCCTCGCGCTGCGAGGCCATCCGGTCGAGGAACGCCGACGGCTCGATGGCCGAGCCGCTGTCGGCGAAGCCCTTGGGATCGAAGGTGCCGGGGCGCGAGGAAGCCCAGGACGGCGTCGCGGATCCGGTAGTTCATCGTCGTGTCGAGGCGGTCGCCGCGGATCATCCGCAGCAGCGTGCTGTCCTTCTGCCACGTCTCGGACACGGTCAGGGCCTCGGGGTCCTGCGCCTTGACGACGGAGCGGAACGACTCCCAGTACCCGTTCGGGAACGAGGCGTCGCCCGAGACGTCCATCCGCCAGCCGCTGGCGCCGGCCTTGAGCCACTGCTTCGTGATGCTGTCGCCGTTGGTCAGGAAGTACGCCTGCACGTCGGGCTGCGACTTCTGCAGGACGGGGATGCTGTCGAACCCGAACCACGCCTCGTAGCGCGCCGAATTGGCGACGCCGGTGCTGCTGACGCACGGCCCGCCGCCGGGCGCCGTGTCCGTGAACACGAACCAGTCGCGATACGCCGAGTCCGGCCGACTCGCAGGCGCCGACCGTCGAGTAGTGGTGGTAGCGATCGAACAGCGGGCTGTCCGACGACATGTGGTTGAACACCCCGTCGAGGATCACCCGGATCCCGAGCTCCTTCGCGTGCTTGACGAGGTTGTCGAAGTCCTTCTGGGTGCCGAAGTAGGGATCGACCTTCTTGTAGTCCTGGGTGTCGTACGAGTGGTTGGAGCCGGCGTCGAAGATCGGGTTGAAGTAGATCGCGTTGACGCCCAGCGACTGGAGGTAAGCCAGCTGCTGGTCGACGCCCTTGAGGTCGCCGCCCATGTAGTCGCGGCCGCGGGGCTGCTCGCGGGGCGTCGTCCCGCCGAAGCGGTTCGGGCACGCCGTGTCGGGCACCGCGTAGCCGCGGCAGTAGCCCTCGGGCAGGACGTTCCAGTCGAGCTTGAGGACCGGGTCGTCATAGCGGATATCGCCCGTCACCGGGTCGTTGTCCTTGCGGCCGTTGCGGAAGCGGTCGGGGAAGATCTGGTAGATGAAGGCGTCCTTCGCCCAGGCCGGGGCGGTGAAGCCCGGGACGAACTGGGTGAGCGCCCAGCTCTGCTCGACCACGTTGTCGGACGCGCTCGCCGAGGCCGCCGTCGAGGGCCGCGGTGTCGTCGGCGTAGTAGTCGGTGTCGGTGCCGTCGGTGACGACGAAGCGGTACCAGAGGTTGTCCGCCTGGGCCGCGAGGCCCATCGGGACCCGGCCCTGCCAAAGGTCGCAGGAGGCTCCGTCGAGGTCGTCGTCGAAGCACGGCACGTCGGCCGCGGCGACGGTCATCGCGACATTCGTCGCGCCGCCCGTGCGGACGCTGAAGAAGCGTGCGGCGACCGCCGTGACGTCGTCATGGAAGGTGCGGAAGCGGACCGTGACCCGGGTGCCGGCCTCGACCGCGCCGCCCGGCGTCCGGTACAGCGAGTCACGCGAGTCGTGGCCGAGCCCGTCCCACTCGACGTTGTTGTCGTGCGAGGGCGGGCCGCTCGAGACGCTCGCGGTCGGGACGTGGTCGAGCTGTCGAAGCGAGATCCGTCGACCGTGGTCCGTGGCGGCCGCGACGGTGAACGCGATGTTGCCGCCGCCCTGCCGCCCTCGCCGTAATTGAGGTCCCAGCTCTCGTTGGTCGCGACCTTGAACTCGTAGTCGCCCGCCGGCATCGCCGAGTCACGAACGTGAACACCCCGTCCCCGTCGACGTCCGACAGCAGCTGCTGGAGGCACTCGGGCTGCCAATCGCCGGCGCAGCCGAGCTCGTCGTGGAAGCTGCCCGGGGACCGTGTAGATCGTGTTCTGACGTTGTCCGCGACCCAGTGCGTCTTGTGGTCGTAGTAGAACTTACCGTGCTGGCTCGGTCGCGAGGTTGAGCGCGATGTTCGGCCCGTTGGATGCTCGCGTTCGCGCCGTAGTTCTCGGCCCAGGCGTTGCCCATCGCGACCTTGTACTCGCAGCCGCCCGCCGGCATCGTGCAACGAGAACAGCCAGACGCCGTCGCCCTCGCCCGTGAAGTGGCCGCGGCGCAGTCGGGCGCCCAGTCGCCCAGGCATCGGCCGTGGCCTCGCTCTCGAGGCTGCCCGCGAGGTTCACCGACGCTGGTGTCGGCGTGTGGCTGCCGAGGGCGATCGGGGCCGCGAGCGGCGTTGCCGCGGCGATCGGCAGGAGCGACGCGAGGTACAGGACGAGGATCGCGAGGAGTGCGGCGCGGACGGGCGTGCGGCCGACTGGACGGGACAGCAACGCCGACGACGGGTGGGGCACCGAGATCTCCTCCGGGGCAAGCGACGACCAGGCCGATGGGCGGGGGCGGCGACCGGAGCCCGGCATTGGAGGGCCCGGCGGGGCGTTGTCCGAGGTGCTCGATGGGTCGGCCTGCGGCTGCCGTCCGTTTGCGGCTAAACCGGTTTAGCGGACCCGTCGATTGGAAAGGATGCAACTCGGTGCCGACGGTGTCAATCCGGAAACTTCGGCGTCACTCTCAGGGGCGTCACGGCGCAGGGGTCTCGCGTCGCCGTCGCGTCGCCGTCGGGCGTCGCCGTCCCGGGCCGGGCGGACTCCCGGTCGCGTGGCAACGGGTACCTGCAGATGCTTCGACGGCATCGAACAGCCCACAGCAAGCTCCCAGCATCGGCCCGTCGAACACGGGGGCGACGGCCAGCAAGGGGCGCGGCGATTCCACAGCAATCTCTCAGGCCGTCGGCGGGGTGGTCGACAGCCGTCGAAGCATCTCGAGGGTTGCCTTGGCGCGCGCCGCCGGGCGCCGCGGCGCGCGCGCGGCGGCAGGTGTCACGCCCGGCCGGGCCGGCGAGGACCTAGTCCAGGACGAGGATCGCCCAGAGCGCCCCGATGATCAGGAACGGGCCGAACGGGATGAACGTCTTGAGCGTGATCCGGCGCAGCGCGAGCAGCACGACGATGACGATCCCCGCGAGCAGCGCCCCGTAGACCACGCCGGTGAACATCCGCAGCGGGCCGGCGAGCAGCCCCACCGAGACCAGCAGCTTGAGGTCGCCCTGCCCGATCGCCCCCGCCCCGAACGGCTTCGCGAGCAGCCACAGCAGCAAGCGGAATGACGACCGCGACGACCGCCGCGACCGGCAGCAGCGAGGGCGTCACGAGCGGGTTGAACCCGAGCAGGCTGACGAGGAACGCGATGGGGATCGCGGGCAGCGTGATCTCGTTGGGGAGGAGCCGCTGGTCGAGGTCGGTGGCCAGCAGCAGCACGAGCGCCAGCACGTAGACCCCGAAGATCACGGCCGCGACGACGTCCGCGGGGAACCGCACCGGCACGAGCGCCAGCGACACGGCCCCGACGGCGACGGACACGGGCGTCCGCCAGTCGATCGGCGCGGATCGAGCCGTCCTCGTGGGCGGGCCAGCGGGCGGCGATCCGGTCGGCGGCGAACCCCCAGGCCGCCCCGATGACGGCGAGAACGAGGACGAGCGGCGTCAGCACGGGCCGGAGTCTATCGGCCGGCCGACGCCGCGCGAGGGCCCCGGAGGTCCTAGGCCTTCGCTCCCGCCAGCGCCATCTCGACGAGCGTCGCGTGCGTCACGCCGGTGGCGCCGCGGGCCGCGAACGGGTACGTCTTGCGGAAGTAGCCGGTCCCGCCGATGTCGAGGTGGGCCCACGGCACGGTCCGGAACTGCTCCAGGAACAGGCCGCTCTTCACGAGCGAGCCGTCGGCCGTGCCGGTGTTCTGGAAGTCGCCGTACCAGCTGTCCATCTCGGGCATCAGGTCCTGGATGAGCGGGAACCGCCAGTAGCGCTCCCCCGCCCGGTCGGCGGCGGACTCGAGGTCGTCCCAGAACGGGTCCGGCGTCGCGAACGCGCCCGTGACGAGGTTCCCGATCGCCCGGCCGACGGCCCCGGTGAGGGTCGCGACATCGACGATGTGGGTCGCGCCCAGCTGCTCGGCGTAGGTCATCGCGTCGCCGAGGATCAGGCGGCCCTCGGCGTCGGTGTTGATGAGGTCGACGAACTTGCCGTTGAGCGCCTGGATGATGTCGCCGGGCCGCGAGGCGTGGCCGCCGGGCATGTTCTCGACCGCCGGCGCGACCGCGAGCAGCGGCATGCCGGGTGCGAGGCGGGCGGCGGTGGCGATGGCCGCGATCACGGTGCACGCACCGGTCTTGTCCATCTTCATCTCTTCCATCCGGTCGGCCGGCTTGATGCTGATGCCGCCGGAGTCGAAGCAGACGCCCTTGCCGATGAGCGCGAGGTGGCGCCCGGCCTCGTCCTTGTCGCCCTCGCCGCCGGCGCGCATGACGATCATCCGCGGCGGGTTGTCGCTCCCCTGCCCCACGGCGAGGAACATCCCCATGCCCATGTCCTTGGCGCGCTTCTCGTCGATGACGTCGATCCACAGCCCGTGCTCGGACGCGATCGCGCTCGCCTCGTCGGCGAGGACCTGGGGCGAGACGTCGTTCGCGGCGCGGTTCGACAGGCGGCGGGCGATGTTCGCGCCCTCGCCCATGATCCGGCCGCGCTCGGCGGCCTTCTCCAGCGACCCGGCGTCGCCCTCGGACGCGACGAGCAGCAGCTCGTCGATCGCCGGCGGCGCGGCATCGGTGTCCTCGCGGTAGATCGCCTTGGGCTCGAACGCGCCCTCGACCACGCCGCGCACGACGAGCTCGGCCGCGGTGGCGACGCCGCCCTCGACGGCGGCGAGGGGGTCGAGCCAGACCGCGAGGCTGGACGGCGTGGCGCCCGATGAGCCGCCGGATGCCGGTCGCGCCGACCTTCCGCACGACCTCGCGATCGAGCTCGTCGGCCGGGCCGGCCGAGACCGTGACGACGCGGTTCGCGGGCAGCTCGCCGCCGCTCCCGAGCGAGGTGCTGTAGCGCTTGCCGCGCAGCTCGCCGAAGGCATGGAGGGCCGCGAGCTCACCGCCCGCGCGACGGTCGACCTCGCCGAGGGGACCGGCGAAGTCCGGGTCGCCGACGACGGGCACGACGAGCACGTCGGCGCGCGCGTCCCACGGCTGACCGGTGACGATACGGATGCGCAAGGAAGGATCCTCCCGGAGTGTCGCGGCCCGGCGGTAGGGGCAGGGCGCCGCGACGGGGGCTGGCACGTGCCGGTGAGTGTAGGTCGGCACCCGCCGGTTGGGCGAACCGGTCGCGCCGCGCGCTACCCGCCCAGGTCCACGTCCTCGTCCTGCTCGAGCTGGCGCTGGATCTCGAGCGCATCGGACAGCGACTGGCGCGTCTCCTCGATCGAGATGACGACCTGGTTGAGCCCGCCCTGCGCGACGTCGTTCATGATCACGACCAGCGGCCGGGTGTCGACCGGCAGCCGCTTGCGGGCCTTCTGCTCGTCCTGAACGCCGCCCGGACCGCCTTGGTCACCTTGCCGTCGGCGTCGACGAGGACCTCGTACAGGTGCCGGAGCGCGGCGTCGTACTGCTCGGCGCGCTCGATCCAGCGGGTGAGCGTCTCGACGTCGGTCGTGGCCGCGAGCCGGTCGCGCGTCGCCTTCATCTGGCGGATCGTCGCGTCCGAGACGTCGAGCAGGAGCAGCGCCTGCGGGTACTTCTCCTGGACACCCTGCTGCGCCGCGGCCGCGGTCTCCTGGTCGTGCCGCGCGAGCAGCGCGTTGAGGTTGGCCGCGTCGAGGGCCCGACCGGTGAACGTCCGCCAGTCGTCATCGAGCCCGTTGCTGAAGTCGGGTGTCGGCACGAGGCCGTCGTAGCGGTCCTGGACCTCGGGCGAGAGGAGGAGCTCGCTCCCGTTGCCGACGTCCGGGATCGCGTCGAGGGTCGCCTCGAGGTCGCTTGCTCGCCTGGTCGATGGCGCCCAGCTGGAGCGTGCCCGCGGCGACGACCTGGTTGACCTGGTCGACGTCGCCCGCGACGACCGCCGCCAGCGCCTGGCGCCCGTACGACCCGAGCGACTCGACCGAGGAGGTGAGCGTCTCGAGGTGGTCGGTCGCCTCGTCGAGCCGCGCGGACGCGGCCTCGTCGGCGGCCCACGTCAGCTCCGGCCGCGCCGCGGTCGCCGGGACGTGGTTCATCGCCGCCACGACGCCCGCGCCACCGAGCGCGATGAGCACCGCGACGGCGAGCCACACGACCGCCGACAGGATCCGCTTGACCGCCTGCACGGCCGGAGCGTAGCGCGTCAGGCGGCGTCGGGCTCCTGCTCGCGGACCGGCCGGCGGAGGTGGGTGAGGTTGCCCTCCATCGGCTGCGGGTCCCAGCCGAGCTGCTCCCGGACCCCGTCCAGCGGCCCGATGTTGTCGAGCTTGAGCTGGCGCAGCTGGTCCGTCGCGACCGGGAAGAACTTCAGCCGGAGCGCCTCCGCGGAGCCCGCCACGAGGCGGATGACCGGGACCGGCATCGGAACGAGGGCTCGCCGCTTCCCCATCCCGTGGAGCACCTCCTCGACGATCTCGCGATACGTCCAGTACCGCGGCCCGCCGAGCAGCAGCTCCCGCCCGACGAGGGTGTCGTCGGCGAGCACCTGGACCGCCGCCCGCGCGAGGTCGGCGACCGCGAACGGCTGGAAGCGTGCGGAGCCGCTGCCGGTGATCGGCGTGACGCCGGGCGACAGCCGGACGAGGTTCGCGAGGATGTTGAAGAACCCGTCGCGCGGCCCGTACATCACCGACGGCGAGAGGACGGTCCAGTCGAGGCCGCTCGTCTTCACGAGCTCGATCGCCTGCGCCTTCGTGCTCGCGTAGTGGAGCGTCGGGGTCGTCGACGACGCCCATCGCGCCGAGGTGGACGAAGCGCCGGACGCCCGCGGCTGACGCGGCCCGGAGCAGGAACCGCGTCCCCTCCGTGTTGACGAGGCGGAGGCTCGCGCCGCCGTCCCAGTCGCGCGGCAGGGCGACGAGGTGGAGGACCGCATCCACCCCGTCGAGGGCCGCGGGCAGCGTCTCCGGCCGGGTCACGTCGCCGATCGTGGTGCTGAGGCGCTCGCGCTGGGCCGGGCTGAGGCGGCGCCGGACGGTGTCGCCCGCCTCGTCGGTCCGGACGAGGGCACGGACGTCGTGGCCGGCATCGATGAGGGCTGGGACGAGGTGGCTGCCGACGAACCCGCGGGCGCCGGTGACGAGGATGGTGGATGGCATGGAAACATGCTACATCGTATGGGCAAGTATTCGCCACCGGTGCGGTCGCGGCGGCTACCATCGCCGCATGACGCTCGACCAGCGGACCCTGCGCGCGCTCGTGCGCGCGATGCCCAAGGCGGAGCTCCACCTCCACCTCGACGGCTCGCTGCGGATCGACACGGCGCTGGACATCGCCCGCACGCGGGAGGTCGATGCGCCGCACACGTTCGCGGGGATGCGGAACGTCCTGGTCGCGCCCGACAAGGTCACCGACCAGGCCGAGCTGCTCGCCGCGTTCGACCTCCCGATCGCCCTCATGCAGGACGCCGACGCGCTCGAGCGGATCGCGTTCGACATGGTCGAGGACAAGGCACGCGAGCACGTCCGCTACGCCGAGGTGCGCTGGGCGCCGCTCCTCCACACCGACAAGGGGCTGAGCGGCCGCCAGGTCGTCGAGGCCGTCTGGAAGGGGTCGGCATCGGCCGCCCGACGGACGGGCATCGAGGTCCGGCTCATCGCCACGCTGATGCGCAGCCATCCGCCCGAGCGGAACCTCGAGTTCGTGCGCAGCCTCGAGGCGGGCGGCGTCCCGGACGGCCTGGTCGCGGTCGACCTCGCCGGCCCGGAGGCGCGCTACCCGGATCCGCTGCTCCATCGCGAGGCGATCGAGCTCGCGCGGTCGATCGGCCTGCACGTCACCGTCCACGCCGGCGAGTGGGGCGGCGCGGCGCAGGTGCTGCGGTCCCTCGAGGTCAACCCCGAGCGGATCGCCCACGGGCCGCACGCGATCGAGGATCCGGCGTGCGTCGCCGCCCTGATCGAGCGTGAAGTCGTCCTCGACCTGTGCCCGACGTCCAACACCCAGGCCAACATCGTCGAGTCGTTCGAGGCGTTCCCGCTCAAGCGGCTGATGGACGCCGGCGTGCGGGTGACGCTCAACACCGACGACCTCACCGTCTCCGACGTCACCCTCAGCCAGGAGTACGAGAACGCCGTCTCGCGGCTGGGCGTGACGGTGCCGGAGCTGTGGGACCTCGACCTCGCCGCGATCGAGTACGCGTTCTGCGACGACGGCACCAAGGACCGGCTGCGCGAGTCGTTCCTCGCCTGGGGCGCCGGCGTCCCGGAGCTGTTCGGCCGCTAGCTCTGCTGGTCGCCTAGGGCGCCGGCTCGAACGCGTTCACGACGATCGACAGCTCGTCGTCGATCCCCTCCGGCAGGTAGTCGATGTCGAGCCGGCTCGGCAGGCCCGTCACCGGGTCGAACGTCGCCTTGACGACCCCGCCGGCCTCCTGGGCGCGGCGCACCTCGGCGAACAGCTGGTCCACCGTGACCGGCGTCATCGCGAGCTTGTCCGCGTCGAGCGGCTTGCCCTCGCCGTCCGTCACGGTCGGCACGCCGTCGACCACCTCGACGATCACCCGCGGCGGGAGCGCGCACGCGCACAGGAAGCCGAGGTCGAGCCGGTAGTCGTCGATGCCGGCGGCCGCCCAGCCTCGCGGCCGCGGCGGCGAGCGAGACCTCGTCCTCGGTCGGGTCACCGGCTTCCGTCGGTCCGGACGGCCGCATCGGGATGGGCGAGCCCTCCGGCGCGGACGTCCCGGACGGCGCCGGCAGCAGCGCGCACCCGGTCACCAGCAGCGACAGCGCGAAGGCGAGGAACGGGGCGGCGCGGCGGAGCTCGAGCATCGGTCCGCAGACGCGCAGGCCGTTCCGGATGTTCCGCCCGGCGGCGGTCACCGCGTCCACATCGGCACACCTCGAGATGCTTCGATCACCGTCGAACACCTTCGCAGGCTGGGCGATCGCTGTGAACCACCTGTGCGCTTGCTGGGTGGCGGCGATGCGACGGCTGAACCACCTGTGCGCTTGCTGGGCGCGCGATGCGATCGCCCTGAACGCTGACCGCCTATGCGCTTGCTGGGCGGCGGCACCGAGATGGCTGTGGATGTTCGATCGCCATCGAAGCATCTCCAACATCGCCTGGGTGCGCGATGCCGGAGGTGGGCCGTCAGGAGGCGGCGAGCTCGTCGAGGATCGCGGCGAGCGCGGCGCCGTCGGGGGCGATGCGGGTGGGACGCTCGGGCGCGGGGAGCGCCTCGGCCATGGCGGCGGTCGTGACGCCGGTCAGCATCAGGACGGTCCGGGCGCCCACGGCCTTGCCGGCCTGCACGTCGGTGAGGGCGTCGCCGATCATCACGGCTCGCGACAGGTCCGCGCCGACGAGCGTCGCGCCGGCCTCGAGGAGGTGCGGCCCGGGCTTGCCGATGGTGACCGCGGCCGTGGTGCGGGACGCGGTCTCGATCGCCGCGACCACCGCGCCGGCGCCGGGACGGAAGCCGCGCTCGGTCGGGTACATGGGATCGCGGTTGGTGGCGATGAGCGTCGAGCCGGCACGGACGCAGTCGGCGGCGACGGCGATCCGGAGATACGTGAGCTGCGGGTCGAGCCCGACGACGACCGCGTCGGGCGCCTCGGCCGCGGCCCAGCCGTCGAGGCCCTCCTGGCTCATCCGGGTCGCCGCGTGCGCGGCGGTGACGACGTCGAAGCCGGCCTCGCCGAGCTCGCGCTCCAGCCCGGCGGCGCCCACGGCGAGGACGCGGCGGACGCGCGGCATGTGGTCGCGGACGTACATCGCGCTCGCCCGCGCGGACGTGATGACCCGATCCGGGCCGACCGGCGCGCCGTGCGCGGTCAGCCTCGGGAGGTAGTCGGTGTGGTAGTGCATCGCGTTGTTCGTCACGTAGACGACGTCGTCGCCCGCCGCCACACGCGCCGCGAGTGCCTCCGCGACCCCCGGCACCGCCTCGGACGCGCGATAGACGACGCCATCGAGATCGACGAGGAGGAGCACGGCCCGATGCTACCGTCTGCGCATGGCCTCCGGCTCCCGCTCCCCCTTCGACGGCACCACACGCCTGATCGTGGACGGGACGAACCTCCTGTACCGCATCGGAGGTGGCGGGCGGGCCGCGCCGCCGGCCGCGGTGATCGGCAAGCTGCGGGCGGCGGTGCCCAAGACGGTCGCCATCGACCTCGTGTTCGACGGCATCGGGCACGGCGTGTTCGGGCGGCTCGCCGAGGGGATGTACGTCCGCTACTCGGGCCGGAAATCGGGCGATGACGTGATCCTCGACCTGACCTCCGAGGCCGCGATGGAGGCGGGTGGCGGACCGGCCGCCTCGGACGGCGTCCTCGTCGTGACCAACGACCGGGACCTCCGGGCACGGGTCGTCGCGAAGGGCAGCCGGACGCTCCCCCTCCAGTGGCTCATCGAGCGGATGGGGGTCCCGGTGCTCCAGTCGGCGGCCGCCGGCAACAAGCGCCCGCCGGCCGGGAGCGGCGCGGCCCCGGGTGGTGGCGGACCCAACCCCGCGGGTCGCGACGACGACGAGCGCAAGCCCTGGAAGCCCGGCCGGAAGGCGACCGCGAAGGTCGGCCCGGCGAAGCGCGTCGCGCGCCACAAGCGCCACCCGCGGATGCCCGGCTGAACCCGCCGGACTGCTAGGATGCGCCCGTGCTAGAGCAGCTCAACGAGATGTGGTCGAACTTCATCGAGGCCACGTCCGCGTTCGTCATCCCGGACTGGGGCCAGCTGATCAACCTGCTGCCGCTGTTCCTCGTGGCGGGCGTCGTCGGGCCGATCCTCACGATCATCATCCTGTTCTGGGTCCGCTACTGGATCCTCAAGCCGCGCGTCTCGGCCGGGTACGCGGACACGCGCCGGCTCGCCGCGATCGGCGACGACGGACAGCCGGTCTTCCCCGCCGGTGAGCCCTACTCGCTCGGCGAGCGGATGATCTACGAGTCGGGTGCCACGCGGTCCGAGAGCGGCGAGGAGCTGCTCGTCGCGTGCCCCAAGTGCGGCCTCGTCCGCAGCGCCGCGATCGACACCTGCGGCAACTGCGGGCTGTCGTTCACCATCACGCCTCCCACCCGCACCATCCGGCCGGCCGCACCGCCGCCGGGTGGCCGCGCGGCCGTCTAGCTTCTCCCCGGCCGGCGGAACACCTGCCGCGCCGCCAGCGTCCCGGGACACGACATGGAACAGGCCTCGTCGCTCCTCTTCGTCGCCGGCGTGATCCTCACCGCGATCGCGTTCGCCGCCCACGTCGGGCATGCCGTGCTGCTGGCCAACGGACGCCGGATCGTCGCCTTCGCCCCGGCCCAGCAGCCGGCCTTCGCCGGTGGCGCCGTGACGGGCTCGTTTGTCTCCTCGCGGGCCGCCTCGGCCGGCACCCGGCTCGACGTCTCGGCCTCGCCGACGCCGCTGTCGCGCGCCGCGACCTGGCTCGCCACGATCGCGTTCGGCCTGCTCCTCGCGTCGCTCCTCACCCGGGCGATCGTCGTGGGCCGCGGCCCGTACGGGAACCTGTACGAGTTCAGCGTCGCGTTCGCGACCTCGATCCTCGGCGGCTACCTGTTCCTCGCCACGCGCTACCCGATCCGGCAGATCGGGTTCATCCCCGTCGGCGTCGCGCTCGCGATGCTGCTCTACGCGAGCTCCCTGCCGTCGGAGATCGAGCCGCTCGTCCCGGCCCTCCAGAACGCCCCGCTGCTGACGATCCACGTCGGGATGGCGGTGCTGTCGTACGGGATCTTCGCGACGGCGTGCGCGGCGGGCGTCGGGTACCTCGTCCAGGGAACGACCGACCGCGTCGCGTGGCTGCCGTCGCACAAGACGCTCGACGAGGTCGCGTATCGGGCCGTCATCATCGGCTTCCCGATCTTCGCGACGATGATCATCCTCGGGTCGTGGTGGGCCTCGATCGCCTGGTCGCGCTACTGGGGCTGGGACCCGAAGGAGACGGCCGCACTCGTGACGTGGCTGACCTACGCGGTCTACCTCCACGCCCGCAATCAGCGAGCGCTGGGCGGGTCGGCCGGCCGCGCTGCTGCTCGTGATCGGGTTCGGGATGGTGCTCGTCACGTACTCCGGGAGCCTGTGGTTCTCCGGGCTGCATGCGTACTCGGGGCTGTAGCTCAGGCGTCGTCTCCGGGTCAGGTCGAGCGGTCGTCGTAGGCGCGGATCTCGACGTCGCTGACCGCCCCGTCCTCGATCGTCAGCAGCGCCCAGGTGAACCGCGGCTGGTGCCGCTTGTCGGTGGGTGAGCCCGGGTTCACGAGCCAGGTGCCTCCGTCGCCGTCCAGCCGCTCGACGAGCGGGACGTGGGAGTGGCCGAAGACGATCGCTGCGACGCCCGGCTCGTCGGCGAAGGCGTTGATCGCGCGTTCGCGGGTGGTGCGCACCCAGCCCGAGATGCCCGTGGGTGATCCCGAGCCGCGCACCCTCGACCTCGAGCACAAGCTGCGTCCCGAACCGCGCCTGGAGCTCCGGGCCGTCGTTGTTGCCCGCGACGCCGTCGAGGTCGGCGAGCGCCTCGAACAGCTCGACCGCGAGTGGATCCGTCCAGTCGCCGGCATGGACGATGCGGTCGATCCGGGCCGCGGCGAAGCCGTCGACGAGCGCGCGCGGAAGGCGGCGCCCGAACCGCGGCAGGTGCGTATCGGCGACGATCGCGATCCGCATCCCCGAAGGCTAGGCGAAGCCCGTCAGGCTGTCGCGCCCTTGTCGTCGTCCCCGCCCAGCAGGCCCGCGACGGCGCCCACGACCGCCGCCACGCCCAGCATCGCGAACGCCCCGGCCCGCTTGCCGACGCTCATCCGCGGGCGGGTATCGGCGCCGGTCGCCGCACCGGCGGCCTCGCGCGCGATCGACCAACGCCGGCTCGAGCGAGGGCCTGCGGCAGCGGTTCAGGTTTCGGGGCGGGCGTGGGCCGGCGCGCGATCGGAAGGCCAGATTCGGGCTGGGTCGCGTGAGGCGTGGCCGCGGGAACGGCGCCGGCTGCCGGACCGGCACGCCTGGCGTCCCGCGCCGCGCCGCGCGGCCCCGTCTCGGCTCGCCGGGCATCGACCTTCTCGGGCTCGTGCTCCTTCGCGAGGACGGACACGACCTCGGCCGCGACCAGCAGCAGCAGCGCAGTGATGTAGAACCACAGCATCAGCACGATCGACGCCGCCCAGCGCGCCGTACGTGTTCGCGTAGTTGCGCGAAGTTCGCGACGTAGATGCTGAACAGCACCGTCGCCGCACACCCAGCCGACGGCGAACACGAAGCCCGCCGACCAGCGTCCAGCGGAACGAGACCGCGACGTTCGGCCCGTAGCGGAACAGCACCGCCACGGCGATGGCGACCACCACGAGGACGATCGGGAACCGGATCAGCGAGATCGTGCTCCAGACGCCGTCCGAGATGCCCAGCTGCTCGACCACCTGCTCGGAGGCGACGCTGCCGCCGACCATCGTCACGAACGCGAAGATCACGCCGACGCTGCCGATCAGCGTGAGCAGGATCGCGAGCCCGTTCTTGACGAAGAAGTTCCGGGTCTCGTCGACGTCGTACGCCTTGTTCATGGCGCCCATGAGCGACGAGATCGCGCTCGTCGCCGCCCACAGGGCCAGCAGCGCGCCGAAGCTGAGGAGGCCGGGGCGTGTCTCGCCGAGCACCTGCTGGAGCTGCGGGGCGATCTGCGACGCGACGTCGGGCGGCAGGTTGTCGCCGACGGCGCCGAGGATCTCGTCCGTGGGGTCGCCCATACCCACCGCCTGGCTGACGAACGCCGCCAGCGCCGAGACGAAGATCGCGAACGGGAACAGCGCGAACAGGAATCGGTACGCGAGGCCCGCGGCAAGCTCGGGCGCCTCGTCGTCGATGGTCTGCTGGACGACGCGTTTCGGGAGCTCGAGCTGGCGCGGGATCTGCATGGGTGCCATCTGACCGTGCCGATCGCGGCGCGCGCGCTGCGCGGCGGCCGCTGCCGGTGTCGGGTGCGTTGCAGCGTTCGGTTGCGTGCCCGATCCTTGGCGGATGCTCGACTGGATCGATCCGGACCCCGCCGACGCGCTGATCAAGATCGTCGGTGCGATCGCGATCGTCGGGCTCGGCATCGCCGTGTGGTTCCAGCTCAACATCCGGGTCCGCGCGAACGGTGGCGGGGTGCGCGCCGGGATCGTGGTCGGGGTCGGGATCGCGCTGCTGCTCGCGTCGCTCATCCCGGGGCTGTTCGCGTTCGAGGTCGGGCTTGCCGTCCTCGTGGGCGCGTTCGTGTTCCTGTACCGGCCGGACATCGTGGTGCGCATCACCGGCGGGCCGAGCAAGGAGTGGCAGGCGCTCCACGAGGGCCGCGAGCTGGCGGTCCTCGTCGCGGAGCGCGGCGGGCCGCGGGAGGCTCGCGGCGACGCGGAGATCGCGGCGCGCATCGCCGGCCTGTCGAAGCTCGAGACGCCCGCGACGCGCGACTACCTCTCGCTCGTGCGCCAGACGCTGTTCGCCGATCCGTCCGATCCCGCGCTGGACTCGGCCCGTGCGCAGCTGGCGGCGGCGGACGCGGCGTTGCGCGCCTCGCTCGGCGCGCGGCCGGCGTGGGAGCGGTCGCTCGAGCGGCGGGCGCGCGGCGAGGCGCCGGCCGACTAGACGGCTCCGGTCAGGGGCTCGGGGACGACCTCGATCCGGATCGGCGCCGAGAGGGTCGTGCGGGTTCGGGCTGCAGTCGCCCTCCGAGAACGACGCGAGCGCGGTGATATCCCACGTGCCCACCGGGAGGTGGAATTCCGGGTCCTCGAAGAAGTCCACGTAGAACCCCGCATCTGGATCATCGCCGCTGAAGCCGCCTGACTTGCGTGATCCCGCTGCGTGATCGGCGAGCCGTCGCCGATCGGGAAGAGACTGGCAGTCTGCCTGGAGACGCGGGCCCCATCTCGCGTCGGCCTCGTGACCTCGCCGATGCCGAAGCTGGATCGGTCCCCCGCCGCTCGCGCCGATCTTCCCGACGCCCGGCCCGAGGACGGACAGCGTCGCGAGCCCCTCGATCGGCCTCGCCCTCCGTGAACGTCCGTTTCGGGAGCGCGAAGTCCAGCCGGAACCGGCCATCGACGTCCGAGGCGACCTGCGGCCCGTCGGGCAGCGCCTCGGCCACGAGCGATGGCACCGGGTTCCCACCGCAGGCTGCCGCGGCCAGTGCCACCAGGATCGCGGCGATCGCGAGTCTCCGCTTGCCGCATTCGATCCTCCCGCAGTGAGCCGCCGGTGAGCGGCCGCGAACCGCCCGATGATGGCCGCCTCGCCACGATCCAGTCATGGACGATCTCGCCGTCGGACGCGTGTTGCGGGCGGTCCGCGTGCGCCGCGGCTGGCGGCAGCAGGACCTCGCGCGCGGTGGCGGGCGTGAGCCGGCAGACGGTGTCGCCGCGTGGAGCTCGGCAGGCTCGAGGGCGTTCCAGCTCGGATCGCTCCGGCGCGTGTTCGCGGCCGTCGACGTGCGGGTCACATCGCGCCGCGAGGCATCGGGGCGGAGCTGCCGCGGCTCGCTCGATGCGCATCACGCCGCGATGCACGAGGACATGGCCCGGCTGTTCGCCGCCCTCGACTGGGTGGATCGCAGTCCCCGAGGTGACGTTCTCGGTCTACGGCGAGCGGGGCTCGATCGACATCCTCGCCTGGCACGCACGCTCGCGGTCGCTGCTGGTGATCGAGCTCAAGACGGAGCTCGCCGACCTGCAGGACACGGTCTCGACGCTCGATCGCAAGGTCCGGCTCGCCATGCAGATCGCCCGCGAGCGCGGCTGGGAGCCGGTGAGCGTGTCGACGTGGCTCGTGATCGCCGACGGACGCCACAACCGGCGATCGGTCGATCGGCATGCGGCGTTTCTCCGCTCGCGGTTCCCCGCGGACGGGCATGCGGTGATGCGCTGGATGCGGCGGCCGGTCGGGCGGGTCGAGGCGCTGTCGTTCCTGTCATCCGCCCGCTCCACGGGCACTGGCCAGCGTCTTGCCCCCGTTCACCGCGTCCGGCGGCCCCGAATCCGCGCAACGGCCGCTCCTCGGTAGTCATTCGCCCACCAGGTGGGCGTTATCGGGCCGTCCCTCCCCCGCGGCTCGCGATAGCGCCCACCCGATGGGCGTACGGCACCCGTCGACGCCGTTTCCGGCGTGTAGTGCTCACCCGGTGAGCGCGAGGCACAGGGACGCTGGCCAGTGCCCGTGCGGTGGGCACGCGGCGGGCGCCGAGCGCTTCCCGGAGTGCACAATAGAACGCACGTTCTGTGCACAACCCCGGCATGGGACGTGGATGACCGCCCGGAACGATGTTGACGACTCGCCCGTGAGCGTGGACGAACACCGCCCGAGCGTGGACCGATCCGGGCCGAGCGTGGACACGCCCGAAAACCACATGTTGCGATGCGAATTACCCCGACACCACTACATCTTGTGGTTTTGGGCTTGACCGGCCCATTTCGCAGGCCTACAGTAGACAGGTCGCCCTGACGCCGGACGACCCCCGAAACCAACGCTCGCGCACGGCCGAACGGCCAGGCACGGGACCAAGGAGCACACCGGCAGCACGACGATCCGCAGGACGATCCCGCAGCTACGTTCGGACGACGAACGCCAGCCACGTCACCCCATCTCGTGACGCGGGATCGAGAACCGATCGGCAGCCCACGCCACACACGAAGAACGCCCCGCATGGCACCCGGGACGGACGACGAAGGCAAGGACGACGAGAAGGCCAGCGGCACCCAGGCGAGAGACCCGGCCGGAGAGGGATCGGGTCAGTGGAGGGAGTAGGAAACGACATGGCCCAGGCTCGCGAGGTTGTCCCGGTGATGGACGCGAAGGCCACGAAGCGCTCGAAGGCGACAAGCCCCGGAGCGACGCAAACGAGGAAGGGGCTCGGCGGCCCCTACGGTGCCAGCTTCACAGGGGTCGGAACCCGCGGGCTCACGTTCGAGCGCCGCTGGACCCGCCCCGGCGTCCACCCGTACGACGAGATCACGTGGGAGTACCGGACCGCCGGCATCTCCAGCGAGACCGGCAAGACGGTGTTCGAGCAGAAGGACGTCGAGGTCCCCAGCTTCTGGAGCCAGCTCGCCACCAACGTCGTCGTGAGCAAGTACTTCCGCGGCCACGTCGGCACGCCGGAGCGCGAGCACAGCGTCCGCCAGCTCATCGACCGCGTCGTCAACACGATCGCGGCGTGGGCCGAGACCAACCGCTACTTCGCGAGTGACGAGGACCTGGCCGCGTTCCAGGCCGAGCTCACCCACCTGCTCGTCCACCAGAAGATGGCGTTCAACTCGCCGGTCTGGTTCAACGTCGGCATCGAGCAGAAGCCGCAGTGCTCCGCGTGCTTCATCAACTCGGTCCAGGACAACATGGGCTCGATCATGGACCTCGCCAAGACCGAGGCCATGCTGTTCAAGTACGGCTCGGGCGCGGGCGTCAACCTGTCCACGATCCGGAGCTCCAAGGCCAAGATGACCGGCGGCGGCATCGCGTCGGGCCCGGTCAGCTTCATGCGCGGCTACGACGCGTTCGCGGGCGTCATCAAGTCGGGCGGCAAGACCCGCCGCGCGGCGAAGATGGTGATCCTCGACGTCGACCATCCGGACGTCGTCGACTTCATCGACTCCAAGGCGCTCGAGGAGAAGAAGGCGTGGGCCCTCATCGAGCAGGGCTACGACCCGTCCTTCACCGGTGAGGCCTACGGCTCGGTCTTCTTCCAGAACGCGAACCACTCCGTCCGCGTGACCGACGAGTTCATGCGCGCGGTCGAGCAGGACGCCGACTGGACGACGATCGAGGTCAGCGACAAGCAGCCGGCCGGCACGTACAAGGCCCGCGAGATCTTCCGCAAGATGGCCGACGCGGCCCACCTGTGCGGCGACCCGGGCATCCAGTACGACACGATCATCAACGACTGGCACACGAGCGCGAACTCGGACCGGATCTACGCGTCCAACCCGTGCTCGGAGTACATGTTCCTCAACGACACGGCGTGCAACCTGGCCAGCATCAACCTGATGAAGTTCGTCCAGCCGGACGGCGAGTTCGACGTCGACGCGTTCCGGTTCGCGGCCAAGGTCACGATCACGGCGCAGGAGATCCTCGTCGACAACGCGAGCTACCCGACGCTGAAGATCGAGGAGAACAGCCACCGCTTCCGGCCGCTGGGCCTGGGCTACGCGAACCTCGGCGCGCTGCTGATGAACCGTGGCCTCGCCTACGACTCGGACGAGGGCCGCAACTACGCCGGCGCGATCACCGCGCTGATGCACGGCGAGGCCTACCGCCAGAGCTCGGTCATCGCGCGTGACCACGGCGGCGCGTTCGTCGACTACGACACGAACCGCGACCCGTTCCTGCGGGTCATCGGCAAGCACCGCGACGCGGCGTACCAGCTGCCCGAGGACGGCGTCCCCCAGCCGATGCTGGAGAACGTCCGCCAGCTGTACGACGACGTCCTGGAGCTGGGCGAGGCCAACGGCTACCGCAACGCGCAGGTCACCGTGCTCGCGCCCACCGGCACCATCGCGTTCATGATGGATTGCGATACCACCGGCATCGAGCCCGACATCGCGCTCATCAAGTACAAGAAGCTCGTCGGCGAGGGCTACCTCAAGATCGTCAACCAGACGGTCCCGGCGGCGCTCCGGAAGCTCGGCTACGACGCCGCGCAGGTCGAGGAGATCCTCGCCTACGTCAACGAGCAGGAGACGATCGAGGGCGCGCCCGGCCTCAAGCCCGAGCACCTGTCGGTCTTCGACTGCGCGTTCAAGCCGGTCAACGGCGAGCGGTCCATCCACTACATGGGCCACGTCCGGATGATGGGTGCGGTCCAGCCGTTCCTGTCCGGCGCGATCAGCAAGACCGTCAACATGCCCGAGGCCGCCACGGCCGAGGAGATCGAGACGGTCTACCTCGAGGGCTGGAAGCAGGGCCTCAAGGCGATCGCGATCTACCGCGACGGCTCGAAGCGCAGCCAGCCGCTGTCCACCGGCAAGAAGAAGGACGGCGAGGCCGAGCACAACCCGGCCGACGCCGAGACCATCGAGAGCCTGCGCAAGCAGCTCGCGTCGGCCCAGGTCGAGGCCACCCGCCCGCATCGCCGCCGGCTCCCCGCCGAGCGGACGGCGCTGACGCACCGCTTCGACATCGCCGGCCACGAGGGCTACATCACCGTCGGCCTGTACCCGGACGGCCAGCCCGGCGAGATCTTCCTCAAGATGGCGAAGGAAGGCTCGACGATCAGCGGCCTGATGGACACGCTGGCCACCTCGGTGAGCCTGGCGCTCCAGTACGGCGTGCCGCTCAAGGACGTCGTGAACAAGTTCGCCCACGTGCGGTTCGAGCCCAGTGGCTTCACCGGCAACCCGGAGATCCCGATCGCGAAGTCGCTCGTGGACTACATCTTCCGGTGGCTGGGCAGCCGGTTCCTCCAGGACGACGAGAAGGCCTCCCTGGGGCTGATCGACCGCTCGGCGATGGTCGCCGATGCGCCGGTCGCGTTCTCGGGGGCCTCGGCGCTCGCGCCGCAGTCGAACGAGGGCATCACCGCCCAGTCCGAGGCGGTCGTCGCGCCTGCCACGCCGGTCGTGGCTGCGGAGCCGGTCACGCCGGCCCCGGCCGATGACGCGGCAAAGTCGTCGGCCCTGCCGGCAGCCACGGCCGCGGCCCCGGTCTCGGTCGCCAAGGAGGAGCTGACGGTCATCGCGACCAACGGCACCTCGAACGGCCACGGGACGAGCAACGGGAACGGCACGCCGAAGCGGACGCTCGCGGACTTCACGGGCTCGCTCGGTGGGTCACTCGGCGGCTCCACGAAGGTCGCCTTCGCGGCCCAGGCCGATGCCCCCAGCTGCGCCGAATGCGGCTCGATCATGATCCGCAACGGCAGCTGCTACAAGTGCCTCAACTGCGGGAGCACCAGCGGCTGCAGCTGACCCTCACTCGACCGAGCACACGAAGCCCCGGGTCACGGCCCGGGGCCTCGTGATTCCCTGCCTTCGCACACCCGTTTCCCGGGTGGCGGCTAGGCTGTGGGCGTGGATCGCACCGTCGGCGCTCCGCTGCTTGTCCGGCTCGTCATCGCGGCCGTTGTGGCCTTGCTCGCCGGCGGTGTTGCGCAGCCCGCTCCCAGCCGCGCCGCAACGGCCCCGGCCGCCGAGATCCCGGCGTGGGACGGCGGAGTCAATGTCTATCGCGATGAGGCGTTCGCAACCCAGCGCACGTGGCAGTGGTGCACGGCCGCCGGCGTCCAGATCGCCAAGAACATCGCTCGTGGCGAGTCTGACGAGGCCCGTTCGAGGCAGGCGCGCTACTACCGCTACATGCGCGACCACAACCGGTACGACGTGCCGGCGAAGGACGGCGTCGATCCCGGCGGCTGGGCGGCCGGGCTCCGGCGGTTCGTCGATGACCGGTACCGGGTCGTCGCGAGCGACAGCTTCGGTGCCGCGCTCCGGTCGGCCGTCACGAGCCTGCGGCAGACGAACCTGCCGGTCGGGCTCACGGTCGCGCACGGCACGCACGCCTGGATCCTCACCGGCTTCACCGCGACCGCGGACCCGCTCGTCACCGACGACTTCCGCGTCACGAGCGTCCGCGTGACCGGCCCGCTGTGGGGGCTCCAGAGCCGCACGCGGGGCTACGACATGCGCCCCAACACGAAGCTCACGCCGGCCCAGCTGAACGACTACTTCACGCCCTGGCACTACGCGCCGATCCGGATGGCGTGGGAGGGGCAGTGGGTGTCGATCCAGCCCGTGGGCATCGACCCGCTCCCGGCGGCGCCGCCCAGGCCCGCGAATGGCCTCGAGGTCGTTGGCACGCCCGCGCTGCTGCGGTGGGCCCGAGCCTCCTGAGTAGACCTCATTCGCGGTGCATCGAGACGGCCGAGATCGCGGTGACGCTCCACTCAAGCGACCCGAAGACGGCGCCGAGGAGGCGCCGTTCGCGTGCAAGGACATCGAGACGGTCATGGCAGGCTCGGCGGACCTGGTCCTCCCGAAGAAGCGCCTCACGCCGCTCGGTCTCAATAAGCACTAGCCCTCTCGAGGGAGGAGCTCCAGCTCCTCCCTCGCTTCGTCCCGCGTTGGAACGCCTGGCGAACCACGCGGCCGTCGACGAGGAGACCGACCGTCGGCGAGATCTCGCTGTGGACCAGCTGGAGCTTGCGCGATGGCACGCCGTCGAGGAGTCGCCGGCCTTGGTTGCCACTAGGCTCTGCGGAATGGACGCGCAACGCTTCCGGGTGCTGCTCGCGATCGATGTCGCAATCAAGGCAGCGACGATCGTGCTGCTGCTGGTCGCGCTGAGCCTGCCGGACCTGCCGCAGTTCCAGGGCAAGGCATTCGCCGGGCGCGCGATCGCCTACCCGATCGCGCTCGCGATCGTCCCGGTCGTGTGGCTGCTGCTCCGGCGGCCGATCCCCTACCCCGTCGTACCGGACATCCTGATCGGCCTGCCGTTCCTCATCGACATGGTGGGCAACGCGCTCGGGCTGTACGACTCGGTCGAGTGGTGGGACGACGCGAACCACCTCGTCAACTGGTGGCTGCACACGGCGGCGATCGCGATCCTGCTCGCCGGCACCGACCTGCCGCGGGCGGCCCGCGCCGGGCTCGGCATCGCGTGGGCGGCGACGACCGCGATCCTGTGGGAGCTGGCCGAGTACGTGACGTTCGTCCCCGGCTCGGCCGAAGCGTCGACCGCGTACGCGGACACGCTCGGCGACCTCGCGCTGGGCCTCCTGGGCGGCACGATCGCGAGCGTGCTGATCGCGTGGCGGCTCCCGGCCGCCGACGGGACGCCGCCGCGCCGAGCTAGGACCTGACGCCGGCAGGCGCTATCGTCCGCGACGTGGGCCGAGTGCGGGACATCCCGGAACTGACGCTAGCGGACGCCAGAGCCGAGACTGCGCGACATGGCGCGGCCGTCGCACGCGAGTCCTCGCGGGTCTGCGATCGCTCTCCTCGGCTCCATCGTCGCAGCTGGCCTTCGTCGGGGATCGGCTCGGACAGTGCCTCGGGCCACTCGGCGTGACGGCCGTCCGCGGCGATGCCCTCGGCGGTGAGTCCGGATGCACAGGATCCGGCGCCTTGTGCGCCGCACGACAGCTTCGTCGTCGCGCTGGCCGTCGGTGGGAGGATCGGCGGTCGAGGACTCGCAGTCCTCGGCGTCGACGGTGACGTCTCCCCTGGCGATGCCCGACGCCGGCATTCGGCTCGTCCATGCTCGGCGGGACCGGACGTCGTGGGCGGGCGCGCCCGCGGCTCGCGTCGCTGCCTACGATCGACCACGTGGCCGCGGCGACCGCTCGCACGCTGCGCTCGAGGTGACGCCGACTTCGACGGGTCGTGGCTGCCGCATCCCACTGGGAGGGACCTCCCCATCGAGCCGTGGTCTGACGGACACCACCTCGGCTGGTCGATGCCGGCAGCCGCACTCCTGGCGGTGGTCGGCGTCTTCGGCTCATCGTCCGCGCGTGCCGAAGCTCGGACGACGTAGGCGGGATAGGCACGAGGTGATCACCCACGAGGACACCGCAGTAGTCGAGCGAGTGAGCCGGGCGTGTGGGACGCGCAGTAGCGCAGCGCTAGCGATCAGGTCGCGGACGGGGTCGCTGACGCCTTGTACTCGTTCGCGTGGATCTGGCGGTCGATGTCGGCCGTCTCGCGGATGATGTCGAGCGTCTCGGCGACGGTCTTGTTGTTGCCGTCCGCGATCCGCTTCAGGTCCTCGTAGGTGACGTTGTCGCCCATCTTGAGGTGGGCCTGCTCACAGCCACAGGTGAGACACATGGTCGGGGCCTCCTGGCTTGCGGTCGCGTGCGCGCGACCGGGCGTCCATCGTGGGCTCTGGTACGTCGCCATCGGCATCACGGTTCGCCCGCCGCAGGTGTGAGACCGCTCACAGCCTGTCTCCCGGACGTCACCCGGCATACGGCATTCGGCGGACGACGGGCCGGTGTCGCGGCCTTACGGTGGCCGTCCTTTGCGCCCGAAAACGGTGCGCGGACGCACCACCTGCACGGAGCCGACCCCCGAGATGAACCCGCTGCCCAGCCGCCCCATCGACATCGACGCACCCGACCCCGGAGGGCAACGCCCGCCGCTGGTAGCCTTCCCCGAAACCCCCGGGGAGGACGAGGATGCGGTTCCTGCGGCGCGGCGGCGGCGAGGCCGAGCAGCCGATCGAGCAGCGGCTCGAGGCGTTCTGGACCTGGTGGGCCGCGGCGAGGGACGGCATCGCCGCCGACATCGAGCGCGGCACCGTCGCCGGGCGTGCACAGGAGATCTCCGGCGCCGTGGACGCGCTCCACGCGAAGCTCGCCTGGGAGCTGTCGCCCGGCGCCACCGCGAAGCACGCGCTCGTCGTGTCGCCTGAGGGCAATGCCGAGTTCCGGCCCATCGCGCTCCGCTGGGCGGCCTCCGCTCCCCCGCCCGACGCCACGTGGGAGTACCACCCGTCGCGCCAGCCCGGCCCGCCGCAGACGCTGGAGATCCGCGGCACGCGCGTCTCGTTCAGCGAGGTCCGCTCGCTCGCGAGCTGGGACGAGGGCCGGGAGCTGCTCGACGTCCGCATCTGGCACCCGGCGATGGACGGGCTGCCGAGCGAGGTGAAGGGCCAGATCGCGTTCCTGTTCCTCGACAACCTCGTCGGCGAGGACGACGTCGAGCGCTGGACCGGCGCGATCGATGCGGATCCGGAGGCCGCCGCCGGCATCACGCCCGACGAGCTGCGGGACGAGATCCGGCGGCGGGCGGCGTCGTCCACCGGCGAGCAGTGGGCGCTCATCGAGGCCCGTGACGGGCGGGACGACCCGGTCCTCGTCCGGCTCCACTCCTCGCTCAAGCGGATCGACCACCCGTACGCGAGCAACCACCTGCAGGTCGTCCTGGAGCGCGGGTTCGACGCCGCCGCCGACACGGCCGAGCGGGAGGCGATCGACGTCGCCGAAGGCGAGCTGGCGCCGGCGCTGGCGGGCGTGGCCGTGGAGGCCGCGCACATCACCGATCGCCGGCGCCGCGTGACGCACTTCGTGTGCGAGGACGGCGAGCGCGCCCTCGAGATCGCCCAGGCGTGGGCGGCTCGCTACCCCCAGTGGGGATCGAAGGCGACGGTCGAGTCCGATCCCGGCTGGGCGTTCCGCCGCTCGTACGGCGGGTAACCGTGGCCCGCCACCCAAGGTCGCCTTGCGCAGATGCCGTCGCCCGGGCATGCTCCGCATGCTTCGGTCGGAGTGTTGAGGGGGTCTTCTGGGTGTCCGGATTGACACAGGTCACGGGCGTGGCATGCCCTGGTCATCGCAGCGGCTGCGCTGGTCGCGACCGTCCCGCTGCCGGCGCAGAGAGCAGCAACACCGGTCAATGCCTTCTTCATCGATGGCTGGTCGTCCACGTACCCGAGTGGCATCTCATTCATGGGCAGCGAGGCGACGTTCACCGGCTACTACGACGATTTGCACAACCTGTTCGTCGAGGCGGTGGTGGGGTCGGTGGGTATGTCCATACAGGTCGTTGTGCCGGTGGGGCAGGTGGTCGGCGTCGGGACGTACACCAACGGCGTCGGCGGAGTGGTGGTCCACCTCCGCGGCGGCAACGGCGAGCTGTGCACCAGCGACGTGCAACAGGGCAGCGTGACGATCTCCGAGTTCGCTGCGTCGAACGACCGCGTGACGAAGCTGGCCGCGTCGTTCAGCATCGGCTGCGAGCAGGGGATCCCGAGGCGCCAGGCTGTCAAGGGCATCGTCCGGTCTCAACTCGACCGTGGCGTTCACGGCACTGCGGATCACGCCGGCGGCGATCGCGTGGCCGGTCGCGCACGCGTTCGGAACGGTGCAGGCGGAGACTCGAGCGAGACGTGGGGCGGCGACCGTCGAGAACGTCGGCACCAGCACGAGACCTCGGCCACGGCGTCCGTCACCGGTGCGGGCTTCGCGCTCGCCCCGGGTGGCTGCGCCGGCTCGCTTGCCGTGGGGTCGACGTGCACCTTCGGGGCCGCGTTCGCCCCGACGACTGGCGGCACGAAGACCGGCTCACTCCGGCTCCAGACGCCCGGGCTGACGATCACCCACCGGTCCTGGAACCTGACCGGGACCGGCTCCGCACCCACGACCACGACAGTGACCGTCGAGCACCAGCACAATTCCCGAGTGGTATCCCAGCTCGGCCTACTTCACGACGACGACGACGCCGCCCGGGATCGACGGCAGCTTCGAGGTGACCGTCGACTGCGACGGCGGCTTCCATGCCGTGGGCCGCTCGTGGCTTGCCCGCATCGACACCCCCGCCGGTCCGTGCACCGCGCAGTCCAGGTATAGCGACGGCGACGGCTGGCTCCCGAGCGTCTCCTCGGTCGTGAGCTTCACGATGCCGACCAGATCGTCGATCTACATGAACGTGACCTCGCCGGACCTGGTGATCGAGGCCGCACCGTTGACGTTCGAGGCGGTGGTCGGAGCGGCGAACGGGGCCACGCCATCGACCGGCACGATCACGATCACCGACCTCGACACCGACACCCTGCTCCACACGGAGTCGATCACTGCGAGCGACCTCACCGCGTCGTTCACGACGAGCGAGCTTCCCCCGGGCGTGCGCCACATCCGGGCGACCTACAGCGGGGGCGGCGGGATCGTCGGGAACTCCTTCGACCAGGTGTTCACCCTCGAGCCTGACGACGTCGCGCCCGAGGAGGGCATCGCCGTCCCGGGCTTCGTCAACGAGACGACCTTCAGCATCGGCACCGTTGCCTTCGAGCTGCCGGTCGCGCCCGTCGAGAAGCAGCTGTCGAACGACGGCATCCACTGGGCATCGTTCCCCTACTCCACGACGCACGACTGGTCGATCATCGATCCGGCGACCGGAGGCACGGATGCCGATGGCCCGCACACGGTGTACGCCAAGTACCTCGATCGAGCCGGCAACTGGTCCGACGTGATCTCCGCCACGACGATCCTCGATCGTGGCCTGCCGACGGTCTCCGACGCCAACCAGACACCGGCGACCGGGACCGCCCTGCTGTCGAGCGGGCTCCCCGTGAAGGTCGCGTGGTCCGGCGCGGACAGCACGAGCGGCATCGACGAGTACACGCTCCAGCGTTCGGTGGATGGAGGCGCGTTCACCACGGTGTCGACGACCGCGTCCAGCTCGCGCACGGTCGGCCAGGGTGGGTCGCATACCTATCGGTACCGCGTGGTCGCCACGGACAACGCGGGCAACGACAAGGCCGGCGCGGCCGGCGCGACGGTGTCGGTTGCCGCCTTCAGCGATCGAAGCTCGGCCGTGACCTACCGCGGGACATGGCGGACCTCCTCATCGAGCGCCTACAGCGGCGGGACGTCGCACTACGCCACCGCTGCCGGCGCCAAGGCGACGTTCAAGGTGACCGGCAAGGGCTTCACGTGGATCGCCTCGAAGAGCAAGTCGCGCGGCTCGGCCAAGATCTACGTGAACGGAAACCTCGTGAAGACGGTCAGCCTCTACAGCTCGTCGGTCAAGCACCGCCAGCTCGTCTACAGCCTGCGCTGGAGCACCTCGGCGACGCGGACAGTCACCATCAAGGTCGTCGGCACCAGCGGTCGCCCGCGGGTTGATCTCGACTCGATCTACAGCTGGAAGTAGGGGCGCGGCGCGGCTGATCGCTCAGGGGCAGTAGAGCTCGGCGAGGTCCAGGTCGAGCGACGGGTGCGGGCCGTGCACGGTCGGGTCGTCGCTGAGGGTCACGAACCCGGCGTCGAGGAGGACGATCCCGCCGCCGCGGAGCTGGAGCCGGATCGGCGAGCCGTGGACGGTCTGGATGCCGTTTGCGTCCCAGGTCGACATCGCCGCGCCGTACTCGATCGGGATCCGGGTGTCGGCGGGCACGAACTTCCGGCTGTTGGTGAACCGCTGTGAGCCATCGGCGTAGGTGCGTCAGCGTCCAGCGCTCGGTGACCGTCGTCATCGTCTCGATGCCGCACAGGTCGTAGATGAAGTCGTCGAAGAACGTCTCCCGGAACTGGCCGGAGTGCTCCGACTCGGGCTTGGCGGCGAGTGCCCCACCCGCGCCGGCGGCGAGGGTGGCGATGGCCAGGGTGCCGGCGATGAGGCTGCGCGTGATCGTCATGTCGGATCTCCTTGGAGGGTTGCCTGCCCGCAGCCTCGGGGCGCGGCCGCGCCGCGACCAGCGAGGCAGCCCCGCTGGTTCCCAGGGATTCCTCGGGTCCCGGGCCTGACCCGCTGTGCCACCATTCGCGACCATGGACTCGCCGGCGCCCATCCCGAGACCGACGGCCGCGCCCGCGCCGTTCGGCGGCGCGAGCTCCACGCTCGTCGTGGCGTCGGTGGCGGTGCTCGTGTTCGGCCTGGTGACGCTTGCCGTGAGCGCGGCGAGCGGGGCACCGCCACAGTTCCTCGTCCTCGACGGGCTCATCGGCGCCGTCTACCTCGGCGGCGGTGTCATCGCGTGGCGGCGGCGCCCGGAGGTCCTCACCGGGCCGCTGCTCGTCGCGTGCGCGGCGCTCAACTTCCTCGGCAGCTACGGGCCGAGCGGTCGACCCGTCGTCACCCACATCGGGTTCGCGTTCGAGGGCTACTACGACGTCGCACTGGCGGTGCTCGTGCTCGCGCTGCCGGCGCGCCTGCCCACGGGGCTGGGTCGATGGCTGTCGATCGCGATGCTCGGCGCGTTCCTCGTCCGGAGCGCCTCGCGGCTGCTGCTCCAGGACCCGGCCCAGCTCGCTCCGGACGCCGGTCTGCCGCCCAACCCGTTCGCGATCGCGGCATCGCCGGACGCGTTCCTCGCGATCGAGTCCCTCACGAGCGCGGTGATCGCGTGCCTCGCGCTCGCGGTCGCGCTGGTCTGCCTCGCGCGGCTGCTCGCCAGCCGGCCCATCGTCCGCCACGTGATGTGGCCGATCCTCGTCGCGGGCATCGTCGCGATGAGCGCGGCGGCGTTCGACGCGGCCGAGACCGCGTACGGCACCGCGACGGGCGAGCCGCTGCTCGTGCTCCCCGAGGCGTGGCAGGAGCCGTTCTCGTGGCTGTTGTTCATCGCCCGCCTGCTCGTCCCGCTCGGCCTCGTCGTCGGATCGCTCCGGCTACGCCGGGCGGGCGGCCCGCTCGTCGCGCTCGCCGTGGGCCTGGGTTCGGTGCCGTCCCCCGTCCGTCTCGAGTCCGCGCTCGCGGCCGCGCTGGGCGATCCCGGCCTCCGCCTCGTGCGAGCCGATCCGGCGGGTGGCGGCTGGACGGCGGCCGACGGTCGGCCGGTCCCCGCCCCGATCGAGGACGACACGCACGCCGTGACCCTGCTGGAGCACGACGGCGCGCCGCTCGCCGCGATCGTCCACGACCCGGTGCTGCGAGAGGATCCCGCGCTCGTCGGCTCCGTGATGGCGGTCCTGCGGCTCGCCGTCGAGAACGAGCGGCTGGACGCAGCCCTCCAGGCGCAGCTCGAGGAGGTGAAGGCGTCGCGGGCCCGCCTCGCGGTCGCGGCCGAGGAGGAGCGCCGGCGGGTCGAACGCGACCTCCACGACGGGGCGCAGCAACGGCTGGTCGCCGTGACGATCGCGCTCCGGCAGGCCCGCGAGACCGCCTCGACCACCGATGCGGCGCCCGAGCTGCGCGACGAGCTGGCCGCGACCGCCGACGAGCTCCAGGGCGCCATCGACGAGCTGCGCGAGCTGGCCCGCGGCATCCATCCGGCGATCCTCGAGGACGATGGCCTGCCGGCGGCCGTTGCGGCCCTGGCACGGCGGGCGGGCGTCGCGGTCGTGGTCGAGTCGGACCTCGCGCGCCGGCTGCCGCCGCACGTCGAGTCGACGCTCTACTTCACCGTCGCGGAGGCGCTGACCAACGCCGCGCGGCACGCCCGGGCGACGCAGGCCGTCGTCACGATCCACGACGCCGGCGACCGGGTCGACGGTCTCGGTCGAGGACGACGGGCGTCGGCGGCGCGGACCCCGCGGCGGGATCCGGGCTGCGCGGGCTGGCCGACCGGCTGGCCGCGGTCGACGGACAGCTCGACGTGGTCTCGTCGCCGGCGGCACCGGCACGACGATCCGGGCCGTGGTCCCGCTGCCGTGACGACCGCCGTCGTCGCCGATGACTCCGCGGTCATCCGCACCGGCGTCGTCCGGATCCTCGAGGGCGCCGGGATCGAGGTCGTCCGCGAGGCGAAGACCGCGGACGAGCTGCTCGCCGTCGTCGCCGCAGACGCTGCCCGATCTCGCGGTGGTCGACATCCGGATGCCGCCCGGTGGCAACGCCGGCCTGATGGCGGCGCTCGAGATCCGGGAGCGCTACGCGGACCGGGTGCGGGTGCTCGTCCTGTCGCAGTACCTCGAGCCCGACTACGCGCTGCGCCTCCTGGGGTCCGGTGCCGGCGGCGTGGGCTACCTGCTCAAGGACCGCCTGGGCGAGGCGAGCGAGCTGGCCGAGGCGGCGCTCCGGGTCGCCGCCGGCGGTTCCGCCATCGACCCGGCGGTGGTGGACGAGCTGGTCCGGGCGCGGCGCACCAACGACCGGCTCGGGCGACTGACCAAGCGCGAGCAGGAGATCCTGGCGCTGCTCGCCGAGGGCCGCTCGAACCGCTCGATCGCCGACGCGCTTGCCCTCTCCGCCAAGACGATCGAAGGGGCGATCAGCGTGATCTTCTCGAAGCTGGAGCTGGAGGAGGACGCGCGCGACAACCGGCGCGTCCTCGCCGTGCTCGCCTACCTCGACGGCAGGCCGGCGGCGGCCTCCGCGGCCCAGCCTCGCCCGACGCGCGCCAGCTCCTGAAGGCGGACGCCGTCGGCGTTGAGCTGCGGCCGGCCGACGCCCGTCTCGATGAACGCGCGGCAGGCTCTTCGTGATGTACATGCCCCACGCGTCCCGGCACAGGTCGAAGCACTGGTCGGCGGGCGTCAGGCCGACGTGGGTGAAGCGGACCTCGGTCCCGGCATCGGTGGCGGCGATGTCGAACCGGATCTCGGTGCCCGTCCACTCGTTCTGGTCGTCGATGAAGCTCATCCAGTTGTCGAGCACGCGCCACACGACGCGCTTGCCGGGCAGGAGCTCGTCGACGCGGATCCGCGCGAAGTGGACGCCGGCCACCCAGTGGATGAACTCGTCGTTGACCTCGTGCGTGCGTCCCGCGAGGTTCTCCTCCCACCAGCCGCGGACATCGTTGATGGCGCGATAGACCTCGTACGGGTTCTGCTGGACGGTGAAGCTGGTGGTGTAGCTCTGGTCGGTCACGGTGCTCTCTCCGGTTCGTTGCTTGCACGATGCAAGCGGGAACGTAGCAGACGCACTTGCGTGACGCAAGCGGCCGCGCGAGAATGCGCGCATGCTCGGCAACACCTACGACACCCAGGTCTGCTCGATCGCCCGCGCCCTCGAGCTCGTCGGCGAGCGCTGGACGATCCTCATCCTGCGCAACGCGCTGTTCGCAGGCTCGACCCGCTACCGCGACTTCCAGCGGGGCCTGGGGATCGCGACCAACGTCCTCCAGGACCGGCTCGACGGGCTCGTGGAGGACGGGATCATGGACCGCCGCCACTCTACGCAGCAGGCCGGCGTGACCGAATACGTGCTCACAGAGAAGGGCCGTGACTTCGCCCCGGCGTTGATCGCGCTGTCCCAGTGGGGCGACAAGTGGGCGGCGCCGGACGGCCCGCCGATCCTCTACCGCCACACCGGGTGCGGCTCGCCGCTTGGCATCGAGCTGACCTGCGCGACGCACGGCACCGTGGACGACGACGCGGGGATCACCGCGCTGCCGGGGCCGGGCATGCCCGCCGATCGCGCCCAGCGTGTCGCCGCTCGGGCATCGATGTCGGAGCGCACGACTCCCGGGGCGTAGGATGGTTGCGTGGAACTGACGACGTGACCGAGACCGAGGGGTCGACCATCGGGCTCGAGGACCTGGCGACCAGGTGGCTCGATGCCGAAGCACGATCACAGGGAGAACCGGCGAACGGGTCGATCGCCGACGATGCCGCGCGCCTGGGCGAGGAGTACGACGCCGCGATCGCGACGGCGACCATGGAGGAGCTGCGCCTCGCCTGGGAGGCGGCCGCTCGGCTGCAGGCTGCCGAGGAGATCGGCGGTCCCGAGTGGGCCAACGCCCGGCGAGTCTCGGAGCTGCTCCGGACGGAGTACCAGGCCGCGCGCGCGGCGAACGATTCCTAGCGAACCAGCAGGATGCCGTCGATGTCGATCCGCGGGCGGCCGGACGTGCCGAGCGCCCGGATGGTGATCGTCCGCGACGCCGTCGTGCTCCACGTCTTCGTGAACACGACCTGGCGGAAGGTGGTCTTCGGCGCATAGAGGTCCACGGTCGCGACCTTGGTCCCGCCGACGTAGATCGCCGCCTTGCCTCGCGTCGGGCCGGTCGTCGCGATCCAGGCGTACGACCGGCCGGTGAACGTGACGGACGCCTTCGAGCCTGCCGTGGTCGTCGTCCGGACGCGGTCGCCGAGTGCCGCCGACGGATACGAGTACGCCCATGAGCCGCTGTACCGGAGGATCGAGGACCGCTCGCTGTAGGTGGTCGGCTTGAGGGTCCGGTCGTAGGCCCAGCCGGAGAGGTTGCCCGCCTTGTCGCGCGTCCTGAACCGGTACTTGAAGCTGTCACCGGTCGCGAGGCGTTGGCCGATCCCCGTCGCCGTGGTCCCCGACGTGACCGCCTTGTACGACGTGCCGTTGACGCTCACCTGGACGTCGCTCGACGCCACGCCCGAGGTCCTGTCGCTGGCGGACCAGCCGACACGGACGGGAACGGTGCCGGACGTCGCCGTCGTCCTGATGACGGCCGTGCCGGATGACGAGACGGCCGGATCGGTCCGGTCCAGCAACAGCGTCTTCGACTGGATCTCCGACAAGCGCCCGCCGTCGTCCTCCCAGCGGACCTCGATCGTGATCGGGCCGTCAGCAGGCGTGTCGGCGAACGTGTCGAACGGGTAGATCACCGGGAGGTGGTATCCCTGCCGGAACCACTGGCCGCCCGGTTCGCGAACCTCGACGTACTGCGCGTGCTCGGCCGGCGCGTAGACGTCCAGGACGTCGCCGTGCCAGTAGGTCGGCGAGATCCCGAACGTGATCGGGCCGCGTTCACCGATCGTGTCGTCGACGTCAACGGTGACCGGGTCCGACTCGCTCGGCGCCCAGAGGTCAGGCGTTCCCGAGTACCGGGCCTCGAACGTGTAGTCGCCCGCAGGTCGGCCCGGCAGCGTGAACTCGGCGAGACCGTCCATGGAGCCGACGAGGCCCTCGACGTCCGCCGTCCCGACGATCGTCTCACCGCCGCCTGTCGTGTCGACGAAGCTGACGGTGCCGGTGCGCTCGATGGTGTCGGCGAACGACACCCGGACATCCGCCTCGATCGGGACGCCGGGCATGACGTTCACCATGAACAGCCGCACGCTCGTGGGATGCCGCTGCACGACGATGGTCGTGGGATCTGACTGGGCGGCCAGCCACGGGGCTCCAGGCTCGTAGAACGCGGTCGCGGTGAACGTGCCCGCCCGCTCGACGCGGACCGAGGTGTTGACCGTGCCCATCGGCGGGTCCGGGTGATACGAACACGACATGTGGTAGCTGAGGCCGACGAGCTCGCCGTCGTCGTCGCGGATCTGGACCCGGACGCTCCCGGCCGGCGGCGCCGGGTCGATGACGACCGGGATGCAGCCGCTGGACGAGCCCGTCACCAGCGTCTCCGGCGTCGAGAGGCTGACGGTGGGCGTCACCGGCGGCATCAGCGATCCGATCTGCTCCCGGTCGAGGTACCCGTTCCAGATCCGCAGGTCGTCGATGTCACCCCGGAACGATGGCGCGGCGCACGCGGAGCCGGCAAGGTCCCCGCCGAGGGAGATGTCGTCGTCCACCTCGAGATCGAAGTCCGGGTGGGGTGCACCCGCCCCGACCTGGAAGCCGTCAACCGTCAGGCGATCCGTGCCGAGGGCTCCCCAGACCACGGCGACGTGGTGCCAGTCGCCGTCCCAGATGTCGATCCCGCCGTACCAGGTCGGGTCCCACGCCATGACCCCGCTGCTCGGGGGCTTCATCACGATCCCGTCCGCGGTCGCGTAGACGCCGTACGAGGCCGCCCCACACCCGGCGGTGCCGGCCTCGAAGATCACGGCACCGTCCACGGGATCGGCGCCCGAGGACCGGACCCAGAGCGAGACCGTGATCGCGTCGGCATGGTGCAGGCCGTTGCCGTCGATGTCGACCCGATCCCCATCGCCGCCGAAGCGAAGACCGCCGCCCGATTGCCCGCTGACCCAGGACGCGCCATCGAGCGTCCCATCGTGGTCGCCGGGGGCCGCGTCGTCGGCAGCCGTTCCGGAACCCTCGTCGAACCCGATACGCGCGATCGGATCGGGGACTGGGAGGGTTGCTGCGACAACCTCCGTCATGGGCGCCGCTGTGACGCTCGAGGCCGCGAGCAACGCGACCATCAACACCCTGCCGAGTCGTCGAGGCGCCACGCCCCCTCCCCTCCATGCCACCTGCCGGACCGAGCCCAACCGTATCGACGGCATTGGGCCTCGGTCAAGGTACCTCCAGTGCCTCCCGGAGCCGCCGGAAGTCCCCGTTCTCCCGCTTGCGCGTCGCCCGCTGGAGCAGGCGGCTCGCGAGCGCATCCACGCGACCGCCGAGGATCCGCGGCGTGGTGACGGTCAGCTCGACCAGGGAGCCGTCGCCGTCGGGCTCGACCCGGATCGCGGTCCGGACCTTGTAGCCCTCGATCACCTGGAACGTCACCGCGCGCGGCGGGTCCCACACGGCGACCTCGGCGACGAACGCCCAGTCGCGGAAGAACACGTGCCCGTGCTGGCGGGCACGACGGCCGAGGCCGGTCGGCGGCGGGTCGATCCAGCGGGTCTCGCGCACGTGCGCGTGCCAGCGCGGGTTGTTCTCGGCGTCGGCGACGAACGCGAACACCGCCTCGGGTGTCGCGCGGATGTGGCCGCGATACGTGGCGGTCGGCATGATTGACCGGACGATGCGCCTGCGCGCGCCCGCCCGCAAGAGGTCTCCGATGCCGCTCGATCCCGCGATCCACGCCGCCAACCGCGCCGCAACCGAGCGGATCCGCGCCCTGGGCGAGCTGCCGGACGACGAGCTCCGGACGCCCGTCGGCGAGCACTGGACGGTGGCGATCACGCTCGTCCACCTCGCGTTCTGGGACCGACGCTCGCTGCACGCGCTCCAGCGCAGCGTGGAGGCGGACCGCCCGGTCCCGACCGACCTCGACATCGTCCTCAACGACCTGTCGCTGCCGATCTGGGCGGCCGTGCCGCCGCGCGACGCGGTCAGGCTCGCCCTCGAGGCCGCGACGGCGATCGACGAGTTCGTGGCGACGCTCGAGAGCCCGCTCGCCGACGAGCTGCTCGCGAGCCACGTCCGCTGGATCAGTCGCTCGCTCCACCGCAACGAGCACCTCGACGAGGCCGAGGCGGCCCTCCCCGCCTGATCGCGCCTGATCGCGCCGCCCTAGTGGCCGGCGTGCTCCGCGGTCTGGCGGCCCGCGGCCGCCGGCATCGGCACGCTCCAGCCGATCAGCTCACAGCCGAGGAGATGCGGCGCTCGCTCGCCGGGCGTGCAGTCGGGGCAGCCCCAGGCCGTGAGGCCGCCCTCGTCGGGGCGATAGTCGAGATGGCAGACCGACTCGGTGGGGTCGCAGCTCATCGCGTGACACCCGTGGGCGCAGTGCACCCAGTGCTCGCAGGTACAGGACGCGTCCGCGCGTGGCGCGCGGAGGACTGACGATGGGAATGGAGACGCCTGCATACACGACTCGTGAGCGGCCATCGCTTCCCGACACGGCGCCGGGGCCGGTGGCGCGAATCATGCGCCTCCGGGTCAACTCCCGTCAGAGCAACGGGGCGATGAGCTCCGCCGCGCGCCGCGCGCCATCGGTCTCGACCGGCTTCGTCGCCACCGGGCGGTCGATCTCCTCGGCGATCGCGGCCGCGATCACCTCCGGCGGCGACTCGCCGAACCGCAGGCAGCGGCCGGCGCCGTAGCGCTCCAGCCGGTGGCGGACGTGGCGCTGCTGCTCGAAGTGGTTCTCGAGCGGGAAGTACAGGAACGGCCGCCGCGCCGCCGCGAGCTCCATCGTCGTCGTGAGGCCGCCCTGGACGACCGCGAGGTCGCACGCGACGAGGTGGCGGTAGAGGTCCGGGACGAACGCCCGCACCTCGACGCCGGCCGGCGCGTCGAGCGACGCGGGATCGATCCGCGGCCCGGCGACGACGATCATCCGCAGCCCCGGCACGAGCCGCGCGCGCCTCGTCATACGCGGCGATGACCCGGCGCAGCAGCGCCTCCCCGACCCCGCTGCCGCCGACCGTCGACGATCACGACCCGCTCGCCCGGCCGGTAGCCGAGCTCCTCGCGCAGCTCGTCCCGCCGCTCGATGAGCGGCGCGGGGTCGAAGCCCGTCACGTAGCCGCTGAACGCGAAATGCGCCTCGGTCCACGCGCCGGATGTCCGGCAGCCCGGGCCCGAACGCGTCCGGGACGATGTCGTCGGGCGTGCCGACGAAGACCGCCGTGTCCCGGATCCGCGGGAAGCGCTCGACGTGCTCGATCATCTCGGCGTTGTAGTCGGCGGTCAGGAACGCCTCGCGCTCGCCGCCGTCGGGCATCGGCAGCCAGCCCACGAAGTCGGTCATCCACGCGAACGCCGTGCGCTTGAGCTCCGGGTTCTCGTGCAGGAAGTGGTCGACGTCCCACGCCTCGTCCCCGACCACGAGGTCGTACTCGCCGTCCGCGATCGCGTCGTGGAACACCATGAAGTTCGCGACGAGGATCTCGTCCATGCGCCGGATCGCCTGGAACGCGTTGAGGTCGTGACCCGCCGCCTCGGCCGCGATGTGGCCGCTCTCCGACGCGAGCTCCCTGCTCGGGGATGGATCCGCTCGCCGTGCGTCCTCGAGGACCGCGGTCACCGGGTGCTGGGCGAGCCAGTCGATCTCGACGTCGGGGTGCAGCCCGCGGAGCTCGCGGGCGATCGCGAGGTCGCGCATGCGCGTGGCCGAGCCCGATCGGCGACGAGATGTACAGCGACGCGCCGCTGCGGGACAGGGCGCGGGTCCACGTCATCGGGTGGTCACCGGTCGTGCGTCCCTCGAACGAGTTCGAACGAAGTCACGGATCAGCAGGTTGGCGAGCACCGGGATGGCGCCCCGGAATCATGTGCTCGGCGCCCTCGACGATGACGAGCGGCGCCCCGGTGGGCTCGGCGAGGCGAACGCCCGCGAGACGGCTGGCAGTGGTCCTTCGTGCCGTGGACGAGCAGCATCGGGCAGCGGATGCCGCGCGCCACGGCTCGACCGCCTCCGATCCGTCGGAATCGCGCGCCGGCCCGCGGCATCGCGCGGCATCGCGTCGACGACCCGTCGACGGCCCACTCGACCAGCGTCCTCGATGCCCTTGGTCGAGTGCGGCTCCGGCAGTATCTCCCGAAGAAGAAGGCCGCGAAGTCCGCGGTAGTCCTGGACGCCAGTAGTGGCAGGTTCACCTTTCCCCAGCCCTCGTACGCCTCGCAGCTCGTGTGAAACTGTGCGCTGCACCGGCCACGGGTGCGGCGGCGACAGGAACGGCACGCCGACCGCGAACGCCACGATGCCGCGCGACGCGTTCCGGGTCGCTCGCCGCGAGCTGGACCGCCGGCCAGCACCGCGTCGCCGCACAGGCCGACGAGCATCGCCCGTCCGTCCCGGTCGCGTCGAGCACGCGGCTGATGTCGCCGACGATCCCCGCCGAGCGGTAGGCCTCCGGCGTCGTCGGCCGGTCGCGAGCGCCGTTGCCCCGCCCGTCGTACGTGACGACGCGGAAGTAGCGCGCGAGGTACGGGACCTGGCCCTTCCACTGGCGCGAGTGGACGATCGGGCGTCGACGGCAGCATCACGACCGTCGGCGATGCCCGTGTCGTTGTAGACCTCCCAGTGCGACCCGGACGCCGTGCTCGTCGCTCGCCCAGCCGTCGCGGTCCGGCAGCCGGGCGCGGTCGTGGGTGCCGGGACCGCTGGCTGTGCCGTCGCCGCCGTCCTCGTCGCCGTCGTCATCGTGTCTCCCTCGCCGGCAGCGACTCGGTGAACGCCCGGAGCGCGAGGTTGACGGCAACCGGGTCGCGGGCGAGCGGGATGTGCCCGGCGCCTCGCAGCGCGAGCGAGCTGCCGCGCACGAGCGAGCGAGAGGTCCACCGCCGTGGCGATAGCCGGTCACGGCGTCGTCCGTGCCGTGGATCACGAGCGCCGGGCAGCGCACCCGCGCGGCGAGCGCCTCGAGCGTCGGCCGGTCGTCGATCCCCGGTCGTCGTCACCGTCCGGATCAGCGTCTCGGGGTCGGTCTCGTGCGCCCACCCGGTGCAGTCCTCGATCTGCTTGGTCGAGTGGGGCTCGGTGAAGCACTCGGGAAGAAGAACTCGACGAAGCCGTCGTAGTCCTGCCGCCACGAGGTCGCGTTGTAGCGGTCCCAGCCCTCGTACGCGTCGCGGACCTCGTGGAAGTCCTCGCCGACGTGCGCGCTGCCGGACGGCGATCAGGTACGGGAGCGACGCACCCGATCGAACACCGCGCCGTCGACGCGCTCGGGATGCTCCGCGGCGAGCAGGAGCGTCCAGCCGGCGCCGTACGACAGCCCGACGACGACCGCGGACGGCGATGCCGTTCGCATCGAGCACCGCGAGGCCGTCCTCGACGAACGTGGCGTCGGTGTACGCGGCGGCGTCGGTCGGGCGGTCGGAGCGGCCGTTCCCGCGGCCGTCCCAGGTGAGGACCCGGAAGTAGCGCGCGAGGTACGGGCACCTGCGCCTTCCAGAACCGGCTGTGGAGGATCGACCAGGTGGGCGTGAGGAGGATCGTCCGCTGGCCGGGGAGCGGCGTCGCCGGGCCGAACCGCTCCCAGCGCGATCCGGACGCCGTCGCGCACCAGCTCGCCGGTCGCGTCCGGGAGCCGGGCCCGCGAGGCATCGAGCGGCGGTCGCACCTGGGACGCGATCATCGGCCTACCGCGGTTCCTCGGCGTCCCGGATGAGCGCGCCGATCTTGCGCAGCGCCGACCGGGCGGGGAACTCGCGCTCGTCCATGCCCAGCAGGATCGCCGCCTCGGCGCCCATGAACGGCAGGCCCATGAGCATCGACACCTCCTCCGGCGTGAACGGCCCGAGGCCCGCCGATCCGCTCCGCCTCGCGCCGCGCGACGTCGCCCAGCAGCCGGTACCAGCCGCCGAGCAGGTCCCGGACGGCGGCCGACCACCGGTGTCGTCCGACCAGCCCGCCGCGATCATCTCCTGGAGCACGCGGACGTACCCCGACTCGAGGTCCTCGTCGAGGAAGTCGCAGGCCATCTCCCAGTGGCGCCACAGCGGCTCGGGCCCGAGTACATCCGGCGCTGGCGGTCGAGCAGCCGGGCGTTCTCCGCCTCGAGCACCGCGAGGATGAGCAGCTGCTTGCTGCCGAAGTGGTAGTGGATCTGGCTCAGCGGCACGCCCGCCTCCTCGGCGACCGCCCGCGTCGAGAGGTTGGCGTACCCCTCCGCGAGCAGCCGCGCACGGGCGGCGGCGAGGATCGTGGCGCGGGTCTCGGCCGTCGCCTGGCCGCGACGCTCGGCGCGCGTGACGGGAGCGGCAGTCTCGGATTCCACGGCCCGCCGAGGATACGACGCGCCGGTCACGCGCTGACCGAGTAGACCGCGAGCAGGATCAGCACGATGCCGAGCGGATGGCTCAGGCGCCGGCCCCAGGCGACGTTCTTCTCGACCGCCGTGACCGCCCCGAGCACGAGCATCAGCGCGAGGCTCGTCATCCCGACGCCGAACATGACGAGCATCAGCGACCAGCAGCAGCCGATGCAGAACGCCCCGTGCGCGATCCCCATCGCGAGCGCCTCGCGCCGCGGCTCGGTGCCGCGCCAGCGGGCGACGACGAACCCGAGCGGCGTCCGGCACTCGTCGAGGCAGCGGTCGCGGAGCGGGCTGAACTGCCACAGCCCGGCGATCGCGAGGGTCGAGCCGAGGATGAGCTGCGGGTGCTCCGCGAGCCACGGCAGCGCATCGACCGCGGCATGGATCCCGCGATCCGAGGACCCACGCCCCGAGCCCGAACGCCGCCCAGGCGACGAGGTAGCCGGCGAGCAGCAGCCCGACGAGGAGCCGCGGGCGAGGCCGCCGCCGGACGAGCGCCCCGAACGTGACGACGAGCGGGATGCTCGACGGCAGCATCATCGCGAGGATCATCAGGACCCAGCCCGCGGTGAACAGCGCGGCCTCGACCGGGACCGGCGCCGCGGCACCCGCGTCGTGGCCGAGGTACGGCCCGTACGGCGAGCTCGCCCACGCGACGAGGCTGATCCACGCCAGCGCCGAGAGGCCGACGAGGGCCGCGCCGAGCACGGCCCGGTCGCGGCGCGGGTCGCGGAGGTGCGCCGGGGCGAACATCGTCCGAGCCTCAGGCCGCGAACCGGAAGTGGCCCTGGAGGGCGTTGTTGCCCGTCACGTCGACGTCCGGGATCTTCGCGCCGCCGCCCTTCCGCGTGAAGTAGCTGGACTTCGCCGCGTACACGGGCGATCCGGGGATCGTCGAGAACACCGTGCCCGACAGGACGGTCTGCTCGCCCGTCGCCCCGAGGAACGGGACGAGGTCCGCGTCGCTGACGTCGCCCACGGTCAGGCGGCCCTTGCCGCCATCGACGGTGAACACGATCGGCGCCCGCTGGACCGACGACGACCTCGCCGATGAGCCCCGCCAGGTCCGCGACCGGCGCCGCCGAGCTGCCCCGTGAACACCTTGAGCAGCGCCTGCTCCTGCTCCGGCGTCGCGCGCTCGTCGACGAAGATCGCCGCGGTCCAGGAGTCGGGTGTCAGCACGTTGCCCGGGATGTGGACCGAGGCGGCGATGGTCAGGCCGGCGACGTCCACGCCCTCGATCGAGCCCGAGTCCACGCGCCAGGCGAGCGTCGAGTCGCACGTGCCGCCGTCCGGGTCCTCGCCCACCCAGCACGGGCACAGGACGTTGCAGGTGCAGACCTCGAGCAGCCTGCCTTCGATGTCGTACGCCATTGGGAGTCTCCCCGCTGTCGTGCCTGTCGTTGTCGGTCGATCGACCGACATCGGTCGTATGACCGAACGTTACGCGGGCTGTCAAGCCCCCATGCCGACACTCGGGCGATGACCGAGCGGCGCCTGCTGACCCTCCCCGGCGGACGGACGCTCGATGTCGCCGACACGGGCGATGCCGAGGCGGGCGGCGGGGCGCTCGTGTTCCACAACGGGTCGCCGCACACCGGCGCGCTGCTCGATCCGCTCGTGGCCATCGCCGCGGCGCGGGGGCTGCGCCTCGTGACCTGTGCCCGGCCGTCGTACGGCGCCTCCACGCCCATGCCCGGGCGACGCGTCGCGGACGCGGCCGGCGACGTCGAGGCGATCGTGGACGCGCTCGGCATCGGCCGGTTCCTCACGCTCGGTGCCTCGGGCGGCGGGCCGCATGCGCTGGCGTGCGCGGCGCTGCTCCCCGACCGCGTCATCGGCGTCGCGACCTTCGCCTCCCCCGCGCCCGACGCGCCGGACATCGACTGGCTCGCCGGCATGCACTCGCCGGATGCGCTCATCGCGGCCCGCGTGGGACGGGACGCGCGGGCCCGGTTCGCCGAGACCGACGCGTTCGACGAGGCGATCTTCACGTCGGCCGACTGGGCGGCGCTCAACGGCACGTGGGGCGCGGTCGGTCGCGACGCCGGCGCCGCGGAGGGCACTGGCCCTGATGGACTCATCGACGACGACGTCGCGTTCGCGACGCCGTGGGGGTTCGACCTCGGCACCATCCGCTGCCCAGTGATCCTCGCCCAGGGCGCCGACGACCGCGTGATCCCCCGCCAGCACGGGGAGTGGCTCGCGCGCCACGTCCCGGGCGCCGAGCTCTGGCTGCGCGACGGCGCGGGCCATGTCTCGATCATGGACGCCATCCCCGAGGCGCTCGACCGCCTCCTCGCGCTGCGGACCGGGTAAGGCCCTGTACCGCCGCTGCAAGGCACGGGCCTGCCGGTCCGTGGTGTCATGGTCGGGAACGACGGACCGCATCGAGGTGCAGCGATGACCACCGAGTGGACGACCGAGGCGAAGGGTGCAGGTGCCTACGCCGACGTCAACGGCATCGACCTCTACTACGAGATCCACGGCACGGGCCTGCCGCTCGTCCTGCTCCACGGCGGGCTCGGGTCGGGCGAGATGTTCGGCCGGCACTCGGTCGGCTCGCCGAGGATCACCAGGTGATCGCGCCGACCTCCGAGGCACGGCCGGACCGCGGATGTCGACCGGCCGATCCGGCTCGAGACGATGGGCGACGACATCGCCGCGCTGCTCGACCATCTCGGCATCGCGCGGCGACGTCGTTGGGTACTCGCTCGGGGGCGGCGCCGCGTTCCAGCTCGCGATCCGGCACCCGGAGGGTCCGCAGGCTGTGTCGTCTCGACGTACTTCCGCGATGACGCCGCGGACGCCGCGCTTCGGGCCCAGCAGGGCCAGGTCAACGCGAGCGCGGCCGAGTTCATGAAGGACACGCCGATGTACCGCTGTACACGCGGTCGCCCCGCGCCCGGAGGACTTCCCCGGCTGCTCGACAAGATCGGCGAGTACATGCGCGAGCCGTTCGACATGACCGAGCAGCGCGGCATCCAGGTGCCCACGATGCTCGTCACGCCGACGCGGACATGGCCCCGCCGAGCCACTCGGTCGAGGCGTTCAAGCTGCTCGACGGCGGCCTGCGTGACGGTGGCTGGATGGGCGAGAACCGGCCGAAGGGCGGGCACGCGCTGGCGGTCCTGCCCGGCCTCCAGCACTACAACATCTTCTCGTCGCCGCTGACCGCCGAGACCATCCTCGCGTTCCTCGACGCCCCGGACGTCCCCATCCAGGAAGGAGCCTCCGCATGAACTTCAACGGCATCCTCATCGGGTCCGAGGACCCGCAGCGCCTGGCCGACTACTACCGGAAGCTGTTCGGCGAGCCCGGCTGGGACGGCGACGGCTACACGGGCTGGATGATCGGCTCCGGGTCGATCACGGTCGGGCCGCACAGCGAGGTCCACGGCGCGAACGGCGAGCCGGGCCGGATCATCTGGAACATCGAGACGGCCGATGTGCGCGGCGAGTTCGACCGGCTCAAGGCCGCCGGTGCGACCGTGGTCCGCGAGCCGTACACGATGGACGGCGCCCCGGACGACTGTTCATCGCGACGCTAGCCGACCCGGATGGCAACTACTTCCAGCTCATGAGCCCGATGGACCCGAACGCGATGTAGCACCCGGCCCGTCCGGGTACAGTCGTCGGATGGCGAAGAGCGAGTGGGCCGACCTGTCCGAGGCGCAGATCGCCAAGCGGGTCGGGCGGCTGCTGGGCCTCGCGTTCAGCGACGGCACGATCGTCGGCCTCGGCGGGACGCCCGGTGGGCTGGCCGACGTCGGCAACGACGCGTTCGTCGCCCTCGAGGTCGAGCAGAAGCACACCCACCCGGCCGAGAACGTGCTCCAGTACTGGCCGTGGATGGAGCGCAACCGGCGTCGCGTCGTGCTCATCCACGCGATCGCGCCCGATGCCCGCAAGCGGAGCGGCCACCGCGCCGACCTGACCCGCTGGCTGGGCGCGATGATGGAGCGCGTGCTCCCGGGCCGGTTCACCTACTGCCGGCTCGACCTCGGGACGGCCGAAGAGGCCGACCAGGTGACCGCCGCCAAGGCGGCCATCGTCGAGCTCGAGTCGACCGCCCCGGAACGGAAGCTCGCGCCCGGCCTCTGACCGCCGATCCCGGAGATTCGCGACCATGACCTCGCCGCTGCCCCTTGCCGTCCAGCTGTACTCGTTCCGCGACGACACGCGTCGCGGGTCGGCGGCGTTCACGCTCGATCGCGGGCTGCTCGACGAGCTCGCGCGCCTCGGCTACACCGGCGTGGAGACGGTCGGCGTCCCGGGCGGCGACGTCGCCGCGGCGCGGGCGGCGCTCGCGGACGCCGGACTCGCCGTGACGAGCACCCACTCCTGGGCATCGATCGACGACGCGGACGCGTTCGACCGGATCTGCGCGGACGCGGCCGCGATCGGGTCACCCCGGGTCATCGTCTCGGCGCACCGGTTCGACACGCACGACGACGTCCGCCACTTCGCGGACTCGCTCAACGCCGGCGCCACGATCGCCGCCCGGCACGGGCTCCGGGTCGGGATCCACAACCACGACGGCGAGATGCAGGACGTCGAGGGCGCCGGTCCGGGCTACGCGCTCCTCCGCGACGCGACCGATCCGTCGGTCGACTTCCAGGTCGACATCTTCTGGGTCGAGGTCGGCGGCGCCGCACCGGCGACCGTCATCCGCGACCTCGGCCCGCGCGTCTGCTCGCTCCATCTCAAGGACGGTCCCGCGCTGCCGCCGAGCGCGAGCGGCGGCCACGCGTTCGTCAACGGTGCGGTCGGCAGCGGCGTGGTGGACCCGGCGCCGGCCATCGCCGCGCTCGCCGATGCGCCGAACGCCGAGTGGCTGATCATCGAGCTCGACCATGCCGCCGGCCCGGTGATCGATGCCGTGACCGGATCCATCGAGTACCTCGTCGGGCGCGGTCTCGCCCGCTCGGCGCGTGGCTGAGCGGCCCGTGACCGTCCGTCCCGCCCGCGTCGGCCTCATCGGCTGCGGCAACGTCTCGCAGCACTACGTCGCCGGGTGCGCGTCACTTGCCGCGGTCCAGCTGGTCGCCTGCACCGACGCCGACCCGGCCCGCGCCGCCGCGCTCGCCGCCAGCGCGGGGCTCCGGGCGATGCCGCTGGACGACCTGCTCGCGGACCCGTCGATCGACGTCGTCGTCAACCTCACGCCCCCGGTCCGTCACACGGAGGTCAGCCTCGCCGCGATCGCGGCCGGCAAGCACGTGTACTCCGAGAAGCCGCTGGCCACGACGCTCGCGGACGCGAAGGCGATGGTCGATGCCGCCGCTGCGCGCGGCGTCAGGCTCGGCTGCGCCCCGGACACGTTCCTCGGCGGCGGGCTCCAGACCGCCCGCGACGTCCTCGACGCGGGATCGATCGGCGAGCCGCTCGGGGCCAATGCCGCCGTCCTCCACCTCGGGCCGGAGCAGTGGCACCCGGACCCGGAGATCTTCTTCGCGCGCGGCGGCGGCCCGCTGCTGGACGTCGGGCCGTACTACGTCGCCGCGCTCGTCAACCTGCTGGGCCCGATCGCCGCCGTCGAGGCGTTCGGCACCGGGCACGGCGCCGAGCGCGTCATCGCGACCGGACCGCGGGCGGGCACCCGGTTCTCGGCCGAGGTCCCCACGTACGTCGTCGCCAGCTACCGGTTCGTGTCGGGCGTCGTCGCCTCGTTCCTCGCCTCGTTCGACGTCGTCGAGAGCACCTCGCCCCACCTCGAGATCCACGGGACGGAGGGCTCGCTCGGCATGGGCGACCCGAACACGTTCGAGGGCGAGGTCACGCTCCGGCGGATGGACGGCGGTGCCTGGGAGGACGTCCCGCTCCGCGCCGACGGCCGGTCGGGCCGGGGCATCGGCCTCGCCGACATGATCGAGGCGATCGCCGAGGACCGGCCGCACCGCGCATCGGGCGCGTTCGCCTACCACGTCCTCGACGTGCTGCTCGCCACCGAGGCCGCGGCCGAGGGCCGCCCGCACACGATCAGCTCGACGACGGAGCGGCCGGCCTCACTGCCATCCGGGACGCCCGCCCTCTCGGCCTAGCCCGTCGCCGCCATCTCGCCGAGCCAGCGGCGGTCGTCGATCGGCGCCCGTGTCGGCGCCCCGTACCTTCGGGTGCCGGGGCGACGACCGCAGGGCCATCGACGCCTGAGTGGGGCACACACATCCTGTCGGGACCCCGACCCGGGGCAACCAGGGGTGGACGTGCCCAACCTTCCGAAGATCGGCCAGGCGCTGTGGAGCGCCGACGCGCGCCCGGCGACCGCCTTCGCGTTGCTCGCCGGTCTTGCCGTGCTCGTCCACCGGCTGCTGCCCACCGGGTCCCTGCCGCAGAACCTCGTGTACGACGCGATCGGCGTGGCCTCGGTCGCCGCGATCATCGCGGGCGTCGTGATCTACCGGCCCGAGCGTCCCCAGCCGTGGCTGCTGCTCGCCGCCGGCCAGCTCCTGTTCGTCACCGGCGACGCGCTGTGGACGATCCTCGAGCTGATGGGCGAGTCCCCGTTCCCGTCGATCGCCGACGTCGCCTACCTGCTGGGCTATCCGCTGCTCGTCGTCGCGTTCCTGATGGCGATCCAGCTGCGCGTCCGGGGCGGCGACCGGGCCGGCCTCCTCGACGGGGCAATCCTCGCCTCTGCCTGCGCGCTCGTCGGCTGGGTCGTGCTGGTCCGGCCCGTGCTGGACTCGGCGGACGACCCGATCTCGCTCATCGTCACTGCCGCCTATCCGCTCGGCGACCTCGTCATCCTCGGCGTCGCGATCGGGCTGCTCTCGACGCCCGGCGCACGGACCACGTCGTTCGTCCTCCTGATCGCCTCGATCGTCACGCTGTTCGTCGCCGACACCGCGTACGCGCTCCAGGTCGCGTCGGGGACGTACGTCGACGGCGGCGAGCTCGACAGCCTGTGGCTGTTCTCGTACATCGCCATGGGCTCGGCCGCGCTCCATCGCTCGATGCGCGACGTCGTCGCGCCGCACCCGGTCGCCGTCGCGTGGCTGGGCAGGACCCGCCTGTCGCTGCTCGCCCTGGCGATGCTCACCGGGCCGGCGCTCGTGCTCATCGTCAACGTGCAGTGGGAGTCCGACGTCCCGATGCTCGCCATCGGGTCGGCGCTGCTGTCGCTGCTCGTCCTGTGGCGGCTCGCGTCGGTGGTGCGGGCGCTCGCCCGCGACAACGCGGCCCGGGTCAAGCTCGAGGGCGAGCTCAGCTACCGCGCCTCGCACGACCCGCTCACGGGCCTGCCCAACCGGCGCCGGTTCGTCGAGCGGCTCGACGGCGCGCTGGGACGCGTGAACCGGCCGCCGCTCGCCGTCCTGTTCGTGGACCTCGACGACTTCAAGACCGTCAACGACAGCCTCGGGCACGCCGCGGGCGATGCGCTGCTGGTTGCCGTGGCCGGCCGGCTCCAGGACCTGCTGCGCTCGGACGACCTCGCGGCGCGGCTTGGTGGCGACGAGTTCGGGATCATCCTCGACGGCCAGGACGCCGCCGGGGCCGAGCGCGTCGCCGACCGCCTCCTCGCCGCGCTCGACGAGCCGGTCGAGATCGAGGGCCGCGACCTGCTGCCGCGGGCGAGCATCGGCATCGTCGACGGGTCGGCGAACGGCGCGACCGCCGCGCGGCTGCTGAGCGACGCCGACATCGCGATGTACCAGGCGAAGCGGGCCGGCAAGGGCCGCGCACGTCGCTACGAGCCCGGGTCCCGGTCGCTCGTCCAGGATCGGCTGGAGCTCGAGTCGGATCTCCGCCAGGCGCTCGCCCGGAACGAGCTCCAGGTCACCTACCAGCCGATCGTCGAGGTCACGACGGGCCGCGCGGTCGCCGTCGAGGCGCTCGTCCGCTGGGCCCACCCGAAGCGCGGCCTCCTCCTGCCGACGACGTTCATCCCGCTGGCCGAGGAGATCGGGCTCATCGTCGACATCGGCGGCTGGGTCGTCCGCGAGAGCTGCGGCCAGGTCGCCGAGTGGCGGGCGAGCATCGCCCCGACGCTCGGCCTGTCCGTCAACGTCGCCCCCCGCGAGCTTGCCCAGCCGGACTTCGTCGAGACGATCCAGGCGTCGGCGCGCGCCACGGGCCTGCCGCTCGACGCGCTGATCATCGAGGTCACGGAGAGCGCCCTGCTCGACGACGCATCGGTCGCCCTCGACAGCCTCCACCGGATCCGCGACGCGGGCGCCAGGGTCGCGATCGACGACTTCGGCACCGGCTACTCGTCGCTCAGCTACCTCAGCCGGCTGCCCGCGGACATCCTCAAGATCGACCGAGCGTTCGTGGCGGAGCTCGACGAGGACGTCGAGCGCGGCGTGCCGGCGGTCGTGCTGCGGCTGGGCGAGACGCTGGGCCTCGTCACGATCGCCGAGGGCGTGGAACGGCCCGACCAGCTCGACGCGCTGCGCCGGCTCGGCTGCCGCCTCGCCCAGGGCTACCTGTTCGCCGAGCCGCTCACCGCCGAGGCGTTCGAGTGCGTGGTCCAGGCGCCGCCGATCTCCGCATCGGCGGCGGCACCGGCCAGCCGCTCGCGGACCCCGCGTGCGCTCCGTCTCCGCCGCTCGGAGCTCCCCTCCCCCGGTTGAGGTCGCGCCACGCGTCCGCGCCGCGGGATGTGCTACTCGCGGACCACGCTGTCGATGTGCGCCTCGGCCTGGAACAGGTTGATGCCGCTGTCGATGAGGTCGAGCAGCGCGGCCATCGTGCGCTCCTCCTCGACCTGCTCCTCGATGAACCAGTGGAGGAACTGGAGCGTCCGGTTGTCCTTCGCCTCGCGGGCGACGTTCGCGAGCACCTCGAACTGCTGCGTCACGCGTCGCTCGCTGGCCTGGGCGACCTCGACCGCCTCGCGAGCGGACTTGTAGGTCGTCGCCGCGCCCCTGACCTGCGGCAGCGCGAACTCGACGTCGTTGTCGATGAGGTAGTTGATGATCTTCCAGCCGTGCCCGGCCTCCTCGACCGCCTGCTCGTGGAAGAACTTCGCCCAGCCGTTGAGGCTCTCGCGGGTGAAGTACAGCGAGATGCCCATGTAGGTCTGGTGGGCCGTCAGCTCGTGCGCCACCTGCTGCACGAGCAGCTTCTGGGCCTGGTCGGCGATCATCGTGCTCCCTCCGGTCCGGACGCGTGATCGCATGCTACGCGAGGTGGCTGGCGCCGGACGGCCGCTCGCCGATCAGCGCAACGCCGGATCGGCCTCCGCG
>CAVXNF010000009.1:0-91407 GCA_963763075.1 uncultured Chloroflexia bacterium | reverse complement strand
GGGTCAGCTCCACGTGGTTCCGGCCGTCGGCCACGATCACGTGCCCGTCCGGGTCGGCGAGCACCGCGTCGGCGTCGTCGTAGAACCACTTGAACATCTCGGGGACGGACGGGACGAGCTCCACGGCGTCGGTCTTGACGCCCGCGATGAGCGAGGTCCGGAACGCCGTGCCCATGCCGAACGCGATCGTCAGGCCGCGCTTCGCCGTCGGGCCGGAGGGCGATCGGCAGCAGCGGCTGGAACTTCGTGTCGACGGTGATGATCGTCATCGTCGTGCCGCCGACCCAGATCCGCCGCTGGCCGGTCATCTCGCCCGCCTCGACCGACGCGATCTCGTCCTCGGTCGCCTCGAACACCGTGCCGCGGTTCTGCTCGATGACCTTGATCGTCGGGTTGCGGAACGCGATGCCGGTGATGAACGCGACGCTCACGACGAGGACCATGAGCACGCCCGGCCGCGGCGCCCAGCTGGCGGCGCGACGGGGCGACGTCGCGGTTGCCGAAGAACAGCATCCCGCCGACGATCGCGTTGATGATCGCGAGACCGGCGAGGGTCGCCGGCGAGCCGATGAGCGGGATCACGAGGAACGGCAGCAGGAACGTCGCGACGAGCGAACCGGCGGTGTTGACCGCGAGCAGGGTGCCGGTCGCGCTGCCCTCCGAGCCGCGTTCCTCGCCCAGCAGCGCGGCCGTGGCGGGGAACGTGATGCCCATCGCGATCGTCGGCGGCAGGACGAGCAGCAGCGCCTGGCCACGCGAACTCGCCGAGCGACGGCGATGAAGTCCGGCGCGGCGCCGTTGAACGGGACGGGCGGCGAGGCGAGGATCGCGGCGCCGATCGTCGCGAACAGCGCGGTCAGCGATCTGCGCGACGGCGATCAGCGCGATCGTCGAGCGCACGCGAAGGCGCAGGACGCCGAGCATCCCCGCGCCGAGCGCGATGCCGATGAGGAACAGCGTCAGGATGATCGTGAACACGTAGGTCGAGCTGCCGGTCCCGGCGCCGATGAGCCGGTTCCAGACCACCTGGTAGCCGAGCGCCGTGAGGCCCGAGACGAACGCGAGCAGGAACGCGAGGCGACGCCGGCGGTCGGCGGCCTCGGTCGGGAAGCGGGTCGTGTCCCACGACTCGCGGATGCGGCTCCGGATCGGGCGCCGGATTGACGGCCGCCGCGCCGGACCGCCGGTCGAGCAACAGCGCGATCAGGCCCGCGGTCCCCGAGCACACGGCGCCGACGATGAGCGCGCCGGTGAGCCCGAACAGCTCGATGAGGACGAAGCCCGCGATCGCCGTCCCGAAGATCGCGCCGAGCGTGTTGGCCGCGTACAGCTTCTGGAACGCGCCGGCGATGCCGGCCCCGCCCTTGGTCAGGAAGCGGGTCAGGGTCGGCAGCGTGGCGCCCATGAGCAGCGTCGCGGGCGCGAGGGCGAGGATCGCGAGCACGAACCGGACGAGCGCGAGCAGGATCGGTGACTCGGCGAGCGACGGGTAGATGCCCTGGTAGATGGTGCCGATGAGGCGGAACGTGATCGGCGTGATCAGCACGACGATGACGACGACGAGCTCGAGCGCGCCGTACAGGCGGAGCGGTCGCACGACGCGGTCCGCGATCCGGCCGCCGAAGAAGCCGCCGATCGCGAGCCCGCCGAAGAACCCGGTGAGGATCGTGGACACGGCCTGGCTCGTGTTGCCGAACACGAGCACCAGCTGGCGCGCCCACACGACCTCGTAGATGAGGCCGGCCGCGCCGGACAGGACGAACAGCAGCAGCAGGGCGCCGATCGGCACCGGCCGCCGCGCGACAGTCGGGGTGGTCATGTGGGCCGAAGGGTACCGATCGGCGGCGTGGCGTGTCGCATCAGGTGCGTGCCAGTTCCGGATCGCCCCACTGCGGCTGCCGCAGCCGGATCACGGCCAGCAGGATCACCCAGGCGTTGATCCAGATCACGGGCAGGGCGAGCCAGCCCGCCACCGCGATCGTCCACGGGTTGTGCGTGCGGGCGCCCCACACGACGAGCGCGGCGGCGGCGATCAGCCGCGGCACGAGGAGCTCGCTCTGCCCGCGCTCGTTGACGAGGAACGTGAACCAGTCGATCCAGGCGGACGGCGACAGCGCGAACGACACCGCGAAGATCGCCGCCGTCGTCCCCAGCGCGATGGCGAGCGCCCGCCACTGCCCGCGGACCACGTGCCACACGATGCCCACGCCCGGCGTGATCTTCGTCAGCAGCGGGAATGCCCACACGGCCGGCGCCCGCAGCACGACGACGAACGCCGCGGCGAGCAGGAAGTGGATGTTGCCCACGCACAGCTCGTAGATGATCGGCAGGAGGAGCATCGGGACGATCCACGGCCACGGCTTGACGAGCCAGACGAGGAGGACGACCGAGACGGCCGTCCAGAGCACGAAGAACACCTCGAACGGGAGCGCCGAGAACGGCGCGAGCAGCTGCGCGAACGCCGGCGAGTAGAGGTAGTTCGACAGCTCCCCCACCGCCGAGTCCGTGTACGGGTGCGCGAGGTCCACGCCCCAGTACGCGCGGGCGTCGACGCCCCAGAACGTCCCACGGCTGCTCGCCCTGGACGAAGAAGAAGACGAACGCGCGCAGCAGCCCGACGATGACCAGCGCGTCGCGGACCGGCCGGCGGTACCGCGGCCAGGCCTCGCGCAGGCGGTCGATCACGAGCGGGCGATCACAGGTGGTAGGTCCACCACACCCCGTAGGCGCCCATCACGACGCCCCACAGGATCAGCAGCCAGCCCCACCACGGGATGCCGCCACGGCGCGCGATGCCCATGACGGCCAGCGCCCACACGAACGGGATCGAGTCCAGGAAGTACCGGAACCCGAACTGGAACCAGCCCCCGCCGTAGTACAGGAGCGTCGGGATCAGGACGAGCACGGCGCCGGCCGCGAGGGCCCACGTCCGCCGGTCGCGCCACGGCGCGAGCAGGAACAGCAGCAGTCCCGGGCTCGTGAGGAACACGCTCATCCCCAGGCCGTCCGGCCGGAAGTACGGGAACGAGCTCGCCGGGATCGGCAGGTGGACGAACAGGTAGTTGAGGTTCATCGGGATGTGGGCCGGCGAGAACAGGCCCTGTTGCCGGAGGTTCTCCAGCCACTCGGGCAGCGTCGCCAGCGCGTACCCGGACTCGAGTGGCGACCCGAACCGGGCGTAGTTGTACGCGAAGAACACCGCGAGGCCCGGCAGGAACCCGACGATGAGCAACGCCCACTGGCGCCACGGGATCCGGCGCAGCCAGCTCGCCGCCCTCGGCCGGGGCGAGCAGCCAGTACCACAACGCGATCGCCGGCCCGAGGAAGGCGACCGGCGCCCGGGTGAGGAACGACGCACCGACGAGGAGGCCCAGGAGGATCGCGCGCTGCTTGCCGAACAGCTCGGCCAGGATCAGCATCGCGAGGATGATCGCGATGAGGTGGCCGGTGTGCCACACGCCGCCACGCGTCGTGATCCACCACATCTGCGTCCCGAAGCCGAGCAGCAGGACGAGGCCGAACCGGTCCCGCAGGCGGGCGACGCCGATCCGGCCCGTGACCCACCATGCGAGCAGCAGCCCGATCGCGGCCAGGGCGGCGTTGATGCCCGACTCCCACGTGTCGGCGTTCTCTGCCCCCACGGCCGCGACCAGCGGCATCAGGACGAAGGCGGGGAACGGGGCGAACGGGACATAGACGCGGCCCGTGGCGCCGTAGATCACGTCGTACGCGCCAAGCGCTCGATCGATCCACACCCGGCCGTGGAGGAACGCGTCGGCGAGGTAGAAGAAGTCCCCGCGACCTGCCTCGAACGACTGGTTCGTCAGCCAGTAGACGAAGAAGGCGGTGACCGCGACGCCGACGCCGACCAGCGGCGCGATCCATCGATGGCCGCGAACGGAGGGGGAGGTCACGACGAGGAGGGTAGCGTCTCCGCATCGACCGCAGGGTTCGGGACGCGCCGCTCGAGGGAATACCCGCGGCTATCGAGCCAGCGCCCGAGCGTGATCCGGATGAACGGCAGGCACCCGACGAGCAGCGACAGGCTGATCGGGTAGAAGACGGGCAGCGCCAGGCACGACGCGGCGGGCACGGTCCACTTCCAGTTGCGCCAGGCGCCGATGACGACCAGGAGGATCGCGAACGGCAGCCGCTGGTAGAGCGTCAGGTAGTACGGCCACACGGCGGGCGCCTGGCCGGACGTGATGAGGGCGACGTACCCCGGCCACTGGTCGGACCAGAAGACGACCGACAGGGCCGCGAGGGCAGCCGTCGCACCCAGCGCGATCGCGAGCTTTCGCCACTCCCGCCGGACCACGAACCAGAGCAGCCCAACCCCCGGCGTGACCTTCGTCAGCACGACGAACGACCATGTCCAGGGGTGCCGGAAGCCCCAGACGATCGCGAGCGCCATCAGGATCTGGATGTTGCCCGCGTTGATCTCGGACGCCACGGGGTTCGACAGCAGGACGAACAGCGTGAACGGCCCGGCCATGTAGATCACGGCCAGGAGGAGGATCGCGCGATAGAGCGCGACGAACGTCTCGAACGGCAGGAGCCGGCTCCATCCGATGAACAGCTCGAACGCGGGCGAGTAGTTGTACCCGTTGTTCTCGGCGAGCTCCGGGTGGGGATACAGGGCGGACGTGTCGGCGTTCCAGTACCAGAACGCATCGGTCGGCCGACCCTCATTGGTCGTGTAGTACAGCCAGAAGACGACGGCGAACGCGATGCCTGCCAGGTACAGGCCGTCGCGCAGCAACCGCAGCCAGTTCACGTTGGCGCTCATCGGCGTCGGGTACGTCCAGCCCAGGCGGCGAGCGGCAAGGCGAGCGTGGGCGCCTGCCCGAAGTTGTACAGCAGGCCGAGCTCGTGCTGGGCGTTTCGGACGACCGCGACGTAGTCGATCCACATCGCCCCGAAGGGGAGGCTGATGAGGACCGCCACGCCCAGGGCGACCCACCACGACCGCTTCCAGATCCCGAACAGCGCGAACGGGAAGAGGCTCGGCTTCAGGAAGATCGCGACGGCCGGCCAGTACCAGATCGTGGCCAGCGCCATCGCACCGGTGAACAGGAGGACCGGGTTCCCGGCGACCAGCGTGATGAGCGTGCCCGGCCACCACAGGCAGAAGGCCATGACAGGCCACCACGTGATCCGGGGCCGCAGCATCCAGATGGCCCACACGACCGCCGCGATCGGCAGCGCCCAGTAGACCGGCCACGGCAGGATCAGGAACGGGACCATGACGAGGATGAACGGCGGCGGGTAGAGGATCACGCCGGGGTCCGCCGGATACGGTCCGGCCACCTGGTACGGCAGGTAGTAGCCGCCGCCGTCGATCGCGCGCTGCGTCGCGTCGACGTACAGGTTGTAGTCAACGGCGATCTTGGCCGGATCGAGATCGAGCAGGATCGGCACCCACTGGACGACCAGCAGGCACAGGATGCTGACGGTCATCGTGAGCGCGGCAAGGTCGACCAGGCGGCCACGCCCAGTGGGCCGGATCGGCACGCTGATCGCCGTCATGCGGCCACCTCGTCGCGCGATGGATTGGTCAGCAGGTAGGGGACTGCGACGAGCAGGCTGAAGGCGGTCATCCACAGCGTGGGATTGCCCACGACCAGCGCCGCCAGCAGGAGGCACTCGCCGGCGCGCCCGCCGCGGCGCCCGGCGATGACCACCAGGACGACCGCGGCGACGATCCTGATCGGAAACGGAATGGGCACGAGGCTCGCCCCGGAGCTGCCGCCCTGGAGAAACACGAGGTCCAGGAACTGGTCCCAGGCCGCGGGCGAGAGCCAGACGCTGATGGCCAGGACCACGAGCCCGACGAGCGCGACCACCGCGGACTCCCGGACCCGACCCCGGGCGAGCAGGTAGACGAGCCCGAGCGCCGGCGTGATCTTGATCGCCGCCGCGGGGACCCAGAACAGCGAGCTCTTCCGGATCGCGAGGACCGCCAGCACCGCGATCAGCAGGTGGACGTTGCGGTACCAGAGCTCGATCGCGACCGGGAGATAGGCGATCAGCGCGAGGGCCACGAGGATGCGCCGGTTGCCGAGGAAGAACAGGCACCCCATCAGCATCGCCGTCCAGGCGGCGACGAACCACATGTCCGGGACGGACGACGTGAACGGTGCGAGGACCTGGGCGAGGGGGGGCGGATACCAGTAGGCGTAGGGCGAGCCGATCGGGAGCGAGAGGTCGTAGAGCGGCTCGCCCGCCGCGAGCCGCTCGGCGCCGAGCCAGTACGCGAGCTCGTCCGAGGGCACCGCCCAACGGGTGACGGCGACGACGACCAGGAGGGATGCGCCGATCGCGGCGAGGACGACGAGGCCAAGAGGCGGCAGCGTGTAGCTGCCGATCGTCATCGGCTTCGTGAACAGGCGGCCGGTTGCGGCGGTCGCGGCGCTCACGCGGTCAGCCGCACGGGGTCGCCCGCGGCGGCACCGGCCGCCAGCGCGCGATCGTTTCGTCGAAGCCCGACGCCGACCACCGCGACAAGCATCGCCCAGAACGCGACCGGATAGACCCACGGCGGGATGACGCCCACGAACAGGACCGACGTCACGAGGGCGGCGCCGATCGCCCACCACTGTCCGCGCTCGAGCAGCCACGCCACTGGCAGGAGCAGCAGCATCGCGTAGTGGTCCCACAGGATCGGCGACAGCAGCTGGCTCGCGATCACCGCGACGAGGTACGAGGGCGCGGCGGGCAACCGGAACGCCGCGAACACGACGGCGCCGATCGCCAGCGCCATCGAGAGCCACTGGATCGTGCTCGACAGCTCGCGGGACGCACCAAGCGCGTAGGCGATGGCCCCGGGCGTGACGTTGTGGGGCGTGGTGATGGGGTCGGCGACGCGGCCGACGAGCAGGGCGAAGTCGGTCCACGCCTGCGGACCAGCGAGCACCGTTGCCGCGACCGCCAGCGCCAGGAGCGTCAGCGCACCGGCGGCCACCGCCAGCCATCGTCGGTGAGGAGCGCCCACACGAGGATGAGGCCGGGCTGGAGCTTGATCGCCGCGCCCGAGCGCCGCCGTGACGCCGAGCCCGATCGGGCGCGAGTCGACCCACCGCCAGCCGAGCGCGAACAGCAGGAACAGGATCGGGCCCACCTGGCCCAGCTTGATCGCGTACAGGAACGGCCAGGACTGCGCGGCCAGGAGGACCGTCAGCCATCGCACCCGCAGCGAGACCGGGAGCATCGCCACACCGACGCCGAACGCGCCGAGGAGCAGGGCCGACCCACGCCAGCGGCGCAATGGCGGCCGGCAGCGCGCCGAACGCGAGCACGAGCGGGATGAACGTCGGCGGGTAGTAGAACAGGCCGAAGCCGCCGGCCGACTCGAACGACGTGTCGTACGCCGGCTGCCCGTCGAGCACCCTCGACGCGGCGGCGTGGTAGGCCAGGAAGTCGTACCCGAGCGTCGCCCCGGCAACGGCCAGGGTCGCCCCCACGCCGAGCACGAGGAGGCCGATCGCGAGCGGCGGGAGGAACCGCCAGCCCCCGGTCATCTCACGCATCGCGCGTCAGGCGGCGATCTGGTCGCCGCGATCGCGGACCGCGCGGCGGACGTCACGGTGCAGGAGCGGGATGCGGAGCAGATCCCAGGCGACCCGCATCGCGAGCCGCACGCCGGGATGCATCCGCGAGCCTCGACGGTCGGCCCAGCGGATCGGCACGATCGCGGTGGCTGTAGCCCCGCCGCCGCACGAGGTAGACCAGCTCGACGTCGAACACGATGCTCGTCACCTGCTGGCGTGCGAAGACGTCCCGGGCGACGTCCCGCCGGAAGCCCTTGAACCCGCACTGCGTGTCCTGGACCGGTCCCACGACCCAGACCGACGCCAGCGCGTGGAACGCCTTGCCGAGCAGCCGCCGCCAACCGGGCTGCGACGCGCGCATGTCGGACCCGTCGGCCTGGATCCGCGAGCCATATGCGGCGTCCGCGTCTCGAGCGCCTCGACGAGCAGCGGCAGCTCGTCCGGCGGCGTCGCCATGTCGGCGTCGGCGAAGACGACGTAGCTCCCCGTCGGCATGGAGCATGCCCGCCCGAACGGCCGCGCCCTTGCCGCCGTGCGGGACCGTCAGCAGCTCCAGCTCGCCGTCGCGCGATCTCGGGCCGAGCTCGGACGAGCGCCGCGGTGCCGTCCGTCGAGCCGTCGTCGACCACGAGCACGCTGACCATCGGCCGGCAGCTCCGCCGACCCCGGGCGGCCTTCGCGGGCGTCCGCGCCACGGCGATGGAGGTAGCCGAACAGCTCGTCCAGCGCAGACCCGATGCGGGCCTCCTCGTTGTACGCGGGCAGGACGATGGTCAGCGAACGGGCCGGCATGCCGGGCAGTCTATGGCGCGGTGGTGCGTTCTGTAACCGGGACCACGGGGGCACCGGACGCGGTACCTGCTGCGGAGGTCGACGGGGCCGGGACCTGCACGGCGGCGGCGATGAGGAGCGCGATCGCAGCCCACACCAGCGCCGGCACGCCGATCGCGACACCCGCCACGACGATCGCGGCCGCGACCCACGGACGGCTCCTCGGTCGTGTGATCGCGAGCGCCAGCCCGATCGGGACGAGCGCCACCGGGTAGTGGTACCAGGTCACCGGCAGCACGACGAGCGAGGCAGTGAACGCGATCGCCAGGCTCGCGATGGGGTCGCGGACGCGCCACGCCGCGAGCCCGGTGACGACGGCCGCGGTCAGGGTCACGACCACCTGCGCGACGCGCAGCGCCTGGGCGTCCAGCCCCGTCGCCTGGCCGAGGAGCGACACCGGCCCGAGGTTCCGTGGGTCAACCAGCTCCGCGCCCGCGCCGGCCCGGATCACGGCGACGTAGTCCAGCCACGGCTGCACGCCGCCGAGCAGGAGGCTCGCCCCGAGGATCGCGACGCCCGTCACGACGGCGGCAACCAGCACCGTCCGCCACGGCCCATCGCGATCGGCGAACACGCGGACGAGGAGCCACAGGCCGAGGACCGCGGGGTGCAGCTTGGCGATCGCCACGACCGCGACGGCGGCGCCGGCCGCGAGCCACGTCCAGCGGCCGCTCGTCGGGAACGCCGCGAGGACGAGCGCGCCGTAGAGCAGCGGGTACCAGGCGTCGAGGTTGCCGAACAGCAGGGCGACGGCGAACGGCAGGAACAGCGGCGCGGCGAGGATCGCCTTGCCACCGACCACGGTGCTCCGCGGCTCGCCCTGCCGGTCGCGGCGTGCGATCTCGCCGGCGATGTGACCGAGGCCCAGCGTCGCCCCGATGGCCCACAGGACGAGCACGACCCCGTCGGGCAGCCAGGCGACGAGCTGCATCGCCTGCGCGACCGGCGGCGGGTAGGAGTAGAAGAGCTCGGTCGCAGACGGCGAGCCGCCGGCCAGCATCGCGGGGTCGTACGGGCTCTGGCCCGCCGCGACGGCCCGTGCGCCGTCGAGCAGGAGCGCGAGGTCGAACCCCGCCCGCGGCGGGTCCTGGCTCCACAGCGTCCACCCGATCCACGCGACGCCGACCCAGGCGATGACGCCGGCGATCAGCCACGGCAGGAACGAGCGCCGCAGCCGCGCGAGGGCGGTCACCAGCTCGTCCAATGCGGTGGGTCGCCTAGGTCACGGGTTGGAGCCAGCCGGCTCCCAGGCGCAGGACCTGGCGCGTCCTGACGCCGCGTTCCTTCGAGGCGTTGACGGTGTCGACGACGAGGTCGCTGGTCCCGAACACGATGTCCCAGTCGATTGCGCGATGGGCGGTCACGACGACGACGACGTCCGCCCAGGGCAGGAGATCGTCCAGCGGGACGCCATCGTGGATGGTGCCCGCCTCGTCGCGGAAGGTCGGGACGTGGGGGTCGTGGTAGCGCACCTCGCCGCCCCGGGACGCGGTGCCCGCCAGGATGGCGGCCGCGGGCGAGTTGCGGGCGTCGCGCACGTCGGGCTTGAAGGCGACACCGACGATGCCGACCCGGGCGCCCTTCAGCGCCTTGCCGCGATCGTTCAGGGCTTCGGCCACGAGGTCCACGACGTGCCTCGGCATCGCGAGGTTGATGTCGCCGGCCGCTTCGATGAACCGGTCGGTGAAGTCGAACTGGCGGGCGCGCCAGGAGAGGTAGTACGGATCAACCGGGATGCAGTGCCCGCCCACGCCCGGACCGGGCATGAAGCGCATGAACCCGAAGGGCTTGGTGGAGGCGGCGTCGATCACCTCCCAGACGTCCAGCCCCATCCGCTCGCACAGCAGCGCCAGCTGGTTGACGAACGCGATGTTGACGTTGCGGAACGTGTTCTCCAGGACCTTGGCCATCTCCGCCGCATCGGGCGAGGACATCTCCACGACGCGATCGCTGATCCGTCCCAGCAGCGCGGCGGCGCGGCTCGTGGCGGCCGGCGTCAGACCGCCGACCAGCCGCGGGACGCCGCGACCGGCGCTCGCCGGATCGCCAGGGTTCACCCGCTCGGGCGCGAAGGCCAGGTCGAAGTCGGAGCCCGCCCGGAGGCCGGTGCGCTCGAGCGCCTCCCGGAACTGGCCGGTGGTGGTCCCCGGGAACGTCGTCGACTGCAGGATCACGAGCTGGCCGGCGCGGAGGCCGCTCCGGACCGTGGCCGCGGCTGACAGCACGGGCCCCAGGTCCGGGTCCTTGGTCGGGGTGATCGGCGTCGGCACGCACACGAACACGACGTCCGCCGCGTCCACCCTCGCGTCCTCGGTCAGCACAACGCGGAGCCCGCCCGCGAGCGCCGCCGCCAGCCGCTCGTTCGACACGTCGTCGACGGGCGACCGGTGCGCGTTGATCGCGGCGACCCGGTCGGGCGACGCGTCGACACCCTCGACCTCGAGGCCCGCCTCCACGAACGTGATGGCGAGCGGCAGGCCGACGTAGCCGAGGCCGACGATCGCGATCCGCCGGTCGTCTGTCATCGCGTGAGTCTAGGGTGCGTGTCGGGCCGGGGCGCCGCGCCCGTCACGGGACGAACCAGCCGGCGAACATCACGGTGCTGAGTCCGAACAGCAGGACGACCGAGACGGCGGGCCACAGCAGGCGCCCGCCGATCCCACGGCGGCCGGCGAGGATCCACTCGTAGGGGAACGCGGGCATGATCAGGCGCCCGATCGACTGGATCGAGCCGCTCAGGAAGACCATCCCGAGGAACAGCGCGGGAACCGCCACGTACGGCGGGGGGATCCGGTCGCGGCGCACGAACACGAACAGGAACACGGCACCCATGAGCACGACGAGGTTGACCGCCTGCGTGAACAGGACGGCCATCGCGGCCGTGTTCGTCAGCGCGTCACCCAGCGTGCCGCTCGGGTCTCCGCCGAGACCGCTCCGCCCCCAGGCACCCTGCGCCGCGGCGTACGAGCCGGCATCGCCGGTCAGCCAGATCACCCAGGCGTAGGCACCGACGGCGGCCAGTGGCCCGAGCAGCAGCGCGAGCCACGACGGGCGGATGGAGCGCGGGCGGCCGGCCTGCTCCCACAGGATCCAGGCGAGCGGCACGATCAGGGCGGCGCCCTGCAGCCGGGTCAGCGTCGCGAGGGCGAGCAGGAGCCCGGCGGGCACCGCGCGTCCCCGCTCCGCGGCGAGGAACGCCCCCAGCATCAGGACGAGGAACAGGCTCTCCGCGTAGGCCATCGAGAACACGGCGGCGAACGGGAAGATCGCGAGGAGCGCGGCGCTGCGGTACGCGAAGGCCGACCCGAAGCGGGGCGCGGTCAGCCGGACGAGCAGCACGATCCCGACGGCGAACAGGACATTGGAGAGCAGGACGGCGATCAGGCCCTCCCACCCCGGGAAGGGCGTCGCGAGGAGCCGGACGAGCATCGGGTACAGCGGCAGGAACGCGTAGTCCTGGTAGGCGCCGTCGAGCGGTGCCGCGTGGTACCCGTCGCGGACGATGCCCAGGTACCACCAGCCATCCCACGACGTGAGGCTCTGGAGGATCGGCGCCCCGTCGCCGCCGGTGAGCAGCGGGTTGCGGGGGACGAGCAGCTCGGCGACGAGCGCCGCCGCAAGCACGACGAGCCGCGACGCGACGACCACGACGACGAGGCCGCGCCAGCCGACGCCCTCGTCCGTGACGGCCAGGGGCGCGGCGTGCGACACGGCGGCGTCCCCCGTCCTCGTCGATGCGGCCACGGGCGCATCCTAGCGGTCAGGATCGGGCGAGTCCGCCTCCCCGCGGGTGCGGTCCGCATAGGCGATTCGTACCGTCGAGAACGCCCCGACCCCGGTGCTAGGCTGCACCGGCTGTGCGGACCCCCATCGCTTTGTACGTCGGAGCCCTGGTCGCCCGCCTCGTCGCTGCGGCGCTGTTTCCCGACCCGGCGTACCCCGATTCCTTCTACTACGTGGACGTCGCGCGCCAGCTCGCCGCGGGCCACGGCTTCAGCGTGGACTTCATCTGGATCTTCCCCGAGGTCGGCGGCGGGATCCCGGCGAATCCGGTCCTGCCGATCCCGTCGAACGCGCACTGGATGCCGCTCGCATCGCTCGTCCAGGTGCCGTTCATCTGGCTCCTCGGGCCCACGGCGTTCGCGTCCGCGATCCCGTTCGCGATCATCGGGGCGACGGCCGCGCCGCTGACGTGGTTCATCGCCCGGGACGCCGGCGCGCCGCGGATCGTCCAGCTGGGCGCGGCGATCCTCATCGCGTTCCCCGCCCTGTCGTTCGTGTACATGGTCCAGCCCGACAACTTCTCGCTGTACCAGCCGCTGGTCGCCGGGTCGCTGTGGCTGGCGGCGCGCGGCCTGCGCGGGAGCCGCGGCTCGTTCGTCGCCGCGGGTCTGCTCGCGGGGATCGCCACCCTCTCGCGCAACGACGGCGTGCTCGTGCTCGCGGTGCTGGGCGCCGTCTGGCTGTGGGACCGGCTCCGCGGACGCATCGCGTTCGGCGCCGAGGCGCCACGCCCCCCGCGCATCCCCTTTGTCGCGGCGCTGGGCGCGGTCGCGCTGTTCGTCCTCGTCGTTGGCCCGTGGTACGCGCGGCAGCTCGCGACGTTCGGCTCGCTGTCGCTGTCGACCGCCTCGGGCAAGGTGCTGTTCATCCGCGACATCGGCGAGTGGAACTCGATCACGATCCCGGCCACGCTCGATCACCTGCTGGGCATGGGCATCGGACCGCTGCTGCTCACCCGGGCGGGCGGCTTCGTCGCAGCGGCGTTCATCTTCTCGGTGCTCGTCGGGGCCATCGTGCTCGTCCCGTTCGGCCTCATCGGGACCTGGGTCCGGCGACGCGACGCCACCTTCGGGCCCTACTTCGGCTACGCGATCCTCCTGTTCGCGTTCAGCGCGCTCGTGTCCGCGATCCACGTCCCGGGCGGCACGTTCATCCACTCGGCCGTGGCCCTCGCGCCACACGGCTACGTCCTGGCGCTGCTGGGGATCGTCGCCGGGATCGAGTGGATCGCCGCGCGTCGCCGTGGCTGGGACGTCCGCGGCGCGTCGCGGGTGTTCGTGAGCGCCGCGGTCGGGCTCGGCGTCGCCGCCTCGATCTTCGGGATGCTGACGGTCCACACCTCGTGGGATACGAAGCGGCAGCGGATGCAGGACGTGGCTGCTGCGCTGGACACGGCAGGCGCCCCCACGACGGACCGCCTGATGTCGATCGACGCCTCCGGCTATCGCTACTGGAGCGGCCGCGGCGGCGTCGTCCTCGTCAACGACCCGCTCGAGACGGTCCAGGAGGTCGCCGAGGCGTACGACATCCGCTGGCTCATCCTCGAGCATGACGACACCGTCCCCGCCGCCGAGTCGATCCTCGTGGGCCACCAGCGACCCGGGTGGGTCGGGCCGCCGGTCCTGGAGACCGAAGAGGTCGGCGTGTATCCGGTGTGCACCGAGGCCGGCGATCCCCGGTGTGCGTCGGCGGTGCGGCGATGACCGCGGACCCGGGCGCGACGGTCGCGCCGGCCCGCTGGACGCCGACGCGGCGCGAGGCCTGGTTGAGCGTGCTCCTCGTGTTCGCCGTCGCGATCGGCGTGCGGATCCTCGCCGCCGCGATCATCGGCTTCCCGAAGCCCGAGGACACCGCGTACTACGTCGGCGCGGCGCGCAACCTCGTCGAGGGTCGCGGGCTCGTGTCCGACGCCCTGTGGAGCTTCGGCACGCCACCGCTGGTCTTCCCGCGGCCGGCGTTCGAGGTCTGGCTCCCGCTCCCCTCGCTCCTCGCCGCGATCCCGATGGCGCTGTTCGGCGGACCCGCCCCGATCCCGCTGGACGTCGCGATGCGCACCTCCCAGGTCGTCCCGGTGCTGGCCGGGTCCATCGTCTCGGTGCTCGCCTGGCGGCTCGCGGCGGACGTCGCGCTCGAGCGCGGCCTGTCCCCGGAGCGCGGCCGGACCCTCGCGCTCGGGACGGGCATCGCCAGCTCGGTCTACCTGCCGCTCGTCCTCCACTCCGCCCTGCCGGACTCGACGCTCCTGTTCGGGGCGCTCGTCCTCGGCGCCGGGCTGCTCATGACCCGGGTCCTCGCCTCGCCGCGTGGCGCGCGCTGGCGCGACCCGCGGCTGCTCGGGATCGGCCTGCTGGTCGGCCTCTCCGCGCTCACCCGCAACGAGGCCGTGTGGCTCGCGCTCGTGTGGGCGTGGCTCGCCTGGCGCCTGCGTGACGAGCCGCGCTCCGTCCGGGTCCGCCTGATCGCCGTCGTCGCGGTGGTCAGCCTGCTCGTGTTCGCGCCGTGGGCGGCCCGCAACTGGGCCGTGTTCGGCAACCCGCTGCCCGGCCAGGCCATCTCGAACGCGATGTCCGTGACCGGCTTCGACATCTTCGCCTGGAACGACCCGCCGACGATGTCGCGCTACCTCGCGGTCGGTCCGGCCGGCCCTGCTCGAGATGCGCCTCACGGGGATCGTCCACAACCTGTTCAACGTCCTGCTGCTGCTGGGCATCCCGATGTCCGTCATCGGCCTCGTCGCCCTCCCGTGGCAGGGCCGCGACCGTGCCGTGCGGCCGATCCTGCTCGTGAGCCTCATCACGTTCCTCGTGACGAGCCTCCTGTTCCCGGTCGCGACGACCTGGGGCACGTTCCTCCACGCGGCCGTCCCGGCCCACGTCCTGCTGCTGCTCAGCGGCCTCGGCGCGCTCGACGCCGGGATCGCGCGGCTGGGCCGCCGGCTCGCCTGGGACAAGCCGGTCGCGTGGCTGGGGCCGTTGCTCGCGATCTTCGCCTCGCTGCTGTTCAGCGTCGCGCTGCTGCCGTCGTTCGGCGGCGGCGCACGGGCCACCGAGCGCATGTACGAGGTGCTCGCGCGCCAGATGGCCGCGATCGGCGCCCCGTTCGACGACTCGGCGCCGGTCATCCATGACTTCCCGATCTGGCTCGCGGAGACCCAGCGCGTGCGCAGCCTCGCCCTGCCCAACGAGTCGCCGTCCGACGTCCTGGACATGGCGAACGAGTTCGGCGCCCGCTGGCTGATCAGTGCCAAGAACGACCACGGCGCGTGGCCTGCGATCCTCGATGGCGGCGACCCGGCCGCGGCGTGCTTCGAGGAGGTGCTCCTGCCCATCCCGGACGACCCCGTCGACGCCGCCGCGATCGAGGGGATCCGGGTGTTCCGGATCGAATGCCAGGGCGTCGCACGGGCCGGAGTGCCCGAGACGGCGTCCGGGCGCTCGCCGTAGTCCCCCGCACGGCTACACTCCGCCCGATGGATGCACCGCGCTCCGAACCGGCGTCCGCTCGTTACGACGAGCTGCACGCTGAAGCCGCCGAGGCCCTCGCCTTTGCGGCCAACACGCTGCGCGGCATCCGCGACCGCTACCGCTCCACCTATCTCGAGGAGCTGGCGCGCTGGGACGTGCTCCGGGACGACCTCGTCGCGTTCGAGCGCGAGGACGGCGAGGAGCCGTCCGGCGAGCCCTCGACCAATGGCACGAACGCGCACGGGGCCGCCGAGGCCGGCGCCGCCGACCTCCGGTTGCGGATGCTCCGCGGCGACACCGAGCAGGGCCGCATCGACCTCGGCCGCCACGAGACGGAGCTCTCGCGGCTCGAGCTCGGGATCCGCAACCTCGAGAGCACGTGGCTGTTCCTCGAGCGGGGCGACAGCTCGCTCGTGACCGACGCCCAGCTGCCCGCGATCCCGACCGAGCTCCAGATGCGGATCGTCGAGGCCCAGGAAGGCGAGCGGGCGCGACTTGCCCAGGAGGTCCACGACGGGCCGGCCCAGGCGCTGTCGAACGCGATCTTCCAGGTCGAGTTCATCGACCGCGTCTTCGACAGCGACCCGCCGATGGCCCACACGGAGCTCCGGTTCCTGCGCGAGCTCCTCCGCCGCGAGCTGGGCGAGGTGCGGAGCTTCATCAGCCAGCTGCGGCCACCCGTGCTCGTGGAGCTCGGCCTTGACGGCTCGATCGTGGACACGGTGGCCACGCAGGCTGCACTCTCTGGGGTGCACATCGCCACCGAGCTCGATGCGCCGGCCGACGGCTTGACCGAGGCAGCGCAGACGGTGGCGCTGCGCGTCGTCCAGGAAGCACTGCAGAATGTGCGCAAGCACGCGGGAGCCGCGAACGTCGTGGTCGCCACGTCGCGCACGGATGGAGAATGGGTGCTGGAGGTCCGCGACGATGGTCGCGGCTTCGACACCGGGGCGGTGGCGGCCAGGGGCCGTCGCAACTTCGGGCTCCAGTTCATGCGAGAGCGAGCCGAGCTCGTCGGTGCGCAGTTCGAGGTGCGGTCAAGGCCGGAGGCGGGCACGGTGGTCCGGCTGGCGATCCCGGTGCCGCGAAAGGAGAACGGATGACCGAGTACAACGGCCCGGAGCGGCGCCGCGGCGGGAACAATGACCGGCGCAACCAGTCGTACGAGCGGGTACGGATCCTGATCGTCGACGACCACGCGCTCTACCGCGTCGGCATCCGCAACATCCTGGAGCGCGAGCCCGACCTCGAGATCGTCGCCGAGGCGGATGACGCCCGGACGGCGCTCGACGCGTCGTTCGCGACCAACCCCGACGTGATCCTCATGGACCTCTCGCTGCCGTCGCCCGGTGGCATCGAGACGACGCAGCGGGTCAAGCGCGAGCTGCCGGCCGCCGCGATCATCGTGCTCTCGACCGAAGAGGACGAGGACGCCCTGTTCGACGCCATCAAGGCGGGCGCGGCGGCGTTCATCCTCAAGGACATCGCCCCCGAGGACCTGGTGATGGTCATCCGCCGGGTCGTCGCCGGCGAGTACCTCATCAACGACAAGGTGTTCTCCAAGCCGGCCGTCGCGTCGCGGGTGCTCAAGGAGTTCCGCGAGCTCGCGGTCTACGGCCAGGAGGCCGCCCCGATCTTCGCGCCGCTCTCGCCGCGCGAGGTGGAGATCCTCGACAACATCGCCCAGGGCATGACCAACAAGCAGGTCGCCTACGCGCTGTCGATCTCCGAGCAGACCGTCAAGAACCACATGAGCTCGATCCTGCGCAAGCTGTCCGTGAACGACCGGACCCAGGCCGTCGTGTATGCGATGCGCCAGGGCTGGATCCGGATGCCGGAGGACTGAGGCAGGACCTCCCGGGGACCGGCACCGCCATGACCACACCCGCGAATCCGCCGCCCGCCACGGGCGATGAGCTCGCCGCGCGCCTCGCGGACGACGTCGCCGCGCTCGACCGCGAGCTCGTCGAGATCGACATGCTCGTCGGCCAGGCGCGCACCGAGGCGACCCGCCACGAGCAGAAGCGGGCCCAGGCCGCCGAGCGGATCGAGGGCAGCGGCGGCGGCGACCCCGAGGCGTACGCCCAGCTCGTCACGCTCACCCGCCGCGCCGTCCTCATGGAGGCGCAGGTCGACAACCTCGACGGCAAGCGCCGATCCCTCGCCCGTCACCGGGACGCCGTGGCCGCGGTCGCGAGCGCGCTCGGTGCGATGGACCTCGACTCGCTCGAGATCGTGGCGGGCGAGGCCGCGGGCGGCGCGAGCCCGGCAGCCGCCGCCGTCCTGCCCGAATCCACCGACACGCTCCCGCCGTCCCTGTCGCGCGTCGTCCTCAACGCCCAGGAGGACCTGCGCCGCGAGATCGCCCGCTCGATGCACGACGGGCCGGCCCAGTCGCTCACGAACATCACGCTCCAGGCGCAGATCGTGGAGCGGCTGCTCGACCGGGACCTGGACATGGCCCGCGGCGAGCTGCGCCAGCTCGTCCAGATGGTCCAGCAGACGCTCGAGGCAACGAAGAACTTCATCTTCGACGTCCGGCCGATGGTGCTCGACGACCTGGGGCTGGTGCCGACGCTCCGGCGAACCGCCCGGGACCGCGGCCGGCGGGCGCACGTCCCGGTCGAGTTCGACTCGATGGGCTCCGACCGACGGCTGCCGCAGGACGTCGAGAGCACGGTGTTCCGGGTGCTCGACGAGGCGCTCGGCGCCTACCTCGGGCTCGGGCCCGAGCGGGTGACGCTGCGGCTCGACTGGACCGAGGAGCTCGAAGCGCGCCTTGCCGCCGAGCGGACGATCGCCCTGCCCGCCGGCCACGACCAGGAGCTCCCGGAGGTCCCGACCGGCGACGTCCCGGACGCGCTCAAGCAGATGATCTCGGATCGCCACGAGGCCCGGACCGCGGCCGTGGCCGCGGCCGAGGAGGCAGCGATCGTCGTCCTGCCCGCCGCCGCGCGGCGCGACATCCTGGAGCGCGCAGGGTCGATCGGCGCGACCGTGGAGATCCTCGCCGGCGGCGGAGAGCTGCGGCTCGTCGTGCCGCTGCCGTCCGTCGTGGCGGCCGATGCGTCCCCGGAGGACGAGGCGAGCGCATGAGCGGGCACGCGGCCGCCGAGGGCGGGCCGGGCATCCTGGAGACGTCGATCGTGCTCGGCGGCTCGATCCTCCTCGCCCTCGCGATCATCTGGTTCTTCGGCGGCTTCCTGGCCGAGACGATCGGGATGCTCGTGGACGCGGCGCACGGGAGCCGCTGAGCGGGGCGTCCGGGCAACTGGCCCAACGGAGCACGCGATTCAGTACCTCTGGGCTAGTGGCGCTGGAGCGGTGCGCGTCTACGTTGTGTGGACCGGGGAAACGCACTCATTTCAGGAGGCCATCAATGGCGCTCATCACCTCGCTGCTCGCCTCGTTCCAGAAGGACGAGGAGGGCCAGGGTCTCGCGGAGTACGCGCTGATCCTCGCGCTCATCGCCATCGTGGCGATCGTCGCCCTCATCTTCCTGGGCGGCCAGGTCTCGCAGATCCTGTCGACGGTCGGCAACTCCGTCTAGTCGCAGGTCTCTCTCGCACTCGAACGGCCGTCGGGATCGTCCCGGCGGCCGTTCTGCATGTCCAGGACGAAAGTCCTGCTTCCGGCACCGCCCGGGCGACGGGTAGGATGCGCGGCAGCCGGCCATCATTCGTGCCGGAAACGGGGAGTCATCGCACATGGCACTCATCCACTCGTGGATCAGCACGTACCTCGCTCGTGACGAGGAGGAGGGCCAGGGTCTCGCGGAGTACGCGCTGATCCTCGCGCTCATCGCCATCGTGGCCATCGTCGCCCTCATCTTCCTGGGCGGCCAGGTCTCGAAGATCCTGTCGACGGTCGGCAACTCCGTCTAGTCGCAGGTTCCACGCGCTCGAAGGCCGTCGGCTCTGCCGGCGGCCTTTTGGCGTCCCGGCAACGGCCGCGCCGTTGGCTGCACGATCCGCTGCGTGCGCGCACCGATAGGGCGTTCCACGCATTGACACGAACGCAGCGCTCGACATACCGTGCGCTGGCCGCGCCGCAGGGTGCGAGCTTTCGAGGAAAGGAGGAATGCCTCACATGCTGAACGCACTTATCTCGTCGCTGATCATCCGCGACGAGGAGGAGGGCCAGGGTCTCGCGGAGTACGCGCTGATCCTCGCGCTCATCGCCATCGTGGCGATCGTCGCCCTCATCTTCCTGGGCGGCCAGGTCTCGAAGATCCTCTCGACCGTCGGCACCTCGGTCTAGCCACCGAGCTCCTTCGTTCGGAGCAACGACGCCGTCTGTCGAGCAATCGGCGGCGGCGTCGTTTTCTGTCGGTTCCGACCCAGCACCGAGGCGGGACCTTCGGCTACTTGTCATCCGCCCGTCACCCGGGCACAGGATGGCGTCATTCATTACCGGGGGCAGGGCGCCCGGCTTCATGCCGGACCCGCACATCCCGGACTGGGCACCCTGCCCCGGAGGGAGGTGATCGACATCGTGCTCACGTCGACGCTCTCGGCACTCACTGGATCGCGTTCTCGTCTCGTGACGAGGAGACCGGTCAGGGGCTCGCCGAATACGCACTCATCCTTGGACTCATCGCCATCGTCGTCGATCATCGCGCTGCTGTATCTCGGTGGACCAGATCAGCGACAAGCTCAGCGTGATCGGCGACAACCTCTAGCGACTGTCCGCGTTGCACTCATACGTACGGCCCGCCGGATATCCGGCGGGTCGTTTCGTGTTGGACGGGCGGCATCGCGGCCACGTCGGCCACGGGTGTCACCGAGTTGACAGTCGTGCTCGGGGCCTTGCAGGGCACCTTACGATGTGCGACGGCTCTGCACAGATCCTGCCAACGGTACTAGCCCCTTTGGCTGATATCGGGCACGAAATCACGATGCTAGAGTGGTGCCACCTGTCACACGCTCCACACGGCTCGGGGAGATACCTACTTGAAGCGTTCAAACCGGTTGGTCCTGCTCATCGGGATCTTCCTTGCCATCGTTGCGTTCGTCCTGGTCGTTCTCACGCTCGGCAAACAACGGCGGCGGCGGCCAAGACGACCCGACCCTGCGCGAGGTCGCGATCGTCGTCGCGGCCAAGGACATCCCGCTCGGGACGAAGATCCAGGCGGACGACCTGACGACGAAGAACGTCGTCGAGCGCGACAAGCCCGTGGACAGCTTCACGGACGTCTCGTTCGTCATCGGCCAGACGGCGCGCCAGGACGTCACCGCCGGACAGCTCATCACGAGCGTCGACCCTCGGGCACAGCGGCTCGAGCGGCATCACGCGACATCGACTGCCCGACGCACGCTTCGTCTGCATGGCGGTCCAGGTCGACCAGGTCTCCGGCGTCGGCACGCTGACGAAGGCCGGTGACTTCGTGGACATGGTCGTCGGCTTCACCGCCGACAAGTTCCCCGTCGTCACCGCTCAACCCCGAAGACGCGACCGATCACGACCGTCGCGGGCGTGAACAGCACCAGCGTCAAGGCGCTGCTCCAGGGCGTGCAGGTCGTGGGCACGCTGCTCCCGCCGCCGCCGGCCGACACCGGGACCGACCGATCCGAACGCCAGCCCGGGCACGCGGGCACGGAGACGGTCCTCAACGGCCAGCAGCAGATCGTCATCCTCGCGGTCACCACGCAGCAGTCGGAAGTCATCAAGTTCGGCCAGCTCGACGGCTCCATCTCCCTGGTGCTCCGCGCAGCGCGGACGACTTCCGCGACCCGCTCACCGGCGACCTGCTTCCCGCCAACACCGTCGTCCCGGTCGCCACGACCGGCATCACCTCAAGACCCTCGTCGACGACTACGGCGTCCTCGTGCCCGAGCTCGTCGAGGCCGTCCTCCCGGAGCAGGCCGAGAACCCCGTAACCGACTCCCACCCGGCGGGACCCTCGAGCCCGCCACGCGCGACCCGATGGGCCGGTGAACCGCCGGCCCATCGCCATCGCATCCCTCTCGGATCCACCGCCGCTCACCCGCTAGAGATCGGAACCGACCCGCTCATGGCAGACCAGATCCGCGTCCTCATCGTCGACGACATCCCGGAGACCCGCGATCACCTCTCGAAGCTGCTCGGCTTCGAGCCGGATATCGAGGTCGTGGGTGCCGCCGCGTCTGGACGCGAGGCGATCGAGATGGCGTCGCAGCTGGCGCCGGACGTCGTCCTCATGGACATCAACATGCCGGACATGGACGGCATCGCCGCGACGGAGCGCCTGTCCGCGGAGGTCCCGTCCGCCGCCGTCGTGATGATGTCCGTCCAGGGCGAGGCGGACTACCTCCGCCGGTCGATGCTCGCCGGCGCGCGTGAGTTCCTCGTCAAGCCGTTCAGCTCCGACGAGCTCACGTCCTCGATCCGCCAGGTCTACACGCGGGAGCGCGAGAAGCAGTCGCGGATCGCCGTGCAGCCGGCCGCCGCTGCCGCGGTCACCCCGGCGCTCCTGGCGATGGGCGCCGAGCGCGAGCCCGGCGAGCCCGGCCGCGTCGTCGCGGTGTTCGGGCCGAAGGGCGGCGTCGGCCGCACCACGCTCGCGGTCAACCTCGCGGTCGCCGCGGCCACCGAGCTCGGGCAGAAGACCTGCCTCGTCGACGGGTCGTTCCAGTTCGGCGACGTCGGCGTCCTGCTCAACCTGAACCCGAAGAACAAGTCGATCGCGGAGCTCATCCCCGAGCTGGAGCAGGGCGAGCCGGAGTCCATCGACACCTTCGTCATCAACCACTCGGCGGGCATCCGCGTGCTGCTCGCGCCGCCGAGCCCGGAGATGGCCGAGCTGATCACGCCGGTCATCGCCAAGCGGATGATCGAGGCCCTGCGCCACGACCACGACCTGATCGTCGTGGACTGCATGTCCTCGTTCAACGACACCACCCTCGCCATCCTCGATCTCGCCGACACCGTCCTCACGATGCTGTCGCTCGAGATCACGTCGATCAAGAACATCCGCCTCTTCCTCGAGGTGGCGGACCAGCTCGGGTACAGCTCGGACAAGGTCCGGCTCGTGCTCAATCGCGCCGATTCGTCGCTGGGCATCCGCGTCGCAGACGTGGAGCACTCGATCGGGCGGCGCGTCGATCACACGATCGTCTCCGACGGTCGAAGCGTCGTGTACGCCCTCAACCGGGGCGTGCCCTTCTTCCTCAGCAACCGAGAGGCGCAGGTGTCCCAGGACGTCCTGCGGCTCGCCTCCGCGGTGGTCGGGACCAAGGAGCCGGTGGAAGCCGGCGATCCCAAGAAGGCCGCCCAGAAGAAGTCCCTGTTCGCGTGGCGATGACGTGAACAGCTGTGCAAGGCCGATGACGGCCGAAGGGGTGTAAGGCCATGTCCCTCCTGAAGCGGATCGAGAGCGCCCGGCCGGGCGCGGCCCCGGAAGGGTCCAACGTCCCCGTCCCGGCGCCCGGCGCCGGCGGCGGCAGCGGCACGCCACAGACGCCGGCGCCGCAGCAGCGCCTGGGCTCGTCGGCGCCCGTCCGGGAATCGTTCCGGGACGTCAAGTTCCGGATCCAGACCCGGGTGATCCAGGACCTGGACCCGAAGCTGGACCTGTCCAACCAGGTCGAGGTGCGGCGCCAGATCGAGGAGATCTTCGGCAAGGTCATCGACGAGGAAGGTCTCGCCCTGACCCGTGCCGAGCGCGTGCGCATGCTCGAGCAGATCACCGACGAGATCATCGGCCTCGGCCCGCTCGAGCCGCTCCTGCGCGACGAGTCCATCACCGAGGTCATGGTCAACGGCCCGCGCCAGGTCTACATCGAGCGCTCGGGCAAGCTGGAGCTGACGAACGTCGTGTTCCAGAACGACGACCACGTCATGCGGATCATCGATCGGATCATCGCCCCGATCGGCCGCCGCGTTGACGAGTCCAGCCCGATGGTCGACGCGCGCCTCACCGACGGCTCGCGCGTCAACGCGATCATCCCGCCGCTGTCGCTCGTCGGCCCCGTCATCACGATCCGGAAGTTCTCCGCCTCCCCCTTCACGGTGGACGACCTGATCCGCTTCGGCACCGCGACGCCCGACATGTTCGAGTTCCTGCGCGCGGCCGTCGAGGCCCGCCTCAACGTGTTCGTCTCCGGCGGCACGGGCTCCGGCAAGACGACGACCCTCAACGTCCTCTCGTCGTTCATCCCGAACGACGAGCGGATCGTGACGATCGAGGACGCGGCCGAGCTCCAGCTCCGCCAGGAGCACGTGATCACGCTCGAGTCGCGCCCGCCCAACATCGAGGGCAAGGGCCAGATCCCGATCCGGGAGCTCGTCCGCAACTCGCTGCGCATGCGGCCCGACCGGATCATCGTCGGCGAGTGCCGCTCCGGCGAGGCGCTGGACATGCTCCAGGCCATGAACACGGGCCACGACGGCTCGATGTCCACCGGCCACGCCAACAGCCCCCGCGACATGCTCTCCCGCCTCGAGACGATGGTGCTCATGGCCGGCGTCGACCTCCCGGTCCGCGCCATCCGGGAGCAGATCGCCTCCGCCGTGGACATCATCGTCCAGCAGTCCCGTCTCAAGGACGGCACCCGCCGGATCGTGAACATCACGGAGGTCCAGGGCATGGAGGGCGACGTCATCGTCATGCAGGACGTGTTCGTGTTCGAGCAGACGGGCGTCGTCGAAGGCAAGATCCAGGGCCGCCTCAAGCCGACCGGCATCCGGCCCAAGTTCGTCGAGAAGTTCGAGGTCCAGGGCATTCACCTGCCCCCGGGCCTGTTCGGCGCCAGCTACTAGCCGGAACGGGGAGACCTAGCTCGTGGACACGATGACCATCGTCATTGCCGCCGTCGCGGCCCTCGCGATCCTCCTGATCGCGTTCGGCGTCGCGATGTCCGGCGGCAGCTCTGACGTCAACGCGCGGCTTGCGCGGTACGCGTCCACGCGCGAGGAGAAGCCCGAGGCGGCCGGGGGCAGCCAGGGCATCGCCCAGGCGCTCCAGTCGAGCGAGGCGCTCGCGCAGCTCAACAAGGTCGTGGAGCAGCGCGACTTCGGCGCCAACCTGGCGCGCGAGATCGCCCGCGCCGACCTGCGGCTCAAGCCGTCCGAGTACATCGTGATCTGGATCGCCACCACGATCGGCGTGCCGCTCGCTGATGGTCGTGCTGTCGGTCGCGCTGCCGACCCTGCGCAACCCGCTGTTCCTCATCATCGGCGCACTGATCGGGTTCATGCTGCCGCGCTTCTGGCTCGGCCGCCGCAAGTCGGGCCGCCTCAAGTCGTTCAACAAGCAGCTGCCGGACACGATCACCCTGATCGCCAACGCCCTCCGCGCCGGCTCCTCGTTCCTCCAGGCCGTCGAGCTCGTCGTGCGCGAGTCGCGGCCGCCGATCTCCACCGAGTTCGGGCGGGTCATCCGCGAGGTCAACCTCGGCCTGTCGTTCGAGGTGGCGCTCGAGAACATGGTCCGCCGGGTGCGCTCGGACGACCTCGAGCTGATGGCGACCGCCATCGCGATCCAGCACACCGTCGGCGGCAACCTCGCCGAGATCCTCGACTCGATCGCGTTCACCATCCGCGAGCGGGTCCGGATCCAGGGCGAGATCCAGACGCTCACCGCGCAGCAGCGGCTGTCGGGCTACGTCGTCGGCTTCCTGCCGATCGCGCTGGCCGGGTTCCTGTTCATCGCCGCGCCCGGGTTCATGGCAGCCGATGTTCGATCCGCGGGCATCGATCGTGCGGCCTGCCGGCCGGCGTCGTCATCCTGTTCATCGGCGGGTTCGCGATGTTCATGGGCTTCATGTTCATCCGGCGCATCGTCGACATCGAGGTCTAGTCGATGGAACCCATCGCCATCGTCGTCGCGCTCGTCGCCGCCGGCGCCATCCTGCTGATCGTCATCGGGCTCGCCGGCAACTCGCCGGTCGACCCGGTCCAGGCACGCCTCACCCAGCTCGGGTCGATGCAGGCGAAGAACCTCGAGGAGCTCGAGCTCCAGCAGCCGCTCATCGACCGGACGCTGCGGCCGATCGCGAACCGGCTGTCCGGTCGCATGTCGCGCGTCGCGAGCACCTCGTTCACGCAGACCACCGAGAAGCGGCTCGCGCTCGCCGGCAACCCCGGCAACATGCGAGTCGCCGACTGGCTGGGGATCAAGGCGGTCGGCGCCATCGTCGGCGCCGGCATGTTCTTCCTCTTGTTCGTCTTCCCCGGACCTGATCGGCGTTCGTCCCGTTCCCGATCAACTTCGTCATGATCCCGGTCGGGCCTCCTGTTCGGGTACACGATCCCCGAGTTCTGGCTCGGCGGGCGCGTCAAGAAGCGCCAGAAGGCGGTCCTGCTCCAGATCCCGGACGCCCTCGACCTGCTGACGATCTCCGTCCGGGCCGGCCTCGGCTTCGACGGCGCGCTGGGCAAGGTCGTCGAGAAGCTCAAGGGACCCCTCACCGAGGAGTTCCGCCGGGCGCTCGCCGAGATCCGCGTGGGCAAGCCGCGCCGCGATGCGCTGCGGGACATCGTTCCCCGCACCGAGGTCCCGGCCCTCACGAACTTCATCGGCGCGATCATCCAGGCCGAGCAGCTCGGCGTGTCGATCAGCAAGGTGCTCCAGGTCCAGTCGGAGCAGCTGCGCATCGAGCGCCGCCAGCGCGCAGAGGAGATGGCCGCCAAGGCGCCGATCAAGATGCTGTTCCCGCTCGTCGGGTGCATCTTCCCGTCGCTGTTCATCGTCATCCTCGGGCCCGCGATCATCCTGATCATGATCAACCTGGGCAGCGGCGTCGCCCGGCAGTAGGCTCAGGCCTCGCGCGACCGCTCGACTCCGGTGACGTCATCCGCGCGCGGGCGCGCCCGCAACCTCGACCGTGACACGGTGCTCGCGGGCCGGCTGGAGACGGCCGGCTCGCTGTGGGCCAAGTTCATGGGCCTCATGGGCCGTCCGTCGCTGCCGGCGGGTGACGGCCTGTGGCTGCCCGCGAGCAACGGGATCCACATGATGTTCATGCGCTTCCCGATCGACGCGGTGTTCGTGTCCAAGCCCGGCGTCGACGGCGCACGGACGGTCAAGTCCGTCCACCGCAACCTGCGTGCGTGGACCGGGCTCGTCCCGCTCGTCCGTGGCGCGGATGGCGTCCTGGAGCTGCCGGTCGGGACGATCGACGCGTCCGGGACCGCCGTCGGCGACCGGGTCGAGGTCGTCGAGGTTCGCTGAGGCCCGGCCTAGCGGCCGAACCAGCGAAGCAGGTCGGGGAAGTCGTCGGTGAGCGGCTCGCCCGACCCGCGGGTCAGTCCAGCCAGCCGCCCGAAGCGCCTCGATGACGTCCGGGTTCCGGGTGCCGACGACCCAGTGCGACAGCCCGGCGCCGCGTTCGCGCTCGGCGTCGGTCGGCTCGTAGGCGCGCTCGAGCGCCTTGAGGCCGAGCGCCTCGAGCGCGCCGTTCACCGGCGGCGCGAGGTCGTAGTAGCGATTGGACACGTGGATGACGAGCATCCCGTCGTCCGCGACCGCGCGATCCGCGTCCGCGATCGCTTCGAGCGTGAGCAGGTGACTCGGTGGTGTATCCGACGAGAAGGCATCCTTGATCAGGAGCCCGATGCTGCCGGTCGCGGACTCGCTCCGACGAGGAGCCGGCCGTCGCCGAGGTCCACCTCCGCCGGCGGCTCGCGATCGCTGAGGTAGGTGAACAGGGACGGATCCTCGGCCACGCGCGCCACGAGGGGGTCGATCTCGTAGAAGGCGAGGTCGTCCTCGGGGCGGGCGTAGACGCGCGAGTGCTCCGGAGCCCAGGCCCTCGACGACGATCCGGCCCGCGGGCTGCGTGTCCCAGACCCGGAAGATGTCGCCGATCGGGCCGGACTGCGGCGTAGTACGAGCCAGGATCGGCCGGATCGACCGGATTGAGCTCCTGCCGGCCATGCGCGGTCGTCCCGTGCATCAGGATCGTCTCTGTCTCCGTGCGCAGCACCTCCGTGACCCCGAAGAAGCTGCGGTCGCGGAACACGGCGGGCGGCGCCAGGACGAACGTCGCGAGGATCAGCACCACGGCCGTCGTGAGGGTGAGGAACTTGCCGTCGCCGCCGAACAGCAGCACGAGCCCGCCCACGAGCGCCCAGCGCCACGCGGCCGTGAACGCCGTGTCGCCGCCCTGGGCGACGAGCAGCAGCAGCGGGATGACGACCACGAGGTACGGGACCAGCCGCGGGCACCGCGCCGTGGAGCATCCGGCGTGACGGGCGCATCCGCGGCAGCGGCGGGGCGGTGAGCGCGAGGGCGGCGAGCGCCGCGACGATCAGGATCGGGAGCTCCCACACGCCGTCGAAGGCGAGCGGCGCGACGATCGCGACGAACAGGCCGCCGAGCGCGCCGCCGGTCGACAGCAGCAGGTAGAACTCGGTGAGGTACCGGTCGGGTGGCCGCGACTCCGCCAGGCGGCCGTGGAGCGCGACCGCGGCGACGCCCAGCCCGAGGTACTCGACGACGAGCAGGGGCACGATCGGCCACACGCCGGCGCTGCCGATCGGGATCCACAGGAGCGTGAGGGCCGCGGGAGCCGCGACGATCGCGAGAGGCAGGAGCCGCCGGCCGCGGACGGAGAACACGATCACGAACGAGGCGAGGTAGACCGCGAGCGGGATGACCCACAGGAGCGGCGCCGAGATGAGGTCGGTGGTGACCTGGTTCGTCACGGCCGACAGGAGGCCGGCCGGGATGGCGGCGAGCGCGATCCAGCGGAGCCGCAGTCCGCTGCGCGTCGGGGCCTGCACGTCGTCCGCCGCGCAGCGCGACATCGCCGCCGGGCAGTGGCAACCGTCACGGCCGCCCGCGAGCCGCGTCGCCTGCACGGCCGCGGCGAGCACGAGCAGCCCGAGGAGCACGAACACGCCGGCGATCCACAGCGCCCGCTGCTGCGACAGCCCGATCGCGCGCTCGATGAGGAGCGGGTAGGCGAGCAGCGACGACGAGGGACCCGCCATTGCTCAGGGCGTACAGCCAGTACGGCTCGCGGGCGTCGCCGCCCGGGTCAGTCGCATGGCGGACGCGGGCGTACCACGTGGATACGAGGGGCGTCGTCGCGGTGAGCGCGAACGCCGGGGCGCCGATGAGCAGGACGAGGACGCGGACGAGCCCTGGGATCGTCGGCTCGGCGGGATCGAACAGCGAGGTGACCGAGCCCGGCGTCGAGCAGGGTGAACACGAGCGCACCGCTCAGCATCGTGAGGTGGAGCGCGGCACCGCGGTTGGGCGACAGGCGCGTCGCGACGACATGTGCATAGGCATAGCCGCCCAGCAGCACGACCTGGAAGAACGCGAGCACCGTCGCCCACACCGCCGGGCGCCGCCGTACGCCGGGCAGCAGCAGCCGCCCGACGAGCGGCTGGACGGTGAACAGGAGGAACGCGGACAGCCCGATCGCCGACCCGAACACCAGCGACGGCGGGAGCGCACGACCGATCGCGGTGGCGCCGATCCCAGTGGCGTCATCTGCGGCGTGCGGCGTGTCCAGGTGGTCCCCTCCCCCGGCGAGCGGTTGCGACGGCAGATCATAGGGAACCTGCGTGGCACGCGTCCCCCTGACGAGCGTCGGCGCGGGCAGGACGCAAGTCCCGGGTAAGCGGCGGCCACGATGCTGCCGGCATGACGGCCTCACGGACCCCGATCGGGCGGCTGCTCGACCTCGCCCTCCCCGCCAGCTGCCCGGGCTGCGGCGCCGAGGGCCCGCCGATCTGCGCCCGCTGCCTGCCTCGCGTGCGCGCCCGCGTATCGCTGCCGTCCGGGACGCCGTTCGGGCTTGGTGAGGGCCCACCGGAGCCGCTGCTCCAGCTCGAGTGGTGCGCGCCGTTCGCCGGCGTCGTGCGACGGGCCCTGCACGCCCTCAAGTACGCAGGAGAGCGCCGCCTCGCGGAGCCGCTGGGCGAGGCCGTGGCGGCACGCTGGCGCGTTGCGGGCGCGGGCGGCGACGGTGATCGTCCCCGTCCCCGTCCACGAGGTACGACGGCGGCAGCGCGGCTACGACCAGGCGGCGTTGATCGCCGCGGTCGCGGCCCGTGAGCTGCGCCTGCCGGCGGTGGAGGCGGTCGTGCGGACCCACGCGACCGAGGCGCAGTACCGACTCGACCGGCGGCATCGCGCCGCCAACGTCCGGGACGCGTTCGCCGTCACGCCGGAGGCTCGGCGGGCGGTCGCCGGCCGCTGGGTGATCCTCGTCGACGACGTCGTGACGACCGGCGCGACGTTGTGCGCGGCCGCCGAGGCGCTGCTCGACGCCGGCGCGGCCGCGGTCAGCGCGGTGACGGTGGCCCGCGAGCGATGAGCCCGTCGGACGCCGCGTCGATGACGATCGGTCCTTGCCGCCGCGCGTCATTGCAGGCCTATACTCGACCTCCGGATGGGCCGGCATCCATGGCCCTCCGCCCCATCGCCAGGCGCCCGCTGCGCGCCGGGAGGTCAGCCGTGAGGACGATCGTCAGGGGCAAGAACCTCGATGTTCCGGATCGGGTCCGCGACTACGCGGAGCGCAAGCTCTCGCGCCTCGAGCGCCTCCTCGATGACCGCACGGACGCCATCCTCGAGCTGTCGAACGAGGCGCATCGGAGCGCGTCGGACGCCCACATCGCCGACGTCACCCTCGTGATCGATGGCACCACCATCACGAGCAAGGCCGCCGGCGGGAGCTACCAGGCGGCGATCGACCAGGTCGTCGACAAGGTCGAGCGCCAGGCGCGGCGACCACAAGGAGAAGCCGCGCGTCCGCAGCCGCCCGGTCGAGGAGAAGGTCCTGCTCCGCAAGATCGCGGACGGGACCTCAGACCCCACGCGCGAGCGCCAGATCGTCAAGTCGAAGCGGTTCGCGATCGAGCCGATGTTCGACGAGGACGCCGTCGCCGCGATGGAGGAGCTCGGGCACGACTTCTACGTGTTCGTGAACGCGGAGAACGAGCGAGTCGCGGTCCTCTACCGGCGCCGCGACGGCGACTACGGGGTCATCGAGCCGATGGTCGGCGGCGAGTACGCGCCACGCTCGAAGTCGTCGTCGAAGAACGGCCGCGGCTAGCCGGCCCCTGCCGGCAGCTCCGGGCGGCCGCTGCGGGCAGCGGCGGGCGTGGCATGCGCCGCGTGTACAGGCCGTGGTCGCGGTCCACGTACCGCTCGTCGTACAGGTAGCGCCGGAGCGCCGCGACGTCGGGGTGGAACAGCGCGAGCCGCTGGTTGACCTCCTTCTCGGGGTACGCCCGATCCTCGGTGAACACCCGCTCGAGGAGGAACCGCAGGATCACCTGCCGCTTCCTGCCCTGGGCCGGGATCCGCGTGAGCCGCCCGTCGACGAGGTAGGCCCGGAGCACCTTGTCCTCCTCGCGGGTCAGCGCGAGCCGGGCGAGCGTGTCGGCGAGCGGCTCGCCGTCGTGGAACCACTCGCCGTCCGGGCCGGTTGCCCGCCCGCTTGCCTCCGCATCGAGCGCCGCCAGCGCGCGTCCCAGCTCCCCCACCCTGTCCAGCCGCGCCCCGAACGTGCCGGGCTTGTCGGCGCGTTCCTCGGCCAGCCCGGCCTCGACGAGGACCTGGAGGTGGCGCCGGATGGTCGGGATGGGCTGGCGCAGCTCGCCGGCGAGCGTCTCCGCGTCCGTGGGGCGGGCCAGCGAGCCGGGCGACGATCCGCAGCCGGTGGGCGTCGACGAGCGCGCGGAGGCCGGCCAGCAGCGTCTCGTCCACGTCGCCAGTCTACGGTCCCCGGCCGGCCGGACCCCCGCTACGCTTCGCCCATGCTCCCCTCAAGCCGCCGGATCGGCGTGCACCTTCCGCTCGGCGCGGGCATGGTCAAGGCCGCGGACCGCGCGGTCGAGATCGGCGCCACGACGATCCAGGTGTTCACGGACAACCCGACCTCGTGGCGCCGCCGGGCGACGCTCCCCGAGGAGCTGCCCGCGTTCCGCGAGCGGCTCGTCGAGCGGCGACATCACCCCGATTGCGATCCACGCGCCGTATCTCGTCAACCTCGCCGGCCCCGAGGCGGCGTTCCACGAGCAGTCGATCGCCGTGCTCGCGAACGAGCTGCGGGTGGGGCGCGCGTACGGCGCGTCGTTCGTCAACGTCCACATCGGGTCGCACCGCGGCGAGGGCGTCGACGCCGGCCTCGCCCGGCTGACGGCGGGGATCGTCGCGGCCCTGGATCGCGCGGACGATGGCGTGCCCGACGCGGGCCGACATCGCGATCGTGCTCGAGAACGGCTCAGGCGGCGGGTTCGGCATGGGGACGACGATCGAGGAGCTTGCCGCCATCGACCGGGCGGTGCGAGACGCCGGCGTGCCGCCCGCCCGACTCGGCTTCTGCCTCGACGCCGCGCACCTGTGGGGCGCGGGCTACCCGATCGATACGGCGGCGGGCGTGGACGAGGTCCTCGCCGCGTTCGACGAGCAGATCGGGCTCGACCGGCTGGTCATGGTCCACCTCAACGACTCCCGCTCCGAGCGTGGCTCGCGCGCCGACCGCCACGAGCATGTCGGGGCGGGCCGGATCGGCGGCGAGGGGCTCGCCCGGCTGCTCTCCCATCCTGAGGCTGGCGCACGTCGCCTACATCCTCGAGACGCCCGGCATGGACGAGCGCTACGACGCGATCAACCTTGCCCGCGCGCGGGCGCTCGCCGCCGGGCCGGCCGCTCGACGACGCTGCCGCCGGCGGCGTTCCAGCTGCGCAGCGCCCGTGGCCGCAGCGCCCCGCCCGACCCGGATGTATCGGCCCCGTGATCTCCACGCGAGGACCCGTTTAAATGCGAACGCCGGCCCCTGCAGACCGGCGTTCGCTGTCCCCGAGACCCGGACGTGGAGGGACGTCCAGGTCGTGCCCTGGTAGAAGCGTTAGGGGCGACCCGGCGTGCGGGACGGCGGCCTGACGGCCGGCCGCGGTGCGCCGTAGCGCGGCGCCGGGTTGGTGCTGCGGTACACGGTCGGCGTGGCGACCGCCGCCTGCATCGACGACGTGCGGCCGTAGACGCCGCCTGCGGAGGTCACGGACCCGTTGCTGCCGACGCCGGACTCGTTGGAGGAGCCCACGCTGGAGTAGGTGCGCGCAAAGCGGCGAACCCGAACAGCCAGGTAGTACTCCATGATCTGGCGGACCTGCGGCTCCGACAGCGCCTCGTCGGCACGCAGCGCGTACTCGACACGGGCGGTCGGGTTCTGGGGTCCGACCGACACCACGCCGAGCGCGGTGCTGGTGTCGGAGTCCTCTCGGATCTCACGCAGTCCGCGGGCGAGCTTGGTCGCCGTCCCGAGGGAGGGCATCCGGTCGCCGCGGATCAGCCGGGAGATCGTGGAGTGATCCACGCCGGACTGCTGCGCCAGCTGGCGCTGCGACATCTTCTTGGCCTTGAGCTGGGCTCGGAGCCATTCGTTGAATGCGCGGCCGTTGTCGGTCGTCATGATCGCCTTGGGCTGAGGCTTTCCCCACTCGGTGCGGGGTTCGAGATGCAGTGTCCAGCCGATCGGTCCGCGCCTAAATCACCCGTTGGTCATGGCGCCCGGTGCGCGCTCGCCACCACGCGGTGACGGTCTGGTGCGGTCACGGGCGGTACAGGCGTGACCCTTCCGGCGACCGGGTCCGGTACCTCCCCAGACGCCCGGTCGCGCGGGCCGTGACGGCCGGCCCACGCGGACGCCCGCGTCAGCCCGGGACGGGTGCGGCGCCCTTGACCGGCTCGAGGCCCTGGCCCCGCGGCTTGCCGGAGAACAGGTACAGGATCGAGCCGAACACGATCACCGAGAACACGCTGATCACGCGGTCCAGGAGGGCGATCGCCGTGGCCTCGGGGAGCGGCACGCCGTACACGATGGTGAGGATGCCGACGATCCCGGCCTCCACGATGCCGAGCCCGGCCGGGCTCAGCGGGACGGCGGTCAGCAGCGAGCCGATGAGCGCGACGAACACCGCGCCCGAGATGCCGAGCTCGACGTCCGGGAAGCCGAACGCCTTGACGACGAAGAACAGGCGCAGCGACTCGGTCATCCAGATCGCCACGCCGAGCGTGCCGAGGACGGGCAGCTGGCGCCGCTTGAGGGCACCGAACACGCCCTGCTCGAAGCGGTCGTAGAACTCGGTGATCCGCTCCGGCAGCGGCAGGGCGACGATGAGCCGCCGGCCGAAGTTGCGGAGCGTGAACAGCGCCAGCGCGAGCAGCGCGACGATGACGATCGCCACGCCGAACACGGCCTGGATCTCGGGCGGCAGGCCGCTCCGGAAGCTCCAGTACCCGGCCGCGATGCCCATCAGCGCGATCGTGAAGATGTCGAGGATGCGCTCGATGAACACGGTGCCGAACGTCCGGCTCAGCGACGCGTCGCTGTTGATCCGCAGCAGGTACGCGCGGTAGACGTCGCCCAGCTTGGCCGGCACGAGGCAGTTGATCAGCCACGAGAGGTAGAGGATCTCGGTCGAGTCCCTGACCGCCGATCTTGAAGCCCGTGCCGTCAAGGAGCATCGCCCAGCGCTTGCCGCGCAGCGGGAACCCCAGGTAGAACACGCCGAACGCGACGAGCACGAGCAGCGGGTTCGCGCCGGCGATGAGGCCCGGGACCTTCGACAGGGACTCGCGGTTGAGGCCCACGAACACCGCGATGATCGCCAGCGGGACGAGGATCGAGACGATCGTCTTCGTCTGGCGCAGGCGGGCCCCGAGCGACAGGCGCTCGACGGCATCGGGGTTGATGTCGCCGGCAGCGATCTCGCCCTCCGGGAGACCAGCGTTGGCGGCCGCCAGGACCTCGTCGATCGTCGCGGGCGCCGTCGTCGGCGCGTCGGCGTCGTCGGGCTGCTTCGGGTCGGTGGGATCGGGCACGGGAGGCTCGCTCATGCGGTGGTGCCCTCCTTCGTGGCGGAGGACGGAGGCACGCGCCGGTTGCCCCGGGCGCGGTTGATCAGCTTCGCGACGGGCGTGAGGGTCCGCACGATATAGGAGGCGCGGCCGGGCACCAACTCGACATTGGTCAGGGCGGCGAGCAGCCCTTCGGGTGTGGAGGGGTCGCTGTCGAGGGCCGTGTACGCGACGCCGACCTCGAGCACGCTGTGCGCGTCGCTCACGGCGATGCCCGGCAGGCCCATCTCACGCGCGAACTGCTGGGCGCGCTCGTTGCCCGTCCCGCCGACGACGCGGGCGTTGTGCGCCTCCACCCAGTCGACGAGCTGGGCCATCGCCTCCAGCCGCGGGTCCTTGAGCATCGAGCCGCGGAACTTGTCGAACGGGTGCGGGATCCCGACGAGCCCGCCCTGCGCCCGCACGGCCTCGATCGTCTCCCGCGCCGGCCGGTGCGGCTCCACCGCCTCCTCCAGGAACAGCGCGATGAGGTCCCCGTCCGCCGTCCGGATCTCCTCCCCGACGATGACCGTGAGCCCCTCCGGCGCCGCATCCCGAGCCCGCAAGCGCCCCCTCGATCCGGTCATGATCCGTGACCGCCAGGTGCGTCAACCCCCTCGTCGCCGCCGCCTCGACCACCTTCCGCGGACTGCTCAACGAATCAAACGACGCGTCCGTATGACAGTGCAGGTCCACGAAGTACCGGGTCATCCCCCGCCGGCCTCAGATCTGCTGGACCAGCGACTTCTTGAAGAAGTCGAAGTGCTCGAGCGCCAAGCCCGGTGCCGAGCGCGACGCAGTTCAACGAGTTCTCCGCGACGTGACACGGAACGCCCGTCACCTGCGTCAGCAGCTTGTCGATGTTCCGCAGCAGCGACCCGCCACCCGACATCACCATCCCCTTGTCGATGATGTCCGAGCTCAGCTCCGGCGGCGTCTGCTCGAGGACCGTGCGCACCGCCGCGACGAGCTGCTGGAGCGGGACCTCGATCGCCTCCATCACCTCGGTCGAGGTGATCGGGATCGTGCGCGGCAGGCCGGCGATGAGGTCGCGGCCGCGGACCTCCATCGTGAGCTCGCGCTCGAGCGGCAGGGCGGTCCCGATCGCGATCTTGACCTCTTCCGCCGTCCGCTCGCCGACCATCAGGTTGTACTTCTTGCGGATGTACGAGGCGATCGACTCGTCGAACTTGTTGCCGCCCGACGCGGAGGCTGTTGAACACGACGATGCCGCCCAGCGCGATGACCGCGATCTCGGACGTCCCGCCGCCGATGTCGATGATCATGTTCCCGGACGGGCCGCTGATCGGGACGTTGGCGCCGATCGCGGCCGCCAGCGGCTCCTCGATGAGGTACGCGTCCTTGGCCCCGGCCTTGAGCGCCGCGTCGCGGACCGCGCGCTTCTCGACCGACGTCACGCCCGCGGGGACCGAGATCATCACCTCGGGCCGGCTGAACCCGATCCGGCCCTTGGTCGCCTTGCCGATGAAGAAGCGGAGCATCGCCTCGGTGATGACGTAGTCCGCGATGACGCCGTCCTTCATCGGGCGGATCGCCTGGATGTTGCCGGGCGTGCGCCCGATCATCTCGCGGGCTTCCTCGCCGACGGCGACGATCCGGTTGTCCTCGCCCACCGCGACCACGGAGGGCTCGGTGATGACGATTCCCTTGCCCTTGACGTAGACGATGACGTTGGCGGTGCCGAGGTCGATGCCGATCTTCATGAGTGAGGGGATGCTACTCCGGGAGCCGCGCGGCGAGCCGTGACGGACGCGTTGCGGCGGGGATGGGGCGGACGGGGTTCAGGCCGTGTCGGCCGAGCGGACGATGCTGGCGCCCAGCTGCTGGAACTTGCGGTCGATGTTCTCATACCCCCGCTGGACGTGGTGGGCGCCGTGGATGAGCGACGACCCGTCGGCCGCGAGGGCGGCGAGGATGAGCGTGGCGCCGGCCCGCAGGTCGCCGACCGTGGCCTCACCGCCGTGGAGCGGCGCCGGGCCGTGGATCGCGGCGCGGTGGGTGTCGAGGATGTCGATCCGTGCCCCCAGCTTGCGCAGCTCGGCGAGCCCCTCGATCCGGTCCTCGAAGATCGTCTCGTGGACCTGCGAGGTCCCGCTCGCCTGGGTCAGCAGCACGCAGGTCGGCGGCTGGAGGTCGGTGGCCAGGCCGGGATAGGGCGCCGTCTCGATGTCCTGCGCCCGCAGGTCGCCGGGCCGCAGCCCGGACGCGTCGATCTCGATCGTGCGGTCGTTGCAGCGCACCGGCACGCCGACCTTGTCGAACAGCTCCACGAGCGCCGTGACGTGGTCGCAGGCGGCGTTCTCGAGGGTCAGCGTCCCGCCGGTCACCGCCGCGCCGACGAGGAACGTGCCGGTCTCGATCCGGTCGGGCATCACCGAGTGCGAGGCCCCGCGGAGCCGGCGCGTGCCCTCGATCTCGATCGTGTCGGGGTACGTCCGCCTGACGTCCGCGCCCATCGCGCACAGGAACGTGATGAGGTCGTCGATCTCCGGCTCCTGGGCGGCCGGCCGGATGACCGTGTGCCCGTCGGCGAGCGTCGCCGCGAGCATCGCGTTCTCGGTGCCCATCACGGTCACCTGCGGCAGCCTGACCTCCGCGCCGCGCAGCCGCCCCGGCGCCTGGGCGTAGTAGTAGCCGTTGCGGTACTCGATGTCCGCCCCCAGCGCCCGCATCGCGTCGACGTGGAGGTTGACCGGCCGCCGCCCGATCCGGTCGCCGCCCGGGTTGCTGATGATCACGCGCCCGAACCGGGCCAGGAGCGGGCCGAGGAGGATGAACGAGGCGCGCATCTTGGCCGCCGCCTCGAGCGGGACGAACAGCCAGTCGACGTCGCCCGCGGCGACCTCGTACACGCCGTCGCTCGGGTGGTCCACGACGACGCCGAGGTCCCGCAGGACGTCGGCCATGACGCGGACGTCCTCGATCTCCGGGACGTTCTCGAACCGGCAGCGCTCGCCCGTGAGGCACGCGGCCGCGAGCAGCTTCAGGGCGGCGTTCTTCGCGCCGGACACCGTCACGGTGCCGCGCAGCGGCTTGCCGCCGTCGATGCGGAACGCCTCGGGCGGCGGGGCCTCCGGGACGTACTCCCAGTGGAACGGCCTGGCGTCAGCCATGGGCGATCACCCCCGCGAGCGAGGGCCCTCCCGGTGGCGACGCTCGGCGACGCGGATGCGGATCAGCGCCCGCTGGAGCTCGGCGCGGGCGGCGGACAGGTCCGCGCCCTCGACATAGCCCGCCTCGAGCGCGCGCTCGGCCTCGGCCCGTGCCTGCTGCGCCTTCTCGAGGTCGATCTCGGCCGCGAGGTCCGCGGTCTCGGCCATGACGACGACCTTGTCCGGCCGGACCTGCAGGAACCCGCCGGCGATCGCGAAGCTCTCCTCGCTGCCGCCCTTGCGGATCTTCAGCTCCCCGACGCCGAGCAGGCTGACCAGCGGCGTGTGGTGCGGCAGGATTCCCATCTCGCCGTCGATGCCCGGGACCAGCACCATATCGACGTCGTCCTCGTACGCCAGCCGCTCCGGCGTCACGATCTCAAGGCGGAGCGGCATCAGTTCGTTCCTCTGCGTCGGCTTTCGCCGTCGGGCAGGCCGGCCGATTCATGCCCTGCGGGGCAAAGATCGCCTGCCTTCCCGCCGGCTACGCCGACGCTGCGGGCAGCGCTGCCTCTCCACCCTGATCCTCATCGACCCGAGTCCGGCGTCCTGAGGCGCGCGGCCCCGGGCACCGCCGGCGGTGGAATGAGGAGGGGGAAGGAAAGGACCGCCCTCGGCGTAGCCGGCGCGCGCGAGGGCGATCTCAGTCCCGCAGGACTGGAATCGGCCCGAGTGCGCGCCGGCGAGAGCCGGGGCGAGATTCAGCACCACAACCCTCAGGCGTTCAGCTTGGCGGCGTTCTCGCGGACGTCGTCGAGGGTGCCGGCGAGGAAGAAGGCCTGTTCGGGGAGGTCGTCGGCCTTGCCTTCGAGGATCTCCTTGAACGAGGTGACCGTGTCCTTGATCGACACGTACTTGCCGGCGCGGCCGGTGAAGACCTCGGCGACGGTGAACGGCTGGCTCATGAACCGCTGCAGGCGGCGGGCACGGGCGACGGTCGCCTTGTCCTCCTCGGACAGCTCGTCGATGCCGAGGATCGCGATGATGTCCTGGAGGTCGCGGTAGCGCTGGAGGACGCGCTTCGTCTCCTGCGCCACGTCGTAGTGCTCGACGCCCACGACGAGCGGGTCGAGGACCCGGGACGTCGAGGTGAGCGGATCGACCGCCGGGTAGATGCCCAGCTCCGCGATCGCGCGCTCGAGGCGGATCGTCGAGTCGAGGTGGGCGAACGTCGTCGCCGGGGCCGGGTCGGTGTAGTCGTCCGCGGGGACGAACACCGCCTGGAGGGACGTGATCGAGCCCTTGTGGGTCGACGTGATCCGCTCCTGGAGGCCGGCCATCTCGGTCGCGAGGTTCGGCTGGTAGCCGACCGCGGACGGCATCCGGCCGAGCAGCGCCGAGACCTCGGAGCCCGCCTGGGTGAACCGGAAGATGTTGTCGATGAACAGGAGGACGTCGCGGCCCTCCTCGTCGCGGAAGTACTCCGCCATCGTCAGGCCGGTCAGGCCGACCCGCTGGCGGGCGCCGGGCGGCTCGTTCATCTGGCCGAACACGAAGGCCGTGCTCTTGATGACGCCCGACTCGGTCATCTCCGCGATGAGGTCGTTGCCCTCGCGGGAGCGCTCGCCGACGCCGGCGAACACGGAGACACCGGCGTGCTCCTTCGCGACGTTGTTGATCAGCTCCTGGATGATGACCGTCTTGCCGACGCCGGCGCCGCCGAAGATCCCGATCTTGCCGCCCTTGCGGAAGGGGCAGACGAGGTCGATGACCTTGAGGCCGGTCTCGAACACCTCGATCTCGGTGGTCTGGTCCTCGAACGCCGGGGGCGCGCGGTGGATCGGCAGCGACTTGACCGCCTCGACGGCGCCCTTGCCGTCGATCGGCTTGCCGAGCACGTCGAACACGCGGCCGAGGGTGACCTCGCCGACGGGGACGGTGATCGGGGCGCCGGTGTCGCGCACGGCCGTGCCGCGGGCGAGGCCGTCGGTCGTCGTCATGGCGACGGCCCGGACCCAGTTGTTGCCGAGGTGCTGCTGGACCTCGCAGGTCAGCGGCTCCTGGCCGTCGCGGATGATCTCGACGGCGTTGAGGATCGTGGGCAGCTGGCCCGCGGGGAACTCGATGTCCACGACGGGGCCGGTGATCTGGATGACCCGGCCGGTCGCGGCAGGGGCGGCGGTCGCCATGTTGGTGGTGCCTCCTTCTGCGCCGGCTAGCGGGCCTGGGCGCCGCTCGCGATCTCGACCATCTCGCGAGTGATGTTGGCCTGTCGGACCTTGTTGTACGAGAGCGTCAGGTCCTCGATGAGCTCCTGGGCGTTCTCGGTGGCGTTCTTCATCGCGACCATCCGGGAGCTCTCCTCGCTCGCCTTCGACTCGAGCACCGCCTGGAACAGGCGGGTCGCGACGTAGCGCGGCAGGAGGGCCCGCAGGAAGTCCGCGGGGTTGGGCTCGAACAGGAACTGGTGGCCCGGGATGCCCTCGGTGTCCTCCGAGGCCTCGACCGGGAGCAGCTGCTCGACGATGGGCTTCTGGACGAGCGTGGACACGAACCGGGAGTAGACGACGTCGACGCGGTCGTACGTGCCGGCCACGAAGTCATCGGTGACGAGGCGCGCGAGCGGCAGCACGTCGGCGAACGACGGCCGGTCCCCGAAGCCCTCGAAGTGGGCGGCGATCGGCACCCGGGCGCGGCGCATGGCGTCGCGACCCTTGCGCCCGACCGTCGCGACCTTGAGGTCGCCGGGGTGCTCGGTGATCTCGCGGGCGACGAAGCGGACCGTGTTCGTGTTCAGCGCCCCGGCGAGGCCGCGGTCGCTGGTGATGATCACGATCAGCCGGTTGTGCGGCTTGCTGAGATCGCGCTCCGCGAGCAGCGGATGCTCGTCGTCGCCGAGGACCGCGGCGAGGTCGGCGATGACCTCGTCGAGCTTCTCGCGATACGGGCGCGCGGCGAGGGTGGACTCCTGCGCCCGTCGCAGCTTCGACGCCGCGACGAACTGCATCGCCCTCGTGATCTGCTTGATGTTCCGGGCCGAACCGATCCGGCGCCGGATCTCCCGCTGACTCGCCACGCTGCTCGATCCCTACGCCAGGAACGACTGGCGGAAGTCGTCGATCGCCGTGTCCAGCGCCTCGCGGAGATCGCCGGCCAGGGCCTTCGTCTCGCCGAGCTGCTGGAGGATCTCCGGCCGCTCGGTCTCGAGGAACCGGTAGAGCTGCGTCTCGAACTCCTTGACGCGCGGCGTCGGGACGTCGTCGAGCTTGCCCGACGTCGCCGCGACGAGGATCGCGACCTGCTTCTCGACCGGCAGCGGCTGGTACTGCGGCTGCTTCGTGATCTCCGACAGCTTCTCGCCACGGTTGAGCTGGTCGCGGGTCGCCTTGTCCAGGTCGCCCGCGAACTGCGCGAACGCGGCCAGCGAGCGGTACTGGGCGAGGTCGAGCTTGAGCGGCGCGGCGACGGACTTCATCGCCTTCGTCTGCGCGGCGGAACCGACGCGCGAGACCGAGATGCCGATGTTCATGGCGGGCCGCTGGCCGGCGTTGAACAGGTCGGTCTCGAGGAAGATCTGGCCGTCCGTGATCGAGATCACGTTGGTCGGGATGTAGGCCGAGACGTCGTTCGCCTGGGTCTCGACGATCGGCAGCGCCGTCAGCGAGCCGCCGCCGTTCTCGTCGCTCATGCGCGCGGCGCGCTCGAGGAGCCGGCTGTGGAGGTAGAACACGTCGCCCGGGTACGCCTCGCGGCCGGGGGGCCGGCGGAGGAGGAGCGACATCTCGCGATACGCCCACGCGTGCTTCGACAGGTCGTCGTAGACGCACAGGGCGTCCTTGATCGTCCGCCCGTCGACCTCGACCCCGACCTCCATGACCTCCTCGCCCATCGCGACGCCGGCGTAGGGGGCGAGGTACTGGAGCGGAGCCGGGTCCTCGGCGCCCGCGACGACGACGATGGTGTGCTCCATCGCGCCGTACTTCTCGAGCGTCGCGACGGTCTGCGCCACGGTCGACAGCTTCTGGCCGATCGCGACGTAGATGCAGACGAGGTCGCCGTCCTTCTGGTTGATGATCGTGTCGATCGCGATCGCGGTCTTGCCCGTCTGGCGGTCGCCGATGATCAGCTCGCGCTGGCCGCGGCCGATCGGGATCAGGGCGTCGACGGCCTTGATGCCGGTCTGGACCGGCGTGTCGACCGACTTGCGCGTGATGACGCCGGGGGCGATGCGCTCGACCGGGCGGGTCTTCGTGCGCGGGATGTCGCCCTTGCCGTCGAGCGGGTTGCCCAGCGGGTCGACGACGCGGCCGAGCAGCGCCTGGCCGACGGGGACCTCGACCACGCTGCCGGTGGTCCGGACCTGGTCGCCCTCCTTGATCGCCGAGGCGTCGCCGAGGATGACCGCGCCGACCGTCTCCTCCTCGAGGTTGAGGGCCATGCCCATCACCCCGTTGGGGAACTCGAGCAGCTCGGACGCCAGCGCGGCGTCGAGACCGTAGATCTGCGCGATGCCGTCGCCGACCTCGACCACGGTGCCGACCGAGCGGGTCTCGGTCGAGCCGTCGAAGCCTTCGATCTGGCTCTTGATGATGCTGATGATCTCGTCTGACCGGATGGCCATGGCGTCTCCGTTCGGGCGTTCGCAGGCTCCCGGCGGGTCCAGGCGGTCGGGGTGAGACCGGCCGGCACCGCGGGCGGGGGCTAGCGGAGGCGACCCCCCGCGTGAAGCTGGTCCCGCAGCCGCTCGAGGCGGCCACGGATCGAGGCATCGAGGAGCCGGTCTCGGATCTGGATCGTCAGTCCGCCGATGAGGTCTGGATTGACCTCCGTGCGGAGCTCGACGGCCGAACCGGCCATCGCCTCGACCCGGCTCCGGATCGCGGCGGTCTCGTCCGCGGTGAGCGGCACGGCACTGGTGACCGTGGCCTCCACCACACCGCGGTGGGCGTTGAGCAGGCGGTTGTAGTTCTCGCTGACCGAAGGCAGGCCGATCGACCGTGCCGCGCTCGACGAGGAGGCTGACCAGCCGCAGGGCCTGCGGTGAGATCCGCGGACCCAGCAGCTGCTGGACGATGCCCTGCCGCTGCGCGAGCGGCACGGCGGGACTGCCCACGGTGGGCGCGACGTCGGGCCGGCCCAGGATCTCGGCCGCCGTGGCGAGGTCCGCCTGCCAGCGATCGAGGGTGCCGTCGGCCTCGGCCACCTGGAAGGCGGCCTCGGCGTAGCGGCGGGCGGCGGCGACGCGACGGGCCATCAGGAGGTGGACCCTGCCTGCCCGGACTCGCGCAGGAAGTCGTCGACGAGCTTGCGCTGGCGGTCACCCGTCATCGACTCGCCGACCACGCGACCGGCGGCGGCGAGGGCAAGGTCGGCGACCTCCCCGCGCAGCTCGGCGATCGCGCGCTGCTTCTCCGCGTCGATCTCGGCCGTCGCGCGCTCGCGCATCCGGTCCAGCTCGGCGCGGGTCGCAGCGATGTCCTGCTCACGCGTCTCCGCGGCCACCTTCTGGGCGCGGTTGATGATCTCGTTGGCCTCGCGACGGGCCTCCTGCAGGGCGGCGAGCCGTTCCTGCTCGGCGGACTCCCGGTCGCGACGGGCCTGCTCGGCGTCCTTGAGGCCCTGCTCGATCTTGAGCCGGCGATCCTCGAGGGTCGTCTGCAGTCCTTCGAGCGCGAACTCCCGGATGAGGAAGAAGAACAGGACGAAGGTGCCGGCGGCGACGATGATCCAGAACAGGTTGATCTGGAACGGCTCGGCCGCGGCCTCCGCGCCCTCGTTCTCGGCTGCGAATGCGACGACCTGGCCTACGCCATCACGGACGAGGCTGAGGATGTCCACGGTCCGGGATCAGCCGGCGAAGATCGCGAGCAGGCCGACGACGATCGCGAGCACGCCGAGGCCCTCGGCGAACGCCGCGAGAATGATCGCGAGGCCGCGGATCTGGCCCGCCGCGTCGGGATTGCGGCCGATCGCCGCGCTCGACATGCCGGCGAGGATGCCGATGCCGATGCCGGGGCCGAGAACGCCGAGGGCGGCGATGCCGGCGCCGAGAGGTCCGAGTTCCATTGCGAGAAACCCTCCGTTTGACCCGGTGGTTGGCCGGGTTGCTGGTGCCTGTGTGGTGGTCAGTGGGCCCCGGCGATGACCGCGGGATCCATGGGCGTCCCCGTCGGCTCGGCCGATTTGTCGTGCTCGTCCCCGTGGTGCTCGATCGCAGCGAGGGTGAACATGAGCGTCAGGGTGCTGAAGATGAGCGCCTGGACGAGGTTCAGCATGACCTCGAGGGCGTACATCGCGAGGGGGATGAGGGCGACGGTCAGCGCGGTCAGGACGCCGAGCGCCACCTCGCCGCCGTAGATGTTGCCGAAGAGTCGCATCGACAGCGTGACGGGCTTCACGAACTCCAGGAGGAGCTCCACGAGGCCCACGAACAGGGCGATAAGCCCCGCCCCGATCCCCTTCCGGAACTCCCCGAGCGGGAAGAACTTGGCCGCGTAGCCGAGGCCGAGGTGCTTGAAGCCCTGGATCTGGAAGAAGAACCACGCGCACAGCGCGAGGCCGATCGTGACGTTGACGTCGCTGGTGGGGGCGCGGAACCAGATCACGCGGCCGACGCCGGGGATGAGGCCCGACCAGTTCGAGAACAGGATGAGCAGGAAGAAGGCGACGAACAGCGGGACGTACGGCTTGGCGCCGGGCCCGCCGAGGGACATCGCGAACGACTCGAGCGACTCGAACGCCCACTCGGCGACGTTCTGGCGGCGACCCGGGACCGCCGTCGGCCGGCGGGTCATGAACCAGAACAGGACGAGCACGGCCACCGCGACGATCCACAGCGTGAGCAGCGTGTTCGAGATGCTGACGTCCCACACGACGAGGCCGGGCGGCGTGTGGTGCCCGACGGGGAAGATCGCGTGCGGGGCCGGCAGCTCGAGGTTGCCGTTGATGAAGCAGATCGGGTAGACGCACTCGGCGTCGGCGCCCTCGATGGGGTCGAACGGCGGGACGACGAAGAACGCGATCACGTCGATGACGACGATCACCGCGATCAGCGCAGGATCTTGTTGCGGCGGCTCATCGGCTCGGCGCTCCGATCCCGGTGACGCTCGTCACGTTTCCTCCAAGCAGCGGCGCGGCCTCGGCCACGCATCGTCCGTGCCCGTTCCGTGGCCGGTCAGTCGAACCGCTTCAGGAACCGTGTCACCAGGCGGTAGATCCCGAACCCTCCGATCCCGGCGCCGGCGAGAAAGCCGACGAGGACGAAGAGTGGCTGGGTCCCGAGCTCCTGGTCCACCCAGTAGCCCGCCGCCACACCGGCGAGGGTCGTCACCAGGAGCACCATCCCGATCTCGGAGAAGAGTGCGAGGTGGGCTCCGAAACCGGTGTTCATGGGCGACCTGTCACCGCGCCGGAATGATAGCAGAGGGGGTTGCGGTTCAGAAACGGCGAGTTCCGGTCGTTTCGGCCGATCGGCGTGCGCTCGCCGTGCGTGCGCGCGGCGCACGATTCCCGGCCGTCGCCGTCCGGATCGTGCGTCGGGCGCATGACAACGTCACCCATCGTCGGGTCCCGAAGCGCGCGGCATCGGTCGCGGCCGTGCGCCCGGCGCACGGTTGCGCGCGAACGGCTCCGAGATTCCTGCGTGCGGCGCACGCCATGTGCTCTGGCCGGCGCATCAGCGGGAGCGCTCGTTCGCCGCCAGTGAACGCTCCGGCTCCCAAGGGCTCGGAACGCTGCGGCCACCACGTCCCGCGCTCGCTCACGGCGAACGGTCGATGTCGGCGACCGGCGCGTCGCGACCCTGGAGCCGGATGTGTTCGCCGGGAGCGGACGCGACGCCGGCTTAGCGCGACGCGGCCTACTGCGCGGCGAGGGTCAGGATCGCGTCGAGGTCGACCCGGGCGGACGAGGAGGACTCGATCCGGATCGTGTGGCTGACGCCGCTCCCGCTCGTGAGCGCCTTCCAGTAGAGGATGCGGCGGTAGACCGTCGAGCTCGCCGTCTCGCTCACCGTCGCGACGAGCGCGTTGTCCACGTAGACCTTGAAGCTGCCGCGGGTCGACGACTTGGGACCGACGATCGCGAACGCGCGGACGTTGGTCACCGTGATCGACGCCGTCTTGCCGGCGGTCTTGGTGAACTTCTCGGTGCCACCGGACGGGCTGCCGGCCGACGAGGTGCCCCAGCCGGTCGAGTACGTGATCCGGCTCGAGTTGTCCTGGTAGCGCCGGACGATCGAGACCAGCGAGCTGCGGTACGAGCCGGTCCGGCCGGCCGTGTCCACGGTCCGGACGCGCCAGCGGTAGTCCTGGTCCTTCGAGACGCTGCGCGTCGTGCTCTTGCCGGTCGTGGCGCTGAACAGCGTCGTCGGGTAGGTCGAGCCGCTGTTCGTGCTCTGCTGGACCCTGTGCGAGCGGACCGAGGTCGCGCTCGTCGTCACGCCGCACCAGGTGACCCGCAGCGGGATCGTGGTGCCCATCGTGCTGTTGGTGACGAACTTCGTCTCGGGCGTATCGGTCAGCGGGCTCGTGGAGTTGCCGCCCTGGCCCGGCCGGTTGATCGTCACCGCGACGCTCTTGGTGCTCGTCGACGAGCCGTCGCTGATCGTGTACGAGAACACGTCACCGCCGGTGGTGCACGAGGCCGGGTCGTAGGTCACGCGCGTGCCGCCGTGGGTGATCGTGGCGGAGCCCTTGGCCGGCTTGGTGACCGCCGTGATGGTCACGCCGGCCAGCGTCTCGCCGGCGCCGCCGGAGTCGTTCGCCAGCGGGTTGAGCACGGTCGTGACCGTCGCCTTGACGGCCGCCGCGTCGTTCTTGGCGAGCACCGGGTCGTTGTTGCCCGACGTGACCGTGATCGTCACGGTCGCCGCGGGCGAGGTGTCGGTCCCGTCGGTCGCGGTGTAGGTGAACGTGTCGGTCCCGAAGAAGTTCGCGTCCGGCGTGTAGGTGAGATCGGGCTCGGTGCCGCTCAGCGTCCCGTGGAGCGGCTGCGTCGCGACGTCGAACGTCAGCGGCTCGTCCTCCGGGTCGGAGCCGGTGAGCGTGATCTCCTCGCCCGGCGAGTCCTCGGCCACCGTGACGTTCTGCGGGTCGGCAACGGGGCCGTCGAGGATGGTGATCGTGAACGTCTGGAGGGCGACTCCTCGGCCGGCTCGCCGTCGTCACCCAGGGTGACCTGCACCGAGGTCGATCCCTCCGTGCCGCTCGGCGTGAACGTGAGGTCGCCGGTCGAGGCGCTGACCGCCGGACCATCAGAGAACAGGGCCGGGTTGGCCGCCACCAGGACGAAGGCCAGGTGTCGGACTCGCCGCCGCCGTCCGTGATGTTGGTCGCCCACCCGGACCGGGCCGTCTCGCCGGCGTTGGGCGCGATGACGTTGGGGCCCTTGGTGAACGACGGCGCGTCGTTGGCGCTGGTGATCGTGATGTCGAAGTTCTGCGGTCGCGACCGGCTCGCCCGCGCTGTCGTCGAGCGTGACCGAGACGACGTCGACCCGTGGGCGTCCGTCGCAGGGGTGAACGTCAGGCCGCCGACGGGCGAGATCGCCGGCTGCGAGACGAACAGCGCGGTGTTGTCCGCCTCGACGGTGTAGGTGAGCGTCCTGTCCGGACTCGTCGGAAGGACCGGGGCTGCCATCGGTGATGAACGTGCTGTCGCTGTAGGACCCGCTGTCCTCGCTCACGGTCACGTCCCCGCCGACCGTGAAGCTCGGGTCGTCGTTGACCGCATCGACCGTGATCGAGACCGTCGCGGACGACCGACTGGCTGCCGTCGGAGGTCGCCGTGAACGTGAAGCCGTCCGACCCGTTGTAGTCGTCGTCGGGCGTGTAGGTGAACTCCTCGGCGCACTCGTTCTCGGTCGGCAGGTTGCAGTCGATCGACCCTGCGAGACCAGGTCACCGTGCGGTGGGATCGGACGGCGTGAAGTCGGTCACGTCGGCGCCCGAGTCGTCGGTCGCCGTGAGCACGATGCCGACCGCCGTGTCCTCGTCGGTCGTGGCCGACGTGTCGTCCGGCGTCGGGACGCCGGCGAACGCGGTGAGCGGCAGCATGCCCGCGACCATCAGCGCGGCGAGCAGGGCAGTCAGCGGGCGACGCATCGGGAATCGGCTCCTAGGAACAAGGGACGGACACGCTCACGGAGTCGGTGTCCTGGCCGCCGGGGCCTGACACGGTGAGGATGGCCGTGTAGCTGCCGTCCGCATCGTAGGTGTGTTCCGGATTCGCCGCGTTCGAGCCGGCCCCGTCGTCGAAGTCCCAGGTGTAGTCCGGTCGCGTGGGACGAGCCGCCACCGCTGAACTGGATCGTGTTGCCGCCGGCGCAGCTCGCGGACGCAACCGCGACCGGCTCCGGATCCGGCGTCGGGGTCGGCTTGGGCGTGGGCTTCGGGGTCGGCTTCGGCGTCGGCTTGGGCGTGGGCTTGGGGGTCGGCTTCGGCGTGGGCTTGGGGGTCGCCTGGGCAGGCCGGGCGGTCGGGCGAGGCGTGGGTCGAGGCGTCCGCTTGGGCGTGGGCTTCGGCGTCGGCGAGGGGGTCGGCGGCGGCGTCGGGGCGACGACGGGCGCGAGCGTGAGGGTGGGCGTCGGCTGCGGGCGTGCGCCGGAGCCGCAGCGTGGGCGACTCCGTCGGCGACGGGGAGACGACCACCGCGACCTCGTTCGGTGACTGGCTCGGATCGACGTTCTGGTTGGTGCCCGGGAGGAACACCGTGACGGCGAGGACCGCCAGGACCACGACGAGCAGGACGGCGGCGCTGTCGCGCCACAGGCGCCAGCGGTTCGGGAGCGGCGCGGCGGCAGTCGCGCGGGGCCGGGTCGTGCCGGCGACCGCGGCCGCGACGGGGACCGGGGCCACGGGCGGCGCGCACGGGGGCCTCCCCGGCCGCGCCGGTCTCATGGTCGCCCGCGTAGGCGGCGTAGAAGGCGGCGGCCTCGGCGGCCGCGAATCCCTCCGCCGCGGCATCGCCCTCGGGCCGGTCCACGCCGGCCACGCCGATGCGCCACGCGATGTCGTCCTCGGACAGCTCCGGGACGGGCGTGGCGGCGGCGACGATGGCGGCTTCCTGCGCCTCGCGGCGACGACGCCGGAGGAACACGACGATCGCGATCGCCACGATGACGATGATCGCGATCAGCAGGAGCGGGAGGAAACCGGGCATGGACCCTCAACCGTGGCGCGGACGCACCAGAGGCGTGGATGCTAGCACCGGAGGTCCGGTGGGCACCCCGTACGAACGTCCTATTCGTCCGGGCGTCGCAACGCTTCTCCGACGAGGGCCCGAACGGGGCCGCTACGGTCCCCGGCGTAGCTACGCGGAGCGGTCGTCCTGCGGCTCCGCGCCGGCCAGCGCGGCGTCCGGCGCCCCGGGGTGCATGGCCTCGTACGTCTCGGCCTCGAGGGCGTCGACGGTCTCGTCGCGCGTGAACAGGAACAGCGCGAGCCCGAACGCGAGGGCGAGGCCCATGAACGCGTACAGCTGCCCGGTCCCCGACAGCAGGAACGACAGCAGCGCGAGCGCGACGCAGATCGCGTAGATGACGAGGACCGTCTGCCCGTGGGACAGGCCGAGGTCGAGCAGCCGGTGGTGGATGTGGCCGCGGTCCGGCGTGAACGGCGACCGGCCGTTGACCAGCCGCCGGACGATGATCCAGAACGTGTCGATGATCGGGACGCCCAGGACGAGCAGCGCCACGGCCACCTTCGCGGTGCCGAGGATCGCGAGCACCGCGAGCGTGTAGCCGACGAACATCACGCCGCTCGTGCCGATGAAGATCGTGGCCGGGTGGAAGTTCCAGCGCAGGAACCCGAGCAGCGCCCCTGCCAGCGCGAAGCACAAGCACCGCGATGAACGGCTGCGAGACCGTGACGGTGAGCGAGATCAGCCCCAGGGTCAGCGCGGCGATGAGCGCGATCCCGGTCGACAGCCCATCGAGCCCGTCGATGAAGTTGATGCTGTTGATCATTCCGACGATCCACAGCATGGTGAACCCGGTCGCGAACGCCCCCTCGAGCGGGATCGTCCCGGCGCCGAACGGGTTGTTGAGGTACGTGATCGTGATCCCGGCCGCGACCGCGAGCAGCGCCACGCCCAGCTGGCCCAGCAGCTGCCAGCGGGCCCGCAGCTGGTAGTAGTCGTCGAGGAAGCCGATGACCGTCGCGAGCGCGCCGCCGGCGAGGAGCGCGGCGACCTCCGGGGCCGAGATCGTGAACGGGACAACGACCAGCTCCAGCCGGTCGTTGATCACGATCACGCCGACCGCGACGACGAGGAACGAGAAGGCGACGGCGATCCCGCCGCCCCGGGGCAGCGGCGACTTGTTGACCCGGCGCTCGTCCGGCGTGTCGATCGCGTCGATGCGGACCATCGTCCGCCGGATGAGGGGCGTCAGCCCGACGGCGATGATCATCGCCGCCGCGAACGTCACGATGAGGAGCGGCAGCACCTCACCGAACGTCGGGATGAGCCGCACGGGTCAGGCGCGATCCCGCGGCAACCCCGGCACCGGGAAGCCCGCGACGAGCTCCCGGACCTCGGCGCGGATGCGGTCGTGGACGGCGGCGTCGTCGCGCTCCCGGATCGCCTCGACGATCATCCGGCCGACCTGGCGCATCTCGTCCGGGCCGAAGCCGCGCGTCGTCGTGGCGGGCGTGCCGATCCGGATGCCGCTCGCGACGTTGGGCGGGTTCTCGTCGAACGGGATGGCGTTCTTGTTGACCGTGATGCCGACGTCGTCGAGGAGCGCCTCGGCGTCGCGGCCGGTGACGCCCAGCGGGGTGAGGTCCACGAGCGCGAGGTGGTTGTCCGTGCCGCCGCTGACCAGGCGCGCGCCTGCATCGGCGACCGTCTGCGCGAGCACGACGGCGTTCTCGATCGTCCGCGCCTGGTCGCGCCGGAAGTCCTCGGCGAAGGCGAGCTCGAGCGCGACCGCCTTGGCCGCGATGACGTGCATGAGCGGGCCGCCCTGGACGCCCGGGAACACGCTCTTGTCCATCGCCTGGGCGAGCGTCCCCTTGCCGAGCGCCGGGTAGTCCGCCCGGTCGACGCCCGCCGGCAGGTCCGCGCGCGCGAACACGAGACCGCCACGCGGCCCGCGGAGCGTCTTGTGGGTGGTCGTCGTCACGAGGTCGGCGTGCGGGAACGGGCTCGGGTGGAGGCCCGCCGCGACGAGCCCGGCGACGTGCGCCATGTCGACGAACAGCAGCGCCCCGACGCCGTGCGCGATGGCCGCCATCCGCTCGAAGTCCCACGTGCGCGGGTACGCGCTCGCGCCCGCGACCAGCAGCTTGGGCCGGACCTCCGCCGCCTGGCGCTCGAGGGCGTCGTAGTCGATCGTCTCGGTCTCGCGGGTCACGCCGTACGCGTGGACCTCGTACAGCCGCCCGCTGAAGTTGACCGGCGACCCGTGGGTGAGGTGCCCGCCGTGGGCGAGGTTCATGCCCAGGATCCGGTCGCCGGGCTTGAGGACCGAGAAGTAGGCCGCCATGTTGGCCTGCGCGCCCGAGTGGGGCTGGACGTTGACGTGGTCCGAGCCCGGGAACAGCCGGAGCGCGCGCTCGCGCGCGAGGTTCTCGACGACGTCGACGTGCTCGCAGCCGCCGTAGTAGCGCTTGCCGGGCAGGCCCTCGGCGTACTTGTTGGTCAGCCACGAGCCCTGCGCCTCGTTCACCGCGGCGTAGGTGTAGTTCTCGCTGGCGATCAGCTCGATCTTGTCGGTCTGGCGATGGCGCTCGGCCTCCATCGCGCCCCACAGCTCGGGATCGACCTCCGCGATCGACGCCCACGCGGCGGACGGGACGGCGGCGACGGACACGGCGGAGACCTCCTGTGGGACGCGGGCTGGCACGGACCATTGTCCCATGGGATCGGCGGACGAGGGCGGACGGACGTACGTCGTCGAGCGCTTGACCGACCCCAGAAGCCCGTGCACGCTAGGCAGCCCGTCACCTCCCCGACCACCGGTCCCCCGGTCCAGCAGGTAGCCCGTCACACCGATGGCCATCCGTCCGCTCGCCGTGTCCGTCGTGCTGGCCGCGGCATTGGTCGGGACCAACGTGATGCACGACGGCGGGGCCGCGGTCCTCGACGGGCCGATCGGCTCGGCCACGCCATCGGCGTCACCCGAGGCGGTCGTGCCAAGCCCGGCAGCGACGCCCGGACATCCGGCGGCCAGGCGCCCGCGCCGACGCCGACGCCGCGACCGGCCACCTCCACCGGCACCACCACCCGGCCCCCGGTCACCGCCGCGGACCGGTTCCAGGCCTGGGATCACGGGCCCCGGACGGCCAAGGTCGTCGCGCTGACGTTCGATGACGGCTGGAACCTGGACGGCGTCCAGGACGTCGTGAAGATCCTCAAGGCGAAGCAGGCGCCGGCCACGTTCTTCCCGGTCGCCAGGGCGGTCGCCCGCCACCCGAAGACCTGGCGCTCGATCGCGGCGGCCGGCTTCCCGATCGCGAACCACAGCTGGAACCACGGCAACCTCGCGAAGATGTCGGCGAAGCAGGCCGCGGCCGACATCCAGCGCTCGACCCGCCTGATCGAGCGGATCATCCGGATGCCGCTGTTCCCCGTCCTGCGGCCGCCCGGCGGCGCGCTCGACAGGACGCTCATGCGCGTCGCGCGCGAGTCCGGGATGAAGGCGGTCGTGATGTGGGACGTCGACACCCGCGACTGGACCGGCCGCCGGCCGCGCACCGTCTACCGCTCGACGCTGGATGCGACCCGCGGCTCGATCATCCTCATGCACACCGACAAGGCGAACACCGTGAAGGCCCTGCCCCGGATCATCGACTCGCTCCGGGAGCGCGGCTACACGCTGGTCACGGTCGGGCAGCTGATCGGGCTGCCCGGACCGGTCCCGGTGTTCATGCCCCGCGAGCAGCAGGGCTCCACGCAGGGGCGCTGACCTACCTCGGGCGCGTGCCGTCGGCCTTCGGCACCCGGAGGACCGAAGCCGGCCTGACCGCACCGCCGGAGAGCGACGCGATCGACGCGATCGGCGCGACCTCGGCCAGCCCGGCCGGGGTCCCGGTCCCCTTGCGCAGGTAGAGCCGGTAGCTGTTGGTGCCGCTCGTCCACCCGTTCCACGACACGTAGCGTGTCCCGGTGGTCGGCCACACGATCGACGGGTAGTCGTTCGCCCGGCGGGTCGAGGTCGACGTCGAGGCGATCGTCTGCGGCCGGTACCAGGCAACGCCGTCGTTCGTGGACTCCGCGTACTTGAGGGCAATCCAGTTCGTCGTCGCCGTCTCCTCCGCCCACGAGATCGCGACGCGGCTCGTCGACGACAGGGCGATCGCCGGCGAGTACGCCGCGAAGTTCGCGGCGGAGCCGCGTGCCGGGTGTCCGCCCACGTGCCGCTGGTGCGGATCCGGGTGAACACGCCGTCCTCGGCCGTCCACGCCACGCCCACGCGCGACCCGAGCACGGCGGTCTGGAACTCCCCGCTCGAGAAGGTGGTGTGCTCCTCGGTGCCGCCCCACGTCGAGCCCCGGTCCGTCGAGACGCGGGTCCGCAGGGCGCCGTCGCCATCGGCGATCCACGTGACGGCGACCGTCGAGCCGCTCACGGCGACCGACGGCAGGCCGGCGCGGCCCGACGTGGTGTTGAAGGTCGTCGTGCCGACCGTGCGCTTGACCCACGTCACGCCACGATCCTTGGACGTCGCGACGATGATGTCGCCGTTGTTCGCGTTCGTGAACGCGATGTGGACGTCCGTGCCGGACGCCGCCACGGTCGGGAAGTCGACGCGCCCGGTCGTGCCCGTCAGCCGGACGGAGCTCTTCCAGTAGTCACCATGGCCGTGGTTCGTGTTGACCCGGACGTACAGCACCCGCGGCGCCGAGCCGGAGTAGTTCACGATCTTCGTCTGGGTCACGTAGGCCGCGTAGACGCGTGACCCCGCGGCCGCGAGCCCGAACCGGACGACGTGCCTGCTGGTCGACGTGATCCGCCTCGGCGTCGTCCAGGTGGAGCCCGTGGTGCTCCGCGTGTAGTAGATGCCGGCGTACGGGCCGGAGTCCTTCGCCCACGTGCCGCTGATGCGATCGGTGGCGTAGGCCTGGTGCAGCCGCTGGCTGCCGTCGCGAACCGTGCGCGCGAGGGCGTTGCCGAAGTTCCAGGCGTAGGAGCTGCCCGGCTTCGTCGGTGTCGCCCAGGTCACGGGGGTCGTCGGCGCGACGCCCTTCCCGCCCACGAAGATCTGCCGCTCGCCGACGGGCGCCGCGAAGGTCAGCGACCGCCTGCGCAGCGCGGTCTCCGGCGCATGGGGCATGAACGACATCGGCACGTCGCACGTGCCGCCGGCGGGGATCGGCGTGCCGACACATGCCTGGCTCGTGAAGGCGAAGTCAGAGGGGTTGTCGCCCGTCAGGCTGCAGCCCAGTCAGCGTGATCGCGTGTGTTGCGCTCTGGTTCGAGGATGCTCAGGGTCCCCGTGGACGTCGCGCCCACGATCGTGTCGGGGAACGGGTCGGTATCGAGGTAGACGGGGTCCAGCCCGTCACCGGTCAAGTGCAGCACGTGGGTGCCGACGTCGCCCGGCCCAGTGATCGTCAGGACTGCCTCCGCGACGCCGGCGATGGTCGGGGTGAAGCGGAGCGTGACGGTGCACGACTCGTCGACGGACAACAGCTCAGCAGCGCAGGCGTCATCGACCTCGTTGAACTGAGCCGCTGCCGCACCGCTGATCGCCGCGTCGGTGATCGTGATGCTGTCAGCGCCGACGTTGCTGCAGCGTCAGGACGAGGTCCTTCGTCCAGCCGATGTCCGTGGACTGGAACCACAGCGAGCCCGGGCGTGATCAGCAACGGGTCCGTCGACTCGTCGGCGCCGATGTCGATCTGCGCGCCCCCGCTCTCGTCGCCGTCGAACGGCCGCGAGTCGCCATCGATGTCCGTGGTGACGCCTGCGTCAGCCGTTCCCGCATCGATGAGCGGGGAGTCGGCGCGGAGGTGGACGTCGTCCCAGACCGGGTCAGCGAACACTGGATCGATGTTGAGATCCGTCGGCGCGTCGCCGATGCTGCAGTTGCCGCCATACCGCCCGCCGGTGCCGGTGTTCCAGACGTCGTTCGTCGCGAACGTGGGCTCAGTGGAGGTCGTCGCCGTAGCAGAAGATGCCGGCGACGCTGCTGTTGCCGACGACGATGTTGTTGCGGATCACGGAGCCGTCGAGCGGCGCCCGACGCCGCGATCTCCTAACCCTGCGTACTGGTACCGGCCCATGATCGTGTTGGACCGGATCAGCGGGCCGTTGGTCGCCGCATTCGAGCCCCAGTAGATCGACGGCGCCGAAGTTGTCGTAGGCCGAGTTGTAGAGGAACACGTTGCTGTCGATCGACGTCGTTGCGGCCGGGTCGGCTCATCCAGATCGCGCCGCCCTCGTTCGGCGCTGTTCTGGCACGAACGTGTTGCGCTCGATCGTGAGCGTGCCGCTGAGCTAGGAGTAGATGGCGCCGCCGGCGTCGGGGGCGCTGTTGCTACTCGAAGTCGCTGTCGGCGACCGACGGCGCCGCCCGCACCGGTGAGCTTCAGCGCGCCACCGAGGTCGTCGATGGATGCCTGGCCACGGAGAAGTGGAGTCCGCGAACCGTGAGGCTTCTCGCCGGCGGTCGAGGACCGCCGCGATGATCGGCGAACCCGTCCGCCTGACGCCGTCAAGTGTCGTCGCCAGCGGCGCCGGTGGTGCTCTCGATCGTGAGGGTCTTGTCGACCGTGGCGTGACCCGCGTAGGTCCCCGCGGCGACCTTGATCGTGTCGCCGGCCGCGGCCGCGTCGATCGCCGCCTGGAGCGTGGCGTAGTCGGCCGGCACGTTGATCGTCGAGGCCGCCAGGGCCGGAGCCGCGGCAGGGGCCGTCCAGACCAGACCCGTGACCAGGCACGCCGCGGCCACCAAGGCCCGCATTCGAGCAGTGCGAGCGCGCACCCCAACCCTCCCTCGTCGATCTCTCCCCAGTCGCCGGATGCTAGCGGCCCGGACGCGGCGCGGGAAGCCCCTGATCCGGTCCGGCGCACCACGGAGGCGAGGAGGTGTCACCCCGCGGGAAGCGCCTCCCGCAACCGCTCCTGGATGGAGGCCGCCTCGGACGCCAGTCGCTCGGCGTTCGCGGCGGCCTCGGCCGGCGTCCGCGAGGACCAGCTGCTCGATGAGCGCCGCGCTGCCGTCCTCCTCGACCGGCGCCGCGATGTAGCGGGCCGCGAGGCGGACCTCCGGCGGCGCGGACGCCATCGCCGCCCCGTGCCCCGCATCGGAGATCATCTCGAGGTCGTTGTACGCGTCACCGATCGTCATCACCTGGCTCAGCGGGATCCCGGCCCGGTGCGCCAGCCAGGCGACCGCCCGGCCCTTCGACACGCCGGGCGCGACGAACTCGAGGAAGCGCGGGTGCGACAGCGTCGCGTCGGCGCGGCCCGCGAAGTGCGCCTGGGCGACCCGGTAGAGCGACGTCGGCAGCGGCGGCTCGCCCACCGAGATCACCTTCGTCATCGGCCGCCGGATCGCGCTCGACGAGGTCCGGCACGAGCTCGGCGCCCGAGCCGAGATACGTCGAGTAGTCCTCGAACGAGGGGTCGTCCTGCCACACGACGAGCTCCTCGCGGTCGTTCACGTGCGGGTCGAGGCCGTTGGCGCGGCACCACTCGATCGCCTCCCGGACGACCGCCGGGTCCATCGGCTCGTGGTGGAGGATCCGCCCCACCTTGCCGCGGACGCCGGGCGCGGCCTCGGTGACCACCTCGCGCCGGACGGGCATGGCCCGGACGAGGGCGCCCTGGTGGCCGATGATCGGCTCGGTCAGCCCCAGCCGGTTCGCGTACACGACCGCCGACGAGGGCATCCGCCCGGTCGCGAGCGAGACCCGCACGCCGCGCTCGACGGCGCCCTGGATCGCGGCGACGGTCCGGTCCGAGATCAGGAAGTCGTGGCCGACGATGGTCCCGTCGATGTCGAGCGCGAGCAGCCGGATCGGCAGCTCCGGCGCGGGCCGTGACGCGGGTCGGTGGTCCTCCACGGACGGTCAGTCCGAGCCCGGTTCGACGCGGGCCAGCCGCGGCAGCCCCGCGAGGTCGTTCGTCACGCGGCAGCGCCAGCCGGGGAGCCGCGCAGTGACCTCGGTCGCGATGGCCTCGCCGTGCCCCGCCCCGATCTCGAGGAACGCGACGCCGTCCGGGGCGAGCGTCCGCGGCAGCGCGTCGAGCAGCCGGCGCACGACGTCCAGGCCGTCAGGGCCGCCGTCGAGCGCCAGCGCGGGCTCGAACGAGAGCTCCCGCGCGAGGCCGGCGATCTCGCCGCTCGGCACGTAGGGCAGGTTGGCGCACACGATCGTGTACGGCGGATCGACGTGGTACGGCAGGAGATCCGCCGCCACGAACACGATCCGGTCCGCGACGCCGTGCCCGACCGCGTTCTCGCGCGCGAGCTGGAGCGCGTCCTCGGACACGTCGATCGCGATCACGAGCACCTCGTCGGCCATCCGGCGCCGCCGGAGCGCGGCCAGCAGCGACACGGCGATCGCGCCCGTCCCGGTGCCCACGTCCGCGACCCGCAGGGCCGGGGAGCTGCTCGTGCGCGGCGTGCCGGCGAGCCGGGCGGCGACCTCCTCGACCGCGGCGTCGACGAGGTGCTCCGTCTCCGGGCGCGGGATGAGCGCCCGTCCGTCGGTGGCGAACGCGAGGCCGTGGAACTCGCGGAACCCGCGGATGTACGCGATCGGCTCGCCCCGCTCGCGGCGGGCGACGGCCGCCTCGAACGCCTCCCGGGCGCCCTCGCCCGACCGGCGCCTCCGGGTAGGTGATGAGCCCGGTCCGGTCCACGCCGACCGCGTGCGCGAGCAGCAGCTCCGCGTCCAGCCGCGCGGAGTCCGACCCGGAGGCGGTCAGCCGCTCGGTCGCGAGCCGCAGCAGCTCGCCGACGGTGAAGGCAGGGTCCACGCGCTACATCCGGATCGTGACGGAGAGGTCCTGGCTCTTGCGGATCACCTCCGCGGACGTGCCACCCCGCCAGCGATGGAACAGGAGGTCGACCTCGCCCTCGCCGACCCGCATGTTGTTGATCGTGACCTTGGCCAGCCACTCGGGCAGCTCGGGACGCGCGAGCTCCAGCTCGCCGGCCGACGCATGCGGCCGCAGCCCGAGCATCGTCTCGAGGAACAGGAAGATCGAGCCGGCGGCCCACGCCTGCGGCGAGCACGCGACGGGGTACGGGACGGGGACCGGCGAGACGTCGCGGTCGAAGCCGCAGAACAGCTCGGGGAGGCGGAACTCCGCGAAGTGCTGGCTCGCCTCGAACACCCGGCCGCACAGCCGGTTGGCCTCGGCCTGGAAGCCGTAGCGCTTGAAGCCCGCGGCGATGAGCGACACGTCGTGCGGCCAGACCGTGCCCGTGTGGTAGCCGATCGGGTTGTAGCCGATCTGCCCCGAGGCGTAGGTGCGGATGCCCCAGCCCGTGAACATGTCCGGCGCCATGAGCCGCTCGACGACCCGCCCGGCCCGCTCCGGCGAGACGATCCCGGTCCACAGGCACTGGCCGGCGTTGCTGCCGATCGCGTCGGCCGGGCTGCTTGTCCCCGTCGAGGGCCATCGCGTAGAAGCCGAGGTCGTCGACCCAGAACGCCTCCTCGAACCGGGCGCGCAGCTGCTCCGCCTCGGCGTCGAGGCGGGCCGCGAGCTCGCCCTCGCCGCGGACGCGCGCCAGCCCTGCCATCCGCCGCTTGGCGTCGAACACGTAGCCCTGGACCTCGGCGAGCGCGATCGGGGTGTGGGCCAGCCGCCCGCGCCGGTCGCGGATCGCGTCGGACGAGTCCTTCCAGCCCTGGTTGAGCAGCCCGCGGTCGGTGCGCCGCTCGTACTCCACGAACCCGTCCCCGTCGCGGTCGCCGTAGCGGTCGATCCACTCCAGCGCCCGCAGCGCGTTCGGCCACAGCCGGTCGATGAGGGCGCGGTCGCCGGTCCAGTCGAACGTCGCGCCGAGGAGCACGAGCCACAGCGGCGTGGCGTCCACCGTGCCGAAGTACGGCGTGTGCGGCGTCTCGCCGTTGGTCGCCATCTCGCCCGTGCGCAGCTCGTGGAGGATCTTGCCCGGCTCCATGTCGCGCTCCGGGTCCTCGACGTCGGCCTGGTACTTCGCCAGCGTCTCGAGGGTCTCGATGGCGAGCTGCGGCCGGACCGCGAGCGCCTGGAACGAGGTGAGCAGCGAGTCCCGCCCGAACAGCGTCGTGAACCACGGGACGCCGGCCGCGATGTACCGCTCATCCGGACCCGGGCCGTCGTTGATGAGCAGGCGCAGGTCGCCGGCGGATCGGAGGATCGCGAGATTGAACAGCTCGTTGTCGGTGCGGATCTCCGCGAACCCCTGCTTCCACGCCCGATACGAGCCCGCGACCCGCGTCCTCGTCGACCTTCGGCGGCTTCGGGAACAGCACGGCGTCCGGATCGGTCCGGCCGGCCCGGCCCTGCGCGACCGGGGAGCTGCCGTCCGTCGGCTCCGGCGCGTCGCGCTCGGTCGTCCACGCGAGCCAGCGCAGCTCGCGCGCCTCGCCCGGGCGCAGCTCCCAGTGCCACGTGAGCCGCACCCAGCCCGCGTTCGCGGAGCCCGCGACGTCGGGGTCGACCGGCACGGCCTCGGCGCACGGCTCGCTGAACAGCAGGTGGGTCCCGCGCCGCACGTCGTCCAGGCCGTCGTAGCGGAAGGTCACGCGGTCCGGCCGCATGGCGATCGGCAGGTGGCGGCCGCGGGCGGCTCGCACCCAGCCGCGGACCTCGAAGATGTCGGCGGCGTCGGCGGCCAGCTCGAGGTCGAGCTCGACCTCGACCCCCTCCTCGGCGTAGTTGACGACCTCGACCCGCTCCTCGAGCACCGAGCCGTCGAGCAGCCGGTGGCGCCCGATGCCCAGCTTCTGCGAGGCGAGCGCGTCCTCGGGACGGACCTTGTCCTCGAGGTTGCGGTCGATCCGCGGGTTGGTCAGCTGGATCGTCCCGTGGAAGTTGCCGCCGGCCGACGCCTGGAGCAGGACCGGGCGCTGGCCGTTGACCCGGAGGATCGAGCACGACAGCCGGCGCGTGTCGCCCTCGTACAGGCCGAGGCCGCGGGTGTCGGGATGGACGTCGCCGAACGGATCGGTCAGCAGGTACAGGTTGCCCTGCTTGAGGACCTGGACGGAGCCGAGGTCGGTCGCCTTGACGATCGGGCGGACGACGGGCTCGACGAAGCGGGTCGCCTCAGGGCTTGACGGGGGCGCCGGATGCTGGGCCATCGTCGGTCTCCGTGAGGTGGCTGAGGCGATCGGCCTGGTCCGCCATGACGAGCGCGTCGATGAGCGGATCGAGCTGGCCCTCGAGGACGCCGGGGACGTTGTGGATGGTGGTGCCGATCCGATGGTCGGTCACGCGATTGTCCGGGAAGTTGTAGGTCCTGATCTTCTCCGATCGATCGCCCGCCTGGACCATCGTCCGGCGCGTGGCGGAGTCACGTTCGCGTTGCTTCGCGAGCTCCAGGTCGTAGAGGCGCGAGCGGAGCACCGACATCGCCTTCGCCTTGTTCTTGTGCTGGCTCTTCTCGTCCTGGATCTCGACCACGAGGCCCGAGGGGATGTGGGTGATCCGGACCGCGGAGTCGGTCGTGTTGACGGACTGGCCGCCCGGGCCGGAGCTGCGCTTGACCTCGATCCGGAGGTCCCGCTCCTCGTCGATCTGGACCTCGACCTCGTCCGCCTCGGGCATGACGATGACCGTCGCCGTGCTCGTGTGGATGCGGCCCGACGACTCGGTCGAGGGGACCCGCTGCACGCGGTGGACCCCGCCCTCGAACTTGAGCCGGCTGTACGCCCCGTCGCCGACGACCTCGAGGATCGCCTCCTTGATCCCGCCGATGCCGGTCTCGTTGACGGTCATCAGGTCGGTCCCGAACTTGTGCTCCTGCGCGTAGCGGCTGTACATCCGGAGCAGCTCCGAGGCGAACAGCGCCGCCTCCTCCCCGCCGGCGCCGGCGCGGATCTCGACGATCACGTTGCGGTCGTCGTTCGGGTCGCGCGGCAGGAGGGAGACCCGCAGGTCGTCGACGAGCGCCGTCTCGCGCGCCTCGAGGGCGCTGATCTCGTCGCGGGCCATCGCCCGGATCTCCTCGTCCGTCTCCGAGTCGCGCATCTGGCGAGCGCCGGCGAGCTGCTCGCGGACCTCGTTCAGCTCGCGGATACGCCGCGACCACCGGCTCCAGTCGGGCCAGCTCGCGGCCGAGGGTGCGCAGCTGCGCCGGATCGGCATGGACCTCGGGCGTGGTGAGCTGCGTGGACACGTCGTCGTACTGGAGGGCGAGGTCGGCCAGCTTCGCGTCGAGGCCGGTGGACGTCATCGGCGCCGTCAGCCGGCGAGCGGCGGGTCGATCGAGACCGGCGCCGCCGCCTCGCCTTCGGCCGCGCGCGGCACCGTCGAGGTGGTCGCGGCGGGGGCCGCGGCTGCGGCGGCCTCCTCCGCTTCGGTCATCGCCCGCACCTTGGCCGCGGTCTCGCCCGGCTCGGGCATCGGGTCCCGCTCGAGGTCGAGCCCGCCCGGCGGGACCGTCTCGCCATCGGCGCGCAGCGTCTCCTCCATGGCCACGATCGCGACCTCGATCATGTCGTCGGTCGGCTGCTTGGTCGTGATCATCTGGACGAGGATGCCGGGGTACATCAGCACCTTGACGATCGGGTTGCCGCGATGCCGGGCGCCGATGCGCAGGACCTCGTAGCCGACCGCGGCGATCACCGGGATGAGCAGGATCCGGCTCGCGATCATCACCAGCGGCGTCTGCCGGCCGACGAGGCTGAAGGCGATGATCGAGATGAGGATCACGACGACCAGGAACTCCGTGCCGCAGCGCGGGTGCGCGGTCGGGAAGCGGCGGATCTCCTCCGGGCGGAGCGGCTTGTCAGCCTCGAGCGCGTGGATCGTCATGTGCTCGGCGCCGTGGTACATGAACACGCGGTGGATGTCCGGGGTGCGGCTGATCAGCGCGAGATAGCCGATGAAGATGAGGACCCGGACCAGGCCCTCGACGAAGTGCTGGACGAAGTCGTTCTCGATGTTGCCGGCCGTGAACGTCGCGATGACGAGCGGCAGGATGAAGAACAGCCCGATGCCGAGGACGGCGGTGATGCCGAGCATCAGGGCGACCCCGCCCTTGCCGATCTCGACGCCCTCGTCCTCCGCCTGGAGGCCGGCGCTGCGCACGAGCCAGCGGGTGCCCATGACGAGCGTCTCGTACAGGACGACGAGCCCGCGCACGAACGGCCACTTGGCGGCCGGCTTGCCACGGAACCCGGACTCGAGGCGCTCGGTGGCCCAGACGATCCGGCCATCGGGGTGACGGAGGGCGACGGCGACGGCATCGCGGCCGCGCATCATGACGCCCTCGATGAGCGCCTGACCGCCGTAGGTGAAGCGGGGCATGGCGCGCCAGTCTACCGGGTGACCCTCGCGCGGCCGCCCGGACGAAAGGACTCCCGGAACGCCGGACCCGCCGCGCGACGCATACTCGGGCCATGCGACTGGAGCTCACGAAGCGCGGCGACTACGCCGTCCGGGCGATGCTCGCGCTGGCGCGGGGCACCGATGCCGGCGCGACGCCGAACGGCCTGCTGTCCGCCCGACGCATCGCCGGACGCGATGGGCATCCCGGTCCGCTTCCTGCCCCAGGTCCTGGGCGACCTCCAGCGCGCGAGCCTCGTCGAGGCGGCGCCCGGGCGCTCCGGTGGGTACCGGCTCACGCGCGCCGCGGCCGAGATCAGCCTGCTCGAGGTGATCGAGGCGGTCGAGGGCGACACCCGGCGGCGGACGTGCGTGCTGCGCGGCGGGCCGTGCGGCGTCGACGGGACGTGCGACGTCCACGAGGTGTTCGCCGAGGGCCAGGAGGCGCTGCGGTCGACCTTCGCCCGGGCCACGCTGGCCGAGCTCGCCGGCCCGGCGACGACCGCGGCGCTGGACGCGGCCGGCGGCTGACGCGCGGCTAGCGCGCGGCGCGGATCGCCGACGCGCCGAGGGCGACGCTGGTGAGCACCGCGGCCGCGACGAGGGCGAGGCCGAGTGCCGCCAGCTGCGCGGCGCCGGTCGGCCACCCGATGGCGAGGAGCGCCGTGCCCAGGTTGAGCGCGACCAGCCGCGGGACCGCCCACCGGCCGAGCACCGTGCGCTGGCGGGCGTGCGCCGGCGGGTCGCCGGGGCCGATCGACGGCAGCAGGTGCGTCCACGAGGCGATGAGCACCTGGACGACCCAGCCGACGGCGAGCGGCGCGGCGACGAGCGGCGTCGACCAGCCGTCCGGCGCGGCGCCGATCGCGGAGGCGGCGAGGCGCCCGCTCGCGAGGGCGATGCCGACGACGTACCACGCCACGCCCGCGACGAGCCCGGCCTCCGCGACGAGGTGCCAGCCCGGGTCGGTCGTCCATCGGCCGCGCGCCCGGACCGTGGCGACCGCCTCGACCGCGAGCGCGACCGCGCCGACGAGGACGACCACGGCCCCGCCCGCCGCGACGATCGGCAACCCCAGGACGAGAGCCACCACGACGAGCGGGACGCCGAGGGCCGGCGCGAGCACGGCGACCACGGTCGCCCGGCGCGGCACGATCCGCGTCCCGAGGACGGTCGGCAGGAAGTGGAGCAGCGTCGCGACGATGACGACCGACACGAACCCGACGAGGTTCGCCCATGCGTGCGCGGGCCGGAGCATCGCCCACCGTTCGAGGACCGGCGTCGCACCCATCGCAGCGAGCGTGCCGAGCGACGCGCCGACCGCGAGGTTCGCGAGCGCCGCGTGGTAGCCGAGGCTGACGATCGGCCGGCGGACCATGAGCCCGGCGCGACCCGCCTGGCGCGTGGCGATGGCGACCGCGACGACGCCGGCGAGGAACACGAGGCCGCCGAGGCCCGCGACCCACGACGCGGCCGGCGCCACGCCGCGGACGCTCACGAGGAGCGCCCCCGTAGCGATCAGCGCGACGGCGCTCGCCCGGACGCGGGCTGACGCAGGGTGCCCGGCAGCGAGCGCAGCGACGAAGAACGGCATCACCCCGGCGATCGCCGTCGTCGCTCCCCCGGCCAGCGCGAGGTGGAGCGGCAGCCACGGGGCAGCCGGGCCGGCAGCCAACGGGCCGGCGAGCGCCGCCACCGCCGCCAGCGCGAGGAACAGGCCGGCGAGCACGACCGACGCCATCGTGATCCGCCGGTCGTCGGCGCGGCGCGGCCCCGGTGCACGAGGGGCCGAGCGGCTCATGAGGATCAGGTCCGATGTCACGTCCGAAACATACACTAAGTTAGTGATAGTTAGCCCATGCCCGGCGGCGTGGGAGCCGGTGGGCGCCCGGACGGGGAGTTCCGGACCACACCGAGAGGACACACATGAATCGCATTCGTCGCCTCACCGCCGGAGCCGCACTCATCGCCATCGTCATCGCGGGCTGTTCGAACGCCGACGCCCGACCGTCATGGACCTACGCCCCTCCCCCGCCGGAAGACGCCGCCGCCGCGCCGGGCGACGGAGCGGCCGCCAGCGCGCCGGCCGCAGCGGCCCCGGCCGACACCATCACGATCGAGGCGTTCGACCTCGGCTTCACCCCCGCGGCCGTCAGCGTGCCGGCGGCCGGCACCTACGACGTCGCGTTCAGCAACACCGGCGCGATGCTCCACGACGTCACGTTTGCCGACGGCACGACGCTCTCGGCCGCGGGCGGCGAGACCGCGACCGGCACCGTCACCGTGCCCGAGGGCGGGCTCACGTTCATCTGCTCGATTCCCGGCCATGGGGACGCGGGCATGAAGGGCGAGGTCACCGTCGGCGGGACGCGGCGATGGCCGGGATGCACGAAGCGCCGGCCGCGAGCCCGGCCACGGCGCGACACCGCGACCGAGGCGCTCGCCCCGGTCGCCGACCCGGCCGCCCCGAAGTACGAGCGGTTCGACCCCGTCGCGCCGGCCGTGCTGCCCGGCACGACCCACGACATCGACCTGCCGATCATCGAGAAGGACATCACGGTCGCCGACGGCTTCGTCGTCCACGCCTGGACGTTCGGCGGGACGGTTCCCGGCCCGACGATCCGCGTCCACCTCGGCGACACCGTCAACGTGCATCTCACCAACAAGGGCGAGATGACCCACTCCATCGACTTCCACGCCAGCGAGACCGCGATGAACCACCAGATGGTGGAGATCGCGCCCGGCGACACGTTCACCTACACGTTCGAGGCCGAGCTACGCGGGCGTGTGGATGTACCACTGCGGCACCGCGCCGGCGCTCCACCACATCGCGAACGGCATGTTCGGCATGGTCATCGTGGAGCCCGAGGGCGGCCTGCCGGCGGTCGACGAGGAGTTCGCGTTCGTCCAGAGCGAGTGGTACCTCGCCGGGCAGGGCGAGCCCGCGAGCTACGAGAAGGCGAACCAGACCGCAGCGGCGCCCGACTACGTCGTGTTCAACGGCATCGCGAACCAGTACAAGGACGAGCCGATCCCGGTGACGACCGGCGGGCGCGTCCGGGTGTTCGTCCTCGACGCCGGGCCGTCGATCGACAGCTCGTTCCACGTCGTCGGGACGATCTTCGACCAGGTGACGAAGGAGGGCGTCCAGCTCCTGCGCGGGAACGCCGGCGGCTGGGGCTCACAGGCGGTCGACCTCGCGCCGGCCCAGGGCGCCATCGTCGAGTTCACGCCGACGGAGGACGGGATGTACCCGTTCGTCACCCACGCGTTCAACCTCGTGACGCATGGCGCGATCGGGATCTTCACCGCGGGCGACGGCGACCCGCTGAACTAGCCGACGCGCTCGCCGGCGGCCGCCTCCCCGGGCGGTCGCCGGCTTCCGCGTGCCCGGCGCGACGATCGATCAGGTCGGGGTGTCGTCCGGGACCCTGGTGCCGGCGTCGCCTCGGTGCCCGCCCAGAACCGGTTGTGCATGTACGGGATGAACCAGCGGTCGAGGCCGATCCAGCCCGCGTTCCGCCAGGCCATGACGAGGAACAGGCCGAAGATGATGATCGTCGGGTTGGAGCCCAGCGACCCCGCGAGCACGAAGTTGCCGCTCATGAAGAACGCGAAGAACGCCGCGATCCCGGTCAGCAACCCGACCAGCAGGCCGAGGCCCACGGCGAGCTCGCCGACTGCCACGAGCGTCGCGAACAGGCTCGCGTTGGGCTGGACGATGTTCTCGAGGAACCAGACGTACCAGCCCGGGGTGCCCTCGGCCGCGACGGCGCCGCTGACCATGCCCTGGATCGGGCGCCGTCGCCGAACACCCAGCCGCCCTCGGTGATCTTGTGCCACCCGGCCGGGATGAAGATGTACGCCAGGTAGAGGCGGATGACGAGCCACAGCCACGCGGCCGCCTGGCTGGCGAACAGGAACCGCGCCCAGCGTGGCTCCTGGAACTGTTCGGGGGTCAACGGGGGATGGATCAGCTGGTCCATGGGACGGGCGCTCCATGACGGATGTCAGGCGCCGCGATTCTAGCCCTGCACGTGGGCGTCGATTCAGCGCCGGAGCGCGCCCGGGATCTCCGGCTCCGGGCCACGCCACATCGACAGCTCCTCGGTGGACAGCCGGCCGAAGTGGTTGAGGAAGTGGGCGCCGAAGCGCTCAAGGACCTCTCGCGTCGCCTGCATCGCTGTCCGGTTCGCCACGTGGACCGCCACGACGGCCCGCCCGTCCTCGATCGCCCGTTCATAGACGAGGAAGTCGGGCAGCTGGTCCATCGACATGAACTGGAACACGCGGGTTGCGCGGGACAGCAGGTTCGGCCGGGAGCCGAGCGTGGCCAGGCCGCGCCGGCCGTCCTCGCCGATGAGGAGCTGGACGTCATCTGCCGGCACACCCGTCGCGACGAGTGCCGCGGCGGCGTCACGTGCCTGGGCCGGATCGTCGATGACCCCGAGCACCTTGCGGGTGGGGTACGTGATCATCGACCGCTTCGCCATCAGGTGATCCCGGCGGCCGCGAGCGCGGCGATCTCGTCGTCGTTGTAGCCGAGCTCCGCGAGCACGTCGACGGTGTGCTCGCCGAGGAGCGGCGGCGCGGACCGGATCGAGGCGGGCGTCGCCGCGAGGGCGAACGGGAGGCCCGCCTGGCGGATGACGCCCAGCTCGGGATGCTCCACCTCGACCGTCATCTCGCGAGCCCGCGCCTGCGGCGTCTCGAACGCGGCGATGACGTCGTTGATCGCCCCGGCGGGGATCCCGGCCCGGTCGAGGGCCGCCAGCCAGTCCGCGGTCGGGCGGGCGAGGAACGCGGCGGCGAGCATCGGCCGCAGCACGCCGCGGTTCGTCACCCGGTCGCCGTTCGTCGCGAACCGCCGGTCCGTGGCCAGGCCGGGGATCGCGACCAGCTCGCACAGGCGCGGCCACTGGCGCTCGCTGGCGACCGCGAGCGCGAGCTCGCCATCGGCGGTCACGAACGTCTCGTACGGGACGATGTTCGGGTGGGCGCTGCCCAGGCGGCCCGGGCGCGCGACCCGTGACGAACGCGTTCTGGGCCTGGTTGACGAGCACGGCGAGGGTGCTCTCCAGCAGCGACACGTCGATCCGCTGGCCGCGGCTGCCGGTCCGGTCCCCGGCCCGCTCCCGGCCGAGCAGCGCCGCGAGGATGCTGACCGCCGCGAACAGGCCGGTGGCGACGTCGCTGATCGCGACCCCGACCTTGACCGGGTGCCCGCCCTCGGTGTCGGGCTGGCCGGTGATCGACATCAGGCCGCCCACCGCCTGCGCGACGAAGTCGTAGCCCGGCTTGTCCGCGTCCGGCCCGTCCGGCCCGAACCCCGAGATCGCGAGATGCACGAGGTCCGGGTTGATCGCCTGGAGGGCCGCGTCGTCGAAGCCGAGGCGCGCGAAGCCGCCGACGCGGGCGTTCTCGATGACCACGTCCGCGGTCCGCAGGAGGCGTCGCAGGACGTCGCGCCCCTCGTCGGTCTTGAGGTCGAGGCGGATCGAGCGCTTGTTCCGGTTGACGGCCAGGTAGTAGGCGGCGGTCCGCGTCCCGGCGTCCTCGTCGCCGACGAACGGCGGGCCCCAGGTCCGGGTCACGTCGCCCTCGGGCGGCTCGACCTTGATGACGTCCGCGCCGAGGTCCGCGAGGAGCATCGTGGCGAACGGCCCGGCGAGGACCGTCGAGCAGTCCGCGATCCGGATGCCCACGAGCGGGCCGGGCGGGGTCGCCCCGAGGCTGCCGGGATCGGGCGTGGGGTTGGGCGCCATCGGGTCGATGGTAGCCGCGGTCAGCCCGGGGCCGGATCGGGAGCGGGTCCGGCGAAGGATCGGGCGGGCGGCTCCGGCACCGTGATGTCCACGACCTGCGCGTCGGTCGCGCGGATCAGGTCCGCGGGCGCGAGATGGACGTTGACGCCCCTCGCACCGCCGCCGATCGCCACGAGCTCGAGCCCCTCGATGCTCGCGTCGGCGATGACCGGCCACGGCCGCCGGGCACCGAACGGCGTGATCGCGCCCCGGACGTAGCCCGTCTCGGCCTTCGCCTCCTCCTCGGTCGGCAGCGTCAGGCGGTTCGTGCCCAGCAGCTGGCGCAGCTTCGGCCAGTTGAACCGGCGCCCGCCCGGCACGAGGACGAACAGGAAGTCGTCCTGCGCGCGACGCACGAGGATGCTGCGCAGCAGCGACCCGACCGGGATGCCCTGGAACGCGGCGCTCTCCTCGGCGGATCGCGCGATCTCGGTGCGCATCACCGTGAACGGGATCCCGGCGGCCTCGAGCGCCTCGATGGCGGGGGTGCGCGGCTCGTCGGTCATCGGGCGCGCCGCCGCGGCAGGAAGCGGCCGGTCCGCGCGACATACGACCGGTAGGCGTCGCCGTGCACGCGCTCGAGGTACGGCTCCTCCACCAGCCGGACGAGGACGGTGGCGGACAGCACCTGGAGCCCGACGGCGGCGGCCGCGAGGCGGTTCGGCACCATGAGCGCGATCCCGGCCACGGTCACGGACGTCGCGAGCAGCACCGGGTTCCGGACCCGGGCGAACGGCCCGCTGGTGACGAGCGCCGTGCGCGCGTCCGGGTCGACGTCTCCGCGCCACGCGTCGCCCATCGCGGCCTGCGCGGCGACGGTGCCCCCGATCCCGGCGGCCGCGAGCCCGACACCGGCCAGCCGGACCACCCGCCAGCCGAGCACCGGCAGCGGTCGCAGCCCGGCGAGCTCGGCGATCGGGGCCGCGACGAGCGCCGCGAACGCGCCGACGCCGAGCACGCGGGCGAGCGATTGCGCGGACCCGGGCCGGATCGTCCAGCCGCAGGCCCGGGTCGCCGGTCGCTCGCGCACGGACGATCCCGCGGGCGACGGCGACGATCGCCAGCCACGCGCCGATCGTCAGGAGCGCGAAACGTGCCATCGGCCAATCATGCCCCGAGAGTAGCGGCCGAGGGATAGCATCGGGCCATGACCGAGTCCTCCCCGCCTGCCCATCGACCCACCCTCATGACCGTCCACGCGCATCCCGACGACGAGACCATCGGGACCGGCGGGACCATGGCCACCAGCGTGCTGGCGGGCCGCCGCGTGGTGCTCGTGACGTGCACCCGCGGCGAGATGGGCGAGATCGTCGTCCCGGACATGGACACGCCCGACAACCATCGCCGCCTGGGCGAGATCCGCGCCGGCGAGCTGGAGCGGGCGATGGACGCGCTGGGCGTCACCGAGTGGGAGAACCTCGGCTACCGCGACTCGGACATGATGGGCCGCACGGGGAACCTCGACGCGCGCTGCTTCTGGCAGGCGAACCTCGACGAGGCCATCGGCCGCCTCGTGTTCCTCGTCCGGACCTACCAGCCCGACGTCATGACGACGTACAACGACTTCGGCGGCTACGGCCACCCGGACCACATCCGCACCCACCTGGTCGCGGTCGGGGCGTTCGCCCGTGCCGGCGACCCCGCCTGGTACCCGGAGCAGGTCGCGCCCGGAGCACGGCGGGACCGGCGCCCCGGCGGCCGAGGGCGGGCTCGCGCCGTGGACCCCGGCCAAGCTCTACGAGCAGGCGATCCCGGCCTCGGTGCGGGACGCGATGCGCGAGCGCATGGAGGCGCTCGGCGAGAAGAGCTTCTGGTCGGCGCCCGAGGACGCGTCGCCCGAGGAGCTCACCGAGTGGGAGACGCGGTCGGCACGGATGCTCGTCCCGGACGAGACCGTCACCGCCTGGGTCGACGTGAGCGGCGTGCTCGACGCGCGCTGGGGCGCGATCAAGGCGCACGTGACCCAGATCAGCGACGAGAACCCGTTCGTCCGCTTCGGCAAGGAGGCCTGGGCCGAGTTCTGGAACCGCGAGGCGTTCATCCGCCGCGAGTCACGGATCCCGGCGCCGGACCACGAGACCGACCTGTTCGCGGGCCTGGACGGGCAGCGAGCCCGGACCCTACGGCTGGGCGGACGCAGGTCCCGGCCGGGACGACCGGCGCGCCCTAGGCGAACCGCCGGACGCCGGCGTTCAGTCGGTGCCCGGGATCCGGTCGCCGGCTACCAGGCGAGCAGCCCCTTCGAGGCGCGGAACACCTGCGACAGCACCGCCTTGCCGTCGCCCAGCGGGTCGAGGAAGTTGGGCTGCGCCCGGTCGAGGATGAGGTGGGGGCGCATCTTCGCCTGCACGAGGTCCGTGCCGTTGAACGTCAGCTCCAGCGTGATCCCCTCCATCGTGGGGATGGACCACGTCTGGTCGAACACGAAGTTGCCGAGGGCGTACCAGATCGGCTTGTCGTCGTGGATCTCGAGCGCGCCCGCCCAGTGCGCGTGGTTGCCGATGACCATGTCCGCCCCGGCGTCGATCGCCGTGCGCGCGAGCTTCTGCTGGCCCGCGAACGGCGTCGCCCGGTACTCCACGCCCCAGTGCGGCATGACGATGACCACCTCGGCGCCGGCCTTGCGCGCGGCGCGGATGTCGCGCTTGAGCGCCTTCGCGGTGAGGCGCGCGGAGCCCGGCGTCGTCGGCCCCGAGGCATAGGCCCGCGCGATGGCGTCGTAGCCCAGCAGCCCGACCTTCACGCCCTTCACGTCGAGGATCGCCGCCTTGTGGGCCGCCTTGTCGTTCTTGCCCAGGCCGGAGGACGCGATCCCGTGCTCCCGGACGTTGCGGATCGTCTGGAGCATCCCCGCCCGACCCGCGTCACCGATGTGGTTGTTGGCCAGCGACACCCAGTCGATGCCCGCGTTCGCGAGCCCCTCGATGTAGGCGGGGTTGGCCGTGAAGCTCGTGCCGCTGCCGTGGAACCGGAACGCGTCGGGGGCGGGGTTCTCGAAGTTGGCGATCGCGAGGTCGGCGCCCTTGACGAGGTCGCGCATGGCGCCGCGGTTGCCCGTCCGGTCGGTGTACGGCAGGTCCCAGCCGAACGGCGAGCAGTCCTTGCAGATGCCGGTGATGTCGACCGTGCCGCCGTCGAACGGGAAGTCGACGTCCTCCGCCTTGATCGCCAGCGCCACGCCGCGGTCGAGGAGGATGTCGCCGCCGGCGACGAGGGTCCAGGCGGTGGCCGGGTCGTAGCCCGGCGCCGACCCCTCGGGCACGAGCAGGCGCGCGGTGAGCGGCCAGTCGGCGAGCGTCGCCACCCGGTCCACGCCGAACAGCGCGTCGGAGCCCCAGGCGAGCGCCCGGACCGACTCGTCGACGTCGTCCGCGCGCAGGAACGCGAGCGCCTTGCGGTGCTTCGGCAGCCACGCGCGCAGGTCGTCGGCCGTGTCGAGGGTCGTGAGCGCGTCGCCGAGCTCGTCGCGGGTCACGCCGAGCGTCGCGAGGATCGCGTCGGCGTCGGCCTCGACGAGCGCGAGGCCGGTGTACGTGCCGTCGCCGCCCGGGATCGCGCGCACGTCCGCCGTCCGCGCGGCGGTCCGACCCGACCGGAAGTTCGTGACCGGGACGATCGCCACGTCCGACTCGACGAGCGCGGCAGGCGCCGCCGATGCCGACGGCGCCTCGGACGCCGGCGCCTCGCTGGCGGCGCTTCGCGGGTCCGGCGACGCGACCGGGGCGTCCGGCGTGGCGGTGGAGCCCGCCGCGACCGGGGCCGGCGTCGGTGACGCAGCCGCCCCGCCGAAGCCACCGAGCACGACGCCGCCGAACCCGACCCCCACGCCGAGGACGAGCGCGATGACGACCGCGGGCACGAGCCACGACGGGCGTCCCGCGGGGGGCTTCGGCGCCCTCGGGTTGTAGGCGGGATCGCGGACGGTCACGCGCGGCAGGGTAGCGGACGGGGCCCGTTACCGCCGTCGGCGGGCAGAGGAACGCCCCGTCCGGGCGGGCGGACGGGGCGTGAGAAGAATCGATAGAGTGATGGCGGACCCGACCGGATTCGAACCGGCGATCTCCAGCGTGACAGGCTGGCATGTTGGGCCGCTACACCACGGGTCCTCGGCCGGTGGCGGATCATAGCAGGCGGTTCCGGAAGCCGCCACCGGACCGGTCCGCCGTCCAGTCTCCCCTAGTGCGGGTGATGCGAGCCGGCCGCGCGCGATCCATATACTCCCGCGACGGTCGCCGCGGAGGGCGGCGAGTGGGAGGAACGTCGATGACGAGGCCGGGAGCGCGGCGCGAGGTGACCCTCAGCAACAGCCCCGATGCGCGGGCGCGGGCCGGGGTCCGCTGGGCCACGCTCGGCAATCGCCTGCGGACGATCTCGCCGGAGGCGCTGACCAAGGGCGCGATCGCCGCGCTCATCGTCGGCACCGCGACGGCGCTCTCGGTCGCGACCTGGCCGTCCCTCGCCCCGTTCCTCGTGGGCGTGGTCATCGCCTACGCGGTGCTGCCGATCGCGAACCGCCTCGACACGTTCATGCCCCGCGTCATCGCGGCGCTGCTCGCGGAGCTCGTCGCGGTCGCGATCCTCGTCGGGGTGCTGCTGATCGTGGTCCCGCCCATCCTCAACGGGCTGGTCGAGGTCGCCCTGCGGCTGCCCAGCGGGGAGGCGCTGCGGGCGCAGCTCGTCGACCTGCAGGCGCAGCTCGGTCAGCTGCCGGAGCCGGCGCGGACGGTCGTCCTCGCCGTGGCGACGGAGTCGGCGACGAACCTCCAGGCCGCCATCAACGGCTTCGTCGACTCGGCGGCGTCGATCGTGTCCAGCCAGATCCTGGGCGTGTTCAACACCCTCAGCTTCGTGCTCGGCCTGCTCGTGATCCCGGCCTGGATCCTGACCATCGTCGCGGACGAGCGCGAGATCAAGCGGCGTGCCGGCTCGCTGCTGCCGGTCGCGATGCGGCGCGACGCGGCCGCGATCGTCACGATCATCGACCGCGCGTTCGGCACGTTCCTCCGCCACCGGGTCCTGCTCGCGATCGTGTCCGGCCTCCTCGTCTGGGGCGGCCTCGAGCTCACCAACGCCATCGGCCTGACGCAGATCCGCTACACGGCGACCGCCGGGACGCTGCTCGGCTTCCTGCAGCTCATCCCGGAGCTCGGCTTCTTCCTGGGCATCTTCCCGATCCTGCTGTTCATCCCGGTGAGCGGCCCGGTCGTCGCGCTGACCGCCTTCGTCGTCTACTGGATCTCGGTCAAGGTCGCCGACGGGCTCGTCGGCGGGCGGGTCTCGAAGGGCGTCCTCGACGTGCATCCCGCGGTGCTGCTGCCGGCGATCGTCGTGCTCAGCCAGTTCGGCATCGGCTGGCTGGTGGCGGCGGCGCCGGTGATCGCGATCATCCGCGACCTCGTCCGCTACGCCTACGGGCGGCTGTCCGACCCGCCGATGCCCGCCGGCGTCGTGCCGGGCACCCGGGGCGCGACCGTGTCGCGGCGCGACCCGCGGCCGACGCCCGTCGGTCTACCGCGGCATGGCGGCACGACCGGCCCGCTCCGGCCGGCGGCACCGCGCCGGCGCCGCTTCCGACCCTCTCGGCATCGACGGTGGTTCGGTCGTCCGCCCGGACGTCATCCGTGACCGATAGCTCCTGGAGACCCGCCCAGTGACCGAACAGCAAGCCCCGCCGCCGCCCGCGGAGCCCGCTGCCGCCCGCCACGCAGCCGGTCGACGCCGACGGTCAGGTCCTGGCCAGCCCGTACGTCCAGATCGTCGAGGTGAACGCCACGCCGCTGGATGCGGCCGAGGCGCTCGAGCGGCCGGACGCGTACGGGCGGGTGCCGGTCGTGGTGCGGATCCAGCGCCAGCCGCCGATCCGCATCGAGCTCATCCTGATCGCCATCGGGCTCGCCGCATCGGGCCTGCTCCTGCCGCTGGTCGCCGCCCTGCGGGCGGTGATCATCGTCGGCGCGATCGCGTTCCTCATCGTCGGGATCATCTCGCGCCTGTTCCTCCGCGTCCCGCCCGGCTCCGTGGGCCTCGTCGTCAAGGCGGGGCGTGTCTCGGACGCGCTCGATCCGGGCATCCATCTCGTCCGCCCGAACGTCGCCCTCACCCACCTCGTCACCACGCGCGAGCTCGCCTTCGACGTCCCCGTGAGCGAGGTCCGCTCGTCGGACGGGATCGCGGTGACCGTCGACCTGCTCCTCACGCTGGGGATCACCGACCCGCTCCGGCTCGCCTACACGATCACGTCGAGCGACCTCGACCAGCTCGTCCATGCGTCCACGCAGGAGGCGGTCCGGACCCTCATCCGCGGGACCGAGGCCCTGGACGCGCTCGACCTGGACCTCGCCGAGGCCGCCCGGCTGCGGGAGACCATCGACGCGAAGCTGACCGCCTACGGCATCGAGGTCCGCGCCGTCGCCTTCACCCGGGTGGCGCTGCCCGCCGAGCTGATGGCGTCGGTCGAGGCCCGCCGGCTGGCGGCGGTCCAGCTGATCGAGGAGGAGCAGAACTTCGCCCTCGAGCAGCGCCGGATCAGCGATCGCGCCTCGCTCCTGTCGCAGGAGGCCGAGGCCCGGCGCTCGTCGATCGAGCACGAGGCCGCGGGCGAGGCGATCCGGCTGGCCCGTCTCGAGGAGCGACTCGCCGCCAGCCCGCGCGCGGCCACCTACGACCTGGAGACCTCGCGGCTGCGGGTCGCGCAGCAGCTCGCCGGCAACTCGCGGGCCGTCGTCTCGGTGGGTGGCGGCCAGCTCCTCGCGGACCTGCTCGTCGCACGCGAGGCCGCGGCCGTGCCAACCGGCGACGAGCCGGTCGCTCCGACGCCTGCGCCCGCGCCGGCAGCGGCGCCCGAGCCCGCAGCGGAGGCGGCCGCACCCGCTCCCGAGCGGCGCGTCGGGACCCGGGCGAGGCCGCGCCGGGGCGCCTGATCGCTAGCGGTCGAGCCGCCGGTAGCGCCGGACGGCGAGCGGCAGGAAGGCACGCGGTGAGCACGACCGGCCACAGCACCGCCAGCTGGATCGCGTTGCGCGCCACGAACGAGTCGCCGCCGACGCCGGGGTTGCCGAACAGCTGCCGGGTCGCCGTCACGGTCGCCGACAGCGGGTTCCACTCGGCGAGCGTGCCCAGCCAGACGGGCATCGTGTCGGTCGGGGCGAACGTGTTGGTCACCATCGTGACCGGGAACATCACGGTCTGGACGATGGCCAGCGCGGCCGCGCCGGTGAACACGAGGCCCATCCACATCCCGGCCCACAGCATCGCGAGGCGCAGCAGCAGGAGCAGCCCGATCGCGGCCGCGACCTCGGCCGGACCCGTGTGCCAGCGCCAGCCCAGGACGAGGCCGCACACGATCATCACGGCGAGCCCGAGCGACGCGTAGAGCATGTCCGACACGCCGCGGCCGAGGAGCACCGCCGCCGACGACATGGGCATCGAGCGGAACCGGTCGGTCACGCCCTTGTCCGCGTCCTGGGTCACCGCGATCATCGTCTCGCCGACCCCGAACGCCATCGTCATGACGAACATCCCGGGCATCAGGAACTCGATGTAGGAGCCGCCGCCCGGGACCGTCATCGCGCCGCCGAACAGGAACGCGAACAGGACGACGAGCATGATGCTGAAGCCGAGGCCCGCGATGATCTGGGTCGGCTCGCGCCGCCAGAAGCGCAGCCCGCGCAGGGTCAGCGTCCAGACGTCGGCCAGGAGCCAGCGCAGCTCGGTCCGCAGGCCGGGCGCGGGTGTCGTGGTCGATGCGGTCATGCCGCCACCTCCTCGTCCTTCGTGTCGCCGTCCGGTTCGATCCCGTGGCCGGTCAGGTGCAGGAACGCCTCGTCCAGCGTGGGTCGCCGGACCGCGACGTCCTCCGCCTCGATCCCGGCCTCCGCGAGCGCGGCCAGGAGCCCGGTCAGCGCCGCGATCCGGTCGCTGACCGGCGCGCTCACCCGGCGCGCGTCGACGTCGCGGTCGGCCGCGGCGCCGGCGACCCGGGCGACGATGGCCGCCGCGTCCTCCAGCCTCGTCGCGTCGCGGACGACGCACTCGAGCCGGTCGCCGCCGACCCGCGCCTTGAGGTCGTCCGGCGTCCCCTCGGCGATCACGCGACCCCGGTCGACGACGCTGATCCGGTCGGCCAGCTGGTCCGCCTCGTCGAGGTACTGGGTGGTCAGCAGCACGGTCGTCCCCTCGCGGACGAGGGCGCGGATCGCCGACCAGACGTCGTTGCGCCCGCGCGGATCGAGGCCGGTCGTGGGCTCGTCGAGGAACAGGACCGCCGGCGCGAGGACGAGGCTGGCGGCAAGGTCGAGGCGCCGGCGCATCCCGCCGGAGTACCGCTTGACCGGCCGGTCCCTCGCGTCCTCGAGCCCGAACCGCTCGAGCAGCTCGTCGGCGCGCCGGCCGGCGGCGGCAGACCCGATGTGGAACAGGCGCCCGAACATCTCGAGGTTCTCGCGGCCGCTCAGCGACTCGTCGAGCGCCGCGTGCTGGCCGACCAGCCCGATCCGGCGACGCACCGCGCCGGCCTCGCGGAGGACGTCGTGGCCCGCCACGGTCGCCACGCCGGCATCCGGCCGGATGAGCGTCGCGAGGATCCGCACCGCCGTCGTCTTGCCCGCCCCGTTCGGGCCGAGGAGGCCGCAGACGGTGCCGGCCGGGACCTCGAGGTCGAACCCGTCGAGGGCCGTCGCGGTCGCGTAGCGCTTCACCAGGCCCGATGCCCGGATCGCCGGTTGCGCGCTGTCCATCGCCACCTCCTCACTCCGTACGGAGTACGCCATTGGCGGGAATGGTAGCGTACGCCGTACGAGGTTTGCAACCGAGGCATCATCGACGGCGATGGCGACCGAGTACTCCGGCCGCGGCGATCCGCGCCGCAGCCTCGACCTGCTGTGGGGCGACGGGCCCAGGCCGGCGCGCGGCCCGAAGCCCGGGCTCGACGTCGGCGTCATCGTCCGCGCGGCGATCGAGCTGGCCGACGCCGACGGGCTCGACGGCCTGTCCATGCGCCGGGTCGCCGAGCGCCTGGGCGCCGGCACGATGTCCCTGTACACGTACGTCCCGTCGAAGGCCGAGCTGCTGGACCTGATGCTCGATCACGTCTACGGCGACCAGGCGGCGGCGATCCGGCTGGCGACGACCGGCGACGCCTCGGACCCGGCCGCCGCGCTCACGGTCGGCTGGCGCGACGGGCTGCGGGCGGTCGCGACGAGCGCCTGGGACCTGTACCACCGCCACCGCTGGATCCTCCAGATGGCCCACTCGCGGTCGGTGCTCGGCCCGAACGAGATGCGGGTGTTCGACGCGAGCCTGCGCGTCGTCGACGGGCTCGGCCTGGACGGCCGGGAGATGGTCGCCATCGTCGACCTCGTCGCGGTCTACGTCGGCGGTGCCGCGCGCGGCGCCGTGGAGGCGCTGCAGGCGCCGGGCGTCACCGGCCAGACCGACGACGAGTGGTGGCTCGAGCGGGAGCGGATCCTCGACGAGAAGATGGGCGACGGCGCCGCCTTCCCGACCGTCACGCGGGTGGGCGAGGCCGGCGGCTTCGACGTCGCCGACGACGCGGCGTCCTACACGCTCGCGTTCGCGCTCGACGACTACCGCTACGGCCTGGAGGTGGTCCTGGACGGGATCGAGCGCCGGATCGAGGCTCGCGTCGGCGGATGCCAGCCCCGTGGATCGTCCCCGCGTGGATCACTGAGCGTTCCGAGGCGGGCTGCGGCGGACGCACGGGCACGGGCGCGTCCGGGGCGCGTCCGGACGACGACGAGGACGCCGAAGCCGTCACGCGACAGCCCGCGCTATGCTCGGGCGGCCATGGCCCGCATCGACCTGCGCTCCGACACCGTCACCCACCCGACCGACGCCATGCGCCGCGCGATGGCCGCGGCCGAGGTCGGCGACGACGTGTTCGGCGACGATCCCACGATCAACGCCCTCGAGGCCCGTGCGGCCGAGCTGCTCGGCAAGGAGGCGGGGCTCCTCGTCGCGAGCGGCACGATGGGCAACCTCGTCAGCCTCATGGCGCACCTTCCGCGCGGCTCGGAGGCGATCGCCGGCGCGAGCACCCACACGCTCATGGACGAGGCCGGCAACCACGCGGTCGTCGTCGGCGCCACGATCCGCCCGCTCCAGGAGCGGCCCGACGGGACGATGGACCCCCAGGAGGTGGCCGATGCGTGGCGCGACCCGGACGACCTCCACGAGCCGCTGACCGGCCTCGTCATCCTCGAGCAGACGCACGCCCACTCGGGCGGCCGCGCGCTCCCGCTGGACTACGTGCGGACGATCGGCGCGATCGCGCACGAGCGTGGCGTGCCGCTCCACATCGACGGCGCCCGGTTCTTCAACGCGACGGTCGCGCTCGGCGTCACGCCCGCGGAGATGGCCGCCCCCGCCGACTCGGTCACGTTCTGCCTGTCCAAGGGGCTCGCGGCGCCGGTCGGGTCGGTCGTCGTCGGCAGCACGCCGTTCATCGCCCGGGCGCGCCGGGCGCGGAAGCTCATCGGCGGCGGCATGCGCCAGGCGGGCGTCCTCGCCGCGGCCGGCCTCGTCGCGCTGGGCGAGGGGCCGGACGGCAGGGGCGGCATGATCGAGCGCCTCGCCGAGGACCACGCCAACGCGCGCCGCCTCGCCGCGGGCCTCGCGACGCTCGACGGCGTCCGTTCGCCGGGCGGGATCGCCCAGCCCGACGCCTACGGTGACCGCCTCGACCCGACGCGGATCGCCACCAACTTCGTCCTGTTCCGGGTCGACCGGGACCGGGCCGCCGTCCTCGCCGCCCTCGAGGCGCGGGGCGTGCTCCTGGTCCCGTACGCGCACGGGCAGATCCGGGCGGTCACCCACGACGGGATCACCGCCGACGACATCGACGCCGTGATCGCCGCGGTCGCCGAGGTGCTCCGGGACACCGCGCCGAGCCCGGCCGGCGAACCGGTCACGAGCGCCGCCTGAGCGTCAATCGACGCGCCGATCACCAGCACCGGGCACACCCAGCCCGCCACGAGGCGCCCACCAGCCGGGCGCCGGAGGACCGATGACCGAACGACTCCGCGGCGTCGACCTGCCGCGACCCGAGCCAGCAGCCGACAAGGGGCCGCTCGACACGCGCTTCTACGACCTCGTCGAGGCCCGCGTGCGACGCGTGTTCGTGGACAACCCGGTCTACGCGTCCGTGTTCGGCATCCACACCGAGGACCACCGGCTCGGCGATGGCAGCCGCGACGCCGTCCTCCAGGAGATCGCCGACGACCGGGCGCACCTCGCGAAGGTCGTGTCGCTGGATCCCGACGGCCTGTCGCCGGAGGCGCGGTTCGAGCGCGACCTCGAGGTCCACAACCTCCGCCTGTCGCTGTTCGATGCCGACGAGGTCCGCAGCTGGGAACGCGCCGGGACCGCCGCCGGCACCATCGGCGACGCGCTGTTCCTCCTGTTCGCCCGAGGCGCGAAGCCGCTCAGCGAGCGCCTGGAGCGCATCACCGACCGCCTCGAGGCGGTCCCCGAGTTCCTCGACGGCTCGCGGTCCCGGCTCGTCGGCACACCGGTCCGGATCTGGCAGGAGGTCGAGGCGCGCTACGCCAGGGACCTGCCCGGCCTGTTCGGCGATGTGCTCGCGACGGCCGAGACGACGCTCGCCCCCGCGGAGCTCGCCCGGATGCGCCGCGCGATCGCGACGGCGAACACCTGCCTCGACGACTACGGCGGCTGGCTGCGCGACGGCCTCGCCCGCGCGACCGACGAGTGGCCGCTCGGCCGCGAGCCGTACGACGAGCTCGTGCGCCTCCGCGCCTTCGGCGACCTCGACACCGACACGATCCTGCGGATCGGCGAGGAGCAGCTGGTCACCAGCCTCGAGGCGCGCCGCGCCGCCGCCCGCGAGCTCGACCCGGACGCCGACGTCCACACCGTCATCGACCGCCTCAAGTCGGACCACCCGGCGACGTTCCCGGAGGCGCTCGACGGCTACCGCGACGTGATGCGCCGGGCCCGCGCCCACATCATCGAGCGCGGCATCGCGACGATCCCGCCCGACGAGCACGTCGAGGTGATCGAGACCCCGGAGTACCTGCGCACGGTGATGCCGTTCGCGGCGTACTTCGAGCCCGCCCGGTTCGACGACGACCAGGTCGCGCTGTACATCGTCACGCCCGACGTCGACGGTGACCCGAACGCGATGCGCGAGCACTACTGGGCCTCGATCTCGAACACGAGCATCCACGAGGCGTATCCCGGCCACCACCTCCAGCTCGCCCTGGCCTCGCGCCACCCGAGCCTCACCCGGATGCTCACCAGCGCGCCCGAGTTCGTCGAGGGCTGGGGCATGTACAGCGAGCAGATGATGCGCGAGGAGGGCTTCGACGACGGCCCCGCCTTCCGGCTCGCGATGTACACGGACGTCGTGTGGCGGGCCTGCCGGATCATCCTCGACATCCGGATGCACCGGGGCGAGCTCACCGCCGAGGAGGCGATCGACTTCCTCGTCGAGCACACGTCGTTCGAGACGGCGAACGCCCGCGCGGAGGTCCGCCGCTACACGTACACGCCGGGCTACCAGCTGAGCTACCTCCTGGGCAAGGTGCTGATCCTCGGCCTGCGCGAGGAGGAGAAGCGGCGGCTCGGCGGCGCGTACGACCAGCGGGCGTTCCACGACACGCTGCTGCGCAACGGCTCGCTGCCGATCTCGTTCCACCGGCGGCTGCTCCGCGGCGAGGGCGGCTGACGGTGGACGTCATCCCGTCGATCGACGTCGAGAAGGGGCGCTCGCGGGTCGTGTACTGGCCCGGCGCCTCGGCCGGCATCGGGTCACCCACCGACCGGCCCGAGCGGATCGCCGAGCAGTTCGTCGCCCAGGGGGCACGGATCCTCCACCTGGTCGACTTCGACGGGGCGAAGCAGCAGTCGCCGGCGAGCCTCGGGGTGGTGGGCGCAGTCGCGGGGCGGGTCGCGGTGCCGCTCCAGGTCGCGGGCGGGCTCGAGGAGGCGGACCACGTGCGGCTCGCGTTCGCCGCGGGCGCGACCCGGGTCGTCGTCTCGGTCGCCCTGATCGAGCGCCCGGAGGCGCTCAAGGAGTGCCTCGTCGTCGCGGGCGACTGGCTGGCCGTCGGCCTCGACCCACGGCCGGAGCGGATCGCCGCGTTCCCGTGGCGGCGTCCCGCCCCACCGACCCTCGACGCCATCGTGGGCGAGCTCGTGGGCTACGGCGTCGCGCGGCTCGTCCTGAGCCACGGCGGACACACGCCGGACCTCGCGCTGCTCGATTCGCTCGTCCGACGGCGTGACGCGGATATCCTCGTCGCAGGCGGCGCCACGGACCTCGACGGGGTCAGGCGCCTGCGCGACGCCGGCGTGGCCGGCCTCATCCTCGGAGAGGCGCTCCTCTCCGGGGCCATCGACTTCCCACTGGCCCTGGAGGCCGCCGCATGACCAGACCCACCCGATCGATCCTCACCCGCGTCGCCGTGCTGGCGATCGCGGTGCCCGCGCTCGTCGCGGCGTGCTCCAGTGGCGGCGGCGGCGCGACCGTTGCGCCCGCCGAGCCGTCCGCCGCCGCGCCCACCAGCGTCGCCTCGCCGGTCGCGGGCGTTCCAGCCGACTGCCCGACCTCGCAGCCCGAGGCCGCTCGCCGCAGGCGAGAAGCGGATCGTGACGATCGCGACCGACCAGGGCGACATCGAGATCGAGCTCGACGCGTCGCTGTCGCCCATCGCGGTCGGCAACTTCGTCGCGCTCGCCGAGTGCGGGTGGTACGACGGCGTGATCTTCCACCGCGTGATCCCGGGCTTCGTCATCCAGGGTGGCGACGGCCAGTACGGCCGCGCGCCGGACGTCGACCCGAGCCTCATCGGCACCGGCGGCCCGCCGTACACGATCCAGGACGAGCCGGTCACCGCGACATACGGCCGCGGGACCGTGGCGATGGCCCGCTCGAGCGCGCCGAACTCGGTCGGCTCGCAGTTCTTCATCGTCACTCGACGACGCCGCCGAGCAGGCGCTGCGCGTCCGCGCAACACCTACCAGATCATCGGCACCGTGACGTCGGGCATGGAGACGGTCGACGCGATCGTCAATGCGCCGCGCAACGCCCAGGACTTTCCGGACACCCCCGTCGTGATGAACGACGTGTCCGTCGCGACCCCCTAGGAGGCACGCCCATGACCCGCGCAGTCATCAGCACCGATCTCGGCGACATCGAGGCCGACCTGTTCACCACCGACGCCCCGAAGGCGGCCGGCAACTTCGTCGAGCTGGCCAAGAAGGGCTACTACGACGACGTCATCTTCCATCGCGTCATCCCGGGCTTCGTGATCCAGGGTGGCGACGGCCAGCACGGCAAGAAGGCGTCGCTCAACGCGGGCCAGGTGGGCACGGGCGGACCCGGCTACAAGTTCGAGGACGAGCCGATCAAGGGCGACTACGCGCGGGGCGCGCTGGCGATGGCCAACGCCGGCCCGAACACGAACGGGTCCCAGTTCTTCATCTGCCACCAGGACCTGACGGGCAAGCTGCCGAAGAACTACACGATCTTCGGCCAGGTCACCAAGGGCCTCGACATCGTCGACCAGATCGCCGGTGCGCCGCGCAACGCTCGCGACCTGCCGGACGAGCCGGTCGCGATGAAGTCGGTGACGATCTTCGACGACTGACGACGCAACGTCGCTGCAAGATTCCGGCCGCCGCGACGCATCACGACGTTCCACCGTGACGCGAGGAACGTTAAGAGATTTTCATCCAATGTCTGGATAAAACCCTTCCCCTTGCAACAACCGAGGGGTAGTCTCTAGGTGCTGCAAGTCAGCCATCGCTGCCCCAGCATCAGGATCATGGGTAGGTAGGGTTAGGGTAGTCGGTTAAGCCGACGCGATAGATGATCCTGGCGCGTGGCAGAAGGTCTGCCTCACGGCAGACACCTTCACCGGGACAGCAACGAGGCGGCTCCTTCGGGAGCCGCCTCGGTCTTTAACGTCGCTCCTGTCCGGCTGCGCTACCGTGGCCGCGTGACGCCCGACGACCCCGTTCCGCCCGTCCTCTGGGCGCCGCCCGCCGACGCCCGCGACGCGGTCGCGGATGGGCCGCTACCTGGCGTGGCTGGCAGCGCGAGCGTGGCGTCGTGCTCGACGACTACGCCGCCGCGTGGCGCTGGTCCGTCGACGAGCCGGGCGCGTTCTGGCAGTCGGTCTGGGACCACTTCGAGATCCGGTCGTCGGACGAGGCCGGCGGTCCCGGACCCGCCCTCGCCGATGCCCGCATGCCCGGTGCGCGCTGGTTCCCGGGTGCGTCGCTGAGCTACGCCGAGCACGCGCTGGCCATGCCCGGGCGCGCGGGTTCGGACGAGGTCCTCGTCGGCGTGTCGCAGTCGCGCGAGCGCGGTGACGCTGACCGCGGACGAGCTGCGGGACGCCGTCGCGCGCTGCCGTGCGGGGCTCGCCGCGCTCGGCGTGGGCCGGGGCGACCGGGTGGCCGCGTACCTGCCCAACGTCCCGGAGACGATCGTCGCGTTCCTTGCCACCGCGTCGCTGGGTGCCGTGTGGTCGTCGTGCGCGCCGGAGTTCGGCGTCCGGGCGGTCGTCGACCGCCTGTCCCAGGTCGAGCCGCGGGTGCTGCTCACCGTCGACGGCTACCGGTACGGCGATCGCGACATCGACCGCGCGGGCGAGGTCGCCGCCGTCCGCGATGCGCTCCCGGGCCTCGAGGCGGTCGTCGTCGTCCCGTACCTGCGCGACGAGGCCGGCGCGCCTCGCGCCGTCCCGGGTGCCATCGCGTGGCACGCGCTGCTCGGCGATCCCGGCACCCCGCCCCCGCCGCTCGCCTTCGAGCGCGTCCCGTTCGACCACCCGCTGTACATCCTGTTCTCGTCGGGCACGACCGGCCTGCCCAAGGCGATCGTCCACGGGACCGGCGGCATCCTCCTCGAGCACTGCAAGGCGCTCGCCCTCCACACCGACCTCGGCCCCGACGACCGCTTCTGCTGGTACACGACGACCGGCTGGATGATGTGGAACTACCTCGTGTCCGGGCTGGCGGTCGGCTCGACCCTCGTCCTGTTCGACGGCAACCCGGCGTGGCCGGACCTCCGGACGCTGTGGCAGCTCGCGTCCGACGAGCGGGTCACGTATCTCGGCCTCGCCGCGCCGTTCCTCATGGCCTGCCGGGCGGCCGGCCTCACGCCGGGCGACGACCCGGCGCTGGACCTCGGGCCGCTGCGCGGCGTCGGGTCCACCGGCGCGCCGCTCCCGGCGGCCGGCTTCCACTGGGTGGCCGACGCCGTGAAGCCCGGGATCCCGGTCGGGTCGCTCAGCGGCGGCACGGACCTGTGCACCGGGCTTCCTCGGTCCCTCGCCGCTCGTGCCGGTGTGGGCGGGCGAGATCAGCTGCCGGATGCTCGGCGCACGGGTGGAGGCGTTCGACGACGATGGCCAGCGCGGTCGTCGGCCGGCAGGGTGAGCTCGTCATCACGGCGCCGATGCCGTCGATGCCGGTGGCGTTCTGGCGCGACGAGGACGGCTCGCGCATGCGGGCCGCGTACTTCGAGCGCTTCCCCGGCGTGTGGCGCCACGGCGACTGGCTGACGATCACCGACCGCGGCTCGTGCGTCGTCACGGGCCGCTCCGACGCCACGCTCAACCGCGGTGGCGTCCGGCTCGGGACCGCGGAGTTCTACGCGGTCGTGGAGGCGCTGCCCGGGATCGCGGACTCGCTCGTCGTCCACCTCGAGGACGGGACGGGCGGCTCCGGCGAGCTGCTGCTGTTCGTCGCGCTGCAGGACGGCGTCGCGCTCGATGACGAGCTGCGGGCGTCGATCGCCCGCGCCCTCCGCGCCGAGCTGTCGCCGCGCCACGTCCCGGATGCGATCCACGAGGTGCCGGCGATCCCCCGGACGCTGTCGGGCAAGAAGCTCGAGGTCCCGGTCAAGCGGATCCTCCTCGGCCAGGACCCCGAGACCGCCGCGTCGAAGGACGCGCTCGCGGACCCGCGGGCCCTCGAGCCGTTCGAGGCGCTCGCCGCGGCCGGTCGCCCGCGCTAGTCAGTCGGCGAGCGCCGCCGCGGCCGTCCAGCAGTCGAGGAAGCTGGTGTAGGCCGGGACGGGCGTGAGGCGGACGATGTCCGGCTCCCGGAAGTCGGCGACGATGCCGCGTGCCTCGAGCGTCTCCAGCCGCCGGCGGGCGTCGGGGAACCGGAGGCTCAGCTGGCAGCCGCGCTGTGCCGGGTCGCGCGGCGTGAGGATCGATGCCGACGGCACGAACCGGTCCACGAGCGCCTCCAGGAACCCGGTGAGCGCGAGGCTCCTCGCCCGCAGCGCGGGCAGCCCGACGTCGTCGAACAGCTCGAGCCCGGCCGCCACGGCCGCGGCGCCGAGGACCGGCACCGTCGAGACGCGCCACGCATCGGCGCCGGGCGCGGGGTCGATGGTCATCGCCATCCGGAAGCGCGTGTCCTCGGCGTTGCCCCACCAGCCCTCGAGGCGCGGGATCGCCGGGTCGGCGGCGTGCCGCTCGTGGACGAACAGCTGGCCCGGCGCGCCCGGACCGCCGTTGAGGTACTTGTAGGTGCACCAGGCCGCGGCGTCGACGTCCCAGTCGTGGAGGGCCAGCGGCACGTTGCCCACCGCGTGCGCCAGGTCCCACACCGCCACGGCTCCGGCGTCGTGGGCGGCCCGCGTGAGCCGCTCGACGTCGAGGCGCTGGCCGGTGGCGTAGCTCACGCCGGCGAGCAGGACGACGGCCAGCCGGTCGCCCTCCGCCTCGATCGCGGCCTCCACGTCCTCGTGGCGCACCAGGTCCTCGCCGTCGCGCGGCCCGACGATCACGAGCTCCGAGGCCGGGTCCAGGCCGTGGAGCCGGAGCTGGGACGTCACGACATAGCGGTCGCTCGGGAAGGTCGGGCCGTCGACCAGGATCCGCGTCCGGGATCCCGTCGGTCGGAAGAACGACGCGAGCAGCAGGTGGAGGTTGATGCTCAGCGTGTTGCCGGTCGTGACCTCGGCCGGCCGCGCGCCGACGAGCCGTGCCGTGGCGTCGCGGAGCCGGTCCTCGAAGCCGAGCCACGGCGACCGTTCGTGGAACCAGCCGTCGACGCCGTCGTCCGCCCACTGGTCGAGCTCCCGGCGGAGCGCCGCGCCAGCGCCGACCGGCTGCGCGCCGAGCGACTGCCCGGCAAGGTAGGTCCGCGGCCTCCCGTCCGCGTCACGCGGCAGCCGGAACCGCGCCCGGAGACCGCCCAGGAGGTCGGCCGCGTCGAGCTCGAGCGGCCTGCGCCCGGGCCGCATCGAGCGTCGCGGCCGAGGGGCGGCAGCGATGGTGCCGGCGCCGGGTCGGGCGGGATCACGCGGGGACGGACGCGACCGCGCGGATCGGGAACGTCCCGGTGCCGCGGATCGGCGCCGGGAGGGCGGTGAACGTGAACCCGTCGACGGGCAGCTGCTCCAGGCCGGTCAGGTGCTCGACGATCGGGATCCCGGCGCCCAGCAGGTTGGAGTGCGCCGGCCGCGCCGCGTCGTCCATCGCGTCGATGTTCACCGAATCGATGCCCACCAGCGCCGCGCCCTCGAGCACGAGGTGGTCGACGGCGTCCGCGGTCAGGAACGGGTTGCCGCTGAAGTAGGCGTCCGTCCCCCAGTGGCGGGCGAACCCGGTGTGGACGATGACGGCGCGGCCGCGGAGGTCGTACGGCGCGAGCTGGCGGGCGGTGACGCCGGGCTCGCCCGAGCCGGTCACGTCGACGCGCACGGCGGGCACGTCCACGAGGCGCTCGAGCGACAGCCCCGCGAGGTCGTCGCCGTCGGCGTGGCGGTGGAACGGGCTGTCGATGTAGGTGCCGGTGTTGCCGCACAGCTCGATCACGTCGATCGCGAACGTGACGCCGGGCGCGTACTTGCCCACGCTCGCCTCGCGGGTGAGGAACGGGCGGATCTCGGGGACGGGCAGGCCGGCGTAGGTCGTCATGCCCTCGCTGATCGGGTGGCTGAGGTCGATGAGGCGCCGGCCGGCGTGGTCGCCTCGGTCCGCCGCCTCGAGCCCACGCTTGTGCGGCTCCTCGATGACCCGCCGGTTCGTGATCCGGACCGGCCCGACCATGAGCAGCCGAAGGTCGCTGACCAGCGCCTGGGCGAGCCAGTCGTCGCTGACCTCGGCGTCCGGCACGTCGAGCCGGAAGCCGGTGCCGGCCAGCCCGCCACCATTCGTGAACTCGAGCTCGAAGTCGAACTCGATCCGCTTGTCGGTCACGAGGCGCCTCCTGACGGTCGCGTGCGGCCCCGACCAGGGCGAAGTCGCAGCATGCCTCATCCGCACCGCGACTGGCGATCCGATGACGATGGGCACGGTGCACCATGGTCCACATGATTGGACGGGCGGACGCGGCGGCGGCGATTGGACGATTCCTGGACCGCGTGCCGACCGGACCCGCCGGGCTGGTGATCGAGGGGGAGCCCGGGATCGGCAAGACGACGGTCGTCCTCGAGGTGGTCCGGGACGCGGGCGAGCGGCGCTTCCAGGTGCTCCAGGCGCGCCCGGCAGCGGCCGAGGCGGACTTCTCGTACGCCGGGCTCAGCGACCTCGTGCGGAGCCGCTTCGACGAGGTGCGTGACGAGCTGCCACCGCCACAGCGGGAAGCGCTCGAGGTCGCCCTGCTGCTCCGGGACGCCGACCTGCCGGCGGACCCGCGCACGACGGCCGGCGCGCTCCTCACCGCCGTGGCGCTGCTGGGTCGCCGCGGGCCGTTGGTGATCCTGATCGACGACGTGCAGTGGCTGGACCTCGCGTCGCGTCGCGCCGTCCAGTACCTGGCCCGACGGATGCCGCACGGCGTCGGGATGGTCGTCGCGAGTCGCAGCGAGTCCGCGCCCATGGCGCTCGACCTCGAAGGGGCGCTCCCGCCAGGAGAGGTCGAGCGCCTCGCCCTGCGGCCCCTGTCGCTCGCAGCCCTCCACCAGCTGATCTCGGCAAGGCTCCAGCTGCAGCTCTCGCGACCGATGCTCGTCCGCATCGCGGAGGCCTCGGACGGCAATCCGTTCTTCGCACTCGAGCTCGCGGGCGCGATCGCCCGGGAAGACACGCAACCGGGCCCGGGTGATCGGCTCCCCGTGCCGCGCTCGCTGCACGAGCTCCTCCGGGCCCGCATGGACCGGCTCTCACCAGCGGCGCGGACGGTGGCGACGGCCGCGGCGGCGCTCTCGCGTCCGAGCGCCGAGACGCTGGACGCAGCCTTCGGATTGGACCTCGCGGTTGACGCCGCGCTGCTCGAGGCAGAGGAGGCCGGCATCCTGACGTCCGACGGGGGCCAGCTGGCGTTCTCGCATCCCCTGCTTGCCGCTGCCCTCTACGGCTCACTGACCGGAACCCGGTTGCGAACCCTCCATCGCCGGCTGGCGGCGGTCGCCGGGGACCCGGAGGAGCGTGCCCGCCACCTGGCGCGCGGCGTCCGAACCGAGGACGAGGAGGCAGCAACCGCGATCGAGCAGGCGGCGGCACTGGCCACGCGCCGCGGGGCGCCGGATTCGGCGGCGGAGCTGTACGAGGCTGCCGCCAGGTTGACGCCGGCCGCGAACCAGGACGATGCCGCGCGTCGGCTGGTCGGCGCCGCCACGTTGCTGAGCGTTGCCGGGGACCTGCGTGGCGCCGAGGCGCTTGCGAGGGATGCGTTGGGGCGCGCACGGACGGGATCGATCCGAGCGCGCGCGCTCCTGTTGCTGGGCTCGCTGGCCACGTACACCGAGACGACCGCGGTCCGGGTGGACTACCAGGAGCGGGCATTGCTCGAAGCCGGTGACGACCCTCCGCTGCGCATCGAGATCCTGCTCGCGCTGTTCGAGCAGATCGCGCTCGATCCGCGCATGGCGGAACGACGCGCTGACGAGGCGATCGACCTCCTGCGTCAGGGCACGGACAGGTCACGCCTCGCCCAGGCCCTGATCATGAAGTTCATTGCCCGGGCGGTGTCCGGGCAGGGGGCCGATGACGGGCTGCTCCGCGAAGGCCTGGCGCTCGAGGCCGAGGGCGACGGACCGGCGTCCATCTATCCGCTGCACTGGTACCACTGGGTCGACGATCTCGAGGCCACCCGCGCGCGCTACCGCGTGCACGATGACCAGGCGCTCGCGCGGGGCGATGTCGTCAGTGCGGCGGAGCTGGTCGAGTTCCTCGCGATGGCGGAGTTCCGTGCGGGCAACTGGGTCCAGGCCGAACAGGCGCTCGACGACGCGTGCGAGACGCTCGGATCGATCGACGCGCATGGTCCGTTCCTCGCGTCGCTTGCCGACCGGTCGGTGATCGATGCGCACCGGGGGCGGATCGAGCGTGCCCGACAGACCCTGTCCACCGTGCTTGACGGGACGGCGAACCTCGACCCGTTCTGGCGACTGGTGGGGCACTCGGCGCAGGGTGCCGTGGAGTTCTGTGCCGGCGATCACGCAGCGGCTGACCAGGCGTGGACCGCGATGCGGGCGGGCGCCCGCGCCGTCGGCTGGATCGACTTCCTCGACGACCGCAGTGAGCCGGATCATGTCGAGACGCTGATCGTGCTCGGCAGGGTCGACGAGGCGCGCGTGTGCTCGAGCACCTGGAGTGGCGGGGTCGGACGCTGCCGCGGCTGTGGATCGACGCCGGTCTGCCGCGCGCGAGGGCTCACGTGCTTGCGGCTGACGGCCAGGTGGCCGAAGCGCTGGCGGTCGTCGAGGCGGCGGGTGACGTTCGGGCGCTGCCGTTCGAGCACGCGCGCCTGCTGTTCGTCCGGGGCCAGCTCGAACGCCGGAACAACCGGAAGCTGGCGGCACGGGACTCGCTCACCGCGGCGCTCGCCTTGTTCGAGGCGCTCGGCTCGCCTCCGTGGACGCGGCGGGCCCGGGACGAGCTCGCCCGCATCGGGCTCCGGCACCGGGCGCCGGACGAGCTGACCGAGAGCGAACGCATGATCGCGGAGCTGGCGGCGGCGGGCATGACCAACCGCCAGGTGGCGGAACTGGCATTCGTGAGCCCGAAGACCGTGGAGGCGAGTCTCGCCCGGGTCTATCGCAAGCTGGGAATCCGTTCGCGTGCCGAGCTCGGCGCCCGGATGGCCGCCGGGCCCGAGGGCCGGGACGCCCAGACATAGGGAATCACCGGATGTCTCGGTCGACCCCTGCGCCATAGGGTCGAGCTCGTTCCAGATCAGGCGCTCAGACGAGCGCCCACACAGGAGAGCTCGTGATGCCCGTCATCCTCGTGCACCAGGGTCCCACGCTCACGCAGGAGCGGTACGAAGCGGCAGTGAGCAAGCTCACCGCCGGCAAGCCGTCGATGGAATCGCCGGCCGACTGGCCCGTCGACGGCCTGCTCGTCCACGCCGCCGGCGAAGGCAGCGGCGGCTTCCGCGTGGTGGACATGTGGGAGTCCGAGGAGGCGGCCCGACGGTTTGGCGAGATCGCCGCACCGGTGCTGCTGGAGCTCGGCGTGACCGACCTCCCCGAGGTCTACCCCGCCCACACGTTCGTGTCGGCATAGCGCCGCGCTCGGAGGTTCAATCGATGCGACGAATGTTCGCCTTCGTTCCATTCCTGGTTGCGATCGGAGCGGCCACGGTCTCACTCGCTTCCGCCGTCAGCGGCGCCGGGTACCGCTCGCTCGAGACGGCGCAGGCCGCGGGGTGGGACTGCAATCCGATGATCCTCATCGGCGGCCACTATCACTGTTCACCGCCCGGCACGCCGTCCGTCCAGGACATCGTCGACGGCACCGCGACCGCACCCAGCATCGTCCACCAGGTGTTCCGGCCGAACGGCGCCTTCGCCGGGACCGAGACCCTGATCAGGGCGGACCTGTTCGCCGGGCAGCGCTGCCCGACCGACCAGTGGCTGCCCGTCCCACCGTGGCTGCCCGAACCCACCTACTGGGCGTGCCACCACTTCCAGTTCACCCCGTAGCGGGGCGCGTCCCGATCCCGTAGCGCAGCGGGGCCAGGCCGTTTCCGAACGCCGTCGCCTCGATCAACCGCAGGTCCTGCGAGTCCTCGAAGATGCGGGTGCCCGTGCCACCGGGCAGACGAGCATCCGCACTTCGTCGACGAGGCCCTCGTCCAGCATTGAGTGCATGAGGCTCAGGCTCCCCCACAGCCAGAGGTCCTTGCCCGCCTGCGCCTTCAACTCCCGGATGGTGGCCGCAGCGTCGCGCGTCACGGTTGCGGCGGAGAAGGCGCCCCAGGGAGCCTCGGCGAGCGTCGAGGAGGCGACGAGCTTGGTGAGGCTGTTGAGCTTCTCGCCGTACTCGCCCTGGTCCGTCGCGTCGGCCAGTAGTCCCTGGACATGGCGTATGTGTTCGCGCCGAGGATCATCGTGTCGATGGAGTCGATGAACCCCATCACGCTCGCTTTGAACGCGGCGTCGGTCGTCTCGGACAAGGGCTCCCCGGACACGAAGCTGAGGCCACCGTCCTCCTCCTCAGCGATGGTGTCGACGGTGACCCACTGCTGGACGATGAGATTTCGCATGACGCCAACGGTAGCGAACCGGTAGCCGGAGGCAATCGGCGTGCGGCAGGTATGATCGCGGTCCGCGCGCCTGTAGCTCAGTGGATAGAGCGTCGGCCTCCGGAGCCGAAGGTCGCAGGTTCGAATCCTGTCGGGCGCGCCATGGCAGCCTCTGGCAGTGCTAGCGCCAGTCCGTGCCGGGACGCAGCTGGGTCAA
>CAVXNF010000008.1:0-354995 GCA_963763075.1 uncultured Chloroflexia bacterium | reverse complement strand
TCATAGCGGAGGCCGCCGATCAGGGATATCGCGTCATTGTTGCGATGCTTGGATCGTCAAACCTTCTGCTTGAACAGAACCGATCGCGCCTTCTTGCGGCTCTCGATCTGGACAATCGTCGCGACTTCCGATGGATCCACTTGTCGACACCGAGTCTTCAGTCGACCTCCCCAACTGAGATAAAGCACTACCTAAACCGTGGGCGCGTCGTTCTGATCACAGTGCTGAAGCATCATTCACGGATCCTCGACGTCGCCAGCGTACTCACCAAGTCCGTTATGGACGGATATCCCGTGCTCGTTGTCGATGACGAGGCTGATCAGGTCTCGCTCAACGGCCGAGTACGAACTGGAGGCGAGACGGCAACCTACGCTTCCATCCGAGAGTTGCGCAGCCACTTCACAGCGGAACTCTATATTCAGTACACCGCAACGCCGTACGCGCCGCTGCTTCTCGAAGTAGAGGACTTCCTATCCCCCGACTTCGTGGAGTTGCTCCACCCTGGGGCTGGATACGTTGGCGGATCCAGCTTTTGGTTGAACGGGGCAGTGACGTCATGCGGGTTGTGACGGATGGTCGAGCCCCCAAGGCTGAACCATCGACTCTGCCCTTAAGCCTGTCTACCGCCCTCACCGAGTTCTTTGCCGGTGCCGCCCTGCTCCTCGCTCAGGGTCTCCACAATGCGCCGGTCTCGATGCTTGTCCACCCGACAGGAATGCGGGATCCACAGAGGCGATACGAATTCTTGATCGAGAAACAACTCGGTCGGTGGCGTAGTGACCTGCGTGATGGACTGCTTCCAGCCAACTTCGCGGAGACACGGTCCGCACTGGTCGCGAGCGGCTGCCCGGACATCTCGGACGTCGAGTATCTCAGAATGTGCTCATATGTTGTCGAGGAGACGGCTGTCTGGCGCGTCAACAGTGACGAAGATGCCAGCGCGACGATTCCCTGGAACACCACTCCTGTACACATTCTCATTGGCGGGACAAGCTCGACCGCGGCTTTACGGTTGAAGGACTTACGGTCAGCTGGCTAGGTCGGGTTGCGAGCCAACAGCTCGACACCATGGTGCAACGAGCGCGAGCGTACGGCTACCGAGCTGAATACCTGCCCTTCTGCAGATCTACGCCTCCCAGGACGCACTCGATGCTCTCCTGGCCGGAGTGGAGACGGAATTGGACGCCCGAGCGCGGCTCCGTGAACGCATGGAGGCGGGCGAGCCCATCAACACGTGGGCGTCCGATGTCGGGTTTGTTCTCTCCCCCGGATTGCAGCCGACGCGGCGACAGGTCGTCATGTCGATCGCCGATGTGCGTTCGGGTGGCACGTGCAGTCTCGTCCGTCGACGGACCCGAATGTGACTGAGTCCAACAGAGAGCACATCCAGCAGCTCGGCCTCTTGGATGCACCGCGCATCTCCTACGGCAGGCTCTCGCATCCGACTCTGACTGGTGTTCCGGCGAGCGTTGTTCGCTCGATCTTCTTGGATCAGTGGGAAGGTACGTCGCCTGGGTGGGATCCGAATAGCCTACGAGCGTGGCTGGCACGAAACTCCGCGAGGAATTCCAAGCTTCGACGTGCTGCTTCTTGCAGCTGAGGACGGGTCGCCACGCGAACGAGCTTGGGATGACAGGCTTGGCTTTGAAGGAGTTGATGCAGGGTCGCGACACCGTCTTGACGCCGACGATGTATCCAGGCGATCGGTACCTGCTTCCAGGACTGCCGCTTGTTCAGGTTCACTTCGTTCGCCCGGTAGGCAGCCACCATGTCGACGGGCTCCTCGCGGTCGCGCTTCGGCTCGTTGGGCGATCAAGGATCATCAGGAGGGCCAGTTGACGGCATCGGATCAACAGGACCGCGTGCAGTGGATGCCCCTCGAGGATCTGGAGTTCGACCCGCAGAATCCTCGTCTCGAAGACAATGACCGAGGCGCTAGCCAAGAGGAGGCCTCGCAGCCATCCTTGACGGCTCTACGACGCTCGGGAGGTTGCAGCGTCGTTCGGGCGGCGCGGGACTTTCCGTCAGAGGTGGTTCTCGGTGTTGCGTCTCTAAACCCTGGCAAGGTCGTGATCGTTGAAGGTAACCGTCGCCTTGCCGCATCCAAGGGGCTCGCCAACGATCAAGTGCGATCCGCCATGTCTGAGCCGCTGGTATGGAAGCGTCTCTCGGACCTGGCGCAGGAAAACGGAAACGTCCCCGTCCGGATCCCTGTCCTCGTGGAACCTGACCGTGCCGCGGTGATCGCCACGATTGGGTACCGACACATCTCAGGTATTGAACCGTGGGAGCCCTATCAGCAGGCCCGCTACATAGCGGAGCGCGTGGACGTCGATGCTTTGCAATTCAAGGAAGTCGCCGAGTTGGTCGGCGTCTCTGAGACGCAGGTTCGCGGGAAGTATCGCAACTACTCAATCGTTCGAATAGCCGAAGACGCCGGGGTTAGCGCAGCCCTGATCCAGGAGTCATTCGGCGTATGGGACGCCGCCCTTGGCCGTGTGCCAATCCGCCAATTCATCCAAGCGGCTGACCCTGGGGCAGTTCGTGCAAAGAGCCCGCCATCCCCGCCTCGCACATCTCGCAACTTCGCGAATTGATTTCGTGGCTCTTCGGCCCGAACAAGAAGATCAAAGAGTCACGCGAACTCGGCACCTTGGGTGAAGTGATCGCCAACCCTGTTGGATTGGCAGCTTCTCCGTGCGGGTAAGACACTTGCCGAGGCTCAGCAGGCTACAAAGCAACCAAAGTCCGCGTCAGAGCGAGTCATTACATTCCTCGGCACATCGTCGAGTGCAGCACGGTCCGCGGCCGCTACGTTGGAGGAACTATCGGGCGACGAGCGCGATGCGCTCAAGGACGATCCTCGAGTAGGCCAACTGTCAAATGAAATCGCGAACGTGTTGTCTCTGTTTGAATCGGACGACCTATGACGGAGACAATCCTCGAACCGATTACCGACAGCCGCACGAGCGTGGTCGCCGACTGGATCGAGCCCTGATCTTGAGCGGTCACCGGCGCTTCATTTCCGCACGGAAGGCCGCAGACATCATCGCTGGAACCGGCGGTCTGGGCGATGAGACTGATGTCGCTTTAGCATTCGGCGTCTTGCACGCCCGCAGCGAGTCTGGGATCGCCCTCTATCCGTTCAAGTTTTCTCGCCTCGGGATTGAGGTCGACCATGAAGTGGTTCGCGGCCCATACGCGACGCTGCTTATCGTTGGGGTGTTGATCTGGGCAATTGCATTCGAGGCGCTCGGCAAATGCCGCACTCGTACTCGAGCAATTCGTAGGCCTTGCCGCTCGTGGACTGTTTGGGAGATCGACGAAGTCTCTGAGATTTGGTCACCCGCCCGAGGGTGCGCGTCCCCCTGTCTCGCGGAGGCGATCACCTGGCTTGCCGGCCAGTTGAGGGTGCCTTCCTACCCACTTCGCGGAGGTTCGCTCAACCGCGCTGACGGCGGCATTGATGTCGTCGCTTGGCGCGACTTCGGAGACCTTCGTCCACCCGCGCCGGTGGCTGCCGTTCAGGTGACGTACGAGGGCGACCTTCGCGGGAAGTCACTCGAGATTGCGGCAAATGACATGTCGCGGTGGATGGACTTGGCCCCGCCTGTTGCCGTGCTCGCGGTCCCATTTGACGGAGAGGACGATCCGGATCTCTATGCCGACCTAGCTTTAGGGTGCTGGTCCTTGACCGGTGGCGCTTGCTGGCGTGTCTGATTGAGGCTGACGTCGACGAAACGGAACTAGCGCCATTTGAGGCATGGACGACGACCATCCTCGCTAGCCTACAGGTGTGATCGGAACTCAGATGGCGCAGACGAAAGCCGACCTTGTCGCTGCGATCGCAGATCAACTCGGCGAAGCAACGCCCCTGATGTCCACTGGCTCGACCGAGCCAAAGGCAATCCTAAGGTTGGTCTCGGACACCTCGGGCTCGGCCTCGACGTAAGCCAGAGCAAGCCCGATCTTGCTCAGGCGATCTGTGCCAGTGCGGGAGTTGGCTGGGACGGATCGTGTTGGTCCACAGGATCGACTATCACCGCGATTGGGCTTGAACGAATACTAGAGGCCGTGACGTTGCTCACTGGACACAAACACGGATGAGGTCTCGCTTCCGCTTCGTTGACCTATTTGCCGGGATCGGTGGCTTTCACCATGCACTAGGCGCACCTGGGTTTGATGGAAAGTGCGTGCTTGCTGTCGAGCGGGCACCTACTGCCGCGACGTGTATGGCGAGGCTTTCCGGATCGAGGCTCGTTCCTGACATTAGGTCCATAACGCGACGCAGGACTGACGACGGTTCAATTCGCGATGCTACGCAGGACGAGATTGGGGGATAGTTCCTCCGCACGATGTCTTGACGGCTGGCTTTCCGTGCCAGCCCTTCTCCAAATCGGGCGCCCAATTGGGACTTCGGGACCAAACCCGCGGGACGCTGTTCTTTGACATCATGGAAATCGTCAGGGCTCGGGAACCGCAATTCTTGATTCTAGAGATGTTCCGAACCTGGTGGGACCCAAGCACAGGGACACGTGGCGAACGATGATTGCCGCAATCCGCGACGCTGGCTACAGGGTCTCAAGCGTACCCGTCGTGATCAGTCCACATAGGATCCCACCGCCCCTTGGTTCCCCGCAGGTTCGTGAACGCGTGTTTGTCCTGGCGGTGCGGGATCCTCAGGCTGCTCAGTCAGACATGGAGCCGCTGATCGCTAGGCGACCGGAGCCATTCTGGTCGCCTCGTGAGTGGAGGCTTGGAGCGGAGTATCTCGAGCGCACCGATCCTGGAGCCGCATATGGGATCCGCGAAGTGGAGCGGACATGGCTCACAGCTTGGGACGCATTCGTCAAGGGCGACGCTGGGGATCACTTGCCAGGCTTTCCAATATGGGTAGACGCGTGGTTGGACCGTCCTGAGGTTGCAGCCGAGACGCCCGAATGGAAGGCAGACTACATCGAGAAGAATGCGGCCTTCTACCGAGAGAATCGCGAGTTCCTGGATAGTTGGCTAACCGAGGCCTGGGATGACGACGGCACGACTGTTCGCCAGTTTCCGCAATCGCGACGCAAGTTCGAGTGGCAGGCCAGGACGGCACACCCAACCAGGTCTGGGCGGACGATTTGGGATCTGCTGATCCATTTGAGGCCATCCGGGATCCGAGTGAAGCCTGCCGACTATTTCCCCGCCCTGGTGGCCATCACACAGACGTCGATCGTGGGTGAGCTTCAGCGCCGTATTACGCCGAGGGAGGCTGCGAAACTCCAAGGAGTTCCCTACGACGCCTTCGAGCGTTTCGGCCTCCCGGATGAAGCGATATACAAGCAATTGGGAAATGCCGTTAACGTTGGCGTCGTGCAGTACGTTGCTACCGCACTATTCAGGCGTGGTGGCGTCAATTGGGAGAATCATTTCAACTGTCGTTACCGGCGACATGAGTTCGCCGGTGCCCGCGCCTACTGCCAGCAGCGACGCAGTCAAGAGGGTCATGCGCGGGAACCGAAAGACGAATACGGTCCTCGGCTGCGGGTTCGTCGCCTGTTGCACGCTCGGCGATATCGCTACAACGTCAACATGTCCATTCGCCTTGGTAACAGGCGATCGGTACGAGTTGACATTGCCTTTCCGAAGCGCCGTCTCGCCATTTTCGTCGACGGGTGCTTCTGGCATCGATGCCCCGATCACGGCGTAATGCCGGCTACCAATACTCCGTACTGGGCCGCAAAGTTGGGCGGCAACGTCGATCGCGACATGTGGGTCGATGAGGCACTGGCTGATGCCGGGTGGACCATCGTAAGAGTTTGGGAGCACGAGTCAGCTGGTTCGTCCGTCGAATTGATCGAGCGAGCAATCGCGGCTTGCGACAACGATCTCCATCCGTCAGCCACAGCCCGGGCCGTGCGGCGCTCACCTGGCTAGGTAGTGTCGTCTGTGCCGCTCTCGGTGCGCACGGTCGGCGTGACCGCGAGCAACTCGCTCGTCTTGTCGAGGGACATCGACGTGCGGCAGTCCGGCTCAGTCCAGCTTGCCGAGGCCTCGGACGAAGTTGATCAGCCACACGATCAGCAGGATCAGCAGCCCGAGCAGGCCGAACTGCACCCACGTGTAGTCGACCCCGGCCGGCAGCATCCGCCGCGTGTCGTCCGGGTAGGCCATCACCAGGTACAGCACCGCGCCGATCCCGAGGACCATGCCGCCGAGCCGCACGAGCGCCCGTCGAGCGTTCTGCATCTTGCGGCGGAAGCCGAACAGCAGCGACTCCGCCTCGAGGATCGTCGGCTCCTGGCCCTCGAGGAAGTCCACGAAGTGCAGCGCCCGCTGGACCTGGGTCCCGCCGGCGTACAGCCGCTCCATCGCGAGCCGCGGGTCGAGGAGCGAGAGGCTCTGCTGGCGTGCCAACCGACGCACGAAGCGGCGAACGGTCTCGGGCAGGTCGTAGTCGACCGCGAGCTGGTGGCGGAGCGCCCCCAGCGTGACCAGCATCTTGAGGTAGCCGACGATGTTGGGCGACATCGAGAGCCGGTGGTCGCGGACGGTCTCCAGGATGTCGACCGCCAGCTTCGAGTACGGGTTCTCGCGGCTCGCGACGATCGGGCCGGGCGCCTCCGACGTCATCCGCGAGCGGTCGGCGGTCGCGTCGTAGAGGAACGTCTGGTGGATGCGGATGAGCCGCCATCGAGCCGCCGACTCATCGGTCTGGGACGTCGGCGCGAGCCAGCGCATGAGCTCGGTGACCGCGGCCTCGATCTCGCCCCGGAACAGGAGCCAGCTGTAGCGCGTGAGCGACTGCCGGATCCGGTTCGGGAGCTGGCCGACGATGCCGAAGTCCACGTAGCCGATGGCGTCACCCGGCAGCACGAAGATGTTCGCCGGGTGCAGGTCGGCGTGGAAGAAGCCGAACACGAACACCTGGTTGAGCATGTTCCAGTCGAGCCGGCGCACGATCTTGTCGAGGTCGTGGCCGGCCGCGGCGAACGCGTCGAGGTAGGCCTGGTCGCCGTCCCGCCGGGCGATCATCACCTCGATCAGGGGGATCCCCTCGATCAGCTCGGTGGTCAGCACGCGCGACGTCGTGTAGTCGCGGTAGACGCGGGCGATGTGCTCGTTGCGGTCGCCCTTCGCGTGATCGTGGAGGAGCACCGCCTGGCGCGCCTCGACGAGGTAGTCGACCTCGTCCGCGGTCCACTGCGCGAACTCGTCGATGACCTCGCGGCTGCCCGTCCCGCCGAACAACCCGGTCCAGTCGAGCAGCCAGGTGAGGCTGTACATGAGCCGGATGTCGGCCTGGAGGATCTCGCGGATGCGCGGGCGCTGGACCTTGACCGCGACGCGTTCCCCGTTGCGCAGCGTGGCGCGGTGGACCTGCCCGATCGACGCCGACGCGAACGCCGTCGTATCGAACGACGCGAACACGACCTCCGGCTCCGCGCCGAGCTCCTGGCGGATGATGCCCCGGACCTCGTCGTAGCTGAACGGCGCCACCCGGTTGAGCAGGCCGAACAGCTCGTCGCAATAGGCCGCCGGCAGGAGGTCGTACCGGAGCGCGAGCATCTGCCCGAGCTTCACCCACGCGCCGCCCAGCTGCTCGAGCGCGAGCCGCAGGCGCACCGGCCCGGGTCGCTTGTCGGCGCCCGGCAGCCCGAGCGCAGGTGCGATCAACAGGCGCATGAACACGGCCAGCACGTGGCCGAGTCGGCGGGGGTGCCTGAACAGCGTCCTCATGGAGCGAGTGGGCCCGTCGCGGCAAGGGACGCCGCGGGCGGCCTCACGCGAGGACGATCAATCGACCTCGTCGTCGAGCGGGACGCGCCGGCGGCGGCCCGGCAGCGCGGTGTCCTCTTCCCACTCCCGGCCCGCCTTGACGAGCTCGGCGAACGTGCGGCGCGAGAACTTGTAGAACAGCGCGACCGCGCCCTCGGCGGCGAGCTGGCCCTCGCGCCCGAGGCGGAGCCCGCGGCGGCCCCACTCGTCGATCATCTGCTCGCCCTCGTCGAACGTGTCGGCGAGCCGGCGGTGGCGGAGGCGCTTCGCGTACGCGGCGCGCTCCTCGGGCGTGGGGCCCTTGAGCCACGCCTCGCGGCGAGCCCGTTCCTCCGCCGCCCAGGCGTCGATCTCGGCCTGGGTCGGTTCGCCCGGTGCAGGTCCGTCGGCCGTCAGCGGCTCGATGGCCGGGTTGTCGTCGCTCATGTCGCAGTCCTCGACGGTTGGAATGGGCACGGATCGAGTTGGGCCGCGAGTGTACCGCGATATCACCGCATACTCGACCCGTGACGACCGCTGCCGCCGATGCCCTCCAGGCCCACCTCGAGACGATGTTCGGCCCGGGCGCGACGTTCCGCGACGGCCAGCGCGAGGCGATCGAGGCGGTCGTGCGCGACGGGTCGCGGACCCTCGTCGTCGCAGCGGACGGGCTGGGGCAAGAGCCTCGTCTACTGGATCGCGACCCGGGTCCGGCGCGACGCCGGCCACGGCCCCACGCTGATCGTCAGCCCGCTGCTGTCGCCTGATGCGCAACCAGATCGATGCCGCGGACCGGCTGGGGCTGCGCGCCGTCACGATCAACTCGGCCAACCGCGACGACTGGGCGGTCGATCGAGGACGACCTCGCCGCGGACCGGATCGACGTCCTGTTCGTGTCCGCGCAGCGGTTCGCGAACGAGGACTTCAACGCGCGGCTCCTGCCGGGGATCCGCCGCTCGATCGGCATGTTCGTGGTCGACGAGGCGCACTGCATCAGCGACTGGGGCCACGAGTTCGTGCCCGACTACCGGCGGATCGGCCGGCTGCTGCCGTCGCTCGGGCCACGACGTGCCGGTGCTGGGGACGACGGCGACGGCGAACGACCGGGTGGTCGAGGACGTCGCGCGCCAGCTGGGCGACGACGTCGTGGTCATCCGCGGGCCCGCTCGCGCGCGACACGCTGCACCTCGACGCGATCCCGCTGCGGGACCAGGCGGAGCGCCTCGCCTGGCTCGCGGAGCACCTGCCGGCGATGCCCGGCGCCGGGATCGTGTACTGCCTCACGGTCGCCGACACCCAGCGCGTCTCGGGCTGGCTGCGCGGCCGGGGCATCGACGCCCGTCCGTACAACGCGGACATCGCGCCCGAGGAGCGCGAGGCGCTCGAGGCGGACCTGCTCGCGAACCGGCTCAAGGCGCTCGTCGCGACGGTCGCGCTGGGGATGGGGTTCGACAAGCCCGACCTCGGCTTCGTCGTCCACTACCAGCGGCCGGGCGTCGCCGATCGCCTACTACCAGCAGGTGGGCCGGGCGGGCCGCGCCGTCGAGAACGCCTACGGGATCCTGCTCGTCGGGTCGCGAGGACGACGCGATCGCCGAGTACTTCATGTCGACGGCCTTCCCGCCGACGGCGCGGATGCAGCGACATCCTCGCCGCGCTGGAGGCGACCGACTCGGCGACGATCAAGTACGCTCCAGGCGACGCGTCAACCTGCCGTACGGGCAGATCGAGAAGGCGCTCAAGCTGCTCGAGGTCGACGGCGCGGTCGGCAAGGACCGCGGCCGCTTCATGCGGACCGCGCGAGCCGTGGGAGCAGGACGAGGCGTGGGTGGCGGCGGTGCTCGAGGCGCGCCGGCGCGAGCTGGCCTCGATGCGGAGTACGTCGAGACGGACGAGCTGCCGGATGGCGTTCCTCGGCGAGCTGCTCAACGACCCGGCGGCGGGCGAGTGCGGGCACTGCGCGAACGACGGGGGCGTCCGCTGGCCGCGGACGGTCTCGCCGGCGATCGTCCAGGAGGCGGTGACGTTCCTCCGCCGCGACGTCCGCGCGATCGACCCGCGGCGCCAGTGGCCGGAGGGCGCGAAGATCGCCGAAGCCGAACGAGATCGGGCGGGCGCTGTGCATCCTGGGCGACCCGGGGTGGGGGAGGGACGTGGCCCGGCGTCGCTCGAGGACGGGCCGAGCCCGTTCGAGGACCACCTCGCCGGCGCGGCGCAGGAGGTGATCCGCGGCCGGTGGCGGCCGACGCCGATGCCGGAGTGGGTCACCGTGCGTGCCGTCCGCCGCGCACCCCGGCCTGAACGAGGCGTTCGCCGCAGCGGCTGGCCACGTTGCTGGGGCTCCCGTTCGCGGCGTGCCTCACGACCGAGCGGCGGCTCGCCGCAGGTCGTCGATGCAGAACAGCGCGCCAGCAGGCGGCGAACGCGCGCTCGAAGCTGGGCGTCCGCGACACGGCCGTCCGGTCCGGCCCGGTCCTCCTCGTCGACGACCTCGTGGACTCGCGCTGGACGCTGACCGTGGCCGGCTCGATGCTCCGCGAGCACGGCGCGGGCCCGGTGCTGCCGTTCGCCCTCGCGGTCGCGACGCCCCACGGAGAGTGACGCCATGGCCACCACCGCCGTCATCACCGATTCCACCGCGGACCTCATGCCGGACCAGGCGGCGGCCGCGGGGATCCGCGTGGCGCCGCTCGTCGTCACGTTCGGGACGGAGTCGTTCCAGGTCGGCGTCGACCTCAGCACGCAGCAGTTCTGGGACAAGCTCCTCGCCCCGGGCGCGCCGATCCCGTCCACCGCCGCGCCGTCGCCCGGCACGTTCAAGACGCTGTTCGAGGACTGCTTCGCCGACGGCGCCGACGCGATCGTGTGCGCGCTCATCGGCGCGGAGCTGTCGGGGACGTTCCAGAGCGCCACGGTCGCGGCGTCGATGCTGCCCGATCGCGAGATCCACCTCATCGATACCCGCTCGACCTCGATGTCGACGGGCCTGCCGGCGCTGATGGCTTCCGAGCTGGCGGCCGAGGGCCTGCCTGCCGCCGAGATCGCCGTCGCGCGTGCGATCCCGCCTGCCCGACGTGGATCTCTACGTCGCCGTGGACACGCTCGAGTACCTGCGCAAGGGCGGACGGCTGTCGGCCGCGCAGTCCGTCGTGGGCAACATCCTGTCCGTGAAGCCGCTGATCACGGTCCGCGACGGCCAGGTCGTGCTGTCCGAGCGCACGCGGAGCCGCGCGAAGGCCCGCGCGCGCGTGGTCGAGCTCATCGCCGCGCACCCGGTGGAGCGGCTCGCGATCGTCCACACGCCGACCTCGACCGCCGAGGAGGTCCAGGCGTTCCGGGACGCGCTCGTCGCCGCGCTGCCGGACCTGCCGGCGTCCGCGATCACGGTCGGGCTGCTCGGCGCGTCGACGGGGCCGCACCTCGGTCCGGACCTGATGGGTGCCTGCTTCCTCGCCACGGCCGGCTCGCACGAGCACGCGACCGCCTGATCCGGCCGGTGACGCTCGTCACCACGAAGTCGGCGATACGGAACGCGGCGTAGTCGCACGACGCCGCCGGCGTCGTATCGTCTTCGCGCATTCATCCGTGCATTCATCCGAACCCAGCTGGGGGACCCCGTGGCCCGCCTCAATCGCCGCGCCGCCCGACTCGCCACCCTCGCGACCGCCTTGCTGGTCGCCCTGCCGCTCGTGCCGGCCACCCAGGCCGCCGGCGGCGGGTTCGCCCCGTACGCCACCGTCGCGATCCCGTCCGAGCCGGACGCGGTCGCGATCGGCGATGTCACGGGCGACGGCCTCGCCGATGTCGTGGCCACGACCGGCTACAGCCTCGATCCCTCGGTCGACTTCAAGCTCGCCGTGCTGCCGCAGCTGCCCGGCGGCACCCTCGGCGCGCCGGTCCTGTACTCGACGGCCGGCACGTATCCGGACCGCCCGGGCTCGCTGGACCTCGGCGACGTCACCGGCGACGGCCGCATCGACGTCGTCGTCGGCGGTGCGCGACATCGGCATCCAGCTGTTCCCGCAGCTGGCCGACGGCACGCTCGGCGCCCCGACGCTCACCCCGAGCACCGACAGCCTCCGGGTCCGCCTCGGCAACTTCGACGCCGACACCGCGCTCGACGCGGTCGGGGTCGGGTGGGGGACCGACACCGCGACGGTGTTCGCGAACCAGGGCGGCGCCCTCGTCGCGACGCCGCCCATCGCCGTCACCCACGACGGCTGGGACGACCTCGAGGCGGCCGACGTGAGCGGCGACGGCCGCGACGACATCGTCGTGATGTCCGGCCAGGGCCTCGTGCCCAACATCCAGGTGCTCACCCAGCTCGCCGGCGGCGGGTTCGCGGCCCCGGTCGCGTCCTCCGTCCCGGGCGGCGCCCTCACCCAGGGCATCGGCGTCGGCGACGTCACCGGCGACGGACGGATCGACGTCGTCGCCTCGTACGGCGGCAACCGGCCGTCGTCCGGGCTCGCCGTGTTCGCGCAGACCGCGGGCGGCACGCTCGCCGCGGCCGTGACCTACCCGAGCGGGGACATCCCGGAGCCCGTCGAGGTCGCGGACGTGACCGACGACGGTCGCGCCGACGTGATCCTCGCCCACGGCGGCTGGAACCTCGCCGGCGTGTACCGCGGCACGAGCGGCGGGACGCTCGGCGCGGAGGAGACGTACGCGATCCCGTATGCGAGCCACTACGGCCCCGACGGCCTCGCGGTCGGCGACATCACCGGCGACGAGGCGCCCGACGTCGTCATCGCGGACTACAACCACGGCCTCGTCGTGCTGCGCAACATGGGGCTCGGCGAGCCCACGCCCACCCCGACCCCACGCCGAGCTACACGCTCCCGCCGCCCACCCCGACGCCGACGGCGAGCCCGACACCGACCCCCAGCCCCACGCCGAGTCCCACCCCGGCCCCGATCCCGCCGTCCGTGCCCCGGTCGCTCGTCGCGTCGCCGAACCTCGCCGCGGGCGTCGGCCTGACCTGGCAGGCGCCGCTGACCGCCGGCTCGTCGCCGGTGACCGGCTATCGCATCTACCGCGCGACCGGGGGCGCTGTCGTGACGCCGCTCGTGACGGTCGGCAGCGTGCTCGCGTTCACGGACGCGTCGGTCTCGAACGGCACGACCTACCGCTACGCCGTCGCCGCGATCAGCGCGGCCGGTGAGGGCCCGAAGACGGCCGAGGTCACCGCCGCCCGCGGCACCGCACCGAGCGCGCCGCGGAACCTGACCGCCACCGCGACGAAGTCCGGCATCGCGCTGACCTGGGCCGCGCCCACGTCCACCGGCGGATCGGCCATCACCGGGTACCGCGTGTACCGCGGCACGACGGCCGGCACCGGGACGCTGTACGTGAGCTACGGCCCGAACGCCATCGGCATGACCGACACGGCGTGACCAAGCGGACGACGTACTTCTACACGGTCACGGCGGTCAACGCGCTCGGCGAGAGCGTCGCGACCGCGGAGGTGAGCGCCACCGCGCGCTGATCGATCCGCCCTATCCTCGGGCGCATGCGCTACGTCGAGGTCGATGGGCTCCGGGTGTCGGTCATCGGCCTCGGCACGTGGCAGTTCGGGACGCGCGAGTGGGGCTACGGGCACGAGTACGCCCACCAGGTGGCGCCCGACCTCGTCCACCGGGCGACCGAGCTCGGCATCACGCTCATCGACACCGCCGAGAGCTACGGGCCGCGGACCTCGGAGCACATCGTCGGCGAGGCCGTGCTGACGCTCGGGGCGGAGGCGCGCGCGAGCCTCACGATCGCGACGAAGTTCACGCCGCTCGCCCCGACCGAGGGGATCGTCCGGCGCCAGGTCGAGGGCAGCGCGCGGCGGCTCGGCGTCGGCGCGATCGACCTGCTGTACGCCCACTGGCCGAACCCGTTCGTGTCCGTGCGCCGGACGATGCAGTCGATCCGGCCGCTCGTCGACGAGGGGCTGGTCCGGCGGGCCGCGGTGAGCAACTACTCGCTCGCCCAGTGGCAGGAGGCCGAGCGCGCGCTGCGCCACCCGGTCTACGCGGACCAGGTCCCGTTCTCCCTCGTCAAGAACCGCGGCCGGCGGCTGGCCTCGTGCCGTACGCGGCGGTGAGTGTCACCCTCTGCTGCGTCTCCCGGCTTGGCTCCTAGGCTGCTTGCCCACCCCGATGGGTGTGGCCATCCATCGCGTTCTGCCGGCCGCCAGACACGTCGGACCGGCCGGCGTGACTTGATAGGAGCGTGGCTTCGCCCCCACTCAGCCGTGTCCGCCGACCGGTCCTCGGTCACCTCGTGCGAGGAGGAGACACGGACATGGTCATCCTCGGCGCGGATCTGCACAAGCGCTCGCACACGGTCGTGGCCGTGAGCGAGACCGGTCGCAAGCTCGCCGAGAAGACGGTGCGGCGCGACGCCCGACGGGCCACCTCGAGCTGCGGCGCTGGGCCGGCCAGTTCGCCGGAGCGGCGCTGGGCGCTCGAGGACTGCCGCCACCTCTCCCGCCGCCTGGAGGCCGATCTCGTGCGCGCCGGCGAGGCGGTCGTCCGGGTGCCGCCCAAGCTCATGGCCGGCGCCCGCCGCTCGGTCCGCGAGCCCGGCAAGAGCGACCCGATCGACGCCCTCGCCGTCGCCCGGGCCGCCCTCGCGCGAGCCCGACCTGCCGGTCGCCACGCTCGACGGCCCCGAGCGCGAGCTGCGCCTGCTGGTCGACCATCGCGAGGACCTCGTCGCCGAGCGGACCCGGCACAGCCAGCGGCTGCGCTGGCATCTGCTCGAGCTCGGCGTCGACGAGCCCGCGTCCCCGCTCGCTCGACCGGGCGCCCGTGCTCGCTGCCCTCGGACGCGTCGCTGGCCGGCCGGACCGAGCCGGTCGGCCCGGCTCGCCCGCGAGCTCCTCGCCCGCATCGCGCGAGCTCACGCTCGGCCATCCGCGCCGCTCGAGCGCGAGATCGAACGGCTCGTCCGGCCCTCGCGCCGACCCTCCTCGCCCTGCCCGGCTGCGGCCCGCTGACCGCCGCCAAGCTCGTCGGCGAGACGGCCGGCATCGGCCGCTTCCGCTCCAAGGAGGCGTTCGCCCGCCACAACGGCTCGGCACCCGTGCCGGTCTGGTCGGGCAACGTCGCTCGCTATCCGGCTGCAGCCGGAGCGGCAACCGCCAGCTCAACGTCGCCCTCCACCGGATCGCCATCACCCAGATGCGGCATCGACGATCGCGGCCGGGCCTACCTCGAGCACCGCCGGGCCGTCGGCGACACCAAGACCGAGGCCATCCGAGCCCTCCGCCGACGGATCAGCGACGAGGTCTTCCGCCGGCTGCGAGCCGATGAGGCAGCCCGGGTGCACCGCCCCTGGCCGCCGCGGCTTGACATAGGAGCAACGATGGGCCGGATCGTCGTCGCCTCCTCGCCGCTCGGGCAGGGCGTGCTCGCGCGGGTCGGCGCGGGCTCGGACGGCGCGCCGAACCCCGTCCGCCGGTTCAACCCGCTGTGGCGCGGCGCGGCCGCGGAACGGCTGCTGCCGCTCCAGGTCGCGATCCGCGACATCGCCCGCGCGATCGGCGCGACGCCGGCGCAGGTCGCGCTCGCGTGGGTCGTGTCGCACCCGAACACGGTCGCGATCCCGGGCGCGCGCACGGCCGAGCAGCTCATCGAGAACGCCGCCGCGGCCGACCTCGTGCTCGATGCCGCCGCGCTCGACCGGCTCGGGCAGGCGGCCTCGGTCTTCGCCTGAGGGTCGTCGGCCCTCCTCGACCCACATGTTGTCGTGCTCGGCGTAGAACGCGGCCAGCACGTCCTCGGCCGGCTTGCCCTCCGCCGCGAACCGGGCGTTGCCCTCGAAGTACCCCTCGCGCGGCGCGCCGGGCGAGAAGTGGATGAGCATCGAGGCGAACGCGCCCGAGTCGTTGCGGAAGCCGTGGATGCCGCCGATCGGCACGTGGACGAAGTCGCCGGGCTCGCACTCGCGCCAGGCGGTCCCGTCGAAGATCGTGATCCGGCCGACGAGCACGTAGAAGCTCTCGGTCATTGTCCGGTGGAAGTGCGGCCCGGGCCCGCCCGTGCCGGGCATCGACCAGCGGTACATGCCGAACAGCCCTTCCGTGGACGCGCCGGTGGCGAGGTAGTCGACGGTCGTGCCGCTGGGATAGACGAGGTCGGGCGGGTCGCCGACGCGGCGGAGCGTGGCGCTCTGCTCGCCGTGCGCCCTGGTAGTGGATCGGCGGATACGACATCGGCGGCCTCCCAGGCTCAGGATCCCGTGTCGCGGACGAGGTTGTGGCGTGCGTAGGCGAGGTGAAACCCCGCCCGGAGCATGTTCCGGTACGAGGGGTTGACGGGCGCCTCCGGCGTCTCCGCGCCGGTCTCGGTGATCGCCCAGCGCACGCCGGCGCTCTTCGCGTCGCGCAGGCGGGTCGCGAACGTGGCCGACTGGCCGCCCCGGCCACGATGCGACGGGAGCGTCGCCCCGAACCCGAGCCACGCCCATTGGCCTTCGACATACAGCGCCGCCGTGGTGACCGGCAGCGTGCCGTCGAACCCGAGGTAGCAGGTCCAGCCGGCGCGGCCGACGATGCCCTCCGCGAGCGGCGCGACCACCTCGGGCAGGCCGGACGCCGCCGCGTGGACCCGCGCGAAGTCGTGCGCGCGCTCAAGGCCGACCCGCTCGATGCGCAGCGACGTTCTCGATTCCGGGACCGCGTCGAGGGCGTGCCACAGGGTGACGGTGCGCTCCGCGCTTGGCCGGTAGCCCGCCGCCTCGAGCCAGCCGACGAGCGCTGACGGCTGGGCGGTCGGCGCGACCTGGACGACGGACTGCGACCGGTCGAGCCGCCTGTAGAAGTCGAGGACGGCGGCCACGTCCGCCTCGGTCGCCGGCTGCGAGACGCCCAGGCCGACCACCCGGTTGAAGTAGCCCGAGTCTAGGGTGGTCAGCGCGGCCGCGACGCCGTCACCGATGGGTGCCCAGCGCGCACCTGCCGGGTCGCCGTCGAGCGCGGCGGCCGCGGCGAATGCCTCACGGTTGTACGCGATGGCCTCGGCCAGCTCCAGCGCGCGGACGAGCGCCGGATCGAGGCCGGCGAGCGGCGGCGCAGCGGAGGGCTCGGTCACGGCGACCTCGACAGGCAGGGGAGCACCCGCCTATCGTGCCTCGCCCACGCGGACGGCGTCGCGCGGGTCCCGCCGCCATGCCTCGAAGGGGCTACTTGCGGGAATCGCGCGAACGCACGATGCTGCGGCCGATGCATGACACCGATCCGCAACGTTCGGTCGACGCGCCGGTCCGCCGAGCCCTCCTGGAGCTCGTCGTCAGGGGCATCGCGCTCGTGGCCGTCGTGTTCATGCTCGTGCTCGGCCCGTCGATCCCGTCCCTCGCCTGGACGCGCGACATCGCGACCGTGCTCGTGGTGGTCGTCCTGTTCGCCGTCGCCGCGCTCGTCCGCCTCGAGCGCAACGTCCGCGGCCGCCCGAGCGAGGCCGCGCGCGCCGACGCCTGGGCGCGTGCCCGCGCCGTCGACGAGGGCGACGCGGCCTTGGGGCTCCTCATCGCGGGCTGGGTCCCGGTGGCGCTGGCCACCGCGCTCGTCGTGCTCGTCGGGCCGCATTTCGCCGAGCCCGACCTCGAGGTGCGCGGCGCCTGGTGGGCGTTCGGGATCCCGGTGCTCCTGAGCGGCTGGATCGTCGCCACCAACGGGTGGCTCGAGGCGAACCGCGACGAGCTCGCCCGCGCGCTCGGCGAGTCGGACCGGCGGTTCCGCGCCTATGGGCCGATCCGGGCCGCTGACCCGCCCGGAGGTCGAGCGCGAGCACGTTCTCGTCCCACATCACGCGGCCCGTGTCGGTGAAGCCGTAGCGCAGGTAGAACCCGCGCGGCGAGCCGTCGCCGTCGCGCGCAGCTCGTGTACAGCACGTCGGCGCCCGGCCGCGTCGCCGAGGTACGCGGCGATCGCATCGATCGTGGCGGCGCCGTAGCCGCGGCCCTGGAGCGACTCGTCGATCAGCAGCCGCCACAGGTAGTACGGGCCGACCAGGTCATCGTCGATCGGCTCCGGGATGCCGTCGCTGATCATCGCGAAGCCGACGAGCTCGCCGCTGTCCACGTCGTGCACCGCCCACGGGTGAGGGACCGCCCGCGGCTCCTCGTCGGCGTCCTCGAAGTGGCTCGCCATCGAGCCGAGGTAGCGCTCCTGGCCGGGCGCGCGGCGCAGCCCCATGACCGCGTCGCGGTCGTCCTGGACCACGATGTCCCGCAGCTCGACCTTCGGCATGAGCCCTCCTCGCGTCGTCGTGTCGTCGATCTTCGCCGGGCGGGCGCCGGTGTCGAGGCTACCCTGCGGCGGATGGACGCCGACCCGCCGCCGCGCACCGCCGAGCTGGTCCTGTGCACGCGTGAGGGCTCGGTGCTCGGCAGCCTGCCGGCGATCGAGGTGCCGACGCCGTGGTGGCAGGACATCGAGCCGGTGGTCGAGGCCGCGCGGGACGCGTTCGGCGTCGAGGTCGTCGTGCTGCGGATGCTCGACTCGGCGCTGCCGCGGCCGCACGGCGGGCGGGTGACGTACCTCGCGGAGACGGCGGCGCGGCTGCCACCGGCCGCGGCGGCAGCGCTCGAGCCGTGGTCAGGCACGATCGACGAGCAGCCGCTCCGCCTGTCGTGGGCGGTCCCCGGCGGACCGGACGCCGACGTGGCGTGGGCCGAGGACGTGCTCCGCCGGCGCGGGATCGAGCGGCGTGGGCCGGCGGTGCAGGTGCGCTCGTGGAACCTGTCCTCGATCTGGCGCCTGCCGCTCGCCGACGCGGGACCGGCATGGCTCAAGGTCGTCCCGCCGTTCTTCGGGCACGAGGGCGACGTCCTGCGGCGGCTCCAGGCGGGCCCGGTGCCGCGGCTGCTCGGCCATGACGGGCCGCGGATCCTCCTGGCCGACATCGAGGGCGAGGACCAGTACGACGCCCCGCTGCCGGTGCTCGAGCGGATGGTCGACCTGCTGGTCGAGCTCCAGGCGGCATGGTTCGGCCGCGACGAGGAGCTGCTGGCGATGCGGCTGCCCGACTGGCGTGCCCCGGCGCTGACGGCGGCCATCGCGGCGGTCGTGGAGCGGCGTCGCGGGGAGCTGGACGCCGCCGTGGTCGCGACGCTGGACGCGTTCGTCGCGGGGCTGGGGGAGCGGTTCGCGGCGGTCGAGGCGTGCGGGATGCCGGACACGCTGGTGCACGGCGACTTCCACCCGGGCAACGTCCGCGGCACCCCGTTCCGGCTCACGCTGCTCGACTGGGGTGACACCGGCGTCGGCCAGCCGCTGCTGGACCTGCCGGCGTTCCTCGCCGCGATCCCGGCGGTGGCCGTCGGCCCGTCCGTGACCGCTGGCTTGCCGCGTGGCGGGCACGGCTGCCCGGGGCCGAGCCGGAGCGCGCGGAGTCGCTCCTCGCGCCGGTCGCGGCGGCGCGTCAGGCCGTCGATTACCAGCGGTTCGTGGACGGGATCGAGCCCGTCGAGCGGCGCCATCACGACGCGGACGCCCGCGAATGGCTCGAGCGGTGCGCCGCGCTCGTCGAGGGTGAGCGCCCGTCAAGCATCGATGCGTAGCAGTCATGCGGTTGGCGCTGCCCGTGCCGCACCATCTCTCCGGGTGCGCGGGGCGGCCCGCGAGGGCCGTCCCGCGAAGGTGTCTACAGGGCGGGCTTCACGGCTCGATGACCATCGAGTCGACGATCGCGGCCAGCTCCGCGCGATCCGCGACAGAGGTGCCGGGGAGTCCTGGACGATGATGACGAGTCGCGTGCCGTCAACGTCGAGGATGTTGGTCTGCCAGCGGTTGTCCGGCCCCTGCGCGTAGATCCCCCCGTCCCAGAACCGCTTTACCCCCTTCGTCACACCCGACGGCCGTGGTGGCCTGCTCCTTGAACAGCTCGGTCGGACTGACGATGTCGACGCGTTGGCCGGTGTAGCCCCCGACCACGACGTCGACCGGATCGGAGGCCTCGTACTCGGTCTGCTCCACGAGCGCCTGGACAAGATCGTCCGCCGTAGGCCCGACGCTGATTTCGTCGTCCGGTCCAGACCAATGGCACGGATCGCCCTTGAGGGTCGTGACGCCGCGGAACTGGAAGGCAATGCCACCGCTCCGTCCGGGAAGGAGCCCGTAGACGCCGGAAACGCATCCCACCCACTGGCACGGTGAACGTCAACGTCATGGTGTCGCCGACGCCGGCATCGGGCGGTAGTACGTGCCCGGCTGCAGGTTGCCATCGTTTCGGACAGATCCTTGCGTCGCGTGGAGTCGGCGACGCCGTTGGCGTAGCGGTCGGCGTCGGCGAGGGCATGGCCGACGGCTGGACCGACGGGACGGCGGCCGGTCCGCTCGGCTGTGCCGGTCGGAGGAACTGGATGCCGACCGCCAGGGCGACGACCACCGCGGCCGCGCCAAGGGCGTAGGGGACGAACTTGCTCATGTCGGGAACCCTCCACGGGCCGAGGACGACCCGTTGTCGTGTCGATTCCATGCGATCGCGGACTGCGTCGAACGACGGGTCGGGCAGCTCGGTCGGGCCGTCCCTGAGGAAGGCGGCGAGCTCCCGGTCGAGGTCGCGGGGCGCGGTCATGCGGTTCGCTCCTGCGTAGCGGAGGACGTCCTGGCATCGGCCTCGAGGCCGGCCCGGAGCGCCTGCTTCGCGTGATGCATGCGGGACTTGACGGTCCCGAGGGGAATGCCGAGTCGCTCGGCAACCTCGGGAAGCGGCAGCTCGAGGTAGTGGTGGAAGACCACCACCGCGCGCTGCTCGACGGTGAGCCGCTGGAACGCGCGTTCGAGCTGGTCGCGATGTTCGACGGTCAGGTACTCGTCGGGCCCGTGCACGGGCTCAACGGGAAGGAGCCGGATCTGTTCCGACCAACGGCGGCGACGCCGAGCCTCGGTGTAGCAGGCGTTGGTCAGGATGCGGTGGAGCCAGGGCTCGAAGAGCTCGGGATCCCGCAGCGCGCGGATCTCGCGCCACGCGGTCAGCAGCGCGGCCTGGACGGCGTCGTCCGCATGGTCGAAGTCGCGCAGGATCCTGAACGCGATCGCCATGCATCGGTCGCCGGTCAGACGAGCCAGGGCGTCGAAGGCCTCTCGATCGCCCTGTTTCGCCTGGATGACCAGTGCTGCGTGCACCCGCCCCTCCGAACCCAGGTCCCCGGTCGCGCCCTTCCGGTCGTGATCGGACTGAAGAGTCCCGGGGCGGCCTATCGGTTCAATCTTGGGCCGTAGCGTCGCCGCGGAAGCAGAGGTGCCATACGTGGCTGCCAAGCCGCGGAAGCGCGGCCGCAAAGCCTCAGCAAAGCCGCGGGCAAGCCGCGGCTGCTAGCCTCGGGTTCGTGACCCGTCCCGACCCGGAGGCGCTCCTCCACGACCTCGATCCCGAGCAGCGCGACGCCGTGCTCGCCACGAGCGGCCCCGTCGCGATCCTCGCCGGCGCGGGCAGCGGCAAGACGCGGGTGATCAGCCGCCGGACGGCCTACGCGGTGGCGACGGGCGTCGTGCCGGCGGACCAGGCGCTGGTCGTGACGTTCACCGACAAGGCGGCGGGCGAGATGGGCGAGCGGCTGCGCGGCCTCGGGCTCCACGGCGTCACGGCGCGCACGTTCCACGCCCACGCGCTGAGCCAGCTGCGCTTCTTCTGGCCGCTCCGCCACGACGGCGCGCCGCTGCCGGACCTGCTGGACTCCAAGGCGCCGATCGTGGGACGGCTGGCCCGCCAGCTCCCCGGCCACTACCGGTTCACGCCGGCCAAGGACCTCGCGGACGAGATCGAGTGGGCGAAGGCCCGCCGGGTCGTGCCGCGCGCGTACGAGCGCGAGGCCGCCGCCGCCGGCCGCGAGCCGCCGATCCCGGTCGACCTGTTCGTCCGCCTCTACGACGGCTACGAGCGGGCGAAGGCGCGCGCGAACCGGATCGACTTCGACGACCTGCTGATCGGGACGGTGGACCTGCTCGAGACCGACGCCGACGCCGCGGCGACCGTCCGCGCCCGGAAGCGCTGGTTCAGCGTCGACGAGTACCAGGACACGAACCCGCTCCAGCAGCGGCTGCTGGAGCTGTGGCTCGGCCCGACCGCCAGGACCTGTGCGTCGTGGGCGACGAGGACCAGACGATCTACACGTTCACCGGCGCGACCTCGGCGTTCCTCACCGGGTTCGCGGACCGCTGGCCGGGGGCGCGGGTCGTGGAGCTGGTGCGCAACTACCGGTCCACGCCCCAGGTGCTGGACCTCGCGAACCGGCTGATCGCCGCGGAGGGCCGGGCGAAGCGCCTGGTGCCGACGCGACCCGACGGCCCGCTGCCACGATCTCGCGCCACGCCGACGCCGCCGACGAGCTCGCGGCGCTCACGCCGTGGATCCGGGCGCGGATCGGCGAGGGCGTCGCGCCGGCCGAGGTGGCGGTCCTGGTGCGGATCAACGCGCAGCTGGCGCCGATCGAGGAGGCGCTGACGCGGGCCGGGATCGCGTACCAGGTCCGCGGCCTGCGGTTCTACGACCGCCCGGAGGTCCGCGGCGCGCTGATGGCGCTGCGCCGGCCGCCGCTCGAGGCGCGCGGCCGGGACCTGGCGCAGGCGATCCGCGCGCGCTGGGCCGAGGCGGTGGGCTGGGAGGCGGACGCGGCCCCCGAGGGCGACGAGGCGCGCGAGCGCCAGGCGTCGCTGGACACGCTGCTCGCGATCGTGGACGGGATCGTCGCCGCGGACCCGGCCGCCGATGCCGCGACGTCATCGGAGACCTGGAGGGCGGCGCGCTCCACGAGCGCGAGGGCTCCGCCGACGGCGTGAACCTGCTGACCTACCACCGCGCCAAGGGCCTCGAGTGGGACGCGGTGTTCCTGCCGTCGCTGGAGGAGGGGATGCTGCCGATCCGCCAGGCCAAGGACGACGGCGCGGCCCTCGCCGAGGAGCGGCGGCTGCTGTACGTCGGGATCACGCGCGCCCGCGGAGCATCTCGCGCTGTCGTGGGCCCAGCGCCGCGAGGTCCGCGGCCGGGACGGCGCCGCGAGGCCAGCCGGTTCCTGCTCGACCTGCGACCGCGGCCGGGCAGCCGGATCCGCGAGCTGCCGGGGCCCGCCGATGCCCGGCCCGGCGCCCAAGCCCCGGCCTGCGGGCGGCGACCCCGACGGACCCGGTGTTCGCGGCGCTCCGCGAGTGGCGGACCGGCGTGGCCCGCGACGAGGCGATGCCGCCCTACGTCATCGCCCACGACGCGACGCTGGCGGCGATCGCCGACGCCCGGCCCCGGTCGCTCGCGGCCCTGCGCCGGGTCAAGGGGATGGGCCCGACGAAGACCGACAAGTACGGCGACGCGATCCTCGCGGTGCTGGAGCGCGTCGACGGCGAGGCGGGCTGACCGGCCAAGGGCCGGCATGCGCCGGACATGGCGACGCCGCCGGACGAGCCGGCGGCGTCGGAGCGGCGGAGCGGAGCCCCGCTACTTGAGGACGAGGAAGGTGTCGAAGGTCGTCCGCTTGGTGGCGTTGACGGCCACGATGCGGATCTTGTGCGGGCCCTTGGTGGCCCAGGACTTGCCGGTGATGATCCTGCCGAACTTGGTCGGCGTCGACTGCGAGGTTGAAGGTGCCGACCGACGTGCCGTCGATGAACACCTGGACCTTGCCGCCGGTCGGCACCTTGGGCGTGACGTAGAGCACGCTGCAGGCCCGGAACTCGGTGCGGGCGCTGGCGCCCTTCACGCTCGTGTACGCATGGCCCGCACCGGACGAGCGGGGCTCGCCGGCCTGGCGCCACTTGCCGCCGCGGTAGTCGACCTTCTTGCTGCCGTTCTGCAGCGCGACGACGCGCGGCTGGCCGCGGTGGCCCAGGCGGACTCGTTGCCCACGCCGTCGGTGGCGCGGACGCGGAACACGAGGGTCTTCTTGAAGGGGACGAAGACCTTGACGGAGGTGGCGGTGCCCTCGTAGACGGGCTGGAACGCGCCGCCGCCGATGCTGACCTGGACCTCGTAGCCGGCGACGCCGGACACGGCGTCCGTCGCGGACCAGCTGACCCGGACCGGGGCGGTCGAGTCGACCCGGCCGGCCGCGAAGGCGAGGCGTCGGGGCGACCACGACGGGGCGTCGATGTCGCTGACGTCGACCTGGATGCTCAGGGTGCCGGTGTCGGTGCAGCTCGCCGTCGGTGACGACGTACGTGATCACGGCGAGGCCGGAGAAGTTGGTGGCGGGGGTGAACCCGACCTTGCCGTCGACCACCGAGGCGGTGCCCTGGGCGGCGTCGACCGAGGCGTCGTCGATGGACAGCTCGTCCTCGTCGACGTCGGTGTCGTTGTCGAGCACGTCGTGGTCCGCGGACGAGGAGTTGCCCTCGATGCTCGCGGTGTCGTCGACCGCCACGGGCGCGTCGTTGACGCACTCGAGGTCGATGGTCACGTGGCCGGTGTCGGAGGCCCCGTCGCCGTCCTCGACCGTGTAGTCGAAGCCGGCCACGCCGTCGCCGCACAGGTCGGCGGTCGGGGTGAACGTGATCGTCCTCGCCGTCGAGCGCGACCGTGCCGCCCGTGGCGTTCGAGACGGCGGTCACGGTCAGCGTGTCGCCGTCGTCGGCGTCGGTGTCGTTGTCGAGCAGGTCGGCCGCGTCGATCTCGACGTCGGTGTCCTCGGTGCCCGTCGGCCGTGTCGTCGACCGCGACCGGGGCGTCGTTGACGCAGGTGATGTCGACGGTGACGTGGCCGGTGTCCGTGCGTCGTGCCGTCGGAGAGCTCGTAGTCGAAGCTGCCGGCGCCGTCGCCGCACAGGTCCGCGGTCGGGGTGAAGGTGACGACGCCCTCGTCGAGGTCGACGCTGCCGCCGGTCGCGTTGGCGACGTCCGTGATCGACAGGGTGTCGGTCTCGTCGACGTCGGTGTCGTTGTCCAGGAGGCCGCTGGTGACGTCGGTCGCCGTGTCCTCGATGACCGTCGTGGTGTCGTCGCCGGCGATCGGGTCGTCGTTGACGCACTCGAGGTCGATGGTGACACGTGCCCGGTGGCGGTGCCGCCGTCGGCGTCCTCGACCGTGTAGTCGAAGCTGGCCGCCTCGTCGCCGCACAGGTCGGCGTCGGGAGTGAACGTGATCGTGCCGCCGTCGAGCGAGACGGTGCCGCCGCTCGGCGTTGTCGACGCCGGTGACGGTGAGGGTCACGTCCTCGACGTCGCTGTCGTTGTCGGCGAGGTCGGCCGCCGCGATGACGACGTCCTCGTCCTCGGTGCCGTCGAGCCGTGTCGTCGGTCGCGGCCGGGTCGTCGTTGACGCAGTCGATGTCGACGGTGACGTGGCCGGTGTCCGTGGCGCGTGCCGTCGGAGACGTCGTAGTCGAAGCTGCCGTCGCCGTCGCCGCACAGGTCCGCGGCCGGGGTGAAGGTGACGACGCCCTCGTCGAGGTCGACGGTGCCGCCCGTCGGCGTTGCTCGACGTCCGTGACCGACAGGGTGTCGTCCTCGTCGACGTCGGTGTCGTTGTCCAGGAGGTCGCCGCGTGACGTCGGTCGCGGTGTCCTCGTCGACCGGTGAGCGGTGTCGTCGCCGGCGACCGGGTCGTCGTTGACGCAGTCGAGGTCGATCGTGACCGTGCCCGTGTCGGTGCCGCCGTCGCCGTCGTCGACCGTGTAGTCGAAGCTGGCCACGTTGTCGCCGCACAGGTCCGGGGCGGGGGTGAACGTGACGTCGCCGCTGCTCGAGACCGGGTGCGTAGCGCTCGCCGACGGACGGCGTGCCGATCGGCGAGTGATCCGTCCCGAGAGCGTGCCCTCGCCCAGGTTGGTGTCGTTGGCGAGGACGTTGCCGGCGATCGGCGTGTCCTCGAGCGTGATGATGTCGTCGGGGAGGAGGGGCGGGCCGCCGGGGCCCGGGAGGCGCGGCCCGGGGCAAGGATGCCCGTGAGGATGAGGCCGGACAGCGCGCCCCTAGAGCGCGGTGCAGGACCGACCTGGACTGACGACTCGGCACGTTTGGACCTCGGGAATGCGCAGTGGCGCCGGTGCGGTCCCCCGGAGGCACCGCTTCTGATGAACGGACGGTGCGTCAGTGCACCCGCGTCGCGGGTGCCGGACGATGGTCCTGTTGGGGTCGCGCAACGGGGGGGCGTACCCCTGACCGCGCGCGGTCCGGGGGCGGTCGTGGGATCCGGGGCGTCCGCGGGCCAGCGGATCCCGGGCCGCGGCTCCACGAGCCTACGCGACCGCGTCCGAGCGCCTCCTCGAACTGCGACGCGTAGAGCTCGTGGTAGAAGCCGCGGCCGCGAGCAGCTCCTCGTGCGTGCCCTGCTCCACGATCCGGCCCTCGTCCATGACGAGGATGATGTCGGCGTCGCGGATCGTCGACAGCCGGTGGGCGATGACGAACGACGTCCGGCCCTCCATCAGCCGTCGCCATCGCGCGCTGGATGAGCACCTCGGTGCGCGTGTCCACCGACGAGGTCGCCTCGTCGAGGATGAGGATCGGCGGGTCGGCGAGGAACGCCCGGGCGATCGTCAGCAGCTGCTTCTCGCCCGCGGACACGTTGGTCGCGTCGTCGTCGAGGACGGTCTCGTAGCCGTCGGGCAGCGTCCGCACGAAGTGGTCGACGTGGGCGGCGTCGGCCGCGGCGCGGAACGCCTCCTCGGACGGACCGCGCCGTCGGCGCCGTAGACGATGTTCTCGCGGATGGTGCCCTTGAACAGCCACGCGTCCTGGAGGACCATCCCGAACGTCCGCCGCAGGGCGTCGCGCGTCAGCTCCCGGGTCTCGATGCCGTCGACCGAGATCCGGCCGCTCGTCGACGTCGTAGAACCGCATCAGCAGGTTGACCAGCGTCGTCTTGCCGGCGCCGGTCGGCCCGACGATGGCCACGGTCTGCCCGGGCTCCACCGACAGCGACAGGTCCTCGATGAGCGGCTTGTCCGGCGACGTAGCGGAACGAGACGTCCTCGAAGGTCGACGCGGCCCGAGCGGCCGGCTCGCCGGCAGCCGCGCCGGCGCCACCGGGTCCGGGATCTCCTCGGCCTCGTCGAGCAGCTCGAACACCCGCTCGGCCGACGCCACGGCGCACTGGATCACGTTCGACGATCGAGGCCACCTGGATGATCGGGATCGTGAACTGGCGCGAGTACTGGATGAACGCCTGGACGTCGCCGAGGCTCATCTGGCCGGTCGCCACCTGGATCCCGCCGATGACGCAGATCGCGACGTAGTTGAGGTTCGAGATGAACGTCATCGCGGGCTGGATGATGCCCGGACAGGAACTGCGCCCGGTAGCTCGCCTCGTACAGCTCCTGCGTTGCGGCCGGTCGAACTCGGCGATCGCCTCCTCCTGGCGCCCGAACAGCTTCACGATCGCGTGCCCGGTGTGCATCTCCTCGACGTGCCCGTTGAGCGTCGCCGGTGCGCGCCCACTGGGCCGCGAACTGCGCTGGCGAGCGGCGCGCGATGAGCATCGCGACGACCATCGACGCCGGGCACCGCGAGCAGCGAGATGAACGCCAGCAGCGGGCTGATCGTGAGCATCATGATCAGCACGCCGATGACGGTCAGGATCGCGGTGATCAGCTGGGTCAGGCTCTGCTGGAGCGTCTGGCTGATGTTGTCGATGTCGTTGGTGACGCGGCGACAGGATGTCGCCGCGGCGCTCGCGGTCGAAGTAGGCGAGCGGCAGCCGCCCGAGCTTCTGGTCGACGCGCTCGCGCAGCCGGTACACGGTCCGCTGGGTGACGCCGGCCATGATGTAGGCCTGGCCCCACGCGAACAGCGAGCTGAGCGATGTAGACCACCGCCGACGATCGCCGAGGATCTGGGCGAGCAGCGTGAAGTCGATGCCCTGGCCGGGCACGACGCCGGGCATGCTCGCGAGCATCTCCGCCTGGTTCGTCTGGCCCGCGGCGTTGCAGCGCGTCGACGACCTGCTCGTTGGTCATGCCGGCGACGCCGGGATCTGCTGGCCCGACGACGCCGGCGAAGATGACGTTGGTCGCCTCGCCCAGCAGCTTGGGCCCGAGGACCGCGAGGAACACGCTGACGACGGCGAGCAGCGATGCACGACGAGGATCAGCCAGCGGCTCCGGGCGCAGCTCGCCCAGCAGGCGCCGGAACGACTGCCCGAACCGGACCGGCTTCGCCGTCGGCATCATCATCGCCATGTGCGGCGGCCGGAGCCGGGCCAGCCCGGTCGCCGAGACCGCCCGGGCCGTCGGGCCGCCGGCGGCGCCGCCGGGAGCCTGCGCCGGGCGCGGAGTCGCGCCGCTCATGCGACCTCCTCCTCGGTGACCTGGGACAGGACGATCTCGCGGTAGGTCTCGCAGGTCCGCATGAGCTCGTCGTGGGTGCCGATGCCGGCGACCTCGCCCGTCGTCGAGGACGACGATCCGGTCGGCGTGGAGGATCGTCCCGACGCGCTGGGCGACGATGATCACCGTCGCCTCGCCCAGCTCCCGCCCGAGCGCCGCGCGCAGCCGCGCGTCGGTGCGGAAGTCGAGGGCGGAGAAGCTGTCGTCGAAGACGTAGATGTCGGGCCGCTTCACGAGCGCGCGGGCGATCGCGAGCCGCTGCCGCTGGCCGCCCGAGACGTTGGTGCCGCCCTGGGTGATCGGCGACTCGAGCTGCTCGGGCATGTCGGCTCACGAACTCGCGTGCCCTGCGCGATGTCGAGCGCGTGCCACAGCTCCTCGTCGGTCGCCGTCTGCGTCGCCGTAGCGCAGGTTGCGACGCGATCGTGCCGCTGAACAGGAACGCCTTCTGCGGGATCATCCCGATCCGCCGCCACAGCTCCTGGCGGTCCAGCTCGCGGACGTCGACGCCGTCGATGCAGCACGGCGCCGCCGGTCACGTCGTAGAAGCGCGGCAGCAGGTTGATCGAGCGTGCGACTTGCCGCTGCCCGTGGAGCCCGACGATGGCCGTCGTCTCGCCCGGGTCGGGCGTCGAACGCGACGTTGCGCAGGACCGGGCTCCTCGGCGCCCGGGTAGCCGAACGTGACGTCGCGCGAACTCGACCTCGGCCGCGGCGGATCGGGGCGATCGGGCGTCGGCCGGGTCGGCGATGGAGGGCTGGGTGTCCAGCACCTCGCGGATCCGGCCGGCCGAGACGGCCGCCCGCGGGACCATGACGAACATGATCACCGCGGTCATGATCGCGAACAGGATCTGCATGATGTACTGCAGGAACGCGGTCAGGTTGCCGATCGGCATGTCGCCGCTGTCGACCCGGTAGGCGCCCAGCCAGATCACCGCCACCGAGCTCAGGTTCATGATCAGCATCAGCGCGGGCAGGGTGATCGCGAACAGCCGGTTGACCCGCAGCGCCGGTGTCCATGAGGTCGCGGCTGCGCGTCGTCGAAGCGCTGCCTCCTCGTGCTTCGTGCGCACGAAGGCGCGGATGACGCGGACGCCCGACAGCGTCTCGCGCATGACCAGGTTGATCCGGTCGATCTTGACCTGCATCGCCTGGAACAGCGGGATCGCGCGGCTCATGACCAGCGCGATCAGCAGGGCCATGATCGGGATGATCACGACGAGGATCAGGGTCAGCGGGCCGTCCTGGCGGAGGCCATGATCACGCCGCCGATGGCGAGGATCGGGGCGCTGATCATCATGTTCAGCGCCATCAGCACGACCTGCTGGACCTGCTGGACGTCGTTCGTGTTGCGGGTGATCAGGCGACGGCGCGCCGAACGCGGTTGAGCTCGACCTGGCCGAACGACTGGACGCTGCGGAAGATGCCGCTCCGCACGTCGCGCCCGAAGCCCATCGCGACCTTCGCGCTGTAGAAGACGGCGATGATCGCGGCGATCATCAGCACGAACGTCACCAGCGAGCATGAACCCGCCGGTGCGCAGGATGTAGTCGGTGTCGCCCGTGGCCACGCCGTTGTTGATGATCTCGGCGTTGAGCTCGGGCAGGTACAGGTTCGCGATCGCCTGCACGAGCAGCAGCAGCAGCACGAGCGCGATCGGCGCACCGGTAGGGCGGCAGGTAGTCGCGGAACAGCTGGATCACCGCGTCGCCTCGCGTGTCGGCCTCGCGCGTCCCGTGGAGCGCCTCGCGGCCGCGGCGCATGCCGCGCAGCCCGGCGAGGAAGCCCTCGAGCTCGTGGTCGGTGAGCTGGTCGATGATCTGGGCCAGGTGCTCGCGGCGCTCCGACGCCATGACGCCGAGCGTCTGGCGGCCGCCCGTCGGCGAGCGCGACCCGGACGACCCGGCGGTCGGCGTCGTCGCGCAGCCGCTCCACGAGGCCGCGCTGCTCCATGCGGTCCACGATCCCGGTCGCGCTCGCCTGGCTCACGTCCATGGCCTCGGCGAGGCGGCTCATCGGGAGCGGCCCCTCGGCGTCGAGCGTGAACAGGACCTGGAGGTGGACGAGGCTGAACGCCCCACCCGACCCCTTCCGGAGGTGGCGCATGAACTTGCCCGGCTGGGCGGAGGCGAGCTCGTCGAGGAGCTCGGCGGTGACGGCGGATCGGTCCATGAGGCCCTTCGCGGCGGGTAGATGGTCAATGTGACCTGAAGCATACACATCCCGTGAAGGTCTGTCGATGCCGCTGGGCGAGCCGAGGATGCGCAGCCGGATGTGCGCGTCGTGTGCAGGCGACGCGCAGGTCCCGTGGAGGTCGGGTGTGGCGTCAGCCCGTGATGGCGCGCCGGAACCGCCAGGCGGCGAGCGGCAGCAGGACCGCCACGAACAGCAGCAGCACGGCGAGGTTCGGCAGCACGGTGTCGATCCCGCCCCCGCCGATCAGCGACTGCAGGCCGGTGAGCGCCCAGGAGTGGGGGATCAGGCGCGCGAACTGCTGCATCGCGTCGGGCATCACCTGGATGGGGATCATGCAGCCACCGAGCGCGCCGAGCGCCAGCCCGACGACCACGCCCAGCGAGCCCGCCTGCTCCGCGTTGGTCGCGAGCGCCCCGACGAGCATCGCGACCGACGACGCGACGAGCGCGAACACGAGGATCAGCGCGCCGACCGCGAGCGGGTCGCCCCACACGACCCCGAACACGAGCGCCGACACCGCGACGATGTAGGTCGCCTGCAGGAGCGCGACGCCGAGCCGGCCCAGCAGCTCGCCGCCGACGATCGTGCCCGCCGACGTCGGCGTCGACACCATCCGCCGCGAGACGCCCAGCTGCTTGGTGCCGACGAGCGCGGCGGCCGCTGTCAGCGACGTCAGGAACATGAACATCACCAGCTGGGTCGAGGCCCCGAACGAGAACTGCGAGAACCCGGCGAACAGGCCCGCCTCGCCGACCTGCGTCACCTCGACCGCGACGCCGGGCACGCCCGTGTAGCCGGCCTCGGCCGCGGCCCAGGCGTCCGCCCAGGTGCCCGTGCCCTCGGCGGTTGCGACTCGCGCGGCCGTCGCGATCGCGGCGACGTGGGCGACGGCGGCCTCGACCGGGGCGCGGATGCCGGCGGTCAGCGCCTCGGGCGTGCCGACGTACCGCAGCTCGACCGGGTCGCCGCCCGCGAGCCGCGCGGCGAGGTCATCGGGGATCACCACGCCCGCCTCGAGCCTGCCTCGTTCAACCTGGGCCCGCAGGTCCGCCTCGGTGGCGATCTCGCGGACGTCGAGGCGGGTCTCGTCGGCGACGAGCAGGGACTTGACCTGCGCCGCGACGGCGTCGCCCGGCGGCGCGACGATCCCGAGCCGCGCCCGCGACGGGCCGCCGAACTGGAGCCCGAGCGCGACGATGATGATCGTCGGCAGGACGAACACGAAGAACAGGTCGGCCCGGTCGCGGACCTGGCGGGTCACGTTGACGCGGGCGATCGCGAGCGCCTTGCCGGGGTCGATCATCGGGCGGCGACCAGGCGGCGCACCCGGACGGGCGCCGAGCGCATACGTCACCGCTCCCATGGCGAGCAGCACGGCGACCGCCGGCAGGCCGTCCGTGAACGACGAGCCGGCGCCGTGCATGTCACCCAGGCCGAGGAGGAACCAGCCGTGTGGCGTGAGCAGGGCGATCGTCGCCATGACCTCCGGCGCCTGCGCCGACGGGGCGAACGTGCCGCCGAGGATCCCGAGCGTGACCGCGACGGCGCTGCTCGCGGCGGCCGCGGCCTGGGCGGTCTTCGCGAACGATGCGACAAGCGTCGTGATCCCGATCGCCGCGACGACCGCGGCGACGACGAGCAGCAGCACGCCGTGCGGCGGCCCCCAGTCGGCGCCGATGAACAGCGTCGTGGCGGCGATGAGCACGGTCATCGCGACGACGCCGAGGGCGAGCGAGCCGAGCGACTTGCCGGCGAGGATCGACCTCGGGCCGGACGGGCCCCGCGAGGATCCGCGCGAGCGTCCCCGTGCGGCGCTCCTCGAACAGGCTCACGATCCCGGCCTGGGCGGCGAAGAACAGGAACAGGATCGACATCGACGCCGCGAAGTAGGTCGGCAGGCTGAGCTGGCGGAGCGGCGTCGGCTCGTCGACGAGCGTGATGGCCGGCGGGAGTCCCGCCGCGGCGGTCGCGATCCGCCCCTGTTCGGCCGGCGGCAGGCGCTGTCCACCGAGCTCGCCGACGGTCTGCACGGCGAGCTGCACGGCGACGACGCCGTTGCCGAACCTCGTCGCGACGGAGCGGGCGATCTCCGTCGCGAGGCCCTCCTCCCGGGCGCCGAGCACCTCGATCGTCACCGGCCGCCCCGCCTGGATCCCGGCGCTGAAGTCCACCGGGATGACGAACGCCACGTCCTGCTCGCCCGACGCCACCGCGGCGCGGGCCTCCTCGGCGGTCGGCGCATCCGTCACGTCCGCGACGCCCGCCGTCTGCAGCGACCCGATGACGTCCTCGCGCAGGACGGTCGCCATCGGCCCACCGTCGAGGTCCGCGACGATCCACCGGGTGTGGAACGCCGTCGACGAGCCGAGGAGCTGGCTGAAGATCACCGCCAGCCCGAGCGGCGCCACGATCGCGATGAGGATCGCGGACCGGTCCCGGAGCCGCTGCCTGAGGTCCTTCCCCGCGACGAGGAGCGCGACGCGCACGGGGCTAGTCCGCGTCCCGCAGCGCCCGGCCGGTGAGGTGGAGGAAGACCGCCTCGAGGTCGGGCGAGACGAGGTCGACGCCGCGCACGATCGCGCCGGCGCCGACGACCGCGTCGAGCAGCCGGGGCAGCCGCTGGTGGGCGTCGGCGACGAGGATCTCGAGCTCGCCGTCCTTCGCCGCGGTGCCGGTCACCCCGTCGACCCCTGCCACGGCGGCCGCCGCGGCAGCGATGTCGCCGGTCAGCGTGAGCCGGACCGTGTCCTCGACCCCCATGCAGCGCCACCAGCTCACGCCGCGTGCCCTCGGCGCGGATCTCGCCCGCGTCGATGATCGCGATGCGGTCGCACAGGCGCTCCGCCTCTTCCATGTAGTGGGTCGTGTACAGGATCGCCATGCCCTCGCGACCCAGGCCGGCGATGGACTCGAGGATGGCGTTGCGGCTCTGCGGGTCGACGCCCACCGTCGGCTCGTCGAGCAGCAGCAGCCGTGGCCGGTGGAGCAGCCCGATCGCGATGTTGAGCCGGCGCTGCATGCCGCCGCTGAAGGTCGCCGTGCGGTCCTTCGCCCGGTCGGTCAGGCCGACGACGCTCGAGGACGTCGTCGATCCGCGCCCGGAGCCCGCGCCGCCGAGCCCGTACAGGCGGCCGAAGAACTCGAGGTTCTCGCGCGCGCGTCAGGTCCGGGTAGATGGCGAGCTCCTGGGGCACGTAGCCGATGCCCGCCTTGGCCGCCACGGCCCCGACGTCGATCAGCCGGCCGTCGACCGTGACGCTGCCGCCGTCGCGCGCCAGGAGCCCGCAGATCATCGCGATCGTCGTCGTCTTGCCCGCACCGTTCGGGCCGAGCAGGCCGTACGTCTCGCCCTCGCGGATCTCGAACGAGACGCCGCGGACGGCCTCGAGGTCGCCGTACCGCTTGCGCAGGTCGACGGCCGCGAGGACGACGGGGCGCACCCCGCCGGGCGCGTCGGCGCGCTCCTGCGTGTCGGTGGTCATCAGGTGATCCTCCCGGGCGCCCGCAGACGACGGGGCTGCGGTCGTGCCCAGCCGATGGTCGTCGCTCCGGACGCGCGCCGCAAGGTCGTCCGGCGCCGGGCGCGACGGGCCATTGGCCCCGAATCGCGTCCGCTCGTCGCGACGATCGCGCCGCGGACGCTGCTCGCGCGACGACGCTCGGCGTGTTCCGCCGACCGGCTAGCGGACGGCGACCCGGAGGTTGCCGTAGGGCACGTTCGGGTCGCGGCCGAAGATCTCTTCGTTGATCCCGCCGATCTGGACCCAGTAGGTGGTGCCGGCGACGGTCGGGAAGGTCGCCGACGCCCTGCATGCGTCCGGCCGATCGGCTGGATCGGCGTGTCGTCCACGCAGGCGACCGTCGCGCTCTCGTCGGGGGCGCCCTCGTAGACCGCGATCACGGTGTCGAAGTCGCTCCCGGCCGTGTCGACGGTGATCGACCCGCCGGTGCCGGTGACCGTGTACCAGACGGTGTGCTCGACGGGGATCTCGATCGATCGGTGCTCGTCGAAGTCCTCGACGACCATGCACGGATAGCCGGCCTCGCTCGGCGACCTGCGCGCCTCTGGTCGAGGTCGACGCCTTGGCGCCGACCCGGAGCGCGATCGCTCCCGCCGGGAGGTCGTTGGCCGGGCGCCTTGCCGGTGGGCTTCGGCCCGTTCGACGGGTTGATCGATCTCCTTGCTCCGGGTGATCGCCATCGACGCACGGATCGAGGTCGAACGAGCCGAGCGACGTCGTCGAGCGTGCCGACGACGTCCACGATCGAGCCGGTCACGCGGACCGTCAGCTTGCTCGCCTGCAGCACGTAGCCGAAGTCGTCGTCCGGTCTCGGCTGAGGGCGACGTCGGCCGCCCCAGCACACCGGTCGGCTCGCCGGTCTCTGGGTCGTACTCGTCCAGGGTCATCGAGATGCTCCGCCGACGATGCTCCCCGACGCCGGACGCGCCGACCTGGTCGCCGCCGGCATCGGTGACGAACGCGTCGAGGAACAGGAACTCGTCCTCGAAGAGGTCGAGGAACACCTCGGCGGTGTCGCCGTCGCTGTTCGTGACTTTGCAGAAGCCGCCGGTCGACGACCAGCTCCGCACCGACGCGTGCGGCTGGTTGAAGAAGTTGTCGACCTGGGCGTCCGACGGCGCCGCAGTCGACCGGGCCGAACGGGGCGGGATCGCTGCCGGGCAGCGTCAGCGTGCCCGTCAGCGGCGAAGGCCGTGCCCGAGACCTTGAAGCGGTAGCGGCTGTTGCCCTCCTTGCCGGTGTCCATGAACGAGAATTCCTCGACGGGCTCGAGGTCGGCCACGATCTTGCGCCTCACCGGAGGGCAGCAGCGGGATCGTCGCCGTCGACGGTCGTCGGGCCGAAGGTCGTGATACGGGCGGGCGTCGTCGCGCATCCAGACGAGCTCGGATCGACCGGCTCGCCGGCCCAGACGTCGAGGTAGGCGTCCATCGTCCAGCTCGGAGTGCGGCGTAGAACTCCGCCGTGCCGTCCGGCGTGGTCACGCCGCCGCAGCCGATGTCCCGGACGTGGTCGACTTCCTTGAACGCCTGGGCAGCGGCCGCCCCGCCGACCGTGCTCGACGAGGAGCGCGAGCGCTCCAACGACCGCGAGCAGGGATCGCATGCCGCACCCTCCCGATGACGGTCGACGGATCCGTGGCTCGCTCCGCGGCGATGGCACGCCTCACGAGTGTTCGAACCCCTCTGGGCGTCCAATACCTGCGCCCGCGTGTCAACCGTTGATCGCGGCGGTCATGCGCGTGCGCCGGGATCAGCCCGTCTTGCGCAGCTTCCAGACGTCCTCGTACGGCCAGCGCCGGGCCCACTCGTAGGGCATCCACTCGTAGCGCGTCGTGGCGCCCTCGGGCGCCTGGAGCTCCTGGAGCTCGAGGACCTCGAACCCGTTGGCCCGGAAGCGGCTGATCCAGTCCGAGTGCGAGAGGTGGAACTCGACCGACGACTCGCCCTCCCACTGGGTCCGGCCCATGCCGAACTGGGGACGGACCAGGCGCTGCTCCACCGGGAGGTCCGCGTCCGCGGGCGACGTAGGTAGACGAGCGTGCTGTTGAGCAGCAGGTGGAGGCGGCCGCCGGGTCGCAGCAGGCGGGCGGCCTCGGGGAGCCAGCGGTCCGGGTCGGCCCACAGGACCGCGCCGTACTCGCTGATGGCGACGTCGAACGAGGCGTCGGGGAGCGGCACCTCCTCGGCGCTGCCGAGCAGGAGCGGGAACTCGAGGCCGTGCTCGCGCTGCATCCGGGTGGCGGTCTCGAGCTGCTTCGGCGAGTTGTCGAGGCCGACCGGCCGCGCGCCGCGGCGGGCCATCCAGGCGCTGATGTAGCCCGTGCCGCAGCCGAGCTCGATCGCGTCCGCGCCGTCGAGGCCCGCGTCGTCGAGCAGGTGGACGGTCGATTCCGGGATGCCGTACAGGCCCCACGTCTCGTCGCCGGGCTGTGCGGGCCCAGGCGCTCTCGCGCGCTCGCGACGTACTCGTCGGCGAAGCCGTCCCAGGCCTCGCGGTTGGCCGCGACGTGCTCCGGCAGCTCCGCGGGCGAGACGTCGCGCGGGGCTGTCATGCAGGCACGCCGAGGTGGCGGGCGCGGGCGGCGAGCAGCAGCTCGATCGTCTGCTCGTCGACCGGGCGCAGGTCCACCTGCACCGTGCCGACGCCGTGGTCGCGCCACGCGTCGAAGGCGCGCGCGATCGTGTCCACGTCCGGCGGCAGCGGGCCCGGGGCGCCCGGCCGGCCCGGGTCGGCTCGTCTTCGTGTCGATCGTCAGCCCGACGGTGATCTCGAGCGTCGCCGGGTCGCGTCCCTCCGCCTCGCACGCGGCGCGGATGTCCGCGATCCGGCCGGTCGAGCGCTCGTCGGGGAAGCCGAACCAGGCCGTGTTCCAGGCGTCGGCGTGCTGGGCGGTGAGGCGGAGCATGCGCTCGCCCTTGGCCGCGATGAGGATCGGCATCCGGCCCGGCAGCCGGCCGGGGCGCGGGGGCGGCGGCAGCAGGACCGCGTCCTCGACGTCGTGGAACCGGCCGTGGAACGTCACCCGCTCGCCGCGGACGAGCGGCAGGATGATCTCGAGCGACTCCTCGAACCGCCCGACGCGGTGGTCGAACGGGTAGCCGAACGCCGTGTACTCCGGCTCGTGCCAGCCCGCGCCCAGCCCGAGGATCAGCCGCCCGTTCGCGATCTCGTCGATCGTCGCCGCCATCTTCGCCGTGAGCGCGGGCGGCCGGAACCCGGTGCACAGCACGATCGTGCCGAGCTCGGCACGCTCGGTCGCGGCGGCGACCGCGGCGAGCAGCGTCGTCGCCTCGTGGAGGCCCGCCTCGTCCTCGTCCGGCGATCCGGAAGATGAGGTGGTCGTACAGCCACAGGCTGTCGATGCCGCCCGCCTCCGCGAGCTGGGCGAGCTGCTTGAGCCGCGGCCAGGAGCCCGCGCCCGGGCCGTCCGCGTCGCTCATCGGGAGCACGAGTCCGATCTTCATCGGGCCATGGTACGGGTGACGCGGTGACGTCTCGCGGTGCGGTCCGGAGCAATTGACGCGATGCCCGATCATCTGGGCACCGGGGGTGTTCCCCATGCGTCCGACCGACGGCCCCAGTCGGTCGTGCGCCGCGTCCATGCTCGTCGCCTGCCACGAGAGGTCGCACCTGTGCGTTCGCGCAAGCTCGCGCTCGTCATCGCCCCGTTCCTGCTCCTGTCCCTGCTGCCCGGTGTCGTAACCGCCGCGCAGCCGAAGGACACGAAGGCCGCCCATCACGCGAAGGTCGTGAAGTACTGGACGCCGGAACGGATCAAGAACGCCAAGCCTCGGGACTTCGTATTCGACCCGGCCAAGGGCACCTACAAGCCCGCCGCGAAGCCCGCGCCGCCGACGGCGGCGGCAACGTCACCGGTGCCTCCTGGACGGGCGACGGACGACATCCTCAACGGCGACCGGCCGGGTCTGTTCACGTTCGGCGGCGGCGACTACATCTGCTCCGGCTCCGTCGTCACCGAGCCCAAGACCGGCCTCTCGATCGTCCTGACCGCGGGCCACTGCGCCAGCGAGAACGACGGCCAGACCTTCGCGACGCACTGGATGTTCATCCCGGCGTTCGACACCGCGCCGACGTACACCTGCGCGCAGCACGACGTACGGCTGCTGGGTCGCGGACGCGATCTACGCGCGACAAGGCGTTCGCGCAACGCCGGCGGCTTCAACAACACGCGCCGTCCAGCACGACTGGGCGTTCGCGGTCGTGAGCACCGGCGGCAAGACCGGCCACCTCGACTGCGCAGCTCGACGCGACCGTCGGCGTCACGTTCCCGATCGCCTTCACCGGCGTCCGAGCGGCACACGACGCTCGAGCGCCTTCGGGTATCCGGCGGCCGGCCGCTACAACGGCAAGGACCTCGACGTACTGCCAGGCCCGATCGGTCACCGACCCGAACACCGGCAACACGACGTGGTCGATGCCCTGCAACATGACCGGCGGCTGCTCCGGCGGCCCGTGGGTCTCGGCGACGAACTCCGACACGTACGACCGGCGACACCACGACGCTCCGCTCGCTGAACTCGTACGGCTACTCCGGCGATCAGCAACATGTACGGCCCGATGTTCAACGACGAACGACCAGGCCGTGTACAACGCGGCCGACAACGTGCGACCACGCGCCGGCGGGCACTTCAAGTCACCGGATCGGATCGCCCGAATAACCGCGTCTGAACTTCCTGGCGGTGCACGCGAGCACCAAACGCTGAGGACAGGTGTGGTCCGGGGGAATTGACCCGGATGGCATCCTTCTCGTGCGGGGTATCCCGCAGGCACTCCTCAGCAGATCGCTCGCGCTGCGAACGCGATCGGACGGCCGGCTCACCGCCGGCCGTTTCAATTCCCGGGCCGTCTCGTTCGGTCCGGCCGCCTGCCCGACAATGCGCGCATGTCCGTCCTCGTCGGTGATCGCCGGTCCGCGCGCGCGCTCGACATCGCGAACGTCATCGTCGCCGTCGTCGTGTGGCTGCTCGTCATCGCCGGCTCCGACCCGACGATCAACGTCACCGACCCGTTCGCCGGCCAGGTCGTCACCGCGCAGGACGCCCGCTCCTACTTCGGCCTGAACCTCGCCGACCTGTACGCCGGCCGCACCGACTGGAACACGATCGGCGCGTACCCGTACTCGCCGGCGTTCGCGATGCTCGTCTACCCGCTCAACCTGCTGCCGTGGACGCTGTTCGTCGCGGCCTGGACGGCGCTCCTCATCGGGGCCGTCTGGGTGCTGACCGGCCGCGAGCTGTTCCTGTTCGGGATGGTGGTCGGGGCGATGGAGATCGCGGGCGGCAACATCTCGCTCCTGCTCGCGGTCGCGATCGTGTGGGGCTTCCGCTGGCCGTGGACCTGGGCGTTCGTGCTGCTCACCAAGATCACGCCGGGGATCGGGCTGCTGTGGTTCGTGCTGCGCCGGGAGTGGCGGCAGCTCGCGATCGCGCTCGGCGCGACGGCGGCCGTCCTGGCGGTCTCGTTCGTCCTGACGCCGTTCAACTGGTTCGCGTGGATCGACCTCCTCATCGCGAACACCGGCAAGGGCGGCACCTGGGCGTCGATCCCGATCCCGCTCGTCGTCCGCCTGCCGATCGGCGTCCTGCTGCATCGCGTGGGGCGCGCCGCGGAACCAGCGCTGGGTCGTCCCGGTCGGCGTGCATGCTCGCGCTGCCGGCCCTGTGGTACGGCTCGCTCTCGATGCTCCTGGGCGTCATCCCGCTCACGACGCCCGAGGAGCGCTCCCGCGCGTGGGCCCGCGTCCGCGCGGCCGTCCTCGCGCCGTTCGGCCGACCCGCAAGCCCGTAGCAAGCGAGGCGTAAGGCTCCGGCTACGGCGCACTGCTGTTCTCTGTGCAGTGACCACGCGACTGCAGGCATCGGCAGATCGTCGGTCGGCGGCCGTCCGCCACGCGATCGCCGACGACCTCCGTCGCATGCGCGAGGACGCGGGCCTGGCGCGGGCCAGCTGTCGGCCGGATCGCGGGCGTCCATCCGTCGGTCGTCGGTCGGATCGAGGACGGGTCCATCCATCCCACCATCGAGACGGTCATGCGCGTTGCGGCGGCGCTCGGGGCGGACCTTCACGCTCGCCCCTACCCGGGCACTGGCCCGGCCGATTCGCGACCGGCACCAGGTCGCCATGGCCGAGCTGCTGCGCGCCGAGCTCCATCCACGGTGGCATGCGACGCCGGAGGTCGCCGTCCGGCGCCCGGCCGGGGGTTCATCGACGTGGTCCTGTCCGACATGCGTGAGCCCGCGGTCGTTGCGACAGAGCTCGAGTCCGACCTGCGTCGAATCGAGCAGCTCCTGCGCTGGAGCCAGGAGAAGGCCGCCTCGCTGCCATCGTCGGATGGATGGCCATCGTGGTCGGGCGATCGAGTCGTCGGGTGTCTCGCGACTGCTCGTCGTGCGTCACACGCGGGCCAACCGCGCGATCGTCGCCGATGCCCGGCGGCAGCTTCGGGACGCGTTTCCCGCAGACCCCGAAGATGCCCTTGCCTCGCTGCGGGGTACGGTGCGGTGGCCGGGTGCAGCGCTGATCTGGGCGCGGCTCGATGCGATCCGACCACGCCTGAACACATGAGCGCGTGCGTGGCACGCAAGATTCTGACCCGCGGCGGGACGGATCGTGCGCGGCACGCACGAAATCGAGGCAACTCGAGCGCGTCGGACAGGCGATCCGGCGCTTCTGACGTGCATGCGGCGCACGTTTCAGTCGATCGCGACCGGGAATTGTGCGTGGGACGCACACCGGCCGGGTCGGGCCGAGGACGGAGCGCCTGCCGGGGCTGATGCGCCCGGCCCGCGGGCGCCTGAGCGCGACTGATCAGCTCGAGGCGAGCACCGCGCCGAGCGCGTCCGCGAACGGCTCGAGGTTGGCGGCCGTGAAGCCCGCGACGTTGATCCGGCCGCGGCCGACGACGTAGACCGCGTGCTCGTCGCGGAGGCGCGCGACCTGCTCCGTCGAGAGGCCGAGGAGGGCGAACATCCCGCGCTGCTCGGCGATGGCGGACCAGTCGCCGGGGATCGAGCGGGCCTCGAGCGCCGCGACGAGCGCCCGCCGGTTGTCCTTGATCCGGTTGCGCATGCCCGCGAGCTCGGCCTCCCACTGCGGGCGGAGCGACCCGTCGGCGAGGATCGTCCGGACGACGTCGGCGCCGTGGGCGGGCGGGTTCGAGTAGTTGACCCGGACGGCGGCCTTGACGTGGGACTGCGCCGCCGCGGCGTCCTCCGCCGAGCGCGCGATGACGAGGACCGCCCCGACCCGCTCCGCGTACAGCGAGAACGTCTTGGAGAACGAGGTCGAGACGAGCAGCTCGACGCCCGGCCGGACGAGCTCCAGCAGCCCGGCCGCGTCCTCACGCAGGCCGTCGCCGAACCCCTGGTAGGCGAGGTCGACCAGCGGCAGCACGCGCCGCTCCTCGACGAGGTCGCCGATCCGCCGCCACAGGTCGGGCGACGGGTCCACGCCGGTCGGGTTGTGGCACGCGCCGTGGAGCAGCACGACATCGCCGGGCGATGCGCTCCCCAGCGCGGCGAGCATCGCCTCCTCGTCGATCCGGCGGCCCGGTCGCATCGGTGTACGGGTAGGGCCGGATGCGGAACCCGGCGGCCTGGAACATCGAGGGGTGGTTGGGCCAGGTCGGCTCGCTGAGCCAGATCGTCTGCCCGCCGCCGGTGGAGCGGATGAGGTCCGCCGCGACGCGCAGCCCGCCGGTCCCGCCCGGCGTCTGGGTCGCCAGCGCCCGCCCCGAGGTCACGGCCTCGTGGTCGGCGCCGAGGACGAGCGCCCGCACGAGCTCCCGGTACGCGACCTCGCCGTCGATCGGGCGGTAGAGCTTCGTGCCCGCGGCCGCCGCCAGGCGTCGCTCGGCCTCGATCACCGTGTCGAGGACCGGCGTCGTGCCCGTCTCGTCGATGAACACGCCCGCCGACAGGTTGATCTTCCCGGGGCGCGCGTCGGCGCGGTACGCATCGGCCAGGCCGAGGATCGGGTCCGGGGGGGCGGGGATGCGGGCGAGCGACGGCAGCGACACGGATGGACCTCGGGCGGAAGGGCGGGACGCCGCCGACGACTCTACCCGCACGCCGGGCCGCGGGCGAGCCACGATCGAACTCCAGCGGCGCCCGACGGGTAGGCTGTGACGACTGCCGGAGCGTCGAACGATCGAGCCGGCAGGCGTCGAGGAGGGAGCGCACGCGTGGACGTCGAGATCCGGACGCCGGGCGGGGACGTGGTCACGGCCGGGCGGCGGCTGTGGGACGACCTGCGCACGTCGGTCGCGCGAGCGGTCGTCGGGGCCGAGGACACCATCCGCCTCGTGGCCATCGCCCTCCTCGCCGATGGCCACGTCCTGCTCGAGGACGTCCCGGGCACGGGCAAGACGCTGCTCGCCCGCGCGATCGCCCGCAGCCTCGACCTCGGCATGGCCCGGGTCCAGGGCACGCCGGACCTGCTGCCGTCCGACGTCACCGGCTCGAGCCTGTTCGAGCCGACCGGGCTCCGCTTCGTCGAGGGCCCGGTGTTCACGAACCTCCTGCTGGTCGACGAGATCAACCGCGCGACGCCGCGGACCCAGAGCGCGCTGCTCGAGGCGATGCAGGAGCGCCAGGTGTCCGTCGAGGGGACGACGCACCGCCTGCCGGACCCGTTCCTCGTGATCGCGACCCAGAACCCGGTCGAGTTCGAGGGCACCTTCGCGCTGCCACAGGCGCAGCTCGACCGGTTCCTGCTGCGCGCCGAGGTCGGCTATCCCGACCCGCTCGGCGAGCGCCAGATCGCCCGCCGCCACCAGGCGACGGACGACCCGCTGGACACGATCGAGCCGGTGATCGCCCGCGAGCGGCTCCTCGAGCTGCGCGAGCTCGTGCGCACCGTCCGGGTCGCCGACGAGGTGGAGGCCTACGCCGTCGACCTCGTGCGCGCGACGCGCACGCATCCCGACGTGGAGCTGGGCGGCAGCCCGCGGGCGACGGTCGCCCTCTATCGCACCTCGCAGGCGGCGGCGGTCCTCGCGGGACGCGACTTCGTGACGCCCGACGACGTCAAGGCGGTCGCCCCGGCCGTGCTGACCCACCGGCTGGTCGTGGACCTCGACCGGAGCCTCCACGGCGCGACGGCCGGCGGCGCGCTCGCCCAGGTCCTCGCCGCGACGCCCGTGCCGCCGCTCGCCGGGGCCTGAGCCGTGGCCGCGGGCGTCTTCGCGGCGGTCATCCTGATCCTGCTCGGGAGCGTGCTCGCGGTCCCGATCGCGATCCTGCTGGGCACGGTCGCGCTGCTGCTCGAGCTCGTCCACTACGCCTGGGCCCGGACCGGCCTCACCGGCGTCCGCTATCGCCGCGTGCTCGGCGCGCGCCACGTGGCGTTCGGCGACGACCTGCCGCTCTCGATCGAGGTCTGGAACCGGCGGCGCCTGCCGCTCGCCTGGCTGCGGGCCGACGACGACGCGAGCCCCGGCGTCGAGGTTCGCGAGCGGACCTCGTGACGGACGAGGCGAAGCCGGCCGTGCTCCGCAACGCCTGGACGCTGCGGCCGTACGAGCGCGTCGTGCGCCGGTTCCACGTCACGGGCGACCGCCGCGGCGTCCACACCCTCGGCCCGGTCGAGCTGTCGATCGGCGACCCGTTCGCCCGGCGGGCGGCGATCGAGGAGCGCGACGACGTCGACACGTTCCTCGTCTGGCCGCGCACGATCGCGACGACCGAGCTCGCGCCGATCGACCGCTGGGGCGACCTCGACCGGGCGCGCCGGGCCTCGTCGAGGATCCGTCGCGGTTCGCGGGCGTGCGGCCGTACGCGCCCGGCGATCCCGTGCGTCGCGTCCACGCCCGTACGAGCGCCCGGCTCGACCACCCGATGCTCAAGCGGTTCGAGCCGTCGCGCGACCGGGAGGTGCTCGTCGCGCTCGACGTCCAGACGTCGGACGGGCCGGCGTGGGACCTCGGCCTGACCGACGACGAGGTCGAGGCGCTGTACGTCGTCGCGGCCTCGCTCGTCCGCCAGCTCGCGCGACGCCGGACGGCGTTCGGCTTCATGGCGGCGGGCTACACCGGCGCCGAGGCGCGGGTCGCGCACGTGCCCGTCTCCACGGCGCCGGGCCAGGCCGAGCGCGTGCTCGACCTCCTCGCGCGGCTGTCGGTCCACGCCACGATGCCGTTCGAGCGGCTGCTGAGCGCCGCCGCGCGCGACACGCGCCCCGGTTCGACGGTCATCGTCCTCACGGCCCGCGATCCGCGGCCGTTCGCGCCGGCCCTGCGCCGGCTCGAGCGACGCGGTGGCCACGTCGTCGTCGTCGCGTGCGGCACCGAGGCCGCGGACCAGGCGGCCATCGCCCGGCACCTCGGGTTCGTCGCCCGGCGCGCGACGATGAACGGCACGTGGCGCACCGCGGACCGGCTGGTGATCGCGCCGTGACCCTGCGGCCGTCGCTCCTGCCGCCGCAGCCCGCCGACGGCGGCCCGCCCGTCGCTGCCGCAGCGGGCGCCGCGCGTGGTCGGCGCGATCGGGCTGCTCCCGACGGCGCTCGCGGTCATCGCCGAGGCCGCGTGGGTCGCCATCGTCGCGGGGCTGCTCCAGGCCTTCACGCGCCACCCGCCGGTGCTCGGCTACCCGTGGTTCCTCGCCGCCGCCGTGGCCGGCCTCGTCGCGGCGCGCGTCCTCGAGGCTCGCGCGGGCGGCAGCTGGCCGGCCGTCGTCGCCGCCCTCGCGATCCTCACCGGCGCGCTCGGCTGGCTCGTTGCGCCCGAGGTCCGGGCGATCCTCGCCGCGGACGGACTCGATGGCCTCGGCCCGGCGATCGCGGCGAACATCGGCGGCTGGCTGCTCGCCGTCGCGTTCGTCCGCGGGGTCGCGTACGCCCGCCTGCCCGCCGACCCACGCCGGATCGGCAACGTCGTGGGCCTCGCGGTCCCGGGCCTCGCGGCGGTCGCGATCATCGGCGGCATGGTGGGGGAGCCGTTCCGCGGCGCCTTCCTCGGCGAGGCCCAGGCGGAGGTCGTCCTGTTCCTCCTCGCGTCGATCACCGCGCTCGCCCTGTCCCGGCTCGGGCTCGTCGCGACCGGGGCGGCCGTCGACTGGCGCCGCAACCCGGCGTGGCTCGTCCTCCTGCTCGTGCTGCTCGCGATCACGGCGCTCGTGGCGATCGCCACCGCGTTGTTCGCCGGCGACACGATCGTGATCCTGTTCACCGCCGTCCTCACGCCGCTGCTCATCGTCGGCTTCTTCGTCGGGTTCGACCGTCGCAGCCTCAAGATCCTCGCGTTCAGCGTGTTCGGGGCCGCCGCTGTCATCGCCTTCCTCCAGGTGTTCGCGGGCTCCAGCGCGCCGCCCCCACCAGGCCCGGTGCCGTCCGGTGTTCCACTGCCGCCCGACGAGAACGCCGCCGTCCCGGTCGCCTTTGGCGTGCTCGGGATCCTGCTGGCCGTCGCCGTGATCGCGATCCTTGTCCTCGCTCGCCTGTGGCTGCGCCGCACCCGAGACGACGAGGACGAAGTGCCCGAGACCCGCGAGATCGACCGCGGCGATCGGGAGATCGGGCGTGCCCGGGCACGCCGCCGCGGCCGGTTCCTGCGACGGCCGGTGCCACGCGACGCCGCCGGCGCCTACCGGATGCTGCTCGAGGATCTCGACGAGCATCCGGCGCTGCGGCGCGAGGACGGCGAGACCCCGGTCGAGCATGCGGCGCGCCTCCGCGCGGCGGGGCATGGCCGGCTCGCGCTGGAGCTCCTCGCGGCGGACTACGGGCTCGCCCGGTTCGGTGGCGTCGCGATGTCCGAGCTCGAGACGCGGCGGGCGATCGCCCGCGCCCGGAGCCTCGCCCGCGACCTGCCGCGGTCACTGGAGTCGTGATGCGGCGCTGTGCACGCCGCACCCGGCGGATGCCGCGACGCGCTCGATCTGGTTCGCGGAGCAGCAAGAGCCCGTGCATCGGGTTCGTGGCCAGCGGATCGGCGATCCAGCTCCTGACGGCTGGGCCACGTGCCGGGTACGTGGCACCGACGGACGCCTCGAGACGTGCGAGCCGTGTCCGGTTTGCCGTTCGATTGGCGAGGACGAGCAGCCGCGAGACGGACCGTGGGAGCCACGCCGAAACGATCCCGTGCGAGCTTCGGTCCGAGCCGGACCTTCTCGTCGTGGCGCCGGAGCAGCTCCTCGGCGCTGGCGATCTCCGTCTTGATCTCGACCACCAGGAGCCGTCTCGTGGCGGCGTGCCAGGCCAGGATGTCGACCGACCCGCGCTCGCCCCACTCGGCGTAGGTCACCTCGGTCAGCACCTGCCAGCCGTGCCGTCGCAGGAGATCGGCCGTCACCCCGACGAGGGCTGCGTGCCCCTCGTCAAGCAGGCGATCGAGCTGTCCGCCATGCCACCGAACGGTCGTCACGACGTCGGCGCCGACCGCACCGAGCACGCGGCTCACGGTCTGGCGCGACATCCGGCCGCTGTCGCCGCGCTCGATCCGCGACACGAGCTGCTGAGCGACACCGGCCTTGATCGCGACATCGACCTGGCGGAGCCCGAGGTGGATCCGGATCGCCCGCAGCGCGCGTCCGAGCACGACGTCATTCATGAAGCGGATCGTGATCGGCGGCGATCACCTTTGGCTTACTGGCCGGTCCTCGCCGCCGCCTGCCCGTCTCGCCTACCGATCGGGTGAGTGCTACGCACGCCTGCCGCGCCGATCGGGCGTTGGGCACTCATGCGGTGGGTGGTACGCGGCCCCCGACGGCCTTTGCCCTCCGTACCACTCATCGGAGCGGTATCGCGCACCTTGGGGCCCGGATCGCGGCGAGCAGGGGCCGAGCCCGCAGGAGGCCCGGCGGGAGCCGCGCCCGGCGTCGGCCGCGACCGCGGGCGGCGGCCGGACCCGCCGCCGCTCGTCGGGCGCCGATGGACTACCGTGTGTCCGTGACCGCCCCGCAGCCGTTCGACCCCCTCGCCCCGGCGCACCCGACCCGCGTCGCCGTGGTCGGGACCGGCGCCGTCGGCTCGACGTTCGCGTTCGGGCTCCTGCTGTCCGGCCTCGCGTCCGAGATCCTGCTCGTCGACGCGAACCGGCGGAAGGCCGAGGGCGAGGCGATGGACCTCATGCACGCGGTCCCGTTCGCCCGCACGGCGCGCGTGTGGGAGGGCCCGATCGAGGACTGCCGCGGCGCCGCCATCACCGTCATCGCCGCGGGTGCCGCGCAGCGGCCCGGCGAGACGCGGATCGACCTCGTCCAGAAGAACGCCGCGATCTTCCGCGAGCTCGTGCCCCGGATCGCCGAGGCCAACCCGGACGGGATCATCCTCGTCGCGACCAACCCGGTCGACGTGCTCGCGTACCTCACCTGGCGGATCAGCGGCCTGCCGTCGGAGCGCGTCATCGGCAGCGGCACGGTCCTCGACACCGCGCGCTTCCGGATGCTGCTCGCCGAGCACTACGGCGTGGACCCGCGTTCGGTCCATGCCTGGATGGCGGGCGAGCACGGCGACACCGAGGTGCCGGTCTGGAGCTCGGCCAACATCGCGGGCATGCCGCTCGACGACTTCGGGACGACGACCGGCATCGGCCAGGACGCCGAGGCGCTGGAGCGGATCTACACCGACACCCGCGACGCCGCGTACCAGATCATCGAGCGCAAGGGCGCCACGTACTACGCCGTCGCGGCCGGGCTCGTGCGGATCGTCCAGGCGATCCTGCGCGACCAGCACACCGTGCTCTCGGTGAGCTCGCTGATCCACGACTACTACGGCATCGACGACGTCTACCTGTCGCTGCCGGCGGTCATCGGGCGGCGCGGGGTCGAGCGGATCGTGCCGCTCGGGCTGTCCGCCGAGGAGGCCTCGGGGCTGCGGAAGTCGGCGGAGATGCTGCACGAGACGATCGACGTCCTCGGCCTGGACGCCACCGCCTGATGACCGATGACGCCGCTGCCGACCCCCGAGGTCGTGACCGTGTACGGCGCCGCGTGGTGTGGCGACTGCCGGCGCGCCAAGCGCTTCCTCGAGGGGACCGACATCCCGTTCCGGTACGTGGACCTCGAGTACGACGCGGCCGCGCAGCGCCTCATCGACGATGCCGGCTACCGGGCGATCCCGGTCGTCGTGACGCCGTCCGGCCAGGTGCTCATCGAGCCCTCGGACCTGGAGCTCGCGACCGCCCTGGGGATCGCCGCCTGATCGTCGCGGATGGCGCGAATTGCCGCTCCTGGGACGTTCGGCGGAGGGACGCCCTCGACGACCGCGCTACACTGCGGCGCGCCGAAGGTCGTTGTCCGGCCCGGCAGAACGAGGGTGTCCGTGAGGAACAGATCGACGACCGCGCACTACGCGCCAGCCCCGAGCCACCAGCACCACCCGCGGAGCGCCCGCTGATGGGCACCCGGAAGCGGAAAGTCTTCATCCCGCCGAAGAAGACCGCACCGAAGCCCCAGCCCGGCGTCGAGAACGCCGGCCGGCCCGGAGCCACGTCGATCAACCTCGGCGCCCTCGAGGGTCGCAGCGGGTTCGCCGTGGGCGACAAGGTGCGCATCCTCGGCACGGGCCTCTACGCCGGCGAGGTCGCGGTGATCGAGCGGATGGCCAACGGCGCCATCCCGTCCGCCGCCGTCCGCACCGAGGCCGGTCGCGCGCGCACCGTGCGCACCGTCGACCTCGAGCCCGCGGGCCAGCGCACCGAGAGCTAGCGCATCGAGGGCGGCTGCGGCCGCCCGTGCGACATCGTCGAACGTCCATGCCGCGACGCGTCGCGCGGCGGGTGGCGTCGGCGCCCCACGCGGGCGATGCTCGGGTCGATCGGCGGCAGACGGCCGCCCGCCCGGAGCGACCATGGACCTCGTGCTGCTCGCCGCCGTCGCCGTCACCGCGCTCGTCGCCACGCTCGCGGCCATCTGGGTCGTGCCGCTGGTCGTCGTCGCGGCGCTCGCCTCGGCCGCCGACGACCTCGCCTGACCGCCCGCGCCGGCGCGCGCCTGCCGTTACTCCAGCCCGGCGGCGTCCAGCTCCTGGAGCAGGGTGTAGGCCTCGTCGCCGAGGAACGTGCGCGCCGCGGCCTCGGACTCGGCCTGGGCGTCGACCGCCGTCCTCGTCCCCCTCGACATCGCCACCGGCGAGCACCGACAGCACCCGTGACGGCGTGGGCTCGACCGCCCATTCGTCGCTGCTGTCCGGGTCGACGTCGAAGAACGTGACCGAGTCGATCTCGTAGGTCGCGCCGTCGGGCCGGGTCAGCGTGCACGCCCAGGCGTCCTCCTCGTCGTCGACCGGGCGGATCGTCAGCGTCAGGTCGAGCGAGCGGAACAGGTCGCTCAGGGTGCCGGGCGTCGGCTGCATCTGCGGTACCTCGGGCGGGCAGGTGGTGGGCACACACCGTACTCCCAGGCGCCCGATCCCGCCGACCGGGACAACCCGTGCCCGGAGGCTCCGGACCCACGCCGCCGAGCCCTGCCGCCGCTACCATCGCGGCCGTGGACTACCGCTCCGTCTCGTTCTGGCTCGGGGACGCCGGCGACGACCTGACCCCGCGCCCGGCGCTCGACGGCTCGACCGACGCCGACGTCGCGATCCTCGGCGCCGGGCTGACCGGCCTGTGGACCGCGTTCTACCTCCGGCGCCGCGACCCGTCGCTGCGGATCGTGATCCTGGAGCGCGACATCGCGGGCTTCGGCGCGAGCGGCCGCAACGGCGCCTGGTGCGCGCCGGACCTCAACATCTCGATGAGCCGGCTCGCCCGGCTCCACGGCATGGACGCCACCCGGGCGATGCAGCAGGCGACCTACGACGCCGTGGACGAGGTGGGCCGCGCGACGGCCGAGGCGGGCATCGACGGCGGGTTCCACAAGGGTGGGGCGCTGCTCATCGCGCGCGGCCCGCACGGCGTCCCGAGCCTCGAGGGCGCGCTCGAGGAGTACGAGCGGTTCGGCTTCGGCGACCGCTACCGGCTGCTCGACGCCGCCGAGACCGCGGACATGGTCCGGATCGCCGGCGCCGTCCGCGGCCTGTACACCGAGAGCGCGGCCGTCATCCACCCGGGCCGGCTCGTCCGCGGCCTCGCGCGCCACGTCGAGGGCCTGGGTGTCGTCATCCACGAGGGCACGGCCGTGACCGGGTTCCGGCCGCGCGACGCCTCCGGCACGCCGCGCTCGTCACCGCCACCGGCGAGGTGCGCGCGCCCGCGATCGTGCTCGGCGGGCGAGGCCTACCTGACCGAGCTGCCGCCGCTCCACCGCCAGCTCATCCCGCTGTACTCGCTGATCGTCCTGACGGAGCCGGTCACCGATGCCCAGTGGGCCGAGATCGGCTGGCGCAACCGGGAGACCGTCGCCTCGACCCGGCTGTCGATCGACTACCTCAGCCGCACCGAGGACGGCCGGATCCTGTTCGGCGGGCGCGGCGCGCCGTACCGCTTCGGCAGCCCGATCCGCCCCGAGTACGACCGCCACGACCCGACCCACGAGCGGCTCCGCGGCTTCGTCCGCGAGTGGTTCCCGATGCTCCGCGACATCCGCTTCACCCACGCCTGGGGCGGGCCGCTGGGGATGCCCCGCGACTGGCACCCGACGATGGCGTTCGACGAGGCGACGGGCATCGCCACGGCGCGCGGCTACATCGGGCACGGCGTGGCGGCGACGAACCTCGCGGGCCGGGTCCTGACCGACCTCCTGACCGGCACCCGGACACCGCTCACCGAGCTGCCGCTCGTCGGCCACCGGTCGCCGAACTGGGAGATCGAGCCGTTCCGCTGGCTCGGCGTCCGGTACGCGCAGGGGGCGGTCGGACGCATCGACGCCAAGGCGGAGCGGACCGGCCGCCCGCCGACCGGCCGCAGCCTCGCGGAGCGTCTCGCCGCGCACTGACGGCGCGCGCACCGCCGGCCGCGACACGCGGGGTTTTCAACCCTTGCCACAGCCCGCCGGCCATCGGTACAGTCCCGGAGCCGGGGAAGGGTTCACGGGCGGCCGCCGAGCACGGCCGTCCCGGACTGCTGGGGAGGACCGCATGATCCTGCGGATCGTGCGCGGTCGGATTGCCGTCAATCGGGTCGAGGGGCTGACCGCCGCGTTCGGCGCGTCTCCGGATGGCCACGCGCGCGTGGCGACCGGGCTCGTGCGCAGCCACGTCGGCGTGCGCCCGCTCGCGGGCGACGAGCGCGAGGTCGTGCTCGTGACCTGCTGGGAGACGGTCGACGCTGCGATCGCCGCGGATGACGGCGAGCTCGTCGGCCTGCGTGGCTCCGACGGCGCGACGACCGACGGCGGGCTGGGCGGGGTCGCCTACTTCGAGGTCGACGAGTCCACGCTCCGGCGCTCCGAGGCCGCGGCCGACATCCTGCGTCTCTCCGTGGGGCGCGTGGCCCGCGGGATGGACGTCGACATCCAGCACGAGCTCCGCGAGCGGATGCACCTCCTCGAGCCCGAGATGACCGAGGGCTACGTCGGCCGGCGCATCCAGGGCAGCGACGTCGAGATCGCGTTCATCAGCGCCTGGGAGCGGGAGCCGGACGGCCGATCGCTCGACGCACCGATGTGGCCGGACATCTCGGCCGGCTACGACTCGTTCGAGGTCGCGACCTTCCGGCCCGTCGTGCGCGAGGCCGCGGCGCGCTGACGCTCGGCACGCCACCACGTCACAGGTGGCGCAGGAACGCCTCCGGGTCGGCGAGGAAGTCGCGCGTGAGGCGCACGTGATCGAGGTCCTCGTACGCCACCTGCGCGATCGTGTCGCCGTCGAACGACAGGATGACCGCGCCCGGGAACGCGAGGAGGATGGGGGAGTGGGTGGCGATGATCGCCTGCCCGTCCGCGGCCACGAGCTCCTTGAGCAACGCCAGGAACGAGAGCTGCCGCGCCGGCGACAGCGGCGCCTCGGGCTCGTCGAGGAAGTAGGTCCCGTTGGGGACGAGCCGCTCGCCGAAGAAGCGCAGGAAGCTCTCACCGTGCGACTGCGTGTCGAGCCCTTCGCCGTAGCGCCGCCGCAGCTCGCCCAGCTCGCGCAGGAACGGGGTCCGGGCGAGGTCGTGGGCGAGCCCGGGGCGGTCCCTGTACTCCTCGTCGACAGCGGCCAGCTCCGCCTCGAGCTCCGCGCGCATCGTCGCCATGCGCTTCGCATAGCCGAAGAAGTCCTCGGCGCGGAGGTAGAAGCCGCGGTGCGTGCGGGTCGCCCAGGTGAGCGTCATGGCGCGGGCGAGGCGGCGCACCCCGTCGAGCGTCGGGTCGTCGGCAGCCTCGGCGGAGCCCGCGGTGATCGCCCGGGCCGCGATCGCGAGCGCCTCGAGGACCGTGGACTTGCCCGAGCCGTTTTCGCCCACGAACAGGGTCACGGGCGCCTCGAACCGGAGCGAGCGCAGCGAGCGCACGATCGGGAGCTCGAACGGGAAGCCGGAGTTGCTGCGGCCGGCGGCGAGGCGTGCGTCGCGGAGGTGGATCACGCGGCCAGTGTGCCCGGGGCGTGACCCTCGGATCTACCCGAGCAGCTCCGCCACGAGGCGGGAGTCGGCGCGCCGGACGACGCCGTCGGCGGGCTCGCCGGGCTTGGGGCTCGCCCAGCCGAAGCTGAAGCGCAGGTTCTCGCCACCGCGCGGCATCGACCGGGGGCCGGCCTCGCGGACGCGCTCGACGTAGTTGATCGCGGCGATCTCGTCGGTCTCGGTGAGGATGACGCCGAACCGGGTGAGCCCGATCCGGGTGCAGTAGTCCGACGTGCGCGACGTGCGGCGCAGGCACTGGGCCGCCTCGCGGACCGAGTGCCGGCCGACGTCGATGCCCCAGGTCTCGGCCATCGTGAGCACGCCTTCGAGCTCGGCGACGACGACGGTGAGATTCCGGTCGTAGCGGAGGGCCCGGGCGACCTCGGCGACGAGGACGCGCTGCCAGAAATCGGGGCCCTCGAGGCCCGTCAGCGAGTCTTCCCAGCCCGACGGCTCGGGGAGCGCGAGGATCGTCCACTCGTTAAGTCTCCAGTGCGGTGCGGCGCACCCGAGGTGACGCTCGGACGCACCCTTGACCGCTCGCCCCGGCGGAGCGGCCATCCTCCCGCATGGTGCGTGGGCGCGCCACGTTCGGGTGGTCCGGGGCCGCCCGGCCGATGGTCCGGGGTCCGGGCAGGGTGGCACCCCACGCAGGGGATTCCCGTCCGTTCCGGGTGACGACGCCCCCCGCGGCCCGGGCGAGGCTCTGCCGAGCGCATCGCGCGCGGCGAGGGGTGGTCTGAGGGAGGCCCGATGGGCAAGGTTCTCGAGCTCTACCGCACGCAGATCGACGTGCTGTGGAACTGGTCGGGTGGGCGCGTCGCGCTCGTCAAGCGGCTGCTGATCACGCTCATCGTGGCGACGATCGCGTTCGCGGCGACCGCCTGGCTGCTCCGGAGCGTGACCGTCGACTCCGTGTGGGCCGCCTTCGCCGCCGTGGTCCTGATGGCCCTGTTCAACGCGGTCGTCAGGGTCGCCGTGCTCGTGCTCGTCGCCCCGTACACGCCGGTGGTGACCGGGATCCTCGTCCTCGTGTTCCAGGTGCTCGCGTTCCTGCATCGCCTCGAACGTCGTGCCCGGCGTGCACCTGAGCGGCGTCGTGAGCGCGCTGATCGCCTCGCTCGTGTACGCCGCGATCAACACGGTGCTCACCGCCATCCTCGGGATCGACCAGGGCGACTCGTACTACGGCCGGCTGATGCAGGCGATGCTCGTGCGGACATCGGCGCCGAAGACGGACCAGCCCGGCCTCGTCGTCATCCAGATCGACGGCCTGGCGCACCCGATCATCGCCGCGCGGATGCGCGCCGGATCGGTGAACACGATGGCCGACTGGGTGCGCGACGGGAGCCACAAGCTGTCGCGCTGGGAGGCGATCCTGCCGTCGATGACCTCGGCCAGCCAGGCGGGCATCCTCCACGGCAACAACGACGGCATCCCGGCCTTCCGCTGGTGGGAGCGGGACCGGCAGTACCTGATGGCCTCGAGCCGCCCGGCGGACGCGGCCCTGATCGTCAGCCGCGCTGTCGAACGGCGAGGGCCTGCTGTCGAACAACGGCGTCAGCATCTGCAACCTCATGACCGGCGACGCCACGCGCACCTACCTGACGACGGCCTCGATCAAGGACCCGGAGCACGGCATCGGGGAGAGCCGCGCGCTGACGAGCTTCTTCTTCAGCCCGACCGGCTACCTGCGCTCGGTGACGATGTTCATCGGCGAGTTCGTCAAGGAGCTGTTCCAGGCGCGACGGACGCGGCGGGCGGGGATCCGGCCCCAGATGCACCGCGGGCTCAAGTACGCCGGCATGCGCGCCGCGAGCAACGTGTTCCTGCGCGACATGAACACCTCGCTGATCATCGTGGAGATGTACCGCGGGGCCAACGTGATCTACGCGGACTTCACCGACTACGACGAGATCGCGCATCACTCGCGGGCCGGAGCGGATCGAGGCGCTCCAGGCGCTCGACGGCATCGACGGCGCGATCGCGACGCTCGTGAAGGCGGCCGAGGGCGCGCCGCGCCCGTACAAGTTCATCGTCCTCTCCGACCACGGCCAGAGCCTTGGCGCGACGTTCCTCCAGCGCTACGGCAAGACGCTGGGCGAGGTGGTCCGCGACCTGATGGGCGGCCGGGCGACGGTCGTCGAGTCCGAGGTCAAGGCCGAGGGCTCGGCGTTCGTCAACTCGATGCTGTCCGAGGTCACGCGGGCCGGGGGTGTCAGCGGCGCGGCGGCCCGGGCGGCGTTCGCGAGCCGGACCGAGGACGGCGTCGTCAACCTCGACCACGAGGCCGTGCCGCCGCCCGCCGATGCGTCGACGATCGCGGTCGTGGGCTCCGGCAACCTCGGGCTCGTGTACTTCACGGGCTACGACCAGCGGCTCACGCTCGAGGAGCTCGAGGAGAAGAACCCCGGCCTGATCGCGAAGCTGTCCGGGCACCCGGGGATCGGGCTGCTGATGGTCCGGTCGTCCACGCGCGGCGCGGTCGTGCTCGGCGCGAAGGGCGTGCGCTACCTCGACGCGGGCGACGGGCCCGACGCGGTCGAAGGCGAGGACCCGACGCTGCTGTTCGGGCCGCACACCGCGGACAGCCTGCGCCGCGAGGACGCGATGCTCCACGCCCCGGACATCCTGGCGCTCAGCCAGTACGACCCGGAGCTGGGCGAGGTGGCCGCGTTCGAGGAGCTGATCGGCTCGCACGGCGGGCTGGGCGGCTTCCAGACCCGGCCGTTCATCCTCCATCCCACCGAGTGGGAGCTGGACGAGCCGGTGCCGCTGGGCGCCCCCGCGATCTACCGCAACCTCCGCCGCTGGCTGGGCACGATCGGGATCGACCTGGCCAAGGCGCCGGCGGTGGTCGCCGAGCCGCCGCCCGAGCCTGCGATCCGTCGTCCCGGAGACGATCGCAGCCGCCGGTGCCGCACCGGCCGACTAGCGAGTCGGTACCGTGTGGCGCTCCTTCGAGCCTCGTCTCGCGACAAGCCTGTGCGTGGGTCCGCGCTCCGGACGTGACCTCACGGCTGGACAGCCACGATGTCGTGTCCTCTTGCGTCGAGCGTGACCACGGATGTCACCGCTTCGTCTGTCGGCCACCACGCGATGAACCAGCCGTTGTTCACCCCCGCACGTACGCGACCGCGGCCCGTCAGGACGAGATCGACCGCGGCAACTCCTACCGGCGCCTGACCGACGGCGACCGTCCTCGACGACGTTGCGCCATCGAATGCCATCTGCTCAAGGTTGTCCACGCTTCGCAGCCGCGCTGCGCCTGGTACGCCGACGGCGCGGTCATTCGGCAGGTCGGCCATCTTCACCTCCATCGGCATAGCTGAACTCGTGGGGGACCTGAGTACGCCGCAACGCGTCGCGCCCGACGGCTGCACAAGTACGAGGTCGATACGACCCTCGCCGCGTATGTCCACCGTGGCAACACGAGCGCCTTCGAGGTCGAAGCCGGACTCATGGCGGCACACGGCGAGCGCCTCCTCCGCGATTGCGGAATCAACCGCCAGAGGCGAGGCGGACCACGCGTGAAACAGGTGCGTGGCGGTCGCACTCTCGGCAGATGCGATGGGACCACAGGCAGCGACCGACACCAGGCATGCGAGGGCGACGCCCAGCCGGCGATCCGGCCTCCTCACGCTCGGTCCCGCACGTGGCCATCTGATGTGCGGAGCACCTCCTGGTTCCGGTACGCGGCCAGAAACGCCGTCATCTCGGACGCTGCTGTTTCGCCGATCAGGATTGCCTCCGCGCTGGCCCGGCGGGTCTTGCCCGAGAGCCGCCACCACAGCAGTCGCACCATGGACCTCGGGCCAGGCGGCAGGTGACCGAGCTGCTGGAGCATGCCCAGGTCGTCTCTTCGAGCCAGGTGACCCACGACTGCTCCATCGCGAAGTTCGTGGCGATGGATCTGTTCCACTTGCAAGCGTCTCCCGGTCGGCGGGAAGACGACGGCCGCGCGTCCGTCCTCGAAGAGGACAAGTGGCCCGGTCTGGCGGGCGGAGAAGATCACTCGCGACATGACCACGTTGCCCGCTGCGACCCGCTCGAGTTCTTCGAACGCGATGTCCGAGAACGCGAACCGCAGCCACGCACCGGTGACGGCGAGACCGACCGGGCCCCCTTGACGCTGCCGCGGGTGCCTCGCTCTCCGCCTCCCGGTTGACCCAGTCGTGAGCCACGGCACGACGAGCAGCGTCGAGGTCCTTCGCGGCGATGGCCGCGTACTGCGCCGCGATCGGATCGTCAGGGCATCAGTCGTCGCTGCGGATCAGGCGCAGGCTTGCGAGCGCGATCCACACGAAGGTCGGCATGAACAGTGCGACGGCGAGGACCGGCATCGCGACCGCGAGTGGCCTCGCCAGGTCGACCACGCCGGCCAGCACGACCGATGATCGCCACAGCGCGCCACCCGGGGACGCGCCACATCGCGACCGACACGGCCAGGATCGCGACGCCGAGGCCGACCTGACCCTGGAGCAGCGCCGCGAACTGGAGCGCCTGGACTGCGAGAGCCGCGTTGGCGTCCGGGACGTAGGACGGGGCAGCCAGCACGACCGTCGCCATTCCTGTCGACATCACCTCGCTCACGAGGCCGCCGGCGAAGAACAGGCCGGCTCCGATCGCGAGCACCGACGAGAACAGGTCGGACGAGCCGTGGGCGCGAAGCGCGAGCCGTAGACCGGCGACGAACGGGATGCCGAACACGAAGATGAGCGTGGAGAGGAAGAAGAACAGGACGGCCAGCCGCAGGCGCGACGGATCAGCAAGATACGTGTCGAGATCAGCCGCCGCACCGACGCTCCAGTAGTCCGGGAGTCCGCGCAGTGCCGACAGCGGGCCGTTGACGATGATCGCGATCAGCATGGCGAGGCCGCTCCAGCCAGCGGCCCGGGCGGGCGTCAGGCTGAGCGGCGCCGGATCAGTTCGGGCGATCGTGTCGTTCGCAGCCATGTCAACTCCTCGTTCAACGATGTTCGCCATAGTGACACTATGGCGACCAGGGCGTACGATAGCAGGTCATGAGCAATGTCAACGCCGCCGGAACGACCCATCGCCAACGCCAGGCGCTCGAGACGCGGGCGCAGATCGTCGTCGCGGCGCGACGTCTGTTCGCAGCGCGCGGCTATGCGGGCACCACGATCCAGGCGATCGCCGACGAGTCCGCGTCGCCGTGCCGACGATCTACGACGCGTTTCGCTCCAAGCGGGGGATCCTCGAAGGCGCACGGCTGGCGATGCTCGCCGAGTCGGAGATTCCGGCACTGATGGTCGAGGCGATCGCAGAGCCCGACGCGGCCAGGAAACTCGATCTCGCCGCGAAGTGGATCCGGCAGCAGATGGAGCGTTCGTCCGATGTCATCCGCGCCTTCCGGGAAGGGTCGCGCCTCGACGCGGAGGTGGCGGCGGACCATCGGCGCATCCTCGACAACCGGAGTCGAAGCATGGCCCGCGTCATCGACAGCCTGGCGGACGCACTCGATCCCGGCGTGTCGAAGCGGGAGGCCACAGACCTGTTGTGGGCGTTCAGCAACGAGGAGCTGTACCGCGAACTCGTGGAGGAGCGGGGTTGGTCGCCGGAGCGGTTCGAGCGCTGGCTCGCCGCGACGCTTCGCCAGCAACTGCTCGGCATGAACTGACGTGCGACCCCCAACCGAGGGCCGGCCGGGGTCCATGCGACCGGGGTACGATCCTCGGGCGCTCGACAGCGACCCTGCGGCTCGGCCTCGGCGAAGGATGACTCACGGATCCCGCCGCGTCTTTTTTCCGACGTCGATCCCCGCGCTGGCCGTCCGGCGACTGCGGGCGCCGGACGACTACCCGCGCGTGACGAGATCGCGAACGAGCAGCTCTTCGCTGCCGGGTTCGAGTTCCCCACCACGGTCGGCTGATGCGGTACCACTACGCGCACCTCGACCACACGGACCTGTCCCGAGACGTGTTCCTGGTCGAGCTCGAGGGGTCGCTCGTCGGGTATGTGCGGGCGGCGTGGGTACGACGAGGCGGCAGTCCGGGCCTATGAGCCGATCATGTTCGTCGATCCGCCACCCGACCGGGAGGTCCTGTATCCGGCCCTGTTCGACCTCGTCACGAGCAGGATCAGCGGAGCTCGCGGCATCGCACCGGCCGGGTCCCAAGGTGGTCCGCGCGGAGGTGACGGACGCCGGCCGACTCGTCGAGGCGACCCTCCGCGAGCGGGGCTACCGACCCATCCAGACCTTCCACGTGATGGTCAGGCCGACGCTCGACGACCTCCCCGACGCGCCTCTGCCCGAGGGCCTCGCCATCCGCGACGAGCGGCGAGCACATGGAGCGATCTACGAGGTCGAGCTGGAGGCCTTCCGGGAGCACTGCGACGCTGACGCCGGGCGTCAACGAGCGAGCCCGGTTCTTCGACGACCCGGTGGTCGGACACGTCGCTGTGGCGGGTCGCGTGGGACGGCGACCGGGTCGCGGGCAGCGTCCGAGCTCCATCCACGCCGCCCAGAACGAGCGCTTCGGCGCGGGAGCGCGGCTGGGTCGAGCACATCAGCGTCGGCCGGCCGTGGCGCGGTCGCGGCGTCGCGCGCGCCCATCGCCGCGAGCTTCCCCCTCCTCCGCGCGCGCGGCATGACCGAGGGCGCGCTCGGCGTCGACACCCGGACCATTTCGGCGCACCGCGCCTGTGCAGTCGTGCGGCTTCCGCTCGGTTAGCGCCGACGAGCGTTCGAGCGCACGCTCGCGGAACATTGAGTCGCCGGACGCTCGACGCGACCCATACCGTGTGACGCGTCCCCACCCAGGGCGACGCCACGGCGGAGGGACATGGACACCGAGCTCGTGGTTGCGGCGCAGCATGGTGACGAGGAGGCCTTCGCGAGCCTCGCCCTCGCCACTGGCGGCCGCCTCCACGCGGTCGCCCACCGGATCCTGCGCGACCTCGACGTCGCCGAGGATGTAACCCAGCAAGCGCTGCTGACCATCTGGCAGGACCTTCCGCAGCTCCGCGACCCGGCCCGCTTCGAGGCCTGGTCGTACCGGGTCCTCGTGCGTGCGTGCTACTCGCATGGGCGCCAGACCCGCCCTGGGCGCCGAACCTCCTGCTCCTGCCGGCCGACGGGCCGCCGGTCCCGGAGGGCCTGAGCTCGATCCACGATCGGGACCAGCTCGAGCGCGGCTTCCGACGGCTCTCGATCGACCATCGCGCGGTGGTCGTGCTCCACCACTATCTCGACCTGACCCTCGACGAGGTCGCGGAGACGCTCGCCGTCCCCGTCGGCACCGTCCGATCCCGTCTCTATTACGCGTTGCGCGGACTGCGCGCGGCGCTCGACGCCGACGCGCAGCCGGTGGCGTGGGAGGCGGCCCAGTGAAGCCCGAACGCGACACCACCCGCATCGTCCGGTCGTGGCTGGAGCATGGCGTCACCGACCTCCCGGACCGCGTCCTGGACCAGGTGCTCGACCAGCTCCCCACGACCCCCCAGCGCCGCCACCCGTGGCAGGCGCGGAGGTCCTACACCAATGAACAACTCCCTCAAGATCGTCGATCGCGGCAGCAGCCGTCGTGGTCGTCGGCGTCGTCGGCCTCAGCCTGGTGTCAGCGCTCGTCGGTGCCTGGCGTCGGGGCATCGCCCACGTCGTCGCCTACCCCGACCCCAACCGCCGGCGCCTAGCTCCTCGCCGATCCCGGCTGCTGCCGTCCGCCAAGGCACGGTCGATCGAACCCGGCACGCTACCGGCATCTCAATGCGGCGGTGGGCGGCAACCTGTCGATCGACGTGCCCGCGGGCTGGATCAGTCGATGAGCAGCGACATTCTCGCCAAGAACCGCGGCTTCAAGGACAGGGACAGCAGCTGTGTCGTTCGCCGTTCTGGCCCATCTCCGGCACCTTCGTCGACCCCTGCACCGACCACACCCTCGTCAAGCCCACCCCAGGGCCGGGCATCGATGAGCTGGCCGATGCGCTCGCGAACCAGCCCGGGACCGAGGCCGAGTCCGCCCGACGGCCGTCACGGTCGACGGGTATCGCTGCCAAGCGTGTCGACGTCGACCGTGACCGCCGACATCGAAGCCGTGTGCGCAGCGGCACGGCTCGGATGGCTTCTGGCTGTGGGCGGCGCCGGACGGCGATCGCCGGTACGTCCAGGGCACGGACGAGTTGAACCATGCTCCACATCGTCGACGTTGACGGCGGAGCGCCTCACCTTCAACGGCCGCCTCCCGGCCGCCACCACCGCCGCGGATCGCGCGGCGCTCGAGGCGGTCATCGCCTCGATCGACATCGAGCCCTGAGTCAAGTCCGCCCGACACCTGGTGGCGAGGCTCGCGTCCCGCCCAGTCGCGCGCGACCGGACCGCGAGGTTCCCGCAGCACCGTTCGGGCTCCGCTCCCGGGCTTGACAGGCGTTCCTTGTCAACCCCCTCGAGCGGGGGTACCCTCGGCCGCAGGTGGCCTGTCAAGACTTGACAGGTCCCTAGCCATTTCCGCCGGAGCCGTCGCCCGGGCCGGGATGCGAAAGGGGTGCCCTTGAGCGTCGGCGTCGTCGCCGAGATCAAGGGCCGGCTCCCCGTCGCGGACGTGGTGGGGGAGACGGTCCAGCTGAAGAAGGCGGGGACCACCCTCAAGGGGCTGTGCCCCTTCCATGGCGAGAAGACGCCCAGCTTCGTCGTGACGCCCGTGCGCGACACCTGGCACTGCTTCGGCTGCGGCAAGCACGGCGACATCTTCACGTTCGTCATGGAGCGCGACGGCCGTCGCCTTCCCCGAGGCCCTCAGCGCAGCTCGCCGGCCGGGCCGGCGTGGAGCTCGACGAGCGGACGAAGCGCGAGGACGCCCGCAACGCGCGCCTCCGCGACGTGATGGAGGCGGCGGTCGCCTTCTACCACGCGGTCCTGACTGAAGTCGAAGCCCGGCGAGCCCGCGCTCGCGTACCTGCGCGACCGCGGCTTCACCGACGAGACCATCGAGAAGCACCAGCTGGGCTGGGCGCCCGGCGGCTGGGACACGCTCGTGCGCCAGCTCGCGAGCAAGCGCCAGGTCGTCCGCGGCGGAGCTGCTCGAGGTCGGCCTCGCGAGCCCGCGCCAGCGCGGCGGCGGCGTCGTACGACCGGTTCCGCGAGCGGGTCATCTTCCCGATCCGCGACGCAGAACGGCCACGCCGTGGGCCTCGGCGGCCGGATCCTGGGCAAGGAGGGGACCGGCGAGGACGGCATCGACCGCGGCCCGAAGTACCTCAACTCGCCCGCGACGCCGCTGTTCGACAAGAGCCGGACGCTGTACCTCATCGACCGCGCCAAGTCCGCGGTCCGCAAGGGCGGCCAGGCGGTGATCGTCGAGGGCTACACGGACGCGCTGATGGCGCACCAGGCCGGCTTCGACAACGTCGTCGCGAGCCTCGGCACCGCGCTCACGCCCGCAGCAGGTCGCGCTGCTCACCCGGTACGCGAAGCGGATCGCGCTCGCCTACGACGTCGACGCCGCCGGGCGAGAAGGCGGGCACGTTCGGCGCCACCGCGCTCGAGGAGCTCATCCGCCAGCTGGCCCCGGACGACTCCGGCGTGGAGCTGGACGACGTCCGCGTCGTGCGCCTGCCCGAGGGCAAGGACCCCGACGAGGTCGTCCGCGAGAGCCCCGACGAGTGGCGCGAGGGGTGCGCATCGCCCGGCCCATCGTCGACCACCTGATCGACGTCCACGCCCGCGCCCACGACCTGCGCACGCCCGGCGGCCAGGCGCGCTTCGTCGATGCCGTCCTGCCGATCATCCGCAACCTGCCCAACCCGGTGCTCCGCGACGCGTACCTCCAGCGCGTCCGCCAGGTGAGCGGCGTGGAGGAGCGGACGCTGCTCGAGGCGATGCACCGCCGCCAGCTGCGGGACGCCGACCCGCGCGACGGCCGCGAGCGGTTCAGCGCCGCGGCGGTCGTCGCGTGCCGCCGGACGCGCTGCCGGTCAACGACATCCTGCGCGGCGTCTCGCGCACCGAGCAGGAGCTGCTGCGGCTCGTGCTGCTCGTCCCCGAGACGCACGACGCGGTCCTCGACGGCCTCGGGCCCGACCGGCTGCCGAGCCAGGTCGCGCGCGAGCTGTACCGGGCGATCGTGATCGCCCGCGAGCGCAACGAGCAGGGCGTCCGGCCGCCGTACGTCCTGACCGCGATCCTCGACGGGCTCGACGAGGAGAGCCGGGCCCTCGGCCAGGCGCTCGTGTCGCGCCCCGGCCCCAACCCGCGCGAGCTGAGCGACCGCTCCCTCGACTACGAGGTGGAGCGCCTGATCATCGAGCTCGAGGACGACGAGTGGCAGGAGCGCAGCGCCTGGAACCGCGACGCGATGGGCGAGGCGGAGCGCGACGCCGATCGCGAGCTCATCGACCGCCTGACGCTCGAGCGCCGCACCCTCAACGAGCAGCGGCGGTCCCTCGACCGGCGCCGCGACCAGACCCGACTCCTCGCCCGCACGGCGGTGCCCACCGGATGAGGACCCGCCACAGACCCTGACCCGCCACGCCGTCCCACCGACGGCGCCCGACCCGACCGATCAGCCGGCGACCCGTCGCCGACGCACCGACCCCCGCTCACCCGTCCCACGCGCCCGAACCCTCGGAGGACCCGCGGACATGGCCGATCCCCTGGACAAGCAGCTCGTCGAGGCAGTGCTCTCGTCGCGCCCGCGCCGCACCAAGCGCGAGCTCGAGGAAGCGAAGCTGGCGACGATGCGGCCCCGGCGTGCGGGCGCCGCGGCCGCCCCGGTGTCCGCCGACCCGGACGCCGACCTCGACGATGACGACGACGAGGACCTCGACCTCTCCGCCGACGAGAACGCGGAGCCCGGCGCCGCCCAGCTCACGGTCGAGATCGTCGAGGAGGAGGCGGTCGAGGGCGTCAAGGTGCCCGAGGGCATGGAGGCGCCCGCGAAGCTGACGGCCGACGCGGTGGACGAGCCGACCCGCGAGGAGCTCGAGGCGCTGTCCGCCGACATGATCGGGATCGACGACCCGGTCCGGATGTACCTCAAGGAGATCGGCAAGGTCGCCCTGCTCTCCGCCGAGGAGGAGGTCGTCCTCGCCAAGGCGATCGAGCTCGGCGAGCAGATCATCGTCGAGCCCTGGAAGGCCGTCCTGTCGCTGCACGAGTGGACGCTCCACGACACCGAGCGCAAGACGCGCACGACGAAGACCCAGCACCAGCTGCCGTTCGGGCCCGAGACCCACGCGATGGTCGCGCAGGCGCTCGCCTGGAAGGGCGTGACCGACCTCTACCTGCCGACGCCCGACTTCCACCTCGTCAAGGCCGGCAAGGACGTCCAGTCGGACGGCACCAAGGACCTGCTCAAGCAGGCGAAGCACCTCGTCGCGGCCTACAACGCGACGCCCGGCCACGAGACGTTCCAGCCGCTGCTCGACTGGTCGTACCTGTCGGTCCACAACGGGGACCTCGACTCGCGCGACAACCCGGGGCTGCGGGCGATCTACACCTGGAGCCGCGACGACGTCGCGTTCCCGGGGCTCCAGCGCTGGATCGAGGCGGGCAACGACCCCGACCTCCTCAAGCGGATGGGCTTCGACCCCGAGGTCCCGCCGGCCACGAAGATGCGCGACCGCCGGGGCGAGGTCGTCCGGATCGGCCGCGACGCGCGCGAGCAGCTGACCGAGCGCGAACCTGCGCCTCGTCGTGTCGATCGCGAAGAAGTACATCGGCCGCGGGATGTCGTTCCTCGACCTCATCCAGGAGGGGAACATCGGCCTCATCCGGGCGGTCGAGAAGTTCGACTTCGAGAAGGGCTTCAAGTTCTCGACCTACGCGACGTGGTGGATCCGCCAGGCGATCACCCGGGCGATCGCCGACCAGGCCCGCACGATCCGGATCCCGGTCCACATGGTGGAGACGATCAACCGGCTGATCCGCGTCTCGCGCCAGCTCCTCCAGGAGCTCGGCCGCGAGCCGACGGTCGAGGAGATCGCGGAGGCGATGTCCAAGGGCCAGGAGGTCGTGGTCACGCCGGAGAAGGTCCGGGAGATCATCAAGGTCAGCCAGGAGCCGGTCTCGCTCGAGACGCCGATCGGCGAGGAGGAGGACTCCCACCTGGGGGACTTCATCGAGGACCGCGGGGCCCTCGCGCCGGCCGAGGCGGCGTCGCACCAGCTGCTCAAGGAGCAGGTGGAGGCGGTGCTCGACTCGCTCACCGGCCGCGAGCGGCGCGTGCTCCAGCTGCGGTTCGGCCTCGAGGACGGGCGTGCCCGCACGCTCGAGGAGGTCGGCAAGGAGTTCAACGTCACCCGCGAGCGCATCCGCCAGATCGAAGCGAAGGCGCTACGAAAGCTGCGGCATCCGAGTCGTAGCCGCAAGCTCAAGGATTATCTTGAATAGTCCCACCGGGAATATGGGAGAGGAACGATGAAGTTCGTCACGGGTCTGCTCACGGGAGTCGCGCTCGGCGCGGCCGGCGCCGTCTACTACTCGGTCAAGAGCGGGCGCGACCTGCGCTCGATGTACGAGGAGATCCGGTCGGAGGTCGACGCGGGCAACTACGAGGCGCTGGGGCAGCGCGTCGAGCGCGGCTTCGCCGACATCCAGGCCGAGATCGAGACGCGGGTGAACCAGGTCCGCTCGGGCGCCTCGGACGCGCTCGACCAGGTCAAGGACAACGCCGAGGACGTCGCGGACGACGCGGCCGACGCGCTCGACGAGGCCGATCCCGACGATCTCGGCGCGGACGCGGAGTCGCTCGTCGACGACGCGACGGACGCGGTCGATTCGGTCGCGGACGCGGTCGGCGACGCCGCCGGCGACGCGTCGACCAGGTGGACGCCGGAGCCGCGACCGTAACGACCAGGTGACCCGCCGCGGTGGTCGCCGGCGGCAACCCCCGCGGTCGCGCTGGGTCGTCGCGGCTGGGCATCGGCCGCCGACGGACGTCGCGAGGCCGCTCAGGGTGTCGAGCCTGGCCCGCCGGGCGAAATTCCGGGCGCCTCCTGTCACCGGTTCGACGGCCCGACCACCCCTGACCACACCCCTCCGACCACCGGGTGGTGCGCGCACGCACCGAACCGGGACCATCGCGCCTCCCGGGCACGAACGCCCGGTGGATGCCGCCGCGCACCGGCTCCGACGACGCTGCTGGGGCACGCATCTGACGACGCGTGCATGTGCCCCTTCAGGACCCGGAGCCCATGCGTCGACCCCTTCTGCAGCCCCTCATCGCCCTCGCCCTCGTCGCCCTGTTCGTCGCGCCCGTCGCGGCCGTCGAGCCCGGTGGCTCCGGCAAGGAGACGCTCAAGGGGACGCTCGACGCCCTGTACGTCGAGACGTTCAAGGAAGCGCACCCGCAGGAGCGCTACGAGCTGCGGACGGCCGACGGCCAGGTCCCGCTCGAGTTCGGCGACGGCGGTCCGGAGGGCCTCGAGGGCGCCAAGGTCGAGGTCACCGGCAAGCGCATCGGGAAGACGCTCCACGTCGCCAGCTCGCGCCCGGGTCGCGACCTCAAGGTCCTGCGCAAGGCGACGCGAGCAGGAGCTCGGCGCGCTGCAGACCACGGACGGCGAGGGCGGCACGACGACCGCGGACGGCGGCTTCACGACGGCGGCGACGGTGACCAAGAACATCGCCGTCATCCTCATCAACTTCAAGGACAACACGTCGCAGCCGTTCTCGAAGAGCACGGTCCAGAACGCGCTCGACCGGCAGCGCGACGAGCATCAAGAAGTTCTTCGAGGAGGAGGGCAAGGGGCCGCTGGACCGTCAACGGGACGGTCTACGGCTGGTACACGCTCGACACCGACGTCCAGCGCGTGCTCGACTGGAGCACCTGGGCGACGATGGGCGAGAACGCGGCGACCGCCGCGGGCGTCAACATCGACGGCGTTCACGAACTTCATCTACATCGTCCCGCAGACCGACGCGTGCGGCTGGGCGGGCGTCGCCTACGTCAACGGCACGAAGTCGGTGCTCAACGGGAACTACAGCGTCCAGGTGACGACCCACGAGCTGGGCCACAACTGGGGCCTCGGCCACGCGAACGCCCTGTACTGCACGTCGGGCTCGACCCGCGTCGCGATCGCCGCGCCCTCCGTCCTGCCAGTCGAAGGCCTACCAGGACCCGTTCTCGACGATGGGCAACAACGCCCTGCGCCACAACCACGGGTCGCAGCTCGGGCGAGCTCGGCCTCCTCGAGCGCCTCCGAGAAGGTCATCGGCGGCCCGGGCAACACCTACACGATCGCGCCGTACTTCGGCAGCGGACCGGTGAAGCTGGTTCGCGTCCCGCGCGGCGACGGCACGTTCATCGACCTCGACTACCGGTCGACCTACGGCAGCTTCGACACGTTCGCCGCCGGCTCGCCGCCCGTCACGGGCGTCACGATGCGGCTCGCCGTCGGCACCGCGAGCCCGACGTCGTCGCCCAAGGACACGAACCTCATCGACACGACGCCGTCCACGACCGACCTCAAGGACGCGCCGCTGCTGCCCGGCAAGACGCTCACCGACCCGGTGTCCGGGCTCTCGTTCAAGACGCTCTCCTCGGACGCGAGCGGCGTCAAGGTCCAGGTCACCGAGAGCGTGAAGCCGGGCACGCCGGGCTCGCTCACCGCATCGGCCGACACGTCGCCCAAGGTCAGCCTCGACTGGACCGCGGCATCGGACAACATCGGCGTCGCGAGCTACCGCGTGCAGCGCAACGGCTCGACGGTCGCCACCGTCAACGCCCCGACGACCGACTGGACCGACACCAGCGTCTCGTTCGGGACCGCGTACACGTACACCGTCGCCGCGATCGACACCTCGGGCAACGTCGGGACCGCCGCCTCCAAGGCCGTCACGGTGCCCGCCAACCCGAACCCGACCCCGACGCCCGAGCCCACGCCGACCCCGCAGCCCACGCCCGACGCCCGGAGCCGACGCCGACGCCCGAGCCCACCGACGGCGACATCGACCCGCCGACGGCGCCGGAGCCGCTCGAGGGCACGGCCGGCCTGACGACGGTCGAGCTCGCCTGGGGCGCGGCGACCGACGACACGGCCCTCGCGGGCTACCGGATCTCGCGCAACGGCACCACGATCAAGACCGTCGCTGCCGACGCCCAGGCCTGGAAGGACACCTCGCGCACGCCGTCGACCTGGTACTCGTACACCGTCAAGGCGATCGACGAGGCCGGCAACGCGAGCTCGGGCACGTCCATCTCGGTCAAGACGCAGGCCGACACGGAGGCGCCGAGCGAGCCGACGAACTTCCGCAAGGTCGCGCGCTCGGGTGCCTACGTGACGTTCGACTGGTCGGCGTCGACCGACAACGTCAAGGTCCTCAAGTACCGCATCTACCGGGTGGGGCGCACCAAGGCGCTCGCGGCCACGACCGTGTCCGAGATCCGGATCTACACGGTCAGGGGTGCGCGGTACTACATCCGGGCCGTCGACACGTCCGGGCAACCGGAGCACGACGACGCCCTACGTCTACGGCCGCCGCTAGCCTCGCCGGTCCGCGCTAGATTGGGGCGATGCCGCCCCAGGCCTTCGCCCTCGTCGCCCTGTTCCTCGCCTGTTCCGTGCTGCTCGGCATCGGCGCCCAGCGGCTCGTGGCCCGGGTTGCCGGCGGGCCTCGCGGCTGGCGGGCGGTGATCCTCCCGATCGTCGCCGCGTTCGGCGCGTTCTACCTGATCGGGCACCGGCTGGGGCTCGCCGTCGGGCCGGAGGTCTCGCTGTTCGGCTTCCAGGTCGCGCTGCTCGGCGACCTCGCGATCGGGTTCGTCGCCGCGCTCGTCGTGGCGCTGGTGCAGGCGGCGGTCGTGCGTGGCCGTCGCGGTTCCGCGGACGCGGCGACGACCGGCTAGCCTCGCGGCGCGTCGCCCGGCGGATCGCCCGGCGCGTCGCCGGTCGCGACCGGCATCCCGGACCGTGACCAGTCGCTGTACGAGCCCGGGTAGAGCAGGGGATCGGGCAGCCCTGCGACCCGCATCGCGAGGGCGGTGTGGCAGGCGGTGATCCCGGACCCGCAGGCGGTCACCACGCTCGTCGCCGAGCGGCGCGAAGCGGTCATGCAGCGCGGCCGGGTCGAGGAACCGCCCGTCGGCGCCCAGGCTGCCGCCGCGTCGGGAAGCTGCGGGCGGTCGGGATGTGGCCCGCGACGGGGTCGATCGGCTCGACCTCGCCCCGGTAGCGCTCCGGCGCGCGGGCGTCGAGCAGCGCGAGGTCGCCCAGCCGCGGCACGAGCGCTGTCGCGGTCGATCGTCCGCGACCAGGCGTCGCGAAGCGTCAGCCGTGCCGGGCGGGTACGAGGGGACGACGTCGGTCACCGGTCCGCCGCGCCGCGAGCCAGGCTGCGATCCCGCCGTCGAGGACGCGGACGCTCGCGGTGGCCGAGGTCGTCGAGCATCCACCACAGGCGCGCGGCGATCGTGCCGCCCGCGTCGTCGTAGGCGACGATCTCGCTCGCGTCGCCGATGCCGAGGGCCGCGAGGCGTTCGGCGAAGGCAGCCGGGTCGGGGAGCGGATGGCGCCCGGGACCGTCGGCGCCGACCAGGTCGCGGTCGACGTCGACGAAGATCGCGCCGGGCAGGTGGGCGGCCTCGTAGTCGCGGCGTCCCTTGCCCGGATCGGCGAGCCACCAGCGCACGTCGGCGATGCGCAGCGACGGGTCGTCGAGGCGCGCGAGCAGGTCGTCGACGGAGATCAGCGGGCTGTCGGGCATCGCCGGGGAGTCTACGCCACGTGTCGCGCCGAGCCCTGCTATCCTGTCGCGCGGCGCCGCGACGGCGCCCCCGACGACCGGCCGCGGCCGGGTCGTCCATCGCTCCGGCGTAGCTCAGTGGTAGAGCGGGTGACTGTTAATCACTTGGTCGTAGGTTCGAGTCCTACCGCCGGAGCCAACGCTCCACGCACGAAATAGCCCCTCCAGGCGGACCCAACACGGTCTGAGCGTGCGAACCCAACAACGGGACCTGAGCGATGAGCCACGGCGACGACCTCATGGCGTGGCAGCTTCGGGTTGCCGGCCTCCTCGCGGTGGCCGGACCGGCGCGGGCTCGGGACCGAGCGGCGTTCAGTCCACGGGCCTTGTCCCCAGAGACACCGTCGGCGACGTGGACCAAAGAGCTCGAGAAGCTAGACAAGGAGTCGGGCGGCATCTAGAAACGCGCCCCCGACGAGCTCGAGCCATAGGCGGCGGCGCGCTGGTGTTCGCCATCGCCCTATGCCCCGTCACGAAGCCGGTGGGGATCGCGCGGATCTGGTACCGGGTCAGTTGCCGACGACGCTGCCGTCCTCCTCGACGAGGGTGCCGTTCACGCGCTCGTAGTAGTCCAGGACGATGGCCTCGCTGGTGCCGTTGGCGTCAGCGTCGTTGCTCGCCGAACCCTCCCAGCACCGGGCCATCGCCGCGTCCCGGCGCACCAGTACGCCGCAGTCGATCGGCTGCACCAGTACCCGCACGACCGGGCCTTCCGTCCCGCCGCTCGCGACGTCCCACTGGCCAGCGAGGTGGTTCGCCAGCCGCACGCAGATGTCCTCGGGCACACCTCCCACGCACTCCAGCTCCCACCCGGTGACCACCTCGGTGACCTGCGCGCAGGCGGCTGCCGTCAGCATCGTCAGAGCGAGGCACCCGCCCGCGAGGGCGGCCCGAGTCGTCACCACCCGCGCATCGTGACAGGTGAGTTGGGCGTGGAGCTGGTGATCGCCCTCGCCCTGTGCACGCTCGCGAAGCGTCCGGGGATCGCGCGGATCTGGTAGCGGGGCGCTACTCCACGGGAAAGGTTCCGATGACCTCCCCCTGACCTCCCCTCCGCGAAAGAGGGTGCCGTCCGCGAGTTGGAAGTAGGACTCGCCGATGCCTTCACCGCCTGAGCCATCGGCCCGGATCGCTGAGCTCGCCCCGGCTATCCAGCACCTCGCATTCACAAGGTCCTTCTGGACGGTGTCGCAGTCAGCCGCCTCCACGTGGACCCGCACGACCGGGCCAGCCTCCGCGAAATCCGAGGGGCTCCACAGGCTGACGATGTGGTCGGCCAGCCTGTGGCACATGTCCTCGGGAACGTCGTTGCACTCGAGGTCCCGGCTGTTGATCGCCGAGTCGAACTGCGCGCACCCGGCTGCCGTCAGCATCGCAAGAGCGAGGCACGCGCCCGCGAGGACCGACCGAGTCGTCACCACCAGCGCATCGTGACAGGTCGACGAGCGCCTGAGATCACCGTCGCTCTGGCGCACGCGCCGCGCGCGACCCGTCGGCATGGCGCGGATCTGGTCATCGCGCCCTACTCCACGGGTCAGTTGCCGATGACCGTTCCATCCTCGCCGACGAGGGTGCCGTCCGGGCGCTGGGTATAGGTCGCGACGATGCCCGCGCCGCCTGAACCCTCGGCTACGCCCGCCGTGACCGCCTCGACTTCCCAGCAGCGCACCATATCCGGGAAGTTCGGCTCGCAGTCAACCGGCACCAGCGTGACCTTCACGAGGGGGCCACTCTCGGCGATGCTCGCGGGGGACCACAAGCCGACGATGTGATCGGCCAGCCTGGTGCAGATGGCTTCGGGCACCTGCCCGCACTCTAGGTCCCGGCTGTTGATCGCCTCGTTGACCTGTTGACAAGCGGCTGCCGTCAGCATCGCAAGAGCGAGGCACGCGCCCGCGAGGACCGACCGAGTCGTCACCACGCGCGCATCGTGACAGGTCGGGCCTCAACCTCAGGGCTCGGCGTACTCGATGGGCGCGCCCCTTTCGCCTATCAGTACGTGTCGCAGTTGCGGACGCTCGCGCAGTAGCTGCCCGGATCGACAATCTCGAAGATCGAGTGGCCGCTGTCGTTATAGGCGGCAATCACGAACGAGTGGATGTCGCGCCCGTCTTTGGCCCAGCCCCCCTGGTCCCCGAGCGGGAGGCGAAACGTCACCGTGCCCATCGATGCCGGCTCCTTGGCAACGAGGACACGGAGTCGCGACGGTAGCGGCGTGCCCTTTCGAAGGCAGGAGTCGTCATCGACACCGCTGGCCCCCGGCTCGAAGCACTTGGTGACGCCGTATACGCGGATATGGGTTCCCTTCGTTCGGGGCCGCTCCCAGGTGACCGTCAGGATGTAGTCGCCGATGCCGTCCGTATCACCCGGTGCACCTTCGATGACCTCGTTGTGCCACTCGAACGTGACGCCCTTGGGCTTCGGCGGTGGCGGTGGCGTCGGCTCCGGCGTCGGCTCCGGCGTCGGTCGGGGCGTCGCAGAGTCGGTCTGGGCTGGGCTCGCGGTGGCGGTGGCGGTGACGGTGACGGCGACGGTTGCGTCTGCGTCCGACTCGAGCGCGACCGGCTGAACCGACGCGCTGGCGGTTCCATCGCATGCAGCGACGACCAGTGTCAGCAGCGCCGCGATGACACCTCGATGACCGATCACCCTCCGGCCCCTCCTCTATCTTCGCGACTGGAACCACAGACGCTTCGGAACGAGAAGTGTGGCGTTCGTCACCTTCGCCGAACGACTGCGATCATCCTCGGCGTGGATGACCGCGAGGCCGCCTGGGACGAGCTGCACGACGTCGTGCCCCCCGGCTGGCGGGTCGGGCCGCCTGACTTCGAGCCGGCGACGCAGCGGTGGTCGATCACGGCGGTTGGCCCCAGGCGCGGCGGACGACGAGGACCACCGCCCGAGTCCGTCTCGGGCTTCGGGATCGACGAGCTTGATGCCGTGAGGGACCTTGTCGCCCGGATAGATCCGCGGTAAGTGACGCGGCCTAGGCTCTGGTCGCCTCCGGCTCCGCGCCGCCGGTTCGATCCCGCTCGTCGGTCAGCTTACGACGGGCGACCGGAGGCCATGTCCCCGTAGGGTTGGCTACTCGATGATCTAGTCGATCTCGTGGAAGCAGCCCGGTGTCGTGAACTGGGGCGATGCTGAGCCATCGAAGAGGTACCTGCGCCCCGTCACGGCAACGACCCCTCCGGCGGGACCGAGGACCTCGACGTTCCCGCCCGAGCGGCGCGTGGAGAAGCCCTCCGGCCACGTCAGCGGGATGCTGTGGTTGTCGCTGACCTTGCTCGCCGTCCCCGCCCAGAGGTCCTCGACCAGTTCGCCTGAGTAGGACGTGTCGTAAGCGCCGCAGTACCCTTCAGGTGCCGGTCCGGTGCGCAGCGGAATGTAGAACCATCTTCCCGCCACGAGCAGGGCAGCGAGCGACACCAGTAGCACGCCCCTCACGGCCATAGCCGACCTCCCGACGTCTCCGTCGTGTTCCCCTGTTGACGGCTGACATCGTAACTGCCCTGCTTGTCGGGATGGGAGGCGCACCGGGCGACCGGGGCGTTTGCTGTACCCCACTTCCTTGCCCCACACACGGCTACACCGTGGGGTAACGGGCGGACGCCGTGGACGCCCTGCATGCACGAACCGGGCGCTCGTGCGGGCGATGGGACGGACCGTTAATCACTTGGTCGTAGGTTCGAATCCTACCGCCGGAGCCAGCTCCCCCCGCCAGTGACCGTTGCGGCCCTGCCGGCCCTCGGCGGGCCAGGCCTGCGTGAGGTCCGTGTGCTGACACGCCGATGCGACAGGCGCTCGTCTCGATGTCGCGTCGCCTGAGCGTTGCCCGACGGCACCATCTTGCTCGGCGACGCCGCGGGCTCCCCCGAGGCCGGCGTCGATCTCGGACCCCGGCCACACCTCATCGAGGCCTGGGGCTTCGTCATCCACTCATCGCGTTGATCCGGGAGGAACGAAGTGGGCGCAGCCAAGGTCGGCGAAGAGTTCATCAAGCACGAGTTCGACGAGGCGATCGCGATCCAGCAGTCGATCGTCGATGCCGAGGGGTCGCTCTCGACGTCCCATCCGGTCGCCACGGCCAAGCGTGCGATCAAGGCGACGCTGGCCGCGGACGAGAAGTACCTCCAGCAGCTCAAGACGCTGGGCAAGGCGCATGACGCCACGGGCGAGGTCGAGGACGTCGCCGGCGGCCTGAAGGAGCTGATGGAGTCCACCCTCGAGAAGGCGACGAAGGAGCGCAACGACAGCGACTTCTACGAGGCACACGCGGTGCTGCTCAACCTCAAGCGCAAGCAGTGGGACTCGGCCGGCGGGATGCTCGCGATCGCCCGCGACCAGAAGGACACGAAGCTGCGCGACGCCGCCAAGGCCTTCCAGGCGGGCCAGAAGGAGACGTCGACGGCGCTGACGAAGGAACTCGCCAGCTACGCGGTGCAGATCGCAGGCGCCAAGCGATGAACGAGTTCGAGAAGCGCGACCCGGGCACGTTCACCGGTCATGACCCCTCGCTCGCGCCCGAGAAGGTGCCGGGCGGCTTTCCCCCGGCAGAGGAGCGGGACCCCGGCCCGGCTGAAGAGCCGACAGCCGCCACCGAGTTCGAGTTGCCGGGTGGTGACGATCGGGCCGAGGAGAGTGGCGAGCAGCGCTAACCCGCCTCGCGGGCCCCGCGTCTGATCAGTCGCCGCCGGAGCCGGCTCCCTCCGCACGAACAATGCCCCTCCGGGCGGACCCGGAGGGGCATTCGATGTGAAGGCGTCGTGACCGGCTATCCCTCCACGGTTGCCGGTTCGTCATCGGCCCGGAGTGACGTTCCCAGCCAGAGGGCCCAGACCGGCACCATCAGGCCCGCGACGGCGGCGAGCACGTAGAGGTCGAGGTCAGGGTTGATCCGGAGGAACGGGATCACCACCGCCACGACCAGGCCGATCGCGACGAGCCACGAGTAGACGTTCCACGACGCCGGCATCCGGTCCCGGAATGCCGTGCCCGCCGAGGCCACGCCGATCGCCGAGAGCACGAGCGCCGCATTGATCAGCCATTGATTGGCACTCTCGGCGAGCTGCTGTCCCCAGATCTGCGCGACGATCTCGGTTTCCTTGAAGCCGCAGTCACAGTACGCACTGTCGATCGTGGGCTGGGTCACGCCGATGAGCAGCAGCTGGGCCACGGCGCCGAGGATCCCCGCCATGCCGAGGCCGGCAGCGATGCCCACCCGGTGCGGACTGCCGCTCGCCACGTATCCCGCCAACGCCAGCCCGAGTGCGGTCACGGCCATGAAGCCGATGCCGTTGGCGAGGTTGCTCAGCAGGAAGATCGGCCAGATCGCAACCCGGTACTCCTGCACGGCCAGCCGAAACTCGACCATGTTCAGCGTCTCGGGGATGTCCGGTGGCGTCGTGAACAGGTTGAAGTTGTCCACGAGCCGGAACGCCGTCCCAAGGAGGAACAGGACGCCGACCGACCACGCTAACCACCGAACGAGCCTCATCACAGAGTCCCTCGTGCACGCAGCGCCCCGGCGCGGGGAATGGTAGTGGATCGCCCGCCGCGTAAATCGGTATGAAGGAATCCCGGTGGTGCACGCCCCATACGGGATGTAGCGTCGGAACCCTTCCGACGCCGTAGCCCCGGGGAGGGGCATGGACGCCGATCTCGTGAGACGTGCACAGGGCGGAGACCAGGAGGCGTTTGCCGACATGGTCTATGCCACCGCGGATCGGTTCCTCGCCGTGTCGCACCGGATCCTGGGCGACATCTACCTGGCCGAGGACGCGACGCAGCAGGCGCTGCTCAGTGTCTGGCAGGACCTTCCCCAACTCCGCGATCCGGCCCGCTTTGAGGCCTGGTCGTATCGGCTCCTCGTGCGCGCCTGCTACGCCGAGGGCCGGAAGTCCCGCCGGTGGGTGCCGAACCTGCGGCTGCTGTCGGTTGACGAACCGATGGTGGTCGATGGCCTGAGCACGGTCGTCGATCGCGACCAGCTCGAGCGCGCCTTCCGGAGCCTTTCCTTGAACCATCGGACGGTGGTGGTCCTGCACCACTACCTGGACCTGCCGCTCGACCGGGTCGCCGACATCGTCGGCGTGCCGGCCGGGACGGTGGGCTCGAGATTGCATTACGCGACGGGAAAGCTGCGTTCGGCGCTGATCGCCGACGCGCAGCCGGCGGCCCGGGAGGTGGCGCAATGACCGATTCCAACGCCCCCTCCGACCGGGACGTCGACCGCGCCATCCGGTCGTGGCTCCACGAGGACCGGCACGAGGACGTCTCCCGCGTTGCGGGGGCGGTGCTGGACCAGGTGGAGACGACCCGACAGCGCCGCGCCACGTGGTGGCCGGTGCGGAGGACTCCGACCATGAACAAGTTCGTCGGGCTCGCTAGCCGGCGTGGCCGCCGTGGTGGCCGTCGCGGTCGTGGGCCTCAACGTGCTTCCAGGGAGCGGCAGCCGCACCGTCGGGGCCCCGCCATCGGCTTCGCCGTCACCATCGCCAACCGTTGCCCCGAGTCCCAGCCCGGAGCCGACCCTCGCGCGTGTCCCCATCCGGCACGATCCCGGCGGGAACCTACCTGATGACTGATGGCCAGTCCGAGTTCCGCGTCACCTTCCCGGCGGGCTGGGACGCTGGAGGCAGACGGTCGTGACATCAGGAAGCACCGCGATCAGCCGAACGAAGTCGTCTTCGGGATCTACACGCCCGATATCAGCGTGTGGCCGGACGCCTGCGACACCGAGGACGCGCCTCCGCCGACAGGACCGACGGTAGACGACCTGGTTGCCGCCCTCCGCGCGCAGGACAACTCGGACATTTCCGAGCCGACCGAGGCCGTGATCGGTGGTCGCCCGGCGACGCTCCTCGAAGTCTCTATCCCGAAGGAATTGGACGTTGCTCGATGCGGTGACGGCTTTGTGCGGATCTGGGTGGATGGCAGTGGAAGTTACCTGGCAGGTCTTGGAGACGACGGGACGGCGCCCGTCACGATCGTCGAGCCGTCGTCGGGCCGGATGGTCATCTACATGAGCGACGAGCGCGAGGCGACGGCAGCCGACCTGGCCGAGCGCCAGGCCATCATCGACTCGATCCAGTTCGAGCCCGCGCCGTAGCGGCCGCTCGCTGAACCGGGCACGGGTGGGCGCCGCACGCCCACCCGTGCCCGCGACTGCCGCCACGTACCCGGATGCCCTTGATACGGTGTTCCCGTGAACGCCGCCGGAGCGACTCGATCCTCGATGACGTCGGCCGGCGCATGAGCGGCGCGCTCGCGGCGACGCTGTGGGGCGGCCTGGCCGCCTCGTCCCTCGTCATCGGCGGGGCGCTCGCGCTGCGGTTCCGGCTGCCGGTCCGGCTTGTCGGGCTCATCCTCGCGTTCGGCGCAGGCACGCTGATCAGCGCCGTCGCCTACGAGCTCGTGCCGGACGTGACCGTGGACGCCGCCGGCGTCGCGATCGCGATGGGCGCCGGGGCGATCGTGTTCTACCTCGGCAACGGCGTCGTGTCGAGAATGGGCGGCGGCAACCGCAAGGACCTCAACCCGGACGAGGACGCCCCGGCTGCCGGCTCCGGCGGCGCGATCGTCCTGGGCACGGTCCTGGACGGGATCCCCGAGTCGCTCGTGCTCGGCATCGGCCTCACGGTCGGCGGGCGCGGTGAGCGTCGCGTTCCTCGCCGCGGTGTTCATCTCGAACCTCCCCGAGGCGATCGCCGCGACCGTGTCGCTGAAGGCCGCAGGCACGAAGCACTCGTCGATCATGCTGATGTGGGTGGGGATCGCTGCCCTGTCGGCGCTCGCCGCCGGCATCGGGTACGTCGTCGCGACCTCGCTCGGCTCGGACGGCACGCTGATCCAGGCGTTCGCGGCCGGGGCGCTGCTGGTGATGATCATCGACACGATGGCGCCCGAGGCCGTCGAGCAGGCGGGGACGGAGGCCGGCCTCGCGACCGTGCTCGGCTTCGCGGTCGCGGCGGCCCTGTCAGGGCTCGAGTAGCGGCCGATCAGGCGACGTCGTCGCGCAGCGCCGCTTCGATCGCCCGCAGCGCTGCCGGCTCGAGCGCGATCCGGGCCCCCGCGTTGGTCCAGGCGATCGCGTCGGATCGCCCGTCCGGCGACTCGGCCCAGGTGACGACGGCCGACAGCCGGAGCACGCCCTGGTGGAACGCTGCCGCATCGGCGAGACCGTGCGCCGCGAACCACGCGTCATCGCGGCGGTCGGCGCGGGTCCGCAGCTCGCGCAGCATCGGCGCCGGGTCCGGTGGTCCGTCGCCGACGGCATCGACCGCGACGACGAGGACGTTCGCCCGACTCGGCGGGAGCTGGCGCAGCTTGGCGAGGATCGTCCGCTCGAGGCCGTCCACCGCGGGCCCATGGCGCCTGGTCACCTCGAGGTTGAGCTCCCGCCCCGCGCGGTAGGTGGCCGTGAAGTCCGGCCCGCGGTTGCCGGATCCGTAGGCCTCGAACGCGAGCTCGATGCGGCGGTCGGCAAGGAGGCGGGTCGCGACGCGGAGCTCCGCCCACAGGTCCAGCCGCGCGTCGTCGGTCGTCGCGAGGCGGACCTTCTTGCGGATCTTGTCGCGGTTCGCGTCGACGAACGCCCGCAGCCGCGACGACCCGGCGAGCCAGCCCTCGAGGTCGGCCAGCGGCCCGGGCAGCGCCGTGCCGTCGCCCAGGTGGTCGACGAGGACGCGGGCGGCGGGCGGGACGCGGGCGGGAGGCATGACGCCATCGTGCCCGACCGTCCGTCATTGGTCGCATGCCGGCCATCGCCGCGGGCGCTACGCTGCCGATCGGTGGACCCGGCCGCGCCGTCATCGGCCGGGACGCTGCAGCTTGGGGTACCGGCCGTGCGACCCGAGAGCACCCGACCCGAGTCGACCCGGCCCGCCGCGCGCATCGCCGGCCTCGGCGTGGCGCTGCCCGCCGGCGTCGAGACGATCGAGGACATCGAGGCGCGGATCGAACGCGAGTCCGGCCGCCTGCCGGTCCCGCGCGGCACGCTCGCGCGCGATCAGCGGCATCCGGTCGCCGGCGGGCCGTCGGGCCCGGCGAGTACGCATCGACGCTCGCCGCCGGCGCGGCACGCTGCGCCCTCGAGGATGCGGGCAGCCGGCTGGCCGACATCGACCTGCTCATCTTCGCCTCGACGAGCCAGGACCAGATCGAGCCCGCGACCGCGCACAACGTCGCGCACGAGCTCGGCTACCGCGACGGATCCGCGTTCGACGTCAAGAACGCGTGCAACAGCTTCGTTGAGGGGATCCGGGTCGCGGAGGCGATGCTCGCCACCGGCGCAGCGCGGCGCGCGCTCGTCGTGACCGGCGAGACGCCGACGCTCGCCGCGCGCTACGCCGTCCCGGACCGTCGCGCGTTCCGCCACGCGTTCATCGGCTACACGGTGGGCGACGTGGGCGGGGCCGTCGTCCTCGAGCCCTCCGACGACGACCGCGGCGTGTTCTACCGCGACTCGTGGTCCGCGTCGCAGCACTGGGCCGTGTCGACGGTGCCGGGCGGCGGGTCGCGCCACCCGCGCGGCGACGAGCACCTGTACGCGGGCGGCGATGGTGGCGAGCTGCGCGACATCGTCCGCTCGTTCGATCCCACGATCGCGACCGCGCGTCTTCGCCGCCACCGGCACGACACCCGACGACTACGCGCTGTTCGTCGTCCACCAGGTCACGGCGCCGTTCGCCGACGAGATGGTCGCCCGGCTCGGCTTCCCGCCGGCGCGCGTGGAGCGGACGATCGAGGCGCACGGGAACGTGGCGCTCGGGGACGCTGCCGCTCGCGCTCGCGTGCGCCCGCGACGCCGGCCGCGTCCGCCGCGGCGACAACGTGCTGTTCGTCGGGCTCGGGGCCGGGATCAGCGTCGCCACGATGGCGATCCGCCTGTGAGCGGTGGCGCGACGCGGTTCGACCGTGTCGAGGGCCGGCCGCTCGTCGAGCTACCGCCGTTCCGGCTCGAGGACCGCCCGCTCGAGGTGCTCGTGCCCGGCGAGGCGGAGGCCTGGATCACGCTGCCGGCGCTCGACGAGGCGGCCGGGATCGGTGCGACGCTCGCGGCGCTCGAGGCGCAGACGCTGCGACCGCTCGTCGTGTGCGTCGTCGACAACGGGAGCCGCGACGCGACCGTCGAGCTGGTCCGCGCGCTGGGCGGCGGGGCTCGCAACGTCGCCGGCGGGCCGCGGCCTCGGCGTCCGCCTCGCGCTCGAGCCGGAGAAGGGGACCGGGGCGGCGGCCGACACCGGGATGCGGCTCGCCGCCGCGGCCGGGGCCCGCTACCTGCTCCGGACCGACGCCGACAGCCTGCCGCGCCCGACGTGGGCCGCCCGGATGGTCCGACGCCTCGCGACCGACGCCGACCTCGTCGCCGGCCGGATGGTCGACCGGACCGACGAGGGCAACGGGCTCCCGACGCGCGTCATGCTGTGGCTGCTGGTCGCGATCGCCGCGGCCGTGTCGGTGCCGAAGAACCGGGGTCGCGGCTACCGCACGCGGTTCCGGATGATGATGGGCTCGAACGTCGGGATCCGGGCCGACACGTACCTCGCGGCCGGCGGGTTCCCGCGCTCGCGGATCGAGGAGGTCCACGACGACCGGGTCGCTCATGAACCGGACGCGGCGGCTCACCGACCGGATCGCCTCCGACCGGCAGGCGGTCGTCGAGTCGAGCTCGCGCCGCTACCGGCGGTACGGGCTGCGCGGCGTCCTCGCCTGGTACCTGCACCACGACAGCCGGGGCGCGCCGGTCGATGTCCGCTAGCGTCGCCGGGCGCCTGGCCGAGCCGTATCTCCGAGCTGGCGACGCGTTCTCGCACGGGCCCTCCGGCCCGGCGCGCGGCGGGCGGGCTGGCACGAGGCCCGCGCTGTGGCTCGCGGTCTCGCCGCTCGCGTTCGCCGGGCTGCGGGTCGCGGGCTCGCGGCCGGTCGTGCGGCTCGGCCGGTTCGGGACGCTCGTCAACGACCCGGTCCTCGGGCGGCGGATCCTCACCGACGCGGCACGGTTCCGGACGGTGGGGCCGGGCACCCACGGGGAGCTGATGGACCTCGCGATCGGCCCCGACGCGCTGCTCAACATGGACGGCCCGGCGCACGAGGCGCTTCGGCGCGCGCTCGGGCCCCTGTTCGCCCCGGCGGCGTCGGCCGAGCTGGTCGCGAGCGGCCGACGACGGGCTCGTCGCCGACGCCGGACGCCGGCTCGCGGCCGGCGAGGAGGTCGACCTCGTCCGGCTCTCGCGCATCCTCACCGGGCGGACGACGTTCGCGCTCCTCGGCGCCCCGACGCCGCCCGACGGCGACGAGGGGTACCTCGCGTCGTACCGCCTGGGCGAGGCGCTCGTCGGCGATGACGGTCCAGGCGATCCGGCGCGGCGTCCGGCACCGGCGAGCTCGACGCGGCGCGGATCGCTCGTCGAGCGGCTGGGCGAGCCCGGCCGGATCGGCTGGGAGACCGGCGGCGGGACGATCGGCCGGCTCCGCGCGCTCGGCTTCGACTGGGAGACCGCGCGGGCGCTCGTCGTCGTCATCGTGCTCGCCGGCACGGAGACCGTGACGTCCGCCGCGCCGCGGATCGTCGCGCTGCTCACCGATCACGGGCGGTGGGGCTGCGCTCGACGGCGGGCGACCCGACGCGGTGGAGCAGGCGATCGAGGCCGGCCTGCGGCTCGACGACCCCCACCGAGGTCATCGTCCGCAGCTGCCCCGAGGACGTGACGATCGACGGCGTGCGGTTCCCGGCCGGGCGGCGCGTGTTCCTCTCCGTCTACGGCATGACGCGCTGGGCCGGCCTGTACGACGGCGATCCCGAGGCGCTCCGGCTCGGCCGGCCGATCCCGAGGGAGATCCGCCACCTGTGGTTCGGCGCCGGACCGCACTTCTGCCTCGGGGCGCCGATCGCCCGCGAGCAGCTGCCGGCTCCTGCTCGGGACGCTCGGCCGTGAGCCGCGGCTACGGGTCGTCCGCCGCGGCGCCCGCGTCCGGCGTGCTGTTCCCGGCCTACGGCGTCGCTCGTCGTCCGGGCGGGCTGATGGCGCTCGACGCCCTCCTCGATCGGGTCGCGGCGCCCGCGCGATGCCGCCGCACCCGCGATCGTCGACGCGCCGTGGGCGCGTCGTCGCCACGCGCGGGGCGCTCGGCGCACGGGTCCGGGCGCTACGCCGGCGCGTTCGCGCACGCGGGCCTCGCGGCCGGCGACCCGGTCGCCTTCGGCGTGCGCCAGGACGCCGACGGGATCGCGTGGCTGCTCGGGGCGCTGCGGGCCGGGATCGTCGTCGTCGTGCTGGACCCGGGCGTCGCGCCCGCGCTGCTCGCGGCCCGCTGCCGGGCGGCCGGGGTTCGGGCGGTGGTGATGGACGGCGGCGTGGCGACGCTCGCCGGATCGCGCGTCCTGCGCTCGGTCGCGGCGCGGCGCGGCGTGCGGCTCCCGGACCCGTCGACGCTCGCGCCGGCCCGCTGGGCGACGTCGCGTGCCCTCGGCATCGGCGGTCCGCCGCGCCTCGATCGTCTCGCCGGCGGCGACGCCCGCCGCCCGCTGCCCGGCGACGCCGCGGCGCTCGTCCTGTTCACGTCGGGCACGACCGGCGCGCCGCGCGGCGTCGTCCACTCGCCGGCGCAGCCTCGCGGCGACGCTCGAGCAGGCGTCGGCGCTCGTCGAGCTCGGGCCGCGGCGATCGCGTGCTCGGCACGGGCCTGCACCTCATCGGGCCCGGCGCTGCTGGCCGGCGCGGCCGTCGTGCTGCCGCCGGGTCGCGGCGGGACGGACGCCCTGGCCCGCACGACACGGGACGCCGGCGTCACCCACGTCTCGCTGCCGCTCCACCGCGCGACGGCGTGGGCGGCCGCCGGCGGCGCGGGCGCGGCGCTCCGGGCGCTCCTCCTCGGCAGCGCCCCGGTCCGGAACGCGGCGCTCGGCCCGCTCGTCGCGACCTGCCGGGCGTCCGCGTGGCCTCGATCTACGGGATGACGGAGCACCTCCTCGTCGCGCGCGTCGACGCGGAGCGAGCGGCTGGCGTTCGACGAGCGCGAGGGCGACCTCGTCGGCACGCCGCTCCCCGGCGTCCGGCTGCGGACCGACGAGCGCGGCGAGCTCCACGTCGCCGGCCCGGCGCTCGCCCGCGGCTATCTCGGCGAGCCGCAGCCCGTCGCGGAGCTCCCGACCGGGCGACCTCGGCACGCTCGACGCCGACTGGCCGGCTCGTCCTCCGCGGCCGGCGCAAGGAGATGCTCATCCGCGGCGGCGAGAACATCTATCCCGTCGCTGTACGAGCCCGCGCTCGCGGCGGCCGCGGGGCTCGAGGCCGCGGTCATGGTCGGCGTCGAGCGGCCCGACGGCGACGAGGCGGTCGTCCTGTTCGCGGTCCCACGCCACGGCGACGACCCGGAGCAGGCGCGCCGCCGCCTCGAGTCGGTCGCGCGATCGACCGCGTCGCCGCTCGACGCCCATGCCCGCCCGGACCTCGTCCTCGCCATCGGCGCGCTGCCGCGGTCCGGGCGGTCGGACAAGCCGGATCGGGCGGCGCTCGCCGCCGTCGCCGCCGCGCGGCTCGACGACCGGCGGACGGGCTGATGCGGATCGCCGTCACGGGCGTCACCGGGTTCGTCGGCGGTGCGGTCGCGCGGGCGCTCGCCGCCGAGGGCCACGACGTCCTCGGCCTCGGCCGCGCCGACGCGCCCGCGACCTGGCGCGGCGCCTACGCCCGCGTGGGATCTCGCCGCGCCCCGAGCCGGCGCCGCCGCGCTCCGCGACTGCGAGGCCGTCGTCCATGCCGCCGCGCACGTCTCGCCGTGGGGCGGCGACGCCCCGTTCGTCGCCGCGACCGTCCGTGGCACGGCCCGCCTGATCGACGCGATCGCGCCCGATGCCCGGCTCGTCGTCATCGGCTCCGCATCGGTCTACGACCCGCGGCTGCCGCACGTCGCGGCCCGCGAGCGTGACGCTCCGGTCCCGCCGGGCCGCTACCTCAACGCGTACGGCCGGGCGAAGGCCGCACAGGAGGGTGTGGTCCTGGCGCGGCGGCCCGACGCGCTCGATCCTCCGACCGCGCGCGGTCTGGGGTCCGGGCGACCGGACGCTGCTGCCGCGGGTCATGGCCCGGGCGCGGCGGCGGCGTGCTGCCGCTCCCCGGCGGCGGGCATCGCCCGGCGTCGATGACCTACGTGGACTCGCTCGTCGACGCGGTGACGGCCGCGGCGGTCGCGCACCACGACGTCGCCGGCCCCGTCAACGTCGCCGACGCCACGCCCGTCGTGCCGGCCGCGCTGCTCGAGGAGCTGTTCGACCGCCTGTACCGGCCGATCCGGATCGTCGCCGTCCCGTCGCCGCTCGCGGATGGCGCGGCCGCGGTCGTCGAGCTCGGCTGGCGCGTGGCTCCCGCTGCGCGGGAGCCGCCGCTCACCCGCTACGCGGTCGCGGCGCTCGCGCGCCCGCTGACCCTGGACCTCACGCGGCTCCACGAGGAGCTCGGCGTGTGGCCGGACGCGGCGCTCGGACGTCGGGCTTGCCCGGACCGCGGACTGGCTGCCGGACCACGGCCCGCGCCATCGACCCCGCCTGAATCGAAACGGCGAGGTCGATCGCTCGTCCTCGCCGCAGATCGCTCACCGAGCCCGGTCGGCCCGTGGCTGAGCGCCGCGCGCAGCATCGCAACGGGCGTCGCGCAGGCCATTCGATCCCGGCTCCGGAACCTTGCAGCGGGCTCGCAGTCCTGCGTCAGGCGGGTCCGCGCCCACGCGTCGATCTCGGCGAGCAGCGAGTCGCGCACGTCCGGCGGCGCGAAGCTGTGCGTCGCCGCCCGCCGCTGGAGCGTCGCGAGGTCGTCCCGTTCCAGCCCGGCGATCCGGACGAGGTGGCGCAGCTCGTCATTCAGCGTCGTCCCGAAGAACGGCGGATCGTCGCTCGAGATCGTCATCTCCACGCCCCGCCGCCAGAACTCGGTCATCGGGTGCGCCTCGAGCGACGCGAACTCGCCGATCGCCGACGTTGGACGACGGGCAGACGTCGAGCACGACGTGGTCGCGGATCAGCCGCGTCGAGCACCGCCTCGTCGCGGATGGCGGCGACGCCGTGGCCGATCCGGTCCGCCTCCAGCACGTCCAGCGCCGACACGATGCTCGACGGCGGGCCCATCTCGCCGGCGTGCACCTCGAAGCCGAGCCCCAGCCGGCGCGCCTCCTGCCGGTAGGGGACGAAGTCCTCGGTCGGGACGGTGCCCTCGATCCCCGTGAGGCCGAGCCCGACGATCGGCGCATCGGCAGCCTCGACGAGCCGCAGCGTGTCCTCGGCCTCCTGGCGCCCGAGGTCGCGGATGACGTCGATGATCGAGTCCGATCCGCGTGTCGGGCCCGCCCGCCGCGAGACCGCTCCGGAGCGCGGCCCACATCGCCGCCGGCTCCATCCCGTTGCGGACGTAGATCATCGCGGTGACGATCGCCTCGGAGTAGCGGATGCCCTCGGCCGCCTGCTGCGCGGCGAACGCCGCGGCCACGGTCTCGAGGTCGTCGGGCGTGCGGACGAACGAGTTCGCGAGCAGGTAGGCGTCGAGGAAGCCCTGGAAGTCGGCGTACGTGCCCGGGTAGCGGCCGTTGACGAGCCCGAGGGCGGTGTCCGGGTCCGCGCCGTGCCGGCGGGCGAGCGTCGCGGCGGTCGCCTCGGTGATCGACCCGTTCAGGTGGACGTGGAGCTCCACCTTGGGCAGCGACGCGATGTCGCGCTGTGACGCCAGGACGACCATCGGAGCCTCCCTCGGTGCCGCCCCGGCGCGGTGCCCGCAGTGTGGGTGCCGCGAGATCACGGGTCAACGTCACGAGAATTGGAACGATTCGCCCGTTCGCGGCGCCATAGGTACACACGGCGAAATCGATGCGCCCACGATCCGGGCCTGCCACTCGCCGCGCACATGGGGAGTCAGTCGTGCAGACGAGACACCATGGCGTCCGACCCTTAGCGGCCCTGCTCGCGGGAGCACTCACCATCTCCGTCGCCTGGCCGGTCGCCGCCGGGGCGCCGGAAGGGGTGACGATCGTGTCCGACGTGACGTTCGTGGAGGGTGGTCCGAACGTCGGCAGCTTCACCACGAGCGGGGACGCCGCGGACTCCGGAGCGATCTGCCCGGCCGGCTCGTTCGAGGACACCGGCATCCGGTTCGCCGGCGGCCAGGCCGATCGCGGCATCGTCCAGCTGCAGGTCTTCAAGACGTTCACGTGCGATGACGACTCGGGCACGTTCGACGTCAAGATGCAGATCCAGGCGAACTTCGACACCGGCATCGAGACCTTCAGCTGGGTCGTGACCGGCGGCACCGGCGACTACGCGTCGCTCCGGGGCAGCGGCCTCGGATCGACCGTGCCACGGCCCGGCGGCAACACCAACACCTACGTGGGCATGCTCCACTGACTTGGGCACGCTCCGAAGCGTGCGCATCGGGCAAGCGTAGGATGTGGCAGCGATGCCACGCCCATCGAACCCCGAGGACGCGATGCGGGGCTTCCTCTCCGGTGAGGACCCTGGCTTGGCGCGCTTCCGGGCCGTGATGCGGCATCTGCCGCACGGACCGAACTGCAAGTTGTGCGCCGCACCGTTCGAGGGTCCGGGCGGTGCGGTGTTGCGCCACGTCGGGTTCGGCCGATTCCCGGGCAACCCGTCGATCTGCGGCAACTGCATTCGCGATCTCAACAAGGTGGGCGTCTATGGCGCGGAGATCCCGGTGAGCCTGCTGTTCGCCGACATACGAGGCTCCACAGGCATCGGCGAGCGCCTGAGCCCGACCGAGTTCCGGGCCTTTCTCGACCGCTTCTACCGGCTGTCGTCGAGGGCGATCCTGGGCAACGACGGGATCGTCGACAAGTTCGTCGGTGACGAGGCGATCGGCCTGTTCTTCCAGGGGATCTCGGGCACCAGCCATACGGCGGCGGCGATCCGAGCGGCCCGGGTGCTGCTCGCCGGGGTGGGGCAACCCGACGCGACGAGCACGGGGCCGATCCCGGTCGGCGCCGCGGTGCATACGGGTCAGGCATTCGTGGGCTCGACCGGCGCGGAGGGGGCGGTGAGCGACTTCACGGCGCTGGGCGACGTGGTGAACACCACGGCCCGCCTCGCCGCCGAGGCAGGCCCCGGCGAGCTGCTCATCTCGATCGACGCGGTACGGGCGGCGGAGGTTGACGCGGCCGGTCTGGAGCATCGAACCGTAGCCGTGCGTGGCCGCTCGGATCCGATCGAGGTGGTCGCGGACCGCCCGCCGCCCGGTGCGCGCGCTTCGACCGAGCTGTCCTAGGCCGTGCGAGGCGGGTAGCCCGCCCGCACAGGGCATCCGATCAACCTAGATGTCCCCTGACTCCATCAGACGCTTGAGCGTCTCGAGACCACGCGCCCACTTGCGGCCATACCAGGCGGCAAACACCGGCGCCACGATCCTGGCCGGCCCCGCCGAGCGCGATGTCGGTCGTGACCTCGACCGTCGTCGTCTCCGCGTCGCCCAGGAACACGAGCGTGGCAACGAAGGTTGCGCCCTGAGACGTGCCGGCCATGGCCGCCCGGTGGGGCGGGTCGTACTCGGTCACGACCGCATCGTTCTCGGTGCGACGGCCCCACGTGCGGATGACCGCGTGCCGCGTCGACCCGACACCCCGCGGCGGGGGAGAGGTCCAATGCTCCTCCACGTCGCCGGGGAACCAGGTGCCGGTGCGCTCGACGTCGGTCAGGACGGCGAACACGTCCTCGACGGAGCGGTGGATCGCGATCCGGTTGGTGACGCTGGACATCGTTGAGGAGCCTGACACACCAGCGAGTCGAGCACCTGCGGTCGGCCACCGACGACGGCCGCCGAGGGCCATCGCTATTCGGCCGGTTCGTACTCGAGCAGGACGCTGCCGGCCGAGAACGTGCGCGTCCCGGTCAGCCGCAGGTGGAGTGGCTCGTCGAGCGCCGCGAACATCGCCTTGCCCTTGCCGAGCACGGTCGGGATGACGAGGAACCGGTAGCTGTCGATCAGGCCTGCCTTCGCGAACGTCGCGAGCAGCTCCGCGCCGCCGCCGAGCCCGATCGGGTCGCCGTCCTGCTCCTTGAGCCGGCGGACGGCATCGACCACGTCACCCTCGATCAGGTCGGCGTTGGCGCGCAGTGCCGGCTGGCCGCGCGAGACGACGTGCTTGGGGGTCTGCCCGCCACGCCTCGGCGTATTCGCGCTCCACGTCCGGCACCGCCGGGTCGTCGACGTCGACCGTGTCCCAGTACTCCATGACGTCGTACATGACCCGGCCCATGACGATGTCGCCGGAACCCGCCGTGAGCCCGTTGGCGTACCGGTGCTCGTCCTCGGCCGGTTCGTAGTGGTCGAGACCGCCGTCCGGATCCGCGTACATCCCGTCGGCGGTGAGGATGATGTAGAACTCGAGGGGTCGCATCGCCAGACCCTACCGCAGCGGCCGTCGCGCTCGCGTTGCAGCGGCCATACGAGGCCAGCGTGCGGAGCGCTGCCGCTCCGTCACGTCATCTCGGCAGCGGGTTCGGCCCGGTCGCCGTCACCAGCTGCTGGGGGACCCAGCCCTCCACGTGGTGGAACCCTCCGGTCGAACTCGCCACCATCGAGCTCGACGGATGCCCGCAGCGACAGCCGATAGAACTTCACGTGGGTGAAGTCCTCCATCAGGATGTAGACGGGGTCGGGCGTGCTGTTCGGGCCCTGGAACTGCTGTCCGGTCAGGACGGGCTTGTGGGCGTCGACGAACGCGTCGAACGTGTCGCCGACCACGACGCCGAGGTGCTCCAGGCCCATCTTGTAGACGCGCTGGTGGACGGGCGGGATGAGCTCGATGAGCGGGACGACCTTGCCGTCGAGGACGTCGAGCGGCTCGGTGGGGACGATCAGGGAGATCGGGCGGCCGTTCCAGACGTTCTCCCGATTCGCGGCCGCGTGGCGCTCGAGGAGCGTCCGGACCTGGACGTACTGGTCCCACTCGGGCACCCGGTAGGCGAGGTGGCTGAGCGTGTACGGGGCGATGTCGATGCCACGCGCCAGCAACCGGTCGCGCTGTTGGGCCGCGAACTCCACGGTAGTCGCCGATGATGTCCGCGATCGGGTCGGTCATCGTTCGCCCTCCTGCCGGGCATCGTAGACGCCCGACGACGCGCTCAGGTGCGTTGCTCGGCCAGCGCGACGATGATGCCCTCGGGGCCGCGGACGTAGCACAGCCGGTACTGGTCCTCGTACTGCACGACCTCGCCGACGAGCTCGGCGCCGTGGCTGCGCAGGCGACCGAGGACGGTCTCGATGTCGTCGACCGCGAACATGATGCGGCGGAGGCCCAGCGCGTTCACCGGCGCGTCCTCCGGCTCCAGCCTGACGGCCGCCGGCGTGTGGAACTTGTCCAGCTCGATCCGCCCGGTGCCGTCCGGGGTCCGCATCGAGGCGATGGTTGCCCGGACGCCCTCGAGCCCGATGAGGCGGTCGACCGACTCGCCCCCGACATCCGCCTCGCCCTCGAGCTCCAGGCCGAGGTCGACGAAGAACGCCTTGACGGCCTCGAGGTCGTCGACAACGAGGAGGATGTTGTCCATCCGCAGCACGGTCATGGCCCGACTATAGGACGGGCCGGCCCGACTCGCAGCCCCGAGTCGAGCCCGGTAGAGGTCGGCGCTCTCCAGCTCGAGGAACCCTGGACGTGGGGCATTGCGGGTGAGCTGGAGAGCGGCTCGCGCTGCTTCCTCAGTCTCGAAGACGAGGACGTTCAGGGTCGCGCCGTCCCCGTCCGACATGAAGGAGGCCGAGACGATCCCCGGCGCCTCACGCACACGGGGCAACAGGCTCGTCGTGAGAAGCTCCGCGCTGCCCTCGATCGCCTCACGTTGTCCGGTCTCTCGAACCACGACGGCGTACATTGCGGCTCCCTTCACCTATCGAGTCGCATCCAGGTCCTTGGCACGTCGTGTGCGCAGGTGTGCATCGTCGCTCGACCTCATCGCCTCGACGTAGTCCGGCGTCGACACGACGACGGCATCCGCTGACTTCAGTCCTCGACGTACTGGAGCGGCGTGACCTTGAAGTCGCCCGGCAGCTTCACGCCGGTCGCGTGGTTCGGGCAGTAGCCGTTGGGGACCTTCGAGAGGTACTGCTGGTGGTACTCCTCGGCGAAGTAGAACGCCGGCGCCTCGCGGATCTCGGTCGTGATCGTCCCGTAGCCGGACTTCCCCAGCTGCTGCTCGAACATCGCGCGTGACGCGTTCGCGGCGGCCAGCTGCGCCTCGCCGTGGGCGAAGATCGCCGAGCGGTACTGCGTCCCGATGTCGTTGCCCTGGCGGAAGCCCTGGGTCGGGTCGTGGTTCTCCCAGAACGTCTTGAGCAGGCGCTCGTAGGTCACGACGGACGGGTCGAACACGACGCGGACGACCTCGGCGTGGCCGGTCCGGCCGCTGCAGGCCTCCTTGTACGTCGCGTTGGGCGTCGTGCCGCCCTGGTAGCCGACCGCGGTCACCCACACGCCCGGGATCGACCAGAACTCCTTCTCCGCGCCCCAGAAGCAGCCCATGCCGAAGTCCGCGACCTCGAAGCCGTCGGGTACGGCGGCATGATCGAGCGGCCGTTCACGTGATGGGTGGCGCCGGTGATGATGGGCTCGTCGCGGCCGGGGAGCGTCTCCTCGGGCATCGACGGCTTGCCGAACAGGTGCTGCAGCATGGGGTCCTCCGTGTTGTCCCAAGTCTATGCGCGGCCCGTGACGGGCCGGTGACGCCCGGCCGGCAACCTCAGGCAGGCCGGATGTCGACCTCGGGACGGGCCCGCTCCGCCTCGTCCGCGGCGAAGAACGGCTCCGGCGACCCAGCCGAACACGCCGGCGAACAGCGTCGTCGGCACCTGCGCGATCCGCGTGTTGTAGCGGAAGACCTGGTCGTTGTAGAGCTCGCGCCGGTCGGCGATGACGTCCTCGATCCGGGCGATCTCCGCCTGGAGCAGCTGGACGTTGCCGGCCGACTTGAGCTCCGGGTACGCCTCGACCACGGCGAACAGGCTGCGCACCGCGCTCGTCGTCGCCTCGCTGACCTCGGCCTGGCGGGGGATCGGGTCCGTCGACGCGTAGGCCGCGCGTGCCTGCGCGACCTCCTCGAACACGTCCTGCTCGAAGGCCATGATCCCGCGCACCGCGTCGACGAGGCCCGGCAGCATGTCGTGGCGCTGCTTGAGCGCGACATCGATGTTCGCCCACGCCTTGTGGATCCGGTTGCGCAGCGCGACGACGGCGTTGTAGGTCGTGAGGACGACGAAGCCGACGACGACCACGACGACGCCGATGGCGAACAGCGCGGCGGCGGTGGACGGGTTCATGACGCGGCCATCATCCGCGACGGCCGCTCCCGCCGCACGCCGAGCGCGTCGTCACTGGATCGCCAGGACGACCGCGCCCGCGATCGCGGAGCCGATCGCGAGCACCGCGCCGAGCAGCCCGACGAGGAACCGGCCCTCCTCGCGCGCGACGACCTCCTCCGGTGCGCCCCCGGCGATGAGCAGCGGCGCGTCGGGGACGGCGGCGACGACGAGGAGGTCCGGCTCGAGGTCCCACGTCCGCTCCATCGCCGCGGCCTCCGCCGCCGTGGCGAGCGCCGGGGCCGCCACGCCCTCGTCGAGCTCCGGCGCGCGCACCGGACGCCCGATGCCGAACCCCGGGATGGCGGCGTTGCCCCAGGCGTCCTCGGGCGTGGTGAGGATCCCGGCCTGCGCGCGCCTCGGCGATGTTCATCGCCACCTCGGGATCGTCGAGGCCGAGCAGCGGGTCGCCGGCCCGGTCCATGCGATCCGCGCCGTCGGGATCCGCCAGGTGGCCGAACGGCAGCGCCGTGCCCACGACCGTGACCACGTCGCCCGCCTCGAGCCGCGCCTCCACGTACCGGCGCCCTCGCTGGCGCCCGCCCGGCACGTCGTCCAGCGGTTCGGGCTCGGGCTGGCGGACCGTGAGCAGCGCGGCGATCGCCGCCTCCCTGTCCAGCGACGCATCCGGCTGGTCGTAGGCCGGGCCGGTCCGGATGCTGACGCTCACCGGCCGCTCCCCGGTGATCGAGTCGCGGTCGTCGAGCCGGATCGGGCCGTCGATCCGGGCGCCGCGCGGGAAGACCCGGATCGTGCCCGCTCGCGTCGCGGACGCGGAACCCGATCGCGCGCTCCTCCTCGAACACCGGGCGTCCTCGCCGGCGTCCACCCGCGACCGGTACCAGACGCACTCGCGGTCCTGGAGCGGGGAGGTGAGCGTGACCTCGGCGGGCTCGACCGTTCCTGTCAGGCGGACCTCGCCCGCGGCCAGGCTGGAGATGCGCGACGTCGACGTGTCGCCGACGCGGATCGCCGACCGGTAGCCGCCGAAGCCGCGGAACAGCAGGACGATCCCGCCGACGACGCCGAGCGCGGCGAGGCCGAGCAGCATGGCGGGGACTTCACCGGTCACGGGACGCGTCGTGCCGTCAGCCGGGCGTGCGGCCGCGGCGGGCCGCGAGGACGATCAGCGCGACACCCGCGAGCATGACGAGGACCGGCCACAGCAGGGTCCAGTCGATGTCGACGTACTGGTCGACGAGGAACCACGCCCCGAGCAGGACGAGGATCACGCCCCCGACGATCCCGGCGTTGCCGTTGCCGATCGCGGGCGGCGTCCAGCCGCCCGGGCGGCGCCGGGCCCTGCGGCCAGCCGCCGGGCGCGGCGGGGTCGGGCGGCGCGCCCGGGGCAGAGCCGGCACCCGGGGTGGGCGGCGCCTGCCACGCGGCCCATCCGCCCGGCGGGGTCGCGCCCGCTGGGCGGCTGGCCAGGCACGGGACCGCCCGGGTTCGGCCCCGGCACCCACCCCTGCGGCGGCAGCGGGACCACGAACAGCATCACGAAGTAGATGACCAGGAAGATGCCGCCGGTGAAGATCGCGAGCACGACCCAGGCGAGGCGGACGATCGTCGGGTCGACGTTCATCCACACGCCGAGGCCGGCGGCGACGCCGCCGATGACCTTGTCCGTGGGGTGGCGATAGAGCCTATGCACAGCCGTCGTCCGGGTTCAGGGTGATGCTGCCGAGGTTCGCGCTCGCCGCGATGTCGATGCGGGCGGACCCGCGCGCCGACGCGTGTCCACGTGTCGCCGACCTGCCACGAGCCCGGCCTCGCCGAAGTTGTTCGAGCCCAGCGCATTGTCCTCGAGCCGGATGCGGAGGTCGACGCCGTCGGGCACGCACAGCTCGAGCGAGCCGGCGTTCGCGGACACGCGACCCGGTCATCGATGTCGGCGGGCAGGGTCACGCTGAGCGAGCCCGCGTTCGCGCTCGCCTCGAGCGAGCCGACCTCGAGCGACTCGCCGAGATCGAGCGTCGCGCTCCCGGCGTTGACCGAGACCTGCACCCGGTCGAGGCGCATGCCGTCGAACGCACCGACCGCGGAGCCCGCGTTCACCGACAGGTCGAGGCTCGTCCGCGCGTCACGGGGCAGCTCGACCGTCCACTCGTTGCCGCCGCCGTCGCCGAGCCGGATCCCGCCCTGTCGAGCACGGGCCTCGACGGACAGCTCGTCGTCACGCTCCGTGACCGACGGGCGGCTGGCCGTCGTTCGACTCGCCGCTGAGGCTCCAGGTCGCGCCGTCGACGCTCCCGACCACGACGTGCCCGCAGTCGAGCTGGAGCGAGACCGACGGCCTCGGTGCCGAGCGTGCCGCGCTGCTCCGCGAACGGCGTCCCGCTGCCGCCGCCGCCGCACGACGCGAACCCGCCGCCGAACTCGTCGACCCCGTTGACGACGAGCCCGCCGACCATGAGGCCCGCGGTCGCGGCCACGACCAGCCCGCCCACGACCGCGGCCCGGGTCCGCGCGAGCACCAGCCCGAGGCCGGCCCCGATCAGCAGCAGCGGCCACAGCTGCCAGGCCGTGTCGAACGCCGACGCGTCGACCAGGCCGTAGCGCACGGCCAGCGGCACCGAGCCGAGGACGAGGAAGAAGACGCCCCAGCCCAGCAGGGCGCGATTGACGTGCATGACACCTCCGGGCCGCGGTCCGGCCGGCTCCCATTGTGGCGGGTCGCCGTCGATCGGGGACTCGGCCGACGACACGTTCCCGACATGTCGATCGGCCCTCGTGGCGCGCTCCCGTGGCCGTGGCGCGCCTAGGGTGCGGCCACCTGCCCGGGGATGCCCTGCACAGGGAGATGAACCATGACCTACGGCGATCCGAGGTTTGACAACATGCCCGAGACCCAGCGCGTGACCGTCGAGCGCGTCGAGCCCGTGCACGAGCACGTGGTCGAGCAGCCGGTCGTCCGCGAGGTCGTGGACCCGGTCGTGCCCGCCATGTCGCCCGTCGACACCATCCGCCGCCTCGTGTGGCTCGTGTTCGGCGTGCTCCAGGCGCTGATCGTGCTCCGCTTCGTCCTGCTCCTGCTCGGCGCCAACGAGGGCAACGACGTCGTCGCGTTCGTGATCGGCGTCACCGACCCGTTCGTCGAGCCGTTCCGCGGCATGTTCTCGCTCGACGCGGTGAGCGGCGCCTCCGGCTCGGTCCTCGACGTCGCGGCGCTGGTCGCGCTCGTCGCGTGGACGCTGGTCGAGGCGCTGATCCTCGGCATCGTCGGCCTGGCCGACCGCCGCGCGACGACCGCCTGACCCCACGCGGCGCCGCTCGCGCCGCACGCCGACCCGCGCTAGCCTCTCGGTGACCGGCCGCGATCGCGGCCGCCATCGGGAGGGCGCATGGCCACGCAGCAGCGGTTCGACGCCGTCCTGTTCGATCTCGACGGCGTCCTCACCGACAGCGAGCCGTGGTGGAACGACGTCCGGATCGCGTTCGCGCGCGCGCACGACCGACCGTGGACGCACGACGACCAGCACGCGGTGATGGGCGCGCAACTCGGCGGAGTGGGCGGCGACGATGCAGACGCGCCTCCGGCTCGACCACATCCCGGTCGACGACGATCGAGGACGCGATCGTCGACGGGCGTCGTCGAGCGCTATCGGACCGCAACCCTCGCCCGTCATCGCCGGCGCCCCCGAGGCGGTCCGGCGGATCGCGGCGACCGACCGGTGGCGATCGCCTCCTCGTCCCACCGACGGGTCATCGACGCCGCCATCGATGCCCTGGGGCTCCACGGCGTGTTCGGCGCGGTCGTGTCGTCCGATGACGTCCCGAGCGGCAAGCCCGAGCCCGACGTCTATCTCCGGGCCGCGGACCTGCTCGGCGTGCCCGCGACGCGCTGCCTGATCGTCGAGGACTCGCTCAACGGCGTCCGGGCCGGCAACGCCGCCGGGGCGTTCGTCGTCCTCGTCCCGAACCCGAGCGTGCCGCCCGCGGGCGACGCACGCGAGCGCGCGAACCTCGTGCTCGACCGGCTCGCCGACCTCGATCCCGACGCGCTGCCCGCATGAGGGCTTGCGCGAGCGCCTAGACTCCGCCCGTGGCGCAGCCCCTCACGGCCGGTCCCGTCCACCGGCCGTTCCGTTTCGGCGTCCTGCGGTTGTCGCATCCGGCTCATCGTCCGGCTGCTGTTCCGCGTCCGCCTCGAGGGCGCCGACCGGCTGCCCGACGGCCCGGCGATGTACTGCAGCAACCACCTCAACTGGACCGATCCGCTGATCCTGCTGAGCGTTCCTCCCCGCGAAGCCGAAGCTCGCGATGTTCGGCCCCAAGGAGGCCGACATGACGAAGGGCGGCCGCAACAGGCTGATCGTGTGGGCCGGCTTCGGCATCCCGTACCGCCCCGAGAAGACCGACCTGCTCGAGACGACCCGGCGCGTCCAGAACGTGCTCGCCGATGGCTGGGTCATCGTCATCTTCGGCGAGGGGCGCATCCACCGCGGCGAGCGGGAGCTCCTGCCGCTCGCCGAGGGCACGGCGTTCTTCGCGCTCCGTGGCGGCGTGCCGATCGTCCCGATCGCGATCAACGGCACGAGCTGGCTCGGGTTCCGGCGCACGATCCGGGTGCGGGTGGGGGAGCCCATCCAGCCGGTGGGCCGCGCCTCGCGCGAATCGGTCGCGGCGCTGACCGCGGCAGACGGAGGAGGCGCTCCTGGCGCTCGTCGCCGACTTCCCGGACCCGCCGCGACCCGGGCACGCTCGGCCGCTGGCTCACCGAGGTGTTCAACGACTGGCCGGAGGGCGCGGCGGCCGGCGCTCGGCCAGGGGGACGCGGCGGGCACGGACCTCGCGTCGCGCGCCGACCTCGGCCGCACGCCGGCGGACGTCGCCGCTCGAGGAGGTCGCCGCCCCGCCCGCGGGCTGAGGCAGGTTGGCATCCTGCTGAGCGACCACCGCACGCTCCAGGAGACCTCGTGGGAGCCACCGGCCTCTCCGCCGACCCGACCGAGTACCGCGCCCGGCTCGCCGACCAGCCCGACGCCCAGATCGACACCTGGGCGTCCGAGCTGATGCGTGACGTCGCCAAGCGCCGCGGGATCGTGAGGGTCGTCGCGGACTTCCGCCGGTCGGCGAAGCTCAACGAGCAGGAATTCGAACGGGTGTTCGCTTCTGGCGGTGGCCCGCCCGCGACGGTGGGGAAGGACGCCGAGGGCCGCCTCGTCGTCCCGGCCGTCGCGCTGTGGGCGCTCGTGCCGGGGATCCGGTCGCAGGTCGCCGATGGGCGCGACCGGCTGATCGAGTACCTCGTGTCGAACTTCGACGAGCTCGTCTACGTCTGATCGCGCGGGCGCGCCGGCCCGCCTCGGCGTTCGCGACCTCGCCGCCGCCGCCCGGCTGGTCCACCCGTTCCCGTCGATCCTCGACGGCGTCGTCGTCGCGCTCGTGGCGATGGTCGCGGGCGGGGCGGCACCGGTCGGCCATCGTCCTCGGCCTGTCGATGACCCTGCTCCAGTTCGCCATCGGGACGGTCAACGACCTCGTGGACGCGCCCCGGGACGCCGGCCACAAGCCCGGCAAGCCGATCCCCGCGGGCCTCGTGACCCGGTCCGCGGCGCACGGGTGATCGCGATCGGCAGCGCGGTCGCGGGCCTGGTGCTCGCCATCGTCGGCGGGCCGTGGCTCGTCGCGCTCGCGCGGTCGTGCTCGCGATCGGGCTCGCGTACGACCTGTGGGCGAAGGGGACGACGCTCTCGTGGCTGCCGTTCGCCTTGGGCATCCCGCTCCTGCCGGTCTACGGCTGGTACGGGGCGACCGGGTCGCTGCCCGAGCTGTTCCTCGTGCTCGTGCCCGCCGCCGCCAACGCCGGCGCCGCGCTCGCGGTCGCCAACGCCATGGTCGACACCGAGCGCGACGAGGCGGCCGGCGTGCGCTCGATCGCCCTCGCGCTCGGCCCGACCCGGGCGGCGGTGGCTGGTCGTCGTGCTCAACGCCGTGGTCGCCGTGCTGGCACTCGGCACGGCGGTCGTCCTCGGGGCGCCGACGGGCTGGGTGGTCGCGATCCTGCTCGCCGCCGTCGCGCCGATGGCCGGGGCCGTGCTGGGGCTCGTCGCGGCGGGCCGCCCGGGCACGTCGTGGCGCGAGCTCGCCTGGGAGATCCAGGCGATCGGCACGGGCCTGCTCGCGGTCGCGTGGCTGGGGGCGCTGAGCGCCTCGACCGGGACCTCCCTCGGCGCCTGAGCGCCCCTCCCGGCGCGCCCAGCCTCGGGGTGGTGCGTCCACGCGCACCCCAGCGTCCGGGGTCGGGTGCCCGAAGGTACGCCTAACAGGCGCCCTCGAGGCCTCGTTATGGTCGGTGACATCATCCGCTCCATCGAGAGGCACCATCCCGCCATGACCGAGCTCCTCCGCCGCTTCCGGGGTCTCGCCATCGCGTTCGTCGTGCTCGCGCTGTCGGCGGGTGCGGTCTTCGCCGCCGCGCCCCGGTTCTCGCCCGGCTGCCGACACCGAGCAGGGCATCGAGCAGCCCGACGGCGATCCCGCCGCGACCGACGACGCCGACAGCCCGGACGAGGACGGCGACGAGGACGGCGACGAGGACGGGACGGACGTCGACGCCGACGCCGATGCCGGCGAGGCGGCCGACGGGGCCGCAGGCGACACCCACGGTGCGCTCGTGTCGGAGGCGGCCAAGGCAACCCTCGACCCGCGCTTCGACAACCGCGGCGAGTGGGTCTCGTGCGTGGCCAAGCTCGACAAGACCGTGACCGCCGCGACCGTCGACTGGGTGCAGGTCACCGAGGACTGCGCCACCGCCGCCGAGGCGAAGGACGCCGCCAAGGAGGCCGCCGCCGCAGCTCGTGCCGAGACGAAGGCCGCCCGTGAGGCTGCCCGTGCCGAGACGAAGGCCGCACGCGAGGCCGCTCGGCGCCGAGGCGAAGGCCAACCGCCAGGCCGCGAAGGGCTCCGCCAAGGGCCACGGCAAGCCGCAGGACTGATCGCGCCGGCGGAGGGCACGCCGCCCGGCCAGACACGACGAAGCCGGCGCCTTGGCGCCGGCTTCGCTGTTGCTCGGGGAGGGGAGGGTCGAGCCCCGGCGGGCTAGCGGTCGTTGTCGCCGGTGCGGACGACGGCGATCGCGTTCTCCAGCCGGAGCTTCGCGATCGTCAGGTACTTCGCCAGGTTGCTCCGGTCGACGCGAGCCGATCGAGTTGAGCAGCTCGGGGTTGCGGATCACGTCCAGCAGCTCCTCGACCGCGTCGTTGAGCTGGGCCTTCGCGACCACGAGGCTGTCGTCGCGGAGCGGCTCGGCCGGCTGGCTCGTGACCCAGCCTTCCGGCGCCTGCTCGCCCTCCTCGTCCTCGGCCATGACGCCGACGAGGTCGCCATCGGCAGCCCCCTCGTCCGCGGCGACCTTGCGGCCGGCGTCCCTCGATCCGCTCGCGGAGCTTGACCAGCGACAGCTCGTTGCGGGCCACCTGGTCGGCGAGCTTGCGGCGCTTCTTCGGGTCCTCGACCTTCATCAGCTCGTAGGCGTGGGACAGGGTGTCCTTGCGCAAAGACACGAGCTCGCGGACCTCGGGCGGGGCGTCGGCCAGCCGCAGGCGGTTCTCGAGGTAGCCCTTGTCCTTGCCCAGCTTCTCGGCGAGCTTGCGGATGCTGTAGCCGTGGTCGCGGATCATCCGGTCGTACATCGCCGCCTCGTCGAGCGGCGAGATGTCCTCGCGCTGGAGGTTCTCGATGAGCGCGATCTCGAGCGCCGTGTCGTCGTCGATGTCCTCGACGAGCGCGGGGATCGTCGGCTGCGCCCGCGATCTTCGATGCGCGCCAGCGGCGCTCGCCGGCGATCAGCTGGAAGCGACCTCCTCCAGCGGGCGGACGAGGATCGGCTGGAGGACGCCATGCTCGCGGATGCTGACGACGCGAGCTCCTCGAGCGTCTCCGAGTCGAAGGCGAGGCGCGGGTTCTGGGGGTTGGGCTCGATGCGGTCGACCGGGAGCACCCGCACGCCGCGATTGAGGTGGGACTGCTCGGGGGAGAGCAGGCTCACGATCGCGGGGGACAGCTCGCGCTCCTCGGAGAGTCGTCGCGCGGCGGCCGCGCGGAAGTCAGTCCTGGCCAAGTTCGATCACCTCCCGTGCCAGCTCGCGATACGTGCGAGCGGCATCCGAGTTCGCTGGCGTACGACGTGATCGGGCGGCCCACGAGGGGCGCCTCCCCGAGCTTCACGGTGGTGCGGATGATCGTGTTGAACACGTGGTGGTCGCCGACGACGCGCAGCTCGTCGAGCATGTCCTTGGCGAGATTCGTCCGCCCGTCGTAGAACGTCGGCAGGAGGCCCAGCACCTTGAGGTCCTTGTTGAGCTTGAGCCGGATCGCGTTGATGACCTTGACCAGGTTGTTGAGGCCCTTCATCGCGTAGTACTGCGTCTGGACCGGGATGATCACGCTGTCCGCCGCGACGAGGCCGTTGACGGTCAGCAGCCCGAGGTTCGGCGGGCAGTCGATCAGCACGTAGTCGTACGGGTCGATCGACCTCGCGCATCGCCTCGCGCAGGATCTGCTCCCGGCCGAGCGCGGTGAACAGCTCGCCCTCGGTGCTCGCAAGGTCGATGTGCGCCGGCGCGACATCGATGCCGGCGGTCTCCGTCGCGAGGATGACGTCGCCGAGCGTCGCCCGGCCATCGGCCAGCACGTCGGCCATCGACTGCTGCACGGTGTTGAGGTTGATCCCGACGCCGGCGGTCAGATTCGCCTGCGGGTCCATGTCGATGAGCAGGACTCGGCACCCTTCCTCGGCGAGCGCGCCGGCGAGGTTGATCGCGGTCGTCGTCTTGCCGACGCCACCTTTCTGGTTCGCGATCGCGATGACGTGCGTCAAGGGCTCACCTCGGGAAGGCATCGGCGCGTGGCCGGCGTGACGGTGGGAGTGGGGGAATGCTACCCCGCGGTCCTCGCGCGCGAGCGTGCAGGTTGTCCACACATTGGTCGACTTGTGCACCGTTCTGTGGACAACCACGCCGATTTGGACGGGCGTCAGCCGCACCGAATCGCAATGCGCATGTAACGCGGCGTTCATCCACCGGCAACACGATCGCGGTGCACGGACGTCCGGTGCATATGATGGACGCCGTCCTCGTCGTCTTTGTGCAAAGACGATGCCCAACGAGCGGAGGGTGTGCCTGTCGTGCCGACGAATGCGGAACGGATCGCGCGTCTCGAGGCATTGCGCGCCGAAGCGCTCCTGGGTGGGGGAGCGGTTCGCGTCGACCGCCAGCACGCGATGGGCAAGCTCACGGCGCGCGAGCGCCTCGACCTGCTGCTCGACCCGGGCTCGTTCGTCGAGCTCGATGCGTTCGTCACCCACCGGGCAACCGAGTTCGGCCTGATGAACCACAAGGTCCTCGGCGACGGGGTCGTCACCGGCCACGGCACCATCGACGGCCGGCTCGTGTTCGTGTTCAGCCAGGACTTCACGGTCTTCGGCGGCTCGCTGTCCGAGGCGTACGCCGAGAAGATCTGCAAGGTCATGGACCTCGCGATGAAGGTCGGTGCGCCCGTCATCGGGCTCAACGACTCCGGCGGCGCGCGGATCCAGGAAGGCGTCGCCTCGCTCGGCGGCTATGCCGAGATCTTCCTGCGCAACGTCATGGCGTCGGGCGTGGTCCCGCAGATCTCGGTCATCCTCGGGCCGTGTGCCGGCGGCGCGGTGTACTCGCCGGCGATGACCGACTTCACGGTGATGGTCGAGGGGACGAGCTACATGTTCGTCACCGGGCCGAACGTCGTGAAGTCCGTGACCCACGAGGAGATCGACGCCGAGGCGCTCGGCGGCGCGAGCGTCCACACCGGACGCAGCGGCGTCGCGCATCTCGCGGCCCCGGACGAGGCGAGGCGCGATGGACGCACGTCCGCGACCTGCTCGCGCATCTGCCGCAGAACAACCTCGCGGAGGCGCCGGTCATCACCGCGACGCGATCCCGTCCGACCGGATGGACGCGGAGCTCGATGCCGTGGTGCCGGACGAACCGCACACGGCCGTACGACATGCACGACGTCCTGCGCCGCATCGTCGACGACGGCGAGTTCCTCGAGATCCAGCCGATGTGGGCCGGCAACATCCTCGTCGGCTTCGCGCGTCTCGGCGGGCGCCCGGTCGGCATCGTCGCGCAGCAGCCCGCGGTCCTCGCCGGCGCGCTGGACATCGACGCGTCGGTGAAGGCCGCGCGCTTCGTCCGGACCTGCGATGCGTTCAACGTGCCGCTCGTCACCTTCGTCGACGTGCCCGGGCTTCCTGCCCGGCGTCGGCCAGGAGCACGGCGGGATCATCCGCCACGGCGCGAAGCTGCTGTACGCCTACTGCGAGGCGACGGTGCCCAAGGTGACGGTCATCACCCGCAAGGCGTACGGCGGCGCGTACGACGTCATGAGCAGCAAGCACATCCGCGGCGACATGAACTTCGCGTGGCCCACGGCGGAGATCGCGGTCATGGGCGCCGAGGGCGCGGTCAACGTCATCTACAAGGAGACGATCGCCGGCGCCGCCGATCCGGCGGAGGAGCGCCGCGGCTCGTCGACCGAGTACGAGGCAGGCGTTCTCGAACCCGTACATCGCCGCGGCGCGCGGCTACATCGACGAGGTCATCCTGCCGCGCGAGACTCGGCCGCGGCTCATCCGCGCCCTCGAGATCCTCGCCGACAAGCGCGACACGAACCCGCGGAAGAAGCATGGCAACATCCCGCTCTGAGCCGCCCGTGTCTTTGCGCACGGACACCGGGCCGAGCGGGACGACGCCACGCCGTCGCGCGGACGCACCCTTCGCGCGCGTCCTGATCGCCAACCGCGGCGAGATCGCGGTCCGCATCATCCGCGCCTGCCGCGAGCTCGGCATCGAGACGGTCGCCGTGTACACCGACGCCGACGCCGGCGCGACGCCACACGCCGGATGGCGGACGTGGCCGTCCGGCTGGGTCCGGCAGCGCCGTCGGAGAGCTACCTGCGGATCGACGCGGTCATCGAGGCCGCCATCGCGACGGGCGCGCAGGCGATCCACCCGGGCTACGGGTTCCTCGCGGAGCGGGCCGCGTTCGCGCGCGCGGTCGAGGATGCCGGGCTCGTGTTCGTCGGCCCGTCGTCGGCGACGATCGACGCGCTGGGCGACAAGCTCCATGCCCGCCGGCTCGCGGCGAGCGTCGACGTGCCCGTCGGTGCCGGGGACGCTCGAGCCGGCGCCGGTCGACCGCGCCGACGAGGTCGCGGCAATCGTCGAGACCGCGACGCGGCATCGGCTTCCCGTTGCTGGTGAAGGCCGCGGCCGGCGGCGGGGGACGAGGGATGCGTCGCGTCGACGCGCGCGGCGGACCTGCCGGCGGCGCTGGCCGACGGATCAGCGGAGGCGCTGGCGGCGTTCGGCGACGGATCCGTCTACCTCGAGCGGGAGATCGCTGCCCGGCGCGCCACGTCGAGGTCCAGCTGCTTGCCGACGCGTACGGCGCGGTCGTCGCGCTGGGCGAGCGCGACTGCTCGATCCAGCGTCGGCACCAGAAGCTCGTCGAGGAGGCGCCCGCGCCGGGCCTCGACGAGTCGCAGCGCCGCGCATCTCCATGGCGCTCGCGGTCCGGCTCGCCGAGGCGGCCGGGCTGCGCAACGCGGCGACGGCGGAGTTCCTCCTCGACCCGGACGGCGACTTCTGGTTCCTCGAGGTGAACACCCGGCTCCAGGTCGAGCACGGCGTCACGGAGCTCGTGTCCGGCGTGGACATCGTCCGCGAGCAGCTGCGCATCGCCGCCGGCGAGCCGCTCGGCGACGCGTCCTCGCGGCGGCCGCGCGCGCCGCGACGCCGGACCGGGCACGCGATCGAGGTGCGCATCGCCGCCGAGGATCCGTCGCGCGCCTTCGCGCCGACGCCGGGTCGCGTCGGGCGGTGGGTGATGCCGTCCGGTCCCGGGCGTCCGCGTCGACACCGGGCATCGAGTCGGGCGACCGCATTCCCGCCGGAGTACGACAACCTCATCGCGAAGCTGCATGGTCCACGCGCCGGATCGCGACGCGGCCATCGACCGGCTTGCGCGCGCGCTCGACGAGACGGAGATCGGCGGCATCCAGACGACGCTGCCGTTCCACCGCGCGGTGGCGCGCAGCGAAGCCGTTCCGCGCGGGCCGCCTGTCGACCGGCTGGGTCGACGAGCACTGGGACGGCGACGCGGCGCGCGCGTCGCGCGTCGAGCGGGCGCTGCTCGCCGCGGGACTCGCGGCGATCGACGACGCACGGACACGGCGCAGCCCGGCGCATCGCTCGCGCCGACGACGTCGCCGCGGCGATGGCGCGCAGCGCGACGGTGCGGGCTGGCGGCAGGCGGCCCGAGACGCCGCGACGGACCGGTGGCCGCGATGACCGACGCGCGCCGGTCCGTCGCGCATCCGGGACCGACGGTCACGTCCGGACGTGGCATCGCGCGAGCCGCCGCGGCCGATGACCGACGACGCGCGAGCGGTCCGCGTACGACTTGCCGCGACATCCGCGACCGGGATCGAGTCGCCGATGCTCGTCGCGCCCGGCGCCGCGACCGACGGTGTCTCTGCGCAAAGACAGCCCGAGATCGACGGCGAGCCGCGTGACGTCGAGCTGCTCCACGCGTCCGGCCGATCGCGCCACCCTTGCGCGTCGGCGGTGACCGCGGTCGCCGGTCGTCATCGGGCCCGCCCCGACCCGGGCGCGACCGGACCGTGTCCCGCGAGGTCCTCGTCGACGGGTTCCGCTTCGAGGTCGAGACGCTGCCCGAGCGGCTGGCCGCCCTGCGGGAGCGGGCGACCCGCGCCGGTGCGTCGGCGGGCACGAGCCGGGCCGCTCGAGGTCCGGGCCGATCATCCCGGGCAAGGTGGTCGAGGTCTCGGTGGCGGCGGGCGACGCCGTCGTCGGCCGGCCGCAGCTGCTGGTCGTCGAGGCGATGAAGATGCAGAACGAGCTGCGGGCGCCGCGGGATGGCACCATCGACGCGTCGGCATCGCGGCCGGCGTCAGAACCTCGAGATCGGCGACCTCCTCGTGGTCATCGAGCTGACGGAGGCCCGCGTGGCGGACGAGGCACCGGACCGGCAGGCGGCGAACGCGCCGGAGGCGGGGGAGCGGGACGAGGCCGCGCACGCCGGCGCTCGAGCGCTGGCGCGCGACCACCCGCGCCAAGGCCGTCGCCGCGTCGCCCGGAGCGGCGCGAGGCGTTCGCCACCACCTCCGAGATCCCGATCCACGACGTCTACACGCCGGACGACGTCGCGCCGGCTTCGACCCCGACGACGCCCTCGGCCTGCCCGGGCGAGTACCCGTTCACCCGCGGCGTCCAGGCGACGATGTACCGCTCCCGGTTCTGGACCATGCGCCAGTACGCGGGCTTCGCGACCGCCGCCGAGACGAACGAGCGGTTCCGCTACCTGCTGGAGCACGGCCAGACCGGGCTGTCGGTCGCCTTCGACCTGCCGACCCAGATGGGCTACGACTCCGACGCCCCCGAGGCGGAGGGCGAGGTCGGGCCGGGTCGGGGTCCCGATCGCGTAGCCTCGCCGACATGGAGACCCTGTTCGCGGGGATCCCGCTGGGCGAGGTCAGCACCTCGATGACGATCAACGCCACGGCGCCGATCCTGCTCGCGCTGTACGTGGCGGCGGCCGAGAAGCAGGGCGTCGACGCGGTCGAAGGTCTCCGGCACGACCCAGAACGACATCCTCAAGGAGTACATCGCGCGCGGGACCTGGATCTACCCGCCGCGGGCCGTCGATGCGCCTCGTGACCGACGTGTTCGAGTTCGCCAGCGCGCGAGCTGCCGCAGGTGGAACACGATCTGCATCTCCGGCTACCACATGCGCGAGGCCGGGGCGATCGGCCGCCCAGGAGCTCGCGTTCACGCTCGCCGACGGGATCGCCTACGTCGACGCGGCGGTCGGCCGCGGGCTGGCCGTCGACGACTTCGCCCCGCGGCTGTCGTTCTTCTTCGCCGCCTGGTCGGAGCTGTTCGAGGAGGTCGCCAAGTTCCGGGCCGCCCGCCGGATGTGGGCGCGGATCATGCAGGAGCGGTTCGGGGCGACCGGAACCCGAAGTCGATGATGTGCCGCTTCCACACCCAGACCGCCGGCTCGTCGCTGACCGCCCAGTCGATCGACAACAACGTGGTCCGGACGACGCTCCAGGCCCTCGCGGCGGTCCTCGGCGGGACCCAGAGCCTGCACACCAACTCCCGCGACGAGGCGCTCGCGCTGCCGACCGAGGACGCCGCCCGCCTCGCCCTGCGGACCCAGCAGATCCTCGCCCACGAGGCCGGCGTCACCGAGACGCCCGACCCGCTCGCCGGCTCGTGGTTCGTCGAGTCGCTCACCGACGAGCTGGAGGCGGCCGCGCAGGCCTACCTCGACGAGATCGACGCGATGGGCGGCACGCTGGCCGCGATCGAGGGCGGCTTCCAGCAGCGGCAGATCCAGGAGTCCGCGTACCGGGTCCAGCGCGAGATCGAGCGCGAGGACCGGATCGTCGTCGGCGTGAACCGGTTCCGCGACGACGGACGGCGGGATCCGGCCGGCAGGTCCAGCGCATCGACCCGGAAGGGGAGCGGCGCCAGGTCGAGGGCGTCCGCCGGGTCCGCGCGGAGCGCGACCCCGCCGCCTGGGAGGCGCGCCCTCGACCGCCTCGCCGACGAGGCCGCGGGCCGAGGCCAACCTCCTGCCGCCGATCATCGAGGCGGTCGCCGCCTACGCGACGGTCGGCGAGATCGCGGACCGCCTGCGCAGCCGCGTGGGGCGTCCACCGCGAGCTGATCACCGTCTGACGGTGCGCCATGACCGACTCCGCGTGACCCCGGCCGCCGACCTCCCCGCGCCGATCCGGCGCCTGGGCAAGGTCCACCACGTCGCGGTCATCGTCCGCGACATCGACGAGAGCGCTCGGCTTCTGGCGCGACATGCTGGGCCTGCCCGTGGAGCTCGTCCTGCCCGATCGAGCAGGACCGGGTGACGATCGCGTTCCTGCCGGTGGGGGAGTCGAAGATCGAGCTCGTCCAGCCGACCGACGACACGACCGGCGTCGCGCGGTTCCTCGAGAGCAAGGGCGAGGGGTTCCACCACGTCTGCTTCGAGGTCGACGGACATCAACGCCGCGCTCATGCGGCTGGAGCTGGACGGGATCGAGCTCATCGACAGCGTCGCCCGCAAGGGGGCGGAGGGCCCGGTCGCGTTCCTCCACCCGCGGTCGTGCCACGGCGTGCTGGTGGAGCTGATCGAGGCGCCGGGCGGCCGGCGTGGTCGGCGCTGGGCTACCCGGGCTGACGCCACGGCCGCGCCTGAGCTGTCTTTGCGCAAGGACAGTCGGCTCAGAAGCCCCAGGCGAAGATCGACGTCGCGGGCGCCGGCGGCCTGCCGCGAGAACACGACGATCCGCCCGGCCATGTCCCGGATCCAGGGCTTCTCCTCGCGCTGCAGGAGCCCGAGCTCCTCCTCGAGCAGCTCGATCCAGCGGCCGGCGAGGGCCCCGTGGAGCTCGTCCGGGAGGCCGGCGACGCGCCTCGATCCAGTCCGCGTCGACCCGCTCGACGATCCGCTCCCCGTGTCGCGGCCGCCATCTCGAGCTCGGTCCGGGCGTCGAGGAAGTCGAGCAGCTCGTCGTTGGCGCTCACCGACCGCACGGCCTCGGTGAACAGGTCGAGCCACGTGGGGTCGAGGCCGCCGCCGAGGGGCAGGTGGGCGATGAAGCGGTCCGGGTCGTGAAGGCCCCGGTGTCGTCGACCGAGAGGCCAGGACGACGTCGCGGGCGTCGCCGGCGACGAGGTCCATCAGACTGCTCATAGGCGCCGGGGCGCCGATCCTCCTTCCTTGGGCGCGGCGTCCGCGCCGCCTGTCCGAAGTCTAGCGAGGTGCGGAAGCCCGATCGCCGCGGTCAGCCCGCGGTCCGGGCGACCTCCTCGGCGAAGAAGATCATGTCGAGGTCGCCCGGCGACCGCCCGGCCTGGGTCAGCAGCGCCGCCGACTCCGAGCGGTGCTGGGTCCCGTGGTTCACCACGTGGGCGGCCCCACCGGGTGGTGCCACAGCCTCTCGCTGGGCATGCCCGTCGCGCTCCCCAGGCCGCGCCTCAGCCCCGGTAGCCGGCCTCGCGGAGCAGCGCCGGCAGCTCGGTGGGGGAGCCCGCGACCCGGAACCCGGCCGCCTCGAGCGCCGCGACCTTGGAGGCCGCCGTGCCGCGGCCGCCCGAGATGATCGCGCCGGCGTGGCCCATCCGCTTGCCCTCGGGCGCGGTGCGGCCGGCGATGAACGCCACCTTCGGGACGTCGCGCGAGGTGCTCGGCCGCCCACGCCGCCGCCTCCTCCTCGGCCGTGCCGCCGATCTCGCCGATGAGCACGATGGCCTCGGTCTCGGGGTCCGCCGCGAACAGCTGGAGGATCGTCGAGGAACTGCGTCCCGATCACCGGGTCCCCGCCGATCCCGACGCACGTCGACTGGCCGATGCCCGCGTCGGTCATCGCCTGGACCGCCTCGTAGGTGAGCGTCCCGGAGCGGGACACGACGCCGACCCGGCCCTCGCGGTGGATCGAGCCCGGGATGATCCCGACCTTCGCCGTGCCGGGCGAGGTCGCCCCGGGGCAGTTCGGCCCGATCAGGCGTCGCGCCCGGCGAGCCGGACCTCCTCGACGACCGGGATCATGTCCAGGGCGGGGATGCCCTCGGTGATGCAGAAGATCGTCGCGATGCCCGGCGGCCACGCTCTCGAGCACGGCGTCCGGGGCGCCGGCCGCCGGCACGAAGATGCACGACGCGTTGGCGCCGGTCGCCTCGACCGCCTCGCGCGACCGTGTCGAACACCGGGACCGCGCCGTCGATCGCCATGCTGGCCGCCCTTGCCCGGCGTGACGCCGCGCCACCAGCTGGCGTGCCGTACTCGAGCATCGCCCGGCTGTGGAACTCGCCCTCGCGGCCGGTGATGCCCTGGACGACGAGGCGCGTGTCGCGCCCGATGAGGATGCTCACGCCGCCGCCCCCTTCGCCGCCAGCGACCGCCTTCTCGGCCGCCTCGTCGAGGCTGGCCGCCGTGACGAAGCTCGCCGCCTCCAGCAGCTCGGCGGCCTCGGCGGCGTTGGTGCCCACGATCCGGACGACCATCGGCACCTCGCGCTCCTGCTGCGCGCGGGCCTCGATCAGGCCCCGCGCGACCTCGTCGCCGCGGGTGATGCCGCCGAAGATGTTCACGAGGATCGCCTTCACGTTGGGGTCGTCGAGGATCAGCCGCATCGCGGCCGCGACCCGGTCCGCCTTCGCGCCGCCGCCGATGTCGAGGAAGTTCGCCGGCTCGCCGCCGGCCCGCTTCACGAGGTCCATCGTCGTCATCGCGAGCCCGGCGCCGTTGACCATGCAGCCGATGTCGCCCTCGAGCTTGATGAACGTCAGGTCGTAGCGGCGGGCCTCGACGTCGGTCGGGTCCTCGGCGTCGAGGTCGCGCAGCGCCTCGAGCTCCGTGTGCCGGGCGAGCGCCGAGTCGTCGAGCGTCACCTTCGCGTCGAGGCAGACCAGGCGCTCGACCTCGGTGCCGTCCGCGTTGTGCTCGCGGATCACGGCGAGCGGGTTGATCTCGACGAGGTCCGCGTCGTACGCGAGCATCGTCCTGAGCAGGCCCTTCGCGATCGCGGCGCCGGCCTTCCAGTGCGGCCCGAAGCCGATCTTGAACGCGAGCTCGCGGGCCGCGTAGTCGGGCAGCCCGAGCAGGGGATCGGCGTGCTCGTAGACGATCGCGTCGGGGTTGTCGACCGCGACCTGCTCGATCTCGACGCCGCCCTCGGCGCGACCCGATGAACATCAGCCGCTTCGTCGCCCGGTCGAGCACGACCGACAGGTAGTACTCCTTGACGATCTCCGCCGCCGGGCCGACGAGGACCCGCCGGACGGGGAGGCCCTTGATCTCGAGGGCGAGGATCTGCGCCGCGACGTCCTCGGCCTCGTCGGCCGTGCCCGCGAGTCGCACGCCGCCCGCCTTGCCCCGGCCGCCGACCAGCACCTGGGCCTTGATCACGACCTTGCGGGTCGCGTTGCCGGGATCCGCGAGGAACCGGACGGCCGCGGCGCGGGCCTGGGTCGGGGTTCGGGCCACCTCCCAGGCGGGAACCGGGAGCCCCTGGGCGACGAGCAGCGACTTCGCGTCGGCTTCGTGGATCTTCACGCGACGGGCGGGACCTCTTCCGTGGGGACGCAGGCTCCCGATCATAGCCCGGGCCTCCGGCGTCGGAGACGGAACCATTCGGCGACCCCGCCTCGCCATACTCCATGAGCGCGGCCGAGTGGCCGTGCCACACCCGAGGGCGACATGGAGCGAGAGCTCGTGGAGCGGGCGCGGCAGGGCGATCATGACGCCTTCGCCGCGCTGGCAGGCGCCGCGATCTCCCGGCTCGACGGTGCCGCCTGGCTCATCCTCCGGGACCCGGAACAGGCGAAGGACGCGGTGCAGAACGCCCTCGTCCGCGCCTGGCGCGACCTGCCCACGCTCCGGGACCCCGACCGCTTCGACGCGTGGCTCCACCGGCTCGTCGTCAACGCCTGCATCGATGAGGCGCGACGGCTCCGGCGCCATCGCATGGACGTAGAGCTTCACGTGATCGAGGTCCCGACGCCTGAGCGCGTCGAGTCCACGATCGCCGACCGTGACCAGCTCGAGCGCGGCTTCCTCCGGCTGACCCCGGAGCTGCGGGCCGTGATCGTGCTCCACCACTACCTCGACCTCCCGCTGCCGGCGGTCGCGGACAGCCTGGGCATCCCGCTCGGCACCGCGAAGTCGCGCCTGCATCGCGCACTGGGCCAGCTCCGTGCGGCGCTCGACGCCGATGCGCGGGCGTCCCTCGAGCTCGCGGAGGGCCGGACGGCATGACGACCGACGACCGGTTCGGACCGTCCCTCTCGAGCTGGCTCCGCGAGGACGCGGCACACCGCGTGCCCGACCACCTCGCCGAGACCCTCGTGCAGACCGCGGCAACCCGCCAGCGACCCTGGTGGTCGAGCCTCGAAAGGCTGCTGCCGATGTCCACCACCACGATGGGCGGCCGGGTGGCCGCTGCCCACGCCCGTCCTGATCGTCCTGACGCTCGGCCTCCTGCTCGTCGGCGATCGTCGGCGTCGCGCTCGTCGCGGGCCGCCCGGCGCCGGCCATCCCGGCCGCGGCTCGCCGTCGAACGGCCGGATCGTCGCCGTCGACGGCACGTCGCTCGTGCACGTTCGCGCCCGACGGCTCCGACCGCCAGGTGGTCGCTCGAGCTGCCGTCCGCCGACGTCCCGACGCTGGCGATGTCGCCCGACGGGACCCGCGTCGCGTATCGCATCAACAGCCCGTATGGCATCCAGGTCGCGCGCCTCGACGATGGGACCGCCGACGACGATCCCGGTCGAGAACGCGCGGGCGATCGGCGACGAGTACATCGGCTGGTCGCCGGACGGCACGCGATCTGGCGTTCGCCGCCCTCGACCGGACGCAGGGCGAGGAGCTCTGATCGCCGCCGCCGACGGCTCGTCGGTGCGCAGCCTCCGCGACGCCATCGGCACCAGCGCCAGGACGATCTGGCAGCCGACCTACTCGCCCGACGGCGAGTGGATCGCCTTCGCCGGCAACCGCCAGGGCGCCTACCGGCTGTTCGTGATCCACCCGGATGGGACGGGGCTGCGGGAGCTCGACCTCGGCTCGTCTCGCCGGACGTCGGCGACGGTGGCGGGCCCGTCTGGTCCCCGGACCGCGACGTGCACCGGCTGGCCTACGAGACGTTCAGCGGACGACGCGCCTCCACCTCCGGATGTTCGACCTCGACACGAACCTCGATCACGAGGTCGGCGGCGGGCTTCTGGCCCTCGTGGTCGCCGGACGGATCGAGGCATCGTCCGGCTGCTGCGCCTCGATCTGGTCGATCGACGACGCGCTTGCCGGCACGGCGATCCCGACGACCGTGTTCGGGCAGTTCCCGGGGAACTGTCCCGACGCCCAGGACTGGAGCGGCCGCGCGATCTGCTCGCCAGTCGTCTTCTCGCCCGACGGGCAGTGGGTCGTCGGCGGCGACATCGCCGGCAAGGACCTGCTGCTCGCCCGGGCCGACGGCACCGGCGAGGTGACCCGCATCCCCGCGACGACCGGCGTGAGCGCCGGCGGCTTCAGGATCCCGCTCGGCTGGCAGCCCGTCTGGCCCTAGCGCACCATCCACGGCGTTCGCCCGATGCGGCCCCGCTCGACCGGGGCCGCATCGCGGCGTCATCGGCGCGATCGAGCCAGTGGCCCCGCGCCGGGCGGTCGGCCCGGGCTAGAATGGCCGCCATGTCCCACACGGTCACCCTGATCCCCGGCGACGGCATCGGGCCCGAGCTGGCGGAGGCCACCCGGCGCGTCCTCGACGCCTCGGGCGTGGCGTTCGAGTGGGAGGTCCAGGACGCCGGCGAGGGCGTCATGGCCGAGTACGGGACGCCGCTCCCGGAGCACGTCCTGGAGTCGATCCGGCGCAACAAGGTCGCGCTCAAGGGCCCGATCACGACGCCCGGTCGGCTCGGGCTTCCGGAGCGTCAACGTCACGCTCCGCCAGACGCTCGGCCTGTACGCGAACCTGCGGCCCGCCCGCTCGATGCAGGGCCTCGAGACGCGCTACGAGGACGTCGACCTCGTGATCGTGCGCGAGAACACCGAGGACCTGTACGCGGGCATCGAGCACATGGTCGGCCTGGACGCCGCCGAGAGCATCAAGATCATCACCCGCGCCGCGTCCGAGCGGATCGCCCGGTTCGCCTTCGACTACGCGGTCGCGAACGGCCGGCGCAAGGTCACGGCGGTCCACAAGGCGAACATCATGAAGCTCTCGGACGGGCTGTTCCTCGAGAGCTGCGCGAACGTCGCGAAGGACTACGAGGGCCGGGTCGAGTTCGAGGACCGGATCGTCGACAACATGTGCATGCAGCTCGTCCAGAAGCCCGAGCTGTACGACGTGATGGTGCTGCCGAACCTGTACGGCGACATCGTGTCGGACCTGTGCGCGGGCCTCGTCGGCGGCCTGGGCGTCGCGCCCGGCGCCAACATCGGGATCGAGGCGTCGGTGTTCGAGCCGGTCCACGGCTCCGCGCCCAAGTACGCGGGCCAGGACAAGGCGAACCCGACCGCGCTGATCCTGTCGGGCGTCCTCATGCTCCGGCACCTGGGCGAGCAGCCCGCCGCGGAGCGGGTGGAGGCCGCGCTGCGCGAGGTGATCGCCGAGGGCACGCACACGACCTACGACCTCGGCGGCTCCGCGGGCACCGCCGCGTTCGCCGACGCGATCATCGACCGGCTCGGCGCGACCGCCGGGCACGCGTCCTAGACCGCCGAGCGGCCGCGAGAGCGGGGCACGGAGACTCGATGCTGCTGCGCTACCGGGGGAGCGAGGGGATGCTCGCGTGGGCGTTCCACCGCATCTCGGGTGTCGCCATCTGGGCGTTCATCCTGCTCCACGTCCTGGACATCTGGCTCGTGGGCGCGAACCCCGCGCTGTACGACGAGGTCCTCGTGCGTCTACGCGAGCCCGATCGGCCGGGTGCTGGAGATCGCTCCTCGGGGCGGCGCTCCTGTACCACGCGCTGAACGGCCTGCGGATCGTGATCATGGACTTCTGGCCCGCGATGACCCGCTGGCACAAGCAGCTGTGGTACGCGAGCTGGATCCTGTTCCTCGCTCATCGGCATCCCGGTCGCGCTCCAGATCATGGCGCCGGCCTTCGGGCTCGCAGCCGCCGTTCGGGACGCGGGAGCTCGTGCAGTGAGCGCCCGGACGCGGCCGCGCCCGCCCGCAGAGCGGCGGCTTCGAGCTCGCCGTCTGGTACCTCATGCGCCTGACGCGGCCTCGGCCTGTTCGTCCTCGCGCTGGCGCACTACCTGATCACGCACCTCGTGTACGACCCGGCCGATCCAGAACGCGGAGTGGGTCGACGGTTCGCTGGAGCAGCCTCACCTGGCGCACGCTCGACTGGCTGATGCTCACGTTCGTCGCGTTCCACGCGTTCATGGGCATGCGCACCGTCGTGGCGCGACTACACGAGTGGCGGCGCGCGGACGGTCCTGACGATGCTCCTGTACCTCGGCGCGATCGTGCTCTGGATCCTCGGCACGATCGTCCTCGTGACGCTCCCGACGCCCGGTCCGCGCGTGACGCGCCATCATCCGCGACCACGACGCGCTCATCGTCGGCGCCGGCGGGGCGGGCCTGTGGGCCGCGCTCGAGCTGGCCAAGGCCGGCGTGCGACTCCGCGGTCCTGACGAAGCTGTACCCGACCCGCTCCCACACCGGCGCCGCCCAGGGCGGCGTGTGTGCCGCCCTGGGCAACCAGGAGGAGGACCACTGGGAGTGGCACATGTTCGACACCATCAAGGGTGGCGACTACCTGGTGGACCAGGACGCGGCCGAGGTGCTCGCCCGCGAGGCCGTCGAGACGGTGATCGAGCTCGAGCACATGGGCCTGCCGTTCAACCGGACGCCCGACGGCAAGATCGACCAGCGGCGGTTCGGCGGCCACACCCGGAACTACGGCGAGGGGCCGGTCAAGCGGTCGTGCTTCGCCGCCGACCGGACCGGCCACATGATCCTCCAGACGCTGTACCAGCAGTGCCTCAAGCACGGCGTGACGTTCTACGACGAGTACCACGTCGTCGACCTGCGTGACCGAGGGCGGCGACCTCGGCGACGGCGGGCGCGCGGCCGGCGTCGTGGCGTACCGGATCGCGGACGGCGAGCTGGTCGTCGCTGCGCTCGAAGGCGGTGCTGCTCGCGACCGGCGGCTTCGGGCGGATGTTCCGGGTCACCTCGAACGCCTGGAGCCTGACCGGCGACGGCGTCTCGCTCGCGTACCGCCACGGCCTGCCGATGCAGGACATGGAGTTCTACCAGTTCCACCCGACCGGGATCGTCGGGATCGGGATCCTGCTGTCCGAGGCGGCCCGCGGCGAGGGCGGCTACCTGCTCGACAACGACGGCTTCCGGTTCATGGAGCGCTACGCGCCGAAGCTCATGGAGCTCGCACCGCGGGACATGGTCAGCCGGGCGATCGTCCAGGAGATCCGGGCGGGGCGGGGGATCGACGGCAAGGACTACGTGTACCTCGACGTCCGCCACCTCGGGCGCAAGGTGATCGAGGAGAAGCTGCCCGACATCACCGACTTCGCCCGGGTGTACCAGGGCGTCGAGCCGATCACCGAGCCCGTGCCGATCCAGCCGACGGCGCACTACGCGATGGGCGGCATCCCGACCAACCTCCTGGCGCAGGTCACCCGCGACGCGGACGGCACGGTGGTGCCGGGGCTGTACGCGGCGGGGGAGGCGGCGTGCGTGAGCGTCCACGGCGCGAACCGGCTGGGCACGAACTCGCTCGTCGACCTGCTCGTGTTCGGGCGTCGCGCGGGGCGCCAGATGGCCGCCGACGTGGTGGGCGTCGGCACCCCGGCCGTGGATCGCGGACGCGGCGCTCGCGCCGGTCCGCAGGCCGAGCTCGAGGCGATCCGCGGCCGGCGGGGCGGCGAGCGGGCGGCGCGGCTCCGCACCGAGCTCGCCGAGGTGATGATGGACGACGTCGGCGTGTACCGCGACGACGCCGGGCTGCGCCGCGCGCCAGAGGACCGTCGGGCAGATCCGCGACCGCTACCGGAACGTCTCCGTGCACGACAAGGGCCGCGTGTTCAACACCGACCTGCTCGAGGCGCGCGAGCTCGGCTACCTGCTCGACTGTGCCGAGACGACCGTCGCCTCGGCGCTCGACGCGGACGGAGAGCCGCGGCGCGCACAGCCGCGAGGACTTCCCGGAGCGCGACGACACCGACGTTCCTGGCCCACACGCTCGCGACGAAGCGGGACGGCGCGATCTCGCTGGCCTACAAGCCGGTGACGATCACGACGTTCCAGCCCAAGCCGCGGACCTACTGAGCGGAGGGAGCCTGACGATGCAGGTCGAGCTGCGCATCCTCCGCTACGACCCGGAGCGCGACACGAAGCCCCACGAGGAGCGCTACCTCGGTCGAGTCCGACCCGATGGACCGCGTCCTCGACCTCCTCCACAAGGTCAAGTACGAGCAGGACGGCACGCTGACGTTCCGCCGGTCGTGCGCGCACGGCGTGTGCGGCTCGGACGCGATGCTCATCAACGGCCGCAACCGGCTGGCGTGCAAGATCCGGGTCGACCAGCTGGGCAAGCAAGGTGATCACCGTCGCGCCGCTGCCCGGCCTGCCGCTGGTCAAGGACCTCGTCGTCGACATGGAGGCGTTCTTCGAGAAGTTCCGGAGCGTCCAGCCGTACCTCCAGACGACCGACATGCCGCCGATCCGCGAGCGGATCCAGACGGCCGCCGAGCGCGAGCCGGTTCGACGACACGACGAAGTGCATCCTGTGCGCCGCGTGCACCGCTCCTGCCCCTCGTTCTGGGCCCAGCCCGCGTACGTCGGGCCGGCGGCGATCGTCAACGCCCACCGGTTCATCTTCGACTCGCGCGACGACGCGGCCGAGGAGCGGCTCGAGATCCTCGCCGACAAGGACGGCGTCTGGCGCTGCCGGACGATCTTCAACTGCACCGACGCCTGCCCGCGGGGGATCCACATCACCCAGGCGATCCTCGAGGTCGTCTCGCGGATCGTGGAGCGGCACGCCTGACCGAGCCGCGGCTCCCGGTCATCCCGCACCTCGTCATCCGCACCGACGGGGCGGCGAGGGGCAACCCCGGCCCGGCCTCGCTCGGCGCCGCGCTGATCGACGGCACCCGGGCCGACGCGCTCGAACCCGCGGCGCCGCCCGACGCGACGATCTCGGAGGCGCTCGGCGTCCAGACCAACAACGTCGCCGAGTGGACGGGCGTGCGTGCGCGCGCTCGAGCTGGCGCGCCGGCTCGGGCGCCGAGAAGGTCGACCTGTTCCTCGATTCCAAGCTGATCGTGGAGCAGCTCCACGGCCGATGGCGGGTGAAGGACGCGAAGCTCATCCCGCTCCACGCGGAGGCGAAGGCGATGCTGGGCGGCTTCCGGCGCTGGTCCGCCACGCACGTCCCGCGGGCCCAGAACTCGACCGCCGACCGGCTCGCGAACGAGGCGCTCGACCGGGTCGCGGCCGGCGGGCCGATGCGCATCGCACGGGCCCGGCCGGTGGCGCCGGAGGAGTAGCCATGTTCACGATCGTCTGCTACGGCGACTCCAACACCCACGGCGTCCACCCGGTCACCCGGGAGCGCTTCCCGCGCGACGTCCGCTGGCCGGGCGTGCTGGCCGCCGACGTGGCCGACATCGCGGTCGTCATCGAAGAGGGGCTCAACGGCCGCACGACGCTCTGGGACGACCCGTTCATGGACGGCCGCAACGGGCAGCCGTACCTCCTGCCGTGCCTCCGCTCGCACGAGCCGGTGCGACCTCGTCGTCCTGATGCTGGGCACGAACGACCTCAAGACGATCTTCGGGCGCCACGCGCACGAGATCGCGCTCGGCGCCGGGACGCTCGCGGACATGGCGCTCGGCTCGGGGACGGGCCCCGGCGGCGCGGCACCCGCGGTGCTGCTCGTCGCGCCGCCGCGCCTGGGCGAGCTGACCGACCGCTCCGAGCTGTGGGGCTTCGGCGAGGCGCGGCTGAAGTCGGAGGCGCTGCCCCGGCTGTACCGCAACGTCGCGGAGCTGAAGGGCGTGCCGTTCCTCGACGCCGCCGCGCTCGTCGGCGCGGACCCGGCCGACGGCGTCCATCTCGGCGAGGACGCCCACGCCGTCCTCGGGCACGCGATCGCGATCGAGGCCCGCCGGCTGCTCGGCGCCACGAGGACGTAGACTCACCCGGCCAGCGAGGCGGCCGGATGGTCGCGCGTCGGACGGGGTGACCCGTGCGGCGTGAGGAAAGTCCGAGCTCCCCAGCGCAGGGTGGCGGGTAACGCCCGTCCGCCGTGAGGCGAGGACCAGTGCCACAGTGACGATGCCGGCCCGCGAGGGCCGGAGTGAAACGCGGCAAACTCCACCCGGAGCAAGGCCAAATAGGAGGGCGCAACCCCGGTTCGCCGGGGGGAGAGGTGCGCTGCCCAGCCCTCGGGTCGGCTGCATGAGCCGTCGGGCAACCGGCGGCCCCAGATGGATGACCGTCGCCGCGGCGCAAGCCGCGGTACAGAACTCGGCTTACAGGCCGCCTCGCTGGCGCCTCAGCCGCAGCCGGCGCCAGACGCGCCGCGCTCAGTCCTCGTCGGGGCGGAAGATGTGCGCGGCCGTGCACGAGTTGCAGACGGGCATCGCGGCGTCGAGGTCGCCGAGCGGCACCGGGACCTTGCGGTCGGGGAACAGGCACTCCACCTCGTAGAGCCGCTCGCGGACACGATCCATGGACACCAGGCGGCGATACGTGCAGCGCTTGATGCGGTGCGGCGCCAGGCGCGTCGGGTCGTTGTCGGGCGATTCCGCGGCGATGGCCGCGGGGAGGGGGAGCGCCATGGGCTGCTGTACTGCGCCTCCGGACGATGGTTCGCGGTGCAACTGTAACGCCGCCGACATCCCCCGCGGCGACGACGGACGCGCAGCCTACCACCGCGAAAATCGCGCAGACAATCCGTAGGAGGTACTAGACTCCCGCCGTCGAGGCAATCCGCGACACCGTCTCACCGGGAGGGATGGAGCTGAGCGACGAGCCGGGGATGGCGTCGGACGACGCCCTCGGAACGCAGGATCACAGCGCACCGGGCAGCGCGACGCAGCCCGTGACGATGCGTCCGGCCCTGCCTGTCCTCGATTCGGCGTCGCGGTCGCCCGACCCCGACGTCTGCCCGTTCTTCCGGCGCCAGGTCGACGGCACGCTGTTCGCGCCGCTCAACAGCCCGGACGAGGAGAACGTCGTGCGCGGCGATCGGGGTCCCGAAGCCGCAGTCGGCGCGCCAGCAGGAGCTCGTCTGCCTCAAGGCGGCGCACGCGGACTGCCCGCGCTACCTGCGCGGCGCGCTTGCCTTCCCCGAGCCGCCGCGGCCCCGGCGGGCCGCGCGCCGTGCCCCGGGCGACGCTCGCGGCGCTGCTCATCCTCATGCTCAGCGCCGGGATCTCGTTCGGGTTCGTCGTCCAGCGCGGCGGGATCGAGATGCCGGTCGCCGCCGCCGAGCCGTCCTCGTCCGCGGTCGCCGTGGCGGCCTCCGCGAGCGCCGTCGCCCACCGTCGAGCCGAGCGAGGCACCCGCGAGCGTCGCCGCCGAGCCCGTCGGCCACGCCGTCGCCCACGCCGAGCCCGACCCCGTCGCCCACGCCCAGCCCCACGCCGAGCCCCACCCCCAGCCCGACGCCGAGCCGACGCCCGAGCCCACGCCCAAGCCCACGCCCAAGCCGACGAAGAAGCCGACGAGCACCCGCTACCAGCTGCTCGACGCGTGCTCGGATCGCGACAACTGCTGGGTCTACACGGTCCGCTCGGGCGACAACCTGTTCAGCATCGCCAACTACTTCGGCCACAGCCTGAACACGATCTACACCTGGAACCCGCAGTACCCGGAGACCGCGCTCAAGACCGGCGCGAAGATCCGGATGCCCCCGCCCACGCGCTGACCGCCCGCTCGCGGCCCTGAGCCGCGATGCCGGCCGGCGCATGCCCGCCGCGCGACGCCTCGGCCGACGTCCGCTCTCAGCCGCGCGACGCGTCCGGCCGCCTGCCCGTCGTCGCTCCACCGTCGTACCGATGCGTGAGTGGTACGCGCTCGGCGCGTGCACGCACCCGTGCGTGAAGGCCCTGAGGCGTTGCCGAGGCGTACCACTCACCGGGGCGGTACGCGATGCCGGCCGACCGATGGCGCTCCGGCCGGACGTCGTCCGCCGATGCGCCGAGCCGGCCGGCCGCGGTGACTGCCGTCCCGGAGCCACTGGCCGCGATCTGCAGAAAACGCATTGACGGGGGGAATCCGCGCGCTATGATGCCCCGAAGTGGCGCAAAGTGGTGGAAAGTGGGGAATGTGCCGTGAGGTGGCGGAGCCCCGGTTGATCGGTCCACAGGCGCCATCCGACGTCAGGGAGAGGCTGGGATCGGTGTTCACCGGCGAGTACCGGCATGCGGTCGACGACAAGGGACGGCTCGCCGTCCCGTCGCGCTTCCGCGCGCAGCTCGCCGGGAGCGTCGTCGTCGCGCGGTGGCTCGACACCTGCCTCGCGATCTTTCCGATGGCGGCATGGGAGGAGCTGGCGACGAAGGTCGGCGGCCTGCCCATGACCGATCCCGAACGCGCGGCTCCTGCAGCGACAGCTGTTCGCCGGCGCCTTCGAGACGGAGCTCGACCGCCAGGGTCGGGTCCTCGTCCCGGGGAACCTGCGGGCGCTTCGCCGGCCTCGAGCACGAGGCGCTGGTCCTCGGCTCCCGCGACCACGCCGAGGTCTGGGCACCCGGCGCGCTGGGAGACCTACAGCCAGGCGCTCGAGGGCCGAGGCCTTCACCGACGCGATCGCCGGTCTGGGGATCTGACGTCGCACCACATGCGCTTCCAGGGTCCGCTCGGGATCCGCAACCGACCGATGGAGGAGTGATGGAGGAAGGGCACCTGCCGGTCATGCCGGACGAGGTCCTCGGGACCCTGTCCCCGATGCCCGGCAGCCTCCAGATCGATGCCACGGTCGGCGGCGGTGGGCACACCGAGCGGATCCTGGAGGCCGCCAGCCCCGACGGCCGCGTCCTGGGGCTCGACGCCGACCAGGCCGCGATCGACCGGGTCGCCATCCGCCTCGCGCGGTTCGGCGACCGGCTCGTCCTGCGCCGGTCGAACTTCCGCGAGCTGGCCGAGGTCGCGCCGGCGGCGGGCTTCGGGGCGGTCGACGGGATGCTGTTCGACCTCGGCCTGTCGCTCGTTCCAGCTCGCCGACCGCGAGCGGGGCTTCGGCTTCCGGGCCGGCGGCCCGCTCGACATGCGCTTCGACACGACGCGCGGCGTCCCCGCCTCGGACCTCATCGCGACCCTCGTCGGCCGACGAGCTCGCGGCGCTGTTCCGCAAGTACGGCGAGGAGCCGTCCGCGTGGCGGATCGCGAAGGCGATCGTCGCCGCCCGGGCCACCGCAGCCGATCGAGACCGCCGAGGACCTCGCGTCGCTCATCGAGCGGATCGATCCCGGTCAACCCGCGCCAGCACCGCCGCATCCACCCTGCGACGCGCGTGTTCCAGGCGCTCCGGATCGCGGTCAACGAGGAGCTCGACGCGCTCGAGGACGCGCTGGCCGCGGCGATGGACCTGCTGCGGCCGGGCGGCCGCCTCGTCGTCCTGTCCTACCACTCGCTCGAGGACCGGATCGTCAAGCGGTTCATCAACGCCGAGCGGCGGGGCTGCACCTGCCCGCCCGAGGCCCCGGTCTGCGTCTGCGGCCGCGAGCCGCGCCTCCGCCTCGTGACCGCAGGACATGACGCCCGACCGCCGCCGAGATCGACGCCAACCCCCGCGCCCGCAGCGCGCGGCTCCGAGCCGCCGAGCGGCTCGCCGCCTGATCGAGCACGAGGAGGAAGGATCCGCCAGACCGCCGACGCGCGCACCCCATCAGCCCGTCGACACCCGGCAGGAGCCGGCCCCCCGGTTCACGGAGGAGGAGTTCCGTGAGCAAGCGCCATCAGGCAACCGTCGCAAGACCTACGGCCGCCGTCAGCACGAGCTGCACGAGCGGCGCCAGCGCGAGTACCAGCCGGAGTCCATGGACATGGACGATCCCGCGCTGGACGCCGTCGCCGACCGGTTCTCGTTCCTCGATCCGCGCACGCCCCGCCTCCACTACGCGATCGGCGAGTAGGGGATGGCGGTCTACCAGGGCGCGCGCCAGCGCACCGTCGTCCTGCCGCGCCGGCCGAGGGTCGACGTGGGCGCGGCGGCGATCTCCGTCACGATGCCGCGTCGTCGGGTCCGCGCCGCGGTCCGCGCGCGGCGCGGCCCGTCACGCATGTCCGTGCTCCTGGCCGCGATCGCGGTGGCGTTCGCCGGCGCGTTCTTCTCGCTGTCCCAGGACATCCGGGTGTCCGCGACCGGCTACGAGGTGGACCGTCTGGCCACCCAGCAGCAGCGCCTCGAGGCTCGTGCCGAGCGACCTCCGCAACGAGCTGAACCGGCTGGGCAAGGCACCCGCCATCCGCAAGCACGCGATCCAGTCGGGACTCGGCCCGTTGCCCGAGCCTGCTCGTCGTCCCCGCCCGCTAGAGATCCCATCGACTCGATGCTGGGCCGGACCGACTCCCGCGCCCGCGCGATCATCCTGCTGCTCGTGCTTCGTCGTCGTGGCGGGCGCGCTCGGCGTGCGGCTCGCCTACTGGCAGGTGCTCCGGCGCGACGAGCTGTCGGCGATGGCGCGTCAGGCAGTCGTCGATGACGGTCGAGCTGCCGGCCCGACCGCGGCGCGATCTACGACCGGACCGGAACCGTCGTGCTCGCCACGTCCGTCCAGCGGGACCGGCTGGCCGCGACCCCCAGGCTGCTGACCCCGCAGCGCCGGATCGCGGTGGCCGACGCGCTGGTCGGCGCTGCTCGCCCTCCAGGGCGAGGCCGCCGATCAACCTGCGGACCCGGATGACCTCGGATCGCGAGTACGTCGTGCTCGCGCGCGGCCTCGACGCGAAGCTGTCCGACCGCATCCGCGAGCTCTCGGCGGGCGACCAGCCCGCGCTCGCCGGCCTGCTGCTCGAGCCGGAGCAGGAGCGCCTCTACCCGCAGCCGGGCGGCGGGCCGAAGACGTCGCTCGCCGCGCACCTCCTCGGGTTCGTCAACCGCGAGGGCGACCGGCCAGTACGGCGTCGAGCAGTACTACCAGGACCGGCTCGCCGGCACGCCGCGGATCGTCGCGGCGCAGCGCGATGCCGCGGGCAACGAGGTGCCCGACTCGTCGTCGGTGATCCAGCCGGGGGCGCCCGGCGAGGACCTGCTCCTGACGATCGACGCGGGGCTCCAGGTCGCGGTCGAGCAGGAGCTCCTCGCCACGTGGATCGCCGACCGCGCGAAGCGGGTGTCCGCCGTCGTCATGGACCCGTACAGCGGCGAGATCTACGCCTACGGCAGCTACCCGTCGTACGACGCGAACGACTACCAGGCGGTCGGCGCGACCGAGCCCGGCCGGTTCGTCGACCCGCTCGTGTCCACCGTCTACGAGCCGGGCTCCGTGTTCAAGATGATGACCGCGACCGCGGCCCTGGGCGACGGGACCGTGACGCTGTCGACGCGGTTCAAGGACGTCGGCACGCTCCGCCTCGACGGCGGCAAGGCGAAGATCGACAACGCGAACCGCAAGGGCATGGGCACCGATGAAGTTCAAGGACGCGATCGCGTACTCGCGCAACGTCGTCGCCGCCAAGGTCGCGCTCAAGCTCGGGCGCACGACGGACGAGGCGGCGCGCAAGCTGTTCTCGACCTGGACCCGCCTCGGGTTCGGCGCCAAGACCGGCCTCGACGTCGCCCACGAGGTCGATGGCCTGCTGCGCGACCCGGCCAGGACGAAGTGGCGCCAGATCGACCTCGCCAACGGCGCGTTCGGCCAGGGCGTCGCGGTGACCCCGATGCAGCTCGCGCAGTCGTACGCCGCGATGGTCAACGGCGGCGTGCTGGTCCGGCCGCATCTCGTCAAGCAGGTCGGCGACGCGAGACCGTGGAGCCGGTGTCGCGCGGCCGGGTGATGAGCCCGAAGCTGTCGAGCACGCTGGTCAAGCTGATGCGCAACGTCATCGACACGGTCGACTTCTACCGCGACCGGACGCAGATCCCGGGCTACGACGTCGGCGGCAAGACCGGCACCGCGCAGATCTGGGACGCCGACAAGAAGGCCTGGAAGATCAACAAGTTCAACTACTCGTTCATCGGCTACATCGGCGCGCGAGAAGGGCCGCCCCGACCTCGTGGTCGCGGTGCGCATCGAGGAGGGGACGCCGACCGTCGTCCGGGTCGGGCAGCTCGAGATGCCGGTGATGTCGTTCGAGCTGTTCCGGCGGATCGCGCACGACGCGATCAGCACCCCCGACCTCATCCCCGAGGACCGCACGCTCCCGACGACGTCCACGACGAGCTACCCGTGACCGCCGCCTGTGCGACACTCGACGCCGTGACGGAACCCGGACGGTCGCCGATCCCCGGCTCGCCCGCGCGTCCCGCCGGCGCCGCCGATCCCGCCCCGTCGATGACCGCCGAGGACCTCGTCCGGGCGACGGGCGGGCGCCTCCTCCGGCGCAGTGACCGCCCGATCCGCGGCGGTGCCGTCGACTCCCGGCTCGTGACGCCCGACAGCCTGTTCATCGCGCTGCCCGGCGAGCGGACGGACGGCCACCGCTACCTCGGCCAGGCCGCCGCGACCGGCGCCTCCGCGCTGCTCGTGAGCCGCGAGCCGCTGGCCGACGAGCCGCCGCTCGACACGCTCGGGGACGTGACGGTCGTGCTCGTCCCGGACACGCTCCGCGGCGCTGCACGCGACGGCCGCCGCGTGGCGCCGGCGCTTCTCGCCGCTCGTCATCGGCGTCACCGGGAGCATCGCCAAGACGTCGACGAAGGAGGCCGTCGCGGGTGTCCTCGAGCGTCGGTTCGCGACCTTGCGCACGGAGGGCAACCGCAACAACGAGGTCGGCATGCCGCTCACCGTGCTCGATCTCGGGCCCGGCCCACGAGGCCGCGGTCCTGGAGATGGGCATGTACACCGGGGGCGAGATCCGCGAGCTCGCGGCGATCGGACAGCCGTCGATCGGGATCGTCACCGCCGTCCAGCCGGTCCACCTGTCGCGCATCGGGTCGCTCGACGCGATCGAGGACGCGAAGGCCGAGCTGGTCGAGGCGCTGCCGACCGCCGATGACGGGGGCGTCGCCATCCTCAACGCCGACGACCCACGGGTCCGCCGGATGGGGCCTCGCACGCGCGCGCGCGTACGAACCTACGGCTTCGCGCCGGACGCCGACGTGCGGGCGGACGAGGTCGTCTCGACTCGGGTTCGAGGGCATGCGGTTCCGCCTCGTGACACCGGCGGGCGACCGCGACGTCTCGATCCCCGGGCTCGGCCGGCTCGCGGTCCACAACGCCCTGGCGGCCGTCGGCGGCCGGGCTCGCCGCCGGCATGACGCTCGACGAGATCGTGCCCGGGCTCGGGCGCGGGCTCCCGCGCCGAGCACCGCTCCGTGGTGCTGCGCGCGGGCGGCGTCGTCATCGTCGACGACGCGTACAACGCCTCGCCCGCGTCCGTGACCGCGGCGCTGGAGCTGCTGTCGGGCCTGCCCGGCCGCCATGTCGCGGTCCTCGGCGCGATGCGCGAGCTCGGCACGGCGCACGACGCGGGCCACCTCGAGGCCGGCGAGGCCGCCGGCGCGATGCTCGACCGGCTGGTCGTGGTCGACGGCGGTCCCGATGGCGAGGCGGCGGGGATCGTGGAGGGCGCGCTCGCCGCCGGGCTGGCGGGTGACGCCGATCACCGTCGTCGCCGATCCGGCCGCCGCGGTCGACGCGCTGCGCGGCGAGCTCGTCGCGGGTGACGTCGTGCTCGTCAAGGCGTCGCGCGGCATCGAGCTCGAGCGGGTCGTCGACGGCCTGGTCGCGGCGCTCGGCGGCGTGGAGCCCGCCCGATGACCCTCGAGCTGATCCAGGGCCTGCTGCTCGCGTTCGCCCTCGTCGTGATCCTCATGCCGCCGTACATCCGGCTGCTGCGGCACTTCCGGTTCGGCAAGCAGATCCGCGAGGAGGGCCCGCAGAGCCACATGATCAAGTGGGGGACGCCCACGATGGGCGGCCTCCTGATCATCCTCGTCGTCCTCGGCATCTTCCTCCTGCTCCGCTGGCCGCTGCAGGGCGGCGTCATCGCCCCGATCGCGACGCTCGCCCTCGTCGGCCTGCTGGGCGCGGTCGACGACTACCTCAACGCGCGGACGGGGGAGGGGATCAGGGTCCGCCAGAAGCTGCTGTGGCAGACGGTCGTGGCGCTGTTCGTCGCGTGGCAGATCCAGAGCACGTACCAGATCACCGGCATCCGGGTGCCGTTCGTGGGCGACGTGGCCATCGATCCGTGGCTCTACGTCGCGTTCGGCGCGTTCGCGATCGTGGCGGCGTCCAACGGCGTGAACATCACCGACGGCCTCGACGGGCTGTCGGGCGGGACGCTCGCGTTCGCGTTCGTGTCGTTCATGATCATCGCGCTGCTCAACGTCCCGGCCCAGCCGAACATCGCCTTCCTGTGCGCGCTGATCATCGGGGCGCTGCTCGGGTTCCTGTGGTTCAACGTCCACCCGGCGCAGGTCATCATGGGCGACGCGGGCTCGCTGTCCCTCGGCGCGACGCTCGCGGTCATCGCCCTGATCACGGGCCAGATCCTCGTGCTCCCGCTGATCGGGCTGATCTTCGTCGTGGAGACGATGTCGGACATCATCCAGATCGGCTACTTCAAGCTCAGCGGCGGCAAGCGCGTGTTCCGGATGGCGCCCCTCCACCACCACTTCGAGCTGGGCGGCTGGGACGAGGAGAAGATCACGCTCCGGTTCTGGATCGTCGGGATCCTGTCCGGCCTCCTCGGCGTGACCCTGTTCCTCGCCTCCATCGGCGGGCTGCAGTGACGACGATGACGACGACGCCGGTGGACCTCGACACGCTCACGCTCGACGACGTGCTCGCGGGCGCGTTCGCCGGCCGGCCGGTGACGGTGCTCGGGCTCGCCCGCAGCGGCATCGCGCTCGCCCGCTTCCTCCACGACATGGGCGCCCGGGTCACGGTCTACGACGGCCGCGACGCGGCGGCGCTCGACGGCTCGATCGCGCAGCTCGACGACAGGCAGGTCGAGCTGCGCCTCGGGCCGGACGTGGACCCGGCGTCGACCTGGGCGGGCGCGGCGCTCGTCGCGACGTCGCCCTCGATCACGCCGGACTACCCGACGACCGAGCCGCGACTCCGGGCGCAGCTCCAGGCGCTCGTCGCGGCGCGCGCCGGTGGCGACTCGTCCGTGCCCGCCCTGGTGTCCGAGTCGGACCTGTTCCTGCGGCTGTGCCCCTCGCCGACGATCGGCGTCACCGGGACGAAGGGCAAGACCACGACGAGCGCCCTCGCGCACGCGATCCTCGCCGCGGACCCGCTCCACCCGGCGATCCTCGGCGGCAACATCGGCACGCCGCTCGTGGAGCGCCTGCCCGAGCTGACGCCGGACCACCGGGTCGTCGTGGAGCTGTCCGAGCTCCAGCTGCCGGCCCTGTCGCGCGGCACGACGCTCGCCGTCTACACCAACGTGACCTCGGACCACCTCGACCGCCACGGCAGCATCGAGGCCTACCGGCGGGTCAAGCGCCGCCTCGCCGAGCTGGTCGACCCCGATGGCGCGCTCGTGCTCAACCTCGAGGACCCGGTCGTCGGCGGGTATGCCGGGCTCGGCACCGCGCCGGCCGTGCTGTACCGCGTCGACCGCCCGGTGCCGGGTGGCCTCGGGGTCGTCGACGGCTGGATCGTCGCCGCGGCCGTGGAGCGCCTGCCGATCGCGGGCGGCGGCACGGCGATGACGGCACCCGGCGGCGGCATCATGCCGGTCGACGAGCTCGGCATCCCGGGCGCCCACAACGTGTCGAACGCGCTGGCCGCGATCGCCGTCGGGCTCCTGTTCGGGATCGCGCCGGACGCGATCCGGCGGGCGGCGGCGGCGTTCACCGGCGTCGAGCACCGGCTCCAGTCGGTCGCGCTCGTCGACGGCGTGCGGTTCGTCAACGACTCCCAGGGCACGCAGCCCGACGCGGTCATCGCGGCGCTGCGCGCGTTCCCCGCGCCCGTGGTGCTGATCGCCGGCGGCCGCGACAAGGGCGTCGACCTCACGCAGCTCGCCCGGGTCGTCGGGCAGACCGCCGAGGCCGCGGTGCTCATCGGCGAGAGCGGCCCGACGCTCGAGGCCATGTTCCGCGACGCCGGCCTCGCGCGGACCGAGCGCGCCGCGACGATGGACGAGGCGGTGGCAACCGCGTACAGGCTCGCGCGCGAGGCGCTGCTCGACCGCGCGGAGGGATCCGTCGCGACCGTCGTGCTGAGCCCCGCGGCCGCGTCGTTCGACATGTTCGAGGACTACGCCGCGCGCGGCCGCGCGTTCGTCGCCTCGGTGGCGCGGCTCGCAGGGGAGTCCGGCTGATGGCCACGACGCCGCTCACCTCGCTCCGGAGCCCCACCCGCGAACGGCCGAAGACGACCCTCCAGCGCGAGCGGCACGAGCCCGAGTACGGGATCCTCGTCGCGATCGTCGCCCTCGCGGCCATCGGCATCCTGATGGTCTACTCGTCGTCCGCGATCAAGTCGTTCCTGCAGCGCGACGACACGTTCGCGATCGTCGGGCCGCAGATCCTGTGGGCGTCGCTGGGCATCGTCGCGATGCTGGTGATGATGCGGGTCGACTACCGCTGGCTGCGGGTCGCCTCGATCCCGATGTTCCTCGTCGGCGTCGCGGGCCTGATCCTCGTGTTCATCGCCGCGATCAACATCGAGGTCGGCGGCTCCGCGCGCTGGCTCAAGATCGGGCCGCTGCCGGCGGTCCACCCGGCCGAGTTCATGAAGCTCGCGCTCGTGGTCTACCTCGCGCACTGGTTCGCCAAGCGGGGGAGCGCCATCCGCGGGCTGCGCGGCGGGACCGTGCCGTTCCTCGTGATCGTCGTCCCGGTGGTCGTGCTCGTGCTCCTCGAGCCCGACCTCGGCACCTCGTCGGTCCTCGCGTTCACCGCGTTCACGATGTTCTTCCTCGCGGGCGCGAACGTCCTCCATCTCGTGGCGCTCGGGCTCGCGGCCGTCCCGATGGTCGCGCTCATGTTCCTGCGCGGCTACCAGATGGACCGGATCACGGCCTGGCTCGACCCGTGGGCCGACCCGGTGGGCATCGGCTTCCACAGCATCCAGGGCTATCTCGCGCTCGCGCTCGGCGGCGCTGCTCGGCGCGGGGCTCGGCGAGAGCCGCCTCGCCGGCGGGCTGTTCCTCCCCAACGCGTTCAACGACTACATCTTCGCCATCGTCGGCGAGGAGTTCGGCCTGCTCGGGGGCGGGCTCGTGATCGTGCTGTTCCTCGCCTTCGGCTACCTCGGCATCCGGACCTCGCTCGGGGCACCGGACACGTTCGGGGCGCTGCTCGCGGCCGGGATCACGGCCTGGATCTGTCTCCAGGCGTTCATCAACATCGGGGTCGTGGTCGGGCTCATCCCGGTCACGGGCATCCCGCTCCCGTTCGTCTCGGCGGGCGGTTCGTCGCTGATCATCAGCTTCGCGGCGGTGGGCATCCTGCTCTCCGTGTCGAGGGAGACGGTCGAGAAAGGAACCTGGAACGATGCGCCTGCTGATCGCGGGCGGGGGCACGGGCGGGCACATCTACCCGGCCCTCGCCGTCGCCCGGTCGCTCCGCGCTCGAGCCGGCGCCCCTGAGCTCCGCTGGGTCGGCGGGCACCGTGGGCTGGAGCGGGCGATCGTGCCCGCCGCGGGCATCCCGCTGACGCGGCTGCTCCTCCGCTCCCTGCGCTCGGCCGCCCGCGACATCCACCTCGTCCTCGACCCGGTCCGGCTCGGCCTGTCCGTCCCGCAGGCGTTCGGGCTGCTGCTCCTCCGGCGCCCGGCCGCGATCTTCACGACCGGCGGCTACGTCGCGATCCCGACGCTGCTCGCCGCGACCGTGCTCCGGATCCCGAGCGTGCTCTGGGAGGGCAACGTCGTGCCCGGCCGGTCCGTCCGGTTCGTCGCCGCCCGCGCGACCGTCCTCGCGGTGAGCCACCAGGAGACCGCCACCGCCCTCGCCCACCCGCGCGCGTACGTGACGGGGACACCGATCCGGGCCCTCGGGGGCATCGACGTCGACGAGGCACGCGAGCGGTTCGGCGGCCGGAGCGGGGAGCGGATCCTGCTCGTGTTCGGCGGGTCGCAGGCCGTGCGCCGGATCAACGACGCCGTGCTGGAGGCGCTGCCGCGGCTCGTCGAGCGGGTGCGCGTCGTCCACGTCACGGGCGAGGGGGCGTACGCCGCCGCGGTCGCCGCGCGCGAGACGCTGCCCCAGGACCTGCGCGACCGGTACCGCCCGTTCCCGTTCCTCCACGACGACATGACGGCCGCGCTCGCCGCCGCGGACCTCGCGGTCGGGCGGGCCGGTGCCTCGACGCTCGCCGAGGCGGCCGCGTTCGCGCTCCCGACGGCGATCGTCCCGTATCCGCACGCGGCCGGGCACCAGCGCCGCAACGCCGAGGCGTTCGCCGAGGCCGGGGCCGCGATCCTGGTGGAGGACGAGGACTTCGACGCGGAGCGGCTGCTCGAGGTTGCCGGGCTGCTCGCCGATCCCTCGCGGCACGCGGCGATGTCCGCCGCCGCGCGCGAGCTGGCGCGTCCCAATGCCGCCGATGCAGTCGCGGACCTCGTGCTTGCGGTCGCGCTGGGGGAGTCGCTGCCGGATGCGGCCGAGATCGAGGCGACCGCGCGAGGGAGGCGCCCGTGACCGACGATGCGGCCCGTGACCCCTGCCGCTCCCGCCGCGACGCCCGCGTTCGACGCCTTCGCGATCGGCACCGACATCCAGCGCCGGATCGGCGTCAAGACGTCGCGCGACGAGCCGCTCGGCGCGGTTCACGACGATGCGCGTGGGCGGCCCGGGCGACCTGTTCGCCGTCGTGCACAACCCGTTCGAGCTGCGGGCGCTCGTGAAGTTCGCGCGGTCGCGCGCGATCCCGTACACGCTGCTCGGCCGCGGCTCGAACATCGTCATCGCGGATGCGGGGATCCGCGGCCTCGTGATCCAGGACCGGGCCGAGGGTGCGCGGATCGATGGCGCCCGGTACCACGCCGGGGCCGGCGTCGCGATGGCCAGGGCGGCGACCGAGACGCAGAAGGCGGGCCTCACCGGGCTCGAGTACGGGCTCGCGATCCCGGGCACGGTCGGCGGCGCGGTGTGGGCGAACGCCGGCGCGCACGACGCCGAGACCGCGTCGGTGCTCGAGTCGGCGACGGTCCTGCTGGCGGACGGCTCGGAGCACGTCGTGCCCGCCGCCGAGCTCCGGTTCGCCTACCGCGACAGCCGCTTCAAGGACGCCGAGCCGCTGCCTGCCGGCGGTCCGGCCGAGATCGTGATGGGCGCGACGTTCCTGCTCCAGCCCGCCGACCCGGACGTCATCAAGGGCCGCCTCGACGAGATCCGCCGCTGGCGCCAGACGCACCAGCCGCTGGGCATCCCGTCGGCGGGGTCGGTGTTCCGCAACCCCGACGGGGACTCGGCCGGCCGGCTGATCGACGAGCTCGGCCTCAAGGGGACGCGGATCGGCGGCGCGGTCGTGTCCGAGAAGCACGCGAACTTCATCACCAACGACCAGAAGGGCTCGGCGTCGGACGTGCGCCGGCTGGGCGAGCTGGTCCGCGCGCGGGTGCGCGAGGCGCACGGCATCGAGCTCCGGTTCGAGATCGAGTTCGTCGGCGACTGGGCCGGCTGGGAGGAGGCCGCCTGATGGCCGTGCCGCCGCTGGGCCACGTCCCCGCCGAGACGCCGGTCGCCGTCGCGTTCGGCGGCCCGTCCGCGGAGCACGACGTCTCGATCGTGTCCGGGTCGGCGATCGCCGACGCGCTGCGGGCGTCCGGCTACCCGGTGCGCTGCTGGTACCTCGACCTCGACGGCGGCTGGTGGCGCCTCCCCGACGACCATCGCCGCGACGGCCGGCCGCAGGCCGCCTACGACGACCCGGCCGCGCTGGGCGCGACCGGACCGACCCCGGCCGGCCAGGCCCTCGAGGCGATCGCCGGCGAACGGCCGCAGCCCGTCGTGTTCCTCGCGCTCCACGGGCCGTTCGGCGAGGACGGGACCGTCCAGGCGCTGTGCGAGGCGGCCGGGCTCGCGTACACGGGCTCGGGCGTGACGGCGAGCGCGATCGGGATGGACAAGGCCGTGTTCAAGCGGCTGGTCCGCGGGCTCGGGCTGCCGGTCACCGACTGGCGCGAGGTCCGCGCGGCGCGCTGGGCACGCGACCCCGACGGCGTGCTCACGGAGCTCGAGGCGTTCGCCGCCGGCACGGGCGACCCGCGGCTCATGGTCAAGCCTGCCGGGCCTCGGCAGCTCGGTCGGGATGACGCTCGCCCACGGCCCGGACGAGCGGGCCGCCGCGCTCGACGAGGCGTTCCGGTTCGACGACGTCACCCTCGTCGAGCGGTACCTCGCGGGCGCGCGCGACGTCGAGGTCGCCGTCATCGGCAACGAGCCCGACGCGCTCGAGCTGTACGGCCCGGGCGAGATCCTGTCGGGTCACGAGTTCTACGACTACGCGGCGAAGTACACCCCGGGCCTGTCCCAGACGACGACCACCGCGGAGGTGACGCCGGTCCAGCGCGCGACGCTGCTCAAGCTCGCCCGCGACGCGTATCGGGCGTGCGGCTGCGAGGGCTTCGCCCGGATCGACTTCCTGCTCGCGGGCGAGGAGCTCGTGATCAGCGAGATCAACACGATCCCGGGCTTCACGCCGATCAGCCTGTTCCCGACGATGCCCGCGTCCGGCGGCTACGACTTCGGGGCCGTCTGCCGGCGGGTCGTCGATCTCGCCCTCGAGCGGCATGCGGGCCGCGTCCGCCACCGGCTCACCGCCGCCGACCTGCCGCGCTGACGATGGTCGGCCGCAAGCCCAGCCCCCGCAAGCCGATCGGATCGGCGGTCCGTGCGCCCGAAGCCGTCGGCGCTCCGTCCCGGCGCGCGGCTTGGCGGCGGCGTGCGCCGGACCAAGCCCGTCAAGCGCGCCTCGGCCGGGATCCTCACGCCCGTCCGGGCTGGTGCGGCGCTCGCGCTGCTCGTCGCGGCCGGCGGGCTGTACGGCGCGATGGCCTCGGACGCGTTCGTCGCGCGCACGACGACGGTGAGCGGCAACACCTGGACGAGCGAGGACGCGATCCGTGCCGCGCTCGCCGTGCCCGAGGGCCAGAACGTGTTCACGCTCGGGACCGACGACCTCGAGCAGCGGATCGAGCAGATCCCCGCCGTCGCGGGCGCCGAGGTCAGCGTCGCGCTCCCGGACCGGGTGGAGGTCGCCGTCGCGGAGCGGGAGGCGCTGCTCGCCTGGGCCGTGGGGACGCGCCGGTTCCTCGTCGACGCAGGCGGCACGCTGTTCGGCGAGCTGGGCGACGACCCGCCCGAGGCCGCCGCAGCAGCTGCCGCTCGTCACGGACCACCGCGCCGCGTCGGTCTACCTCGGGGTGGGGGACACGCTCGACCCGGTGACGCTCGACGCCGCCCTCCGGCTCGGCTCGCTGGCGCCGGCCGACGTCGGCAGCGGCGGCGACGCCGTCGGGGTCCGGATCGACGACGAGAACGGCTACGTGCTCCACGGCGAGCCCGACGGCTGGAACGCCATCTTCGGCTTCTACACCCCGACGCTGCGCACGACCGAGCTCATCCCCGGCCAGGTCCGGCTGCTGCGGAGCCTCCTGCTCGCGAACGACGAGGCGGATGTCCAGCGGGTGATCCTCGCCGACGAGGACAGCGGGACGTGGATCCCGCGCCGGACGCCCACAACCCTCCGACAGCCCCAAGCCGTGACCTCGCCGTCGGGTATCCTCACCGGAGCGTTCATCCGGACGGAGGCTGCCCGCCCGTGCTCCTGCCCCTCGTGGGTCTCCTCGTCGGCGTCATCGCGGGAATCCTCCTTCAGGTCAACGTCTCGTACGAGCTCTCGCGCTACTCGGCCGTGGCGATCCTCGCCGCACTGGACTCGGTCCTGGGCGCGGTCCGCGCGGAGCTCGACGGGGTCTACGACAACCGGATCTTCATCAGCGGCTTCCTCACGAACGCGATCGTGGCGGTGCTGCTCACGTTCATCGGCGACCGGCTGAGCCTCGACCTCTACCTCGTCGCCCTCATCAACTTCGGGTTCCGGATCTTCAACAACGTCGCACTCATCCGGCGCCACTTCATCTAGGCTCGACGCGGCGGCACCGAACCGCCGCGCACATGCAGCGAGGGACGACAGCTGGTGGAACGGGAAGCGGTCCTGGTCGGCATCGACGTCGGCACGTCGAAGGTCTGCGCGCTCATCGGCGAGGTCAGCCGGGACGGGCGCCTGACGATCATGGGCCACGGCACCGTGCCGGCCTCGGGTCTCAAGAAGGGCGTCGTCGTCAACATCGACCAGACGGTCCGCTCGATCGCCGATGCGGTCGAGCGCGCGGAGCGGCTCTCCGGCTGGAAGATCGACCGCGCCTTCGTCGGCGTCGGCGGGCAGCACGTCGAGAGCCTCAACTCCACCGGCCAGGTCGCCGTCACCGCGCACCACCGCGAGGTCACCCGCGAGGACATCAACCGCGCGATCGAGGTCGCGCGCGCCGTGTCGATCCCGTCGAACCGCGACGTGCTCCACGTCGAGCGGCGCGGGTTCACCGTCGACGGCCAGGAAGGCGTCAAGGACCCGCTGGGCATGAGCGCCCTGCGGCTGGAGGTCGAGGCGCACATCGTGTCCGCCTCCGCCACCGCGGTCCAGAACCTCACCAAGTGCGTCCAGCTCGCCGGCGTCAAGATCGACGAGCTCGTCGTCGACGGGCTCGCGTCGGCCGAGGCGGTCCTCACCGAGACCGAGAAGGAGCTGGGGGTCGCGGTCGCGGACATCGGCGCCGGGACGATCGACCTCGCCCTGTTCGCGGACGGGTCGCCGTTCCACACCTCCGTCCTGCCGGTCGGCGGCAACAACGTGACCAACGACGTCGCGATCGGCGTCAAGACGACGCTCCAGGTCGCCGAGGAGCTCAAGGTCCGCCACGGGACCTGCGACCTCCGGGACATCATCGACGAGGAGATCAGCGTCTCCGTCCTCGGCGAGGATGCCGGCCGCACGGTGAGCCGCGAGGAGCTGTGCCGGATCATCGAGGCCCGGATGCGCGAGACCTTCGAGCTCGTGCGCCAGGCGATGGCCCGCAGCGGCCACGGCATGCTGCCGGCGGGGATCATCCTCACCGGCGGCGGGGCGCAGCTCGCGGGCACGGCCGAGCTCGGCCGCGAGGTCCTCCAGATGCCCGTGCGCGTCGCGGGCCCGTCCGGGATCGGCGGCCTCGTCGACACGATCCAGGATCCGTCCTACTCGACCTGCGTCGGCCTGCTCCGCTGGGGCGCCAACGTGATCTCCGCGGACGAGCCGATGCGCTACGAATCGGCGCCCGGTGGCGGCGGCATCGGCCGCATCCGCGACGCGATCCGCTCGATCTTCCCGTAGCCGAGGCCCTCCTGCCCGTGCGCTCGATCGAGCTCGAGGTCCGCACCGGGCGCGACCGCGGCTTCACCGACCTCACCCCGGCCTGCGCCCGGTTCGCCTCCGATGCCGCCGAGGGCGGGGACGGGCTGCTCTCGGTGTTCGTGCCGCACGCGACCGCGGGCCTCGTGATCATCGAGCTCGGGGCGGGCTCCGAGGAGGACGCGATCAAGGCGCTCGACCGGCTCCTGCCCCGCGACGACCGCTGGGGCCACCGCCACGGCTCGCCCGGCCACGGCGCCGATCACGTCCTGCCGCTGCTCGCCGCGCCGTCGCTCACGGTCCCGGTCGTCGGCGGCCGGCTGACGCTCGGGCACGTGGCAGTCGATCACGCTGCTCGACCCGAACGAGGACAACGCCACGCGCCGGGTCCGCCTCAGCTTCCTCGCCGGCTGAGCGTCGCCGCGACGACAAATTCGGGTCGCCTGGACGGGCCGGATACGGGGATTCAACGAGGACCGCGAGTGGTCGCCACGGGTATACTCCCCGGAAGCCCGAGGGACCCGAAGCGGCGCCGGACACCGGGACCGGCTCGCAGGGGACGAGCGGTGACCCGTCCTATGCACTCATCCTGCTGCGCACCCTAAGGAGAGCGCCGATGCCGCTGCGGTCCGACTCCGAGAACTTCGCCCTCATCCGCGTCATCGGCGTCGGTGGCGGCGGTTCCAACGCCGTCAACCGGATGATTCGCGCCGAGATGATGGGCGTCGAGTTCATCGCCTGCAACACGGATTCCCAGGCCCTGTTGCAGTCGGACGCCCCGCACAAGATCCGGATCGGCGACAAGATCACCAGGGGCCTCGGTGCCGGCGGCGATTCGACGATCGGCGCCCGTGCGGCCGAAGAGGATCGCGACAAGATCGCGGACGCCCTCGCCGATTCCGACATGGTGTTCATCACCGCGGGCCTCGGCGGCGGCACCGGCTCGGGCGCCGCGCCCGTCGTGGCGGAGATCGCGAAGGAGCAGGGCGCCCTGACGATCGGCGTCGTCACCAAGCCGTTCAGCTTCGAGGGCTCGCGGCGCAAGCTCGTCGCGGAGAAGGCGGCCGAGGAGCTCAAGGCCAAGGTCGACACCCTGATCACGATCCCCAACGACCGGCTGCGCGACGTCGTCCAGAAGAACACGTCGATCGTGGACGCGTTCCGCGTCGTCGACGACGTCCTCCGCCAGGGCGTCGCGGGCATCAGCGACATCATCACGGTCCCCGGACTCATCAACCTCGACTTCGCGGACGTCCGCACGATCATGAAGGACGCCGGGTCGGCGCTCATGGGCATCGGCCGCGCGACCGGCGAGAACCGGGCGCTCGAGGCGGCCCGCCAGGCGGTGGCCAGCCCGCTGCTCGAGATCAACATCTCCGGCGCGCAGGGGATCCTGTTCAACATCACCGGCGGCTCGAGCCTGACCCTGTGGGAGGTCACCGAGGCGGCGGAGGAGATCCGCGCCGCGGCCGACCCCGAGGCGAACATCATCTTCGGCACCAGCTTCAACGAGCGGCTGGGCGAAGAGGTGATGATCACCGTCATCGCCACCGGCTTCGACGGCCGCCGCCGCCCGGACCAGGCCCGCACGACGACCGGCGAGCGCGAGACCGTCTCGACATCCGTCCGCCAGGCCGCCACGGTCGCGGCCGGCACGGGCGCCGGCGCCACGATCCCGGCCCGCGACTTCCTCGAGGAGCTCGAGCGCCAGCGCTCGGAGAGCAGCGACGGGACGTCGATCCGCGACGATGCGCGTGCCGGTCCGCGCCGAGCGGTCGGTCGGCACCGAGTCGAAGAAGGCCGCGTCGCCATACGACGCCGACGACCTCGAAATTCCTTCGTTCCTGCGCCGGAAGTAACGGCGCGGCGCCGGGATCGCCCCTGGCGGCGTTGCCGCCTGCGCTCCCTCGCTCACGCACCCCGTGTGCGCTCGCTCGCGTGCTCGGCGGCGCCTTGCCAGGAACGATCCGGAGGCCGCTCGCGCCAGCTCGACCGTTGGCGTGACGACGCATGACTGAGTCGTCGATCCGCGCGTTCGAGGAGCGGCGGGCGGTCGTGCTCGGGCGGATCGGCGGAGGCGGCGCGGAAGGCCGGGCGCGATCCGGCGGGGGTGACGCTGGTCGCCGTGTCCAAGACCCACCCGGCGGACGTGGCCCAGGCGGCGATCGATGCCGGGCTGACGGTGCTCGGCGAGAACCGGGTGCAGGAGGCGGTCGACAAGGCGGCCGGCACGCACGGCGGCACGTGGCACCTCATCGGCCCGCTCCAGGCGAACAAGGCGCGCAAGGCGATCGATGCCGTCGACGTGATCGAGTCCGTCGACTCGCTCGAGCTCGCCCGGCGGCTGGACCGGATCGCCGGCGAGGTGCGGCCCGGGGCGCGGTTCCCCGTGCTCCTCCAGGTCAACGTCGCGGATGACCCGACGAAGGCGGGGTTCACGCCGGCCGGCGTGACCGAGGCGCTCGGGGAGCTGCTCGACCTCCCGAACCTCCGGGTCGACGGCCTGATGACGATCGGCCGGCTGGTCGACGTGCCGGAGGAATCGCGGCCAACCTTCGCCGCGCTGCGGGAGCTCGGGGAGCGGCTGCGGACGCGCGATCCGCGGCTCGGTCACGGCGCTGTCGATGGGCATGACCGATGACTACCCGGTCGCCGTCGAGGAGGGCGCGACGATCGTCCGCGTGGGCCGCGCGCTGTTCGGGGAGCGCCCGCCGCCGGGCGCCTGAGCCGTCGTCGGGGCTCTCATGCAACCGCTGCTAGACTCGGGTCATGGGAGCCCTCGTACAGGCGACGATCGGCGGCCTCGCGCTCGTGCTATGGCTGTTGATCTTCGCGCGACTGCTCCTCAGCTGGGTCGATCCGATGGGTCGCACGTCGGCCGCCGGGTTCCTCATCTCGATGACGGAATGGCTGCTCGCTCCCATCCGCCGCATGCTCCCGCAGGCCGGGATGTTCGACTTCTCCGGCCTGCTCGTCCTGCTCGTCCTGGGCGCCGTGATGCGCGCCCTGCTCTGAGGGTGTCCTGAGTCCGACCGACGTCCGCTTTGCCGTCCGCCTGACGCCCCGTGGTGGAGCCGACCACGTCGAAGGGGTGATCGATGGGATCCTGCGCGCGCGCGTCGCGGCGCCGGCGATCGAGGGAGCGGCGAACCAGGCGCTGCTGCGGCTCCTCGCGGACGAGCTGGACATCCCCAAGCGCGACGTCCGCCTGATCGCCGGGGCGGCGAGCCGCACCAAGCTGATCGTCATCGAGGGTGTCGACCCGGAGGTGATCCTCGAGCGCTGGCCCGGGCTCAAGCTCTGACCGCCGCCCGGGATGCCGCCATCCCGCAGCGCGGGCGAGGCACGCTAGAATGCGCAGCCTCGGGCGATTAGCTCAGTTGGTCAGAGCGCACGGTTCACATCCGTGAGGTCACTGGTTCGAGCCCAGTATCGCCCACCACCACGCACGATCCGACGACGCGGGACCGATCCGGACCCGCGTCCTTTTTTCGTCTCCGGCATGCCCGTCACACCTCCCGAGGTCATCGCGTCGAACGCGATGAGGCACCACCTCGCGGCACGGTCTCCTCCCCGGGTCGCCGAGGGCCCATCACGCGTCGAAGCCCCCGGCGGCAGCCGGGGGCTTCGCGTTGTCAGCGCTGGATGTGCGCGACTCAGCTCGCGGCGAGCCGCCGCAGGACCGCGGGGAGGATCCCGCCCTGGCGCAGGTAGTCGACCTCGATCGGGCCATCCAGCCGGGCGATCGCCTGGAACCGGCGCTCCGTGCCGTCGTCACCGCGGGCGACGACCGTCACGACCTGGCGCGGCTTGAGGTCCGCGAGGCCGGTCAGCGTGTACGACTCGCGTCCGGTGAGCCCGAGCGACGCCGCGTCCTGCCCGTCGAGGTACTGGAGCGGCAGCACGCCCATCCCCACGAGGTTCGAGCGATGGATCCGCTCGTAGGTCTCGGCGATGACCGCCCGGACCCCGAGCAGCGCCGTGCCCTTCGCGGCCCAGTCGCGTGACGAGCCCGAGCCGTACTCCTTGCCCGCGAGGATCAGCAGCGGCACACCCTCGTCGCGGTAGCGCATCGCCGCGTCGTAGATGAACACCTGCTCGCCGTCGGGGAGGTGCTGCGTGTACGGGCCCTCCTTCTCGTCGACCAGCCGGTTGCGCAGCCGGATGTTGCCGAACGTGCCGCGCATCATCACCTCGTGGTGGCCGCGCCGGGCCCCGTACGAGTTGAAGTCGAGCGGCGCGACGCCGTTCGCCTGGAGCCATGAGCCGGCCGGCGACCACGTCGCGATCGAGCCTGCCGGGCTGATGTGGTCGGTCGTCACCGAGTCGCCGAGCACCGCGAGGACGCGGGCGCCCTCGATGTCGCGCAGCGGGGCGGGATCCGCGGTGATGCCCTCGAAGAACGGCGGGTTGGCGATGTACGTCGAGTCGGGATCCCAGGCGTAGCGGTCGCCCTCCGGGATCGGGAGCGCGCGCCACTTGTCGTCGCCCTCGAACACGGACGCATAGGTCTCGCGGAACAGCTGCTGCGTCCACCGCGCCGCCGATGACCTCGCGGACCTCGGTGGGGGAGGGCCAGATGTCGGCGAGCATGACCGGCGTGCCGTCCGCGGCGGTCCCGAGCGGCTCGGTCGTGAGGTCGATGTCGACCCGGCCGGCGAGCGCGAACGCGACGACGAGCGGCGGCGACGCGAGGTACGACGCCCGCACGAGGGGATGGATCCGGCCCTCGAAGTTGCGGTTGCCCGACAGGACGGCCGCGACGACCAGCTGGTCCGCCTCGACCGCGGCGGCGATCGGCTCGTCGAGCGGCCCGGAGTTGCCGATGCACGTCGTGCAGCCGTAGCCGGCGAGCGCGAAGCCGAGCGTGGCGAGCGGGTCCATCAGCCCGGCCCGCTCGAGGTAGCCGGTGACGGCCTTCGAGCCCGGGGCGAGCGACGTCTTCACGACCGGGCTCACGGTGAGCCCCTTCGCGACGGCGTTGCGGGCGAGCAGCCCGGCCCCGACCATGACGGTCGGGTTGGAGGTGTTCGTGCACGACGTGATCGCGGCGATCGCGACCGACGCGTGGTTGATCTCGGCGGTCCGCCCGCCGGCCTCGATCCGCTTGGCCGGGACGCCGACCGTCTGCGGGAAGGCCGCGCGGAAGTTGTCGTCGAGGCCGGACAGCGCCACCCGGTCCTGCGGTCGTCGCGGCCCGGCGAGCGACGGCTCCACCGTGCCGAGGTCGAGCTCGAGCAGCGCGTCGAACTCGGGGCCGTCGCCCGGCTCGCGCCACAGGCCCTGCGCCTTGGCATACCGCTCGACCAGGTCCACCCGCTCGTCCGAGCGCCCGGTGAGCCGCAGGTAGGTGAGCGTCTCGTCGTCGATCGGGAACAGGGTGGACGTCGCCCCGAACTCGGGGCTCATGTTGGAGATCGTCGCGCGGTCGGCGAGCGACAGGCCCGCGAGGCCGTCCCCGGCGAACTCGACGAACGCGCCGACCACGCCGAACCGCCGCAGCATCTCGGTGATCACCAGGACGAGGTCGGTCGCCGTCGTCGTCGGCGGCAGCTCGCCGGTGAGGCGCACGCCGACGATCCGCGGCATCGGCTGGTACAGCGGCTGGCCGAGGAGCACCGCCTCGGCCTCGATCCCGCCGACGCCATAGCCGAGCACGCCGAGCCCGTTGATCATCGTCGTGTGGGAGTCGGTCCCGACGAGCGTGTCCGGGTAGGCGACCCGGCCGGCCTCGTCCTCGCGGTCCGTGACGACCGTCGCGAGGTACTCGAGGTTGACCTGGTGGATGATCCCGGTGCCGGGCGGCACGACGCGCAGGTCGCGGAACGCCGTCTGCGCCCAGCGCAGGAGCTGGTACCGCTCGCCGTTGCGCTCGTACTCCTTGCCGACGTTGAACGCGAACGCGCCCTGGCCGCCCCAGGCGTCGATCTGGACCGAGTGGTCGATCACGAGGTCCGCGGGCACGAGCGGGTTGACCTTCGCCGGGTCGCCGCCGAGCGCCGCCATCGCGTCGCGCATCGCCGCGAGGTCGACGATCGCGGGGACGCCGGTGAAGTCCTGGAGGACGACCCGGCTGGGCATGAACGGCACCTCGGCCTCGCCCGCGCCGCCCGGGCGCCAGGCGGCGAGCGCGTTGACGTCGTCCTCGCGGACGATGCCGCCACCGGCGTGGCGGAGCGCGTTCTCCAGCAGGATCTTGAGGGTGACCGGGGCGCGACCGAGGTCGATGCCGAGGGGCACGGCGCCAGCGGCAAGCGCGTCGAGCCGGTACAGGTCGGGGAGGCCGGCGCCGAGGGATGTTCGGGCGCCAAAGGCGTTGGGCGTGGACACGGTCTGATCTCCATCGTGGAAATCGGGCGATGAGGGTGCGCCCTCGGACCGCTCGCTACACTCGTTGGGTGGAAGCATACAGCGCGCCCGCACGCGCGCTCGGCGGCGCCGGGTGAGGGCCTGGGACGAGACCGAGGAGGTGCTCAAGCGCCAGGCCGAGCGCCGCGCCGAGGAGCACGAGGAGACGCTCCAGGACCTGGAGCACCACGGCATCGACCTCGATCCCGCCACGCGGACGGGCGCCGGCGGGGAACCGGTGGGGGAGTCGGCCGATGCGGAGCCCGGGACCGGGCGAGCCCGGGGCGACCCACCGCCACGGCGACCTCGAGCACGCGAGCGATCACGTCCACCCGCACCCGCACGCCGGCCCGGGCGAGCGGCCGGTCGTCGGGATCGTCGGCGCGGGCGCGGTGGGGACGGCGCTCGGCGTCGCCCTGTCGCGGGCGGGCTGGCCGGTGGGCGCGGTCGCGTCACGGGACCCGGGCCGCCGCGAGCGGTTCCGCGAGCTCGTCCCGGGGATCCGCGCCTTCGCCGAGCCGAACGCGCTCGTGGACGACGTCGAGCTGGTGGTGCTCGCCGTCCCGGACGACGTCGTCGAGCCGCTCGCGCGCGGCCTCCGCCTGTACGCGGGCCAGGCGATGATCCACACCAGCGGGCTGCTGGGCGCGGAGGTGCTCCAGCCGGCCATGGCGGCCGGGACGCAGGCGGGCGCGTTCCATCCGCTCGTCGCGTTCGCCGACCTCGACCGGGCGCTCGCGGCGCTCGAGGGCGCGACGATCGCGATCGAGGGAGACGACGAGCTCGCCGCGCACCTGGGCGAGATGGCCGAGGCGATCGGGGCCGTTCCTGTCCGGCTGGCGCCGGGATCCAAGGCGGCCTACCACGCGGCGGCCGTGCTCTCGGCGGGCGGCGTCGTCGCGCTGCTGGACACGATCCGCGAGGTCGCCGCAGCGCTCGGCCTCGACGAGGCGGGCGCGCTGTCGATCTACCTGCCGCTGCTGGAACAGACGGTCGCCAATGCCCGGACGCTCGGCATCGACCGCGCGCTGACGGGTCCGGCGACCCGTGGCGACGCGGGGACGATCGCCGCGCACCGCGAGGCGATCGCTGCCGGCGCGCCTGACGCGATGGCGATCTACCGGGCGCTGCTCGCCCGCGACGTGGTCATCGCCGAACGGCGTGGCGCCCTGTCACCGGATGCGGCCGAACGCCTGCGGACCGCACTTGCGCCCGAACCCTGACGCGGTACGATGCGGACATGCAGCACAGCATTGCCGCTCGTCACGCGGCCTGGCCGGCACGGTTCATCCATCCGTCGTCCAGAGCCCGGGAGCGGCAGCTCGGACTCCGTCCCTCGACCGCGTTCACCGCGGCCTCCGCCCACCGGACCGTGCTGCGCCGGCCGGACGTCGGGCCGCTGACCGCGGTGCGCGCCCCGTGGCGCGCCCTCACGATCGCCCCGGCCCGCCCGGTCCGCAGCGGCCGACCCGCGCCCGCGTCCGCGATGCTGTGGACGAGCGACACGCGGGCCGGAGGTCCGCGGCGCTCCTCCGTGGCGCCGGCGTGGCCCGCCTGAAGCAGGCCGTCGCCACCTCGGCGGGTGGCATCGTCATCCGGTTCGTCGAGGGTGAGCCGCAGCTGGTCGTCGGCAAGCGGAAGCGCGAGCGCGACGGGGTCACCTGGACCCTCCCCAAGGGCACGCCCAACCCCCGGGAGACGACCGAGGAGACCGCGATCCGCGAGGTGCGCGAGGAGAGCGGCCTCGACGTCCGCATCGTCCGCCGGTTCGACTCCATCGAGTACTGGTTCGTCCAGGGCCGGACCCGGATCCACAAGACCGTCCACTACTTCCTCATGATCCCGACCGGCGGCGACCTCGGCCGCCACGACCACGAGTTCGACGAGGTGCGCTGGATCGGCTTCGACGAGGCGCCCTCCCTGCTGACGTTCGAGACGGAGCGCGCGCTCGTCGCCCGCGCGGGCGTCGCCGCGACGGACGGCACGTTCCCGCTCGCGATGGACGGGGAGGGGAGCGCGGCATGACCGAGATCGAGCCGATCGCCCCGACGCCGACGCCGCTGCTCGACCACCACGAGGCGCTGGGCGCGAAGATCGTCGAGTTCGCGGGCTGGCTGATGCCGATCCAGTACGGCGGCATCCTCGAGGAGCACCGGGCCGTCCGCTCGGCCGCCGGCCTGTTCGACCTGTCGCACATGGGCGAGCTCGTCGTCGAGGGGCCCGAGGCCGGCGCGGCCCTCGCGGGCGCGCTCGTGACCGATCCGCCGTCGCTGGCCGTGGGCCGCGCGCACTACTCGATGATCTGCGCCCCGGACGGCGGCATCCTCGACGACCTCATCGTCTACCGCCTGGCCGAGGACCGGTTCATGGTCGTCGCCAACGCGTCGAACGCGAAGGTCGTCTCGGACGCGCTGGCCGAGCGGCTCGCCGGGTCCAAGGCGGTGCTCGACGACCGGTCGCTCGCCACCGGCCTCGTCGCCGTCCAGGGCCCGCGCAGCCTCGACATCCTGGGGCCGCTGACCGACCTCGACCTCGACGCGATCCGCTACTACGGCGTCGCCGAGGGGGACGTGGCCGGCGTCCACGCGCAGGTCGCCCGGACGGGCTACACCGGCGAGGACGGCTTCGAGCTGTTCGTCGACGTCAAGTCCGCGGGCGAGGTCTGGGACCGCGTCCTCGAGGCCGGCCGCCCGCACGGGATGGTGCCGGTCGGGCTCGGCGCACGGGACACGCTCCGCCTCGAGGCCGGGATGCCGCTCTACGGCAACGAGCTGGACCGCAGGACGAACCCGTACCAGGCGGGGCTCGGCCGGGTGGTCAAGCTCGGCAAGGCGGGCGACTTCGTCGGGCGGGCGGCGCTCGAGAAGGTCGCCAAGGACGGCGTCGACCGCCGGCTCGTGGGGCTCGCGCTGCGGGGGCGGGGGATCGCCCGGCACGGCTACCCGGTCCTCGACACGGCCGGCCCGACCGGCGTCGTGACCTCGGGCACGATGTCGCCCACGCTGGGCGAGGCGATCGCGATGGCGTACGTCGCTCCCGCCCATGCCGAACCCGGTACGATGCTGGCCGTCGAGATCCGCGGGGCCCCGGTCGCCGCCGAGGTCGTGCCGCTGCCGTTCTACACCCGTCCCACCTGACGCCCTCGCCCATCGCTTGCCCTGCCGTCCGCGGCCTGCCGGCCGCGCGGCCCGAGGAGGAACCGGCCAGATGGTCCCCGCCGAGCTGCGCTACACGAAGGATCACGAATGGGTCCGCGTGGACGGTGACGAGGCCGTCGTCGGCATCACCCAGTACGCCGCCGACCAGCTGGGCGACATCGTGTTCGTCGAGCTGCCCGACACCGGCCGGACCCTCGACCAGCACGCGACGTTCGGCGTCGTCGAGTCGGTCAAGGCGGTGAGCGACCTGTTCGCGCCGGTCGCCGGCGAGGTGACCGAGACCAACGCCGACCTCACGGGAACGCCCGAGGTCGTGAACACCGACCCCTACGGCGCAGGCTGGATGCTCCGCGTCAAGCTCGCGGACCCGGCGCAGGTGGACGCCCTCCTGGACGCCTCGGCCTACGAGCAGCTGACCGCCGGGGGCTGACATGCCGTACGGGCCGCACGTAGCCGACGACCGGGCCCGGATGCTGGAGGCGATCGGGATCGCCTCGGTGGACGCCCTGTTCGACGACATCCCCGAGGCGCTCCGGGCGAGCACGCTCCGCCTCGACGACCCGGAGCCCGAGCTCCACCTCGCCGCGCGGCTCCAGGCGCTGGCCGGGCGCAACCGCGTGGACCTCGCCTCGTTCCTCGGCGCTGGCGCGTACCGCCACTGGAGCCCGCCGACGGTCGACCAGATGCTGCTCCGCGGCGAGTGGTACACGGCCTACACGCCCTACCAGCCGGAGGTCAGCCAGGGCACGCTCCAGAGCATCTACGAGTACCAGTCGCTGCTCGCCGAGCTGACCGCGATGGACGTCGTGTCCGCGTCGCACTACGACGGCGGCGCCGCGACCGCCGAGGCGGCGCTCATGACCTGCCGCGCGACGCGGCGCGAGCGGCTGCTCGTCTCGCGCGGCGTCCACCCGCACTACCGCGAGACGCTCGCGACCTACGCCGACGCGGCCGGGCTCCAGGCCGACGAGATCCCGCTCATCGCGGACGGGCCGCTCGCCGGCACCACCGACCTCGAGGCGCTGGAGCGGCTGCTCGCCGACCCGGACCACCCGGTCGCGGGCGTCGTCGTCGCCCAGCCGAACATCCTCGGGCTGCTCGAGGACATGCCGGCCGTCGGCCGCCTCGCCCACGCGGCCGGCGCGCTGTTCGTGTCGGTCATCGAGCCCGTGTCGCTGGCGGTCCTCGCCCCGCCCGGCGAGTACGGCGCGGACATCGCCGCCGGCGAGGGCCAGCCGCTGGGCATCCCGCTCAACTTCGGCGGCCCGTACCTCGGCATCGTCGCGTGCACGGACGCGCTCGTGCGCCAGATCCCGGGCCGCCTGGTGGGGGTCACGACCGACCTCGACGGGCGACGGGCGTTCGTCATGACGCTCCGCGCGCGGGAGCAGGACATCCGGCGCGAGAAGGCCGCCTCGAACATCTGCACGAACCAGGCGCTGCTCGCCCTCGCCGCGTCCGTCTACCTGGCCACGGTCGGGCCCCACGGGCTGCGCGACGTCGCGGCGCTCGGTGCCGCGCACGCGACCGCCCTCGAGTCCGCCCTCGCGGCCGCCGGCGCGCCCGCGGATCCACGCGGCGCCGTACCTCAACGAGCTCGTCGTCCGCGTCCCGGATGCGCGCGCCGTCCACGCCCGGCTGCTCGACCGCGGCGTGCTCGCGGGCATCCCCACCGCCGACCTGCTGCCCGACGAGCCGTCGCTCGCCGACGGGCTGCTCGTGTGCGCGACCGAGGTCACCACGCCCGACGAGATCGAGCGGTTCGCGACCGCGCTCCGGCTGGAGCTGGCCGGCGCGGCGCCGCCACCCGCATCACCCGAGCCGGTCGCGGGAGGCGTGCGATGACCGCCGTCCGCGGCGACCTCCAGCCCACCCTGTTCGAGCTCAGCCACGCCGGGCGTGGCGGCGGCAAGATCCCGCACCCGCCCGCCGACGCGCTGGACCGCATCCCGGCCGCCGCCCGGCGCGCGACGCCGCCCGCGCTGCCCGAGCTGTCGGAGCCCGAGGTCGTGCGCCACTACGTCAACCTGTCGCACCTCAACTACTCGGTCGACTCGGGCTTCTACCCGCTCGGGTCGTGCACGATGAAGTTCAACCCCAAGCTCAACGAGTGGGCGGCGCGCCTGCCGGGCTTCGCGGGCCTCCACCCGATGGCGCCCGACGCGGTCGCGCAGGGGACGCTCGAGCTGCTGTTCGAGCTCGAGGCGATGCTCGCCGAGATCAGCGGCATGGACGCGGTCACGCTCCAGCCGGCCGCCGGGGCCCACGGCGAGCTGACCGGGATCATGATGATCCGCGCCTACCACCGGTCCCGCGGCGACGACGAGCGCCAGGAGGTCCTCGTCCCGGACTCCTCGCACGGCACCAACCCGGCGACCGCGACCATGGCCGGCTTCCGCACGATCACGATCCCGTCCGCGCCCGACGGCGGCGTCGACATCGACGCGTTCCAGGCGGCGCTCGGGCCGCGGACCGCGGCGATCATGATCACCAACCCCTCGACGCTCGGCCTGTTCGAGCGCCGGATCGGGGAGCTGCTGGACGCGACCCACGAGGCGGGCGCGCTCGCCTACATGGACGGCGCGAACCTCAACGCGATCCTCGGGCGGTTCAAGCCCGGCGAGGCCGGCTTCGACGTCATGCACTTCAACACCCACAAGACGTTCAGCACGCCGCACGGCGGCGGCGGCCCCGGCGCCGGGCCCGTGGGCGTGAAGGCGAACCTCGTCCCGTTCCTGCCCGCGCCGCGCGTCGTCCGGGCGGACGACGGCGGCTACCGGCTCGAGACGCCCGGCGAGCGGCCCACCTCGATCGGCCGGATGCGCAGCTTCGTCGGCAGCAGCGCGGTCCTCGTGCGCGCGTACGCGTACATCCGGGCGCACGGGGCCTCGGGCCTGCGCGAGGTCAGCGACGACGCGGTGCTCGCCGCGAACTACCTCAAGCACCGGGTGGGGGAGGCGTACGACATCCCGTTCGACCGGGCCTGCAAGCACGAGTTCGTCGCCTCCGCGGCGCCGCTCAAGGCCGCGACCGGCGTCCGGACGCTGGACGTGGCCAAGCGGCTGATCGACAAGGGCTTCCACCCGCCGACGATCTACTTCCCGCTCACGGTCGACGAGGGGATGCTGATCGAGCCCACCGAGACCGAGTCGCTCGAGACGCTCGACGCGTTCGCGGACGCCCTCCTGGAGATCGCCCGCGAGGCGCGCGACGAGCCGGCCCTCGTCACCGGCGCCCCGCACGACGCGCCGGTCCGCCGTCTCGACGAGGCGACCGCCGCCCGCCAGCCCAACCTGCGCTGGCGCGGCATGACCGGCGTCCAGACGCCCTGCCCGGACTGAGCCCGTACCCGTTCGTCCGGAAACCGTCACGAGTTCGAATTGAACCCCACGGCGAGAACGGGCGTATGTTCACAGCAAGGGAGCGTCGCTGACGCGCATGGAGGCCTGCCGCTGAACGGCGACACGCGCACGAGACCCCGCTACGACCCGCCGGACGCCGACCTGATCCGCCGTATGGCCGAGCAGGACGACGCCGATGCGTTCGCGGTCCTGTTCGAGCGCTACCGCGTCCCCGTGTATCGGGCGGCGCTGGCGCTGACGGGCGACCCGGGCGCTTCCGAGGAGGTCCTCATGGACACCTTCGGACGGGCGTACACGCACCGGGGCCGGCTCCGTACCGACATCTCGCCCCTGCCATGGCTGCACAAGGTCGCCCTCAACCTGTGCTACAGCCGCCTCGGCCGCCGCCGGCTGCCGAGCGAGCCCGTGACGGAGATCGTCGCCGAGCGCCTTGTCGACAGCGGCGCGCAGCCGGACACGAGCGCCGAGTGGACGGAGCTCCGCCAGATCGTCCGCGAGGGCATCGCCGGCCTGTCGGCGAAGCACCAGGCCGTCGTCATCCTGTACTACCTGGAAGGGCGCTCCCTCCAGGAGACCGCCGACGCGCTCGACCTCCCGCTGGGGACCGTGAAGAGCCGCGTCCACCACGCCCTCCGGGACCTGCGCGTCCGCCTCAACGAGGACCGCCGGTTCGGTGGCGCCTGGGGCGAGGCGCCGCGGATCATCGAAGCCGAGGCGATGGAGGCCGGTGGCTCGTGACCGGCCTCGCCCACGCCTGCCGGCCCCATCGCGGCGTCCTCGAGGCGCTCGTCGAACGGGGTGAGCGCGGGCCCACCGTCGGCGCCGCGCTCGATCACCTCGAGACGTGCGCCACCTGCGAGCGCGACCTCACCGAGCTCGCGCTCACGGTCGCGGCGCTTCGCCGCGCGGGCCGCGAGCTCCGGGCCGCGGCCGTCCCGCAGCCGAGCCCTGCCCGGGTGGCCGCGCTGGCCGTTCCCCGCCGGACCGGCTGGTCGTGGCGCATCCAGCTGGGCGGCCTCCTCACCGGGGCGGCGATCGCCGCGCTCATCGTCGTGCCGCGCGCCGGCACAGGCGTCCCGGTGACGACGGACGCGCTCGAGCCGGCCCGCTGCTCCCATCTCGGCGAGCTGGCGTCTCGCCGAAGCCCACCTCGCTCTGACACCTGACACCGCCTCGTTCTCCGCGCGCGGGATGACCGTCCCGCCGCGCTATCCCGATGGATTGCTCAGACCCTGGAAGGAGGTGTCCCAGACCGACGTCGTTCCGCGCGCACGTCAGGCGACCTGACCTCTGGTCCGCGACCTCCGGGCCGGATCCCGGGAGGTAGGTCATTTGACACATATCGGGCGGTACGCGATCTTTCCCCCCAGCGCAGCCGGTGGCCGCTGTGCGCGTGCATGTGTGTGCACTCTTTTTCCTGCGAGACCCGGGCACGACCCGAAGTCGGTGGGAAACCGCGGCCAGCGACCTGCGGGGAGCAATTGCCCCACGACCCCACGCAGCTTGGAGGAGCCTTGATGCGGAAATTGGTGGGCCTGTTTGCCGGTGCGACCATTCTGGTCGCAGCGTGCGGAGGCACCAGCAACACTCCTGCCCCGTCGACGGAAGCGCCGTCGACCGGAGCGGAGAGCCCGGCCGAGTCGACCGCCCCGTCCGCGTCCGCGGCCGCCGGTCCAGTCGACCTGTTCGGAACCGCGTATGTGGCAGAAGCCGGTACCCCCGGCGGCACCGTGATCATCGGTGACTGGCAGGAAGCCACGCAGTTCAACCCGTACTACCTGGGCCAGGTCACCGAGGCCAACGTCGCCTCGCTCGTCTGGCACACGCTGCTGACGATCAGCGACGACTTCAAGTACGTGCCGCAGCTCGCGGCCGAGCCGATCCCGACCACCGAGAACGGTGGCGTCACGGTCGGCGAGAACGGCGACGCGATGACCGTCACCTGGAAGCTTCGTGACGGCCTGAAGTGGTCCGACGGTGAGCCGCTCACCTGCGACGACTTCAAGTACGCGCACGAGTGGGTCATCGATCCCGAGAACGTCGGCGTCATCCTCGCCGGCTGGGAAGACATCACCAACTTCGAGTGCGCGTCCGACACGGACATGATCTGGCACTTCGGCAAGGTCTACGAGGGCTACCTGACCCTCGCGACGGCGCCGCTGCCCCGCCACTACCTGGACAAGATCCCGGTCAAGGACCAGGTCAACGGCGCGGGCTTCCGGCCCGACGAGGTCGCCAACCTGCCCGTCCCGGGTCCGTTCAAGTTCGACACGGTCACGCCCCAGGCCGAGCTTCGCCTCGCGCGCAACGACAACTTCGTCGGTGCGACCTCGGGCAAGGCCGCAAACCTGGACGGCGTCGTGTTCAAGTGGTACGGCGATCCGGACTCCATGATCGCGGGCTTCCGCAACGGCGAGATCGACGTCGCGTTCGACCTGGCCGACTCCGACCTGCCGAAGGTCCAGGACCTCGGCGACCAGGTCAACGCGATCCCGGCCCTGCTGTACGAGTTCCTCCGGCCCAACTGGTCGGCGGCTGACGCCGTCGACGAGACCAAGGGCACCGGCGGCTGCTCGCGCAACGCGGCGGTCCAGGACCGTGGCGCGGGCTGCCCGACGGCTGACCCGGCCCTTCGCGAGGCGATCGCCTACGCGATCGACAAGAACGAGATCAACACGCGGCTCCTCGGCGGCAACGCCCAGGTCGCGAACACGAACATCAGCCCGTCGGCCTGGTTCTACGCGGACCAGACCCCGGCGACGTTCGACCCCGAGAAGGCCAAGCAGATCCTCGCCGACGGCGGCTGGGCAGACACGAATGGCGACGGCATCGTCGAGAAGGACGGCACCGCAGCCAAGATCGAGCTCTGCACCACCACTCGCCAGGTCCGCCAGGACACGCTCGCCCTGATCAGCTCGTGGCTGAAGTCGGTCGGCATCGACAGCGTCATCAACCCGGTGGCGGCGTCGGACATCTTCGCCGACTACAACGAGGGCACGGTCGATACCCCGTGCATCCTCGCCCGCAGCAACTTCGACCTTGCTGAGCACGCGTTCAGCTCGTCGATCGACCCGCTGGGCAACTACTTCAGCTACCACAGCAGCCAGTTCCGCCCCGAAGGCGCCAACGACGCCCAGGTCAGCAACACTGACGTGGACGCCTCGCTGGACGACGTGAAGAACAACGTGGACTTCTCGCTCATCCGCGACGCCATGGCGACCTTCCAGCAGGCGTACGTCGACCAGACGGTCGAAGTGCCGCTGTACTACCGGAAGAACGTCGAGCTCGAGAACCGGCCGTCGGCAACTTGCTGCCAACGGCACCCAGGTCGGGCTCGACTCTGGAACGGTGAGGACTGGTTCCGCCAGTAAGCCTCCGGCTTCTGACCTGACCTCGCACAACGGGGCGCCCGCTCGCGGGCGCCCCGTTGCCTGCCCGCCGCGGCGTCTCGGCCGTCATGCGCGCCACGCGCCCGCGGGTGTACCTTCCGCGCAACCCATTGGCCGCCCCGTGCGGTACAAGCAGTAGCACCCGTCCACCATCCTCGGGCTGAGGCAGAACACCGATGATGAAATTCGTGCTCCGCCGCGCGCTCCAGGCGATCCCCGTCCTGTTCGGGATCACGATCGTCGTCTACGGGATCCTGCTCGCCGCGCCGGGCGGTCCCACGGCGAAGTTCGCGAACAACCCGCGCATCACCCAGGAGCAGCGGGACAAGTTCAAGCAGGCCTGGGGCCTCGACCAGCCGATCCCGATCCAGTACTGCCGCTGGATGGGCTTCTGCAACCCCGAGACGAAGGGCACGTTCCTCGGCTCGCTGCCGGCTGCCGGCCGCGTTCATCGGCCCCACCGGCCTGCCGAACTTCCTCCCCGAGGCGCTGAGCGGCGCCACCAACGGCGTGCTCCACGGCGACCTCGGCTACTCGATCAACTCCGGCGAGAAGGTGAGCGACCGGATCGCGCGGGCCGCCCTGCCGACGTTCATCCTCGCGGGCGTCGCGCTCGTCGTGTGGCTCTCGCATCGCGATCGTCCTCGGCGTGTACGCCGCGATCCACCGCTACTCGCTGTTCGACAACGCCGCCACGGTGTTCTCGTACGTCGGGTTCGCGATGCCCACGTTCTGGCTGGGCATCATGCTGATCTTCATCTTCGCGGGCACGCCTGCACTGGCTGCCGGCGAGCGGCATGACGGACACCCGCTGCCTCGCCGCCGTTCGGCTCCGACAAGTACTGGGAGTACTTCGGCAGCAACCCGCTGCCGGCCCTCGGCGACATCGGCAAGCACCTCATCCTGCCGGTCATCACGCTCGTCGTGGTGAACATCGCGGGTGACAGCCGGTTCGTCCGGGCGAGCATGCTCGAGTCGCTCGGCCAGGACTACGTGCGGACCGCCAAGGCCAAGGGCCTTCCGGCTCGCGTCGTCAACTTCAAGCACGCGCTGCGCAACGCGCTGCTGCCCGGTGATCACGAACATCGGGCTCGAGATCCCGTTCCTGTTCACCGGCGCGATCGTCACCGAGACGATCTTCTCGTGGCCCGGCATCGGCAAGCTGACCATCGACGCGACGCGCGAGTTCGACTATCCGATCCTGATGGGCGTCCTGCTCGTGACCTCCATGCTCGTGGTCCTCGCGAACCTGCTCGCCGACGTCGCCTACGGGATCGTCGATCCCCGCATCAAGTACTGAGGTCACCGATGACCCAGAACATCGAGCAACAGGCCGGTCTCGCCGCGGCCGCGGAGGTCATCGACCCCGACCCGACCGCGCCCGAGGACTACGAGGTCGGCCTCAAGTCACTCAACCAGTGGCAGCTCGCCTGGCGCAAGTTCCGGAACCACAAGCTGGCCCTCATCGGCCTCGGGCTCATCGGCATGCTGATCCTGGTCGCCACGATCGGCCCGTCCTCCTGCCGTTCAGCTTCACCGACATCCCGATACCGGACGAGGTCGTATCCGCGGGCCGCGGCCCGAGCATCGCCCACCCGATGGGCGAGACGGGCGGCCTCCAGCGCGACGTCCTGACGCTCGTCGTCAACGGCGCGCGCACCTCGCTGCTGATCGGCTTCACGAGCATGGCCATCGGCGTGTTCATCGGCACGATCGTCGGCGCGATCTCCGGCTTCGCCGGCGGCCTCGTCGACAACCTGCTGATGCGCCTGGTCGACGTGATGCTCAGCCTGCCGACCCTGTTCGTGATCCTCGTCGCGTCCAAGTTCCTGGGCAACGGGACGGTCTCGACGGTGATCGTGATCTTCGGCCTGTTCTCAGTGGATGGGCGTCAGCCGCCTCGTGCGCTCGCCTGTTCCTGTCGATCCGCGAGCGCGAGTTCGTCGAGGCGGCCATCGCCGTCGGCGTGCGTGACCGGCGGATCATCTTCCGCCACATCCTGCCCAACGCCTTCAGCCCGATCGTCGTCGTGGCCTCACTGCTCGTCGCGGGCAACATCATCGCGGAGGCGTTCGTGAGCTTCCTCGGGTTCGGCGTCGATCCGACGTCACCCACCTGGGGCAACATCCTGTCGGGCGGCCTGCAGTTCATCACCCAGGGCAACTGGTGGTGGCCGCTCTTCCCGGGCCTCGCGATCATCATCACCGTCCTCGCCGTCAACTTCGTGGGCGACGGGCTCCGTGACGCATTCGATCCGAGGTCTCGCGCATGACCGAGACATCGACCGTCCGCCCCGGCCTCGGGGCACCCCCTCCGGAGGACACGATCCTCGAGGTTCGCAACCTGCGGACCTACTTCAAGGTCATGGACGGCACGGTCCCGGCGGTCGACGGGACGAGCTTCTCGCTCGGCCGCGGACAGACCCTGGGGATCGTCGGCGAGTCGGGCTCGGGCAAGAGCGTCACCGCGATGACGATCATGCGCCTGCTCGACATCCCGCCGGCCGTGATCGGCGAGGGAAGCGAGATCTGGTTCGACGGGCGCGAGGTGCTGTCGCTGCCCGACGAGGAGATGCGCCGGATCCGTGGCAACGAGATGGCGATGATCTTCCAGGAGCCGCTGACCAGCCTGAACCCCGTGTTCACGGTGGGCGACCAGATCGCCGAGCAGGTCAAGCTCCACAAGAAGGTCAAGGACAAGGAGGCCAAGGACCGGGCCATCGAGATGCTCCGGCTGGTGGGCATCAACAGCCCCGAGCGGCGGGCGAAGCAGTATCCCCACGAGCTGTCGGGCGGCATGCGCCAGCGCGTGATGATCGGCATGGCGCTCTCGTGCGAGCCCAAGATGATCATCGCGGACGAGCCCACGACCGCCCTCGACGTGACCGTCCAGGCCCAGATCCTGGAGCTGCTCAGGGCGATCCAGGAGCGGACCGGCGCCGCGCTGATGCTGATCACCCATGACCTCGGCGTCGTCGCCGAGATGGTCGACAACGTGATCGTCATGTACGCGGGCCAGATCGTGGAGCAGGGCACGGTCGAAGAGGTCCTGATCGAACCGCGGATGCCGTACACGATGGGCCTCATCGAGTCGATCCCGACCGTGGAGAAGCGGGGTGGGCGGCTTGTCGGCGATCCACGGCGTCGTGCCGTCGCCCTTCCACCTGCCGCCCGCGTGCCGATTCGAGCCGCGCTGCCCGTACCGCTGGGAGACGTGCCGCGAGGTGCCGCCCGAGCTGTACCCGGCCGGCCCGAGCGGTCGCAGCGCACGCTGCCACCTGCACCTGGCGGAGGCGACGGCGCGGCGCGACGCCGCGATCGCGCAGCACGACCAGAACATGCGCCTCGGCCGGAGGCTCGAGGCGGCGCCCGACCCACTGGGAGACGCATGACCACGACTGCCGGCGCGGCGCCCATAGCCGAGCCCCGGGTCCACCACCGCCTCCGCCGCCGCCCCCCGTCGGGGATCCGCAACGGGCGGGCGCTGCTCCGCTCCATCGCCGGCTACGCGCTGACGGGCCTGTTCGTCGTCCTCCTTGGCGTGCCGATCGGCATCAAGGGCGCGGTGACGGCGCTCCCGATCGTCGCCCTGATCGCGCTGCCGCTCACGGCCCTGATCTACGCCACGACGCGCTTCACCCGCAGCCGCACGAAGCTGTCACTGGCGGTCGCCGTGGGGGTCGCCCTCCTGCTCGCCGCGGTGACCGGCTACCTGATCGTGACGATGTCGACCCGGCTGACCGACGCGAATGCCATCTTCTTCGCCCAGCTGGCGCTGCGTCGGGCCGTTCGGCGTCGCGCTCGCCGCCGCGTGGCAGTTCCTCAAGGCCGCGTCGTGGTTCGACGGGACGGTGGAGAAGCCCCTTCGCCCCGAGGAGTCGGGCGCGCGCCCGATCGCCACGCCGCTCATCGCCGACGGCTCGGCCTCCGTGACGAAGACGGGCGTCGAGGTGGCCGACATCCGGCCGCGCTTCCTTGCCTACGTCGTCGACGTGATCGTCGCCGCGCTGCTGAGCGCGATCCCGGTCGCGCTCGCCTCACTGCTCCTGCAGGGCACGACCGCCCTCCTCGTCGGCGGGCTGCTGGCGTTCATCGTCGTCACGCTCTACTTCCCGTACTTCTGGCACGCCACCGGGCAGACGCCGGGCATGCGCGTCACCAAGGTCCGGGTCGTCCACGAGATCCACGTCGGACCGATCTCGTGGGGCACCGCCCTCAAGCGCTACGTCGTGTTCGTGTTCGGCGCCCTTGCCTTCTACATCGGCTGGCTGTGGGTGTTCGTCGACCCGCGCAAGAAGGCGTGGCACGACATCGCGGCCGACACGATCGTCATCGACGCCTCGACCGCCCTGACCGCGACCACGGAGGCGGCCATCGCCGCCGAGACGGCTGAACGGGCGCCGGTCGACCCGGACGACCCCACCAGGGAGTTCGTCATCGCGCCGATCGCGGCCGAGGTCGCAGCGCCGGCCCACGTGCCGACCAACGAGCCGCTGGTCATCGTCCAGGGCCTCAAGAAGCACTTCCCGATCTATGGCGGCGTGCTGCGCAAGCAGATCGGCACGGTGTACGCGGTTGACGGCGTCGACTTCGAGGTCTACCCGGGCGAGACGTTCAGCCTCGTGGGCGAGTCCGGCTGCGGCAAGACGACGCTCGGGCGGACCGTGATCCAGCTCACCCCCTCGACCGACGGTCGGGTCGTGTTCGACGGCTACGAGCTGGCCGACGTCGACCCGGACGACATGCGCCCGCTGCGGCGCCGGATGCAGATCATCTTCCAGGACCCGTTCGGGTCGCTCAACCCGCGGATGCCCGTGTCGGACCTCATCGGCGAGGGCCTGCTGAGCCAGGGCCTCACCGACCGCAACGCCCGGGACAAGCGGGTCGAGGACTCGCTGGAGCTCGTCGGCCTGCGGCGCGAGTACAGCCGCCGCTACCCGCACGAGTTCTCGGGCGGCCAGCGGCAGCGCATCGGCGTCGCCCGGGCGCTCGCCCTGGGGCCGGACTTCATCGTCGCGGACGAGCCGGTCTCGGCGCTCGACGTGTCGATCCAGAGCCAGGTGCTCAACCTCCTGCTCGACCTCAAGCGCGACCTCAACCTGACCTACCTGTTCATCAGCCACAACCTGTCGGTCGTCCAGTACTTCTCGCGACCGGGTTGGCGTCATGTACCTCGGCAAGATCGTCGAGGTCGGGACGGTGGAGCAGCTCTACCAGGACCCGCGCCATCCGTACACCGTGGCGCTCCTGTCGGCGATCCCGGACGCGGATCCGCGCCGGCGCAAGAAGCGCCTCGTGCTCAAGGGCGACGTGCCGTCGCCCGCGGCACCCCCGTCGGGCTGCCGGTTCCACACCCGGTGCTGGCTGCGCGAGCGGCTGGGCAACCCCGAGAACTGCGTCACGGTCGAGCCGCCGCTCGTCCAGTTCGGGGAGCAGCCGGGTCACAAGGTCGCCTGCCACTGGGCGGACGAGATCAGCCAGTCGACCGTGGCCAAGGCCGCCGAGGAGACGCCCGCCATCGTGGCGGCCGCCGTCGAGGGCGAGTGACACACGACTCCCCGGCAGCGCGCCGCCTCGACGGGCGGTTCGCTCGTCGCCCTCGTGCTGCTCATCGCCCTCCTCGTCGCGGCCTGCGGCGCAGCGACGTCCAGCGCCACGCCCGGCGCATCGCCGTCGGGCGCGACCGGTGCGTCGGCATCGCCCGACGGCTCAGCGGCGGTCGGCCCGAGCCCGACGCCGTGGCCCGGCGGCGTCGTCGAGGCGGTCGTCCTCCTGGGCAAGGCGTGACGCGGAGATCCAGAAGGCCGGCGGTGACCTTGGGGCTGCCGCCGCGTACGAGGACCTTGAGGCGATGTGGGGCGCCGCCGACGGGCTCAGCGCGCTGCTCGTGAAGCTGCAGGGCCAGGTCGACCGCATCCGGGACTACCCGGAGACCGCGGCGGCCGCCGCGGCGTACGACGCCGCGCTGCCCGACATGGTGGCCGGCGCGACGGGCATTCGCGCGGCGATCGACGCCAAGGACGCGGCCGCCCTCGCCGCGGCGGTCCAGCAGCTGGCGAAGGGCACGGCGGCCTACGCCGAGGCGCGCCGGCAGATCGGGCCGCTCGTCGAGCAGGCGATCCTCATGCAGCGGGTCCTGCTGAAGTAGCCCGGCGCCCGGTCTGCCCGGGCTTCGCCAGATCGCCTCAGCCGCCCGCCGCGACAGGTCCGCCGAACAGCGCGTCCCAGGTCCGGAAGGCGCCATCGGGCGCCGCCGCCCGGATCGACCCGGTCTCGTCCCAGGCCGCCACGATGCTCGCCAGCACGTCGCCCGCGTCGAGCGCCGTCCCGTCGTCGAACGTGACGTCGCCCGGGAGCGTGCATGTCCACACCTTCGCGTCGTTGTCCGGCGTGCACGACCGCGCGAGCCGCGGCTCCGGGGTCACGCCGCCGGGCGCGAAGCCGTACAGCCCGTCGGCGAGCAGGCCGCACAGCCGGAACGCGTCCAGCGTCGACTGGTCGCCGCACCACGCGCCGGCGGGCTCGGTCGCCTGCGCGAACACGAGCTGCGGCCGGTCGCCGGGCGTCGCGGCGCCGAGCGGATCGAGCCCCAGCGGCGAGGTCACGACGCCCGCGACGTCGCTGCGGAACGTGACGGTCGAGCCGGGATGCGCGAGCGGCACGATGACCGCGGCGTCCCGGATCGCCGTGTTGGCCGCACCGATGGCCGCGGCCCGGTCGCCGGCGTCCGTGTCGGCGGCCGCCCGCTCGAGGGCAGCCGACACGCCGGTCGCGCGTCTCGCGGGCGTCGACCGCACGCCGTCGCCGAACAGCGGCTCCAGGAACCCGGACGGATCGGCGAGCGGCGACTCGACGCCGTCGAGATAGAGGCTGTTGAGCGTGCCGTTGTTCACGGCCTCGCGGAACGCGGCGACGGGCATGGCGTCGACCGTGACCTTCAGGCCGAGGTTCGCCTCGAGCTGCGCCTGCACGGCCTCCGCGACGCCGGCCGGATCCGGCAGGCCGGGGACCGGGGCGTCCGGGACGTGGAGCGGGTAGGTCCGCCCGAGGTCGAACCCCGCGGTCGCGAGCGCGGCGGCGCCGGCCGGGGCGTTGTACTCGTACCAGGCGGGTCCCCCGCAGGCGCCATCGACGATGCACGGCGTCACGTGCGACGGGACGGTCGTGCCGGTGGGGAACGCGGCCGCGACGAGCGCGCGACGATCGAGCGACCCGGCGATCGCCCGACGAACCTCGGCGCCCGAGAACGCGGGCCCCGCGCCGAAGGCGAGGAACGACGTCGCGAGGCCCGCGCGGTCCGTGACGACGAGCTCGGGGAGGGTCGCGATCTGGTCGAGCTCCGCGGGTCCCGGCGCATCGATTCCGTCGATCGTCGCGTCCTCGAGGGCCGCGGTCCGGGCGGCGGCGTCCGCGTCCCAGGCCACGACCATGACGGGGTTGACGGCGTCCGGCGTGGCCTCCGCCCCGGCGCGCGCCAGGAGCACGTTCTCGCCGGGCACCCAGCGGTCCACGACGTACGGTCCCGTGCCGGCGAGCGTGGGGCGGACATCGGGGTCACGGGCGAGGTTCGCGAACGCAGTCGCGTCGAGCACGCCGGCGACCGGGTGCGCGAGCCGGGCAAGGAAGGCGGCGTCGGGCGCGCACAGCTCGAAGCGCACGGTCCGGGCGTTCACCGCCTCGACGCGGCCCAGCCGTCCGGTGTAGCCCTCTGCGTCGCATGCCGAGCCCGAGGCCGGGAACGCGGCCGCCGCGAACGGGATCTCGGTGATCGCCGGGGTTGGGGTCGGGGTGGGGGACGGCGTGGCGCTGGGCGGGGCCGTGACCTCGGGATCGCCGCCGCACGCCGCGGTGACGAGCGTGACGACGACGAGCGCGGGCACGACCCCGCGGAGGATCCTCATCGGGTGACGGCTCCGGCAGGTTTCGGGGTCCGGCGCGTTGCGGAAAGCCGCCACGCGAGCGGCGAGGCCAGCCTAGCAGGGGAATGCGTTGCGAACCTCATCCGGCACGCTGCCGTAGGGTGAGTATCATGCTCCGGCAAACCGACGGACCACCGGCAGCCGGGCCGGCCGTCTGGCGACCTCTGGGCGCCACATTCCGGCTGAGGAGGAGGCTCTATGGCCCGACTTCGATTCGGGACCCTGCTTGCTGCCGGCGCGATCATCGTCGCCGCATGCGGTGGGTCCACGGCGACGAGTGCGCCTGCATCTGAGGCGCCCGCGAGCGCCGAGCCCGGCGCGTCGAGCGCCCCGTCCGAGCCCGCCGCCGGCGAGCCCAAGGACGGTGGAACGCTGGTGGTCGCCATCCCCGGCGACATCAAGCGGACCGACCCGGCCCTGATTGACGACAGCAACACGTCGTACGTGATGCAGAACGTCATGGAGGGTCTCGTCACGCTCAAGCCCGGCACGACCGGCGAGCTCGAGCCCGGCCTCGCCGAGAGCTGGGAGCTGTCGGCCGACGGCCTGACGTACACGTTCAAGATCCGCGAAGGCGTCAAGTTCCACGACGGCACGGACCTGGACGCGGCGGCGGTCAAGTACAACTACGACCGCTGGCTGAACTTCCCGACCGAGCTGCAGGACTACAGCTACTACGCGGGCGCCGTGTTCGGCGGCTACGGCGACGGATCCAACATCGCGTCGACCGACGCGCCCGGATGCGACGACCTTCACCGTCACGCTGAAGTCTCCGGTGTCGAGCTTCCTGCTGTCGCAGACGCTCACCCCGTTCACGATCAGCAGCCCGACGGCCCTCGCGGCCGGCAAGGCGGACAACACCGTCGTCGACGTGACCCAGATCCCGTACGCCCAGGGCGGCGCGGGCTCGATGATCGGCACCGGGCCGTTCAAGTTCGACAGCTGGACGCTCGGCGACAACGTCAAGATCGTGAAGAACCCCGACTACTGGAACGCCGACAAGGCCGCCCACCTGGACGAGGTCATCTTCAAGCCGGTCGCCGAGGAGGCCCAGCGCCTCAACGGCCTGAGCACCGGCGAGCTCGACCTCGTGCAGACCGTCGCGCCGATCGACGTCGCGACGATCGCATCGAACCCCGAGCTTGCGGTCATCGATCGTGGCGAGTCGTGCAACCTGTTCCACTTCGCCATGAACCAGAACTACACCCTCACCAAGAACCCCAAGATCCGCGAGGCCATCGCCTACGCGATCAACAAGGACGCCCTGATCGAGACGTTCTACGCCGGCCAGGGCGTGGCGGCTGACAACTGGATGCCCCCGGGCACCCAGTACTACAAGCCCCTCGCGCTCCCGACGTACGACCCCGAGAAGGCCAAGGCCCTCATCGCCGAGTCCGGCGAGACGGACCTCACCCTCGACTTCTGGTACCCGTCTGACGTCACCCGCCCGTACATGCCCGATCCGAAGGGCATCTTCGAGGCGATCGCCAGCGACCTGGAGGCCGTCGGGTTCACCATCAACCCGAACACCGCCACCTGGAGCCCGGACTACCTCGACGCCGAGTTCGCCGGCGAGTACCCGGCGTGGCTCATCGGCTGGACCTGCGACTGGGCAGGCCCGGACAACTTCCTCCGCACGGCGTTCTTCAACTACGTCGACGGGAAGCCGTCCCCCGAGTTCGCGTACACCAACGACGAGCTCGAACCAGACCATGTCGGACGCCCTCGCGGCGACCGACGAGGCCACCGCCCAGCAGCTGTGGGAGAAGGCGCAGGACCTCATCCGCGCCGACATCCCCACCGTCCCGCTGGTCAGCTCGACCCCGCCCGGCGCAACCCGTGCGGACGTCAAGGGCTTCGTCGGCAGCGGCGGGCTCAACGAGTACCTGAACACGGTCTGGCTCGACCGCTAGGACGAGCCTGGGGCGGCCGCTCCGCGGCCGCCCCACAGATCGCACGCGACCCCCGGGGTTCTTCTAGACTCCCGGGGGTTCGTTTTCCACCACCCCCGACCCTCCCAGGCGGACGAGCGTGCTGAAGTACACGATCCGACGGTTGCTGGCGGCCATTCCCGTGCTGTTCGGGCTGTCGATCATCCTGTTCGCGTTCGTGCACTTCCTGCCCGGCGACCCGTGCCGGTCGATCCTCGGCCAGCACGCCACCGAGGCCGCCTGCAACCGGCTGCGCGAGAACCTCGGCCTCGACCAGCCGCTGGTCATCCAGTACCTCGACTACATGCGGAGGCTGCTGTCCGGCGACTTCGGCGCCTCGATCATCAACAGCAAGCCGTTCCTGACCGAGTTCGGGGCGCGCTTCCCGGCCACCGTGGAGCTGACCGTCGCCGCGATGCTGTTCGCGGTCTCGTTCGGCATCCCGCTGGGCCGGCTCGCCGCCCGGCACGCCCAGGGCTGGATCGACGGCGGGGTGACGGTCATCTCCCTGCTGGGGATCAGCATCCCGGTGTTCGTCCTGGGGCTGACGCTCGTCTACGTCTTCGCCGTCCAGCTCGGGTGGCTGCCGACGCAGGGCCGGCTGAACCCGCGCGCAGAGCTCGAGTACCGGACCGGCTACGTGCTCATCGACTCGCTGCTCGCCGGCGACATCCCGGTCTTCGTGGACGGGGTCAAGCACCTCATCCTGCCGGCGATCGCGCTGGGCTCGATCCCGTTGGCGATCATCGCCCGGATCACCCGCGCCTCGGTCCTCGACGTCAACAACGAGGACTACGTGCGCACGGCGCGCGCCAAGGGCCTCAAGGAGAAGCGCGTCGACTCGCGGCACATCATGCGCAACGCGTGGCTGCCGGTCGTGACCGTCATCGGCCTGTCCGTCGGCGGCCTGCTCGCCGGCGCGGTGCTGACCGAGACGGTGTTCTCGTGGCCGGGCGTCGGCCGCTACGTCGTCGACGCGATCGGCAACCGCGACTACTTCATCATCCAGTCGTCGATCATGTTCTTCGCGGTCATCTTCCTGATCGTGAACCTGCTGGTCGACCTGTCGTACGCCTACCTCAACCCACGGATCCGGTACTCGTGAGGGGAGCCCGAACCGCATGACCGCACCCGCCGTCACCCCGGGCGCGATCCCCGTCGCCGAGCGCCGCGTCAGCGGCGGCCTGTGGTCGGATGCCGGTCGCCGGCTGATGCGCAACAAGCCGGCCGTGTTCGGCCTGGCCTGCATCATGCTGTTCGTGTTCGTCGCGCTGTTCGCGCCGGTGATCGCGCCCTACGGGCCGCTGGAACGGGCGGGCAAGAGCCTCGAGCCGCCCTCCCCGCAGTTCATCATGGGCACCGACCTCCAGGGCCGCGACCAGTACAGCCGCATCCTGTACGGCGCCCAGATCAGCCTCCAGGTCGGCGTGGTCGCCGTGATCATGGCGCTGTTCTTCGGCGTCATCATCGGGGCCGCCGCGGGCGGGATCGGGGGCAAGGTCGATGCCGTGCTCATGCGCTCGACCGACGTCCTGCTGTCGATCCCGGGGATCCTGCTCGCGATCGGCATCGTCGCCTGGCTGGACCGCGGGTTGTGGCAGCTGATGCTGGCCATCGCCGTCACCTATGCGCCGATCTTCGCGCGCCTGCTGCGGGGGTCGCTGCTCGCCCTGCGCGAGTCGGACTACGTCATCGCCGCGCGCTCCGTGGGCGCGTCGGGCGGCCGCGTCCTGACCCGGCACATGTTGCCCAACGCGCTGACGCCGCTGATCGTCCAGGCGACCCTCGTGCTCGCGACGGCGATCATCGACATCGCGGGTCTCGGCTTCCTGGGGCTCGGGCCGCCCGACCCGCGCACGCCGGAGTGGGGGACCATGCTCACCGACGCCCGGCGGTTCCTGGCCACCGCGCCGTGGCTCGTGTTCTTCCCGGGGCTCGCGATCGTCATCAGCGCGATCGGGTTCAACCTGCTGGGCGACGGCATGCGCGAGTCGCTCGACCCGAGGCTCAAGCGATGACCGGCACCCTCGCCGAGCCGACGGCCGCCCGCCCGGGCGCCCCGGACGTCCTGCTCGACGTCAACGACCTCGTCGTCCAGTTCCGGACCCACGACGGGACGATCCACGCCGTCAACGGCATCTCGTTCCAGCTCGCCCGGGGCGAGCGCCTCGGCCTCGTGGGCGAGTCGGGCTGCGGCAAGAGCGTCACCAACCTCGCGATCATCCGCCTGCTGCCGAAGCCCGCCGGGCGCATCGAGCGCGGCTCGGTGCACTTCGACGGCGTCGATCTCGTGACGATGGACGAGGCGGACGTGCGCGAGATCCGCGGCCGCGACATCGCGATGATCTTCCAGGACCCGATGACGAGCCTCAACCCGGTGCTCACGGTCGAAGAGCAGATGACCGAGACGATCTCCGCCCACAAGAAGATGTCCAAGGCCGACGCCCGGGCGCGGGCGGCGGAGCTGCTGGGCATGGTCGGCATCCCGCAGCCGGAGTCCCGGCTCAAGAGCTTCCCGCACCAGTTCTCGGGCGGCATGCGCCAGCGCGTGATGATCGCGATGGCCCTGGCCCTCGAGCCGAAGCTGATGATCGCGGACGAGCCCACGACCGCCCTCGACGTGACGATCCAGGCCCAGGTGCTGGAGCTCATCTCCCGCCTCACGACCGAGACCGGGCACATCGCTCGTCCTGATCACCCACGACCTGGGCGTGGTCGCCGGCATGACCGACCGGATCAACGTCATGTACGCGGGGTTCATCGTCGAGACCGCGACGACCGAGGACCTGTTCGACGCGCCGTCGCACCCGTACACCGTCGGCCTCCTGCACTCGATGCCCCGCGTCGACGATCGCGAGGGCGAGCCCCTGATCCCGATCGAGGGCCGGCCGCCGGACATGCGCAACGCCCCGACCGGCTGCCCGTTCGCCCCCCGCTGCGCGTGGCGGCTCGACGTGTGCTGGACCGACAACCCCGGGCTCGCGCCGGTGACCCCGGGCACCGCCGTCGTGACGACCGGCGAGCACGCGACGCACCGGATCGCCTGTCACAACCCGCCGACGCCGGGAAGAGGCGGTCCACGGCCACCCGGGCAGGCCCGGCCACGTGCCCGCGCCGCCGCCCGCCGGCCAGCTCGACGAGCTCGCGTCGTACGCGGCCCTCGCCGATGGGGCGATCACGGCGGAGCACCTCGCGGAGCCCGCCGAGGCGGGAACCCACCATGCCGAGGAGCGCGACCGGAGCACGAGCACGAGCACAGCCACGAGCATCACGACCACCACGGGGACGAGGGATGACCGCCGCGCCCGTGCCGCCGGCGACCGCGCCGGCCCACCCCGGGGCCAAGCGCGCCGCCGGCGACGCCCCGCTGCTCCGGGTCCAGGACCTCAAGGTCTGGTTCCCGATCACCGAGGGCATGCTCATCGAGCGCCACATCGGCGACGTGCGTGCCGTCGACGGGGTCACGTTCGACCTCCACCGCGGCGAGACGCTCGGCCTCGTCGGCGAGTCGGGCTGCGGCAAGAGCACGACCGGGCGCGCCATCGTCCGGCTGTACAAGCCGACCGGCGGCCGCATCGAGTTCGACGGGACGGACATCTCGACCGTCGACGGGAAGCAGCTGCAGCAGCTCCGCAGCCGGTTCCAGATGATCTTCCAGGACCCGTACGCGTCGCTCAACCCGCGGATGACCGCCGGCAACACCGTCGGCGAGCCGCTCGACGTCCACAACGTCGGGACGAAGGCCGAGCGGCGCGAGCGCGTCCGCGAGCTGCTGTCGATCGTGGGCCTCAACCCGGACTACGCCATCCGCTATCCGCACGAGTTCTCGGGCGGCCAGCGGCAGCGCATCGGCGTCGCGCGGGCGCTCGCGCTCGACCCCGACCTGATCGTCGCCGACGAGCCGATCTCCGCGCTCGACGTGTCGATCCAGGCGCAGGTCATCAACCTCCTCGAGCGGCTCCAGGACCGGCTCGGGCTGACGTACCTGTTCATCGCCCACGACCTGTCCGTCGTGCGCCACATCAGCGACCGGATCGCCGTGATGTACCTCGGCCGGATCGTCGAGCTGGCGCCGTCGCGCGAGCTCAACTCGCGGCCGCTCCACCCGTACTCGGTCGCGCTCCTGTCGGCCGTGCCGATCCCGGACCCGAAGGTCGAGCGCCGCCGCCGCCGGATCATCCTCAAGGGCGACGTGCCGTCGCCGGTCAACCCGCCGTCGGGCTGCCACTTCCACACCCGGTGCTGGCTGCGCGAGCGGCTGGGCAACCCCGAGCGCTGCTCCGCCGAGGTGCCGCAGCTGCGCGCGCTGTCGACGGGCCACGAGGCCGCGTGCCACTTCGCCGAGGAGGTCGACGGGTCGCGCGAGCAGCTCCAGGCGACCGGGTCGCGGCGGCGCGGACGCGATGCCGGCCGGCGGGATCGCGGCCGCGGAGGCCGTGCCGGTGACCGTCGCGGCGGCGCCCGCCGCCGAGGTGTCGGCGGCCGAGATCGCCGCCGCGGCCGCCGCCCGGGCGGCCGACGAGGCGGCGCTGTTCGTGCCCTCGCCGTACGCCACCCCCGCCAAGCCCGAGGAGGCCGAGCTCGCCGAGCTCATGCTGCCGATCGACCCGGACCCCACCAAGGCGCCCGACAAGCGGGACGAGACCTAGACTGGGGGCGTGCAGCCGCTCCGCATCGCCCTCGCCCAGCTCGCGCCGACGCTCGGGGATCTCGAGGCCAACCTCACCCGGCACCACGAGCTCCTGGCCGACGCGCGGGCGAACGACGCCGGGCTCGTCGTGTTCCCCGAGCTGGGGCTGACCGGCTACCTGCTGCAGGACCTCGCCTCCGAGGTCGCGATGCGCCTCGACGACCCGCGGCTGGCGGCGCTCGCCCGGGAGACCGCCGGCGGCCCGTCAGCGGTCGTGTCGTTCGTCGAGGAGTCGGGCGACCACCGGCTGTGCATCGCCGTTGCGCTGCTCGAGGACGGCCGGGTGCGGCACGTCCACCGCAAGGTCCACCTGCCGACGTACGGCCTGTTCGACGAGCGGCGCTTCTTCGCCCCGGGCGACATGCTCCGCGCCGTGCCGTCGCGGCTGGGCGTCGGCGTCGGGCTCGCGGTGTGCGAGGACTTCTGGCACCTCTCGACGGCCCAGGTGCTCGCGAACGACGGCGCGCAGATCCTGATCAACGTGTCCTCGTCGCCGGGACGGGACCTCGCGGCGACGAACGAGGTGGGCCTCGGGACGGCCACCTCGTGGCGGACGCTGATGCGCACGTACGCCCAGCTCACGACCTCGTTCGTCGTGTTCTGCAACCGGGTCGGCGTGGACGAGTCGATCTCGTTCTGGGGCGGGTCCGAGGTGATCTCGCCGAGCGGCGCCCCGGTGTTCAGCGCCCCGCTGTTCGACGAGGGCCTGTTCTACGCGGACATCGACCTCGCCGAGGTGCGCCGCGAGCGCATCTCGCTGCCGTTGCTGCGCGACGAGCGGCCGGAGCTCGTCGCCCGCGAGTGGCGCCGGCTCGTCGCCGAGCGTGCAGGCCTCGCGGACGACTCGACGGCGGAGCGAGGCGCCGCGGACGGCTTCGACGTGGCGATCGACGAGGCACCGGTCCGGTGAGCGACGGCGCGGCGGCCCCGGCCATGTTCGTCCTGCCCGAGGAGCTCGCGATCGACACCCGCGTCGCGCAGCGCATCATCGCGGACTTCATCCGCGGCCAGCTGCGCCAGGCGGGCTTCGAGCGGGCGGTGCTCGGCCTCTCGGGCGGCATCGACTCGGCGCTCGTCGCGTACCTCACCGCGGACGCGATCGGCGCCGAGCGGCTGCACTGCGTGCTGATGCCGTACCGGACGTCCTCGCCCGCGTCGCGCGAGGACGCCGAGGAGGTGGTCCGGCGGCTCGGCTGCTCCTCGGAGCTGGTCGAGATCACGGCGATGGTCGACGGCTACTTCGGGGCCGACGGCTCGCCGGGCGCGGCCGGACCGGAGGGCCTCGAGGCGGCGCCGCTCCGCCGCGGCAACTTCATGGCCCGGATGCGGATGAGCGTCCTGTACGACCGGTCGGTCACGTGGCGCGGCCTCGTCGTCGGGACGGGGAACAAGACCGAGTCGCTGATCGGCTACACGACGCTGTTCGGCGACCAGGCGTGCGCCTTCAACCCGGTCGGCGACCTGTACAAGAGCCAGGTCCGGCAGCTGTCGGCCGCGGTCGGCGTGCCGGAGCAGATCATCCGCAAGGCGCCGTCCGCCGACCTGTGGCCGGGCCAGACCGACGAGACCGAGGCCGGGTTCAGCTACCCCGAGCTCGACCGGCTCCTGTTCTGGCGGATCGACAAGCGGCGCTCGGTCGACGAGGTCGTGGCGCTGGGCTACGACCGCGCGATGGTCGAGCGGGTCGACCGGATGGTCGCGGGCGCCGAGTTCAAGCGCCAGGTCCCGCCGATCGCGAAGCTCGGGCCGCGGACCGCCGGCGTCGACTACCTGTACCCCCGCCGCCGCCCCGGCTCCTCGCGCGCCTGAGCGTGGCCGGCGGCACGCTGTACGTCGTCGCGACGCCGATCGGCAATCTCGGCGACGTCACGCACCGCGCGCTCGAGGTGCTGCGGGCCGTGCCGCTGATCGCGGCCGAGGACACCCGCATCTCGCGCCGGCTGCTCGACCGGTACGACATCCCGACCCGCACGGTGAGCTACCACGCGCAGAGCGGCCCGGCCCGCGAGCGCGAGCTGCTCGCCCACCTCGCGGGCGGGGCGGACCTCGCGCTGGTCACCGACGCCGGCACGCCCGTCGTGTCCGACCCGGGCGAGGGCCTCGTCGCGGCCTGGGCGGCGGCCGGCGGCACGGTGATCGCGCTCCCGGGCGCGTCCGCGGTGCTGGCCGCGGTCGCCTCGTCGGGCGTCGCGGGTCCCCGCTGGTCGTTCGAGGGGTTCCTGCCCCGGACCGGCCGGGAGCGACGGGAACGGCTGGCCGCGATCGCCGCGGACGAGCGGGGCGCGATCCTGTTCGAGGCGCCGACGCGGCTCGCGGCCACGCTGCGTGACCTCGCCGCGGCCTGCGGCGACGACCGGCCCGGCGCCGTGTGCCGCGAGCTGACCAAGCTCCACGAGCAGGTCGTCCGCGGGACGCTCGGGGCGCTCGCGGCGCAGGCGGCCGACGGCACCATCCCCGCCCGCGGAGAGCTGGTCGTCGTGGTCGGGTGGGGGAGCGGCGAGCGGGCACGGACCGAGGCGGCGGCCGCGGCGGACGATGCGCTGGTGGCGGCCCGGGCCGAGGTCGAGCGGCTCACCGCGGACGGCGTGCCGCGGGGCGAGGCCGCGAAGCGCGTCGCGGCTGCAACGGGGATCCCGCGCCGCGCCCTCTACGGCGAGCCGGCCGGCCGGTAGGATCGCGGCTGGAGGAGGATCTGCCAGTGGCCCACACGACCGCGACCCCCAGCCGCATCCCCGTCCTCGGCGCCCTGTCGCTCGTCGCGCGAATCGCGGTCATCGCGACGCTCGTGCTGTCGGTCGTCGCGATCGCGCTCGACTTCGGGCTCCACGTCGAGGGCTCGGTCGTGTTCGTCGTGGCGGCGCTCGCGATCCTCGGCCTGGCCTGGGTCGTGGGCCTCTCGACCGAGCGCCTGGGCGCCCTGACCGGACCCCAGGTCGGCGGCATCCTCAACGCGACGTTCGGCAACATCGCCGAGCTGATCATCGCGTTCTTCGCCCTCCAGGCAGGCCTCATCACGGTCGTCAAGGCGAGCATCACCGGCTCGATCATCGGCAACCTGCTGCTCGTCCTCGGTGCGGCGGTCCTCGCCGGCGGCCTCAAGAACGGGCTCCAGACGTTCAGCCAGCGGATCGCCGGCTCCAACGCCGCGCTCCTGGTCCTCGCCGCCGTCGGGCTGTTCATCCCCGCCGTGTTCGCCGCGAGCGGGTCCGAGTCCGAAGGCACGCTCGTCGAGGAGTCCGTCCTCGTCGCCCTCGTCCTGATGGTCGGCTACGCCCTGTCGCTCGTGTGGCAGTTCACGAACCCGGAAGCCACGCTCGGCGGTCACTCCGAGCCCGAGGGACACGCCGGCCCATCGTGGACGGGCCGGGTCGCGGTAATCGTGCTGCTCGTCGCCGCGGGGCTGCTCGCGGTCCTGTCGGAGATCCTCGTCGGGTCGATCGAGCCGTTCATCGAGCAGTTCGGGCTGTCCGAGCTGTTCGTGGGCGTGATCCTCATCCCGACCATCGGCAACCTCGCCGAGCACCTCGTCGCGGTCCAGCTCGCGTACAAGAACAAGATCGAGTTCGCGATGGCCGTGTCATTCGGGTCGTCGCTCCAGGTCGCGCTGTTCGTGGCGCCGGTGCTGGTTTGCTGGGCCTCGTCGTGGGGCAGCCGATGGACCTCGTGTTCCAGCCGCTCGAGATCGCCGCGGTCGGCGTCGCCGTCGCGATCGCCGCCCTGATCGCGCTCGACGGCGAGTCGAACTGGCTCGAGGGCGCCCTGCTGATGCTGATCTACCTGATCATCGCGATCTCGTTCTTCGAGCTCCGGCTCCCGATCGAGTCGCTCTAGCAGCGCGTCGCGGGCGGCGGCACGGGAGGGGGACCGCACCGCCGCCGCCGGGAGTGTTCGCGGGTCAGGCCGCGACGGCCTCCTCGAGGAGCTCGTCCTCCTCGTCGTCCTCATCGCCGTCCGCGCCGGGCGCGACGGTGAAGCCGGAGTCGTCCGCGACGGGCTCCGACGCGTCGGGCGTGTAGCCGGCGGCCGTGGCCTGGGCCTCGAGAGCCGCCGCCGCGGTCTCCGCCGCGTAGTCCTTGCGCCGGGCGCGCGACAGCATCTCGACGCTGGACGCCACGATCTCGGTCTTCCAGTGGCGGGCTCCCTTGTCGTCGTCCCAGGTCCGGGTCGCGATCCGGCCCTCGACGGCGACCTGCTGGCCCTTCCCGAGGTACGTGCCGCAGGTGTCGGCGAGCCGGTCCCACGCGACGACCGAGTGGAACTCCGACAGCTCCTTGCCGCCGACGTACTGGTGGGTCGCGAGGGAGAAGGTCGCCACGGACTTGCCGCTGGCGGTGGTGCGGAGCTCGGGGTCGCGGGTCAGGCGCCCCGTGAGCAGGACCCTGTTCATCGGTCCGTGGTCTCCTTCCAGAGATGCGGTGGGTGGCGGGTGGGGTGCCGGCCCCGGCGGTCGGGCCACAGCGGGTCGACGGGTCGGCGGGGCCGGCGTTGATCGACGGGCAGGACGAACGCTAGCGACGAGCCGTGCACCGGGCCTTATCGCGCCCTTGCCGGGCACTTGCGCCACCGAAACGACTCCTCGGGAGCGCGCGGTGGGTGATCGGCGGCGGCCGGGGTTTGGTATGCTCACGCCGTCCTCGACCGGCTGCGCGGAGCCTGACCCGCGATGGAGGAGCTGACCATTGCTCGAGGAAGGCGCGTCGTCCGTCCCGTGAGCCGGCCCCGCACCTTCGACCCCCCGGCTTGCCGTCCCACCGGCGAGCGGACGCGGGAGATGTCTATCCAGGACCCCGGCACGTTCGGCCGGGGTCGTTTCATGTCCGGAGGCCGCTGAATGCCCGCGACGGTGATCGTCGGCCTCCAGTGGGGCGACGAGGGCAAGGGCAAGACGACCGACTTCCTCGCGGAGCAGGTCGCGATGGTCGTCCGCTACCAGGGCGGCGACAACGCCGGGCACACGGTCGTGGTCGGCAGCGAGACCGTGAAGCTCCAGCTGTGCCCGTCGGGCGTCATGTACCCGCACATCACGTCGGTGATCGGCAACGGCGTCGTCGTCAACCCGGCGACGCTCATCGCGGAGCTGGACATGCTCGCCGCGAAGGGCATCGACACCCGCAAGGTCCGCGTCAGCCGCAGCGCGCACGTGATCATGCCGTACCACGTGGCCCTCGACCGCGCGAACGAGGCCCGCCTCGCCGGCGCGAAGGTCGGGACCACCGGGCGCGGCATCGGGCCCGACCTACGGCGACCGGGCGTGGCGGCTCGGGCTGCGGATGGAGGACCTCCTCGACCGCGAGGTGCTGCGCGAGCGGATCGGGCGCGCGCTCCCGGACAAGAACCTGCTCCTCGAGGCGATGGGCGCGCCGGGCTTCTCCGTGGAGCCGCTCGTCGAGCAGTGCGCCGCGTGGGGCGAGCGCCTCCGCGACCACCTCGACGACTCGACCTGGCTCGTCCAGGACGCGCTCCGGCGTGGCGACCACGTGCTGCTCGAGGGCGCGCAGGGCGCCCTCCTCGACCTCGACCACGGCAGCTACCCGTTCGTCACCTCGTCCAACCCGGTCGCGGGCGGCGCGTGCACGGGCGGCGGCATCGGGCCGCTCCAGGTCGACGAGGTCATCGGCGTCATGAAGGCGTACTCGACCCGGGTCGGATCCGGCCCGTTCCCGACCGAGCTGTTCGACGACATCGGCAAGGGGATCGCCGAGCGCGGCCGCGAGTTCGGCACGGTCACGGGCCGCCCGCGCCGGGTCGGCTGGTTCGACACGGTGCCGCTGCGCTACGCGGTGGCGGTCAACTCCAACAGCGCGGTGATGCTCAACAAGCTCGACATCCTGTCGGGGATCGAGACGATCAAGCTGTGCGTCGCGTACGAGATCGACGGCACCCGCGTCGACACCTGGCCGTCGTCCGGCAGCGCCCTCTCGCGCGCCGTCCCGATCTACGAGGACTTCCCGGGCTGGGAGGAGCCGATCCACGCGGTCCGCTCGCTCGGCGACCTGCCCGAGAACGCGCGGCGGTACGTGACCGCGCTCGAGGAGCACGCCGCCGTCCCGATCGTCCTCGTGTCCGTGGGGCCGGAGCGGACCCAGACCATCGAGCGTGCGTGGCGGCCGATGCGCCACCGGCCCGTGAAGTCCGCCTGAGATGGACGGGACGCGACGGTGAGCCTCCACCAGCCGACGCGCGTCCTCGTGGTGGGCGGCGGCGGTCGCGAGCACGCCATCGCCTGGAAGCTCGCGCAGGAGCCGGGCGGCAACGAGATCGTCGTGGCGCCCGGGAGCGCCGCGATCGCCCGCGAGCCGCGCGTGCGCTGCGTGCCGGTCGAGCCGCTCGATCCCCAGGCGGTGGTCGAGTGTGCCCGCGCCGCGTCCGTGGAGCTGGTCGTCGTCGGGCCGGAGGCGCCGCTTGTCGGTCGGCGTCGCCGATGCGCTCGAGGCGGCCGGGATCCCCGTGTTCGGCCCGACCCGGGCGGCCGCCGCGCTCGAGACGTCGAAGGCGTTCTGCCACGAGGTCGCCGAGGCGGCCGGGGTGCGCATGGCGCGGGCGAAGGCGTTCGCGGGCGGCGATGCCGCGGGTGCGCTCGCGTTCATCGAGGCGCTCGCCGCCGACGGCGCGGGCGTCGTGCTCAAGGCCGATGGCCTCGCGGCCGGCAAGGGCGTCGTCGTGTGCGACACGGTCGACCAGGCGCGGGAGCTCGCCCCGTCGTTCGTCGAGGGCCGGCCGGCCGACGAGCCCGCGCTCGTCATCGAGGAGCGGCTCTACGGACCCGAGGCGAGCGTGATCGCGATCTGCGACGGCACCCGGGTCGTCGCGCTGCCCGCCGCCCGCGACCACAAGCGCCTGTGCGACGGCGACGAGGGGCCGAACACCGGGGGCATGGGCGCCTACTCGCCGCTGCCCGACCTCGACGACGCGACGGTCGAGCGCGTGCTCGAGACCGTGCACCGGCCGATCCTCGCCGAGCTCGCCCGCCGCGGCACGCCGTTCCGCGGCTTCCTCTACGCGGGCCTGATCCTCACCGCCGACGGGCCGGTGCTCCTCGAGTGCAACGTCCGGCTGGGCGATCCCGAGGCGCAGGTGATCCTGCCGCGGCTCGCCGGGGCGATCGGCCCGCTGCTGCTCGCGGCGGCGCGCGGCGCCATCCCCGCGACGACGCCGACGCTGTTCCCCACGCGCCCGATCGCCGCCGTCGGCATCGTGCTCGCGGCGAAGGGCTACCCGGGCGATCCGCGCCGCGGCGACCCGATCGAGGGCATCACCGACGCCTCGGACACGGGCTCGCTCGTGTTCCACGCCGGCACGATCGAGCGACCGGATGGCCGGCTTCGGGACGAACGGCGGCCGGGTCCTGACCGTCGTGGACGTCGGCGACACGCTGGACGACGCCCGGTTCGCGGCCGAGCGCGGCGCCGGCGCGATCTCGTGGGACGGGATGCAGCGCCGCCATGACATCGCCGAGCGATCGTCCCCGTGGGAGCACCGGCGTGATCCGGCGCTACACGCTGCCCGAGATGGGCGCGCTGTGGTCCGACCAGGCCCGCTTCGAGCGGATGCTCGAGGTCGAGCTCGCCGTGTGTCGCGCCGAGACGCGCCGCGGCCTCGTGCCGGCCGATGCGCTGGCCGTCGATCGAGGCGCGGGCGACCGTCGACGTCGACCGGATCGCCGAGATCGAGGCGACCACCGACCACGACGTGATCGCGTTCGTCAGCCAGGTCGCCGAGACGATCGGCGCCGAGGGCCGCTACCTCCACCTCGGCCTCACCAGCAGCGACGTCGTCGACACGGCGCTCGCGCTCCAGCTCCGCGCGGCGGGGGAGCGGCTGCTCGACGGCGCGGACCGGCTCACCGCCGCGCTCATCGCCCGGGCGCGCTCCGAGGCCGGGACCGTGATGATGGGCCGCACCCACTCGGTCCACGCCGAGCCGACGACGTTCGGGCTCAAGTGCGCCGGCTGGGCGTTCGAGGTCGCCCGCGGCCGGGAGCGGCTCGCCGCCGCGACCGCCGAGATCGCGACCGGCAAGATCAGCGGCCCGGTCGGGACGTACAGCCACCTCGACCCGGACCTCGAGGCGGAGGTCCTCGCGGATCTCGGCCTGCGCGTGGACCCGGTCAGCACCCAGATCGTCCAGCGCGACCGCCACGCCGCGTTCCTCGCCGCGATCGCGATCCTCGGCGGGTCGCTGGAGCGCCTCGCGACGGAGGTGCGCAACCTCCAGCACACCGAGATCGGCGAGGTGATGGAGCCGTTCAAGCGGGGCCAGAAGGGCTCGTCCGCGATGCCCCACAAGCGCAACCCGATCCTGTCGGAGCGGATCGCGGGCCTCGCCCGCGTGCTGCGGGGCTATGCGCACACCGCGTTCGAGAACCAGCCGCTGTGGCACGAGCGCGACATCAGCCACAGCTCGGCGGAGCGGGTGATCCTGCCCGACGCGACGATCGTGCTCGACTACCTGCTGGTGAAGACGGCCGGCCTCGTCGAGGGGCTCGTCGTCCGCCCGGAGCGGATGCGCGAGAACATCGAGCGCGGCCTGGGCCTCCACGCGAGCTCGCGGGTGCTGCTCGCCCTCGTCGAGCAGGGCGGCCTGTCGCGCGAGGACGCGTACGCGATCGTCCAGCGCAACGCGCTCCGCGCGGCCGACGAGCGGGTGCCGCTCCAGGGCCTGCTCGCCACGGATCCGCAGTGTGCCCAGCGGCTGCCGCTCTCGGCGCTCGACGCGTGCTTCGACGACGCGGCGGCCCTGCGCCACGTGCCGGCGGTGATCGCCCGGCTCGACGGGCTCGAGGCGACGCTGCGGGCCCGCGCCGACGCCACGACCCCGAAGGAGGCCGCCGGTGCCGCTCGCTGAGGCGTTCGTCCGGTCGGGCAAGGTGCGCGACCTGTACCGCCTCGATGACGAGCGGCTGCTGCTCGTCGCGTCGGACCGGCTGTCGGCGTTCGACGTCGTCCTGCCCACGCCGATCCCGGACAAGGGCCGCGTCCTCACCGGGCTGTCGCGGTTCTGGTTCCACGAGACGGCGCACCTCGTCCCGAACCACCTGCTGTCGGTCGACCCGGCGGACGTGCCGGTCAGCCTCACCGGCGGCAACCCGGCGGCGATGGACGAGCTGCGCGGCCGCCTGATGATCGGGCGGACGGCCGAGGTGCTGCCGATCGAGTGCGTCGTCCGCGGCTTCCTGTCAGGCTCCGGCTGGAAGGAGTACGGCGCCAGCGGGTCCGTGTGCGGCATCCCGCTGCCCGACGGCCTGCGCGAGTCGGATCGCCTGCCCGAGCCGGTCTTCACCCCGGCCTGGAAGGCGCCCCAGGGCCAGCACGACGAGAACATCACCTTCGACCGGGTCGTCGAGCTCGTCGGCGAGCCGGCACGCGGAGGCGCTGCGGCAGCTGTCGATCCACCTGTACGAGCTGGGGGTCGCGGTGTGCGCGAAGGCGGGGATCATCCTCGCCGACACGAAGTTCGAGTTCGGCGTGCTGCCCGACGGCGAGCTGATCCTCATCGACGAGGTCATGACGCCCGACAGCTCGCGCTTCTGGAACGCCGATGACTACCGGCCCGGCCGGCCGCAGGCGAGCTACGACAAGCAGTTCGTCCGCGACTGGCTCGAGACCCAGCCGTGGCCGAAGACCGAGCCCGGGCCGGCGCTGCCGGCCGACGTCGTGCACGGCACCCGCCGGCGCTACGTCGAGGCCTACGAACGAATCACCGGGGCGAGCTTCGCCCGCTATCTCGAGGAGGACGTGATCGCCCGATGAGCGAGCCGACCCGCGCGTACCGCTTTGCGGTCAACGTCACCCCCAAGCCCGGCATCCTCGACCCGCAGGGCAAGGCCGTCGAGCGCAGCCTGCCCCACCTCGGCATCGCCGGCGTGACCGGGGTCCGCGTGGGCCGCCGCGTCGAGCTGGCGGTGACCGCGGCCGACGCGGACGCCGCACGGGCGGTCGTCGAGCGGCTGGCGGGCGAGCTGCTGTCGAACCCGCTCATGGAGCAGTACGAGGTCGAGGCGCTGGGCGAGGCGCCGGCGCCGGCCGGCGCGGGAGCGGCGGGTTGAGCGTCCGCGTCGGGATCGTCCTGTTCCCGGGCTCCAACCGCGACATCGACGCGGTCAACGGCCTGACGGTGGCCGGCGCGGAGCCGGTGATGCTGTGGCACGAGGACACCGACCTGTCGGACGTCTCGGGCGTGCTCCTCCCCGGCGGGTTCGCGTACGGCGACTACCTCCGGGCGGGCGTCATCGCCCAGTTCAGCCCCGTGATGCGGGCGGTCGCGGACTTCGCGGCCCGTGGCGGACCGGTGCTGGGGATCTGCAACGGGTTCCAGGTGCTCGCCGAGGCGGGGCTCGTGCCCGGCGCCCTGCTGCGCAACCGCGGGCTGCGGTTCGTGTGCCGCGAGGTCGCGCTCGTCCCCGAGCGCCTCGACTCGCCGTTCACCCGCGAGATCGGGGAGCGGCGCCCGCTCCGGATGCCGGTCGCGCACGGCGAGGGCTGCTACTTCGCCGACGACGCGACGCTCGACGCGCTCGAGCGCGACGGCCAGGTCCTGTGGCGCTACGCCGCCGCGGACGGCACCACCGCGGGCCCGGACGACCCCGGCAACCCGAACGGGTCGCTGCGCGGGATCGCGGGCGTCGCCAACGCCGCGGGCAACGTCGCCGGGCTCATGCCCCACCCCGAGACCGCCGTCGAGGCGCTGATCGGATCGGCGGACGGCCTCGGGATCATCCGCTCGCTCGTCGTCAGCGCCGAGGAGTACGCGGCGACGGGCGCCGTGACCGGCACGCGGACGCTGGCCGGGGCCGTGCCGCGATGACCGCCACGACCGAGCCGGACGTCCCGGTGACCGCGGAGGTCCCGCTCCACCGCGCGCTCGGCCTCGACGACGTCGAGCTGGACGCGATCCGCGAGAAGCTGGGCCGCGACCCGAACGGCCTCGAGCTCGCGATGTTCAGCGTCATGTGGAGCGAGCACTGCTCGTACAAGAGCTCGCGGCCGCTGCTCAAGACGCTGCCCACGGCGGGCAAGGACGTCGTCGCGGGCATCGGCGAGCAGGCGGGCGTCATCTCGATCGGCGACGGGCTCGCGGTCGCGTTCAAGATCGAGAGCCACAACCACCCGTCCGCGGTCGAGCCGTACCAGGGCGCCGCGACCGGCGTGGGCGGCATCCTGCGCGACGTGTTCGCGATGGGCGCCCGGCCGATCGCCGTGCTCGACGCGCTGCGCTTCGGCGACCCGTCGGACGCCCGGACGCGCCACCTCGTCGACGGCGTCGTGCGTGGCGTGGGCGGCTATGGCAACTGCGTCGGCGTGCCGACGGTCGGCGGCGAGCTCGTGTTCGACCCGTCGTACCAGGGCAACCCGCTCGTCAACGTCATGGCGATCGGCCTGCTCGAGGAGGGGATGCTCACCCGCGCCTCGGCCGATGGCCCGGGCAACCTCGTCGTCCTGTACGGCTCCGCGACGGGCCGCGACGGCATCGGCGGCGCGTCGGTGCTCGCGAGCGCGACGTTCGGCGACCAGGACCCGTCCAAGCGGCCGTCGGTCCAGGTCGGCGACCCGTTCGCGGAGAAGCTGCTCATCGAGGCGACGCTCGAGCTGATCGCGAAGGGCCTCGTCGTCTCGATCCAGGACCTCGGCGCCGCCGGCATCACCTGCGCGACGTGCGAGACCGCGGATCGCGGCGGCACCGGCATGCTCGTGGACCTCGACGCGATCCCGCGCCGCGAGCCGGGCATGGAGCCGTTCGAGGTGATGATCAGCGAGTCCCAGGAGCGGATGGTCGCCATCGTCGAGCCGGGCCGCTGGGAGGCCGTGCGCGCCGTGTGCGAGCGCTGGGACCTGCCCGTGGCGGTGATCGGCCGCGTGACCGAGGCGCAGGACATCGTCGTGCTCACGGGCCCTGACGGCGCCGGCGCGCTCGACCCCGACGGTACGCCCGGTCGCCGGCGTGCAGGAGCTCGCCCGGATCCCGGCCCGCGCCCTCGCCTCCGAGGCGATCGTGTTCGAGCGCGAGTCGCGTGCCCCGGCCCGCCGCCGTGCCGCGCCCGCCCCGGGTGCCGCCGACGAGCAGGTCGACACGCTGCCGCTCCGCGGCCAGGACCCGGGTGCGGTGCTCACCGCGCTCCTCGGGTCGGCCAACCTGTCGTCGCGCCGCGAGGTGTTCGAGCAGTACGACTGGAACGTCCAGTCCAACACCGTCGCGGGCCCGGGCCGGGGCGCCGCCGTCCTCCGGATCAAGGGGACGACGAAGGCGCTCGTCGCGACGACCGACGGCAACGCCCCGGTCGGCCAGCACGACCCGTGGCTGGGCGCCGCGATGTCCGTCGCCGAGGCGGCCCGCAACGTGTCGATCACCGGCGCGCGGCCGCTGGGCGTCACGAACTGCCTCAACTTCGGCGACCCCACCCGTCCGGAGGCGTTCTGGCAGCTCGCGGAGGCCGTCCGCGGCCTGTCCGACGCGTGCATCGCCCTCGGGCTGCCGGTCACCGGCGGCAACGTGTCGCTGTACAACGAGGCGCCCGGCTCCGCGATCGCCCCGACGCCCGAGATCGGGATCGTCGGGCTGCTGGACGACGTCGCGACGCGCGTCGGCCCGGCGTTCCGCGGCGAGGGCAACGCGGTCGTCATGGTCGGCGACACGGCGCCCGGGCTCGCCGGCTCGGCGTACGAGCGGCTCGCCGGCGCGGCGCCCGAGGACGGCCCGCCGCCGCTCGACCTCGCCCGCGAGACCGCCGTCCAGGCGTTCATCCGCGAGGCGATCGCGCGCGGCCTCGTCGAGAGCTGCCAGGACGTGTCCGGCGGCGGCCTCGCGGTCGCGCTCGCCGAGATGGCGATCTGGGGCGACGTCGGGGCGGCGCTGCGCGTCGGCGTCGGCGATTCGCCGGCGGTCGCGCTGTTCGGCGAGAGCCCGTCGCGGCTCGTCGTCGAGGTCGTCCCGCGCCACCTCCCGGCGTTCGAGCTGCTCGCCCGCCAGCACGGGCTCCCGGTCCACGCCCTCGGCACGACCGGCGGCACGCGGCTCGTCATCGAGCTCGCCGGCGACGGCGCCACCGGGCGCCGCGGAGGAGCGGGGCAGCCGGATCGCGGATGCGCTCGAGGTGCCGCTCGCGGACCTGCGCCACGCGTGGGACCATGGGCTCCCGAGGGCGCTCGGCTGGGAGGGCGACGGAAGCGACGACCACGTGGCCGATGCCGCGCTCCCCGGAACGGAGGTACGTGCCTGATGTGCGGGGTCGTCGGCGTCGTCCTTCCCGAGCACGGCCACGAGGCCGCGGCCGTCGCCGCGACCGCGCTGTTCGCGCTCCAGCACCGCGGCCAGGAGTCGGCCGGCATCGGCGTCTCCGACGGGCGGCAGCTGATGATCTACAAGGACCTGGGCATGGTCGGCCAGGTGCTCGACGAGCGGCGCATCCCGTCGCTCGTGGGCGACCTCGCCGTGGCCCACTGCCGCTACTCGACGACCGGCTCCACGGTCTGGGAGAACGCCCAGCCGACGCTCCGGCTCGGGCCGCGGCGGGCGCTCGCGATCGGGCACAACGGCAACCTCGTCAACACCCGCGAGCTGCTCGACCAGCTCGAGGGCGGCCGCGGCCGGCTGCCCGCCAGCACCGACACGGAGCTGCTGACCGCGCTCCTCGCCGACGAGCCCGCCGCCGACACGGTCGACGCCCTGCTGAAGGTGCTGCCGCGGGTCCGCGGCGCGTTCAGCCTCGTGATCCTCGACGAGCAGCGGGTGATCGGCGTCCGCGACCCGCACGGGTTCCGGCCGCTCGTCCTCGGGCGGCTGCCGATGCCCGCGGCCGACGACGGCGCGCCCGGGCTGTGGGACGACGGCACCGGCGGCTGGATCCTCGCCTCGGAGACCGCGGCGCTCGACATCGTCGGGCGCGACCTACGAGCGCGACGTCGAGCCGGGCGAGATCGTCGTGCTCCAGGCCGGCAAGGACCCGGTCTCGGTGCGCTACGCGGAAGCGACGCCCGCGCTGTGCGTGTTCGAGCTCATCTACTTCGCCCGCCCGGACTCGTACATGGAGGGTCGCAACCTGTACGAGGCGCGGCGCCAGATGGGGATGCAGCTGGCGAAGGAGCACGCGGTCGACGCGGACCTCGTGATGCCCGTCCCGGACACCGGGGCGCCGGCCGCGGCGGGCTTCGCCGAGGCATCGGGCATCCCGTACCGCGAGGGCCTCGTCCGCAACCGGTACAGCGGCCGCACGTTCATCCAGCCGAGCCAGGCGATGCGCCAGCGCGGCGTCAACGTGAAGCTCAGCCCGCTGCGCGAGGTCATCCGCGACAAGCGGCTGATCGTCGTGGACGACTCGATCGTGCGCGGCACCACGACCAAGCAGATCGTCGGCCTGCTGCGGCGGGCCGGCGCCGCCGAGGTCCACGTCCGGATCAGCGCGCCGCCGATCTTCCACCCCTGCTTCTACGGCATCGACACCTCGATCGAGACCGAGCTCATCGCGTCGACCCACACGATCCCCGAGATCCGCGAGTTCATCGGCGCCGACTCGCTGGGCTACCTGTCCGTGCGCGGCGTCCTCGCCGGCCTCGACCTGCCGTACGAGCAGTTCTGCTTCGCCTGCTTCGACGGCAACTACCCGGAGCCCGTGCCGTACGACGTCGCCGGGCGCAAGTTCATGCTCGAGATGGCGCCGGCCGGCGTATGACGTGGCGTCTGGCGTCGTGAGCGGACGGGCGGCGTACACGCGCGCCGGCGTCAACGTCGATGCCGGGGAGCGCGCGGTCGAGCTGATGCGCGCCTCGGTCGCGTCGACGCGTCGCCCCGAGGTCCTGGGCGGCCTCGGCGGGTTCGGCTCCGCGGTCGCGATCCCGCCCGGGTTCCGCGAGCCGGTGATCGTGTCCTCCACCGATGGCGTGGGCACGAAGACGGCCATCGCGTGGGCGCTGGGCCGCTACGACACGATCGGCCAGGACCTCGTCGCGATGTGCGCGGACGACGTCGTGTGCAGCGGCGCCGAGCCGCTCGCGTTCCTCGACTACGTGGCGGTCGGGCGGCTCGAGCCGCGCAACGTCGCGGAGCTCGTCGCGGGCGTCGCGGAGGGCTGCCGCCAGGCGGGCTGTGCGCTCGTCGGCGGCGAGACCGCCGAGCACCCGGGCCTGATGGAGGCGAACGAGTTCGATCTCGCGGGCTTCTGCATCGGCATCGCCGAGCGCGACCGCCTGCTCGACGGGACGGCGGCGCAGGCCGGCGACGCGATCGTGGGACTCGCCTCGTCCGGGCCTCCACGCGAACGGCTACTCGCTCGTGCGGGCGCTCGTCGCGCAGCACGATCTCGACCTGCGCGGGCCGTACCAGGTGCTGCTGCGGCGGGTGCTGGGCGACGCGGCGACGGACGGACTGCTGGCGGCCGAGCCCGCGCACGAGCTGGCGACGCTGGGCGAGGTGCTGCTGACGCCGACCCGGATCTACGCCCGGGACGTGCTGGCGATCCGCGAGGCGCTCGTGGCCGCGGGCGACGACGTCCGCGGCATGGCGCACATCACCGGCGGCGGGCTGCCGGGCAACGTGCCACGGGCGCTCCCGGAGGCCCTCGGCGCGCGGCTGGACCCCGGCACGTGGCCGATGCCGTCCGTGATGCGGCTGCTGGGCGCGATCGGCGCGCTCGAGGACGACGAGCTGCGGGCGACGTTCAACGGCGGGCATCGGGATGGTCGTCATCGTCCCGGCGGCGGCCGCGACCGCACGGTGGACCTTGCACGGGCGCGCGGCGTCCCGGCCTGGGTCATCGGCGAGGTCGTGCGGCGCGACGCGATCGGCGGGGAGCGGTACGCGGAAGCGACGTCGTGAGCGGGGACGGGGCACCGGCCGTGCGTCGGATCGCCGTCGGCGTCTCGGGGAGCGGCTCCAACCTCCGGGCGCTCGTCGCGTCGGCGGCTCGAGGCGAGCTGGGCGGCGACGGTCACGCTCGTGTTCGCCGATCGCGCCTGCCCGGCGCTCGACTGGGCGGCGGAGCAGGGGATCGAGACGATCCTCGTCCCGGGCGGCGACGACGAGGTGCTCGCGGACACGCTGGCCGCGGTCGAGCCGGACGTGCTCGTCCTCGCCGGCTACCTGCGGCTCGTCGGGCCGCGCGTGCTCGCCGCGTTCGCCGGCCGGATCCTCAACGTCCACCCGAGCCTGCTCCCGGCGTTCCCGGGGCTGCACGCCGTGCGCGACGCGCTCGCCGCCGGCGTCGCCGTCACGGGGGTCACGGTCCATCTCGTCGACGCGACCCTCGACGGCGGCCCGATCGTCGCCCAGGAGGCCGTCCCGGTGCTGCAGGACGACACCGAGGACACGCTCCTCGAGCGGCTCCACGCGGTCGAGCACCGGCTGCTGCCGACCGCGGTCGCGAACCTGCTCGCCGGGGCCGTCACCGCCGGGCCGGGCGACCGCCGGACCCGCCTCGACCCGGCGACGGTCGACGCACACGCCCCGGTCCCGCGCCGGGCGCTCCTGTCCGTCTCGGACAAGGCCGGGCTCGCGGACCTCGGCCGCGGCCTCGTCGCGCGCGGCTTCGAGCTCGTCAGCACCGGCGGGACCGCCCGCGCGCTGCGCGAGGCCGGGCTGCCCGTGACCGACGTCGCCGCCGTCACGGGCTTCCCCGAGATGCTCGACGGCCGGGTGAAGACGCTCCACCCGCGGGTCCATGCCGGGCTGCTCGCCGATCGCCGGCGCGCGGACCACCGCGAGGCGCTCGCGGCCGCCGGGATCGCCCCGTTCGACCTCGTCGTCGTCAACCTCTACCCGTTCGCCGAGGCGGCCCGCAAGCCGGGCCTCACGTTCGACGAGCTCGTGGAGGAGATCGACATCGGCGGGCCGTCGATGGTGCGTGCGGCGGCGAAGAACCACGCGAGCGTCGCGATCGTCACCTCGCCCGCGCGCTACCCGGCGATCCTCGAGGCGCTCGACGCGCACGGCGAGGTGCCGCTGGCGCTGCGGAGCGCGCTCGCCGTCGAGGCGTACCGCCACACCGCCGCGTACGACGCCCGGATCGCCGCGGAGCTGCCGGCACGGATGGCCGCCGCCGGGATCGAGCTGCCGCCGGACCCGGGGTTCCCCGGCGCCGCGGACCCGTACCCGCCGGTGCTCACCGTCTCGCTCGAGAAGGTCGACACGCTGCGCTACGGCGAGAACCCGCACCAGCCGGCCGCGCGCTACCGGCGCACGGACCGCGAGCCGCAGCCGGGCGACGGGCCGTTCGCGGGCGGCGAGCCGCCGCTCCAGGGCAAGGCGCTCAGCTACAACAACGTCCTCGACGCGTCCGCGGCGGCGTCGCTCGCGCGGCTGCTCCGCGGCCCGGGCGTCGTCATCGTCAAGCACACCAACCCGTGCGGCGCCGCCGAGCGCCCGACCGCTGCTCGAGGCGTGGGACGCGGCGCTCGCCGGCGACCCGGTGTCCGCGTTCGGCGGCGTCGTGGCGATCACCGGAGCCGGTGGATCGCGCGCTCGCGGAGCGCCTGACCTCGATCTTCCTCGAGGTCGTCGTCGCGCCCGCGTTCGATGCGGGTGCCCGCGAGGTCCTCGCGACGAAGCCGAACCTCCGCCTGGTCGTCGATCGCGCGCTGGGCGATCCCGCCGCCGTCCCCGCCACGCCCGATCCGCTCGGCTCGTTCCGCACGGCCGGCGGCGCGGTCCTCGTCACGGCACCCGACACGCTCGACGACGACCCGGCGGGCTGGACGGTCGTCACGAAGCGCGCGCCGAGCGATCGCGAGCGCGCCGACCTCGACCTCGCCTGGCGCCTGTGCCGCGGCGTCGTCTCGAACGCGATCCTGCTCGTCCGCGACGGCATGCTCGTGGGGCTGGGCAGCGGGCAGGTGAGCCGCGTGGACGCGTGCCGCGGCGCCGTCGACAAGGCGCGCCAGTTCCAGGGCGAGGCCGGGGCCACGGGCGCCGTCGCCGCCTCGGACGCGTTCTTCCCGTTCCCGGACGGCCCGCAGCTGCTGCTCGACGCCGGCGTGACGGCCATCGTCCAGCCCGGCGGCTCGATGCGCGACGCCGAGGTCCTCGCCGACGTGGACGCGGCGGGCGCCGCGATGGTCGTGACCGGGACCCGCCACTTCCGCCACTGACCGCCGTCGCGGCCTTGACCGCGGCGTCCGCAGGCGCATCATCGCGCCATGACCAACGAGGACATCGTCCGCCGCTACTGCGTGGCGGTCTCCACCCGCGACCATGACACGGCCGAGGCGCTGCGCCACAGGGACTGGCAGTGCGAGTGGCCGCAGAGCGGCGAGCGGGTGACCTCCAGCCCGGCGATGCGCGCGATCATCGACGCCTACCCCGGTGGCGCCTGGGAGGCGAAGGAGCGGCGCCTGCGCGGCAGCGAGGACCAGTACGTCGTGACGCCGTCGGGGACGCTCGTCGCGGTGGCCGGGGCGGGCGACACCTGGACCGCCGAGTGGTCGAACCTCTACCCGCATGACCGCGAGTACCTCGTCGTCGACATCATCCAGCTGCGCGACGGGCGCGTGTACCGCGAGACGACCTACTGGGCCGAGCCGTTCCCGGCGCCCGACGTGGCGACGCCAGTGGGTCGAGCTGGACGAGCCCGGCCGACCGAGCCGCGCCGGCGTGACCGCGGTCGAGACGGCCGAGGTCGTCATCGGGACGGACGAGCTCGCGCTCGACGACCTGGTGGCGATCGCGAACGGTTCCCGGGTGCGGCTCGGCGACGACGCCTGGCGCGTGATCGAGGCCAGCCGCGCGATCGTCGACCGCGTCGTGGACGGCCCGGCGCTCGTGTACGGGCTGAACACCGGCCTCGGGCACCAGCGCGACGTGCCGCTGCCCCGCGAGTCGCTGCGCGAGATGCAGGCGCTCATCGTCGGGGCGCACGAGGGCGCCGTCGGCGAGCCGCTCCCGGCCGCGGTGGTGCGGGCCGCGATGGTCGCCCGGCTCAACGGCATCGCCCGCGGCGGCTCCGGCGCGAGCCGGCCGATGGCCCAGGCGTTCGTCGACCTGCTCAACGCCCGGGTCCACCCGGTCGTGCCCGCGACCGGCTCGATCGGCGCGTCGGACCTGATGCACATGGCGGCGATCGCGCAGGTCCTCATCGGGCGCGGCTATGCCGAGGTCGGCGGCGAGGTCATGCCGGGGGTGACGCCCTTGCGGCGGTCGGCCTCGCCCCGATCGAGCTCGAGCCCAAGGACGGCCTGACGGTGATCTCCGCGAACGGGGTCGCGATCGGGCACGCGGCGCTGCTCGTCGCACGGGCCGAGCGCGTCGCCGCGGCCGCGGACCTCGTGCTCGCCGCGTCGCTCGAGGCGACCGCCGGCAACCCGTCGATCCTCGACGAGGCCGTCCTGCGCGCCAAGCCCGTGCCCGGCCAGCTCGCCGCGGGCGCGAGCATCCGCGGGTTCCTCGCCGGCAGCCCGCTGTACGAGCCGGGCGGCCCACGCTCGGTCCAGGACCCGCTGTCGTTCCGGGTCGGGCCGCAGGTCCACGGCGCGTTCCGGGCGTTCGTCACGCTGCTCCGCGACGCCGTGCAGCTCGAGCTCAACGCGATGGACGACAACCCGCTGGTGGACATCGCGTCGGGACGGATGCTGAGCAACGGCAACTTCCACCCGATGGTGCTCGCGCTCGCGCTCGACGCCCTCCGGCCCGCGGCGGCCCACGTCGGCCAGCTCTCGGACCGGCGGATGAACCACCTGTGGGCGTCGGTCGCGGACGTGTTCTCCGACGAGGGCGTCATGGAGCGCCTCGTCGACGAGGGCGGCGGCCTGTCGCGCTACGCCGCTGCCGCGCTCGCGTCCGAGCTCCGGCACGCCGCGAACCCCGTGTCGCTCGACGTGGGCATCCTCGACCTCGGCGGTCGAGGACCACGCGACCAACGCCCCGGTCGCGGCGGCGCTGACGGCAGCGCGCCCTCGACCTGCTCGAGGGGATCCTCACGATCGAGCTCGAGATGGCGAGGATCGCGCACGACCTCCGGCCCGCGGCCGCCGCCCGCGCCCGCGGTCGCGGCCGCGTTCGCGAGCCTCGGGGCGGCGCGGGCGACGGTCGGCCCGCGGCCGTCGTCGGGCCGAGGTCCACGAGGCGGAGTCCAGTGCCCTGTGCCACGCCGTGCTCGAGCGCCGCGAGGGCCGCGATCCCGGCCGGCTGACCGGCGGCGCTTGCTACCATCGGCCGGCCATGTCCGACCGCCCGCGCTTCTACCTGACGACCGCGATCGCGTACGCCAACAACGCCCCCGGGCTCCACACCGTGTACGAGGTGATCGGGGCCGACGTCATCGCGCGCTGGCACCGGATGCTGGGCGACGACACCCGGTTCCTGACCGGCACCGACGAGCACAGCGTCAACATCGCCCAGACCGCCGCGGCGCAGGGCCGGACGCCGCGCGAGTTCGTCGACGAGAAGGTCGAGCTGTTCCGCGAGGCCGAGGACGCGCTGCTCATCAGCCCCGACCGGTTCATCCGCACGACCGATCCCGACCACTACCGGTCGGCGCAGGAGATGGTCCGCCGCGCCTACGCCAACGGCGACATCTACCTCGACACGTACGAGGGCTGGTACTGCCCGAACGAGGGGTTCAAGAACGCCTCGGACCTGCTCGAGACGGCGAAGGGCATGCAGTGCCCCAACCACCCGACGTCGAGCTCCAGTGGCTCAGCGAGCGCAACTGGTTCTTCCGCCTGTCGGCCTACCAGGACCGGCTGCTCGCGTGGTACGAGGCGCACCCCGACTTCGTGCAGCCCGACTACCGCCGCAACGAGATGCTGGGGTTCATCCGCCAGGGCCTCCAGGACTTCTCGATCAGCCGCGCCGGCGCCACGTGGGGCATCCCGTTCCCGATCGCCGAGAACGGCGAGACCGCGCGAGCGCGAGGACGGCTCGTGGGACCCGAGGCGGGCACGATCTACGTCTGGTACGACGCGCTGATCAACTACATCACCGGTGCCGGCTTCCCCGACGACCTCGAGGCGTTCCGGCGCTGGTGGCCGGCCGACCTGCACGTCATCGGCAAGGACATCGCCCGCTTCCACACGATCTACTGGCCGGCCATGCTGTGGTCGCGCCGGGATCGAGCCGCCGAAGCACGTCTGGGTCCACGGCTGGCTGCTCGTCGCGGGCGGCGAGCGGATGAGCAAGAGCCTCGGCAACTTCCTCGAGCCGCAGGCGGTCGTGGCCGCGTTCGGCGCCGACGGCGCGCGCTACACGACCCTGCGCGAGGTCGCCTTCGACCGCGACACCGAGGTCAGCTGGGACTCCTTCCGCCGGCGCTACAACGCGGACCTCGCCAACGACTTCGGGAACCTCGTCAACCGCACCGTGTCGATGGTCAACCGCTACCTCGGCGGCGAGCGGCCGGCGCCGCGCGCCGCCGCCGACTCGCCGCTCGGCGAGGGCTGGGCGGACACGCTGCGCCGCTACCGCGAGGCGCTCGACGCGCTGCCTGCTCCACGACGCGCTCGCGGAGCTGTGGACGTTCGTGGGCGGGGCGAACAAGACCGTCGACGCGGAGCAGCCGTGGACGCTGGCCAAGGCCGCCAAGGCGGGCGACGAGGCCGCGGCCGCGCACCTCCGGCTCGTGCTGGGCGACCTCGTGGAGGCGTGCCGGCTCATCGGGCTCGCCGTCGCGCCGTTCATGCCCGGGGCCGCGCCGCGGATCCTCGAGCAGCTGGGCTACGACTACCCGTACGCCGCCGACGGCAACGACGGCCCCGACATCCTGGCGCTGCTCGAGTGGGGCGCGGCCGCCGGCGAGACCGGGCGCGTGATCGACACCCCCGGCGCCGCTGTTCCCGCGGATCGAGGCGGAGGCCGCCGAGCCCACGCCGGCCTGAGCACGGCGATGCGCCTCGTCGATTCGCACGGGCACCTCAACGCCGACCGGTTCGACGGCGACGTCGAGCTCGTCGTCGGCGGCGCGCGGCTCGCGGGCCTCGAGCGGCTCATGGTCCCGGGCTGGAACGAGCGCTCCTCGGCGCGTGCGCTGGAGCTCGTCGCGCGCTGGCCGTGGCTCGACGCCGCGGTCGGCGTCCATCCGCACGACGCCGCCAAGGTCGACGCCGACGCCTGGCGGCGGATCATCGACTGGGCACGCGACGACCGCGTGCTCGCGATCGGCGAGACCGGGCTCGACTCGGACCGGCTGTTCTCGCCGTGGCCCGACCAGCTCGACAACCTGCGGCGCAACCTCGCGCTCGCGCTCGAGACGGGCAAGCCCGCGATCCTCCACTGCCGGTCGAAGGCCGGGGAGCGCGACGCCCAGGACGCGCTCGTCGAGGAGCTGCGTGCCGCCGGGTTCGACGGTGCGGCACGCCGCGAGGCGTTCGGGCAGCGCCCGCCCGCCGTGATCCACTCGTTCAGCGGCCCGGTCGACTACGCGGAGACGGTCGTGGCGATGGGCCTCGCGGTCTCGTTCTCGGGCCTCGTGTTCCGGCGCGGCGAGGAGGCATCCGCCGAGGCGGTGACGCGCGTCCCGGCCGGCCGGCTGCTCGTCGAGACCGACGCGCCGTTCCTCACGCCGCCCGGCGGGCCGCGCGGCCGCAACGAGCCGTCCGCGGTCGCGATCACCGCGCGCTGGGCCGCCGAACGCCGCGGGGTGGGGGAGGACGAGCTGGGCGACGGGCTCGTGGCCGCCTACGACGCGACGTTCCACAGGGTGCTGCCGCCGGACGCTGCCTGACCGGGTTCGCGGCTGGCGCGAGCTGCGGTCACGAGGTCCGCTCGTGGAGGCTCCGCGCGAGCGCGCCAGCGCTCGATCTCGTCGAGCAGCGCGTCGACCCGATGCGAGAACGTGTGCCGGGCGACGACTGCCTCACGTGCCCGCAGGGCCATCTCCGTCGCTGCTCGGGGTGGCCGAGGTAGTGACGGACCATCCGTCGCAGCTCGGAGCCCGATCGGAAGGTCGCGATCCCGTGGTCGAACTCCGCCTCGATGCCGTCGACGTGATCGGAGATGACGAAGGCTCCGCTGGCGGCCGCGTCGTAGAGCCGGTTGGAGAGCACCCCCCATGCGGCCATGTCCGCCCAATGGTCGTTGAGCACGATGCCGGCAGCCGAGTAGTAGCCGGCCAAATCCCGGTTTGGCACATAGTCGCCGGCGATGTGGCGCGGGTCGATGCTGTCGGCCGTCCACCCCGCCCGTAGACCGCGAGCGCGAGGGGGGTCGGCGTCAGCTCGTCGATGACGGGCCGTCGCGCAGCGCGAAATCCCGCAACGAACAGCAGGTCGTGGACGGGTCCGTCGGCGCCCGGGTGGAAGCGGTCGGGATCGGTCGCCTGGTAGAGGGGTGTGACGGGGCGTCCCGACCGCGACGCGAGATGGGCGGCGAGCCGGTCGACGCGGCGAACACGAGGTCGTTGCCGCACAGGAGCTCGTCGGTGACGAGGTCCGGATGGCTGATGATCCACGCGACGTTCAGCTGGGATGACCGCAGCGGCCTCTCTGGCCGACAGCTGGATCACGATGTCGGCGTGCCCGGCCCCACCCGTGCTCCAGGCGGCCCGCAGCCGCAGGCGCGTCGGATGCCCACGTCCGAGGCGCGGGCTCGTCCGACAGCCACTGCCATCTGCAGGCGGATCGGTTCGGCGATGAGGCGTGTCGTCCGTTGCCGTCGCCGCGGCCGGTCGTCCTCGCAGCCATCGCTCGTGGCGTGGCGGAGTGCGTCGACTGTCGCTCGCGCTCGAGCTGGTCGAGCCCATCGGCACGGCCTCGAACGTCGGTCGGCATTTCCACCCTGCGATGCCGCCAGCGCGGTCGACGAGCCGACGCCTGTGGCGCGCCAGGATCGCCAGCGCCTCGCCGGCCTGCGCCCGGCGTCGTCGCGATCGGCGAGACCGGCCTCGACTACGACCGGTTCTTCTCGCCGATCGACGCACAGCTCGTCAACCTGCGCGGATCCATCGCGCTGGCGCGCGAGCGCGGCCTCGTCGCCGGTGGTGCTCCAGTTCGCTTCGGCGCCGATCTCGCCGCCGCACCACGAGCGCAACCGCAGCACGCCCTGCTCCTGCGCCGCGCTCGAGCTCGGCCCGGCCTCGCGTCTTTCGCGGTCACGCGTCGGCCGCGCAGCGATCCACTATCCACTCCTTCTCCGGTCGCTGTCCATGCGCCGCCGCGAGTCGCCGCCGCTGCACTCCCGCCGTCTCGTTCAGCGCGGCTGGTCTTCCGGCGCGGCAGCACCGAGCGCAGGTTGCGCAGGTGCGCAGCGGCCTTCGTGCCGGCGGACCGGCTGTCCTCGTCGAGACCAATTCGCCGTACTCTCTCCGCCGCCGGAGCGCCGCGCCCGCCCAACGAGCCCGAGTGGGTGCGCGTCGACCGCGGCTCTGGGTCGCCGAACGGCCGCGACGACGACCGCGCTCGAGGACCTCGTCCGAGCGACCTCGTGCGTGACCTCGGTTGTGCGTCCCCCGGCCACGCCCGACGGCCCGAACCGTCTCGTCGGTTGACAGGTGTGGAATACCCGGCTAATTCGATACGGTTCTGGCACTCTCATAGGGAGAGTGCTAAACCAGTGGGACGCAGCCAGCGGAACCCCGGGCCGGGCGCCTCTGCGGAGGGACCGGCACAGGCACGGGACCCGGACGCGACCCTGGTGATGCGCTCGATGGAGGATCCATCCGGCGACCACGGCGCCTCTCCGCGTCGCCAGCCGAAACCAGTCACTGCCACGACGGCCGACCGCGGCCGTCAGAGGAGGAATGCACCTTGGCGACCGCCTCTTCGACGAAGCTCCGCCCGCTGGGCGATCGCGTCGTCATCAAGCCCACCCCCCGGGAGGAGATGACGAAGTCCGGCATCGTCCTGCCGGACACGGCGAAGGAGAAGCCCCAGGAGGGCGAGATCCTGGCCGTCGGCCCGGGCAAGATCCTCGACGACGGCAAGCGCGAAGCGATCGACGTCGCCGTCGGCGACAAGGTCCTGTACGCGAAGTACGCCGGGACCGAGTTCAAGGTGGAGGGCGAGGACCTCCTCATCCTCAGCCAGAAGGACATCCTCGCGGTCGTCGAGGCCTAGTGCCTCGCGCCCACCGGGCGCCCGACGACCGCATCCCCGAAGCCAACCCGGAGGAACCAGGACCTTGGCCAAGCAGCTCATCTTTGACGAGACCGCTCGTCGCTCCCTCAAGCGGGGCATCGACCGGCTCGCCGACGCGGTCCGCGTCACCATCGGCCCCAAGGGCCGCAACGTCGTGCTCGACAAGAAGTTCGGCGCGCCGACGATCACCAACGACGGCGTGACGATCGCTCGTGACATCGAGCTCGACGATCCGTTCGAGAACATGGGCGCGCAGCTCCTCAAGGAGGTCGCGACCAAGACCGACGACGTCGCCGGCGACGGCACCACCACCGCGGTGGTCCTGGGCCAGGCGATGGTCGCCGAGGGCCTGCGGGTCGTGACCGCCGGCGCCAACCCGATGGTCGTGAAGCGCGGCATCGAGAAGGCCGTCGACGACGATCGTCGAGCAGATCAAGTCGACCGCTCGTCCGGTCGAGACCCGCGAGCAGATCGCGGCGGTCGCGGCGATCTCCGCGGCCGATCCCGAGGTCGGCGAGATCATCGCCGAGGTGATGGACAAGGTCGGCAAGGACGGCGTCATCACCGTCGAGGAGGGCCAGTCGCTCGGCCTCGAGAAGGAATACACCGAGGGCATGCAGTTCGACCGGGGCTACATCTCGGCGTACTTCGTGACCAACCCGGACCGGATGGAGGCCGTCCTCGAGAACCCGGTCCTGCTCATCACCGACAAGAAGATCAGCGCCGTGCCGGACCTCCTGCCGTCGCTCGAGAAGGCCGTCCAGCAGGGCCGCCCGATGCTGATCATCGCCGAGGACGTCGACGGCGAGGCACTCGCCACGCTCGTCGTGAACAAGCTCCAGGGCCGCATCCAGGTCCTCGCGGTCAAGGCGCCGGGCTTCGGCGACCGCCGCAAGGAGATGCTCCGCGACATCGCGATCCTCACCGGCGGCACCGTGATCTCCGAGGAGATCGGCCGCAAGCTCGACTCGACCACGTTCGAGGACCTCGGCCGCGCCCGCCGCGTCGTCGCCACCAAGGACGACACGACGATCGTGGACGGCGAGGGCACCGCGGACCAGGTCAAGGCGCGCATGAGCCAGATCAAGGCGCAGATCGAGGACACCACCTCGGACTACGACAAGGAGAAGCTCCAGGAGCGTCTCGCCAAGCTGGCCGGTGGCGTCGCCGTCATCAAGGTCGGCGCGGCCACCGAGGTCGAGCTCAAGGAGAAGAAGCACCGCATCGAGGATGCGCTCTCGACGACCCGCGCGGCCGTCGAGGAGGGCCTCGTCGCCGGCGGCGGCACCACGCTCCTGCAGGCCATCCCCGCGCTCGACAAGCTCAAGCTGGAAGGCGACGAGCAGGTCGGCGTGGACATCGTCCGCAAGGCCCTCGAGGCCCCGGCCCGCCAGATCGCCGACAACGCCGGCGCCTCGGGCGAGGTCGTGGTCAACGCGGTCCGCGGGCTCCCGATCGGCGAGGGCTACGACGCGCTCAAGGGCGAGTACGGCAACCTCTTCGACCGCGGCATCGTCGACGCGGCCAAGGTCACCCGCTCCGCGCTCCAGAACGCCGCGTCCATCGCCGCGATGGTCCTGACGACGGAGACGCTGATCACCGACCTCCCGGTCAAGGAAGCGGCCGGCGCCGGCGGCGGCCACGACCACGGCGGCGGGGGCATGGACTTCTAGTCCGCTCACACGCGAAGCACACAGCCCCCGGGCCAACGGCCCGGGGGCTGTTTCATGTCCGGCCGGGCCGACCGGCGATCCACGGCTGGCCCGGAACGCGCTGGCGCGGGCTAGTGATGCCCGGACACGACCGCGTGGCCACGCCCGCGGGCGATCAGCCACCGGTTGACCGGCAGCGCCACGACGAACGCCACGCCGAGGGCGAGCGCGAGGCTCCCCCAGAACAGCCCGTCGGTCAGGCCCGCGGCCATCGCGCCCGGGACGACGAGGATGATCGCGGTGTCGGTGACCTCCATCACCACGATCGAGATCGTGTCGGCCGCGAGCGCCGTCCGCCCGGCCTCGCGGATGCGCATCCCGCTCGCGACCAGCGGGCGCATCGTCAGCGCGTACCCGAACATGAACGCCAGCACGATCGCCAGGACGATGGACGGGAGGTCGTGCCAGCCCAGGGCCGTCGCGATCACCAGCCCGAGCACCTCGCCGATGGCGCACCCGGTCAGGCAGTGAACGGTGGCGTCGAACGCGAGGCGGTTGAGCGGCGGCTGGGCCGAGGCATGCTCCACGCGCACATGATGAACGCGACCCTCGACTGGCGCGAGGGCCAAGCAGGAGGAGATCGGGGATGCAGAGGATCACCATCGCGCGGTTCGACGCCGTGCGCACCGCCAACATCGTCGCCGCGCTGTACGCGGTCATCGTGCTCGTCATCGGGCTCCTGTTCGCGGTGCCGTTCGCGCTCGTGGCCCTCGTGGCCGGGCAGGAGGCCGGAGACCCCGGCGTCGTGGCCGGCGGCGTCGTCGGGGGTCTCCTGGTGCTCCTGCTCGCGGTGGTGTTCTACGGCGGGATCGGCTGGGTCATGACCGCGCTCGTGTGTGCGCTCTACAACGTCCTCGCCGGCCGGATCGGCGGGATCCGGGTCGAGGTGCAGCCCGAGGGTCCGGCGCTCATGGGACCCGGCGGTCCGGGCTGGCCCGCGCCCGCCCCGATCGCGCCCGGGCCCGCCTCAGACGGCCGTCACCGGCGGCCCGCCGCAGCCGCCGTCCGGCTGGGGCCCGCAGGGCTGACCTGTCAGCGGAAGCGCGTGGTGAGCCACGTCATCCGCTTCCGCGTCCCCGGCGGCGGTTCCGCGTCGTCGTGCGCGTCCGCCACGGCGTGCCACGGCTGCCGCGATCCCGCCGAGCACGCGATGGACGGCGTCGCGCTCGTCCTGGGTCCCGGGCTCCGGCGGCGCGGCCACCCCGGCGAGCTCGAGCGCCGACACGGGCGGCAGCACGCGCACGACGATCGTGCGGCCGAAGAACAGCTCATGGTTGCCGCCGATCGCGACCGGCACCACGGGCGCGCCGCTCCGGAGCGCGATGTAGCCGACACCCGCGCCGAGCCGCCGGATCGCCCGCAGCGGCGCCTCGGGTCCGGTCTCCGGGAACAGGCAGAACGCGGCCCCCGCTGCGAGCACGCCGGTCGCCGCGGCGACATGGATCTCGACGGCGCCTGCCCGGTGGGCCGTGGGGATCGGGATCACCCCGCCGACGAGGCGGAGGACCGCGCGGCGCAGCGGCGAGCGGCCCATCGTCCGCGCGTCGCCGAAGAACACGAGGCGCGGCTCCGCCGGCAGCCAGCCCCAGAGGAGGAACGGGTCGACCCACGTGCGATGGGGCACGCCGGCGACGATGTAGCCGCCCGACCGCGGGAGGTGCTGGAGCCCTTCGACGCGCACCCGCACGCGCAGGCAGGCGGCGACGATCCGCCACACGACGCGGGCCACGCGGTACGCGAGCCCGGCATGGCCGCTCACCCGGCCATGGAGTCCCGCCGAGAGCTCGCGTTCGTTCGTCACAGCGAGGCCATCATGACCGGCCCACGTCGCAGCCCGTTTGACCGAACGGGTCCGAGGCGGCAGCCTGTCACGGCACACGAACGACCCGGAGAGAGGGGACGCCCACCGCATGCGTAATCGCGGCCCGCTGCCCGTCATCGGCGCAGCGATCGTCATCGTGCTCGTCCTCGTCGCGGGCGGCACCGCGCTCGGCTTCGGGCCGCTCGCCGGGACCACGCCGCCCTCGGAGGTCACCGACCCCCGCGAGATGCTCGCGCGCTCGCTCCAGGCGACGATCGACGCGCAGTCGGTCCACCTCGAGGGCGAGCTGAGCGGCACGATCCCGGGCTCGCTCGTCGAGCGCGAGGAGCCCGCCGTCAGCCTCGACGGCTCGACGATCGCGGCCGACCTCCGCCCGCACGACGCGAAGACCTCGACCACCCTCACGAGCCCGGGCCTCGACGTCGATGTCGCCGCCGTCTCGGTGTGGGACGGGGTCTGGTACCGCACCGGGCCGGACGATCCCTGGCAGCGCGCCTCGCTCGGCGGGACGTCGGCGGAGGCGGGCGTGGACATCAACCCGTTGACGCTCGTGGAGCGGCTCCGTTCCTACCTCGCGACGCCGGGCACGAACCCGACGCTCGAGGAGGTCGACTGCGCGTCCGCCAGCGGCCGCTGCCACCGGGTCAGCGTGGAGGCCGGCCGCGACCCCGCGACGATCATCCGCGCGATGCTCCCGACCGACCAGGCCGGCACGCTGCCGGACGTCCGGACGACGGTCACGCGTGGACACCGACTCGCTGACGCTGCGGCCGGCGCACCTCGTCGTCGACGCCACGAGCGACGACGGCACGATCGTCCTCCACCTCGAGCTCGATGCGTCGCAGTGGGACGATCCGGCGATCGTCATCGAGGAGCCCTCGGCCGGATCCTGACGACGGCCCGGGAGGCCCCCGCGACCTAGAATGGGGCGGTGAGCCCCACCCCGTCCGACCGACCCGCGAAGCGTCCCCGCACGCGCAAGGCCGAGCCGGTGGGCCAGGGCACGTGGCTGGACCTCGGGCCGGGCGAAGACGACCCCGACGACCACCCGGCGAGCGCGGCGCCGCCCGCCGCGTCCGCGCCGGCGGCCATCCCCGACGAGCCCGACTGGCTGCGCGAGGCGCCCGTCGAGCCGGCCCTCGAGGACGCCGGGCCCGCGCTGTCCCCGGAGGAGGCCGCGAAGGCCATCGAGGCGCGCCGCCAGGCACGCGCCGAGGAGATCCTGTCGCGGATGAACCCGGAGCAGGGCCGGGCCGTGGCGACCACCGACGGCCCGCTGCTCATCCTCGCCGGCGCCGGCTCGGGCAAGACGCGCGTCATCGCGCACCGGATCGCGTACCTGATCGGCGTCAAGGCGGTCCGGCCGCACCGGATCCTCGCCGTGACGTTCACGAACCGCGCCGCGGGCGAGCTCCGGGAGCGGATCGCGCACCTCGTGGGCGACGTCGGCAAGGACGTCGAGGCGGGCACGTTCCACGCGCTGTGCGCCCGCGTGCTGCGTCGCGACGGCGAGGCGATCGGGATCGACCGCCGGTTCGTCATCTACGACACCGACGACCAGCAGCAGCTGATGAAGCGGATCCTCGCCGAGGAGGACCTGCCGGCGACCGGCGAGTTCCGGCCGGCGGCGATCCTCGGCGCGATCAGCCGGGCGAAGAACGAGATGCTCGACGAGACGTTCCTCGCCCAGAACGCCGTCAACCACCGCGAGCGGGTGATCGCCAAGCTCGCCAAGCGCTACCGGGAGCGGCTCGAGGCCGCCCGCGCGCTCGACTTCGACGACCTCCTGCTCAAGGCGGTGGAGCTGTTCGACAGGCGCCGGACGTGCTGGGCAAGTACCAGGCGCGCTGGCAATACCTCCACGTCGACGAATACCAGGACACGAACCGGCCGCAGTACCTGTGGGTCCGTGCCCTCGCTGCCGCGCATCGCAACCTGTGCGTCGTGGGCGACGACGACCAGTCGATCTACGGCTGGCGCGGGGCCAACGTCCAGAACATCCTCGACTTCGAGCGCGACTACCCGGACGCGACCGTCGTCAAGCTCGAGCAGAACTACCGCTCGACGCAGCTCATCCTCGACGCGGCCCACGCCGTGGTCTCGCGCAACGAGCGGCGGACCGACAAGAAGCTCTGGACGGAGAACCAGGGCGGCGTGCCGATCCAGCGGTTCGAGGCGTTCAACGAGGACGAGGAGGCGGAGTGGATCGCCCGCCAGACGGAGGGCCTGATCGGGCAGAGCGGGCGCGGCTCGTGGCTCACCCGTCGCGCCGACGATGACGAGACGACCCGCTTCCGGCCGAAGGACGTCGCGGTCATGTACCGGATGAACGCGCAGTCCCGCGCGATCGAGGAGTCGTTCCTCCGCTACGGCATCCGCTACCAGCTCGTCGGCGGGACCCGGTTCTACCAGCGGCGCGAGGTCAAGGACGCGCTGGCCTACCTGCGGGTGCTCCGCTCGGACACCGACGGCGTGTCGTTCGAGCGGATCGTCAACGTCCCGGCCCGCGGCATCGGCGACAAGACGGTCGAGGCGCTCCGGCGCTGGGCCGTCCAGCACGACGACAACGTGTTCCTCGCGGTCGAGGCCGCGGCGCGCGGCGAGGTCGAGGGGATCGGGCCGCGGATCCGGACGTCGCTCGGCGAGTTCGGGGTGCTGGTGGCGCGGCTGCGCACGCGGGTCGGCGTCCTGCCGCTGCCCGAGCTGCTGGACGCGGTCCTCGAGCAGTCGGGCTACCGGGCGATGCTCGCCGACGGCTCCGAGGAGGGCGAGGACCGCTGGGCGAACCTGCTCGAGCTGCGGGCGGTCACGACCCGCTACGACGACCTGTCGCCGGACGACGCCCTGGACCGGCTGCTCGAGGAGACGGCGCTCGTCGCGGACCAGGACTCGTACGAGGGCGAGTCCGACGCCGTGACGCTGATCACGCTCCACGCGGCGAAGGGCCTGGAGTTCCCGATCGTGTTCATCGCCGGGCTCGAGGAGGGGCTGTTCCCGCACAACCGGGCGCTCGACGACGAGAAGGAGCTGGAGGAGGAGCGGCGGCTCGCGTACGTCGGGATCACCCGCGCGAAGCGACGCCTGTTCCTGTCCCACGCGTGGCGCCGCGCGACGTGGGGCGGCGGCGGGATGAGCGTCCCGTCGCGGTTCCTGCTCGAGATCCCGCCGGACCTCATGGTCGGGCCCGCAGCTCCACCGCGGCGACGACCTCGGCGGCGACCTCGACCCGGACCTCGTCTTCCGCGAGCGTGGCTCGCGGCTCGGCTCCGGCATCCGGGCCGGCGGCGGCGCGTACCGGCAGGGGAGCGGCCGCCCGGGCGCGCCCGCGGCCGGCGAGCAGTTCCGCCCGTCACGCGACCTCGGTGCGAAGCGCGACGCGTACGCCGGCGGGGCGCCGTCCGGCTCGCTGGGCCGGCAGGACGGTGGCTGGGGCCAGGGCGACTCGCATCCCGCCGCCGACGTCGATCCCGGCCTGGGACGACGCCGGATCGTCCGTCCCCGGCCGGGCTCGGGCCGCGCGAGCGGGGGACCGTCCCGGCACGCCCGATCATCCCCGGGGAGCGGCGCTACCGCGACGGCGACCGCATCCGCCACGCGAAGTGGGGCGACGGGATCGTGGTGACCTCGAAGCTGACCCGCGACGACGAGGAGGTCACGGTCGCGTTCAAGGATCCGGGCATCGGCCGCAAGACGATGCTCGCGAGCCTCGCGAACCTCGAGCTGACGGGGTAGGGGAGCCGGCGACCGGCTACTCCCCGCCGCCGGCGGCGTCCGCGGCGACGAGCAGCGCCGCGATCGCGTCATAGCCACGGGATCGGGCGTGCGCCAGGGGCGTGACGCCCTCACCGTCCGCGAGATCGGGATCCGCGCCCGCCTCGAGCAGCATCCGGACGATCTCCTGGTGGGCCGGGCCGCCGTCGGACAGGATGATCGCCTCCAGGAGCGCGGTCCAGCCCAGCCGGTTGACGTGGTCGACGTCGACGTCCGACTCGGCCAGCAGGTAGCGCACGACCTCCACGTGCCCGCGCTCCGAGGCGGGGATGAGCGCGATCCCACCGAACCGGTTCGTGAGCGCCGGGTCGGCGCCCGCCTCGTTCGCGATCCGCAGGATGTCCAGCAGCCCCTCCGCGCCGGCGTAGAGGAACACGTTGTCGAGGCGGTTGTCGCGGATGTCGACGTCCGCGCCCGCGTCCACGAGCGCCCGCACGGCCTCGGTCCGGCGTGCGACCGTCGCCGACCATCACCGGCGTGCGGCCGTCGGCGTCCTGGGCATCGATCGGCAGGCCCGCAGCGAGGAGCCGCTCGATGCTCGCCGACGTCACCATCCCCGGCAGCCTCGTGGAGTCGCAGGTCGGTGGTCATGGACGCTCCTCCAGTGGGTGCCGGCGACGGGCTCGACGCGGCGCCGCCGGTCGCCGGATCGCAGCCGGCGATCGCGACGAGGATGATCGCCGCGCCGGCGATCGCTCCTGCCCACCCGGTCCGCATGTCCGCCCGATTATGCTGCGTGCCATGACGACCGACGCGCGACCGCGCCGCAACTACCTGCCCGCCGACGTCCCGCCGATCGACCTCGGCCAGGTCGTCCGGCTCACGGACTTCGAGGCGCCGGCCCGCGAGCGGATCCACCCGGCGGCGTGGGCGTACTACGCCGGTGGTGCGTACGACGAGCACGTGCTCCGCGACACGTTCGCCGCATGGGACGCCTTCCGGCTGCGGCCGCGCATCCTCACCGACGTGTCGAGCATCGACCTCTCGACGTCCATCCTCGGCCGCCCGGCCGCCCTGCCCGTCGGGATCGCGCCGGCGGCGATGCACGGCCTCGCGCATCCGCGACGGCGAGCTCGCGACGGCGCGCGGCGCGACGGCCGCGGGCGCGATCCACGTCGTCTCGACGGTCGCGAGCCACACGATCGAGGCCGTCGCCGAGGCGGCACCCGGCGGCCGGCGCTGGTTCCAGCTGTACGTGCAGCGCGACCGGAGCGTGACCCGCGACCTCGTCCAGCGGGCCGCGGCCGCCGGCTACGAGGCGCTCTGCCTCACGGTCGACCTGCCCGTCCTCGGCTACCGCGACGAGATCCTCCGGATGCGCTTCGATCCGGGCGAGGACGCCTATGCGAACCTCCCCAAGCGCGACGTCTGGCGGTCCGATGGCCGCCTCGACGAGACGATGGACATGCGCAGCGCGGACCTCACCTGGGACTCGCTCGAGGAGATCCGCTCGTGGGCGCCGCTGCCGCTCGTGCTCAAGGGGATCCTGACCCACGAGGACGCGCGGCTCGCCGTGGACCATGGCGCCGACGCGATCTGGGTCTCCAACCACGGCGGCCGGCAGCTCGATCGCGTCGCGGCGGGGATCGACGTGCTGGAGGAGATCGTGGACGCGGTCGAGGGGCGCGCCGAGGTGTATCTCGACGGGGGGATCCGGCGCGGACCGGAAGTCCTCATCGCGCTCGCGCTCGGCGCCCGGGCCGTGTTCACGGCCCGCCCGTTCCTGTGGGCGCTCGCGGCCGGCGGAGAGGCCGGCGTCGTGCAAGGCGTTCGACGTGCTCCGCGAGGAGGTGGAGCGGGGCCTGTCGCTCGTCGGCGCACCGACGCCGGGTGGCCTCACCCGGGCGCACGTGGAGCGCGCGCGAAGGGCGTGATCATGACGGCCCGTGACCTCGTCGCGGGCTAGACTCGGGACGATGACCGAGTCGCTCCCCGTCGATCCCGCGCTCGTCGAGGAGGCCGCCGCGCTCGACGAGGACGCGGCCGCCGCCCGCCACGCGGCGCTCGTCGCGGACGTCGACCGGGCGAACCGGCTGTACCACGAGGAGGACGCGCCGGAGCTCAGCGACGCCGAGTACGACCAGCTGTTCCGGCGGCTCGTCGCGCTCGAGTCGGCCTGGCCCGCGCTGATCACCCCGGAGTCGCCGACGCAGAAGGTCGGCGGCACGCCGGCCGGTGGCCGCTTTCCCGAGGTCCGCCACGCGCGGCCGATGCTGTCGCTGTCGAACGCGTTCAGCCACGACGAGCTGCGGGCGTTCGACGCGCGCGTGCGCAAGGGCCTCGGCCTCGCCGCGGCGCCGGAGCCCGCCGACGGCCTGACCTACGTCGCGGAGCTCAAGATCGACGGCCTCGCCGTGTCCCTGCGGTTCGAGCGCGGCCGGTTCACGCTCGGCGCCACCCGGGGCGACGGCTCGACCGGTGAGGACGTCACGCCCAACCTGCGGACGATCCGTGCGATCCCGGAACGGCTCACCGAGCCCGCGACGCTCGAGGCGCGCGGCGAGGTGTTCATGCCCAAGGCCGAGTTCGCGCGGATCAACGCCGAACGCGAGGAGCTGGGGCTCGCGCTGTATGCCAATCCCCGCAACAGCGGCGCCGGGCTCGCTCCGCCAGAAGGACCCCCAGGTCACCGCGGGCCGCCAGCTCACCACGTGGCTCTACCAGCTCGTCGAGGACGCGCCGAGCGTCGATTCGCAGTCGGCGGCACTCGCGCGCCTCGAGGCGCTCGGGTTCCCGGTCAACCCGGAGCGCGCGCCCGGCCTCGACATCGAGGCCGTGATCGCGTTCACCGAGCGCTGGCGCGAGGCGCGCCACGAGCTCCCGTACGAGACCGACGGCGTCGTCGTGAAGGTCGACCGGTTCGACCAGCAGCACCGGCTCGGGATGGTGAGCCGCGCGCCGCGCTGGGCGATCGCCTACAAGTTCCCGCCGGAGCAGGTCGAGACCGTCGTCGAGGACATCGTCGCGTACGTGGGGCGGACGGGGACGCTGACCCCGGTCGCGCACCTCCTGCCGGCGAAGGTCGCCGGCTCCACGGTCGCCCGGGCGACGCTCCACAACCTCGACGAGGTCCGCCGCAAGGACATCCGCATCGGCGACACGGTCGTGCTCCAGAAGGCGGGCGACGTGATCCCCGAGGTCGTGCGGCCGATCCTCGACAAGCGGCCGCCCGACGCCCGCGAGTACGAGGTGCCCGCCGCGTGCCCCGTGTGCGGCACGCCCGTCGTCCAGGACGAGGGTGCGGTCCGCCACTACTGCCCGAACCCGGTCTGCCCCGCGCGGCTGTCCCAGGCGTACGGCCACTTCGTCGGGCGCGGCGGGATGGACATCGAGGGCGCCGGCTGGGCGGTCCTGACCCAGCTCCTCGAGCGCGGCATGGTCCACACCCGGGCGGACTTCTTCCGGCTCACCGTCGAGGACCTCGAGTCGCTCGAGCGGTTCGCGAGGAAGAGCGCGGAGAACCTCTACGCCTCGATCCAGCGGGCGCGGACCGGGCGGCCGCTGGCCAAGGTGCTCAACAGCCTCGGCATCCCGCAGGTCGGGGAGTCGACGGCCGTGGACCTCGCCCGCTGGCTCGCGCGCCGGGTGCGGCCCGACGCGTTCGGCCAGGCAGCCCCGGATCCCGGGACCGGCGTCGACCTCGACCCGTGGTTCGCCGCGGTCGAGGCGGAGCTGCGCCGGGTCGCGATCGAGGAGCCCGAGGCGCTGCAGGAGGTCTCGGGCATCGGCCCGTCGGTGTCCGCGGCGATGCACGGCTGGTTCACCGACGAGGCGACCGTCGACGCGCTGCGCGAGCTCGTCGAGGCGGGCGTCGTCCCGGAGCGTCCCGTGGTGCGCGACGCGGGCGAGACGGACGAGGACGGGCCGCTCGCGGGCAAGACCGTCGTCGTGACGGGGTCGCTCGAGTCGTTCAGCCGCGAGGAGGCCGAGGACGCCGTGCGAGCGGCGGGCGGCAAACCGGCGGGCTCCGTCTCGAAGAAGACCGACTATCTCGTGGCCGGACCGGGCGCCGGCTCGAAGCTCCAGAAGGCGACGGACCTCGGCGTCGCCGTGCTCGACGAGGACGCCTTCCGTCGGATCCTTGCGGGAGATGCACCGCCGGAGTAGCCCTCCTGCCACGGCCCCGCAACGCGAGATCGACCGAACACGGGGCATAATGCGCGCGGTCCGGCCCCACACGTACCGGGAGGCGGACGCAAGGAGGAGTGCATGTCCCTGCGAGGACGAATGTCCCTGCTCGGCGCCACCGCCGTTCTCGTCGCTGCGTGCAGCAGCGGCGGCGGCGCGACAGCGGCGCCCAGCGAGGCCGCGAGCGCGGCCCCCAGTGAGGCGGCGCCGAGCGCCGAATCCATGGCCCCGAGCGAGTCCGCGAGCGCGGCCCCGATCGAGGGTGGCCTCCTGGACAAGGTCCTGAAGGCCGGCAAGATCGTCATGTCGACGGATCCCCAGTACCCGCCGCAGTCGTCGCTGAAGACCGACGGCACGTACGAAGGCTTCGACATCGACGTGGGCACCGAGATCGCCAAGCGCCTTGGCGTCGAGATCGCGTTCGAGACCCCGAGCTGGGACGCGCTGACCGCCGGCGCATGGGCCGAGCGCTGGGACTTCAGCGTCGGCTCCATGACCGTCACGTCGCCGCGCCAGGAGGTGCTCGACTTCAGTGACCCGTACTACTTCACCCCGGCCCAGATGGCCGCAAGCACGGCCTCGGGTGTCACCGACCCTCGAGGGGCTTGCCGACAAGACGGTCTGCGTCGGCTCGGCGACGACCTACCTCGACTGGCTGAACGGCACCCTCGACTTCGGGACCGAGTCCCCGTCGACGGCCCCGCCGGCCGGCGTGAAGGCGACCACGCTCGACACGGACCGGCTGTGCGCCGAGACGTGGAAGGCAGGCCGGACCGACTTCGAGGGCTGGCTCAGCTCCTCGACGACCGTCGAGCAGGCGATCGCGGACGGGCTGCCGCTCGTCAAGGTCGGCGACCCGGTGTTCTTCGAGCCGCTCGCCGTCGCCTTCGACAAGGCCGGCCCGGATGCGTCCGACATGGTGACCCGCGTCAACCAGATCCTCACGGAGATGCGCGACGACGGGACGCTCGCGGCGATGTCCCAGAAGTGGTTCGGGCTCGACCTGACCGAGAAGCAGGGCGGCTGACGCCCACCTGCGCACGAGGCCGCGTCACCGACGCGGCCTCACCCGCCCCTTCAGGAGCCTTCGATGTCCCTTGGCGGATCCGCCCACCATGCGGTCCCACCGCTGATCGAGCGCGCCCCACGACACGGACATCGTCGAGGAGATCGCCCGGTCGCGACGGCGCGCCCGCAGCGGCTTCCGGATCACGTTCGTCGCGACCTGGGTCATCCTCGTCGGCATCCTGGTCGGATCGCTCGTCCTCGCCGACAAGGTCGACACGACCTTCATCGGCCTGTGGGCGCCCTTCATCCTCGGCGGCGTGCCGATCACCATCGTCGTGTCGGTCGCCTCGATCGCGATCGCGGTCGTGCTGGCCACCCTCGGTTCGCTGGGCCGCCTCTCCCGGAATCCCGTGATCTACGCCATCGCGAGCTTCTACGTCTCGCTCGTGCGCGGGACGCCGCTCATCGTCCAGCTGCTGTTCTTCTACCTCGCCCTGCCCCAGATCTGGGACGGGTTCGCGAAGATCCCGTTGCTCGTGCTCGGGATCGCGGCGCTCGCGTTCAACTACGGCGCCTACATGACGGAGATCTTCCGGGCCGGCATCCAGGCCATCCCGCGCGGCCAGATCGAGGCCGCGTCGGCGCTCGGCATGACCGATCGCATGACGATGCGCCGGATCATCCTGCCCCAGGCGGTCCGGATCATCACGCCCGCGATCGGCAACGAGTTCATCGCCATGATCAAGGACTCGGCGCTCGTGTCGATCATCACCGTCCAGGAGCTCCTGTGGCGCGCCCAGCGTGACGGGCCAGCAGAACTTCCGCACCCTCGAGACGCTGCTCCTGGCCGCCGCCGTCTACTGGGCCCTGACGATCGTCCTGTCGCTGTTCCAGGAGCGGCTGGAGAAGCGCCTGGCGGAAAGCGACGTGCGCGTGTGACCGAGCCGACCGGGACCCGTTCGCCGCTCCGGGCGCGCAGACGCCGGCCGGCGTCGAGCCGATCGTCCGCGCCCTCGGCGTGCACAAGTACTTCGGCTCGAATCACGTCCTGCGCGGCGTGACGATCGAGGTCTACCCGCGCGAGACCGTGTGCGTCATCGGCAAGTCGGGAAGCGGCAAGAGCACGCTCCTCCGGTGCATGAACTTCCTCGAGGAGCCGACGGTCGGCGAGATCGAGATCGACGGCCTGCTCGTCAAGGCGGACCCGCTCCACGCCCGGAGCCGTGCCCACCGCGAGCAGATCCGCCAGATCCGGCTGCGGGCCCAGATGGTGTTCCAGGAGTTCAACCTGTTCCCGCACCTCAAGGTCATCGACAACCTGATCGAGGCGCCGATCCGGGTCAAGGGCATGAAGCGCGACGAGGCGATCGCGGTCGCCGAGCGGTTCCTCGACACGGTCGGGCTGCGCGAGAAGCGCGACGAGTATCCGGGCCGGCTCTCGGGCGGGCAGAAGCAGCGGGTCGCGATCGCCCGGGCGCTCACGATGGAGCCCAAGGTGCTCCTGTTCGACGAGCCGACCTCCGCGCTCGACCCGACGCTCGTCGGCGAGGTGCTCAACGTCATGGAGGCGCTGGCCCACGAGGGGGCGACGATGATCGTCGTCACCCACGAGATGGCGTTCGCGCGCGAGGCCGCGGACCGCGTCTACTACATCGAGGACGGCGAGTTCATCGAGGTCGGCCCGCCCGGCCAGGTGATCGACGACCCGAAGGACCAGCGGACCCGCGACTTCCTCGCCCGGACGCTCGGCGAGGCGCACGTGCACGAGGGCGGGGCGGTCCACCAGCCCGAGCCGTGGTCGGTCCACCTGCATCCCGATTCGGGCGCCGCGCACCCGCACCCGCACGACGGCTAGCGGCGCAGGTCCCCGCGTATCATCGCGTCATGCCCGCCCTCACCCGTGCCGACGTCGAGCACGTCGCGTACCTCGCTCGCCTCGGCCTGTCCGAGGAGGAGCTGGCGCGGCTCGAGGGCCAGCTGAACCACATCCTCGACCAGTACGCGACGCTCGCCGAGCTGGACACCGACGCGATCCCGCCGACGGCGCAGACGATCGAGCTCGAGAACATCCTGCGCGACGACGTCGCGCGGCCCTCGATGCCGCCCGAGGACGTCCTGGCCAACGCCCCCGAGCGCGACGGCGACTTCTTCGTGGTCCCCGCGATCCTCGGCGGCGAGTGACGGGCCGATGAGCACGGACGACGGCGACGCCCTCACGGAGCCCTTCGCGCACGAGCTCGCGGCGTCCCTGCGGGCGGGCGAGGTCAGCTCGCGCGAGGTGACCGCAGCCCACCTCGCCCGCGCCCATCGCACGGACGCCGGGCTCCATGCCTGGCTGACGCTCGACGACGAGCGGGCGCTGGCCGAGGCCGACGCCGCCGACGCCCGGCTGGCCGCCGCCCGAGCGCGAGGGTCCGGCCGCGCTCGAGGCGCTCCACCCGCTGCTCGGCGTGCCGATCGCGCTCAAGGACCTCGTCTCGCTCCGCGGCGGCCAGTGCACCGCGGGCTCGAAGATCCTCGTCGGCTATCGCTCGCCGTTCGACGCGCACATCACCGAGCGGCTGCGCGACGCGGGCGCGGTGATCCTGGGCAAGACGAACATGGACGAGTTCGCGATGGGCTCGTCGACCGAGCACAGCGCGTTCGGGCCGACGGCCAACCCGTGGGACCTCGAGCGTGTGCCCGGCGGCTCGTCGGGCGGCTCGGCGGCGGCCGTCGCCGCGCGCCACGCCCCGCTCTCGATCGGCACCGACACCGGCGGCTCGATCCGCCAGCCGGCCGCCCTGTGCGGGATCGTCGGGATGAAGCCGACCTACGGCCGCGTGTCGCGCTACGGGATCGTCGCGTTCGCCAGCAGCCTCGACCAGATCGGCCCGTTCGCCCGTGACTCGCGGGACGCGGCCGCGCTCCTCCACGCGATCGCCGGCCGCGACGAGCGCGACTCGACGAGCGCCCCGATCCCGGTACCGGACGATCTCGTGCGGCTGCCCGCCTCGCGACGACGAGGCGGCGTCCTGGCTGCGCGGCAAGCGGATCGGCCTGCCCAGCGAGTACTTCGTCGCGGGCATGGAGCCCGGCGTGGAGGCGCGGGTCCGCGAGGCGGTCGCCGCGCTCGAGGCCGCCGGCGCCACGGTCGAGGAGGTCAGCCTCCCGCACACCGACTACGGCCTCGCGACCTACTACATCGTCGCGCCCGCCGAGGCGTCGTCGAACCTCGCCCGCTACGACGGCGTCCGCTACGGCTACAGCGTCCGCGGTGGGGACGACTACCTCGCCGACTACCTCGCGACCCGCGGCAGCGGCTTCGGCCCCGAGGTCAAGCGCCGGGTGATGCTCGGCACCTACGCGCTGTCGGCCGGCTACTACGACGCGTTCTACCTCAAGGCGCAGAAGGTCCGGACGCTGATCAAGCGCGACTTCGACCACCTGTGGGAGGCCGGCTTCGACCTGCTCGTCGCGCCCACCTCGCCGACGGTCGCGTTCCCGTTCGGCGCGCGGATGGACGACCCGGTGCAGATGTACCTGTCGGACGCCTGCACGCTGCCGGTGAACATGGCGGGCCTGCCCGGCGTGTCCGTCCCGTGCGGCCTGTCCGACGGCCTGCCGGTCGGGCTCCAGCTGATCGGCGCCGCCGTGGTCCGAGGACGTCCTGTTCCGCGCCGCCCGCGCGTACGAGGGCGATCACGGCCGACGCGGACTGGCGGCGGATCGCGCCGCACGACCTGCCGCGGCTCGAGGACCCGTCGATGCCGTCACCGGCCGAGCGCATCGCCGCGGCCGCCTGAGCCGCGTACCCTAGCGAGCCGATGACCGACCTCGACATCACCCGACCGCGCCCCGCTCGCCGAGCGTGCCCTGAGCCAGCGCGTGCGGGCCGTGCCGCCGTCCGGGATCCGGCGCTTCTTCGACATCGTGGCGACGATGGACGACGTCATCAGCCTCGGGGTGGGGGAGCCGGACTTCGACACGCCGCGCGAGATCGTCGAGGCGGGCGTCGAGAGCCTGCGCGAGGGCCGCACCCACTACACGAGCAACTTCGGCACGATCGAGCTGCGGCGCGCCCTCTCGGACCACCTGGAGCAGCTGTACGGGGTCCGCTACGCGCCCGAGAACGAGATCCTCGTCACGGTCGGCGCATCCGAGGCCGTGGACCTCGCGCTGCGCGCGACCTGCGACCCGGGCGACGAGGTCATCCTCCACGAGCCCTCGTACGTCGCCTACGTCCCGGCGATCGTGTTCGCCGGCGGGACGGCGGTGCCGGTCGCGACCCGGTTCGAGGACGACTTCGCGCTCGATCCTGCCGCCGTCGAGGCGGCGATCACGCCGCGCACGAAGGCGCTGTTCCTCGGCTACCCGGCGAACCCGACCGGCGCCGTGCTCGACGACGACGTCCAGGACGAGCTCGCGCGGATCGCCCGCGACCACGACCTGCTCGTGTACAGCGACGAGATCTACGACCGGCTCGCGTACGGCTCGTACCGCCACCGCGCGTTCAGCTCGTTGCCCGGGATGCGCGAGCGGACGATCCTCATGGGCGGCTTCAGCAAGGCGTACGCGATGACCGGCTGGCGGGTCGGCTGGATGTGCGCCCCGGCGGGGATCCTCGAGGGCATCGTGAAGGTGCACCAGTACGGGATCATGTCGGCGCCGACGGTCGCCCAGGACGCCGCGCTGGTGGCGATCCAGGGCGGCGAGCCGCACGTGCAGGCGATGGTCGCCGAGTACGACCGCCGCCGCCGGCTGCTCGTGGACGGGCTCCGGGCGGCGGGCCTCGAGACGTTCGAGCCGCGGGGCGCGTTCTACGCCTTCCCGCGGATCACCTCCACCGGGCTGACCTCGGACGAGTTCACCGAGCGGCTGCTGCGCGAGGAGGCCGTCGCGGCCGTGCCCGGCAACGCGTTCGGGCCGTCCGGCGAGGGCCACGTGCGGATGTGCTACGCGACGGCCTACGACCAGCTCGAGGAGGCCGTCCGGCGCATCACCCGGTTCACCGAGCGGGTCCGCGCCGAACGCGCCTGACGCTCGCCGGGGCGAGGCGGCCCGTCTGCCGGATTTGCCGTATTCTTCGCGGCCAATGGAGCGGCGCCGCCGCTCGAGGGGATAAGAGGGGGTTTCCGCGTCAATGCGCGCCCATCGCACACGCATGCTCGCCGCCGTCCTGGGGACGGCCGTCCTGGTCACCGGCATCGCGCCGGCGGCGGTCCTCGCCGGCAAGCCCGCCGACCACGGCAACCCGCACGCCACGGCCCCTGCGCCCGAGCCGTCGGTCGACCCGTCAGTCGACCCGGTCGAGCCGACGCCGGACCCGACCGTGGAGCCCACCGCGGAGCCGACACAAGCGCCGGCGCCCACACCTGACCCGACGCAGGCACCGGTCACGCCGGACAAGCCGGATGTCGAGCGCGGCACGACGTCCGCCCAGCCCGAGGTCGCCCCGGACGTCGACGACGTGCCGACCACCGTGATCTTCGAGATCACCCCGCTGCCGTTCGACGCCGGCAATTCGATCACGATCACGGCGACCGTGAGCCCGATCCCGTCCTGCGGCACGATCGAGTTCGCCTACGACGGAACGACAACCAGCGGCCTCGTCCTCGATGGCGCGGGCCAGGCATCCCTCACGACGACGGCGGCCGAAGGCCTCAAGGTCATCGACGTCGACTACTCGGGATGCATCGGCTTCCTGCCCAGCAGCAACTCCGGGCTGACCGACACCCGCGTGATCCCGGAGATCTCGCTCGAGGCCGACCGCAGCACGGCGATCCAGTACGAGCAGCCGGTGACCCTCACCGCGCACTTCCTGGTGAGCGACGCCACGGGAACCGTGACGTTCTGGCGCTTCGTCGGCCTCACGCCGCAGACACTCGGCACGGCGCCGGTGAGCGGCGACTCCGCGACGCTCGTCAAGGCGGACCTGCCGGTTGGCTCATACGAGATCTTCGCCAGGTACGGCGGTGACTTGCTGTACCTCGGGTCCAACGAGAGCAACCCGGTTCCGGTCACCATCACCGCTGACACCTCGGTCAAGACGAGCAGCCTCGCCGTCCAGTACTCGCGGTTCTACCCCAAGAACGACGGCTACCGCGACACGGACAAGATCAGCGGCAAGACGCTCGAGCCCGGCGACTGTGACGATCCGGATCTACACCAGCGGTGGGACGCGGATCAAGACGTTCTCGCTCGGGACGAAGAACGGCACCTACTCGGCGACCTGGACGGGACGCCGGAACGACGGCTCGCTGTTCCCGCAGGGCACGTACACGGTCAAGCAGTCGTTCAAGGACGCCCGCGGCAACACGAAGACCGTCAACCAGTCGATCGCGCTGTCGTCCAAGAAGCTCTACTGGTACACGACCTCGCAGACCCGCTACGCGGACACCGGCGCCTTCGTCTATGACGGCGACGGCGGCGCGTACCACTCCAACACGTGGTCGCACGGCGTCATCCTGCTGGGTGGTTCGAGCGGCTACGCGGCGGCGCGCTACACGTTCACCCTGCCCAGCGCCACGATCTATTCCTCCGTCCGCGCCTCCGCGTACGGCAAGAGCATGAGCGGCTACGGCAAGGGCTACATCGGCATCCGCAACTACGCGACGGACGACCTCGATGCCTTCAAGTACGTCGGCTACTCGACCGACTGGTACGGCAACAGCGTCGCCGCCCCGGGCCACGTCACCAGCGACCGCAAGGTCCAGCTGTGGGCGTTCGCCGACAGTGGCAACTTCGGCGGCGTGAACTACCTCAAGGTGAAGCTCACGTACAAGTACGCGGTGCTCAAGTACTGATCGCCGCATCGTTCGCCGCACCGATCAGCCGGCGGGTCGTGAGACCCGCCGGCTGTCTTCGTCACTGGCGGCCTCGTTGTGACCGTCCGGTATCCTCAAGGCAACGAACTGGCGGCACGGCCGCGCGAGGGAGGGAGTCGGTCCTGATGCGTGCTCGTCGCACCCGAATGCTCGCCGCGGTGCTGGGGACGGCGGTCCTCGTCGCCGGCGCGGCGCCGGCGGCCGTCCTCGCCGGCAGCCGCGCAGCTGACTCGTCGGCCGTGCAGACCGCCGCGCTGGGGACCGAGTTCGCCGTCCAGTACGCGCGCTTCTACCCGCGCAAGGACGACTACCGCGACACGAACCTGATCAGCGGCACGACCCTCGTCCCGGCGACCGTCACGATCCGGATCTACAACAGCGGCGGGACGCGCATCAAGTCCTTCCTGCTGGGCGCCCAGGAGGGCGCGTACTCGGTCGTCTGGAACGGGCGCAAGAAGGACAGCTCGCTGTTCCCCCAGGGCACCTACACGGTCAAACAGTTCGTCACCGCCGGGCCACCACCGAGACCGCGACCCACACGGTCGTCCTGTCCCACAAGAAGCTCTACCTGGTACCTCGGCTCGCAGACGCGCTATGCCGACACGGGCGCGTTCTTCACGGCGGGTGACGGCACCGTTGCGTCAGCGGACGACGCCACCGCATGCCATCAGTCTCACCGGCGGCTATGTCGACGGCGGCTATGCCATGGGCCGGTACACGTTCACCCTGCCCAGCGCCCACGTCTACGCGTCGCTCCGGGTCTCGATCTACGGCACGGGCAACACCGACGGTGACGGCCACGAGACCCGACAACGCGGGCTACGCAGGGATCCGGAACTTCGAGACGGCGAGGCTCGACTGGATCCGGCAGGTGGGCTTCGAGTCGACCTGGTACAGCAGCAGCGTGGCCGGCGAGGATCACGTCACGAGCGACCGGAAAGCGCAGGCGTGGGCGCTCGCCGGCGAGGCTGCGATTCTCCACTACACGAAGATGAAGCTCACCTACAAGTACGGCAGGCTGGACTACTAGCAGCGCGACGAGCTGACGTCAGCCGGCGGCGCGTGACGCCCGCCGGCGCGCCTCCTCGATCGCCCAGATCGCGAGCGGCCGGAGGTACAGGCTCGCCCGGTAGTTGCCGGCCCGGTCGTAGGCCTCGGGCGTGCGGAACCACAGGCCGCGCTCCTGCCACACCGTGTTGACGATGCCGCCGGCCGTCTCCCAGGCCTCGTCCGCGAGCCCGCGCCCGAGCATGAGCGCCGCGAGCGCCGTAGCTCGTCCCGGTCCAGACCTCCTGGCTCTGCTCGCTCGAGGTGTCGACCGTGCCGTCCGGGTGCATGCCGTTCACGGCGCCCAGCAGCCCGTCGCCGAAGTCGACGACGTTGCGCGCGTGGATCGTGCGCAGGGCCCGCGTGACGCGGGTCGGATCGACCAGGTCGCCGAGGCCCGACAGGTCCGCGTACCACTGGCCGGCGAGCATGTCCGCCATGACGCTGTCGGAGCTGACCGCGCCACCGCCGTCGTAGGCGTAGTAGCCGTCCGTGCCCTCGCGCCACAGCTTGTGCTCGAACGCGTCGCGCCCCCGCCGGTAGGCCGCGGCCCACGAGTCCGCCGCGGTCCCGTCGCCGTCGCGCCGGGCCAGCTCCTCCGCCGCCCGGAGCGCCCCCAGCCACAGCAGCCCGCCGTACGCCGACGGCCCGTGCATCGGCCACGTGTCATACGTCTGGTCGGGGAGGCCGCCGTGGTCGGGCAGCCCGTCGCCGTCGGTGTCCTGGATCGCGAGGCGCCGGAGCGCCGCCTCGACCACCGGCCGCGCCTCCGCGACGAGCGCGTCGTCGTCCAGCAGCACGACGTCGCGCCAGACCTGGAGCGCGAGCTTCGGCGCGAGGTCGATCCAGCCGTTGACGTCCTGGAACCGGTAGCGGTTGGGGCGGACGAACGGGTCCTCGTCCGGGCCGCCGACGTCGTGCGGGACCGCGAACGCCTCCTTGCGCGTCCCCGGCAGGCCGGACGCCTCGATCGTGACCGGCGTCGGGTCCTGCCCGGCGACCGTCGCGAGCAGGTCGCGGATCCCGCGCCGCTCGAGGGCCGGGAACAGCTCGACCATCGCGGCTGACGCGTAGAAGTCGACGTCGACCGTGTCGTAGAACGGGTAGTCGAGGCACTCGAGGAGCGCGAAGCGTCCCGGGTCGTCGGGGTCGGGCTCGGGCCCGCCGACCTCGCCGGCCTCCCAGAACGTCCCGCCGTCGACGAGGAAGTAGAGCTCGTTGAACAGCGCCGCCCGGTACCAGGCCGGGAGCGACTCGTCCTCGGTCACCGGCCGCTGCCACGCCTCGATCGCGGCCCGCCAGGCCGGCGTCTCCGCCAGCGCGTGGCGCGCGAGGTCCAGCGCCCGGCCGCCCGTGCGGCCCCACGTCCGCGTGTGCCGCTTCCACCACTGCCGCCCGCCGCCGAACTCGGTGACCGGCAGGTCCCACGCCACCGCGAACCGGACCGTCCGCGTCTCGCCGGGCTCGAGCGTGACGGTCGCCGAGACCGCGCCGCCGATCGACTCGCCGGCGAGCGCCGGCCGACGATCCACGGCGTCGTCGCCCCCGGTCAGCCGACCATCGGCCGCGAAGTCCGCCCACAGGTCGCGGTCGACCCGGGCATCGAACCGCGCGCGTGCCCCAAGGACGACCCCGTCGTCCGCCGCCGCGGCGATCGCGAATGTCCCCCGGAGCCCGGCCGGGCCACTGCCGCCGTCGTGGAACACGATGGCGACGCCGTCGGCATCTCGCACCGCTTCCTGGTACGGCCCCGCGACCGGTGACTCCGTGGGTCGCGCGCCGAGCGGGTTGGCCCACGAGAACAGCAGCCCGACGGTTCGCGGCGCGTCGCTCGCGTTCTCGATCCGCCACTCGTACGAGCCGACCGGCAGCGCGCTCCGCTCGTAGTCGTGGGCGATGACCGGCGACAGCTGCTCGCCGGTGAGCCGCACGCCGCCCAGCGCCGGCGGCTCGAACGCCTGCCACGCCCGTGGGAACAGCGCGTGGTACGTCCCGGCCCCGACGGGCAGGTCGAACCCCCACGCCGGCAGCTCGCCGCCGGGGCGGAGCGTCGAGAGGACGTGCGCCTCGCTGCCGTCCGGACCGCCGACGAACACCGAGAACCCGTCGGCGGCCACCGGGCGGAACGCGTGGCGTCCAACCTCGAGGTGCCAGCGCGAGACGTCGCCGCGGAACGAGCGGCCGATGCTGCCGCTGCCGAGGCCACCGATCGGGACGCCGGCCCACTCGCCGTCGTCGATGAGGCCCGGGACGCGCGGCCGCGACACGCCCTCGCTCGCCAGGCCGATGGGTCGCGACCAGGCCACGGACGGGATCCGCAGCCCGCCGGTCGATCCGGGGACGGGCTCTGCGAGGTCCGTCACTTGTCCACCCCCGTGACGACGACGCCGCGCATGAACGCGCGCTGGGCGAACAGGAAGATCACGATCGGGACGGCCATCGTCAGCAGCGCCGACGCCTGGATGAGCGTCGGCTGGCTCGCGTACAGCGCGTTGTACTGCTGGATCGCGATCGACATCGGCTGCAGGTCCGGCTTGCTGCCGAGGTACAGCAGCGGCATGAAGAAGTCGTTCCAGGCGAAGAAGAAGTGGAACAGGCTGACCGCGGTGATCGCGGCGACCGACTGCGGGACGATGATCGAGCGCAGGACCCGGAACGGCCCGGCGCCGTCGATCATCGCGGCCTCGTCGAGCTCACGCGGGATCGACATGAAGTACTGGCGCAGCAGGAACACGTTGTACGCGTTGGCGAAGCAGTGGGGGATGATCAGCGGCAGCCAGGTCCCGTTCCAGCCCAGCCAGGTGAAGAACACGTACTGCGGCAGCAGCGTGACCTGGAACGGCAGGATGATCGTCGCGATCAGCACGATGAACAGCGCGTTCTTGCCGGGGAACCGGAAGCGCGCGAACCCGTAGGCGACCAGGATCGACGAGGCCACCGCCCCGATCGTGCTCAGGATCGCGATCCCGAACGTGTTGCGCAGCAGCCGCGGGAAGTTCAGCTGGTTCCAGGCGGTCGTGAAGTTGTCGATGAGCGGCGCGAACGTCCAGGCCTGCTCGAGCGTCCGCCAGCGACCCTCCCACTCGATCGGGGTCTGCGTCGCGTCGGTCGGGTCGACGAACGTGCTCGACTCGCGCCCGGGCTCGATGAGGATCAGCTGCTTCGTCGTCCCGTCCGGCATCGGGACGGTGTAGACCGGGTAGGGCTCGCCCTGGTACTGGGCGGTCTGCGGCGCGGCCGGCCAGACCGGCGCGCCGGGCGTCGTCGACTGCCCGGGCTGCTGGAACGCCGTCGTCACCATGTACAGCATCGGCAGCAGGAGGGTGCCGATGATGATCAGCGCGAACATCAGCAGCATCGATCGCCCGAGGAACTTGCGATACGACTTCGCGACCGGGCTGCGGTCGCTGAACGCGAGGTTCCGCGCCTCGCCGGTCTCCTTCGCCTGGGTGGCCGCGGTCATCGCTCGCCACCCGCGTAGTACACCCGCCGCCGGGCGAAGCCGAACAGCGCGACCGTCAGCACGAGCACGATGACGAACAGCAGCCAGGCGATCGCCGCCGCGTAGCCCATGTGGTTGAACACGAAGCCTTCGCGGAACAGCACGAGGTTGATGAACAGCGTCGCGTTGTTCGGGTCACCCCGGCCGTTGGTCATGACGTACGCCTGGGTGAAGTACTGGAACGTCCCGATCAGGATGATCACGAGGTTGTAGAACAGCACCGGCGACAGCAGCGGGATCGTGATCCGGCGGAAGGACTGCCAGGTGCCCGCCCCGTCGATCCGGGCCGCCTCGTACAGCTCGGTGGGGACCGACTGCAGCCCGGCGATGTTGATGATCATGAAGTTGCCGATCGCCCACAGGCCGATCAGCGTGAGCGCCGGGTAGATCCAGGTCTCGCTGTTGATCCAGTCCGGCTGCGGCAGGCCGAACGCGCCGAGGATCTGGTTGAGCCAGCCCGTCTCGGTGTTGAGGAAGCCGATCCAGACGAGGGTCGAGGCGACGAGCGGGATCATGATCGGCATGTAGACCAGCGCCCGGAGCGGGCCCTTGGCCGGCATCCTGGGGTGGTTGAGCAGCAGCGCGAAGCCGAGGCTGGCGCCCATCGTCACGGGGATGGCGAGCAACGCGAACTTGAGGGTCGCGATGAGCGACTGGCCGATCGTCGGGTCGCTCGTCATCCGGATGTAGTTGTCGATGCCGATGAACTTCGTCGTCTCCGGGTGGACGAGGTTGAAGTCGGTCAGCGACATCACGAACGACGCGATCATTGGACCGGCGATGAACAGCACGAGGCCGATCAGCCACGGTCCGATGAACACGAAGCCCCACAGGGCCTCGCGCACCGACGGCCGCAGGACCATGGGCGGGCGGGCGGGCAACTGCGTTGTCGGCAGCTCCTCGATCGTCGCACTCATGGGTCCGGCAGGCTCCGCTGGATGCGTGGTGCCCGGTGGGGCTGGATCGGTCTCCCGGGTGGCCGTGCGGCCGACCCGGGAGACCAGTGGAGGAGGAGCTAGGGGTTCTTGTCCGGGGCAGCGTCGAAGATGCCCTGGAGGGTGGTCTTGAGCGTGTCGAGGTCAGCGTCGATGTCGGCGCTCTCGGCGGTGCGGTAGCCCTTGCCGAACGCCTGCCACGCGGCCTTGCTCTTCGCGTAGTCCGGGACCCAGGCCTGGTGGTTGGGGATGTCCGGGTTGCCGAGCATGGCCTCCGGGACGGCCCAGTCGAAGTCGGCCTTCGGGTAGGCCGCGTCGATGGCGTCCTTGAACGGCTGCGTCTGGGACGGGTCAGCCGGCATGGCGCCGTAGATGGTCGCGAGCTCGCCGGATGCCGCAAGCGCGGACAGGACGGCGAAGGTCTCGTCGGGGTGCTTGGTGGTCTTGAGCATGCTGAACGTGTCGGCGTGCAGCTTGGCCGTGGTCTTGCCGTCGAAGGACGGGGCGACGGCCCAGCCGAGGTTGTCACCGACGATGGGCTTGGCCGGCGCCGCCGGGTTCACGCAGCACGAGTACCACGTGTGGATCTGGGTCATGGCGAGGTTGCCCGACTGGAACGGGTTGCCCTTGGCCAGCAGGTCGCTGTCGACCTGGGCCTGGGTCGGGATGAAGTGGTCCTTCCAGACGCCGTCGTTGAACCAGTGGATGCCGGTCCGCATCGGCGTCGGGGATCTGTGCCGTCTTGCCGTCGTCGGCGAGGAACGAGCCGGCGCCGAACAGGGCGGTCTCGGCCGTCGGGCTGTTGTCGGCCCACTGGGAGTCGAAGCCCCACTGCACGATGTTCTCGGGATCGAAGTCGGCGCTGGTGGCGTCGTTGCCGTTCTTGTCGACGGTGAGCTTCATGCCCAGGTCGCGCACGGCGGCCATGTCCCACGGCTTGCCGTCGTAGAGGTCACCGACCTTGGTCGGCGGGTACGGCAGCTTGGCCTCGTCGAACAGCTCCTTGTTGTACCAGAGCATCGACGGGTAGGTGCCGAACGGCACGCCGATGGTGGCGCCACCCTTGCCGATCTTGAAGAAGTCGGCCAGGGCCGCGGGGTACTTGCTCATGTCGTACCCGGTCGAGTCGATCAGGGGCTGCAGGTCAGCCAGCTGGTCGATGAACAGGTTCAGGCCCTCGACGCCGACCGGGCCGATGATGTCCGGCGCGTTGCCGGCGGCGATCTGCGTCTTGAGGATGTTGGCGGCGACCTTGTTGTCGTAGATCTCGAGCGAGATGTACGCCTTGTCCTTGTTCGCCGGGTCGTTGTTGAACGCGTTGACGAAGTCGGTCTGGACCTGGATCTGCTGCGGCTGGCCACCCGCGCCGAGGCCGACGAACCAGCGGATGATCTGGCCGCCGTTCGGGCCGGGCACGCTGGCGTCGACGGGCTCAGGGGTGACGAGCGGGGTGGGCGACGGCGTCGCGCCGGCGCTCTCGGACGGTGCCGCCGCCTCGGACGGTGCCGCGGTCGGCGTTGCGCCGCCGCATGCGGCCGCGACGATCGCGATGGTTGCCGCAAGGACTCCGAGCCTCGCGAGGCTCGACCGGTGCCAATGCATGGTTCCTCCTCCGTGTGCCTGGGAATCGCGCGATGTCATCCTCGATTGCGGGCGTGCAGGCGCGCCCCGTCGCCGTCCTGGTGCTCTCAGCCGCGCCCCCTCCCCGTGCTCGAGGCGCGCGTCACCAGCTCGGTGGCAAGGACGACGCGGCGCGGGGGTCGGCCGGTCCGCTCGATCGTGTCGAGCAGCAGGTGAATGCCCTCGCGTCCCAGCTCCTCGATGGGCTGCCGGACGCTGGTGAGGGCGGGCCGCGTGGCCGCGGCGATGGGGGAGTCGTCGAAGGCGGCAACCAGCACGTCCTCGGGGACGCGGCGGCCGCGGGTGGCGAGGACGCCGAGCGCGCCGGCGGCCATGAGGTCGGAGGCGACGAACAGGCCGTCGAGGTCGGGCGCGGACTCGAGCAGACGCTCCATCGCCGCGGCGCCGCCCTCGTACGTGAAGTCGCCGCGCACGACGAGCGCCGGGTCGACGTCGTCGCCGTTGGCGCGGATCGCGTCGCGCCAGCCCTCGAACCGGTCGACGCCCGCGGCCATGTCCTCGGGTCCGGCAATCGTGGCCACGCGTCGTGCGCCCTGCTCGAGGAGATGGGTCGTCGCGCGCCGCCCGCCGTGGCGGTTGTCGACATCGACGTAGCTCACGTCGGCGCCCTGGGGCGGCCGCCCGACGAACACGACCGGGACGTCGCTCGCCGCGAGGGCCTCGGGGATCGGGTCGTCGCCGTGGAGGCTGACGAGGAGCGCGCCGTCGACGTGGCCGCCGGTGAGGTAGCGCGCGGTGCGCAGCTCGTCGCTGGGCTCGGGCATCAGGAGCACGAGCTGGAGCTCGCGCGCCGCGAGCTCTCCCGCGACGCCACGCACGAGGCGCGGGAAGAACGGATCCGAGAACAGGCGGCCGGTCGGCTCGGTGATGACGACGGCGATCGAGTCGCTGCGACGGGTCACCAGGGACCGCGCCGCGCGGTTCGGCGTGTAGCCCAGCTGGCGGATCGCGGTCTCGACGGCGGCGCGGACGTCCGGGCTCACGCGGGGGGACTCGTTGACGACCCGCGAGACCGTCGCACGGGACACGCCGGCCACGCGCGCGACCGCCTCGAGGGTCGCGCCACCCTGGCTCCGGTCGTGACCGTCGGTTCCGCTCACGCAACCCTCCTGTGAGAGCGCTCTCACGCTCAGCGGGGACCGTACCACGCCGTGTCAAGAGAGCGCTCTCACGAACGTGAGTGGCGGATCGGGGACGGGATCGGGATGCGACGGCGGTTGTCGTCGGACGGTGTCTCCGCAACGGTTCGCGGGTGCCCGCCGATCGAGGCCGGTATGCGACACTTGCGGCCGATGCTCGGCGCCGTGCTGCTCGTCTCCGGCCTGTTCGCGACCGTCTACGGGACGTGGCGCGGCTACGTCGCGGCACGGGCGGCGATGCTGCCGCTGGTCCGCGACGGCGAGCCGACCCGGACCCTCATCGATGCCAGCCGGCCGCTCCACGAGCGGACCCGCGTGCGCCTCGCCGCCCGGCAGGTCGTCGCTCGCCGTCGCGTGGCTGTCGATCGCCCTGTACGGGATGTACCTCGCGACGGTCGGCGTCGCGATGGACGCATGACCGCCGCGGCCGAGCGCACGGGTGCCGTGCTCGAGCGGTACGAGGCGGTCATCGGGATCGAGATCCACTGCCAGCTGCGCACCGTCTCGAAGATGTTCTGCGCCTGCTCGACGGCGTATGCCGACGCCGCCCCGAACACCCACGTCTGCCCGGTCTGCCTCGGCGCTGCCCGGCGTGCTGCCGGTGATCAACCGGCGGGCGGTGGAGTTCGTCATCGCCACCGGCATCGCGATCGAGGCGACGATCCCCGAGCGGACCCAGTGGGAGCGCAAGAACTACTTCTACCCGGACCTCCCCAAGGGCTACCAGATCAGCCAGTACGCGATCCCGCTGGCCGCGAACGGGCGGCTGCGGATCGAGACCTCGGAGGGGCCGTTCACGGTCCCGATCACCCGCGCCCACCTCGAGGAGGACACGGCCAAGCTCGTCCACGCGGAGACGGCCGGTGCCTCGGGCGCGCGATCGAGCCTGGTCGACTTCAACCGGTCCGGCGCCCCGCTCATGGAGATCGTCACCGAGCCGGACATCCGGACCGCCGAGCAGGCCCGCCGGTACGCGGAGGAGCTCCAGCTCCTGCTGCGCGCGATCGGCGCGTCCGACGCGGACATGGAGCGGGGCCAGATGCGGGTCGAGGCGAACGTCTCGCTGCGGCCGCGTGGCACCTCGGCGTTCGGGACGCGGGTCGAGGTCAAGAACATGAACTCGTTCCGGGCCGTGGAGCGGGCGATCGCCTACGAGATCGAGCGGCAGGGCCGTGCGCTCGACGCCGGCGAGCCGCTCACGATGGAGACCCGCGGCTGGGACGACGGGCGCCAGGCGACGTACCACATGCGGGCCAAGGAGACGTCGGACGACTACCGCTACTTCCCGGAGCCGGACCTGCCGCCGCTCCGCGTCGACGAGGCGTGGATCGCGGAGATCCGGGACGGGCTCCCGGAGCTGCCGGCGGCGCGCCGCGCGCGGTACGAGGCGCTCGGGCTGTCCGGCTACGACGCCGCGGTCCTCGTCGCCGATCCCGGGATGCGCGACGCGTTCGATGCGATCCGCGCGGCCGGACCGGCGGTGCCGGCCAAGGAGGTCGCGAACTTCGTCACCGGTGCCGCGGCCCGGGTCGCCAAGAGCGGCGGCTACAACGCGACCGGGCGTCCCCGGCGAGGGCCGGCCGGCGGACGTCGGGGCGCTGCTCACCGCGATCGTCGACGGCGCCGTCTCACGCCCGGTCGGGCGGGAGCTCCTCGAGCGCCACCTCGCCGACGGGACGCCGGCCGCCGACCTGCTCGCCGGCGCCGGACCCGGCCCGATCTCGGACGACACGGCGCTGCTCGAGCACGTGGACGCGGTCATCGCCGCGAACCCCAAGGCCGTGGCGGACTACCGGGCGGGCAAGCCCGTCGCCGGGTTCTTCGTCGGGCAGGTCATGAAGGCAACGGCGGGCGCGGCGGATGCGGCCCGGGTGACCCAGCTGGTGCGCGAGCGCCTCGACGCGGAGGGCTGAAGTGGGACTGCTGAACCTGGGGCTGCTCATCGCCGGCGTGGCGCTGATCATCGTGGGCACCGTCCGGGCCCGGGCGCCGTACCAGCGCTACATGGCGCTCAAGGACCAGGACGCGAACATCGCGCGCTACGAGGCGTGGCGCGGCGGCGCGCGCAGCGACTCCACGACCGGCGCCTCGGTCGCGATGCAGGTGCTCCGCCGTCAGGCCCAGATCGGGGCCGGGATCGCGATCGCGGGCGTGGTCCTCGTCATCGTGTCGTTCGTCATCGGCTGACAGCGCCGCTGGCCGCCGCGTCGGCCCGGGCGAGGGCGTCGCGCGCCTCGTCGCCGTAGGCGTCGTCGGGGAGCGGGCGGCGCCACGCGGTCGCCTCGGCGCCTCGGACCGCGCCGGCCTCGATCGCGCGCTGCACATCGGGCTGCTCGCGCCACGCCCGCAGGAACCCGGCGACGAACGCATCGCCGCAGCCGACGGTCGTGCCCGGCCACCGGCACGGCGACGACCGGCACGAACGCGTCCTCCCCGGTCCGCCCGTCGAACGCCCACACGCCCTGGTCGCCGAACGTCACGACGACGAGCCGCCGGAGGTCGTGCGCGACGTCGCGCAGCGCCCGAACGCCGGCGTCGTCCGGCGCACCCGGCCAGCCGACGAACCCCACGTCGACGGCGCGCATCGTGGCGGCGAACCGCTCCGCCGTGTAGTGGCGGAAGCCGAGGAAGTCGGCGCTGACCTCGACGCCGTCGAGCGACCCGTCGGCCGCGCGACGCTCGAGCTCCGCGGATCGCCCCTTCGACGAGGACGAGGTGCAGGCGTCCGGCCGCGCGCACGCGCTCCAGCTCGGCCGGCGACATCGCGTAGTCCGCCCACACGCCCTCGACGAAGTGGTCCATGTACGGCTGGAGGTCGGGCTGGATGACGATGTCGATCGACGACGACGGCCCCGGCGCGACGAGCTCCGGCGTGTGCGGGATCGCGTGGCGGGCGAGGAACGTCGCGGAACACCTCGGGCCGGTCGTCGCCCGACGCGCGTGAGCAGCTCGAACGGCACGTCGCCGTCGCGCCGCCAGTGCCAGGCCATGTTGAGCGCGCCGCCGCCCGGCAGCACGAGGTCCCGCCCGACGTAGATGTCGAGCGACAGCGGGCCGAGGAGCGCGAGCCCGTCCCCGGCGGGGCTCACGGGGCGCTGACGCCCTCGAGCGGCGCCGAGCGTCCGTCGCCCAGCGCGAGCCAGCGGTCGTAGCGTGCCTCGATGACCTTGCTCATCTGCCAGAACGCCTCGACCGAGAGGTGGCCGCAGCCCTCGACGTGGTACCACTCGTCGCGCGACGGGAGGGTCGTGATCAGCGCCGGGTCGTGGACGGGCACGACCGCCGGGTTGAGCACGTAGCCGGGCGACAGCGGGTCGCGGATCTGGAGCAGGCGGGATCCGCGGAACCCTGACGCGCGTGGCACCCGGTGGACGAGGCCGGTTCCCGCGTCGACGAGGTCGACCGTCTCGTGCGGCGTCGGCAGGACGTCCGGCCACCCGGGGTCGTCGACGAGCTCGGCCACGACCCGCCGGACCGAGATGTCCTGGTAGTGGTTGAGGTCGTGTCCGGCTGCTCGTAGTCGGCATCGAACACGTTCGACGGCTTGTCGTCGTAGACGTTGCCGCAGGTCGTCGACGAGGAACCGGACGAGCGCCGGGCGGTCGCGCAGGAAGACGCCGGTAGGCCTGCCTCGTACTCGAGGATCGCGACCGCCGGCGGCACGACGCGCCCCCGGACGACGTGGCCGATCCGCCAGCCGTCGGCGCCGAACCGCTCGTCGAGCACCGCCTGCCGGCGGGCCTTCGTGTCGCCCTGGAAGCCCGGGCAGCCCGATGGGGATCCAGACCTGTTCGAGGTCGGCCGCGAGCCGCGGCATCGAGCGTCTGCCACCAGCTGGTCCCGTCCATGCCGCAAGCGTACGGCGGCCGGACCTAGACTGGGCGGCGGGGACACCACCGCCACGAACGAGAGGTTGCGCATGCGCGAACGGACGCACGGAGAGGGGTTCGCGACGCGCGCGATCCACGCGGGCGAGCGGCCCGACCCGACCACGCACGCGCACGCGACGCCGATCTATGCGACGGCGACGTTCGCGTTCGACACGGCGGCGGACAAGGAGGCGGCCGTCGACGCGCGCGCTCGAGTGGGATCCCACCTCGTACTTCTACTCGCGGACGGGCAACCCGACGAACCGCGCGCTCGAGGAGAAGATCGCGTCGCTCGAGGGCGCGGAGGACTGCGTCGTCTCGGCGTCGGGGATGGCGTCCGTGGCGGCGACGCTGTTCGCGCACCTCGACCAGGGCGACCACCTCGTGGTCGGGCGACGAGCTGTTCGTCATCACCAAGGTGCTGCTGGAGGAGGACCTCCCGCGGCGCGGGCATCGACGTGACGCCGGTCGACATGACCGACCTCGGCGGCGGTCGAGGCGGCGATCACGGACCGCACGAAGATCGCTGTTCTTCGAGACGTCGACGAACCCGCGGCTGCGGATGCCGGACATCGCCGCGCTCGCCGCCATCGGCCACCGGCACGGGCTCATCGTCGTCGCCGACAACACGTTCCTCGGCCCGGCCCTCCTGCGGCCGATCGAGCACGGCGCCGACCTCGTCCTCCACGCCGCGACGAAGTACCTGTCCGGGCACGGCGACGCCGTCTCGGGCGTGGTCTCGGGCCCGAAGGCGCCTGCTCGACCCGATCCGCAAGCAGACCGACACGCTTCGGCCAGGCGGCCAGCCCGTTCTCGTCGCTTCCTCGTCCTGCGCGGCGTCCGGACGCTGCCGCTGCGCTCGCGCGACGGCGTCCGCGAACGCCGCCCGCCATCGCCGCGCTTCCTCGAGGCCGACGAGCAAGGTCGAGTGGGTCCGCTACCCGGGCCTCGCGTCGCACCCGGACCACGGCCGTCGCGACGCGCCTGCTCGGCGGAGACCGGTCGGCGCGATGGTCACGTTCAAGCCGCGCGGCGGCGTCGAGGGGATGGCCGCGTTCACCGACCACCTCGCGCCTGTGCGACATCGGCGTGAGCCTGGGCGACGTGTACACGCTCGTCTACCCGCGCCCGAAGGACGGCGGGATCGTCCGCGTGTCGTCGGCTGCGAGGACGTCGAGGACCTGCTCGAGGACTTCGAGCTCGGGCTGTCGTTCGTCGGGTAGGGAGCGGCGGCTCGGCCGCGCCGCGGGCTCAGCCGGCGCGGCCCAGCGCGGCCGCGGCCTGCAGCGCGGCGCCGATCGTGAGGTCGACGCGCCGGGTCGACCTCGTCCTCGGGCGGGCGGAACCACGCCTCGTCGCCGATGGCGGTCACCTGCTGCTCGACGCTGTCCGGGTCGACGATGACGTCGGACACGGTGAGGATCGAGCCCGCCCGGACCGGCCGGCCCTTCGCGCGCTCGCGCATCGCGAGCAGGAACACCGCCGCGGTCTCCATCTCGGCCGACGAGGTAGCCCCGCCGGCCCCAGCGGGCGACGCCGTCCGGGTGCGGGTCGTAGAACACGTCCGACGTGACGACCGGGCCGACGTGGGTCGTCGAGGCCCTCGCGCGCGGCCGCCTCGACGAGCGCCTGGACGACCTCGAAGTCGGCCGTCGGCGCGGTCGGCTCGCCGCCGCCGAGGATCGTGCCGATCCCGCGTACAGCGAGGCCGCCGCAGGGCGACGACCGCGTCGCCGATGCCGAGCGTCCCGAAGCCGCCGCGTCGTGCCGACGCGGATGAACGTCGTCACGCCGAGCATGAGCAGCTCCTCCATGACGATCGTCGTCGTCGGCGTGCCCATCATCGTCGTCTGGACCGAGACCGGGACGCCGTTCGACCGTGCCCGGTGTAGCCGAGCAGGCCGCGGTGCTCGCTCACGAGCCGGCGACGCCTCGAGGCCGCCGTCGAACCGGGCCGCGATCCGGGTCGCGCGGTTCGGGTCGCCGGGCAGGAGGACGACCGGCGCGTAGTCGCCGGGCTCGGCGTGATGTGGATCGGCATCGGTCTCCTCGGTCGAGGTGGGCTCAGGCCAGTATGTGGCGTGGGGATCGCCTGCGGGCGGCGAGCTCAGGCCGGGCCGGCCGCGAGCCGCCGGTGCTCGATGATCGTGCAGCGGTCCATGACCACGGCCAGCCCGCCGTCGTGGGCGATCCGGGCCGCCTCCGCGTTCGCGATCCCGAGCTGGAGCCACAGGCAGCGCGCCCCGACCGCGACCGCCTCGCGCGCGTGCGTCGGCACACAGGTCCGGACGCCGGAAGACGTCGACGATGTCGACCGGGCCGGTCGCCGCCACGGCCTCCGGCAACCGTGGGGTAGCAGGGCAGCCCCTCGACCTCCGTCTCGCGCGGGTTGACCGCCACGACGTCGTAGCCCGCCCGCCGCAGCGACGGCAGCACGCCGTGCGACGGCCGGCCCGGATTGGACGACGCGCCGACCATCGCGATCCGCGGGCTCGAGCGCAGCAGGTCGCGGATCCCGGCGTCGTCGAGCGAGCGGGATCGGGAAGCGCCCCTCCTGGACCGCGATCAGCGTCGCCAGCCAGTCCCGGTCCTCGCGTCCAGCCGTCATCCGAGCGTCGTCCTCCGGGTTGTCCACAGGTCGTGCACCCACCGTCCACCGGCAGCGTGCGCAGCGGCCGTTCCGAGGCCGTCCGAGCCCTCGAAACGATGCGGCGTTTCCTTGCGTTGTGCCGTACTCTACGGCGTGCCCGGCCCATGCCGAGGGGTGCCCGGGACCTTAGGAGGAGTTCACGTTGCACGTCTCTAAGCGGCTGGTCGCGCTCGGCGCGGCTTCGGCCATTCTCATCGCCGCCTGTGGCGGTTCGGGGGCAACCACCGCCCCGGCCAGCGGGCTCCCGCCAGCGAGGCGCCTGCGAGCGAGGCTCCCGCCAGCGAGTCCGCGGCGGCCGGTCGCCGTCCGAGGCGGCGGTCGACTACAGCGGCTACAAGGCCTGCGTGGCATTCGACACCGGCGGCCTTGGCGACAAGGGCTTCAACGACCTCGCCAAGAAGGGCCTCGAGGACGCCGAGGCGCTCGGCTACCAGACCGCCTTCAGCGAGGCGCAGGGCGCCACCGACTACGCGGCCAACATCCAGCGCCTCATCGACGAGGGCTGCCAGTCGATCGTCACGGTCGGCTTCAACCAGGCGCAGGCGACGATCGAGGCCGTCAAGGCCAACCCGACATCGCCTTCGCCCAGGTCGACGCGGTCTGGGACGAGACCGGCCAACGGCCCGACCCCGGCCAACTTCACCGGCCTGGACTTCCAGATCGACGAGGCCGCGACGCTCGCCGGGCTACCTCGCGGCCGGGTTCAGCCAGAGTCGGGCAAGATCGGCACCTACGGCGGCCAGCAGTTCCCGGGTGTCACCCGGTTCATGGACGGCCTCGACGCCGGCATCAACATCCACAACGAGAAGAAGGGCACGACCGTCGCGCTCCTCGGCTGGGACGCGGCTGCGCAGACCGGCACGTTCGTCGGTGGCGACAACCCCTGGGGTGACCCCGCCAAGGGCGAGCAGCTGGCCAAGACGTTCCTCGACCAGGGCGTGGACATCGTCCACCCGGTCGCGGGCGCCACGGGCAACGGCACCATCAAGGCCATGCTCGCGGCCGGCAAGTGGGCCATCGGCGTCGACACCGACCAGGCGATCTCCCTGGCCGAGTACGCGCCGCGCGATCCTGACCTCGGCCGAGAAGGTCATCGACGTCGCGGTCCTCGACACGTTCAAGAAGAACGCCGGTGGCGACACGGGCGGCGAGAACTTCGTCGGCACGCTGGCCAACGACGGCGTCCGCATCTCGCCGTTCCACGACCTCGACTCGGCGGTCTCCGCCGAGCTCAAGGCCGAGGTCGAGCAGCTGTCGGCGGACATCGCCGCCGGCACCGTCAAGGTCGCCGACTACCTCAAGTAGCCGACGACCGCCAACCGACCTCACAACGACGGCCCGCCTCGGGTCTCCCGAGGCGGGCCGCGTGTATCCGGATCGTCGAGGAGTCCATGCGCCTCGAGCTCAAGGACATCACCAAGCACCTTCCCGGGCGTCCTCGCCAACGACCGGATCTCGATCTCGGCGGACCGCGGGCGAGGTGCTCGGCCTGCTGGGCGAGAACGGCGCCGGGAAGACCACCCTGATGAACATCCTGTCCGGCCTGTACAAGCCGGACTCGGGCGAGATCCTCATCGATGGATCGCCGCGGGCCTTCTCGGACCCGCGCCAGGCGATCGAGGCCGGGATCGGGATGGTCCACCAGCACTTCCAGCTCGTCCCGGTGTTCGACGTCGTCGAGGCGGTCGCGCTCGGGCGCGGAGAGCGTGTCGGGGCCTCTTCGGCACCTTCGACCGCAAGACGCGCCCGCAAGCGGGTCGTGGAGCTGTCCGAGCAGTACAACCTCAACGTCAACCCCGACGCGAAGATCGAGGACCTCCCGGTCGGCGTCCGCCAGCGGGTCGAGATCCTCAAGGCGCTCTACCGCAAGAGCGACATCCTCGTGCTCGACGAGCCGTCGGCCGTGCTCACCCCGTTCGAGACCGAGGAGCTGTTCGGCATCATCCGCGGCCTCGCGGAGGCCGGCACGACGGTCATCTTCATCACCCACAAGCTGAACGAGGTCCTCGAGGTCGCGGACAAGATCACCGTCCTGCGGCGTGGCCGCGTGGCCGGCACCGCGGACCCGAAGACCGCGACCCGCGAGCAGCTCGCGAACCTGATGGTCGGCCGCGATGTCGAGCTGCGGGTCCCCAAGACGCCCGCCAACCCGGGTGAGGTCGTCCTCAGCATCAGGAACCTCCACGTCCGCGACGACCGCGGCCACATGGCGGTCCAGGACGTCAACCTGGAGGTCCGGGCGGGCGAGATCGTCGCCCTCGCCGGGGTCCAGGGCAACGGGCAGACCGAGCTCGTCGAGGCCATCGTCGGGCCTCCGGCAGGTCGACTCGGGCGAGATCAACCTCGATGCGCCACAGCATCAAGGCCGTCAGCCCCCGCCACATCTCGGACGTGGGCGTGGCGCACATCCCCGAGGACCGCAACCGCGACGGGCTCATCAGCCACATGACCGTCGCCGAGAACTACATCCTCGACTCCTACCACCGCGAGCCGTACAGCCAGCGGGATCCGGCTCGACCGCAAGGCGATCGACGAGGCCGCCGAGCAGGCGGTCAAGGACTTCGACGTCCGGACGCCCGGGATCGACACCTACGCCGGGTCGCTGTCGGGCGGCAACCAGCAGAAGGTCATCGTCGCCCGCGAGTTCTCGCGCCCGCTCAAGCTCGTCATCGCCGCCGCAGCCCACGCGCGGCCTCGACGTCGGCTCGATCGAGTACATCCACAAGCGGATCGTCGAGCAGCGCGACGCAGGGGGCCGCGATCCTCATCGTCAGCACCGAGCTCGACGAGGTGCTCGCCGTCGGCGACCGCATCGCGGTCATGTTCAGGGCGGCCAGGTCGTGGGCATCGTCGAGGGCGACGAGGCGACCTACGAGAAGGTCGGGATGCTGATGGGAGGCGTCCATTGAGCCGCGTCGCCGACGCCATCCGGCCCGCGCTCGTCCCGATCCTCGCGATCATCACGGCGTTCATCGTCGGCTCGATCTTCATCCTCATCACCGACTTCGAGAACCTCTCCAAGCTCGGGCACGGACCCGGGCGGCGCCATCGGCGGCGCGCTCGGGCACGATCGTCAACGCCTACGGCGCGATGGCGGTCGGCGCGCTCGGCGACCCGGCACGGATCGCCGCCGCGCTCGCAGACCCGACGCCGCGCGCCATCGCCGCCGCCGATCCGCCCGATCACCGAGACGCTCGTCGCCGCGACGCCGCTGATCTTCACCGGCCTCGCCGTCGCGGTCTCGTTCCGCAGCGGCGTGTTCAACATCGGCGTCGAGGGCCAGTTCATCCTCGGCGCGTTCGGCGCGGCGACCGCCGCGATCGCGCTCAAGGACCAGCCGATGTTCCTGATCATCCTCGTCGTCGACGCTGATGCGGCGTGCTGACCGGCGCCTTCTGGGGCTTCATCCCGGGCTTCCTCAAGGCCCGCACCGGCGCGCACGAGGTCATCACGACCATCATGCTCAACTACGTCGCCGCCCAGATCGTCCTGTTCGGGCTGCGGTCGCGACTTCCTGCGCCAGGCGGGCATCCGACCAGCCGATCTCCAAGGTCCTCTCGGACTTCGTGCGCATCCCGCAGATCCTCGACCTGCCGGCGATCCGCCTCCACTGGGGCTTCATCGTCGCGCTGATCATGGCGGTGATCGTGTCCTGGTTCCTGTTCAAGACGACCAAGGGCTTCGAGCTCCGCGCCGCGGGCTTCAACATGACCGCCGCGCGCTACGCCGGCATGAGCGCCGTCGGGCTCGATCATCCTCGCGATGTCGATCTCCGGCGGCCTGGCCGGCCTCGGCGGGTCGATGGAGGTCCTGGGCACGGTGCCCCAGATGTCCAACGACATCAGCTCCGGCTTCGGCTTCAACGCCATCGCCCTCGCGCTGCTCGCGGGCAACCGGCCCGTCGGGATCGTGATCGCCGCGCTGCTGTTCGGCGCCTTGCGGACCGGCGGCGGCTTGATGCAGGTCAAGACCGGCATCCCGCTCGACCTGCTGTTCTTCATCCAGGCGCTGGTGATCATGTTCGTCGCCGCCCCGGTGCTCATCCGGGCCATCTGGCGGGTCGACCCGCGCAAGAAGTCGACGGACGCGCCCGACACGCCGACGCACGCCCGCGAAACCCGACGCGCCGACGCCTGCAGGGAGCGCAGCATGACCGCGGCCGACGCCACCTTCAGCGAGCACGCCCTCCACGAGGACTCCAGCGCCGCACGGGCAGCCCGTCGATCGGCCCGGATCCGGGGCGTCGTCCTCGCGGCCCTCGGCCTGTTCGCGTTCCAGCTCGCGATCTCCACGTTGGAGACGACCGCGAAGTTCTCGTTCTGGATCGACAAGCAGGGCGGCACGCCGTTCCAGCTCCAGACGACGGTCGGGCTCCTGTGGATCGCGACCGGCCTCGTGACCGGCGCCGACCGGTGTCGTGGCAGCTCTATCGCGGCGCCGTCGTTCCGGTGGCGCCGGATGCTCGCGGTGATCATCCCGCTGTGGGTCGTCGCGACCCTCGCGGCGCTGCTCGACGGCAAGACCGCCAACCTCACGGGCGTGCTCCAGGGCACGCTCGCGCTCGCGACCCCGATCACCCTCGGCGCGTTCGCGGGCATCCTGTCCGAGCGATCCGGCCTGCTCAACATCGCGATCGACGGCAAGTTCCTCATCGGGGCGTGCGTCGCCTCGGTCGTCGCGAGCGTCGCCAGGCTCCAGCTGGGCGACGACCCGTCGCCGTTCATGCTCAGCATCGCCGCGTTCATCGGCGTCGTGGCAGCGGCCGGCGCCGGCATCCTCGTCGCGCTCCTGCTGGCCTGGCTCGGCATCCGCTGGAAGGTCGACCAGATCATCGCCGGCGTCGTCATCGGCATCGGCGCGCTCGGGATCACGAACTTCCTGTTCCTGCGCGTGCTGTCCAAGAACACCGAGCTCAACACGCCGCCCACCATCGAGGCCGTCAAGCTGCCGATCCTGGGCGACATCCCGGTCCTCGGGCCGATCCTGTTCAACCAGACGCCATACGTCTACTTCACGTTCTTCGTGATGATCGCGTTCACGTACATGCTGTTCAGGACGCGCTGGGGCCTCCGCCTCCGGGCATCCGGCGAGAAGCCGTCCGCGGCCGGCACGGTCGGCATCGACGTGATCAAGATCCGCTACCGGGCGATGATCCTCGCCGGCATCCTGGCCGGGATCGCGGGCTCGTCGCTCAGCCTCGCCGTCGGCGGGCTCGTTCCAGATGAACATGTCGGCCGGGCGCGGGTTCATCGCGCTGGCGGCGGTCATCTTCGGGGCGTGGAACCCGGTGTACGCGTTCGGCGCGGCGCTCGTGTTCGGCTTCTCCGACTCGGCCCAGGCGCTGCTCTCGATCCTCGGCGTCGACGTCCCGCCGCAGCTGCTCAACAGCGTCCCGTACCTCGTGACGATCATCGTCGTGGCGGGCGTCGTCGGGCGGGTGCGCGGCCCGGCCGCGGCCGGCCAGCCGTACGACCAGGGCTAGCCGGTGTCCGCGGGGTACAACGTGGAGGAGTGGGGACCGGTGCACGCCATCCCCACCTTCCACAAGGCCGGGGCGGCGAAGCGCACGGCGCCGTTCGGGACGCCGGAGCACCCGATCCCGCTGATCATCGACAGCGACCCGGGCCTCGACGACGCGCTCGCCATCGGCCTCGCGGTCGCGCGAGCCCGGAGATCGACCTGCTCGCCGTGACGACCGTCGGCGGCAACGCCGACGTCACGCCACTGCACCGAGAACGCGCTGCGGCTGCTCCACGCCTACGGCCGCGACGACGTCCCGGTCGCCGAGGGCGCGGCCGGGCGCGCTGCTGGGCTCCGTCGTGCGCGCGACCGAGGTCCACGGCGAGAGCGGGATCGGCACGACGGTCCTCGACGCCGGCGCCGGCGCACGGCCCGCCCCGAGGGCGCCGTCGCGCTCATCGCCCGGATCCTGCGCCGAGCACCCGGAGCCGGTCGCGATCGCGCCGATCGGCCCGCTCACCAACATCGCGCTCCTGCTCCGGCTCTACCCGGACCTCGCGTCGACGGATCTCCCACCTGTGCCTGATGGGCGGCTCGATCGGGGAGGGGAACACGACCGCCTCGGCCGAGTTCAACATCATCGCCGACCCCGAGGCGGCCGACGTCGTGTTCCGCAGCGGCGTGCCGATCACGATGATCGGGCCTCGACGTGACCCACCAGGCGCTGCTGGACCGCGACTCGGCGGCCGAGCTGCGGGCGCTGGGCACGGTCTCCGCCCGCGTCGCCGCCGACCTCACCGACTACGCGCTCGACCGCAACATGGAGTGGTCGGGCTCGGCGACGACCGCGATCCACGACGCGGTCGCCGTCGCGCACCTCGTGGTCGAGGACCTCGTCGCCGTGGCGCCGTACCACGTCGCCGTCGACACGACGAGCGGGCCGGCCCGCGGCCGGACCGTGTGCGACGGCCTGCCGTACCGGCTCCGCCGCGACGGCCGCCAGCCGAACGCCGACGTCGGGATCGTCATCGACCGCGGCCGCTTCGAGCGGCTGCTGATCGACGCGTTCGCCCGGCTGCCGTAGCGCCGGATCCGCGGACCGGTGGCGTGGCAGCGCGACTCGCTCCGCGGATCGCCTGGCTCGTCGCGTGCCTCCTCGTCGCCGCGTGTGCCGCGCCGGCGCCTGCGCCTGCGAGCGTGCCCGTGACGCCAGGTCCCTCGCCGGCGGCCGCCGCCCTCCGCTACGTCGCCCTCGGTGACTCGTACACGATCGGGACGTCGGTCGCGGCGGACGAGCGGTGGCCCGACCAGCTCGTCGCCCGGCTGGCCGCCACGCCGCCGGCCGCCGGCGCGCTCGAGCTCGTCGCGAACCACGCGGTCAACGGGTACACCGCGGGCTCCGTCGTCCGGCGCCAGCTGCCGCAGCTCGACGACGACGCGCCGATCGACGTTCGCGACGCTCCTCGTCGGCGTCAACGACGTCGTCCAGGGCGTGCCCGAGGACACGTACCGCGCCGACGTCGACACGATCCTCGCGGCGCTGCTCGGCGCGGCTCCCGCCGGGCCGGATCCTGTGCGTCGAGACGCCCGACTACACGGTGACGCCGCAGGGCGCGGCGTTCGGCGACCCCGCGGCGCAGCGGGCGGGGATCGTCGCGCGTCAACGAGATCCTCGCGCGAGCGCTGCGAGGCGGCCCACATCCGGTTCGTCGACGGGATCTTCGCGATCTCCGGTGAGGCCGCGACGGACACGACGCTCGTCGCCTCCGACGGGCTCCACCCGTCCGGGGCCCAGTACCGGCGCTGGGTCACCGAGCGGATCGAGCCCGCGGTCCGGGAGCTGCTGGCAGCGCCGTAGCGGCCGGCGTCGAGCCGCGCTATCGGGCCGGCGTGAGCCAGACCGGGTACTCGGTGACGTTGATCTCGGAACCGTCCTGCGCGGAGGACTCGAACACGCGGAGCGTGCCCCACTGCCCGCGGTCGACCGTGTACGCGAGCGAGGTCCGGAACGACCCCCAGCAGCCCGTGCCGCAGGACGCCGTCACGGTCTTGCCCAGCAGCGTGCGACCGCCCGCGTCGAGCAGCTCGACCTGGAACGTCGCCTCGAACACGTTCGCCTCGCCGCTGACCGTGCCGGGGTTGCCGAGGCTCGCGCCCCAGGCGGGCCGGTCCACGAAGATCGCCGGCAGCTGGTCGCGGAAGTCGTCCCGCCCGACGGGCTCGTCCAGCACGAGGCCCTCGCCGCCGAGCGCGGTCACGGGGACGCCGTCGAGCTGGAAGCGGACGCCGGTCACGGTCGGGAACTGGGTGAGCGTGTAGGTGACCTGGGCGACGCGCGCCTGCATCGACGCGCTGCCGCCGCCGGACTCGAACTCCTGCGACAGGTTGACGGTGGCGATGCCGTCGGCGATCGAGATCCCGAGCAGGGTCGTGCCGTCGGGGATCGCGGTGTACATCGCGGGCCGGGCGGCCATCTCGGCTTCGTCCGGGCCGGCCAGCAGCTCGCGCATCGCGGCCGTGGCGACGGCCTTCGTCTGGGGCACCTCGCGCAGGACCGGGGCGAGGCCCTCGTTGTCCGTGAAGCTGCCGAGCACGAAGTAGGCGCGGACGACGGTCGTCCCGGCAGCGGCCGGTGCGGGGGTGGCGGTGGGGCGCGGGGTTGGGGCCGCGGTCGGCGATGAGCGATGCGCCGGGCGACGTCGATGCCGACGGTCCGGGCGTGGTGCTCGGCTCCGGGCTCGAGAGGTCGGGCGTGGCGTCGCCGGACGGCACCTCGAGCGAGGGCTCGGCGGTGGCCGGCGGTGCGGCCGGCGTCCCGAGCGCGCCGACCGACGGCGAGCAGGCGCCGACGAGCGCGGTGAGGAGGAGGAGAACGAAGACGGTGGCGGCGCGGGTCATGATCCGGCCCTCGGTGCGGATGACGGTACGCGCCGAGGATCTGCCGCCGATGTGTCGCCGCCATCGCTCGCGGGTAACGATCGTGTCACGGGGATCGCGAGCGCGACGATGAGGCCGCCGCCCGGCCGGTTCCGTGCCCGCAGGCTGCCACCGAGGAGCGCCGCGTGCTCGGCCGCGATCGCGAGGCCCAGGCCGGACGAGCCGGCACCCGTCGCACCGCGCGACGGGTCGGCCTTCCAGAACCGGTCGAACAGGTGCGGCAGCGCGTCGGGAGGCACGCCCGGTCCCCGGTCCGCGACGACGACGACCGTCGCCGCCGGTGACCGGGGTGAGCGAGACCTCGACGGCCGCGCCCGGGGCGTGGGCTCGGGCGTTGTCCAGCAGGTTGCCGAGGATCCGCTCCAGCCGCCGCGGATCGGAGTCCACCACGACCGGCTGCGCCGGCAGCACGACGGCCGCGGCCGGGTGGCGCGCCGCCACGACGGCCGTCACCAGCCGGCCGAGGTCGATCGCCTGGATCGACGGCTGCTCCGCCGCGGCGTCGAAGCGGGAGATCTCGAGCAGGTCGTCGACCAGCGTCCGCAGCCGGCGCACGTCCGCGACCAGCAGCTGCGCGGCCCGCCGCCCGTCCGGCGGCAACCCGTCGAGCGAGCCCTCGAGGAGCGAGGCCTCCGCGACGAGCGCGGTCAGCGGCGTCCGGAGCTCGTGCGTCACGTCCGCCACGAACCGCCGGTTCTGGCCCTGCGCCTCCTCCAGCCGCGTGACGGTCACCTGGAGCGAGTCGGCCATCCGGTTGAAGTCCTCGGCCCAGCGGGCCATCTCGACCGGGCCGCCGGTCGGGACCCTGGCATCGAGGTCGCCGTCCGCGATCCGCCGCGCGGCCCGTGCCCCGGCGGTGACCGGCCGGAGGATGCCGCGGGCGATCAGGCCGGACGTGACGAGGGCGAGCAGGATCGCGATCAGCCCGCCCGCAAGCAGGCCGAGCCGGAGCTGTGCGAGCGCATCCTCGACGGCCCGCGCCGGGAACACGAAGTAGAGCGATGGGCCGGTCGCCTGGCGCCCGCCGACGACGAGGGCAGGCTCGCCACCGACCGTCTGCCACGCGTAGCCCAGCTCGCCCCCGGCCACGATGTCGCGCAGCGCCGGCGAGACCCCCGCCAGGGCGTCCGGGAGGCGGGAGGGTGCCCACGGGACGCCGTCACCGAAGTCGGCGATGACCTCGGCGTCGCCGCGCAGCCGGAACTGCTCGGGCAGGCCGCTCGTCGCGAACGCCTCCGCGTCCGCCGGCGGGGGATCGATCGCCGGCAGCAGGACCGACAGGTTGAAGTCCGCCTGCTGGCGGGCGTCCGCGACGAGCCGGTCACGCAGCGAGGCATCGACGAACGCGTAGACGCCGACGCCGATCAGGGCGACGGTCAGCGTCACGAGCAGGACGAGCGTGACCGCGAGACGCGTGCGGAGGCTGCGCATCGGGTGGCTCAGGCGTCCCGCGGTGCCTTGTAGCCCACGCCGCGGACCGTGAGGATCAGCCGCGGCTCGGCGGGATCGGCCTCCACCTTCGCGCGCAGCCGCCCGATCGCGACGTCGACGAGGCGCGAGTCACCGAGGTAGTCGTAGCCCCAGACCCGGTCGAGCAGCTGGTCGCGGGCGACGACCTGCCCGGCGTGGCGGGCGAGCTCCACGAGGAGGTCGAACTCGGTGCGGGTCAGCTCGATCGCCGCGCCGTCGCGGGTCACGGTCCGTCCGGCCGGATCGATGCGCAGCGGGCCCGAGCCGGACGAGCCCGTCCGCCGCGTCGCCCGGCGTCCGCGCCCCGGCGTCGGAGCGCCGCCCGCACCCGCGCCACGAGCTCCGGCAGCTCGAACGGCTTGCGCACGTAGTCGTCGGCGCCCGACTCCAGGCCCACGACGACGTCGATCGTGTCGGCGCGCGCGGTGAGCATCACGACCGGCGTCGTCGCCTCGCGCCGGATCGCCCGCAGCACCTCGAGGCCGTCGAGCCGCGGCAGCATCACGTCGAGCAGCACGAGGTCCGGTCGCTCGCGCCGCCAGCGGTCCAGGCCCTCGGCGCCGTCGGCGGCGGTATCGACCTCGAACCCGGCGCCGCGCAGCCCGAGGGCGGTGATCTCCCGGATCGAGGCGTCGTCCTCGACGAGCAGGATGCGGGCGTCCACCGCTACCCGCCGGCCTGGGTGCCGTCGCGCTCCCGCGCGAGCTCCCGGAGACGCGCGTCGCTGATCCCGAAGTGGTGCGCGATCTCGTGGTGGACGGTGTCGATCACCTGGGCACGCATCGCCTCGGGTGTACGGGCGTGCTGCTCGATCGTCCCGCGGAAGATCGTGATCCGCGACGGCGTCGGCGCCCAGTCGGCGCCCGGGCACGTTGCGCGGGACGCCGCTGTAGAGCCCGTAGAGGCCGTGCGCCCCGACTGAGCGGAGCTGGTCGGCGGTCGGCCACTCGGCAACGACGATCGCCACGCTGCCCAGCCGCTCGCGGAACGCCTGGGGCAGGGCGTCGATCGCCTCCAGCACCCAGTCCTCGAACTGCTCGTCCTCGATCCGCACGTCCATCGCGGGCAGCCTAGCCGACGTGCGCCGTGGGTGCCGCGGACGGGACTCGGGCGCGGCGGGGCTGGGCTCGCTGGCGCGGGCGCATCGGGCGAACCGGGTGATGGCGAACCGCGCCCCATGGCGCACGATCCGCGGCACGCGCCGTGGGCGTGGTCGGGAGAGGTGCCGCGATGAGCGAGGAGCTGCTGGACGAGATCGCCGCCGGAGCGCGGCGCGTCCTCGACGAGAACTGGCTGGGGGCCTCGACGCTGCCGTCGCGCACGTTGTACCCGCACCAGTGGAGCTGGGACTCGGCGTTCATCGCGATCGGCCGCTCGTGGTACGACGAGGGCCGCGCCCAGCAGGAGCTCCGGTCGCTGTTCCGGGGCCAGTGGGCGGACGGGCGCGTGCCGCACATCGTGTTCAACCCGTCGGTGGGGGAGGAGGCGTACTTCCCCGGGCCGCCTTCTGGCAGTCGTCCCAGCGCTCGCCGGACGCCCCGCGCGACGTCGAGACCTCGGGGATCATCCAGCCGCCGATCCACGCGCGCGCCGCGCTCGAGATGCACCGCCACGCGAAGGACGTCGACGGCTCCGTCGCGTTCCTGCGCGAGCTGTACCCGAAGCTCGTCGCCGCGCACCGCTACCTCGCCGATCGACGCCGCCCCGGTGGCAGCGCGCTGCCGGTGTTCATGCACCCCTGGGAGTCCGGCCTCGACAACTCGCCGGCCTGGGACCGCGACCTCGCGGAGATGGTCATCCCGGACGGCGCGGTCCCGCCGTACGTGCGCCATGACCTGGACCACGCGAACCCCGCCGACCGCCCGACGAACGCGGCCTATGACCGGTTCGTGTTCCTCGCGGCGCGGTATCGCGACTCCGGCTACGACGACCGCCAGCTGCTCGACCAGGTGCCGTTCCTCGTCGCAGGCCCGCTGTTCAACGGGATCTACCTGTGGTCCACCCATGCCCTGGCGGAGATCGCCGAGGTCATCGGGACGGACCCGGGGCCGCACCGCGAGGCAGCGCAGCAGATCCACGAGGCGCTGCTGACCGAGCTGTGGGACCCGGACACGAATCGATTCAGCTCCCTCGACGTCGTGCGCAACGAGCGTGGCGCCGAGGACACCATCGTGTCGTTCGCGCCGCTGCTCGACCCGGACCTCCCGAAGGCCCAGCTCGATGCGCTCGCGGCGGACCTCGCGTCGGCGAGCTTCCACCCGGACAAGCCCGACGCCTACGTCGCGCCGAGCTACGACCTGCTCGCCGCGGACTTCGACGAGCGGCGGTACTGGCGCGGCCCCGTCTGGATCAACACGAACTGGCTGCTGTGGTGGGGCCTGCGGCAGCACGGCCTGCACGCAGCCGCCGAGGAGGTCCTGATGAGCAGCGTCAGGCTCGTCGCGCGCTCGGGCTTCCACGAGTACTTCGACCCGTTCACCGGCGAGGGGTTCGGGACCGGCGGCTTCGGCTGGACCGCCGCGCTGACGCTGGACGTCATCGAGCGCCAGGACGCCGCCGGGCGGGCCCGGATCGCCGAGCGCCTCGCGGCCGAAGGCCTCGCCCCGACACCGACCGAGCAGCTGCCGACGGCGACGATGACCGGCTGACGACGCACTCGATGGGGCCCCGGTCGGCCCGGCCCGGCCCGCCCGGCCGGGCTACCATTGACCCCCCGTGAGCATCGCCCCGAACGACTTCGTCCACCTCCACACGCACTCCGAGTTCAGCCTGCTCGACGGGCTCGGCCGGATCACCGATCTCGTCGACACGAGCGTCAAGCACGGCTTCGACAGCCTCGCCGTCACGGACCACGGCGCGCTCTACGGCTCGGTCGCGTTCTACCAGGCGGCGACGAAGGCGGGCATCAAGCCGATCATCGGCGTCGAGACGTACGTCGCCCGGCGGTCGATGCGCGACAAGGAAGGCAAGGCGGACGCCCAGCCGTTCCACCTCGTCCTGCTCGCGACGGACATGACCGGCTACCGGAACCTGTGCCGGCTCGTCACGGACGCCCACCTCGACGGCTACTACTACAAGCCGCGCATCGACCGCGAGCACCTGGCGAAGTACAGCGAGGGCCTGGTCGGCCTGTCCGCGTGCCTCGGCGGGGAGGTGCCCAAGGCGCTCGAGGTCGACGACTGGGAGCTGGCCCGGTCGCTCGCCAAGGAGTACGAGGACATCCTGGGCAAGGGGCGCTTCTTCCTCGAGCTCCAGGACCACAAGATCCCCGAGCAGCGCAAGCTCAACGAGCAGCTGCTGCGGCTTGCGCCCGAGACCGGCCTGCCGCTGATCGTCACCAACGACCTCCACTACGTCCACCCCGAGCAGCACGAGGCGCACGACGTCCTGCTGTGCGTGGGCACGGGCAACAACCTCGACACGCCCAACCGGATGCGGTTCGAGGGCGCCGGACTTCTACCTCAAGACCGCGGCCGAGATGGAGCGGCTGTTCCCGGACCAGCGCGAGGCCCTGCTCAACACGCGCCGCGTCGCCGAGATGGTCGACCTGTCGCTGCCGCTGGGCGATCTCCGGATCCCGCACTTCCCGGTGCCCGACGGGCACACCGTGGAGACGTGGCTGCGCAAGGAGTGCGAGGAGGGCCTCGTCCGGCGCTACGGCGAGATCACGACCGCCCTCCAGACAGCGCCTGGACTACGAGCTCGGCGTGATCACCTCGATGGGCTACGCCGGGTACTTCCTCATCGTCGCCGACTTCGTCCGGTTCGCCCGCGAGCAGAAGATCGCGACGACCTGCCGGGGGTCCGCGCCCGGCTCGATCGTGACCTACACGCTGGGCATCACGCCGGTCGACCCGCTCCACTACGGCCTGCCGTTCGAGCGGTTCCTCAACCCGGACCGCGTGACGATGCCCGACATCGACGTCGACTTCGAGGACGAGCGCCGGGACGAGGTCATCAACTACGTCAGCCGCAAGTACGGCCAGGACCACGTCGCCCAGATCATCACGTTCGGCACGATGCTCGCCCGGGCGGCGATCCGCGACGTCGGGCGGGTCATGGGCCTCGGCTACGGCGAGGTCGACCGGATCGCGAAGGCGGTCCCGAACCAGCTGGGCATCAAGCTCGCCGAGGCGCTCGAGTCGCCGGCGCTCAAGGAGATGCACGCCGGCGACCCGCAGATCGCGAAGCTCGTCGAGCCTCGCCCAGCAGCTCGAGGGCGTCGCGCGCAACGCGTCCACCCATGCGGCCGGCGTGGTGATCTCGCGCGAGCCGCTCACCGAGCTGATGCCGCTCCAGCGGGCGACCAACTCCGACGCGCTCATGACCCAGTACGAGATGCACGGCATCGAGGCGCTGGGCCTGCTCAAGTTCGACTTCCTCGGCCTGTCGAACCTCACGATCCTGCGCAAGGCGGTCGACCTCATCGCCGAGCACCGGGGCGTGACGGTCGACCTCGAGCGGATCCCGCTCGACGACGAGAAGACGTTCGAGCTGCTCGCCTCGGGCGAGACGACGGGCGTGTTCCAGCTCGAGTCCGCGGGCATGCGCCGCTACATCCGCGAGCTGCGCCCGACGTCCGTGTACGACCTCGCGGCCATGGTCGCGCTCTATCGCCCCGGGCCGATGGACAACATCCCGGCCTACATCCGCCGCAAGCACGGCCAGGAGCAGGTCGAGTACCTGCACCCGCTGCTCGAGCCCTACCTGGACAAGACGTACGGGATCTTCGTCTACCAGGAGGACATCATGGCCGCCGCGATCGCGCTCGGCGGCTTCACCGGGCCCCGAGGCGGACACGCTGGGCTACGCGATCCGGAAGAAGAAGTCCTCCGTGCTCCGCGCCCAGAAGGAGAAGTTCGTCAGCCAGGCGGCCGAGCGGGGCGTCGCCCCCAAGGTCATCGACGCCGTGTTCAAGGCGTTCGAGCCGTTCGAGCGCTACGGGTTCAACAAGGCGCACGCCACCTGCTACGGCCTGATCGCGTACCAGACCGCGTACCTCAAGGCGAACTACACGGTCGAGTACATGACCTCGGTGCTGACCGCGTTCCGCGACAACGCCGAGAAGGTCGCCGCGGCCGTCGCGGAGTGCCGGCGCCTCGGGATCGACGTCCGGACGCCGGACATCCACCGCTCGCACCTCGGGTTCACGGTCGAGGACGACGCGATCCGGTTCGGCCTCCTGGCGGTCAAGAACGTCGGCGAGGGCGCGATCGAGTCGATCATCAAGGCCCGCGAGGAGGGTGGCGAGTTCCGCTCGCTGACCGACTTCTGCACCCGGGTCGACCTCCGGCTGGCGAACCGCAAGGTGCTCGAGTCGCTCACGCGGGTCGGCGCGCTCAACGTGCTCGGGCACCCGGCCCAGATCCTGCTCGGGCTGGACGACGCGCTCGCCGCGGGCCAGGCGGCGCAGCGCGACCGGATCACCGGCCAGACCTCGCTGTTCGACATGGGCGGCGAGGAGGCCTCGCAGCTCGAGCGGCCGCTCCCCGCCACGCCCGAGACGCCCGTCCGCGAGCGGCTGCGCTGGGAGAAGGAGCTCATGGGGCTCTATCTCTCCGATCACCCGATGGGCGAGGTCGCCGACCGGGTCGGGCTGTTCGTCACGGCCTACAGCAGCGACCTCAAGGACGAGACGCTCGACGGGCAGCGGGTCGTCATCGGCGGGATCGTGACCGGCAACCGGACGATCATCACGAAGTCGAAGTCGACGATGGCGGTGGTGACGCTCGAGGACCTGCAGGGGACGCTCGAGGTCGTCGTGTTCCCCAAGACGTACGAGCAGACGATCGGCACGTGGCGCGACGGGGCGATCCTGCTCGTCGCGGGCCGCGTGGACCATCGTGGCGACGAGGCGTCGCTGCTCGCGGACTCCGTGTGGGACTGGGACGAGGTCGCGGACCGCGGGCCGGAGGCGTTCGCGCGCGAGGTCGGGTCGCTGGACAAGCGCGGGCGACGGGCACCGGTCGGGGCGGGTGCCGGCGCGGGGGCGAGGCAGGGGTTCGGTGGCAACGGCAACGGCGGCGGCTCGGGCTGGAGCGGGAACGGCGCAGCTGGCGCGAACGGGGGCCCGGCGCAGCGGGGGAGCGGGTCCGGTCGAGGGCACGCCGGTCGGGCCGGGGATGTCGCCGCCGGCGTCGGTTGCCGCAGCGGCCGCGCCCGGCTCGACCGTGTCGCCGATGCGCCCGTCCGAGGGCCCGGGCGTGGCGGTCGGGCCCGGGATCCCGGGGCTGCCGGTCGTGCCGGGCGTCCCGATCGCGCCCGGCGAACCGATCTCCAGCGACACGGAGCCGCCGGACCTCGTCACCGCCTCGACCGCGGCCGGCGCCGACGCCCCCGAGGAGCCGCCGCTCCCCGACGAGGCGCGGGCCGTGGCTGCCGCCGCCGCCGATGCCCCGTCACGACCGGTCGAGGCGTCGCCCGGGGCGATCCTCAACGTGCGCTTCTCGCGTGACGCCGGTCCGGACCGCGTGGTCTCGGCCATGCAGGCGTTCAAGGGCGTCTGCGCGAGCGCCCGGGTGCGACGCGGGTCGTCGTCCACGTGCCGGCCCCGGGCGGCTCCGCCCTGCCGATGGAGCTCCGGGGCGTCGCCTACGACGCGGAGCTCGTGGCGGAGGTCCGCCGCCGGGTGGGCGACGGGATCATCGACCTCCAGCTCGCGTAACGGCGTCAGCCGCGCTCCGGGGGAGCGCTCGGCGCCAGCGAGGCGTCAGATGCGCCCCGAGGAAGCGCTCGACGACCGGCATCGTCGCCGTGGGGCTCAGACGCTCCTCGGGGAGAGCGCTGTTGGCCGCTGTCGTCTGATTGCGCTCCCTCGGGGACCGTCTGAGCCCAGGGCCGAGGCCGCTGCGCACAGCGTCTGTCGCGCCCCGGGGGAGCGCTCGGCGCCGTGAGGCGTCAGCCGCTCTCCGGAGAGGCGCCACCCGCACGCAACGTGCCCCGCTCGGGCTCAGACGCTTTCCCGGAACGCGCTGCGTGCGCCCGGCGGCGCCCATCGGCGATAGCGCTTCGCCGGAGAGCGACTGAGACCGCCGACGTTGCCGTCGTGCGTGGCGAGCCCGGCACGCGGCTCGTCCCGCACGCTCCCTGGCGTCGAGTGCTTCCCCGGAGAGCGCTCGAGGCCACTGCGACCACGCACGTGGGCGTTGGCCGACGTCCCGATGTCAATTGCCCACCTGCGGGCCGTATCGGTCGCAATTGGTCCGCACGCTGGCATTACGCCCACGACGCGGGCGTAACGCGTCCGTGCCGCTGGCCCCGACGCAATTGCGCCCGCTTCATGGGCATACGGCACCGGCGCGAGCGCTCTCGAGCGTGGGCACGATCGGGCGCTCGCGAGCTCGGGATCCCGACGGTGGCAAACGCCCATCCCGTGGGCATGGGCCAGCAACGCGAACGACCCCCGACCCGCAACGGGTCGAGGGTCGAGGGTCGAGGATCGAGGCGGCGGTGCCGGCGTCAGGCCTCCGGCGACTCGTCGGTGGTGAGCGGGCCGTAGGTGTTCCAGTCGGCGACGCGGGCGGCGACCGCGAGCACGATCCCGAGCAGGAGGAACGTCATCGCGATGCCCGTGCTGTCGAACGTGCCGTTCGAGGTCGCGGCGAGGATGAGGGCGACGATGCCCGCGACGAGGTCGAGCACCCCGAGGCCGATGCCGAGGCCCGCGGCCTGGCGCGACCCGAAGATGATCCCGAACCCCGTGACGACGTGGAGGCCGCCGATGAGCCCGAACAGGACGCCGACGGGCGCGAGCGCGTTGAGCATCGCGACATCGTTCGAATCGGCGACGACCGCGCCGCGCGAGACGATCGCCTGCGCGACACCGATGCCGACGACGGACGCCACGACGGCGACGCCGCTGGCGAGGAACAGCGAGCCCGCGACGACGCGCGAGATGAGGCCGCGGCGCTCGGGGCTGCCGGCGAGCCAGCCGGCCGCGACCGGGGCGGCAGGGACGGAGGCGGTCATGTGATCGAGTTCTCCCAGGGTTCCGGCCGGGTGACCGGAGCTGGGAGCATCGTCAGGCGCCGCGCCGGGCGGCCGGTATCGCCGTCGGTCGTCGCGTGGCATGGACGGATGACGATGCCGGCGGGTCCGCGCGAACGTCGCCGGACCGGAGGGAGGGTCAGCTCGCCGCGAGGCGGCGGACCTCCTTCACGCCGGAGAGCTGCTCGTGGAACTCGGCGCGGATCGCGTTGAGGTCCGGGCGCTCGACGTCGAGCTCCTCGGCGAGCCGGTTGGCGAGCCATGACTCGGTCGCGTCGATCTCGTCGTCGGCGGCCATGACGAGGAAGCAGCAGCGGAGCAGCAGCTCGCGCTCCTCCATCGTGGAGATCGCCTTGAACTCGCGCGCGACGAGGAAGTCCTCGGTCGCCCCGAACTCGCCCGACAGCGAGGCGGCCATGTCGACGATCAGCGGTCCCTGCGCGTCACCGAGGCCGGCGGCGCCCGCGAGGCGGGTCATCTCGTCCCGCTCGGCATCGCTCATCGCGCCCGTGGCGTTCGCGGCCCGGCCGAGGATGTAGGCGAAGGCGGCGACGTAGCGCGCCCGGGCCGGCGGCAGCTCGTCGAGCTGGGCGGCGAGCACCTTGACGCTGTCCGTGTCGCCGACGACGCCCTTGGGCAGCGGCGCATCGGGCGCGACGGGCAGGTCGGGCGACTCGGGCTCATCGAGGTTCAGGACGCGACGGAAGAGGCTCATCGGGGCTCCGGGTGCGGACGGATCGGGGGAGAGTCTAGCGTGCGACGGGCCGGGACACGCGCGAGGCGGTCCGCGACGGGACCCGATCGCACGCGACGGGACGCCGCGGTCGTCGTACGATCGACGCTCGCCCGCCACCCGTCCGTGCGCCGGCTCGCCCGGCACCGGCCCATCGCTGGAGGTCCCGCGCCATGCCCCACGTCCGAGAGCGGCAGCCGTTCCCCGACGAGCCGACGAACCCCGACGCCGACACGACGGACGACGCGGCCGCCACCGCCGACACCGACAAGCCCGGCAAGGACAAGGACGGCGACGGCGAGCCCGACGAGTCGTAGCCGCCGTCAGGCCTCGACCGGCACGGCAAGCTCGACGACGAGCCCGTCCGCGACCGAGCCCGAGATCGTGCCCAGCTGGTGGGCGCCCCCGTCGTCGCCGAAGACGTTGTCGCGCTCGAGGCTGACGCCCGTTCATGTTCGAGACGCTCTGCTCGTAGCCGGACGTCGCGTAGACCTCGTCGGAGATGTCCTTCGGCAGGGCGATCTGCGACGTCGCGATCTGGTTCGCGCTGTCCGTCGCCGCCTCGAGGCTCGGGTAGACCTCGAAGTGGATGTGCGGCCAGCGGCCGGAGTAGCAGGCCGGGAACACGCTCGTGAACTCGACGATCCCGTCGTCGCCCGCCGCCTGGACGCCGCGCAGGTAGTTCTCGTTCTCGACGCCCTGCGTGTACATCGAATAGCGCCCGGCCTGGTCGCAGTGCCAGGCGTAGATCGCGGCGCCCGCGTACGGCTCGCACGCGTTCGCGAGGTCGAGGACGGCGAACCGGATGGTGAGCGGGACGCCGGTCGCCACCGTGGTGCTCGTGCCGAATGACGACGTGATGTCCTTGCGCACGACGCCGCTCTGGTTGAGCACGTCCGGACCGTTCGAGCCGTCGCCCGGGTACGGGCCGGCGGTCTCCTCCGGGATCTCGGTCGTGCAGTCGGCTGCGGCCACGGCCGAGGCGCTCGACGATGCGGACGCCGATGCGCTCGCGCTCGCGGACGAGCCTGCCCCCGGCGCGCAGGCCGCGATCCCGAGGCTGATGCCGGCCAGCCCGATGCCCTTGAGCACGCGACGCCGGTCGAGCAGCGTCTGGATGTCGAAGGCGAGGCCCTGGTCCCACGCCGGCTCGGTGGGGTCGGGGAGGGGACGACCCTCGAACATGGGCGGGGCGTCGGCGGTGCGCGTCGTCTCGGCGGTCATGGCGTCTCCGGTGGGCCCACGGCGGGTCGCGGGGGTCGATGCCCAGAGACTGCCGATCAATCCTTACGACTCGATGACAACGGGCCCGGCGTGCGAAAAGGGCGCGCGGAGGGTGTGACCGAGCGGCTAGGATCGCGCCGCACGCCGTGAGGAGTGGAGATGGTCACGACCCGCGACACGTCGGGGACGCTGTGCGAGGAGGCGATGCGCGCCTTCGATCGCCTGTGCGCGCTCGAGCGGACGCGTGACGACGCCGAGGCGATGCTCACGCCGCGCCAGGCCCATCGCCGCCGATTGCTCGAGGCCCGTGCCTCGGCCGCTGAGTGGATCGTGCCGCCGGAGATCGCCGCGACGGTCCACGCGCTGATCGACGCCGCCGACCGCATCGACGACCCGGCACTCGCGTTCGTCTGGACCGACCACCTGCCGGTCGCCGTCCTCGCGTGCCTGGAACGCCGGAGCCTCGCCCGTCGCCTCGCGGACGGCGACCCGTTCGTCTCCGTCGGTGCCTGAGCCAGCCCGATGACGGTGGCCGTGCTGTTCGCGGTGGTCGGGACCGTGAGCTCGTTCTTCGGGCTCGTGCTCATCTCCTCGCACGCGCCGGGCGGCGAGAACACCGGGATCTCGTTGACTGGCTGGCTGGTCCTGTTCGGATGGGCGTGCTACGCGCTGTCGGCACTTCAGGCGATGGGAGTCGCGAGAGGACGGTGGCTGGTCGGGCGTGACGCGGTGTGGCCGCTCGTCTGGGCGTTCGCGATGTTCACGGTCGTCGCGTGGCTGGGAGCTGCGGTGCTCACGGCGATCCTCGGCCCACTCGTGCCGGGCCGATACCCGTGGGCGCCGGTCGCGATCGTGGGCGTTGGCTTCGGATGCGCGTTCGCTGCGGCCTGCCTGATCGCCACGCGCTTCGTCCTCTCGGTGATTCGAGCGAGCCACACCTTCGCCGAACGCTAGCCCAGCGCGCTTGCCCTGCGGCGCCTGCCGCGGGATAGTGCGGCGGTGCTGGCCCCGGGTGCCCTCATCGAGCGGTTCTACGAGGCGATCGACGGCGACGATGTCCCGACGATCGTCGCGTTCTTCGCCGACGACGCCGTCGTGTCGTATCCCGCCGACGGCGCGCTCCCATACGGCGGTTCGTGGCAGGGCCCGGACGCGATCGCCCGCTTCCTGGACCTGCACGACGAGACGGAGGAGATCCTGGCGTTCGAGCCCGCAACCATGGCCGTCGATGGCTCGCAGGTCCTCGTCCGCGGACGCTTCGAGGGACGCTCGAAGGCAACCGGCCGCACCTGGACAACGCGATGGGTGCACGCCTTCGAGGTCATCGACGGACCGGATCCAGCGCTGGGAGGCCTACTTCGACACCGCCGCCGCGATCGAGGCGCATCGTCCGCGCTGATGTGAGCCGAGCCGGTGGTACCGAAGGTGGGATTCGAACCCACACGAGGTTGCCCTCAACGGTGTTTGAGACCGTCGCGTCTGCCATTCCGCCACTTCGGCCCGGAGCCCGGATCGTACCGCCACCGGGAACCGTGACGGTGGGATGCGCGTCACGAGGGCCATGCCCACACCGCGCGCCGGCTCGCCCGGCGACCCCGACCGAGACCCGATGCTAGACTCGCCGCGCCTCGCCACCGTCACCAGGAGGGTCGCGCCCGTCGTGGAGGACGCACGCCCGTCGGACGCCGTCGACGACCCGATCCAGCGCCGTGACCTGATCCTGCTGGAACAGGCACGCGACGGCTCCCTCACCGCCTTCAACAGCCTCGTCGAGGCGTACCAGGACCACCTGTTCGCGCTCGTCGCGCGGATGGTCCCGGACCGCGACCAGGCGTCCGACGCCGTCCAGGAGGCGTTCTTCTCGGCGTACCGGAACATGAAGTCGTTCCGTGGCGGGTCGGTTCGCTCGTGGCTGAGCCGGATCGCGATCAACGCCGCGATGGACCAGCAGCGGCTCAAGAAGCGCCGGCCCTCGCAGCCGTACCCGGAGCTCGAGGACGACAGCTGGCAGCCGCCGGCGGGACCCGATGCCGATCCGGTGCGCACGGCGATGCACAGCGAGCGGTCCCGGGCGCTCAAGGCCGCGCTGGCGGCGATCACGCCCGACCAGCGGTACGCGATCGTGCTGTTCGACGTCGAGGGCTACGACTACCAGGAGATCGCCGAGCTCACGGGCGTCTCGCTGGGCACGGTGAAGTCGCGGATCCACCGCGGCCGGCTGGCGCTGCGCGACCTGCTCGAGGATTCGATCGGCCTGTTCCGCGGCGAAGGCGACTGATGCCCCACCTGCCCGACAGCCAGCACCCCGACCACGACCTCGAGCTGATCGCCGCGTACGCCGCGGGCGACGCGGCGGGACCCGAGCTCGAGCGCGCCACCGCGCTCGTCGCCGCGTGCGAGGACTGCGCCGCGCTCCACCACGACCTGCGCTCGATCGCGGCCGCGATGCCGACCATGCCGGCACCCGCCCGCACCCGCGACTTCCGGCTCACGCCCGAGCAGGCGGCCGAGCTCCGGCCGAAGGGGCTCCGCGGGCTCCTCGCCACGCTGTCGGGCCCGAAGTTCTCGTTCGCGACCCCGGTCGGCACCGGGCTCGCCGCCCTGGGCATCGTCGGCGTCCTCGTCGCCTCCGGCGGGCTGCCCGTGGGCAGCGGCGGCACGGCCGCCCCGCAGCCCGAGACCGTGGCCATCGAAGCACCGGCAGCAGAATCCAGTCCGGCGCCGGAGGCACAGGGCGCGTACGCGGCCGGCGCCCAACCCGCCGAGTCGGCGGCAGCAGCTTCGGCCGGCTTCGACACCTCCGGTGAGGCCGCGCCGGCGCCGAGCGACGTGGCGCTCAAGGCGGGGACCGGCCGGGCAGCCACGGAGAGCGCCGGCGCTGACGATGGGACGCTCGCGGCCCAGGCGGCACCCACCGGCCACGCAGGCCCCGGATCCGTGGCTCGGGGTCGCGATCCTGCTCGTGTTCGCGGGCACCGCGCTCATCGCCGCCCGCCTCGTCGCGCAACGGCTCGCCCGCGCGCCCTGAGCGCGGGAACCGATCGGCCGCCTCTGCCGTCAGGGAAACCGAGATGCCCCACCTGCCCGACAGCCAGCACCCCGACCACGACCTCGAGCTGATCGCCGCGTACGCCGCGGGCGACGCAGCGGGACCCGAGCTCGAGCGCGCCACCGCGCTCGTCGCCGCGTGCGAGGACTGCGCCGCGCTCCACCACGACCTGCGCTCGATCGCGGCCGCGATGCCGACCATGCCGGCACCCGCCCGCACCCGCGACTTCCGGCTCACGCCCGAGCAGGCGGCCGAGCTCCGGCCGAAGGGGCTCCGCGGGCTCCTCGCCACGCTGTCGGGCCCGAAGTTCTCGTTCGCGACCCCGGTCGGCACCGGGCTCGCCGCCCTGGGCATCGTCGGCGTCCTCGTCGCCTCCGGCGGGCTGCCCGTGGGCAGCGGCGGCACGGCCGCCCCGCAGCCCGAGACGCGCCGTCACCCAGAACGACCAGCCGCGCCTCCGGCGCGGCCGGCGCGGCGCTCGCGTCCGAGGCGCCCGCGTCCGACGCGCTTGTCGCCGAGGCTCCCGCGGCATCCGCCGCCGCGTCGGCCGCGCCCGAGGCGGCATCGCCCGTCGCCGCCGAATCGCCCGGCGTTGACACCGCGGGTGGCGGCGAAGAGCAGCAGTCGACGGAACCGGCTGCTGCCGCGTCAGAGGCCCCTGCCTCGTCGGGCACGGAGCTGTACATGTCCGCCGATCCGTCCAGCGACCCGTCCCGCGCGACCGGCGTCGTGGTCGATCCCGCCCAGTCGCCGGACAGCATCCAGGCCATCTCCGGGCCGACGGCGCCCGCCGAGTCCACGTCCGCGTGGCTGCCCGCGGCGATGCTCGCGCTGGCCCTCGGCGTCGCGCTCGTCGTCCTCCGCTGGGGCGCCCGCCGGCTTGTCTGAGCGCGGCCCCTAGTCGCGCAGTGGCAGCCGCACCCGGAACACGGACCCGCGGCCCGGGACCCCGTCGCTCTCGACGCTGACCGACCCCCCGTGCGCGGCCGCCAGGTCCCGCACGATCGCGAGCCCCAGCCCCGAGCCGCCCGAGTCCGCCCGCCGGTGGAACCGGTCGAACACCCGCGGCAGGTCCTCCGGGGCTGATCCCTTCGCCGGTGTCGCGCACGACGAGCAGCGCCTCGCCCCCGTCGGTTCCGACCTCGACCGTCACCGAGCCGCCGGCCGGCGTGTGGCGCAGGGCGTTCGCCACGAGGTTGCCGAGGATCTCGCGCACGCGCACCGGGTCGACGCTGGTGACGACCGGCCCGCTCCCGGCGACCGACAGCGTCACGCCGCCCGCAACGGCGCGAGGTCCGAGGGCCGCCACGGTCTCGTCGGCGAGCGCGCGGAGGTCGACCGGCTCGCGGTAGAGCGGCAACGCGCCGGCCTCCGCGAGCGACAGCGTCCGGAGGTCGTCGAGCAGCCGGTCCATGACGGCGGTCTCGGCGAGGAGCGGCGACAGGTGGTCCTCGTCCATCGGGTGGACGCCGTCGAGCATCGCCTCGATGCCGCCGGCGACGACGGTGAGCGGCGTCCGGAGCTCGTGGGTCACGTCGGCGAGGAGCGCCTGACGGTCCTCGCGTGATCGGTCGAGCCGCTCCGCCATCGCGTTGAACGACGCGGCGAGGCCGCGGACGGGCGCGGGGCCGCGTGGCGTGACGCGGACATCGGGTTCGCCGTCGGCGAGTCGCTCCGCGGCCTCGCCAAGGTCCGCGAGCGGGCGGATCGTGGATGCGAACACCCGGATCGCGAGCGCGACGGCGATGACGAGGACGACGACGACGGCGACGGCCGTGGCCGCCGACGGCGCCGCGCCCGGTGCGATGACGCCGAGCAGCGCGCCGGCGACCCACGTCGCGAGGGCGGTGATCGTGGCGATGAACAGGACGAGCGCGACGATGAAGCAGCCGATGAACCCCGGGCCGCCGGGCCCGCGGCCGCGCCGCATCCGCCACTGCTCCCGGCGGGCGGCCCGGTCCCAGCGACGGTCACGCCCGCCGGGATCGCCCCACCACCGGCCGGGCCCGTGCCAGTCGGCGCCCGGATCCGGCGAGCCGGGCGGGCTGACCGGCGCGTCGGGCGGGCGGGGCGGCTCGTCGGTCACGCGCGTCAGGCCCCGGGCTCGACGAGGGCGTAGCCCACGCCGTGGACGGTGCGCACGTAGCGCGGCGTGCCGGCGGCGTCGTCCGGCTCGAGCTTGCGGCGCAGGTTCCGGATGTGGCCGTCGATCGCCCGCTCGTACGTCTCGAGCGAGAAGCCGTGCACCCGGTCCAGCAGCTGGGAGCGGGTCCAGACCCGTCCCGGCTCGCGGGCCAGCGTCGCGAGCAGCTCGAACTCGGTCGGCGTCAGCTGGACGACGCGACCGGCCGCCGTCACGCGGCGCCGCGCGAGGTCCAGCTCCAGGTCGCCCGCGGCGATCCGCTCGTCGCTGGGCGGCGGGGTCTCCACGCGACGGAGCACGGCACGGACCCGCGCCACGAGCTCCTTGGGGCTGAACGGCTTGACCACGTAGTCGTCCGCGCCGAGCTCGAGGCCGGTGACCCGGTCGGTCTCGTCGCCACGCGCGGTGAGGATCACGATCGGGACGGTGGAGTCGCGGCGGATCGCCCGCACGACGTCGAGGCCGTCGACGCGTGGCAGGCCGAGGTCCAGGACGAGCGCATCGGGTCGCCGGGCGCGGAACGTCGCGAGCGCCGCGGCGCCGTCCGCGGCGGCGAGCACGGCAAAGCCGGCGTGCTCGAGGTAGTCGCGGACGAGCGCGGCGATCTGGGGCTCGTCCTCGACGACGAGGATGGTGCGCATCGGGAAGGCAGCTCCGGGGACGGCGAGACGCCGGGCGAGGATACCCGCCCGGCGTCGTGGGAGAGAGGGTCAGCCGGCCGTGGGCCGGGGCGGGTCGAACGGGCTCGGGGGCTGGGTGCCGGCGGCCGAACCGGTCGTCGCGCCGGCGTTCCGTGCCTCCTCCTCGTGGAGCCGGCGATGGGCGTCGGCGACCCACTGGCGACGCGGGTCGCCGCTGTCGGTCGCGTCCCACGGGCCCCAGCGGCCGGGACCGGAGCCCGGGCCCCACGGCCCGCGCCGCCGGCCGCCGAACGCGAACGCGAACAGGCCGAAGAACAGGAACAGGAAGAACGGGAACAGCAGGAACCCGAACCACGGGAAGCCGAAGCCCCAGCCGGCGTGGTAGACGACCGTCCCGCTCGTGGCGGCCGCGGTAGCCACGGTCGATGAGATGCCGGCCTGGTAGCCGATGGCCCCGGCGATGAGGGCCGTGAGGCCGACGAGGATGACGCCGAACAGCGCGCGCATTGGTGGTGATCTCCTTGGGTGGGCCCGACCGATCGGGCACCGGTGCGTGTTGATGGGTTCGATCCTCGGCTCGGGATGTGCAGAATCCGTGCATGCGGGATGCAGGCGCGATGGAGATCACGGCGCGGCCCGGGCCGGAACCTGACATGGGCTGACGCCCGGCGCGGGTAGACTTCGGGGGTCCCATCCCGCAGGCTCTGGAGCCCATGGAACGCCTCCTGCTGCTCGACGGCAACGGGCTCATCTACCGGGGCTACTTCGCGCTCATCGACCAGCCGCTCACGACCTCCAAGGGCGAGCTCGTGACGGCCGTGTTCGGGTTCACGAACATCGTCCTGCGCGCGATCCAGGATGCGAAGCCGGACCTCGTCGCGGTCGCGTTCGACCTGCCCAAGCCGACCTTCCGCCACGACCGCTACGCCGAGTACAAGGCGACCCGGACGCGGATGCCGGACGACATGCGCGACCAGATCCCGAAGGTGCGCGAGGTCGTCAAGGCGCTGGGGATCCCGGTCTACGAGCAGGAGGGGTTCGAGGCGGACGACGCGATCGCCACGCTCGTCGGGCAGGCGGAGGCCGCGGGCTTCGAGGTCGTCATCCTCACCGGCGACCTGGACATGCTCCAGCTGGTCTCGGAGCGGACGCACCTCATGGTCTCGCTCCGCGGCGGCATCGCGAACACGGTGAGCTACGACCTGCCGAAGATCGAGGAGCGGTGGGGGCTGCGGCCGGACCAGATGCTCGACTACAAGGCGCTCAAGGGCGACTCCACCGACAACATCCCGGGCATCCCCGGGGTGGGGGAGAAGACCGCCTCGAAGCTGGTGGCGACGTGGGGCTCGCTCGACGAGCTGTACGCCCACCTCGACGAGGTCACGCCCGAGAAGCTGCGGGCGCCGCTGACCGAGTACCGCGACCAGGTGATGGAGAGCCGCGAGCTGATGCGCCTCGTGCGCGACGTGGACCTCCAGCTCGACACGTCGAGCGGGCGGGTGGGGGACTACGACCGCGAGACGGTCGTCCGGCTGTTCCGCGAGTACGAGTTCCGGACGCTGATCGACCGGCTGCCGCCGCTCATCGGGGAGCGGCCCGAGGACGCGATCGCGGCGATGCGCGAGCTGCGGGACGCCGGGTTCCCCGCGGCCCAGGGCGCGGGGTCGCGTGGCGGCGTGGCGGGCGCCGCGGCCCGGCTCGCGGGCACGCAGTCGGCCGGCGGGCAGCTCCAGCTGTCGCTCGACTTCGACCAGATCGGCCGCGGGTCGGCAGGCACGCGACCGCATCCGCGAGGCGCTCCCCGTCAGCAGATGCGGACGGCGACGCGGCGGCAGAGGCGCGAGCGGAGCGCGTGGCCGTGGCGGCGGGCGACGTGCCTGGTGCGCTCGCGGCCGCGATCGCGGACCCGGGACGGATCGAGGTCGTGGACGCGGACGGCGTCGCGGGGCTCGAGGCGTGGCTGCGCGACCAGGAGGTCGTGGGGACCGGCCTCGTCCTCGACGATCCCGCGGCCGCTCGCCGGGACACCGCTCGCGCTCGCCGTCGCGGGACCGGACGGGCGCGTCGTCGCGGCCGACGGGCCTGACGCATCGATCGCCCTGCGCCACCTGCTCGAGCGGATCGATGCCCGGCTCGTCGGGCACGAGGTCAAGCCGCTGCGTCACGGCACGCTTCGCCGAGTCGGCGGACGCGGACCCCACGCCGGTCGCGTTCGACACCCAGATCGCCGCGTACCTCGTCAACGCCGCGCTCCGGGCGCAGAAGATCGCCGACGTCGTCGGGGAGCGGCTGGATCTCGTCATCCCCCCGGCCGCCGCCGGCCTGTCGCCGGTCGCCATCGCGGGACTGGAGGCGCTCGGCTCGCTCGCGGTCAAGCCGTCGCTCGAGGAGGCGCTCCGGGCCGACGGCGTCGAGCGGCTGTTCGCCGAGATCGAGCTGCCGCTGATCCCGATCCTCGCCCGCATGGAGGCCGCCGGGATCGCGCTGGACCGCGACGCGCTGCAGATGCTCGAGGTCGAGTTCGCGGCCGAGATCGCGCGGCTCGAGCGCGAGATCTTCGATGCCGTCGGTCACGAGTTCACGATCGGCAGCCCCAAGCAGCTGGGCGAGATCCTGTTCGTCGAGCTGGGCCTGCCCAAGGGCCGCAAGACGAAGACCGGCTACTCGACGGACGCGAGCGTGCTGGAGGAGCTGCGCGGCGTGCACCCGGTCATCGAGCCCGTCCTCGAGTGGCGGATCTTCACCAAGCTGCGCTCGACGTACGTGGAGGCGCTGCCGACCCTGATCGGCCCCGACCAGCGGCTCCACACGCTGTTCAACCAGGCCGTCGCGGCGACGGGTCGCCTGTCGAGCTCCGACCCGAACCTCCAGAACATCCCGATCCGGACGCCGCTCGGCCGGCGGATCCGCCACACGTTCGTCGCCGGGTCGCCGGACACGACGCTCGTCGCCGCGGACTACAGCCAGATCGAGCTCCGGATCCTCGCCCACGTGAGCGGCGACGAGCACCTCCGCGACGCGTTCGAGCGCGAGGCCGACATCCACCGCGAGACCGCCGCCCGGGTGCTCCGCAAGCCACCCGAGGACGTCACCGCCGACGAGCGGTCGATGGCCAAGATGGTCAACTTCGGGCTCGCGTACGGGATGAGCGACTTCGGGCTGTCGAGCCGGGCCGGGATCAGCCGCCAGGAGGCGCAGGAGTTCATCAACTCCTACTTCGCGGCGTACGGCGGGATCAGCCGCTACATGCTCCACATCCGCGAGACGGCGGGGGAGCAGGGGTACGTGTCCACGCTGCTGGGCCGCAAGCGGCAGATCCCCGAGCTGCGCTCGGCCAACCGGGCGCTCAAGGCCGCCGGCGAGCGGATGGCGATCAACATGCCGATCCAGGGCACGGCCGCGGACATCATGAAGATCGCGATGATCCGCACCGACCGCGCGCTGCGCGACGGCGGGTTCCAGGCGCGGGTCGTGCTGTCCGTCCACGACGAGCTGCTGATCGAGGCGCCGCGGGCCGAGGTCGATCGCCTGATCCCCGTCCTCCGGGAGGCGATGGAGGGCGCGCTGCCCCTGAGCGTGCCGCTGACCGTCGAGGTCAAGGTCGGCGACTCGTGGGAGGGGATGACGCCGGTCTCGCGCCGGGACGCCGTGCTCGCGGAAGCCGACGAGGCGCCGGCCGCGCTCGAGGTCTAGCGGCGCTCAGGCCGCGGCGGGCGTCCGCGTCCGGATTCGCCCGATCGCGCCCGTGAGCGGCACCGCGAACACGCCGATGAGAATGGCCGCGGCCAGCGGGATCGCGAACGCGACCGCGAGACCCGCCTCGTCCGCGGCGAGCCCGATCGCGGTCGGCGCGAAGATGAGGCCGAGGCGGACGAGCCACGCGACGAGGGCGACGGCGTGGCCGGTCGGGATGCCGGGTCGCGATCCGGCCGCCATGATCATCACCGGGAAGAACGACGCGGACCCGTAGCCGATCGCAGCGAACCCGATGAACGCGAGGAGCGGCACGCCGAGCGGGTCCGCGACCATCGCCGCGAGCGACGCCCGCGCCGGCGATCACGGCCCCGACCCGGACGACGTCCGTGCCGCCCCAGCGGTCGATCCAGCGGTCGTTCGTGAGGCGGCCGACCGCCATCGCCGTGATGAACACGACGAACCCGCCGCCGGCGATGCCCGGCCGCGAGGCCGAGCACGTCCGTGAGGTAGACCGCGCCCCAGATCGACGCGGCGCTCTGCAGGATGATGCACAGGATCCCGAGCATCGCGATCGGCCCGAGCACGCGGAGCAGGCGACCGGCGTGGCGGAGGTGGACGGGCTCGTCGGCGACGCCGTCCGTCTCCGGGTGGGCGTCCGCGACGGCCGGCGGGCAGCAGGAAGCGGTACGCGGCCAGGATCGTGATGCCCAGCACGACCGCCACGACGGCGAGGTACGGGCGCGACCGCGATCGCGAGGCCCGCGGCGAGCGCCCCGGCGGCCCCGGCCGCCATGCCGCCCACGCTCCACAGGCCGTGGAAGCGCTGGAGGATCGAGCGCCCGTAGACGCGCTGGACGCCGAGGCTGTGCGTGTTCATCGCCGCGTCCATCGTCGCGTCGAACATGCCCGTACACGAGGTACGCGGCGAACAGCGTCGCCCACGACCAGGCGAGCCCGATCGAGGCGAGCGCGACGCGCAGCGCCGACGCCCGACACGACGGCGATGCGCGGGCTGCCCGCCCGGGCGATGAACACGCCCGGCGAGCCCGCCCGCCAGCAGGCCGCCGATCGGCAGCGCCGGCCACGGCCGATCCCCAGCTCGGCGTTCGTCAGCCCGAGCGACTCCTTGATCGCGGGCAGGCGCGGAAAGACCGCGGCGGCGATCGCGCCGTGGGCGAAGAACAGCGTGCTGACGGCGATCCGGGCGCGGCGGGCGCGCGCGGCATCGATGGACGGCGTCATGGAGGGACCCATGGTGCCGGATGTCCGGCGCCGCCGCGCACCGCACCGCCGCGGGACGTGTCCTATCGTCACTCCGATGCCTGAGCTCCCCGAGGTCGAGACCGTCGCGCGCGACCTCCGGCGCCGGCTGCTGCCCGAGGGCGGCGGGCCCGGCCCGGTGATCACGGGCGCGCGCGTCGCGTGGACCCGGACGCTGCGCGACGAGGACCCCGAGACGTTCATCCGCGGCGTGACCGGCCGCCGGATCGAGGCCATCGGCCGGCGCGGCAAGCAGGTCGTCATCGACCTCTCGGGCGGCGCGTTCCTCACCGTCCACCTCAAGATGACCGGGCAGCTGTTCGTCGTGCCGGCGTCCCTGCCGATCGACCCCTACGAGCGCCTGGCGTTCTCGCTCGACGACGGCACCGAGCTGCGGTTCCGCGACGTGCGCAAGTTCGGCCGGATCGGGCTGTACGTCGCCGACGACGACCCGTTCGACGGGATCGGCCCGGAGCCGCTCGACGACCGCTTCACGCTCAAGGCGTTCCGGTCGCGCATCCGCGGCCGCCGGGCGCGGCTCAAGCCGCTGCTCGTCGACCAGGGCTTCGTCGCGGGCGTCGGCAACATCTACGCCGACGAGGCGCTGTGGCGCTCGAAGCTCCACCCGCTCCGGTCCGCCGGGTCGCATCCGGCCGGCCGACGAGCGGGCCCTGTACCACCACATCCGCGAGATCCTCGCCGAGGCGATCATCCGCCGCGGCAGCTCGATCGACGACTACACGGCCCCCGACGGCGACGGCGCGATGCAGGAGCGCCTCGACGTCTACCAGCGCACGGGCGAGCCGTGCCGCCGCTGCGGGCGGCCGATCCGGCGGATCGTCATCGGCATCCGGGCGACGCACTTCTGCTCGTGGTGCCAGCGCCTGCCCGCCGCCCAGCGTCCCGCGGCCGCGCCGCTGCTGCGCGCCATGACGCCCCGACCCGGCGCCGCCGCGACGAGCCGCAAGGGCCGCCGCTGGGTGGAGCTCGACGGCGACGGGGCGCTGGGCCGCACGACCGACGAGGCGGCCCGAGCCCGCGCCCGCACGGCGCGCACGAAGGCGGCGGCTGCGGCCCGCCGGGCGGCGGCACGGGCGGGGAGCGGCTCGTGAGCCTCGTCCGCCTCGACGGCGTCACCCGCGAGATCGGCACGTTCGTGATCCTCGACCGGATCACGGGCGCCATCGCGCCCGGCGAGCGGGTCGGGCTCGTGGGGCCGAACGGCGCCGGCAAGACGACGCTCCTGCGCATCGTGTCGGGACGCGACGAGCCCGAGCGAGGCGAGGTGGTGCGCAAGCGCGGCCTCAGCCTCGGGCTGCTCAGCCAGGAGGCGCACTTCGACGAGGCGTTCATGGCCGCGCCGGACCTCCGCGCGGCCGTGCGGCACGGGGCGGCGCACCTCGAGCGCATGGCCGAGGAGCTGGCCGAGCTCGAGCACGCCGGGCACGCCGCCGGGACCGACTACGCCGAGCTCCAGCACCGCTTCGACATCCTCGGCGGGTACACGCTCGACCAGCGCGTGGACGAGGCGCTGAGCGGCCTCGGCTTCGCCCGCGACGAGTGGCTGCGGCCGCCGACCGCCCTGTCCGGCGGCCAGCAGACGCGCGCCGCGCTCGCCCGGCTCGTCATCTCCGACCCGGACCTGATGCTGCTCGACGAGCCCACGAACCACCTCGACATCGGGGCGATCGAGTGGCTCGAGGAGCACCTCCGGCGTCGTTCCGGCGCGCTCCTCGTCGCGAGCCACGACCGCGCGTTCCTCGACGCGACCGTCACCCGCGTCTGGGAGCTCCGCGACCGCCGCCTGACCGTGTTCCGCGGCGACTACTCCGCCTACCACCGCCAGCGGATCGAGCGCGACGAGCGTGCCGAGCGCGAGGCCGAGAGCCTCGACGACGCCATCGCCCGCGAGATCGAGCTCGTCCAGCGGTACCGCAGCCAGCGCAAGCACGTGAAGATGCACGAGCACGAGGCGCGGCTCGAGAAGCTGAAGGCGCAGGTCCCCGAGGCGCCCAAGAAGTCCGGCCGCTCGATCCGGCTCCTCGGCGCGGCGCTCGCGGGCGGGCCGGTCCGATCGGGCGAGCTCGTCGTCCGGGTCGAGGACCTCGCGGTCGGGTACCTGCCGGGTCGCGGCGCGCTCGCGCCGGACGGCTCCGAGGCCGCCGGCCCGGTGACCGTGGCGAAGGCCCCGTTCCTCGCCGCGCAGCGCGGGGAGCGGATCGGGATCGTCGGGCCCAACGGGGCCGGCAAGACGACGCTGCTGCGGACGATCGCCGGCGACCTGCCCGCGCTGGACGGGATCGTCGCGTTCGGCCACCAGGTGTCGCCCTCGTACCTCGCCCAGCTGCGCGACGCGGCGATCCCCGGCGCGACGGTCCTGGACGCGATCCTCGAGGCGATCCCCGTCACGCCCGGCGAGGCGCGCGGCTACCTCGCGCGGTTCCTGTTCCGCGGCGACGACGTGTTCAAGGAGGTCCGGACGCTGTCCGGCGGCGAGCGGTCGCGGCTGGAGCTCGCGCTGCTCGGGATCCTGCCCTCGAACCTGATGCTCCTCGACGAGCCCACGAACCACCTCGACATCGCGGCGCGCGAGGCCATCGAGGCGTTCCTCGCGGAGTCGCCCGCCACGCTCCTCGTCGTGTCCCACGACCGGCGGCTGCTCGAGACGATCTGCGAGAAGCTGTGGGTGGTCGACGACGGGATGGCGGTGCCGTTCGACGGCGGGTACCGCGCCTGGCGCGCGGCGGTCGCGGACGGCTGGACCGTGCAGGCCGAGGCAAAGCGGCGCGCGAACCGCATCCGGTCGGGTGCCGTTGCCCCCGCGACACCGCCAAGGCCGCACCGTCGACGAACGGCCGCGGCCGGGACCAGCGTTCCGCGGCGCCGACGCCGGCCGCGACGGGCGTCGCGGTCCCGGCGACGGCCCCCGCGAAGGTCCCGGCGAAGGCTCGCCCGAAGCTCTCGAAGGATGCGTACCGCCGCCGCCGCGAGGCGCTCGACCTCGAGCTCGGGCGGCTCGGGCTGCGCAAGAGCCAGCTCGAGCTGTCGATCGGCATGCCGTCCGTGACCGCGAACTTCGTCGAGATGCGCCGGGTCTCGAGCGAGCTCGCGGACGTCGAGCGGGCGCTGGCCGACGCCGAGGATGCGTGGCTCGAGCTCGAGGAGATGGCCCCGTGACGGACGGCGAGCCGAGGAGCCGGACGGTCCGGATCGGCATCACCGGGCCCATCGGCTGTGGCAAGTCGCAGGTCGCACGCTGGCTCGGCGAGCGCGGCGTGCACGTCGTGGACGCCGACCAGGAGGCGCGGGCCGTGACGGCGCCCGGCGGTGCGGTGCACGACGCCGTCGTCCGCCGCTGGCCGGAGGCGGCGGGTCCGGACGGCACGCTCGACCGCGCCGCGCTGGGCCGGATCGTGTTCGCCGATCCGGCGGCGCTGCGGGAGCTCGAGGCGCTCGTGCATCCCGCGGTGCGGCCCCGCGTCCTCGCGCGGATCGCCGCCGCCGAGGCCGTCGACGCGCCGGCGATCGCGATCGAGGCGATCAAGCTCGTCGAGGGCGGCCTCGCGACCGAGTGCGACGAGGTGTGGCTCGTCACCTGCGATGCGGACACGCAGCGGGAACGACTGACCGGGCGCGGCACGGCCGCCACGGACGCCGACCAGCGCGTCGCCGCGCAGGCGGGGCTCACGGCGCGGCTCGCGCCGTACGCGACGCTCATCCTCGACACGAGCGGCACGGCGTCCGAGACGGAGGCGATCGTGGACGAGGCGCTCACCGACGCCCTCGCCGCGCCTCGCCGGACATGAACGCCGCCCGACCGGGCGAACCCGGTCGGGCGGTGGGAGGCGCGTCGGGTCAGCGACGCGCGACGGAGGGGGCCGCCCGAAGCGGCGTCCTCCCGGGCTCAACCGTCACCGGTCCTCCGCCCATGACGGGGCGTCACCGGACAACGGGGCAGCACGACCGACGATTGGGCTCGCCGGCCGGACTGCGTGACCTGCTCGGGGTGGCGTGCGTCCTGGGACGGGCGCACGAGGGGATGGCTAGGGGGTCGCGCTCCCGGACGGGGTCGGCTCGGCGGAGGCCGGATCGACGGCCGTCGGGTCGATCGACGGCGCGGGCGTGATCTCGGGGATCGGCGGCTGGCTCGCGATCGGGCCGTCGCCCTTCGGGTACGTCTCCGGGACGGGCAGGCCGTAGCGCTCGATGATCCGGTTGGTGGTCGCGCCGAGCGAGCTCACGTCCAGCGTCCGCGTGTCGGCGTCGGGCCGCAGCACCATGCTGAACTGCGCGTTGCCGGCGGCCTGGAGGTGGCTGATCTCCTCCGCGACCGGGAGCGTCGCCTTGACGATGTAGAACGTGCCCTGGCGCGACAGGATCTCCATGTTCTGCCAGCTGATCTTCGTCGACTGGTCCGTGTAGTACTGCCCCTCGTCGAGGACCGACTGGGGGACGTTGACGCTCGCCGTCATGAACACGTCCACGAGCATCCCCGGGCCGAGCATGCCGCCGACCGCGCGGTCGTCGGTGACGGTCAGGGACACGGCGCGCCACGCCTCGGACTCGGGGGCGACGGTCTCGTCTGGGTCCGAGGATCGAGAACTCGGCGCCGGCCGTGGTCGACGCGAGCAGGTTCGTGGTGAGCAGCTGGCCGGGCTTGACCTCGACCGCGGGGATGCGGCCGACGACCATGGCCGGGTCGGTCACGATGCCCTCGGCGTTGGTGCCGTCGAGCGGGATGTCGCTGCGCAGGGTGACGTCCTCGGCCTCGATCGGCTTGCGGGCGGGGATCGCGCCGGACCGCGACCACGGCGCTCGTCGTCTTGAGGCCGGACTGGCCGGCCTGCTGCTGCGCGTTGTTGATCAGATAGAACGCGGCGCCACCGGCGACCACGGCGAGGACGACGCCAAGCAAGACGAGCCATCGGCCGCGCTTGGACGGGTCCTTGTATTCCATTTCCATCGCGTTACGCCTCCCGGAGCGTCGGGTCGGCGCACTCGCGCCGCCCGGAGGGATTGTGCCGTGCCCCTCGGCTAGTTCCAGGGCACCAGCCGCGCCACCTGACCGCGACGCAGCGTTGGAGTCCTTCGGGTCCTCGTTCACCCCGCTGATGGCGTAGCCGTACACGGTGTTGCTGTCGAGAGGCTGGATGCGGAACACCGCGAAGCCCACGATGTCGACGTATGCCTGGTTGCCAGCCGCCGATGACGAGGCGACGTTGCGAGCGGGGTGCCGGGGGCTGCGGTGGACCATCGTCAGTTGATGACCATCGTGACCTCGCCGCCCAGGGTCAGACGCCCGTTGGTGTCCTTGGGCAGGAGGTTGCTGATCAGCGGCAGCAGGAGGTCCTGGTGGTACGTCGCCCGGACCGTCATCCGGTAGCCCGTGCGCATGTCGTTGTCGAGACCGCCGTCGGGAGCACGTAGGTGATCACGACGTCGCCGTTGGTGTAGGTCGTCGTCGTCCCGCTCGTCGAGTTCGTCCACGTGGTGCCGGTGGAGAACTGGGGGCTCGTCTTGGTGAGGCCGTTCATCGACACGAGCAGCGTGGTCTTGGCCTTGTTGTTCCGCGCGGTGTCGTTGGCCTGCTTCGAGATGTTGCGGTCGTAGACGTAGACCGAGCCGTCGCGAGCCGCCTCGCGGGCGGCGGTCGACAGGGTGACGACCGAGTTGAAGATGAACCCGAACTGGATGATCCCGAGCAGGATGAACAGCAGGGGCGCGAGGATCAGCGAGAACTCGACCAGCGACTGACCGCCCTCGCGGCGCCGTCGGGCACGCGCGGCGGGCATGCCGAGACGGCGTGCGGGCCCTGGTGAAGGGCGGAGGCGGTCGGACGAGGCCGTGCGCATCTGGACGTGAGGAACCCCCGGGTGTGGATGACCTCCGCAGTCTTCGGCCCGGCCGATGCCGCGCAAATGGGTCGTTGGTCCCGGTTCGCCTCGCCGTCCGGATGGTGGATGCGCCGGCGTGCGGCCCGCGCGCGGACGGGGCTGACGCACCGCCCGCAGACGTCAGAACAGGCGTTCGAAACACGAGGTCGGGTGGTACCATTCCAGCGTGCCCGACTTCCGTCTCGTCGCCCCGTTCGAGCCCACCGGCGACCAGCCGCAGGCGATCGAAAAGCTCGTCGACGGGCTCTCGCGCGGCCTCCGCCACCAGACGCTCCTGGGCGTGACCGGCAGCGGCAAGACGTACTCGATGGCCCAGACCATCCAGCGCCACCAGAAGCCGACGCTCGTCCTCGCCCACAACAAGACGCTGGCCGCCCAGCTGTACGCCGAGTTCCGCGAGTTCTTCCCCGACAACGCGGTCGAGTACTTCGTCAGCTACTTCGACTACTACCAGCCCGAGGCGTACCTGCCGCGGTCGGACACGTACATCGAGAAGGACTCCAGCCGGAACGAGGAGATCGACCGGCTCCGCCATGCCGCGACCCACGCGCTGTTCGAGCGCCGCGACGTGATCATCGTCGCGTCCGTGTCGTGCATCTACGGCCTGGGCGCGCCGGTCGACTACGGCGCCACGGTCCTCAAGCTGCGGGTCGGCGGCCACTACCGGCGCGACGCGGTGCTGCGGCACCTCGTCGATCTCCAGTACCAGCGCAACGACGCGGCGCTCACGCGCGCGCGCTTCCGCGTCCGCGGCGACACGCTCGAGATCGGGCCGGCCAGCTCGGAGATCATCGTCCGGGTCGAGTTCTTCGGCGACGAGGTGGAGCGGATCACGGAGCTGGACCCGCTCACCGGCGAGCTGCTCGCCGAGCGCAAGGAGCTGTCCGTCTTCCCGGCCACCCACTTCGTGACGCCACGGGACAAGCTCGGCCTCGCGATCCAGTCGATCGAGGCCGAGATGGAGGAGCGGCTCGCGCAGATGGAGTCGGAGGGCCGGGCGCTCGAGGCGGCGCGGCTCCGCCAGCGGACGACGTTCGACCTCGAGATGCTGCGCGAGCTCGGCTACTGCTCGGGCGTCGAGAACTACTCGCGCCACCTGAGCCAGCGCGAGCCCGGCAGCCGGCCGTGGACGCTGCTCGACTACTTCCCGCCCGACTGGCTGCTGATCGTCGACGAGTCGCACATGACGATCCCGCAGGTCGTCGGCATGTACAAGAACGACCGGACGCGGAAGGAGATCCTCGTCGACTTCGGGTTCCGGCTGCCGTCCGCGCTGGACAACCGGCCGCTGACGTTCGAGGAGTTCGAGAAGCACGTCAACCAGACGATCTACGTCTCGGCGACGCCCGGGCCGTACGAGCACGAGAAGAGCGAGCGCACGGTCGAGCAGCTCATCCGCCCGACCGGCATCGTCGACCCGCCGATCATCGTCCGCCCCACCGAGAACCAGATCGACGACCTCCTGGAGGAGATCCGGGCCCGGGTCGAGAAGGGCGAGCGGGCGCTCGTCACGACGCTGACCAAGAAGATGGCCGAGGACCTCGCCGACTACCTCAAGGAGCTCGGCATCAAGGTCCAGTACCTCCACAGCGAGGTCGACACGCTGGAGCGGGTCGCGATCCTGCGCGACCTGCGGCTCGGCGTGTACGACGTGCTGGTCGGGCATCAACCTCCTCCGCGAGGGCCTCGACCTGCCCGAGGTGACGCTGATGGCGATCCTCGACGCGGACAAGGAGGGCTTCCTGCGCAGCGCCTGGTCGCTCATCCAGATGATCGGCCGCGCGGCACGCAACACCGGCGGCGAGGTCGTGATGTACGCCGACACCGTGACCGAGTCGATGAAGGTCGCGATCGAGGAGACCGACCGCCGGCGCGCCGTCCAGGTGCAGTACAACATCGACCACGGCATCGAGCCGACGACGATCATCAAGGGCATCCACGACATCAACGACCGGCTGCGCGCCGTCGCCGAGCGGACCGTCGTCTACTCGTCGGAGCGTCGCGCGGCAACGCTCGAGGCCGCCGACAAGGCGGAGGTCGAGCGCCTGGTCGCCCGGATGGAGGCCGAGATGAAGCAGGCGGCCAAGGAGCTCGAGTTCGAGCGCGCCGCCGCGATCCGGGACGAGATCCAGCAGGTCCGCCTCCGGGTGCTCGAGCAGGACGCGTCGGTCGTCGTCCAGCGCGCCGCCGAGCGCGCGGCGAAGGACGCCCTGCTGCCCGCGAAGGAACGTGCGGCGGCGCACCGGCCGGGCCAGCGCCCCGAGCGAGGCGCGCAGTCGCTCGAGGTGCTCGAGGTCACCGTCCTGCCCGCCGGCGAGGAGCCGGCCCAGGCGCTCGACGGCGTGCCGCCCGAGGCGGACGACCCGTGGGGCGTGGCCGCGGAGCTGTTCCCCGGGATCCGCGACGAGCACGACGACGAGGACGGGCAGGGGTGGCAGGCGCGCTGGCTCGACCGGCCGACCTGGGACGTGAGCGTGACGCCCAACGTCCGGAAGCGGACCGGGCAGCGGCCCACCCGACGCGGCCGCGGCTACGGCTGATCCGGACCACCTGCCCCAACCGGGAGACCTGATGCCCGTTGCACGACCGCGCGCCACGACGAAGCTCGTGTGCACGATCGGCCCCGCGACCGAGACGCGGATCGGCGAGCTGATCGAGGCGGGCATGTCCGTCGCGCGGCTCAACTTCGCGCACGGCACGGCGGACGAGCACGCCGCGCGCGTCCGCACCATCCGGGAGGAGGCCCGCGCGGCCGGCCGCCACGTCGCGATCCTCGCGGACCTCCCCGGGCCGAAGGTGCGCCTCGGGCCGCTGCAGCGGCGGCGAGGCGACGCTCGAGAAGGGGGCGACGTTCACGTTCCTCGCCGGGCTCGACGCGCTCGACGGCGACGGCGACGCGACGCGGGCCGCCACGTCGCACGCGGGCCTCGCGGGCGACCTCGCCCCGGGCGATCGGATCCAGCTCTCGGACGGCGTCGTGGAGGTCGTCGTGCAGGCGATCGACGGCAACGCCGTGACCACGACCATCGAGCGAGGCGGCGTCGTCCGGTCGCGGGCCGGCGTCAACGTGCCCGCGGAGCGGCTGTCGCTGCCGGCCATCGGCGACCACGACCGCGAGCTGGCGCGCCTCGCCGTGGACCTCGGGATCGACATGGTCGGGCAGTCGTTCGTGCGGACGGCGGCCGACGTCATCGAGCTGCGGTCGCTCCTGGGCCCGGACGGGCCGGCGATCGTGGCGAAGATCGAGACGCGCTCGGCCGTCGACGGGTTCGAGGCGGTCGCCATGGCCGCCGACGGCGTGATGGTCGCGCGGGGCGACCTGGGCCTCGAGCTCCCGTTCGAGGCCGTGCCGCTCGTCCAGAAGCGGCTCGTCCGGACCGCGGTCGCGCTCGGCAAGCCGGTGATCGTGGCCACCCAGATGCTCGAGTCGATGATCGCCGCCGGGCGGCCCACCCGCGCCGAGGCGAGCGACGTCGCCAACGCGGTCCTCGACGGCGCGGACGCGGTGATGCTGTCGGGCGAGACGGCGATCGGCGCGTTTCCGATCCAGGCAGCCGAGGCGGCGCAGCGGATCGCGGCCGCCGCGGAGGAGGGCACGTCGCGCACGCCGCGATGAGGCCGACCTCGCGCCCGCCGGTCGCGGCGACGCGCTCGCGGTCGCGGCCGTCGCGCTCGCCGCGCGCGACACGAGCGTCTGCGTCCTCGTCGCCGCGGGTCGCGAGCCCCACGAGGCTGTCGCAGCGGCCGCGCGCCGGCCCGCCGTGCCGATCGTCGCCGTCATGCCGGACGACCGCACCGCCCGGCTGCTCGCCGTCGTCCGGGGCGTGTGGCCGGTCGTGCCCGCCGATCCCGCCATCGCCGCCGACCCGGGCGTCGTGCCGGCCGAGACGCTCCTCCGCGATGCCGCCGTCCGCGAGGCGCTGCCGCCGTCCGGCCGCGCGGTCGTCATCGCGGGCTCCGCGGATGGCGCCGTCGAGCGCATCGAGGCCCTCGCGATCCCTGCCGGCGACTGAGCGATGCCGCGGAACCTGGGGCCGGACCTGACCGAGGACGTCCGCGACGGCCCGCCGCCGCCGCTCGACGGCTTCGCGATGCTGCCCGTGTGGGTCGAGTCGGGCTACGACGGTGGCCGGTTCGCGGGCTGGGTCCCGAGCGTGCCCGGCGTCCTCGCCGTCGCCGACTCCCACGTGCGCGCGCTCAGCCTCGCGGTCACGAACACGGCGCGCGTCCGCGGCTGGCTCGAGGCGCACGACGACGAGGCGGGCGTCCCGCGCATGTGGCGGGGCGAGCTCGCGGGCGAGGTCGAGGCGACGACCGACGGCGACTACGAGGTCAACGCCACGCTGCCGACGGACCGGCGGGTCGTCGATGACGTCGAGGTCGCCACGGCGATCCGGCGCCTGGGCTGGGCCCGCGACGACCTGCTTGACGTGGCCGGCCGGATCGCCGCGCTCGAGGCGGAGGGCGGCGCGCTGCCGACCAACGACGAGCGCGGCGAGCGGCACCCGGACGAGGTGCTGCGCCACGTCGCCGGGTCGGAGGTCTGGCTCCTGGGCCGATTGCCGGGCGCGGGTCGCTACGAGGGGCCGATGGACGGCGTGCCGGTCACGGAGGCGCTGGCGGGGTCGCGGGCGTGGGTCGTGGATCGCCTCGAGACGCTCGGCCGCACCGACGACGGGACCGAGACCGCGGACCGCCACGGCGAGACGTGGACGCTGGCCAAGGTCCTGCGCCGGATCCAGGCCCACGGCTTCGACCACCTGTGGGAGCTCGAGCGCCGCCTCGTCAGGGTCGACGGCACCCGCGACCGGATCGAGGTCGTCCTCGACCGGTTCCCCGAGACGGGCCAGGTCGTCGGCCTCCTGCGGTCCGTCGGCTGGGACCTCCGCGCGTCGGAGCCCGCCTCGCTCGAGCGCGCGCTCCGGGGCACGACCGAGTTCGCCACGGCGTGGGACGGCGACCGGCTCATCGGGACCGCGCGCTCGATCTCGGACGGCGCCCAGAACGCGCTGATCGCCACGGTCGTCGTCGATCCCGCCTACCAGGGCCTCGGAGTGGGGGAGCGGATGATGCACCTCCTCACCGACGGCCGCGAGCTCGTCCGGTTCTCGCTCGCGGCGACGCCGGGCCTCGAGCCGTGGTACCGCAAGCTCGGCTTCCTGCCGGACACCCACGCGCTGTTCCGTCCGCGCCGGCGGGGCTGAATTCGGCAGGCGTGATCGACGTTCCTGCCGCGTCCTGACATGTCCGCGCGCGACACTCGTCGACAGCGGCCCACCAGGACACGAACACGTGTTCGGTTTGGGTGCCTTCCGGTAGACTGGACCCGTGCCCCAGGATCGAATTGTCGTGCGCGGCGCGCGCGAACACAACCTGAAGAACGTCGACGTCGCGTTCCCGCGCGACCGGCTCGTCGTGATCACCGGCCTGTCGGGCTCGGGCAAGTCCAGCCTCGCCTTCGACACGATCTACGCCGAGGGCCAGCGGCGGTACGTCGAGAGCCTGTCGGCGTACGCCCGCCAGTTCCTGGGCCAGATGGAGAAGCCGGACGTCGACCAGATCGACGGGCTGTCGCCGGCCATCTCGATCGACCAGAAGGGCGCGTCGCGCAACCCGCGCTCGACGGTCGGCACGGTCACCGAGATCTACGACTACATGCGGCTCCTGTTCGCCCGCATCGGCCACCCGCACTGCCCCAAGTGCGGTCGCGAGATCGAGCGCCAGACGGTGAGCCAGATCGTCGACCAGGTGCTCGCGATGCCGGAGGGCACGCGGCTCCTCGTCCTCGGCCCGCTGATCAAGGATCGCAAGACCGAGGGCGACCGGGTGTTCGAGGGCGCCCGCAAGCAGGGCTTCGTGCGCGTCCGGGTCGACGGCGAGCAGTACGACCTCTCGGAGGCACCGACGCTCGACAAGTACAAGCGCCACACGATCGAGGTCGTCGTCGACCGGTTCGTCGTCCGCCGGGCCGATGCGCCCGAGGAGTGGGCACGCGACGAGCTCGGGCGGCCGATCGACCCCGAGACGAAGTCGGCGGTCCCGGACCCCGACACGTCGCGGCTCGCCGACTCGATCGAGACGGCGCTGCGCCTCGGCGAGGGCGTCGTGGTCGTCGCCCCCGCGCCGCGCGACGACGAGCCGGCCGGCTTCGACGAGCGGCAGTTCAGCGAGCGCTACAGCTGCCCGTACGACGGCACGATGATCGACGAGCTGGAGCCGCGCTCGTTCTCGTTCAACTCGCCGCACGGCGCCTGCCCCACCTGCACCGGCCTCGGCACCCAGCTCGTCATCGACCCGGCGATGGTCATCCCGGACCGCTCGAAGTCGATCCGCGCCGGGGCGCTCGCGCCCTGGAACAAGATGCCGACCGAGATCAGCTGGCGGATGAAGATCACCGAGGCGGTGTTCGCGTCACGCGGCTGGAGCATCAACACGCCGGTGAAGGACCTGCCGGACGAGGCGATCGAGTTCCTGCTGTACGCGCCCAAGGACGAGAAGGTCGTCGTCAAGTACCGCCACGAGCGCGGCGAGAACAGCTACGTCGCCACGTTCGAGGGCGTCGTCACGAACCTCGAGCGGCGGTTCAAGGAGACCGAGTCCGAGTACATCCGGACCGAGCTCGAGAAGTTCATGGTCCAGAAGCCGTGCCCCACCTGCGGCGGCAAGCGGCTGCGCCCGGAGGTCCTCGCGGTCAGCATCGCGGACCGGAACATCGCGGACGTCTCCGAGTTCTCGGTCACCGACGCGCTGGACTGGGCGAGCGACCTCGGCGGGCGGATCACCGAGCGCGAGGCGACGATCGGCCGCCAGGTCCTCAAGGAGATCGTCGCGCGGCTCGGGTTCCTCGTGGACGTCGGGCTCGACTACCTGACGCTCAACCGGTCGTCGATCAGCCTGTCGGGCGGCGAGGCGCAGCGGATCCGGCTCGCGACCCAGATCGGCACGACGCTGATGGGCGTCCTGTACATCCTCGACGAGCCGTCGATCGGCCTCCACCAGCGCGACAACGCGAAGCTCATCGCGACGCTGACCCGGCTGCGGGACCTCGGCAACACCGTCCTCGTCGTCGAGCACGACGAGGAGACGATCCGCACTGCCGACTGGGTCATCGACATCGGGCCCGGCGCGGGGGAGCACGGCGGGCACGTCATCGCCAACGGGCCGCTGGAGGCGGTGCTCGGCGAGCCACGCTCGATCACCGGCGCGTTCCTGCGCGGCGAGCGCCAGGTCGCGATCCCGGACAAGCGCCGGCGGGGCAACGGGAAGAAGCTGGTCGTGAAGGGCGCCCGCGAGCACAACCTGCGGGACATCGACGTGTCGTTCCCGCTGGGCACGTTCATCGCCGTCACCGGCGTGTCGGGCTCCGGCAAGTCGACCCTCGTCGACGAGGTGCTCTACCGGGCGCTCGCCCGCGACCTCAGCGGATCGCGCGAGCCGGTCGGGGCGCATGACTCGGTCGACGGCGTCCAGCACATCGACAAGATCATCGAGATCGACCAGAGCCCGATCGGGCGCACGCCGCGCTCGAACCCCGCCACGTACGTCGGCCTGTTCGGGCCGATCCGGGAGCTGTTCGCCGGCACGCCCGAGGCGCGCGTCCGTGGCTACCAGCCCGGCCGCTTCAGCTTCAACGTGAAGGGCGGCCGGTGCGAGAACTGCAAGGGCGACGGGATCATCAAGATCGAGATGCAGTTCCTGCCGGACGTCTACGTCCCGTGCGAGGTGTGCAAGGGCAAGCGCTACGGGCGCGAGGCGCTCGAGATCCACTACAAGGGCCGGAACATCGCCGACGTGCTCGAGATGACCATCTCCGAGGCGCTCGAGTTCTTCAGCGCCGTGCCCAACGTCCAGGCGAAGCTCCAGACGCTGTTCGACGTGGGGCTCGGGTACGTGCACCTCGGCCAGCCCGCGACGACGCTGTCCGGCGGCGAGGCGCAACGGGTCAAGCTCGCCACGGAGCTGTCGAAGCGCGCGACCGGCAAGACGCTGTACCTGCTCGACGAGCCGACGACCGGGCTCCACTTCGCCGACGTGGACAAGCTGCTCCAGGTGCTCCACCGGCTCGTCGACAGCGGCAACACCGTGCTCGTCATCGAGCACAACCTCGACGTGATCAAGACCGCGGACTGGATCGTCGACCTGGGACCCGGTGGCGGGCACCGCGGCGGGCGGGTCATCGCGGAGGGGACGCCCGAGCAGGTGGCCGAGACCAAGGGCTCCGCGACCGGCGAGTACCTGGCCCGCGTCCTCCGCGGCGAGCCGCTCGTCCCGCTGAGCGACGTGACGTTTGCGGACGAGGCCGGACGTCCCGGCGTCGGCGGCAACGGCCACGCCAAGCCGGAACCGGTGCTCGTCCCGTCGCGCAAGCGCGTCGCGGCCGTCCGGTCGGCGGGGGAGCGGTAGGGGCAACGTCCCAGCGGCACGCACGGGCCGCGGGCTAGACTCGACGCCATGCCGGAGATCGACTTCGCCTTCCTCGCCGACGCGGCCGAGACCCAGCCGGGCCAGAAGTTCCACGTGCTCGGCGGCGGCATCACGCGGATCGGCGGGCGAACGTTCCCGCTGCGCCATCCGCACCTGGCGCTCGTCGTCGGGCTGCTCGTCACGGCGCCCGAGACCGAGCGCGAGCACGAGCTCCGGATCGTCCTCCTCGATCCCGACGGCGCGGAAGTCACCGGCGCGACCGGCAGCCTCGTCGCGCGCGGGCATCCTGACGGCCGCGACGCGATCCTGACCTTCAGCATCGACCTCTGGAACCTGACGTTCCCGGCGCCCGGCGACTACTCGTTCCGGATCCTCGTCAACGGGTCGGAGCGGAAGCGGCTGGCGCTCGTCCTCGTGCGGCCCGCGGACACCGGCGAGCCCACCGGGTCGACGAACGACTCGTGACGGCGGGTCGCACCACCGGCAGCTCCAGCGCGCGGCGCGGCCCGGCACGCCACGAGAAGCCGGCGATCGACGAGGCCGCGCTTCGGGCCGCGAGGGCGGCCGACCGGATGGTGGTCGAGGCGCGCGACCGGGGCGCGGACCGCTGGCTCGCCTATCTCGAGCCGCTGCCCGACAGCCTGCGTGACGCCGATCTCGGCGACCTGCGACGGGTCGCGCTCCGCGCACGGGCAGCGTACGGGCCGAAGGATTCCGTCCGGGACGCGCTGCCCGAGACCGTGACCGAGCCGTTCCTCGACGCGATCGATCGGCTGCTCAAGGAGCTCGCCCGCCGCGAGGTCCCGAGGGCTAGCGCGCGGCGTCACCCCCGGCGCCCGGCCCGCCATTCGCCGGCGAGGATCGACATCCGGTCGAGGTCCACGTACTCGCCGAACCGGAACGCGCCGTGGCGCGATGTGCCCTCGTGGACGAAGCCCAGCCGCTCGTAGACGACGCGGGCCCGCGGGTTGAACGCATAGACGTCGAGCCAGATCCGCTCGAGCCGCAGCATGTCGAACGCCCAGCCGATGATCGCGCGCATCGCGTCGATGCCATAGCCCTGGCCCGTGTCGGCCGGGTCGCCGATCGAGATCCCGAGGCCCGCGCTGCCGTTGCGCAGGTCCATCTCGAACAGCCCGATCGTCCCGATCGGCCGGTCGTCCTCGAGGCGGCAGATCGCGAAGTGGTAGCCGTCGCGGCCCTGGTTGACGACGACCCGCTCGAACCAGTCCTCCTCCGACGCGAGCGACATCGGCGCAGCCGCCGACAGCGTCCGTGTCGTGCGGCCGTCGCCGAACCAGCGGACGAACAGCGGGAGATCCTCGCGCTCGGCGGGGCGCAGGAAGACCTGCCCGTGCACGATCATCGGCTCGGTCCCGTCGCGGCGTGCGGGCACGGATCCCTCCTGGGTGCGGTGGCTCGTCGCGCCCGAGTCTACGCGGCAGCCGCCTCCAGCCCGAGCTCGTCGGGGGTGAACGCCTCGAGCAGGAAGCGCGAGGGCGCGGCCGGATCGAACAGGAGTGTGAGCGACCGGCGGGCCCGGGTCCACGCGACGTAGGCGAGGCGGCGCTCCTCCTCGAGCGCCCGCTCGGGCTCGGTGGCGTCCGCGACGGACCGGCGACCGGGGAAGCCGTCGGCGAGGACGACGACGTGGTCCCACTCGAGGCCCTTGGTCCCGTGGGCGGTCGCGAGGGTGAGCGACGGCGTCGTCGCGGCGCAGGGCGGCGAGCAGTGCGCGCCGGGCGTCGATCGCCATCGCGGAGGGCGGCCGCGTCCGTGAACCGGGGCGCCCAGCCGAGGAGCGCGGTCGCGAGGTCGGCGAGCGAGGGCTCGTCCGTCGCCGGGGGATCGTCCGCGGTCGTGTCCGCTTCGGCGCGTGCCAGCCGCCGGAGGTCGCCGAGCGCCACAAGGAGCGGCAGGCCCGGTGGGGCGCCTGCCAATCGGTCGAGCAGGGCATCGAGCCGCGGGTCCTCGATCGGGAGCGGGAGGTCCGGCGCCCGGAACGGGAGCCCGAGGTCGAGCGCGGCGACCACCGCGACGAGCAGCTCCCGGTTCGTCCGCGACAGGACGGCACGCGTCGTGTCGTCGGCAGGCCAGCTCGCCATCGCCCGCGCGGTCCGCACGACATCGTCGTCCGCGTCCGGCGCGAGGACGAGCCGTCCGGCCGCGTTCGGCCCGGCGTCGATCCGCTTGGCGAACCGCTCGCGATTGTGTTCGACGAGCCGCACGGCCCGCTCCACGACCGGGCGTGGGCAGCGGTAGTTCGTCGTGAGGTCGACGCGCCGGAGGCCCGGCAGCGACGCCGCGAGACCCAACACTCGCCGGACATCGGCGAGGCGCCAGCCGTAGATCGTCTGGTCATCGTCCCCGACGAGGAAGACCCGGTTGTCGGGCGCCGCGAGGAGCAGCGCGAGCTCGAGCTGCGTCCGGTCGAGGTCCTGCGCCTCGTCGACGAGGAGCTCCGTGCATCGCGCCCGCCAGCGGGCGAGCACCGCCTCGTCGTCCTGGAGCAGGCGCAGCGCGCGGACGACGAGGTCGTCGAAGTCGACGCCGCCCGAGTCGGCGATCGCCCGCTCGTATGCCACGTACGCGCGCGCGACGGGACCGGGCGCCGGGTCCGCGGCGACCTCGTCGGCCGTGACCCGGAGGTCGAGCTTGAGGCGCGAGAACGCGAGGTCGAGCCGTCCGCGGTCCGCCGCCGTGGCCGCCGGGAACAGCTCGCGGAGCAGCTCGTCGCGGTCGATGAGCGGGTCGATCGAGACCCCGGCCTCCGCGAGCATCTCGCGACCCAGCGCGTGGAACGTCCGGACGCGCACGGCGCCCGCCGCGACGCCCAGCGGCTCCAGCGCCGCGTCGAGCCTCGCGGTCAGCTCCTCGGCGGCGCGCTTGTTGAACGCGACGACGGTGATCGCGCCCGGATCGAGCCCGCCGTCCACCAGCCACGCGACCCGCGCGACGAGGGTCGTCGTCTTGCCGCTGCCCGCTGGCGCGACGCACAGCACCGGGCCGGGCGGCGCGGTCGCGGCCCCGCGCTGGTCCGGTGCAAGTCGCTGCGAGCCGCTCCGCGACGGACTGGTGCACCTGTGCACCATGAATGGTGCGAGTTATCCACACCTCACGCCCGAATTAACCGCCCGGTGATGTTCGCTACCTTGTGGCGGCGAGTACCATCGGGCCTCGAGACTGACCACCACACGTCTTCGAGGAGGTGCGCCCGGTCCGGTGTCCCTGCGCGGCCGGACTGCTGACCTTGTGGAGCGCCCCGGCGGCGACCGCCGTCTCGCCCGAGTCGAGCGCTCGGCGGTGCTGTTCACCCCCGAAACGAGAGGTAGTGCCGTGCCCAGGTCCATGCCCGTCAGGTTCTCGCTTCTGCTGGTGATCGCCGCGCTGCTGGCGGTCAGCGTCGGCGCCCCCGCCTGCGGCTGCGCCGCCAGGCAAAGGCGGCAACACCGCCGGCAAGGCCGTGTTCTTCGCCGCGGACGGCCTGCGCCAGGACATCGTCGAGAAGTACGCCGCCGCGGGCGTGATGCCGACGATGGCCGAGTTCCTCAAGGGCGGCACCAAGGCGTCCGGCAACGGCCTGCTTACGCAGGCGCCGCCGAACACGGGTGCCGGCTGGTACACGCTCGCGACTGGCGCGTGGCCGGGCGTCCATGCGTCGACCAACAACACGTTCCACAAGAACGGCGACGCCTTCGGAACGGCACGGACAACCGCCTTCGACCCCGGCGTCCTCCAGGCCGAGTCGATCGCCCAGTCCGCCGAGCGGGGCGGGCTCAAGGTCGCGCAAGTCGAGTGGGCTGGTGGTCGAAACGCCACCATCCAGGGTCCGACGATCGACTTCCGGGGGTTCCTCTCCGGCCGTGGCGTCGCGACCAACTTCATCGGCGAGACCGGTGACGCGCTGTTCGACGACGCCCCGTTCATCCGCGCCTTCACGCTCCAGTTCGACCACCCCAGCGGCTACGCAGCGGCGGGTCGCAACCCCGTGCCCGCCGCGGCAGTCGTTGCCGCGACCGGCTGGACCGACGTGCCCACATCGGCGGCCGGCAGCCCCGCCCAGGAGATGCGCCTCCGGGTGCTCGATGGCCCCGATCCGAACACCGCTCCCGACAAGTACGGCCTCAACGCCTACATCTTCGACAGCACCAACGACAGCACCGTCAACTACGACCAGGTCCTCTTCTCGCGGACGAAGAGCGGCGCGGCAGCGAACGCCGTCGGGACGCTGGCCGAGGGCGAGTGGGCCGACGTCAAGGTGACGATCGACGGCGGCCCGCTCACCGGCCAGACGGCCGGCATGCTGATCAAGGTCGAGGAGCTCAGCGCGGATCTCAGCCGCGTCCGCCTGTTCCACACGAGCGTCACCCGCGCGAACGCGACGTGGCCGACATGGGGCGGCGAGCCAGGCTTCAGCGGCTCCTTCGAGGAGTACGTCGCCCGGACGTTCCCGACCTCGACCGCAGCCGACTTCGCCATCCTCGAGGCCGGCGTGACGAGCGAGGACACGTACGTCGAGCAGGGCATGTACTGGGCGACCGGCCACGTGCCGATGCTCGAGTACGTGGCCACCGAGTACCAGCCGGACCTCCTGCTCGTCGGGATGCCGACGACGGACGAGTTCCAGCACCAGTTCCTCGGGCTCGTGAGCCCAACGCTGCCCGGCGGCGGGGCCAACCCGGCGTACGACGACGTCTTCCTCGACGGCACACCGGACAACCGGGTCGCGCAGCGCGAGGCGTACATCCGGACCGCCTACCAGGAGGCGGACGAGATCCTCACCCTCGCGCGGTCCCTCGTCGGCAAGAACCCGACGACGTTCGTCTCGTCGGACCACGGCTTCGCGCCGCAGTTCCTGGCGATCGACGCCAGCAAGCCGCTCGTCGACCTGGGCCTCCAGCTCGGCGCGCCGCAGGTCTCGAACTGCCGCATCGCGCTGCCGAACCCGCTTCCCCCCGGCTTCGACACCCGGATCACCGCGAACTTCGCGAAGGCGAAGGCGTGCTGGGCGGGCGGGGCGCTGCAGGTCTACCTCAACGTGGTCGGTCGAGATCCCGATCCTCGGCCATCCAACGCGCGGAACCCGTTCCTCGCCGACGGCACCACGCCCAACCCGAACTTCATGACCGACCCGCGCGTGCCGGCCGACCAGGTCGCGACGGTCGTCGGCCAGATCGAGGACGCGTTCCTCGCCCTCGAGGACCCGACGGACTGGAACCATGACGGCAGTCCGGACGACCTCAAGATGATCGACCGCGTGTTCACCAAGGCGGAGGCGCGCTACATCCCGATCGGCGGCGGCCAGACCGCCGACATGGCGCATCCGACGCGGACCGGCGACCTCATCGTGTTCTCCTACCCGCCGTACCAGTACGACGCCGAGACGCCCGGCACGATCGTCGCGCCGTCCCACTTCTTCGGCCAGCACGGGTACGTGCCGGACGTCCAGGACCTCGCCGCCAACATCAACATGCGGGCGACGTTCCTCGCCGGCGGGACCGGCGTGGCCAAGGGTCAGGTCGTCGCTCGCTCGATCGATCTCGCCCCGACGCTCGCGTTCATCCTCGGGATCCCCGAGCCGCAGCACAGCCAGGGCAAGGTCCTGCTCGATGTCGTCAAGGGCGGCAACGGCTACAAGCCGATCTCGATCGTCGGGCTGAACGACTTCCACGGCCAGCTCGAGCCGGCGACCCTCGTCGGCGACAACGGGATCTCGTCGACCGTCGGCGGGGCGTCGTTCCTGGCGACCATGTTCGACGAGGAGTTCGCCTCGCTCGGCCAGAACGGCCTGCTGCTCGCCGCGGGTGACAACGTCGGTGCCTCGCCGCCGAACTCGGGGCTGCTCGAGGACATGCCGACGATCGACGTCGAGAACCTGTGGGGCCTCGACGCCACCTCGCTCGGCAACCATGAGTTCGACTACGGCGTCGAGCGGCTGCTCCAGCACATCGACCGGGCGGACTTCCCGTTCCTCGCCACGAACGTCGTGGAGGAGTCGACCGGCGAGCTCCCGGACTGGCTCGAGCCGTCGAAGGTGTTCACCGTCAACGGCATCCAGGTCGGCGTCATCGGTGCCGAGCTCGAAATCGACACCCGAGCTCGTGTCCGCCGGCGCGACTGCGGGTCTCGACTTCCTCGCCGAAGCGCCGCGGATCGAGGCCGAGTCCGAGCGGCTCGAGGCGCTCGGCGTCAACGTCCAGGTCGTCGTCATCCACCAGGGGACGGCGTCCGGCTCGAACCCGTTCGGTCAGACGCCGGGAGTCCGCGTGGGATGGTCCGATCCTCGGCATCGCCGACGAGCTCCAGGACAGCACGGTCGACGCGATGATCGTCGGCCACACCCATCGCGTCTCGAACCTCATGCGCGGCCACATCCTCATCACCGAGGGGATCAACGCCGGCACGAGCTACTCCGTGCTCCAGCTCATGGTCCAGGACGGCGACGTCGCCTGGGCCGGCGGCGCGACCCGCGTCGCGAAGACCATCGGCGTCGCGCGACGCCCGGACGTCCAGGCGGTCGTTGCCGCGGCCAACGCCGAGGTCCAGCCGATCCTCCAGCAGGTCGTCGGGCCCCAGGCGTTCGACATCCTCCGCGATCCCACCCGGCTCCACGAGTCGGCGATGGGCAACCTCGTCGCCGACGCGATGCTCGACAAGTACGCCGACGAGGCCGAGGCGGCCTACACGAACTCGGGCGGCCTCCGGGCGGACCTCCCGTGCGACCCGCCGAGCGCCGGCGAGGAAGGCTCCTGCGTGATCACGCTCGGCGAGCTGTTCGCGGTCCTCCCGTTCGGCAACGCGACCGTCGTCGAGACGCTGACCGGCGCCCAGATGCGAGACCGCCTTCATCAACGGGTTCTCGCCGTTCTGCAACTCGGCGGTCAACACCGGCCGCTTCCCGCAGATCGCGGGCCTGCGCGCCGAGTTCCACTGCAACGGCACCAGCGTCGTCATCGACGGCATCTGGAAGACCCCCGAAGGCGGACCCGAGGTGCCGCTGGCCGCTGGCGACACCGTCCGGTTCGTGACCAACGACTTCATGTACACGGGCGGCGACGGCTACACCGTCTTCACCCAGGGCACCGACGTGCTGCAGAAGGGCGACCTGCTGCTCGACGTCGTGGCCGCGTACATCGAGGCGGCGCCGACACCGGTCGCGCCGGTCGTGGAGGGTCGGATCACCGGCCCGTAGTCCGTCTCATCGTCGTCTCTGCGATCGAGAGCCGGCCTTCGGGCCGGCTCTCGTCCTGTGGGTCGGCGGGTGGTGTGTCCGCCGCACCGCGTTCTGCACCGTGACTGCACGGCTCCGCACCCACGTGGCCGGATCCGCTCGGGATCACGCAAATGAGGGGGATGCGATCCCGTAGTACGGAAGTACCATCCGGGCCTCTTCATCTGTCGGCGGCGCGTTCGTCTTGTTGTCATCCCAGCCGCCACCGACTGCGAGTCCGAGGAACTGCCATGCGTTCGAGTGCCCAGCGCATCCTCGTAGCCCTGCAGGTTGCGCTCCTGGTCGCGATGACCCTCACGCCAGCGATGGCGCTCGCGGCGGATCCATCGCCCGACCCGTCGCCCTCCGCGGAAGCCTCGCCCGAGGCGACGCCCGAGCCCACCGCGGAGCCCTCACCGACCGAGGAACCTGCGCCGAGCGAGGAACCTGCGACCGAAGAGCCGACGCAGGCACCCGATCCGTCGCCGACCGACGAGCCCACGCCCGCTGAGACGCCGGTTGCGACTGATGCCCCGGCCCCGGATCCGACCGACGGCTCCGGCCGCCGCACCGACGATCACGAGCGACAAGGCCGACTACGCCCCGGGCGAGCTCGTCACGCTCACCGGCGCGGGCTGGCAGCCCGGCGAGACGGTCCACATCTTCGTCAACGACGACTGGGGCAGCGCCTGGACGCGCTCCGTCGATGTCGAGGCGGACGCGTCGGGCGCCATCACGGACCAGTTCAACCTCCCGAACTGGTTCGCGGCTCTGTACTCGGTCACTGCGACCGGCTCGTCAGGTATCGCTCGTGCCACTTTCACGGACGCCAACGTCCGCTTCACGTCGAGCAGAGGTCCGACCCTCGGCCACCATCGACGTGCATCGCAAGCGCGGCGTCTAGCGGAACAGCAGACGTGTGACCGACGTCACTCGTAGTCGGGGCATCATCAACGCCGGCGAGCGGCAGCGAGTTCGCGCAACCGACGTCGACACTGCCGGCACACGCGTCGCGACCTCAACATGCTGGCTCAATGGTGTCGGCCTCACACGTTCCGGGCAACCGTCGCGGCGAAGGCACGCTCAGTCACGTTCGCCGCAGGACCGACGGATCCGGCCAACGCGACCTTCACCACATCGGTGCCGCGCCGGGCGCCGTCCCGGCACGCCACACCAGACGATCAACGGCGACGGCGTCGACCGAGGCCCAGCCCCGGCGTCTACACTAGTCCGCAGCCGGCAGCCTCAGCACGCGAGACGATCCAGCAACCCGTCCTCGCCGCGATCGGCAACCAGTCGGGCGACGAGGGCACGCCTCATCACCTTCGACGCCAACGCGACCGACGCCGACCTGCCGGCCAACACGCTGACCTTCAGCCTGGCCAACGGCTCCTCCGGCGACCGTCCCGACGCGGCGCCACGATCAACAGCACCACCGGCGTGTTCAGCTGGACGCCGACCGAGGCCCAGGGCCCCGGCGTCTACACGTTCGACGTCGTCGTCAGCGACGGCACCCTCAGCGACAGCGAGACGATCCAGGTCACCGTCAACGAGGTCAACGTCGCACCCGTCCTCGCCGCGATCGGCAACCAGTCGGGCGACGAGGGCACGCTCATCACCTTCGACGCCAACGCGACCGACGCCGACCTGCCGGCCAACACGCTGACCTTCAGCCTGGCCGACGGCTCCTCGGGCGACGTCCCGGCCGGCGCCACGATCAACAGCACCACGGGCGTGTTCAGCTGGACGCCCCCCGACAACGGCACGATGACCTTCGACGTCTGTGTCACTGACAACGGCGCTCCCGGCTCTCGCGGACTGCGAGACGATCTCCATCACGATCGCCAACGTCGACCCGACGGCCACCATCGTCGGCGCGCCGAACACGAGCCCCGAGGGAACCGAGATCAGCCTGAGAGCTCCGTCTCGGACCCCGGCGCCGCCGACACGTTCACCTACGCCTGGAGCGTGACCAAGAACGGGTCGCCTACGGCTCCGGCGACACGCTCGAGACTTCTCGTTCACCCCCGACGACAACGGCACCTACGTCGTCACGCTCGTCGTCACCGACGACGACGGCGGCAGCGGCACGGCCACCAAGACCATCACGGTCACCAACGTCGACCCGACGGCGACCTTCAACGCGCCGACCTCGGTAAACGAGGGATCGAACATCAACATCAGCCTCACCGGCGTCGTCGACCCGGGTCACGGCCGACACCCACGAGTTCCGGTTCAGCTGCGACAACGGCACGACCTGGACCGACTTGGAGCACGACCAGCAGCCACGGCTGCTCGACCACCGACAACGGCACCCGCTCGGTCAAGGGCGAGGTCCGCGACGACGACGGCGGCAGCAACGACTACACCGCCAGCGTGACCGTCAACAACGTCGACCCGGCTGTGAGCATCTCGTCGCTTACAGGAAACGCCGGTACGGCCTGCGTCGGCGGCAACACCGTGACACTCAGCTTCACTTGGACCGATCCCGCGAATTCGTACGACGTCTACGGCTACATCGTGAAGTGGGGCGACAAGCAGCTCGACGACCGTTTCGGATGCGTCGAGCATGGTAGCGACCGGATTGACACATACCTACGCCGCTGGTGGGCCCTACAGCATCACCGTCGAGGTCTCTGACGAAGATGGCGGCCTGGGTACTCAATCGAGCGGCGCCAGCTTCTCGTTCCTCTACAACGTCTCGGGCGTCCTCCAGCCGGTGAACAACACTGCAGGCGAAGCAGGATCCGAGCGTGTTCAAGTACGGCAGCACGGTCCCGGTCAAGATCCAGGTCACCGATTGCCTCGGCGTTCCGGTGACCGGACTGTCTCCGCAGATCTCCGTGAAGAAGATCGACGGCTCCACTCCGCCCACCGGGTTCGACGAGACGATCTCTTCGACCAGCGGAGCCGATAGCGGAACGACGATGCGATGGAGCGACTCGCAGTACATCTACAACCTCGCCACGAAGTCGCTCGCTGACTCGTCCGCGACGTACCAGATCACCATCACCGGTCCGTTCGCGACCGTGACAGCGATGTTTGGCACGAAGGCCAAGTAGCCCCAACTCCACCGCACCACCCAAGGCCGGGCCTCGTGCCCGGCCTTGGTGATTCGCTGGCACCAGTACCGACGGGGGGCGCACGGCTCGCACCAAACCGGACCTGCGTCCCATTCCGGGGACCACCTTAAGGACGGACCCTGATCCCTGCGATCGCCCATCGACTGTCCATCCGGGCGCCGCGCACGGGAGTCCGCCACATGTCGCTCGCCACCGCTCGTCGGGGAACCGCCCTCGGGCTCGCGCTCACGCTCGCCGTCGCGGGCACCGCCCTCGCCGACGAGCTGAAGGCTGATGCCGACGTCCTGACCGGGATCCAGAACTCCTTCAACCTGGGCGAGGTCGCCCCCGGTGCAGAGCGGACCGTGGATGTCGACTTCGTGCTGGGCTGCAAGAGCTCGAGCCACCTGACCGCGGGCGCGAGCCTCGACATCAACGAGGAGTCACGCGACATCCCGGAAGACGGCGAGCTGATCGTCACCCCGGGCGAGGTCACGGTGCCTGCCGACTGGCCGGTGGACGGCGTCTTCTGCTCCGGCTCCGAGAGCGCGGCGACAGTCACCCCCGCGACGCTCGACGTGACCGCCCCGATGACCCCCGGCGCGGGCTACGCCTACACGGTGTTCTTCGGCCTCTCGGACGGCGAGGCGACGAGCAACCTGATCGCGACGACGATCTACCTCGACGTGGTCGTCCCGGACGCGCCGGTCGACACGACCGGGCCCGAGCTCCAGGGCATGCCGGCCGACATCGCGACGACGACCACCGGCGCGAGCACGGTCGTGACCTGGACCGATCCCACGGCGACCGACGACGTCGATCCCGCACCGACGGTCGGCTGCACGCCGCCCAGCGGCTCCGCGTTCGACCTCGGCACGACGACGGTCACCTGCACGGCGACCGACGCCACCGGCAACAGCTCGTCCGCCACGTTCGACGTCACGGTCACGCTCGCCGCGCCGACTCTCGCCGGCGCCTGGGCGAAGCCGCTCGACGCCGGCGTGCCGGCCCTCAGCGGACGCGTCGGCCGGAACGTCCCGCTCAAGCTCACCGTGAGCGCCGGCGGGCCACGCGCAGGGCCCGGACGACATCGCGGCGCCCTCGCTGCTCGTCCAGTCGCTCGCAGGCTGCACGACGACGTCTGCGGTCACCGGGATGCAGGACGGCGGGTCAGCTTCGCCTGGAGCGGCAGCACGTGGCAGCTGGGCCTCGACACCAACGGGCTGGGCGGCGGCTGCATGCGGCTCGTCGCCCGGGTCGACGGCGAGACGGTGGCAACCGCCATCGTCGAGCTCGCCGCCGACGGCCCGGCATCGACGAAGGCCAAGAGGTAGCGGTCCCTCGCAGCGCGGATCGGGGGCGGTGAGCGCGGCTCGCCGCCCCTACCGGCTGGCCATTCCTGACGCATCACGGCGGACCCTGCCCGACAATGGCCGGGTGACCCCCGAGCTCAAGGCGACGCTCGCCAACCTGCCCGACCGACCCGGCGTCTACCTCATGAAGGACGCCCGGGGCACGGTGCTCTACGTCGGCAAGGCGCAGAGCCTGCGCAGCCGCGTCCGCAGCTACTGGCAGAAGCAGTCGACCGGGGGCCGGCGCGGCGAGGTCCACCGGATCCGGGAGGTCATCGACAAGGTCGTCGATCTCGAGGTGACCGAGGTCGACTCGGTGAGCGAGGCGCTGCTCCTCGAAGCGAACCTGATCAAGCAGTTCAAGCCGCGCTTCAACATCCGGCTCAAGGACGACAAGAGCTACCCGTACATCAAGATCACGCTGGGCGACGACTTCCCGCGGATCGAGCGGGTGCGGAAGCTGCCCCAGGACGGCAGCCGGTACTTCGGGCCGTACGCGTCGGCGAGCTCGGTCGACGAGGCGATGAACCTCGTCCGGCGGCTGTTCCCGTTCCGGACCTGCACGATCGACATCAAGGACGGCAAGCGGGCGCTCGCCCGACCGTGCCTCCTGTACCACATCAAGCGCTGCCAGGGCCCGTGCATCGAGGCGATCGACAGGACCGCGTACCGCCGCGACATCGCCCAGGTGGAGCTGTTCCTCGAGGGCAACGCGGACGCGCTCGTGGCGGGCCTCCGGCACGAGATGGGCTTCGCCGCCGAGCAGCAGCAGTACGAGAAGGCCGCCGTCGTCCGGGACAAGATCCGGGCCATCGAGCGGACGATGGAGAGCCAGAAGATGGCCGCCTTCGCCCGCACGGAGCTGGATCTCGCGGCGCTCGCCCGCAAGGACGACCAGGCCGCTGTCCAGCTGTTCGTCGTGCGCAACGGGAAGATGCTCGGCCGGGACGTGTTCTTCCTCGACGCGCCGCGCGACACGGGCGACGACGAGGTGCTCGAGAGCTTCCTCCAGCAGTACTACGCGCGCGCGACGAGCATCCCGCGCGAGGTGCTCGTGCCGCGCAGCCTCGCCGACACGGCCGATCTCGAGGCGTTCCTGGGCCAGAAGCGCGGCAGCCTCGTGCGCCTCCGGACGCCGCAGCGTGGCGAGAAGCGGGAGCTGATGGAGCTCGCGACGCGCAACGCCCAGGAGGCGCTCGCCCGCGAGGCCGCGCGCTGGCACGCCGACGAGGGCAGGACGCTGGGGGCGCTCGAGGAGCTGGCGGCCGCGCTCAACCTGCCGGCCGCGCCGATGCGGATCGAGTGCTACGACATCTCGAACTTCCAGGGCGCCCAGTCGGTGGGGTCGATGGTGGTGTTCGAGGAGGGCCGGCCGCGGACCGGCGAGTACCGGCGCTTCCGGATCAAGTCGGTCGAGGGCCCGAACGACTTCGCGAGCCACCAGGAGGTGCTGCGGCGCCGCTTCCACCGGGCGAAGACGGGCGAGGAGGGGATCGAGGAGGAGCGTCGCTGGACGATGCCCGACCTCGTGATCATCGACGGCGGCCGCGGCCAGGTGAACGCCGCCAAGGAGGTGCTCGACGAGCTGGGCCTCCACGACCTGCCGGTCGTCGGCCTGGCGAAGGAGCGCGAGGAGCTGTTCTTCCCCGACGACCCGGTGCCGGTCGTCCTGCCGTCGACGTCGCCGGCGCTGTTCCTCGTCCAGCGCCTCCGCGACGAGGCGCACCGGTTCGCGATCACCTACCACCGCAACCTGCGCAACAAGCGGACGACGAAGTCCGCGTTCGACGACCTGCCCGGCGTCGGCCCGAAGCGCAAGCGCGAGCTGCTCAAGGTGTTCGGCTCCGCGAAGCGGGTGCGCGAGGCGCCGGTCGAGCAGATCGCAGCGGTGCCCGGGCATCGGCCGGTCCCTGGCCGAGAAGATCAAGACGCACCTGGAGGCCTGACCGGAGGCACGCGCGTCGCCGCTCCGCAACGCGCCTGACACCGCGCTGCCGCATGACCCGGCGGTCCCCTGTATCATCCCGCCCCGATGCGACGCGCAGCCCCCATCTTCATCATCGTCATCGCGGTCCTTGCGATCGTGATCGACTTCGTGGCCCTGCCGATGCCGAGCAACGACGGCACCACCCGCCGTCTCGAGACGAAGCTCGGCCTCGACCTGCGTGGCGGCCTGCGCATCGAGTACCAGGTGCTCCCCGCCGAGGGGAAAGTGCCGTCGCGCGACGACCTCGACGTCATGCGCCAGATCATCGTCAACCGCATCGACAAGTCGGGCGTCGCCGAGCCCCAGGTCGTCGTCCAGGGCTCGGACCGGGTCATCGTCGAGATGCCGGGCGTCCAGAACCCGGACCAGATCCGCGACCTCGTCGGCACCACCGGCCGCCTCGACTTCGTGCCGCTCGGCCAGACCCAGATGGTCCAGGACCAGGACGTCGGCGGCGACGTCCTCGCGACCAAGTGCGACGAGACGACGACCGAGCTGTGCGTCCTGTTCTCGGGCGACCAGGTCGCCGCGGCGCAGATCGGCGCCAACGAGACCGGCCAGCGGACGGTCAACTTCACGCTGACCGGTGACGGCAAGGACAAGTTCGCCCAGTACACGGCGGACCACGTCGGCGACTACTTCGCGATCGTCCTCGACGGCAAGGTCATCACCGCGCCGGTCATCAACAGCTCGATCCCCAACGGCCAGGTCGAGATCGCAGTCGGGCGGCATCGGCGGCTACCCGCTCGAGGAGGCCCAGAACCTCGTCACGATCCTCCAGTTCGGCCAGCTGCCGTTCCCGATCGCCGAGCTCGCCAACACGACGGTCAGCCCGACCCTCGGTGAGGCGTTCCTCCAGCAGAGCGTGCTCGCGGGCCTGATCGCGATCCTCATGGTCGTGTTCTTCATGGTCGTCCACTACCGGATGCCGGGCGTCGTGGCGAGCATCGCGCTCGTGATCTACGCGCTGATCGTGTACGCGCTGTTCCGGCTCATCCCGGTGACGCTCACGCTCGCCGGCGTCGCCGGCTTCGTGCTCTCGGTGGGCATGGCGGTGGACGCCAACATCCTGATCTTCGAGCGGATGAAGGAGGAGCTGCGGGTCGGCAAGAGCCTGCCCGCCTCGATCGAGGCCGGCTTCAACCGGGCCTGGAACTCGATCCTCGACTCGAACGTGTCGAGCCTGATCACCGCCTTGATCCTGTTCCTGTTCGGCACCTCGACGATCCGCGGCTTCGGCCTCGTCCTGATCGTCGGCGTGCTCGTGTCGATGTTCACCGCCGTCGTCGTCACCCGGACGATCATGCGCGTCGTCGTGAACCAGCCGTGGGCCCGCAAGGCGAGCCTGTACGGCGTCACCGAGGACGAGTTCCTGGCACGCCCCGCGGGCCGCCCGGTTCGGGGAGAGGCTCGCTCGCGTGTTTGACATCATCGGCAAGAAGAACTGGTTCTTCGCGTTCTCGCTGCTGCTCACCATCCCGGGCGTGATCGCCATCCTGCTCGGCCCCCTCACCGGCGGCCGGCAGGGCCTCCAGTTCGCCATCGACTTCACCGGCGGCACCGTGTGGTCGATCCGGTTCGAGGACGAGAACGTCACGCCCCAGCAGGTCCAGGACGTGTTCGAGGCGCAGGGCGTCGAGGTCGTCGTCACCAAGAGCGGCGACGGCTTCACCGAGATCCGGACCAAGGACACCCGGCTCCTGCCCGCCGTGCCGGCCCCGACGCCGAGCCCGTCCGTCGACCCCTCCGCCTCCCCCGATGCGTCCGCCTCCGCGGGCGCCAGCGCGAGCCCCGGCGCGAGCGCGAGCCCCGACGCCAGCGCGTCGCCTGACGCGTCGCCGTCGGCGAGCGCCGCCGCCGGCGCGTCCCCGGGTGCGTCCCCCTCGGCGCCGCCCGTCCGCCGGCGGCCAGCTGCCGACGCTGGGCAAGATCGGCGAGATCCGGGTCGCCCTCGAGGAGGAGCTCGGGACGATCGCCGAGCAGCGCTCGCTGTCGACGGTCGGCGCGGTCGTCTCCCAGGACCTCGTGTTCCAGGCCCTGACCCTGATCCTGTTCGGCGCGATCGGGATCGTGCTCTGGATCACGTACCGCTTCCGCGACGTGAAGATGGGCGTGACCGCCCTCATCTCGCTGCTCCACGACGTGATCGTCGTCGTCGGCATCTTCGCGATCCTGGGCACGCTGTTCAACGTGCAGATCGACAGCCTGTTCGTGACGGCGATGCTGACCATCATCGGCTTCTCGGTCCACGACACGATCGTCGTGTTCGACCGGATCCGGGAGAACCGCAGCCGCCACGCCGGCGAGTCGTTCCCGCGGATCGTCAACCACTCGATCCTCCAGACGCTCGGCCGCTCGATCACCACGAGCCTGACCGTCGTGATCGTGCTCCTGTCGCTCCTGCTGTTCGCCTCGGAGGCGATCGGCGTGTTCGTCCTCGCCCTGCTGCTCGGCATCGTGTCCGGCACCTACTCGTCGATCTTCAACGCGAGCCCGCTGCTCGTGGTGTGGCACGAGTGGGAGGACAAGCGGCGCCTCGCAGCCGACGCGGCCCGCCCGAGCCGCCGCGCGGCCACGTGATCCCGGGGCCCGGCCTCGGCCGGCGCCCGGATTCGCCGCTCGTCTCCGCGTCGCGCGACGCGCTCGACGTCCCGTCCCGCCCCAGCCGGCAAGTCCCGGGTGAGTGGCGCGTGGCATGCTCCGTCCCATGACCGACGCCCGTCACCGCTGGGTCTTCCCGGACCCGATGCGGCTCGACCCGGGGTTCCGGGAGGCCGCCAGGGCGGCCGGCCTCGGGACGTTCGCGGCGACGGTCCTCGCGCGTCGCGGCGTGGCGGACGAGGCGGCGCTCGACGCGTTCCTCGGGCCCGCGATCGCGGGGCTGCACGACCCCCGGCTCCTGCCTGACGCGGCGCTCGTCGTCGAGCGGATCGCCCGCGCCCGCGCGGGTGGCGAGCGGGTGATGGTGTTCGGCGACTTCGACGCGGACGGGCTCACCGGGCTCGCGCAGCTGGTCATCGCCCTTCGCCGGCTGGGGATCGACGCGATCCCGTACGTGCCGTCGCGGCTCGAGGAGGGGCACGGACTGTCGCTCGCCGCGGTCGCCGCCGCGGCCGAGGGCGGGGTCGCGCTGATCATCACCGTCGACACGGGGTCCACGAGCGTCGCGGAGGTCGCCGTCGCCCGCGAGCGCGGCATCGACGTCATCGTCACGGACCACCACCACCTGCCCGACGTGCTGCCGGCGGCGATCGCGCTCGTGAACCCCCAGCGGGCGGACTCGGCCTACCCGGAACGCACCCTGTCGGGGAGCGGCGTCGCGTTCACCGTCGCGCGGCTGCTCCTCGGCGAGCTGGCGGACGCGGAGGGCGAGGCGCTCGACCTCGCTGACCTGGCGACGATCGGGACCGTCTCGGATGTCGCGCCGGTGATGGGCGAGAACCGCTCGATCGCGAAGCTCGGCCTCGAGCGGCTGCGGACGAGCCCGCGGCCCGGGATCGCGGCGCTCCTCGAGCGTGGCACCGGCCGCGGGAACGACGATCGACCTCGAGACGGTGGGCTTCGTCATCGCCCCGCGGCTCAACGCGGCCGGCCGGGTGGGGGAGGCACTCGATGCCGCCCGCCTGCTGCTGGCCGAGACGCCGGAGCAGGCGGCCGAGCTCGCCGCGACGCTCGAGACCGCCAACACGACGCGCCGCGACCTGATGCGGACCGCGATCGCCGAGGCCCGGGCCGCGTTCGGGATGCCGGACCCGGGCCAGGCGCCGGGCCAGCAGGCGCTGCTCGACGTGCCGACGGTCGACGCCCCCGCGATCGCCGTCGCCGGCGGGCCGGACGCCGCGGCGCTGCTCATCCGCGGTCCATGGCCGGTCGGGATCGTCGGGCTCGTCGCGGGACGCCTCGCCGACGAGACCGGCCGCCCGACCATCGTCGGGACGCCGATCGGCGACTCGATCCGGGCCTCGTGCCGGGGCGACGGCCGGGTCAGCCTCGTCGAGGCGCTGACCGCCTGCGCGGACCTGTTCATCCGGTTCGGCGGCCATGCGGCGGCCGCCGGCTTCGAGCTCCCGGCCGAGCGCTGGGACGAGTTCACGGCGCGCTTCCTCGAGGCCGCTGCCGCGAGCGCGCCGACCGACGCCCGCCCGCCGCTCGCGGTCGACCTGGCCCTCCCGGCAGCGTATGTCGACTACACGCTGTACCGTGACCTCGCACGGCTGGCGCCGTGCGGAACGGGCAACCCGGAGCCGCTCGTGGCCGTCCTGGGCCTCACGGTCCAACGCGTGCGACTCGCCAACGGGGGACACACCCAGCTCGTCCTGCGCCGGGAGCGCGACGTCCTCGACGGGATCGCGTTCGGGCGGCCGGACCTGGTGGGCGTGGTCGCGGAAGGGGATCGAGTGGATATCGTCGCGCGGCTCGCGAGCCGGGTGTTCGGCGGGCTGGAGACGCTGCAGCTGGAGATCCGTGACGTGTCGACGTCCGGATCCCACCCGCGCGCCGCCGAGGTCCTCGCCCGCGCCGCCGGCCGCGTCGGAGGGCACGCCGGTCGGACCCGGGGCGCCCGTGCCGGCCCAGGGCGGGGTGGCATGACCAGCGACCGGAACCCTCGCAGCGGCGCGGGACCCCGCGAACCGCGGCGGCCCAGCCCGCTCTCCGGCGTGCCGCTCGCGGCGACGCTGTCGATCGTCGGGCTGCTCGTGATCGGCGTGGCGACGTACGCGCTGGGCACCGGTGACATCCCGCTCGGCGGCACGGCCAACAACCCCGACTCGTCCGACGACCCTGCCGTCCAGCAGACGCCGACCCCGCCGGAGATCGTCGTCGTGTCCCGACCAAGCCGCCCGAGGCGCAGGCCGAGCCGATCCCCGGCACGTTCGTGTACGTGAAGGACGGCAACATCTGGCTCCAGACCGACGAGCAGGCGCAGCAGCTGACCAAGGGCGGCAACGACTCGATGCCGACCTTCGCGCCCGACGGCAAGAGCGTGTACTTCGTCCGCGAGCGCCAGGCCGACGGCAAGTGGAGCGTCAACGGCGTCGTCCGCGACTACCTGCTCAACATCCCGGCCCTGATGCAGATCCCGGTCGAGGGGGGCAAGGCGACCAAGGTCCTCGACGGGCTCGTCGACCCGCCCGGCAGCTTCCGCTGGAACGCGTTCCTCCGGAACCCCGACGTGTCGCCCAGCGGCCGCTACATCGCGATCGCGAGCGAGCTGCCGGACCCGACGCAAGTCGGACGTCACCCTCAAGATCTGGGACACGCGTCGGGAACGACTCATCGACCCCAAGCTCAGCGAGGTCGCGCCGCTCGGCCACCAGGACCCGGAGTGGCGACCGGACGGCGACAAGCTGATCTACGTGCGCAACGACCGCGACGGCGCCAAGGGCACGCCCGCGCCTCTACTCGTACGACATGGCGACCGAGAAGGCGAAGGCGATCACCGGCCCGGGCTACCTCCAGCCGTCGTTCTCGCCGGACGGCAAGTACATCGTCGCGACCAAGACGTCGGCGTTCGGGACGGACGTCGTGATCCTCAACGCGACGAACGGCGCGGAGCTGGTGCGGCTGACCGACGACGGGGCCAGCTGGGCGCCCGTGTGGTCACCGGCCGGCGACCAGATCGCCTACCTCCACAACGCGGGCCAGCTCGTCGACCTGCGGCTCGCGCAGCTCGAGGGCACCGGTCCCACGTGGACCGTGAAGGAGACGCTCGACCTGACCTCGAACGCCGGCCTCGATGGCGCCTCCCAGCCCGACTGGTTCGTGCCCGAGGACCAGCGCCAGGCACCCACCACGCCCGACCCGTCCACGGACGCGGGCGAGTCGACCGCCCCGTAGGTGCCCGCCTACCTCGAGCGGCTCGCCGCCCGGACCGCGGTCACGCGGTCGGTGCTGTGCGTGGGGATCGACCCCGAGGCGACGGCCCTGCCCGCCGGCTTCCCGGCGACGCTCGCCGGCGTCGAGCGCTTCGCCCGGCTCGCTGCTCGAGGCGTCGCTCCCGGTCGCCACCGCGGTCAAGCCGAACCTCGCCTTCTTCGAGGCGTATGGCGCCGAGGGGATCGCCGTGCTCGAGCGGCTCCGCGCGCTGGTCCCGGCCGACGTCCCGTTCGTGGCCGACGCGAAGCGCGGCGACATCGGCACCACGGCGGCGCGCCAGGCCGTGGCGCTGTACGACGTGCTGGGCGCGGACGCCGTCACCGTCAACCCGTACCTCGGCGAGGAGGCCATCGCCCCGCTCCTCGAGCGCGGCGACCGCTTCGCCTACGTCCTGTGCCGGACCTCGAACCCTGGCGCGGCGGAGCTGCAGGGCCTCGAGGTCGCCGCGGACGACGCCGCCGGCCTGCCCGCCGAGCCGCTCTACGCGCGCGTCGCGCGCCGGGTGACGGGCTGGGGGCCGGGCGGCACGGTCGGGCTCGTCGTCGGTGCCACGGCCCCCGCCGAGATGGCCGCCATCCGGGCGATCGCGCCCGGGCTCGCGTTCCTCGTCCCGGGCGTCGGGGCACAGGGCGGCGAGGTCGAGCCGGTGCTCGCGGACGGCCCCGCGACGGCGGCTCCCGGCGGGCGGGCGAGCCGGCGGCGGCCTGCTCGTGAACGTCTCCCGCGCGATCGCGCGCGCGGCCCTGGACGAGCCCGAATCGGGCGGTTCGAACGACCCCGCAGCACGCCTCGAGCAGGCCGCCCGTCACTGGGCCGACAGGCTCGCTGTGCTACCCTGACGCCGTTCCGGGCGGGCCCGCTGAGGCCCCTTCCCGCACGAGGATCCAGTCGCACATGCCGTTCATCAACGGGATCGGAGCCCCCGAGCTCATCATCATCCTGGTCATCGCGTTGATCGTGGTCGGCCCCGGCCGGCTGCCGGATGTGGGCTCGGCGCTGGGCAAGAGCATCCGCGAGTTCCGCAAGGCGGCGACCGACGTCAAGGACGCCACCAGCCTCGAGGAGAAGCCGCAGTCCGGCCCCGGTCCGGACGCCGCCGCAGCCGCTGTCGCTGCGCCCGCCGTCGCCACCGCCGTCCCGGCGACCGCCGCCGCTGCCGCACCCGCGATCCCGAGCGCCGCCACGGCCGTCGCGCCGCCCCCGCCGCCGGCCGCCGCCCCGGACACGACCGGTGCGACCGACCCCGCCGCGATCGAGGCGGCTGCCGCCGCGACGCCGGCTGCCGCGCCCGCCGCGCCCGACGTCTCGGAGCTGCCCGAGCCGGTGCACGCCGAGGACGAGCAGCCCACGCCGACGGCCTAGGCGCCCGGCACCCCGAGCCCCATGGCCGACGCCGACGCCGTCCGGGACGCCGGCCTCCCGGTCTCCCGCGCACCCGACCCGCAGGCTGATCCGCCTGTCTCCGCGCCCTCCCCGGCGCCCGGCACGAGCGACCGAGATGACCCTCGTCGACCACCTCGCGGAGCTCCGCGACCGGATCGTCAAGATCCTGCATCGTCGTCGTCCTGACCTCGCTCGTCGGGTTCTACTTCGCGACCCCGCTCATCGGCATCCTCGTCGCGCCGCTGCCCAACAACCAGCTCCAGTACACGGGGCTCGGGGACGCCTTCTACATCAACGTCAAGATCGCGATCGTCGTCGGGATCATCCTCGCGATGCCCGTGATCCTGTACCAGGTGTGGGCGTTCATCGCGCCCGGCCTGACCGATGCGGAGCGGAAGACCGTCCGGCCGTGGATCCCGATCGCGCTCGTGTTCTTCGCGGGCGGCGTCGGGCTCGCGTACTTCGTCCTCCCGTACGCGGTCCAGTTCCTCATGGGCTTCTCGAGCCAGTACCTGAACCCGCTCATCACCGCGGGCCCGTACTTCGACTTCGTGACGACGCTGTTCCTCGCCTTCGGCCTGATCATGGAGTTCCCCATCCTCCTGTTCGGCCTGTCGCGGGTCGGGATCGTCACGTCGGCGCGGCTCGCGTCCTCACGACGGGTGGCGATCCTCGGCCTGTTCATCTTCGCGGCGGCCGCGACGCCGGGCGGCGACCTCGTCAGCCCGCTCGTGCTGTTCGCGACGATGTATGCGCTGTTCGAGGGCACGATCTTCGTCATCCGGCGCAGCGGCAAGTAGCGGCGGGACGCGTGACCGACGACACCCGGCCCACGTCCTCGGAGGCTGTGTTCGAGGCGCTCGACGCGCAGCGTACGGAGACGATGGAGGTCGTCGTCATCACCGGGCTCTCGGGCGGCGGCAAGACGGCCGCCGCGAAGCTGTTCGAGGACCTCGGGTACGTCGTCGTCGACAACCTGCCGGGCGAGCTCCTGCCTGACCTCGCCGACCTCATCTCCACGCATCCCGAGCGGTTCGCGCGCACCGCGATCGTCATCGATGTCCGGGCGGGCAATGTCCCCCTCGCGTTCGGGGCGATGCGCGGCGCGCTCGAGGGACGGGGGATCCGCCCGGTGATCATCTTCCTCGAAGCCCGGGACGACGTCCTCATCCGTCGGTTCAGCGAGACGCGCCACCGGCACCCGCTCTCGGACGAGCGGGGGATCGCGGCCTCGATCGAGCTCGAGCGCGAGCTGCTCGACGCCGTGCGCCAGCAGGCCGATGTCGTGCTCGACACGAGCGACCTGGCGCTGCGCGAGCTGCGGGAGCGAATCTTCTCGCGCCTCGGCGACGTCCAACGCTCGGACCGCCTCGCGATCCAGCTCATCAGCTTCGGGTTCAAGTACGGCGTGCCGCTGGAGGCCGACCTCGTGCTCGACGTCCGGTTCATGAAGAACCCGCACTACATCGAGGCGCTGCGCCCCACCAGCGGGCTCACGGCCGACGTGCGCGAGTACGTGCTGGCCCAGCCGATCGCGACGAAGTTCCTCGAGACCCTCGAGGAGATGCTGGACCTGCTGGTGCCGGCCTACGTGGAGGAGGGCAAGACCCGCCTCACCATCGCGATCGGCTGCACCGGCGGCTTCCACCGCTCGATCGTCATCTCCGAGGAGCTCGCGACCTGGCTCCGGGAGCGCGACTTCGGATCGGTCGCCGTGTTCCATCGCGAGCTCGAGCGGTGAACCAGCGCCGCTGGCTGACCGTCGGGATCGGCGTCAAGCGGTGGCTCCTCCTCGCGTTCGTCGGGCTGCTCATCCTCGTGCTCGGCGTCGCGCACGTCCTGCGCCAGTTGACGGCGGCGCTGCCGCCCGAGAACCTGCTGGGCCAGGTCCTCGACGCGCTCACCCTCCAGGCGCTCCCGTACGAGCTCCGCGGGCTGATCCTCGGCACGCTCGGCGCGACGCTGTTCCTCGTCGGTGCCTACCGCCTCGTGCGGGCGCTGGTCGACCCGTTCGCCCTGTGGGACCGCGACCAGCCGATGGTCGAGGTCATCTACCAGAAGCGGTTCCTCGCGCGCGGCCCGCGGGTCGTGGCGCTGGGCGGCGGGACGGGCCTGTCGACGCTCCTCCGCGGGCTCAAGGAGCACACCTCGAACCTCACCGCGGTCGTGACCGTCGCGGACGACGGCGGCTCGTCCGGCGTGCTGCGCGAGGAGCTGGGCATCCCGGCCGTGGGCGACATCCGCAACTGCATCGTCGCGCTCGCGGACGCCGAGCCGCTCATGGGCCGCCTGCTCCAGTACCGGTTCCCGGGTGCCGGGGCGGGCGCGCCGCGCGGCGAGGACGTCATCCCGTCGCGGGACGCGGAGGCGCGCCCCAGCCTCAGCGGGCACGCGGTCGGCAACCTGCTCCTCGCCGCGCTGGTGGAGCTCGAGCACGGCGACTTCGAGGAGGCGGTGCGCGAGATGAACCGCGTCCTCGCGGTGCGCGGCCGGGTCGTGCCCGCGACCGCCACGCCGCTGACCCTCCATGCCCGCCTCGACGACGGGACCGAGGTCGCCGGGCAGAGCCGGATCGCGAAGACGAACCGCGTCGACCGGGTGTGGGTCGCGCCGGATGACGTGCGCCCGACCGACGACGCCCAGCGCGCGATCGCCGAGGCCGAGGTGATCGTCCTCGGGCCCGGGGTCCCTGTTCACCAGCATCCTGCCCGTGCTGCTCGTGCCCGGGATCCGCGACGCGATCCAGGCGTCGGGCGCGCTCGTCGTGTTCGCGTGCAACGTCGCGACGCAGCCCGGCGAGACCGGCGGGTTCGATCTCGCGGACCACCTCGACGTGCTCGAGCGCCACGGCCTGGGCGAGCTCCCGGACGTCGTCCTGGGCAACAACCGGTTCAACGCGGCGCCGCCCGCGGGCTGGCTCGGCGAGCCGGTCCGCCTCCGCTGGCCGCCGGCCGGCGCCAACCCGCCGCGCCTGATCCTCGACGACCTCGTCGACCCCGCGAACGCCCATCACCACGACCCCGAGCGACTCGCGACCGCCGTCATGGGCGCCTGGGAGCGCGAGAGCCGCATCCGGCGCCGCCCCGCCCTCGCCCGTGCCGGCCGGACTGCCTGAGGCCGGCGCGATGTCGGGCTCCGATCGCGACCTCGTGGCGGCCCTCCGGGCGGAGCTCGCGGCCGTCGACCCGTCCCGCCCCTGCGACCGGATCGCCGAGATCGCGGGCCTGGGGCCGCATCCCGTCACCCGCGAGGGAACCGTCGCCCGGCTGATCATCCGGCTCGGCGGGCACGCGGGACCCACGCGGCGCTCGTTCGTCCTGCCGCCGGTCGAGTTCTCGTGGGCGACCGCCGCGGATCACTGCCGCTTCGCGTGGCTCCGCGGCCGGTTCCTCGCCCGGGGATCCCTGAGCCTCGCCGCCGGACGGGCGCACCTCGAGTTCGTCGTGCCCGCCGACGAGGCGCCAGAGCTCGCCCGGCGTCTCGCGGAGATGGACCTGCCCGCGTCGTGGCGCCTCCGCCGCGGCCACGGCGTCGTGACGTGGAAGAGCGCCGAGTCGATCGCCTCGTTCCTCGGCCGGATCGGGGCGAGCGCCAGCCTCCTCGAGCTCGAGGCACGGAGCGTCGCGCGCAGCCTCCGGGGCGACCTCAACCGGGTCATCAACGCCGAGTCGGCCAACCTCCAGCGCTCCGTGGCGGCGTCCGGCCGGCAGCTGGCCGCGATCGACGCGCTCGAGGCGGACGGGCGGCTCGCCGAGCAGCCGCGGATCGTGCGGGCCGTGGCGGAGGCGCGGCGCGAGACACCCGAGGCGTCGCTGTCCGAGATGGCCACCCGCCTCGAGCTCCACCGGTCCGCCGTCCAGCGCGCGCTCGACCGGCTCGAGCGGCTCGCGCTGCACGACGACGAGGGCATCGGCCGGCGGGGCGGCGGGGGCCGGACGGGCCGCGGCGGCGGGCCGAAGGGACGGCGGGAGGCGCCTGCGCCTCTGGCATGATCAGGCCATGCGCCCGATCGTGATTGCCGCCAACTGGAAGATGAACACCACCCCGGCCGACGCCGGCGACCTCGCGCGGACGATCGCGTCGCGCACGAGGGAGCCGGGAGTGACCCGGGTGATCTGTCCGCCGTACGTGTGCCTCGCCGCCGTGCGCGACGCGGTCGCCGGGGAGGACGTCGGCGTGGGGGCGCAGAACGTCCACCAGGCGCTGGCCGGCGCGTACACGGGCGAGATCTCCGTCCCGATGCTGGCGGGGCTCGCGACGTGGGTCATCCTCGGCCACTCCGAGCGCCGGGCGTACTTCGCGGAGACCGACCAGCTGATCGGCGAGAAGCTCGACCAGGCGGTGGGTGGCGGGCTGCGGCCGATCGTGTGCGTCGGGGAGGTGCTCGCGGACCGCGAGGCAGGGCGCGAGCTCCAGGTCGTCGACGCGCAGCTGCGGGGCATCTTCGAGGGACGCGACACGGCACCGCTCGCCGCCGCAGGCCTCGTCATCGCGTACGAGCCGGTCTGGGCGATCGGGACCGGGCGCAACGCCTCGGGCGCGGACGCGTCCGCGATGGCCGACGGGATCCGCGACAGCCTCCGGGCGCTCGGGTGGGGGAGCGTCGCCGACGACACGCCCGTGCTCTACGGCGGCAGCGTCACGTCCGCGAACATCGCCGAGTTCCTCGCCGAGCCCGGGATCGACGGCGCCCTCGTGGGCGGCGCGTCCCTCAAGCCGGACGAGATCGCCGGGATCGTCGCCCGGGCCGGGATCACCGCCGCGGCCCGCGGCCTCGCCTCGTGACGGTCGGCCGGCCGCGACCGATCGTCCTCGTCGTCCTCGACGGCTTCGGCATCGGTCCCGACCCGGCCAAGGACGCGATCGCCGCGGCATCCATGCCCCGCTGGCGGGCGCTGGTCGCCGCGAGCCCGCACGCCGTCCTGCGCGCGTCCGAGGACGCGGTCGGGCTGCCCGAGGGCCAGATGGGCAACTCCGAGGTCGGCCACCTCAACCTCGGCGCGGGGCGCCCGGTCCTCCAGGACCTGCCGCGGATCGACGCCGCGATCGCCGATGGCTCGTTCTTCACCCGGCCGGCGCTCCTCGCGGCGTGCGAGCGTGCGAAGGAGACGGGCCGGCTGCACGCGGTCGGGCTCATCGGCCCGGGCGGCGTCCATGCGCACGACCGGCATCTCGTCGCGCTCGTGGAGCTCGCCGCGCGGCTGGGCGTCCCGTCCGTGCGCGTCCACGCGCTGCTCGACGGCCGCGACACGCCACCCAGCTCGGCGCTCGGCTTCATGCGGGACCTCGAGGCGCGGCTCGCCGCCGTCCATCCTGATGCCCGCCTCGCGACCGTCGGCGGCCGCTACTGGGCGATGGACCGCGACCAGCGCTGGGACCGGATCGAGCGCGGCTACGACGCGATCGTGTTCGGGGTGGGGGACCACGCCCCGTCGGCGACCGCGGCCATCGAGGCCGGCTACGCCCGTGGCGAGACCGACGAGTTCCTCGCCCCGACCGTGATCGACGGCGTGGACGGCGCGCTCCACGATCGCGACCCGATCGTCCACATCAACTTCCGCGCCGACCGTGCGCGGCAGCTCACCCACGCGCTGAGCGTCCCGACGTTTGCCGGCTTCGACCCCGCATCTCCCGACGGCCGCCCCGCCCCGATGGGCGTCCTTGTCGTGACGATGAGCGAGTACGAGTCCGGCCTGCCGGTCGAGGTCGCGTTCGGTCCCGAGGAGGCGCGCTCGCTGGCGCAGGCGTTCAGCGAGGCCGGCTGGACGCAGTTCCACGTCGCCGAGACCGAGAAGTACGCCCACGTCACGTACTTCTTCAACGGCGGCGTCGAGGCACCGTGGCCGGGCGAGGAACGCCGCCTGGTGCCGAGCCCGCGCGTCGCGACCTACGACCTCCAGCCCGAGATGAGCGCCGCCGGCGTGACGGACGAGCTGGTGGCCGCGATCCGCTCCGGCCGCTACGACTTCATCGTCGCCAACTTCGCCAACCCGGACATGGTCGGCCACACGGGCGTGTGGTCCGCCACGGTCGACGGCGCTCGAGGCGCTCGACGCGTGCCTCGGCCGGATCGTCGACGCGATCGCCGAGGTCGAGGCGGCCGATCCCACCGGTCCGGGCGCGGTCCTGTTCATCACCGCCGACCACGGGAACGCCGACGACATGCTCGACGCGGCCGGCAACCCGGTGACGAAGCACTCCCTGAACCCGGTCCCGCTGCTCGGCACCGGCCGGGCGCTCGCCGGCCGGACGCTTCGGGACGGCGTCCTCGCCGACGTCGCGCCCACGATCCTCGAGCTCGCCGGGCTGCCCGCCTGGGAGGGGATGACGGGCCGGTCGCTGCTCGAGCGCTAGTGCGCCGTCCCTGAAGCCCGCAGGTCCTTCCGCTGATGCTCCGCGCGACCGACGACCATCGCCGCGCCCGGATCGCCCGCCGCCATGGCCTGCACCCGGACCACCGGTACGACACGATCGAGGCCGCGACCACGGCCATGACCGCGTGGCATGCCACCGAGCCGTCGACGCCGCACCTGTCGCTCCACGCCCGGATGCGCGGCCTCACCGTCGCCGATGTCGAGGCCGCGCTGTATGACGGCCGGTCGATCGTCCGGACGATGGCGATGCGACGGACCGTGTGGGTCGTCACCCGGGACCTGCTGCCGGCCGTCGTGGGCGGCCCCGGACGCCGGGTCGCCGATGCCGAGCGACGCCGGCTCGCCAAGGAGGCGGTCGCGCTCGAGGCGAGCCCGAGGAGGCGGACTGGATCCGCGTCGCCTGCCAGCGCGATCGTCGAGTACCTGGCCGGCCGCGAGGCATCCACGCGGCAGCTCCGCGACGCGCTCCCGGACGCTCGGTGGCACCTTCACCGCGGCACCCGGCACGAAGTGGTCGGCCGATGTCGCGCTCATGACCCGGCTGCTCACGATCCTCACGGCCGACGGCCTCGTCGTGCGCGGTCGCAACGCCGGCCACTGGCGCATCTCCCGGCCGATGTGGACCTCGATGGCCGGCTGGCTCGGCGAGCCCATGACGCCGCTCGACGCCGAGCCGGCCTACGCGCAGCTCGTCGAGCAGCTGCTCCGGACGTTCGGGCCGGCGACGGAGGACGACCTCACCTGGTGGCTCGGGTCGACCAAGGGTGCCGTCCGGACGCGCGCTCGCCGAGCTCGACGCGACGCCGGTGGCTCTCGACGACGGGTCGATCGGGTGGGTCGCGACCGACGACACCGCCGATCTCGTCGTCGCCGCCTCGATCGAGCCGTGGGTCGCCCTCCTGCCGACGCTCGACCCGACCACGATGGGCTGGCGCGAGCGGCGCTTCTACCTCGATCCGGCGCATACGCCGTACCTGTTCGACTCGGCCGGGAACGCCGGCACCACCGTGTGGGTGGACGGACGCGTCGTCGGCTGCTGGGTGCAGGACGAACAGGAGCGCGTGCGGCTCGTCCTCCTGGAGGAGGTGTCGTCCGATGCCCGCCGCCGGCTCGACGCCGAGGCGGACCGCCTCGACGCGTTCCTTGGCGGCGAGCACATCACGAACGTGTTCGCGTCCCCGCAGGTACGGCACGAACGCCTTCGCTGACGTCCCCATGTGCGTCACCGGCGAGGCGGATCGGCGGATTCTGCTACCATCCGCTCCCGTCACACCTCGGAGGTCCAGTTCACCGTGAATCCGATCCTGGCCATCGGCCAGATCATCCTGAGCATCGCGCTCATCGCAGCGATCCTGCTCCAGGCCCGCGGCACCGGCCTGTCCGGCACGTTCGGCGGCGACTCTGCCGTCTACCGCAGCCGGCGTGGCGTCGAGAAGCGCCTCTGGCAGTTCACGATCCTGCTGCTCGTGCTGTTCGTGCTCTTCGCGGTGGTCTCCTTCATCGTCTCCTGACGGCGACCGCGTGAGCGGATTGCCGAAGGCACATCAATGCATCTGACTCGCCGCGATTACGCGGTCGTCGGCGCGCTCGTCGTCGCCCTCATCTTCCTGGGCGGCGTCCTGTCGCTCCGCCCGCGCACCATCCCCCAGGTCGCGATCGCCGATGCGACCGCGTCACCGACGCTCCCGCCCCCGGTCGTCTACCGAGAGGGCGTGGTCGGCACACCCACGTCGATCACCCCGCTGTCGGCACGCAACCGCGCCGAGCGCTCGCTCGTCGGCCTCGTGTTCAGCGGGCTGATGCGGATGGGGCCCCAGAACACCCTCGAGCCGGACCTCGCCTCGTCGTACAAGCTGTCCGACGACGGCAAGACGTGGACGTTCCACATCCGCGACGACGCGGTGTGGCAGGACGGCGAGCCCGTCACCTCCGCCGACGTCCTGTACACGGTCGCGGCCCTCAAGGATCCCGACGCCTCGGGTGGCCGCTCCGGCTCGTGGGCCGAGGTCGAGACCGCCGCGCTCGACGACAAGACCGTGACGTTCCGCCTCACCACGCCGGTCGGCGGCTTCCTCGCGGCCACCACGCAGCCGCTCCTGCCCGGCGCACCTCCTGGGCGAGACCCCGTACGCCGACATCGCGACGAGCGAGTTCGCCATGGCGCCCGTCGGCAGCGGACCGTACGGCCTGGCCGAGCTGGACGAGACGAAGGCCGTCCTCGTCCCGGCGCAGCAGCTCCTGCCGCCGATCGAGACCCCGGCGCCCGAGATCACCGCCTCGCCCGACTCCCTTGCCACGCCCGTCCCGTCGCCCTCGTCGCCCGGCCGCACGCCGTTCATCGAGCGGATCGAGCTGAGCTTCTTCGCGGACGACGCGGCCGCGACCGCCGCCGTCGAGAACGGCGACATCGACGCCGTGGCCGGCCTCGGGCCCGAGGAGGCGGCGACGGTCAGCGCGCTGCCGGGCGTGGATCGCATCCGCTACCCGACGACGACGCTGTCCACGGTGCTGCTCAACCTGCGCCCGAACCATCCGGAGCTGCGCGACGTGCGGGTGCGCCGGGCGCTGCTCGCGGCGATCGACCGCCAGGCCATCGTGCGTGACGTGCTGGGCGGAGACGGCTCGGTCGCGGATGCGCTGGTGCCGCCGACCTCGTGGGCGTACGACGGGGAGGCCGCACGCGTCGTCGCGTTCGACCAGAGCGCCGCGGTGAAGTCGCTCCAGGATGCCGGCTGGTCGAAGATCGATGGCGCCTGGGCGGCGCCGAGAGCCAAGGCGCCCTACGAGCTCCAGCTGCTCAGCGTTCCGGCCACGGCGAACCCGCGGCTGGCGGCGATGGCGACGGCGGTCCGGGACGCCTGGACCGAGCTCGGGTTCAAGGTGACGCTGGTCGAGAAGCCGGCCGCCGAGCTGGCCGCGGACCTGCACGGCGGGACGTTCACGGCGGCGGTCCTCGACATCATGATGGGCCTCGAGCCGGACCTCTATCCGCTCCTCGCCTCGTCCCAGGTGCGCAACCCCGGGTCGAACCTGACGGGGTTCCAGGACGCCAAGCTCGACGAGCTGCTCGAGAGCGCGCGGAAGCCCGCCGAACCTGCCGACCGGGTCGGGGCATGGAAGGCGCTGCTGGCCGGAATCGGGGGCCGGATCCCGATGCTGCCGCTCACCTGGGGCGAGGAATCCATGTTCGTCGACGGGGTCGAAGGGATCACGCCGACGCTCATCGGGGACACCGGCGACCGGTATTGGGATGTGCTAGCATGGCGCCTCGCCGCGGACCGGTGAGCCTTCGGGCGGGCCGGATCCTGCGCCGGGCCGAGGTGGCGGAATGGTAGACGCGCTGGTTTCAGGTACCAGTGGCCGCAAGGTCGTGTGGGTTCGACTCCCTCCCTCGGTACCACGTCCCAGTGGTCCACCGGCACAGGCCCGCACGACACCTGCCCAGGTGGCGGAATTGGTATACGCGTACGTTTGAGGGGCGTATGAGGCAACTCATCCGGGTTCAAGTCCCGGCCTGGGCACCACTCACCTGACTCTCACGCGGGCGGCCGACGGCCGCCCGTTCGTGTATCCCGGGCGGTTAGCTCAGTTGGTCAGAGCGCCTCGCTTACACCGAGGATGTCGGGGGTTCGAGTCCCTCACCGCCCACCACTCTCCACGCATGCAATTGCCTCTCCCGAGGGGTGCCCGCTGGCCGGCGACGACTAGTTGCTGATGTAGGTAGCGGAGGACGGATCGAGTCAGAATGGCATTCGTCCGTTCCACCCAGGCGTCGAGCTCGCTCGCGGGCCCCCCGTCCCAACGACTGCGAACAGGTGGGTCCCGGGATCCGGCCTTGATGTTCGCCACGTACAGGCGGATCGGCGTTGGCCCGCCGATGCTGAAGTTGTTGTCACCCCAGTGGGCTGGATCGTGAGTACAGATCCTGCGCAGCGCGGATTGGACGGGCACTCGGCGTCGCCGTGATTCGCAGCTTCCCGAGACCGCGATGGTGATGGCGGTCCCCGAGGTCCCCGCAATCGCGGCTTTCTGGGGCTCCTCCAGGACGGTGAAGGCCTCGTTGTTCGTGAACCGATCCACCAGGGCTTCGGCGTCGGGGCGACGTCCTCGACGATCTCGTTGTAGGGCCCCGCTCGCGGGTGCTCGCGATGACACGCACGTCCTTGACGAGCACCACCTGTCTTGTCCGGGTCGTCGTCAGGGTGAAGAGCCAGCTCGCCAGCATCCTGTTCGGTGAAGAACCACCCCGCGGGCATCGTGATCTCCAAGCCAGGAAAGAAGCCCTCCGCGTCGGTCACGAACGTGCCCGGCTCGGCATCGCAGCGCTCGCCCATGCGGCACACGACGAGTGCCGCATGGCGACTGGCCTCGGGCGACGAGGCGGCGGTGGTAGCGGACAAGGTCGGGGCAGGCGTGGGCGCTGCAGGCTCCGTGCTGATCGGCACCAGGGAAGGTGAGGTGGCGCAGCCTGCGACGAGCAGCACAGTCGAAAGTGTCAGCGTGAGTCGCATTCGGACATCCTCGTTGGTGGCTGTCGCGACCGCGTGCGGGCATCCCGGGAACGTGGACATGAGCCCAGCGGAGTCCAGGGCCGTGGCGCCCGCCGCCGGAGGCTCAGGAGGTGAGCGCGGCGCAGAGGTCCTCGGTCACGCCCGCCGACAGCGCCGGGTCGGTCGGGGCCTCCCAGGTGAGGAACCGTCCCGTGAACCTCTCTTCGCCGTGGGTCTGGCCGGCGATCTGCACGATGACGCCGAGCGAGGGGGCGCGAACCACGAGGTCAGCTCCTTGCTGGCTGCCGACCGCGGATGCCAGATCACCTGGGACGAGGTAGTCCTCGCCCCAGCTGGTGTGCGTGGCGACCGAAAGCACGGGGGCTGCGCCGCCGGGCGACAGCGTCCACGTCCCGGTCGCCGACTGGTGGACCGCGCGTCGAGCGAGCTGCCCATCCTTGTACCAGCGCTTGTACGTTCGGTCATCGACGCCACTTGCGTAGACGAGCCCGCACGGGAGCTCGAACGCGGCCTCATTGACGAACGTGACAAGACGGACTGTTTCGCAGAGCACCGCGCCGCCGACGGCGGTGCACACGGCGTCGGCGGGCGGTACCGGCGACAACGTCGATGGATCGACGGTGCCCTGGCCGGCGAGCGCTGCCGAGGAAGGCGCGAGGAGTGTGGCGAGCATCGCGATGGCCATGGCGAACGGCAGGCGGGACATGGAGGTCTCCTTGAGGGGTGCGCCGGCCGCGGGGTGCGGACCGATCGGCGAGGGACCGCGTGCGTCAGGGCGCCAGGCGTTGCCAGGTCACCGAGCCGACCGCGGTGAGATCCGACGCGTCCGGGAGTGGGATCGGGATCGCTGGCCGCGATCCGTCGACGGAGATCGCGACCATGGCGTTTCGCCGCGCATCGGGCACGACGATCCAGCGTGCGTCCGGGGACCACACGGGCTGGCCACACGCAGAGGTGGCGGCTGCGACCGCACCGTCGTGGCAGCCCGAGCTCATGTCGGCGCGTCGTGTCGGGATCCGGCCGGTGCGGCGTTGCGCGACCTCGGCGACCAGGAGGCCGTCATCGAACCACGCGACCCGGTTGCCGTCCGGTGACCAGGTCGGCCACTGCGACGACGCGTTCGTCCGGCTGACGAGGACGTCGTCGAATCCGCTGTCGATATCGATCACGGCGATGCTCCCATCGGCGCGGACGTAGAGGATCCGCGATCGGTCCTGGCGCGGCTCCCACGACGGCCCCCCCGCTACGTCGAAGGAGCGCGTAACCGCCACGAGACGCTCGTTGGCATCTCGAACGCCGATCACGAACAGACCTGCCTCGTCGGTGCCAGGACGCTGCCCGAGGAATGTGATCGTCTCGCCGTCTGGTGACCACGCGGGCGCCGTCGCGTTCGTACGCTCGCTCGTCGAGGCACGCCCGAGCGCGACCCCACCCGAGCCGTCGACCGCGAACACGGCGAGCGGCTCCTCGCCTTCCGGCGACATGGCAGTCGCGATCCGCGTCGAGTCGGGCGACCAGGCGATCGGGTCCGCGACGACGTCGATCGGCTGATCGGGGGAGATGTCGACGATCCGGCCGGTCGCGAGATCAAGGACCAAAATCGTGGGCGCGCTGGTCGTCGGCCCGAGTGAGCGGTAGGCGAGCTTCGTCCCGTCGGGCGACATCGAAAGCGATTCGACGCCATCTGGCGCCGGCAGCAGCACGTGGACGTCCGTGCCATCGGGGGCCGCGGTCATGATCGACGTCAGGCTGGCCATGACAATTTGCCCAGGCCGTGCGAGCCCGAAGGGAGACGCGCGGTCCGGGCGGCCGGCCGTGCCAACCGCGGCCAGGATGAGCGCGAGGACGAGTGCGGCGACGGCGAGCACGCGGGCCCCGGTCGGGATCGCAGCGGCCCGAGTGCGCACCGGTCGGAGCTGGGGCAGCCACCGCTCGAGGCTCGCCCACGAGGGGTGCTGACGAGTGTCTCGGGCGCGGCCAATGATCTCGTCGACATAGCCCGGCGCGGTCGGCCCCGCCTCGTCCTCCAGCCAGTTCTCCAGTGCTGTCAGGAAGCGCTCGTCGGTTGTCATGTCGCATGCCCTCCGACGGGCTCGGGCACCAGGCGGGCATCGGCGTCGAGGGCCGCACGTAACGCCGCGAGCGCGCGGTGGAGCCTCGACTTTGCTGTACCCAGCGGGATGTCCATCGCCGCTGCCACGTAGGGCAGGGGGAGATCGAGATAGTGGCGCAGGACGATGAGCGCGCGCTGCTCAGTCGTCAGCCGGCGGAAGCCCCGCGACAGCTCGTCGCGGTCAGCGAGCGACCGGGTGTCATCCGGGATGGCGGGCGCGTGAAGCTCCGTCAGCTCCACGTCGATCCTGTGACGCCGCTGCCGTCGCGACTCGTTGACACAGGCGCGGACGAGGAGGCGGTGAACCCAGGCGTCGTACGAGGCGGGGTCGCGGAGGGTCGGCAGAGAGCGCCATGCCGCGAGCAGGGCCTCCTGGACGGCGTCCTTGGCCTGGTCGGGGTCTCGGAGGATCAGGCGGGCGGCGGCGTCGAGGCGGCCGACCGATGGCGCAACAAGCGCAGCGAAGGCGTCGTGATCGCCTCGCTGTGCCCTCTCCACGAGCTCTCGCTGCACTGCACCCTCGTCGACGGCGAGCCGGGATGGTCTCGCTATCTACCAAGTCGCGCAAGGCGGCCGGATCGTTCCATCCTCAGGTGTCACGGACGTCGAGCTGCGTAACGAGATAGTCGGTCACGCCCAGCAGGCTCATGAACGCCCGGACCGGGCGGGGGACGAGGTGCCCCGACGGGTCGTGGACCAGCTGGGGATCGACGCAGCCGCACCGTCCGGCCGCGGGTGCGCATCGTGCAGCCGCCGGCGCGCGATGATGTTCCGCACCCAGTCGACGTCCGGGCCGTACGTCAGCGCGAACACATACCCCTCGCCGCGCCGGAAGACGTTGAGCGGCGTGTGGTACGTCGTCCCGGAGCGCCGTCCGACGTGGGTCAGGAGCCCGAACCACGGCAGCCGGTCGGCGAACCGGCGCGTGAGCGGGTTGACCACCCGCTTCGTGAACGGGCTGATCCAGGCGAGGCGCGTGCCGTGAGCCGTCATGTCGATACATTGTCGCGCGCGATGGGCGGTATGCTGCGCGCGACGTCGGGAGCACTCGAGGAGAGCGCATGGACTGGACCCTGATCATCGTCATCGCGATCATCGTGATCGTCGTGGTCGTGCTGGTCGGCCTGTACAACGGGCTGGTCACGCGCCGCAACCGGATCGACGAGGCGTTGGGCCAGATCGAGGTCCAGCTGAAGCGCCGCCACGATCTCATCCCGAACCTGGTCGAGGCCGTCAAGGGCTACATGGGCTTCGAGCAGAAGGTGCTCACCCAGGTCACCCAGGCGCGCGCCAACGCCGTCGCCGCGGGCGCCCAGGGTCCCGCCGCGCAGGCGTCGGCCGAGAACGCGCTCACCGGGGCCCTCCGCTCGCTGTTCGCGGTCGTCGAGAACTACCCGGACCTCAAGGCGAACACAGAACGTGATCCAGCTCCAGGAGGAGATCACGACGACGGAGAACCAGATCAGCTTCTCCCGCCAGCACTACAACGCGACCGTCCTCGACTTCAACAACGCCATCCAGACGTTCCCGGCAGTCCTCGTCGCGGGCCCCTCGGCTTCGTGAAGCGCGAGTTCTTCGATGCGGAGCCAGAGGCCGCCGAGGTGCCGAAGGTCGACCTCGAGCCTGAGCTAGGACGCCACGGCGGGTCACGGGCCGGTACCCGTCGTCGGCGCCTGACGGCCGCACCCTATGGCCGCATCGACCTTCTACCCGCAGATCGGGGCGAACAAGCGCAACTCGATCCTGCTCGTCCTCGCCGTCGTGCTCCTGCTCGGCGTGCTGGGGCTGGCGATCGGGTGGGCGGTCACGGGCGACCCGCGGGCGGCGATCCCGTCGCTGGGGATCGCGATCGCCATCGGCCTCGCCGCGTCGCGGGTTCGCCTACTTCGGCGGTGACTCGCTCGTGCTCGCGTCACAGGCGCGAAGGAGGTCACGCCCGAGGACGCGCCGCAGCTCATGAACGTCGTCCAGGAGATGGCCATCGCCGCCGATCTGCCGATGCCCAAGGTGTACCTCATCGACGACACTGCGCCCAACGCGTTCGCGACCGGCCGGGACCCGAAGCATGCGTGCGTCGCGATGACCACGGGCTGCTCCAGAAGCTCGACCGCGAGGAGCTCCAGGGCGTCATCGGCCACGAGCTCACGCACGTCCGGAACTTCGACATCCGGTTGTCCCTGCTGGTGGGCATCCTCGTGGGCTGCATCGCGCTGCTCGCCGACTTCTTCCTGCGGTCACGTTCTGGGGCGGCGGCCGGCGAGCCGTCGGCAACGACTGCGGGGGTGCGGGTGGCCCCAGATCGTCATGTTCGTGGGCCATCGCGCTCGCGATCCTCGCCCCGATCTTCGCGACCCTCGTCCAGATGGCGGTCAGCCGGCAGCGGGAGTACCTCGCGGACGCCTCGAGCGTCGAGCTGACCCGGAACCCGTCGGCCTCCAGCGGGCGCTCGCCAAGATCTCGCTCCGACCAGGAGCCGCTCGAGGTCGCGAACCGCGCGACGCAGCACCTGTACTTCGACAACCCGATCAAGGCAGCGACCGGCAAGTCGTCGAGCCTGTTCTCGACCCATCCGGCGGCGCTCGACCGGATCAACCGCCTGCGGGAGCTCAATGGCCAGCCGGCAGTCAGCGATGCGGTCCAGGTGCTGGACCCGGTCGCGATGCGCGCGTCGCTGGGAGCCGCCGCGGGTATCGACCGGCGGCACGCCGGGTGGCACCCAACCGCGTCGCCGCCCGCGCCGTCGAACTGGAATCGGCCGTCCTGAGGCGGTCGGCGGCGTCCCGTCGGACCGTCCATTCCTTGCCGGACTTCAGCGCGCATGGTTTTCTGCGCCGCGCCGACGGGCCCTCGCGGGGGCCTTGACCGGGCCGAGATAGCTCAGTTGGTAGAGCACGCGACTGAAAATCGCGGTGTCGCCAGTTCGAATCTGGCTCTCGGCACCATCGACCTGGTCGGCATCGAGCGGAAGTGGCTCAGTTGGTAGAGCATCACCTTGCCAAGGTGAGGGTCGCGGGTTCGAGTCCCGTCTTCCGCTCCATTCCTCCGCCCTGTCCGTCGCATCGACTCCCGGGCCGCCGCTGCCCCTTCGTCTAGTGGTAGGACAGCGGACTTTGGATCCGTTAGCCGAGGTTCGAATCCTCGAGGGCCAGCCAACCTGATACGACCATCCCCGGCGCCTCGCCGGACACCGGCGACGTGGCGAAGTGGCCTAACGGGGGGTCTGCAAAACCCTTATTCATCGGTTCGAATCCGATCGTCGCCTCCATCGAACTCAAGGCCCCGGGCACGCGCCCGGGGCTTTCTGCGTCTCGCGGGCGGTCCGGACATCGACGGCGCGTAGGATCCGTCCATGACCGACCCGACCTCCGCACGGCCCGCCACGCCGCAGCGGTCGTCGACGCCGCTCGTGGTCGCCTCGTTCGTCCCGCTCGGGTTCGCGATCGTGCTCGCGCTCGTCGCGCCCGGCTTCTACGAGCCGCTCCTCGATGACCGGGTCAACGTCCTCGGGATGCCGGCGCTCGTGCCGTTCGCCGGGGCGCTGCTCCTGCTGCTCGCGATCGACTTCCTCGTCATCGGCCTCGTCCGCAGCTCGTTCGTCCAGGGGCTGATCCTCGCCCTCACGACGACCGCCGGCGTGTTCCTTGTCATCCTCGCGCCCGGCGTTCGCGCGGATCGCGGTCAGCCTCGACGGCGTCATCGACTGAGGCCCGGCTACGATGGCCCGGCGCCGAGGTGGCGGAACCGGCAGACGCGGCGGTCTTAAACACCGCTGACCGCAAGGTCGTGCGAGTTCGAACCTCGCCCTCGGCACCAATCCGGTCGCAGTGGAGGCACGCCGCATGGACGACGATGCGATGCGCGCAGCGATCGCAGACCACTTCACCGCCATCGGGCGCGATCAGGACGAGGCCGGCGCGATCTATGCCGACGACGCGGTGCTCGAGTACGTCCAGAGCGGCGAGCGGATCGTCGGCAGGGACTCGATCGTCGCGACGCGCAAGGCCTACCCTGGGCGGCCCGCGGCGTTCTCCGTCGAGCGCATCTCCGGCGCGGGCAGCCAGTGGGCAGCGGAGCTGGTGCTCCGCTTCGACGGCGAGGATCCACACTTCGTCGCCGCGATCCTCGAGGTTCGCGACGGCCAGGTGACGCGTGAGGCCATCTACATCGCCGAGTGGGACCCGCCCGCGTACCGCGAGGCCTGGGTCCAGCGCTGATCCCTCGAGCACGGGTGCGCGCCCCGTTGCGCGATCCTGCATTGGTGATCCCGCCGTTCTGCTCGGTTGGGGAGATGCGTCGGCGGGCGTCGGCTCCGACCATGTGCCTCAGGCGCCTACGCGCCTCGACGCGAGCGACCTGAGTCGTACCCGATGGCCGCGCCGCACCAAGGCAGGACGGTCATCGATGGCAGACTCTCACGCGCACCCGCTCAATCCACGCGCCTACCTCCGGCACGCGATCGAGACGCTTCGCCGCGACATCGAGAAGATGCGCGGCAGTGTCGAGCCCGCGCCGGCCCACGCCAAACGGCTCGCTCTGGCAGAGCACGAGCTGCGAATCGTCGAGGCCGAGCTTGGCGCCCTCGAGCCGGTCCAGACCCCTCATCGCCGACGACCTGACCCGCGGCCAGCGCGCCGCCCCTCCTGACGAGCAGGGAAAACCCGGGTGGACGAGGCGCGCAGAACCGTATCGTTCGCTCCGTGATCCTCCGCGTCGCGCGCTCCCGCATCAAGGACGGCCACGACGTTGACGTGCTCGATGTCGTGCGCCAGCTCACCACGCAGTTCGGCGCGATCCCGGGGCTCCGTTCGGCTCGCTTCGGGCGTGCGGTGCAGGCCGAGGGGTGGTCGCTCATCGCCGTGACCGAGTGGGAGAGCCTTGCGGCCATCCAGGCGGTCTACGGCGACGGCTGGGCCGAATCCACACTGCTCCCGGGCGTCGAGGAGTTCATCCTCGAGACGACGGTCGAGCACTTCGAGGGAACGCTCGAGGACGTGACCGCCATCGTCGAGACGCACGCGAGCGAGGTCACCGGCTGACCCTGGGCGACGGATGACGTAGGGCGTTGGCGACCGGCGTCCACGCCGGACGCGACCGGTACATCGCACGATCGTGCCATGTCCGAACCAACGCTCCGTCAACCACGCACCCTGACGCCCGTCGACCTCGCCTCGCTCCTGTTCCTCGGAGCGGTCTGGGGTGGCGCGTTCCTGTTCCTGCGGATCGCCGCGCCCGAGGTGGGGCCGGTCTGGGCCGCAGAGATCCGGCTCGCGATCGGGGCGTCGGTCCTGCTCGCCTTCGCCGGCCGCCGCACGTTCGCCGCGATGCGCGGCCGCGTGGTCGCGTTCACGATCGTCGGCACGACGTTCGCGGCGATCCCGTTCACCTGCATCGCGTTCGCCAGCCTCACGCTGCCGACCGGGTTCACCGCGCTGCTCAACGCCGCGACGCCGCTGTTCACTGCCGCGCTCGGCGTCGTGGTGCTGCGCCAGGTGCTCTCCGGCCGCATGATCGCGGGACTCGGCGTCGGCGTCGTCGCGGTCCTCGTGCTGGTCGGCTGGTCGCACCTCGAGCCGACCCCGGCCACGCTCATCGCGGTCGCCGCGGGCCTCGGGGCGCCGGCGAGCTACGCGGTCGCGGGCACGTACGTCCGGGCGCGCCTGTCCGACGTCCCCGGCGTGGAGCTGGCCACGGGCATGCTGCTGATGGGCGCGCTCGTGACGCTCCCGGTCGCGATCCTCACGGGACCGCCCGGCACGCCGACGATGGCCGGCATCACGTCGCTGGTCGCGGTCGGCGTCGTCTCGACGGCGCTCGCCTGGCCCGTCTTCTACCGCGTCCTCGCCCGCTCCACGCCGACGGTCGCGAGCACGGTGACGTTCATCGTTCCGGTGTTCGCCGCCGCGTGGGGCGCGCTGGTCCTGGGCGAGGCGGTCGGGCTGGAGCTGGTCGCCGCGTTCGGGCTCGTGCTCGTCAGCCTGCTGCTGGTCCTCAACCTGCTGCCGGCGATCCCGTCGCCGGCGGTCCGGCGGCTCGTCGCGGTGCTGCGTCCCAGCGGCGCCGCCTGACGGCCAGGCGCCTCAGCCTGGCGGCGACTCGCTGCCGGTGGCGCCGATCGGGACGGCGACCAGCGAGTCCGGGTCGACGTCCAGCGCCTCGTAGTGGGTGACGTGCACGTTCTCGGCGAGGGCCTCCGCGCCCGGCATGAGCCTCGGCCGGGAGAGCTCGTCGCCCGCCCAGCCGTAGAGCGCGGCGGCGTCACGCCACTCCTCGAACAGCAGGACCTCCTCGAACGCGCCATTCGCCTGGCGCGCGAGCTTGAGGTAGACGAGGCCTTCGTGCTCCCGCATCTTCGGGAGCTGCTGGCGGAGGAGATCCTCGAACCGGCCTGCGTTGTGCTGGGCGACGCGCGCAGTGAGCACCCGGACGATCACGCTGTCAAGAATAGTGACAACCGGGGGCCCACGGCGGTGTCGGATCGCAGACAACTGGCCGTGGCGCCGGCCCCTCGGTCAGCCGCCGCCGCCCTCGCCCTGCGTGCTGCCCTGCGGCGTCATCACGCCGTCGGCGCGCCCCTCGGCGATGTTGTTGGCGCCGACCGGGCCGCCCGGTGCCGCCCCGGTCGCGCGGGTCGGTGATGCCCGGCATCTCGTCACGCTCAGGTGCTGGATCGGGCTCGGCAGGGGAGGGGAGCACGCCCGGCTCGGCGGGCAGGTGATCGGCGGTGGTGTCGTCCATGCCCGGGAGTACACGGCGCACCGACCGACGCGTGCGCGCCTGCGGGACGCACTCCCCGTCGCAGCAGCCTTGCGCGGCGCTAGCGGCGACCGAACAGGCCGCGCCGCTCCTTCTTCGGGGCGGGATCGGTGCCGTTGGTCGACGCGACGGCCGGCACGACCGCCTTGCCCAGCACGGCGTCCGCCAGCTCGCGGAACTTGGCGGCGGCGCCCGACTTCGGGCTGCTGGTGATGACCGGGATGCCCTCGTTCGCGGCGCGCAGGTAGGCGAGCGGGTCGTACGGCAGCTCGCTGCCGATCGAGGCGCCGAGCGCGGTCTCGACGTCGGACCGCCGCAGCAGGTCCTTCGCGAACATGTTGTTGAGCACGAACAGCGTCTGGCCGCCCATCGCGCCCGTCTCGCTCAGCTGGTCGAGCAGCAGGTGGACGGCGTTGAGGGCCGGGATCTCGGGGACGACGGGGACGACGACGGTGTCGGAGCGCGCGAAGATCGCGAGCATCCGCTCGTCGCGGGTCGCGCCGGCGTCGATGATGATCACCTCGTACGCCTCGACCGCCCGGGCCAGCACGAGCTCGACGTGCTCGGCCGTGACCAGCGACGCGAAGCCGGGTGCGGGCGGCGCGGCGATCACCTGGAGGCCGCTCGGGTGCACGGCGGCGTAGGTGCGGAACAGCTCCGCCTCGCGCAGCGCGGACTCGTCACGGACGAGCTCCAGCAGGCCCTGCTTCGGCTGCAGGTTGAGGTGCGAGGCCACCTGCCCGAACGACAGGTCGAGGTCGATGAGCAGCGTGGACTTCGTCCGCCGCTCGGCGGAGAGCATGGCGAGGTTGGTCGCGATCGTCGTCGTCCCGACGCCGCCCTTGGGGCTGAACACGGTGATCACGCGCCGCGCGTTGGGGTCGCCGATCGACGCCGTGACGCGCGGCGCGACGGGCGCCGCGCTGGTCGACCGCTCGAACCGCAGGGACACGGCCTCGACGCGAGCCTCGAGCTCGACCGGGTCGAACGGCTTGGTGATCACCTCGTCCGCGCCCGCCTCGAGCAGCGCGATCCGCTCCTCGATGTCGTCGGCCTGGGCGATCGCGAGGACCGGGAGCTTGGACGTGGCGTCGTCGCGCCGCAGCTCCTCGATCACGGCCTTGACCGTGTACGGGTCCTTGACGCGGTCGACGATGACCAGCGAGTAGCCCGACGCCGCCGCGAACAGGTCGACGGGGTCGGCGACCGTGGTCACGCCGTGACCCGGCTTGCTGAGCGCGGCGGTCAGGGAGTCCGCGGCGGATCGATCGATGGTGAGGAGGAGGATCGAAAGCTGCACGTGGTACCCGGATGTCTGCGTATGGGTGGCTGTCGGCGAGAGGATACACGTCGGCACCGTGACGTCCGCATGCCACCCGAGGGGCTCCAGCGAACGCCCGTGCTATCCTTCCGCGGTCCTTTCGGCTCCGCATCGGCATGTCCGTCAGCGGGGCAGATCCCATTGGAAGGAGTAGAGCAGGCCGTGCGCCGCTATGAACTCATGCTCATCATCCGGCCCGATGCGCCCGATGAGAAGGCCGCCGCGGTCATCGACCGCACCACACGCTACGTCGTCGCCTCGGGCGGGCAGATCGTCAAGGTCGCGCCCTGGGGCCGCCGCCGACTCGCGTATCCCATCGACCGCCACCGTGAGGGCTCGTACCACATCGTGGTGTTCGAGTCGCCGGCCGAGGCGATCCTCGAGCTGGAGCGCAGCCTCCAGATCACCGAGGAGGTCATCCGCTTCCTCGTGACCCGCTCCGAGAAGCCCGTCAAGGCCCGCCGCGATGCGGCCGCCGCCGATGGCTCGGAGGAGGGCGAGGACGCCGAGGACGAGGACGACGACGTGACCGCCGACCTGGTGGCCGATGTCGACGATGAGGACGCCGCCGACGCCGTCGATGACGCGCGGATCGACGAGTCCGAGAGCGAGGCCGCGCCCGCGGCCATCGACTGACCGAGGAGCCCCGCGATGGCGTTCTCGAAGGCGATGATCATCGGCAACCTCGGGCGCGATCCCGAGATGCGCTACACCCCGAGCGGTCGACCCGTGACGGAGTTCAGCGTCGCCGTCAACCAGAGCACGAAGAACCAGCAGACCAACGAGTGGGTCGAGGCGACCGACTGGTTCCGGGTCACCGTCTGGGGCGATCGCGCCGAGCGGACGGCGGAGCAGTTCCGCAAGGGCAACCGCGTGTTCGTCGAGGGGCGGTTCCGCACCCGCGAGTACGAGGCCCGCGACGGCCAGAAGCGGATCTCGCTCGAGATCACGGCCGACAACGTCGTGAGCCTCGAGGCGCGGACCCGCGACGAGGACGGGCCCGGCGGCTCGTTCAACGCCCCGGCGGGCGGGTTCGGTGGAGGCGACGCCGGTGGCGAAGCCCCGGTCCGGCCCACCCGCTCGGCCGCCCCGTCCGACGACGAGCTGGACGACCTTCCCTTCTGATCATCACGCGGCCATGAGCCGCTGACGGCGGGCCCGCCCGCCACACCAGGAGAACCTGCATGCCGCCCCGCACGAAGAAGCGCGACGACTACTACCGAGATCGCCGGCGCCGGAAGGTCTGCTCCTTCTGCGCCGACAAGACCGCCACGATCGACTACAAGGAGGTCAACCGCCTCCGCCGCTACCTGTCCGAGCGCGCCAAGATCGAGCCGCGCCGGAAGACGGGCACCTGCGCCGCGCACCAGCGCGAGCTGGCCGTCGCGCTCAAGCGCGCACGCCACGTGGCGCTCCTCCCGTACGCGCCGCAGCACCTCCGCCCCTGACCCGGTGACGGGCCGCGCGGATCGTCGCCCGGGGGCCGGCTCGCGCCGGGCTGCCCCGCGATGATCGCGGGGCTCGTCCTGCTGGCCAGCGGCGCCGCCGTCGGCCTGTTCGGCTCGCTGCTGGGCCTCGGTGGCGGGATCCTCCTGGTCCCGCTGCTCACGCTCGGCTTCGGACGGCCGCTCCGTGAGGCGGTCGCGATCTCGCTGGTGTCGGTGATCGTGACCTCGAGCGCGGGCGCCGGCGTGTACCTCCGGCGCCACGTCGCGAACCTGCGGCTCGGCATGGTGCTCGAGCTGTTCACCGCGTGCGGCGCGCTTGCCGGCGGCCTCATCGCGTTCGCCCTGCCCGTCCCCGTGCTCGAAGGGCTGTTCGCGCTGCTGCTCGCCTGGGTCGCCGTCTCGATGCTCCGTCGCCGCGAGCCTGCGCCGGCCGCAGCGGCCGGGGCGAGGGGAGGAGCCCGTGCCCGTCGCCGAGGAGCTCGCCGCCGTGACGCCGCCGACGGTGCCGGCCGCCCGAGGCCCTGCCCCGGCCCCGGTCGCACCCGCTCCCGCGTTCCGGACGGCCGGTGGCGGCGCCGCCGCGCTCACCCTCGCCCAGCCGATGACCTTCGCGGCCAGCCTGTCGGGGCCCGGCTACCTCGTGGACCGGCTCGGCTTCGGCGCGATCGGGGCGGTGTTCGCCGGCGTGGTGTCGGCGCTGCTCGGGGTGGGTGGCGGGATCATCAAGGTGCCGCTCATGAACCTCGCGATGGGCGTCCCGCTCAAGGTCGCGACCGCGACCAGCAACATGATGATCGGGATCACCGCGACCTCGTCCGCGGTCATCTACCTGCTGCGCGACGAGATCGACCCCTACATCGCCGGACCCGTGGCGCTCGGCGTGTTCGTCGGGGCATCGGTCGGGGCGCGGGTCGTCAACCGGATCGACACCCGGCTGCTGCGGATGCTGTTCGTCGTCGTGCTGCTCGTGACGGCCGTCCAGATGGGCCTCAAGGCGGTGGGCCTGTGAGCGCCGCGGTCCAGCCCCCGGTCGAGCCCGCGGCGGGGACGTCCGCCGACGTCGCCTGGCGCCTCGAGTCGACCATCTCGCGGCTGCTCGTCGCCGGCACCTACCTCGCGATGGGCCTGATCCTGCTCGGCGTCCTGCTGATGCTCGCCGCCGGGATCGACCCGCTCGCCCACGGCGGGGTCCCGCCGTTCGAGCTGTCGACGATCCCCGCCGAGATCGCCGCGGGCAACCCGCTCGGGTTCCTGTGGCTCGGGCTCGTCGCGGTGCTCGCCCTGCCCCTGGGCCGGGTCATCGTCGCGGGCGTCGGGTTCCTCGCCGCGCACGACGTCCGGCTCGCCCTCGTCTCGCTCGCCGTGCTCCTCGTCGTCCTCGGGTCCATCGTGGCCGCCATCCGCCTGGAGGGATAGATGGACCTGCTCGTCCTCGCGATCGCCTTTGTCGTGATCCTGCTCGGCGCCGAGCTGTTCACCAACAGCATCGAGTGGTTCGGCCGCAAGCTCGAGCTCGCCGAGGGGGCCGTCGGGTCCGTGCTCGCGGCCGTCGGGACGGCGCTGCCCGAGACGATGATCCCGATCATCGCGATCGCGTTCGGCGGCGGCGGAGAGGCGACCGACGACGTCGGGGTGGGGGCGATCCTCGGGGCGCCGTTCATGCTCTCGACGCTCGCGATGTTCGTCACCGGCGTGGGCGTGATCGCGTTCCGCGCGCGGCGCGCGAGCGGGACCCGGATGGTGGTCGACACCACGGTCCTCGTCCACGACATCCGGTACTTCGTCGTCGCCTACTCGATCGCGATCGGCGCCGCGTTCCTGCCGCCCCAGCTCGAGTCGCTCAAGCTCGTCGTCGCGGTCGTGCTGATCGGGATCTACGTGTGGTACGTGAAGGGGCACCTCGACGCGGAGGCCGCCGACGCCGAGGGCGACCTCGCCCCGCTCCGGTTCCGCAAGGCGGACCGTCGCGGCTACTACGTCGACCCGGCCGTGCCGCGCCTGCGGATCGTCAACGTCCAGGTGCTGTTCGCGCTCGGCTGCATCATCGGCGGGGCGTACCTGTTCGTCGGGGCGGTCAACAGCCTCGCCGCGACGCTCGGGGTGAGCGAGCTGCTGCTCGCGCTCGTCATCGCCCCGATCGCGACCGAGCTGCCCGAGAAGTTCAACTCGCTGATCTGGGTCCGCCAGGGCAAGGACACGCTGGCGATGGGCAACATCACCGGCGCGATGGTGTTCCAGTCGGCGATCCCGACGGTCGTCGCGCTCGTGCTCGCCGGATCGGCCTGGACGGTGAACGACGACTCGATGCTCGCGTTCGCGTCGGCCGGCATCGCGTTCATCGCCGTGGCGGCGATCTTCGGCCCGATGTGGCGCCGGCACCGCCTCGACGGCCCGGCGCTCCTCATCGGCGGCCTCCTGTACCTGCTCTACCTCGGGCTGGTCATCGGCGCGATCCTCGGGATCCTGCCGATCGGCTGACCGGCCCGGGACCGTCCGGCGGGGTCGTCCGCGAACGGCCGGGTGCTAGAGTTGCCGCCTCAACGAAGGCCAATCGCGGCGCTTGCGCCGCTCGCGACCTGGAGCCGCCCGATGCTCACGAAGCAGCAGCCGACCGCCTCCGAGACGCCCGCCACGGCGCCCCAGCCGCGTGCGCTCGAGGACCTCATCGCGTACTTCGAGGGGAACTACGTCCCGATGCGGGACGCGAAGGTCAGCATCATGACCCACGCGTTCATGTACGGGACGGCGACCTTCGAGGGGATCCGCGGCTACTGGAACGCCGAGCAGGACACGCTCTACGTCCTGTTCCTGCGCGAGCACATGGCCCGCATCCGCAACAGCGCGAAGATGCTGCTGATGGAGGACCTGCCCTCGGTCGACGAGCTGGCCGCGATCGTCCTCGAGACGGTCCGCCGGAACCAGTTCCGCGAGGACGTCTACGTCCGCCCGTCGTTCTACAAGAGCACGAAGGCGATCGGCGTCCGGCTCCACCACCTCGAGCACGAGCTGTACGTCATCGCGACGCCGTTCGGGAACTACATCGACATCGAGAAGGGCGTCCGCGTGATGTCCTCGTCCTGGCGCCGGAACGCGGACGAGGCGCTGCCGGCCCGCGGCAAGATCGTCGGCGGCTACGTGAACATGGCGTTCCAGAAGTCCGAGGCGGAGCTCAACGGCTTCGACGAGGCGCTGGTGATGACCCCCAACGGCCACGCGTCCGAGGGCTCGGCCGCGAACCTGTTCGTCGTGCGCGACGGGGTCGTGCTCACGCCGCCGGTCTCGGACGACATCCTCGAGGGCGTGACGCGCAAGGCGATCCTGCAGATCGCGCAGGACCTCGGCTACCCGACCGAGGCGCGCTCGATCGACCGTTCCGAGCTCTACGTGTGCGACGAGATCTTCCTGTGCGGGACGGGCGTCCAGGTGAGCCCGGTGATCGAGATCGACCACCGCAAGGTCGGCACCGGCGCCATCGGCCCGATCGGGCGCGCGATCAGCGAGCGCTACTTCGCCGCGGTGCGCGGGAACCTCGACGAGTACCGGAGCTGGCTGACGCCCGTCGAGGGCTGACCCCGCGACCGTCCATCGCGGGCCTGGCCGCAGCCGGCGCGCGGCCCGACCGCCGTCAACCGACGGCGTCGACGTCCAGGTTCGGGGCGTCCTTGCCGAGCGTGATCACGATGTCCACGCCTCGATCCGGATCCGTGGCGGTCGTGACCGTCGTGTCGAACCGGCGCTCGAGGTACTTGATCGTCTCGGGCAGGTCCGTCTCCGCGCCGTTGTAGACGACGATCTTCGTCTTCGAGGGGCGCTCGTCGAGCGACCGCCGCGGGGCGGAGGCGTTGAGCCCCTGGTACTCGAGGAACTCGGCCGACGACGTCTCCAGCCCGGCGCGTCCCGATCCGTTGAGGACCCAGACGGTCGCGCCCTCCGACTCCAGGCGCTCGCGGCGGGCGAGCAGCTCCGGCGTGATCTTGAACGCCTGGTCGACCGCCTTCCGGATCCGCGCGACGTTGGGCGTGATGATGTAGCCGCGCGACGAGTTCTGGTCCTCGTTGGCGTAGAAGAATCGGCGCGAACACGAACGAGCGGATGTTCTTCGTGTCGACGCCTTCCGCGAGCGCGAGCAGCTTCGGCAGGTCCTGGGTCTTGATGTCGGTCTTGACCGAGTCCTTGAGCGCGCCCACGAGCTCGGGCAGGTTGGCGATGATCGCCTGGGCGTTCATCTGCTCGCGCAGGCTGAGCAGCACCCGCTGCTGCCGGCGGCCGCGGTCGAAGTCGCCACCCGCCGCGCGGTGACGGGACCGGGCGTAGCGAAGGGCCTCGGTGCCGGTCATGTGCTGCGGGCCGGCCGGGATGTAGATCCGGGTGAGCCTGCCTTCGGACGTCGGGAACTGGCTCTCGGCGACCGGGATCTGGACGTTGATCTGGACGCCGCCCATCGCGTTGACGACCTGGCGGAAGCCCTGGAAGTTGACGAGGGCGTAGTACCGGATGTCGAGACCGTAGAGCTCGCCGAGCAGCGCCTTGAGCGAGTTGAAGCCGCGCGCGCTGCCGGTCTTGCCGGGCCACAGGTCGGTGCGGCCGCGGTTGGCCGTGAACCAGCTGTTGATCTTGCCCCGGTACACGCTGCCCCAGACGCTGCGCGCGTTGGCCGGCACCGGCACGTCGACCATGTCGCGCGGCACCTGGAACATCGCGACCTCGCCGGTCTCGGGCTCGACCGACGCGACGATGAGGGTGTCGGTGTTGAACGACGACTCGCCCGGGCGCTGGTCGGAGCCGATGAGCAGCACGTTCAGGCGCTCCTTGCCGTCCCACGGCGGGAGGGTCGGCAGCGGCGTGCCGGTCGCGGCGGTGCCCTCGGGGCTCGGCAGGGACTCCGTCGCTCTGGCTCGGCTCCTCGGTTGCGCTGGCGACACCGCTCCCGTTCGGCTCCGCGCTCTCGCCCGGCGACGGCGACTCCGCGGCGGTCTCGCAGGAGGCGTCCTCCTCCTCGGTGAACACGCACTGGACGAGGCTGAGCGCGAGCTGGTTGTAGTTGGCGACCGCGGCGTGGGCGCCGGCCATGACGACCAGGACCGCGAGCAGCCCGCCGATCGACACGACCTGCATCGGCGCGATGCCGCGTGACTTCTTGACCGTCCGGCCGGCGGCGGCGGCGATGCGCGCCTGGTCGGCCTCGTTGAGGAAGCGGGCGACGTTCCACGCGTCGACCGCGGCGATGATCCGGTAGATGAGCAGGACGAGGTTCACGCCGAGCAGCGCCTGGAGGACCATCTCCTGGGCGAAGAACGCCAGCAGGTCGGTCCGGTCCGCGCGCAGGACGACCCCGGCGATCAGGGCGACGAGCAGGAGCGGCGCGGCCGCGAACGCGAGCGCTCGCGGGTACGCGCCCGCATAGGCGTGGCCCAATCCGGGGAACAGCAGGGACAGGAATGCAGCGGCGAAGGCGGATCGCTGCCGGGGCCGGCGCTCGACGGGCGCGCGCCCCTCGTCGCGCGGCGCCTGGGGGTTCGACATCGCGCGGAATGATACTTGCTTGCGAGAAACCGGGCTGGCGGGCGAGGGTCGCCGAGCCGTCGGGCAGGGGCCGCCGCGCGTCCGCCGTCCGTTCCGTATCCTTGAAGCCCGCCGCGTGCCGGCCCAGCGAGGCGCGCCCGGACCCACGCGAGGCCCGATGTTCCAGCCCGTCACCGCCAAGCCCGACTTCGTCGCCCAGGAGCACGAGCTGCTCCGGGAGTGGGCCGAGCGGCGCACGTTCGCCCGGCTGCGTGCCCAGAACGAGGGCGGGCCGCGCTGGAGCTTCCTCGACGGGCCGATCACGGCCAACAACCCGATGGGCGTCCATCACGCGTGGGGCCGCGCGTACAAGGACCTGTTCCAGCGCTACCACGCGATGCTCGGCGAGGACCAGCGCTACCAGAACGGGTTCGACTGCCAGGGCCTGTGGGTCGAGGTCAACGTCGAGCGCGACCTCGGCTTCACCTCGAAGCGCGACATCGAGGCGTACGGCATCGACCGGTTCGTGACGCTGTGCAAGCAGCGGGTCCTCACGTATGCGGCCCGCCAGACGGAGCAGTCGATCCGCCTCGGCATGTGGATGGACTGGAACGACCCGGCCGAGCTGCGCCGGCTCCACGACCTGCTGGGCACGGACCCGACCGCGGTCACGACGATCGAGGGCCCGGACGGCCCGGTCACCGACACGGTCGAGATGCTCGTCGGGCGGCTCGGGCTGCCGGAGGTCGGTGGCTCGTACTTCACGTTCAGCAACGAGAACAACGACCTCATCTGGGGGTTCCTCGCCGAGTGCAACCGGCGCGGCTGGCTGTACAAGGGCCACGACACGATGCCGTGGTGCCCGCGCTGCGGCACCGGCCTGTCCCAGATGGAGATGAACGAGGGCTACCAGGATCGCGAGGACCCGGGGCTGACCGTCCGCTTCCCGCTCGTCGACCGCCCGGGCGAGTCGCTCCTCGTGTGGACGACGACGCCGTGGACGCTGACCTCGAACGTGGCCGCGGCGGTGGGCGAGGACCTGCGCTACGTCCGGGTCCGCCAGGGCGAGGACCGCTTCTGGGTCGGCAAGGGGACGCTCAAGGCGGCCGTCCAGGGGCCGTTCACGGTCGAGGAGGAGGTCGCGGGCTCAGCGCTCGTCGGCTGGCGCTACACCGGGCCGTTCGACGACCTGCCGGCGGTCCGCGACGCCTTCGCCGAGGCGGGCTACGAGCACCGCGTCGTCGCCTGGGGCGAGGTCGGCGAGGACGAGGGCACGGGCATCGTCCACATCGCGCCCGGCTGCGGCGCCGAGGACTACCAGCTGGGCAAGCAGCTCGGGCTGCCGGTCATCGGCCCGATCGACGAGGACGGCCGGTACTTCCCGGGCTTCGACTGGCTGACCGGCCTGGAAGCACCCGCGGTCGCCGAGCGGATCGTCGACGACCTCGAGCGGCGCGGCTTCTTCTACCACCTCGAGCCCTACAGCCACCGCTACCCGCACTGCTGGCGATGCGGGACGCCGCTCCTGTTCCGCCTCGTCGACGAGTGGTTCATCTCGATGGGCGAGGTCTATGACGTCCCGCGCGAGGAGCTGACCACGGCGCAGGTCGACGCGAGCCTCCGCTACCAGATCATGGAGGTCGTGGACGGGATCCGGTGGATCCCGGACTTCGGCTATGACCGGGAGCTCGACTGGCTCCGCAACATGCACGACTGGATGATCAGCAAGAAGCGCTACTGGGGCCTGGCGCTGCCGATCTACGACTGCGGCGAGTGCGGGACGGTGGAGGTCATCGGCGGGCGCGACGAGCTCCACGAGCGCGCCGTCGAGGGCTGGGACGCGTTCGAGGGCCACAGCCCGCACCGCCCGTGGGTCGACGAGGTCCGGATCGCGTGCCCGACGTGCGGCGCGCCGGTCGAGCGGATCAAGGACGTCGGCAACCCGTGGCTGGACGCCGGGATCGTGCCGTTCAGCACGCTGCACTTCCGCGAGGACCCGGACTACTGGGCGAAGTGGTTCCCGGCCGACTTCATCACGGAGAGCTTCCCGGGCCAGTTCCGCAACTGGTTCTACTCGATGCTCGCGATGTCGACCGTGCTCAAGCGGACGGAGCCGTTCAAGACGATCTTCGGCTACGCCCTCGTGTTCGGCGAGGACGGGCGCCCGATGCACAAGAGCTGGGGCAACGCGATCGAGTTCGACGAGGCGGCCGACCGGATGGGCGTCGACGTCATGCGCTGGATGTTCGCGAAGGCCCGGCCCGAGGACAACATCCTGTTCGGCTGGCACGCCGCCGACGAGGCGCGCCGCGAGCTGCTCGTGCTGTGGAACGTGTACGCGTTCTTCGTCACCTACGCGCGGCTGGCCTCGTGGACGCCGTCGCGCGGGATCGACGAGGCGATCGAGGCGGCGGGCGGCGAGTGGCCGGTCCTCGACCGCTGGATCCTGTCACGCGCGGCAGGCCTCGCCGCGGACGCCGGGGCACGGCTCGGGGACGTCGACGCGCTGGGCGCCACGCGCGTGCTGAGCGTGTTCATGGACGACCTGTCCACCTGGTACCTGCGCCGGTCGCGCGACCGGATGCGCGCGGGCGCCGACCCGGCCGACCGCGAGGCCGCGTTCGCGACCCTCCACGCGGCGCTGATCAGCCTCAGCCGGACGCTCGCCCCGATCCTGCCGTTCCTGTCGGACACGCTGTACCGGAACCTCGTGTCGGTCATCCCGCAGCTCCCCGACAGCGTCCATCTCACGACCTGGCCGGCCGGAGACGATGGCCACGTTCCGCGACGAGCCGCTGGAGCGGGCGATGGCGCTCGTCCGCGGGGCGGTGGATCTCGCCCGCACGCTCCGGGCGCAGGCCGGCGTGCGCACCCGCCAGCCGCTCGCGACCGCGTGGATCGCGGTCCCGGACCGCGGGCTCGTGCTCGACGACGAGCTGCTCGCGCTGTTCACGGACGAGCTCAACGTGCGGCGGGTCGAGGTGATCGAGGACGGCTCCGCGCTCGTCGAGCGACGGGTGAAGCCGCTGCTGCCGAAGATCGGGAAGCGGCTGGGGAACGCGATCCCGGCCGTCATGGCCGCCGCGCGCGAGGGCGCGTTCGAGCTCCATGCCGACGGCTCGGTGACGATGGGCGGCGTGACGCTCGCCCCGGACGAGGTCGAGATCCAGGCCACGCCGCGGCCGGGGACCGCGGTCGCGGACCGCGACGGGCTCGTCGTCGTGCTCGACACCGAGCTCACGAGCGAGCTGCGCGCGGAGGGCGACGCCCGCGAGCTCCAGCGCGCGATCCAGGACCTGCGCAAGGAGGCCGAGCTGGACCTCGACGACCGGATCGTGCTGTGGGTCGACGGGGTCGCCGCGGCGGTCGAGCCGTACCTCGCCTCGGTGGCCACCGAGACGCTCGCCGACGAGCTGCGGCGTGACGCGGCGCCGGACGGCGTGCCGGTCGCGTCGGTCCGCCTCGAGGCCGGCGACGCGCGCATCGCGCTCCGGCGCGTCGGCGACGGGGCCTGACCCGGTGACGGGACCCGGGTCCGCCGGCGAGGCGGTCGCCGACGAAGGCGCCGACGGGCGAACCGACGACGTGGAGATCGTCGAGGACGAGGCGCCGCCCGCGGCGGACGGCGAGGCACCCGCGACAGCGACGGCGGACGCGTGGCGCGGGCCGTCGATCGGCCGCTGGATCGCGTTCGCGGCCATCGCGATCGGCGTCCTCGTCGTCGACCAGGCGTCGAAGGCGTGGGTGACCGGCACGCTCGACATCGGCGAGGGCATCGAGCTGCTCGGGGAGTGGCTGCGGATCGTCCACTGGCGCAACTCCGGGGCGCTGTTCGGGTTGCTGCCGCAGTCCGCGCCCATCTTCGCGGTGGTGTCGCTGGGCGTCGTCGGCGCTGATCGTCCTCTACCACCAGCCGGGCGGGCCGCGGCTATCTCACGACCGTCGCGCTCGCGCTGCTGCTGGGCGGCGCGATCGGCAACCTGCTCGACCGCCTGCGCTTCGGGAGCGTCGTCGACTTCGTGGACATGGGCATCGGGCAGTGGCGGTTCTACACCTACAACGCCGCCGACGCCGCGATCACGACGGCCATCCTGCTGCTGATCGGGATGGCGATCGTGCCGCGGCTGGCCGAGTGGGGCGCGGGCGGACCAGGCCGATGACTGAGCGACCCCGCGACGACCTCCCGTGGACGCCGACGCGCTCGAGCCGCGCCGACGCGGACGACGTGCTCGAGGGCGCCGAGGACGAGCTGGACGACGCGCTCGCCGAGGACGTGGTGCTGCCGCCCGACACGGCGCCGTCGATCGAACCGGGTCCTCGGACGCTCGTCGTGCCCGAGGGCGAGATCATCCGGCGGGTTGACCGCTTCGTGGCCGACCGGACGGGGCTGTCGCGCTCGTACGTCCAGAAGCTCACCTCCGAGGGGCTGCTCACGGACCAGGACGGCCGCCGCCTGCGCGCGAACTCCGTGCTGCGCGGGGGCTCGGTGACGCTGGAGGTCCCGCCCGCCGAGATCCCGTACCACCTGGAGCCCGACCCGACGATCCCGATCGACGTCGTCTACGAGGACGATGACCTGCTCATCGTCAACAAGCCGTCGGGCCTCGTCGTGCACCCGGCCCCGGGCCACTGGCAGGGCACGCTCGTCAACGCGCTGCTCGCCCGCGGCGACCACTACGGCGGGCATCGCCGGGGTCGCGCGACCGGGCATCGTCCATCGCCTCGACCGCGACACGTCCGGCCTGCTCATCGTCGCCCGCAACGACGCGGCCCAGGCCGGCGTCATGGCGCAGCTCAAGGCACGCCGCGTGCGCAAGACGTACCTCGCGCTCGCCCAGGGATCGGTCGGCAGCCGCCGTCGGGCGGATCGAGGCGCCGATCGGCCGCGACCCGAAGGACCGCAAGCGGATGGCCGTCGTCCCGAACGGCCGCCGCTCGATCACCGGCTACCGCGTCCGCGAGCGGTTCGCCGGCTGGACGCTGCTGGAGCTGGACCTCGTCACGGGCCGGACCCACCAGATCCGCGTCCACCTGACCGCGCTGGGGCATCCGGTCGCCGGCGACCCGGTCTACGGGACGGGCACGTCGCGCAAGGGCCCGGACGGCCTCGAGCGGCTGTTCCTCCACGCGTGGAAGCTGGAGCTCGTCTCGCCGCGGACCGCGAAGCTCGTCCGCGCGGAGGCGCCGATCCCCGACGCGCTCGAGGCCGTGCTCGAGGGGCTGCGGGCGGGCGAGGCATCGGCGGGTCGACGCCCATCAGGGAGGGGTCGCGTGACGGAGCCGCAGGTCCGCGAGGGCGCCCCCGGCGCCCTGCTCGTCATCATCAGCGGCCCGTCCGGGGTGGGCAAGGACACGATCATCGACGCGCTCCGCGAGCGGCGTCCCGACCCCGACTACCACTACGTCGTCACCTGCACCACCCGCCAGCCGCGGCCCGGCGAGGTCCCCGGCGTGTCCTACCAGTTCCTCACCCACGACGCGTTCCATGCGCTCGACGACGCGGGCGAGCTGCTGGAGTCGGCCGACGTGCACGGCAACCACTACGGGACGCCGCGGCGCGAGGTCGTGGACGCGCTCGAGTCGGGCCAGGACGTCATCCTCAAGATCGACGTCCAGGGCGCCCAGGTCGTCAAGGAGCGGGTCCCCGACGCGCTGCTCGTGTTCATCGTCCCGCCGTCGCTCGAGGCGCTGTTCCAGCGGCTCCGCTCGCGCGCGACGGAGACCGCCGACGAGCTCGAGATCCGGCAGCGCAACGCGGCGATCGAGCTGGCCCGGCAGGGCGACTACGACCAGGTCGTCGTCAACGAGACGGGCGAGGTCGAGCGCACGGCCGCCGAGATCGAGGCCATCATCGAGCAGGAGAAGCGCCGCAACGCCGACCGGCGGATGCGGATCACCTGACGGGGCCGCAGGCGATGCTCGAGCTCGAGGCCGTCACCGGGGTCCCGGGCGAGCCCGTGGTCGAGGTCGCGGTCGACGCGCCCGCGGGACCCGGGCCGCGCACGTACAGCTACCTCGTGCCGGCGAGCCTCGGCGCGGTCCAGCCGGGCGAGCCGGTCCTCGTGCCGTTCGGGCGGGGCGGCCGGCAGGCGATCGGCATCGTGATCCGCGAGCTGGCGCTGTCCGATGCCACCGGTCCCGCCGTCGAGCTGCGCCCGATCGCCGCGCGCGTCCGCGCCGACGGCCCGCTGCTGCCGCCGCTCAGCCTCGCGCTGGCGGCGTGGATCGCGGACCACTACCTCGCGCCGCTGGCCACGGTCATCCGGGCCATGCTGCCGCCCGGGATGCTCGAGCGCCTCGAGCTCGTCGCCGAGGTGACGCCGGCGGGGGAGGCGCGGCTGGGGCTCGCGGAGCCGGGTCTCGAGGCCGTCGATCTCGACCTCCTCGACGAGCTGGCCGGGCGGCCGCGACCGGTGCGCGACCTCGCGACGCCGGAGGGCCGGGCCGGGCTGCTGCGGCGGCTCCGCGCGCTCGCGGGGGACGAGCTCGTCGAGCTCACCTGGACGCTGTTGAGCGCCGCGATCGGGCCGCGCTACGAGCGACGGCTGTGGATGACCGACGCCGGCACGGCGGCGGCCGCGGCCATCGAGGCGGGGGAGAAGCTGCCCGGCCGGCCGCTCGGCCCGCGCCAGCGCGCGGCACTGCTCGAGCTGGCGGGCGAGGGTGCCGGCGCGCCCGCATCGCCGGACGGCATCCCCGCCGCGCCCCTCGCGGAGCGCCACGGCGCGTCGTCGATCGCCGGTCTCGTCCGGCGCGGGCTGCTGCGCGCCGAGGTCCGGGAGCGGCCACGCCGCCCGCTGGCCGCCCGCCCGACGTCGACCCGCGGCGCGCGACCGGCGGGCTCGACGCTGTCCGCCGACCAGGCGGCGGCGCTCGCCGTCGTGCTGGCGAACGTCGAGGCGCGCGACCCGACGCCGATCCTGCTCGACGGCGTGACGGGCAGCGGCAAGACCGCGATCTACGTGGAGGCGATCGAGGCGTCGCTCGCCGCGGGCCGGCCGGCGCTGCTCCTCGTCCCGGAGATCGCGCTCGCGACACCGATCACCGACCGCCTCCGCGCCGAGCTCCCGGTCCGGATCGCGGTGCTCCACTCGGGCCTCGGGGAAGGGGAGCGGGCCGACGAATGGCGGCGGATCCGGGCAGGCGACGTCGATCTCGTGGTCGGGACGCGGACCGCGCTGCTGGCGCCGCTCGCCGACGTGGGCCTGATCGTCGTCGACGAGGAGCACGAGGCCGCGTACAAGAGCGACCGCACGCCGCGGTTCCAGGCACGTGACGCGGCGCTCGAGCTCGCCCGGCTCGCGGGTGCGGCCGTCGTCCTCGGCAGCGCGACGCCCTCGGTGGAGAGCGTCGGCCATGCCCGGGCCGGCCGGTACCGGCGGCTCGTCCTGCCGGTGCGGGCCGCGGGGACGGAGCCCCTCGTGACCGCGCGTCGACATGCGCGCCGAGCTCGCCGCGGGCAACCGGGGGCTGCTGTCCGACGTGCTCGCCGCCGCGCTCGACGCGCTGGACACCGCGCACGGCGACCGGGCGATCCTCGTCCTCAACCGCCGCGGGACCGCGTCGGTCGTCGTGTGCCGGGACTGCGGGACGGTGCAGGCGTGTCCGGACTGTGACCGGCCGCTCGTCTACCACCGGGCGGGCACCACGCTGCGCTGCCACCACTGCGGGCGGGCGTGGCCGCCGGCGACCCGCTGCCCGTCGTGCCAGTCGCCGCGGATCCGGTATCTCGGCGGGGGCACGGAGCGCGTCGAGCGCGAGGTGCGGGAGCGGTTCCCGCGGCTGCGCGTCGGGCGGCTGGACCGGGACATCGCCGAGCGGCGGGGCGGGGCGGAGCGCGTCCTCGACGCGTTCGCCGGTGGCGGGCTGGACGTGCTGGTCGGCACCAGCCTCGTCGCCAAGGGCCTCGACGTGCCGGAGGTGACGCTGGTCGGCGTCGTGTCCGCCGACATCGCCCTCAACCTCCCCGACGAGCGCGCCGCGGAGCGGACGTACCAGCTCCTCGCGCAGGCCGTGGGGCGGGCGGGGCGTGGCGACCGCCGCGGCGAGGCGTTCATCCAGACCTACCGGCCGGAGCACCGGGCGATCCGGGCCGTCGTCGAGGGCGCCGCGGACGCGTTCTACGACGAGGAGCTCGAGCTCCGCGAGCGGTTCGGGTCCCCGCCGTACGGGCGGCTGGTGAAGCTCACCGTGGCCGTCGCGGAGCGCGAGGCGGCCGAGAAGGACGCGATCGCGATGGCCGACGCGCTCCGCGGACGGGCGGCGACGGAGGGCCTCGGCGTCCAGGTCGTCGGACCGGCGCCCGCCTACGTCGCCCGCCGCGCCGAGCGCTGGCGGTACAACGTCGTCCTCCGGGGCCCGGACCCCGTCGCCCTGCTCGATCCGCCGCCGGGCGCGCCGTGGTCGGTCGACGTCGATCCCGAGTCGCTCCTGTAGGCCGTTCGAGCGTGGCGCGCGTGGCATCTGCAAGGCTCGAACGGGCATCTGCAACGCGATTGCAAGCGGCACCCGCGCCCGTGCCGCCACACTGGCGCCATGCCTGACCGGGTGTTCCGCGGGCTTCGATCGGTGCTGCTCGCCGTCGCCGTCACCGCGCTCGTCATCGTCGGGCGCGTGATCCTCGACCAGCTGGTAGGGCCGCGGGGCTGGTATGTCCTGCTGTTCGCGGGGGTGTTCGTCACCGCCCGCTACGCGGGGCTGCGACCGGCGATCGGCGTCGCACTCCTCGTCGCGGTCTCGCGCCTCGTCATGCCGGCCGCCGTGGCCCCGGACGGCACCGTGGACCCGACCGCGATGCTCGACGTCATCCTCGACCTCGCCGCGGGGGCCGCGGCCATCGCCATGTCCCTCGTCATGGAGCGGACGAGCCGGCGGCTCCGGGCGAGCGACCTGACGTCCGAGGCGCGCGCCGGCGAGCTCGACCGCCTCGTCCAGCGCGACGCCGCGGTCCGCAGCCTCGCCCAGGAGTCGGCGACGCCGCAGTCCATCCGGCAGCTCGCCGACCGGTTCGCCCGCCAGGCACGCTCGATGGTGGGCGCCGATGGCGTCTCGGTCCTGGCCGGGCCATCCAGCAGTGGCCGCGCCGCCGGCGCGCCCAGCAACGCGCCGCTCGGGGTAGACGGCATGGCGCCGGAGGTCACCGCGATCGAGCGCTGGGTCGAGGAGGCGGCGCGCACCGGCCGGCCGGTCCGGCCCAACGACTCGCTCGTCGTCCTGCCGCTGCTCGCCGGGACCGGGTCGCTCGCCGTCGCGGCGATCGCGATGCCCGCCGGCCGGCCGCTCGAGGACGAGGAGCTGGAGGGCCTGCTGCTCCTCGGCCGGATCATCGGCGAGGCCATGGCGCGCTCCGAGCTCAACGCGGTCTCGCGCCGGGACGCCGGCCGGGCGTCGGAGGCGGCGGAACGGATCGGCCGGCTCCAGGCGCTCGCCGCGTCGCTCGGCCGCGAGCTCGACGGCGAGGCGATCGCCCGGCTCGTCGTGGACGCCGCGTCGGACGGGACCGCGTCGAGCGTCGGCGTCCTGAGCCGCGTCGACGGGGACCGCGCGGAGCTCGAGCTGCTCCACGCGCGTGGCTACCCGGTGGGCCTCCTCGAGCGCGAGCGCCGCCTGCCGCTCCACGCGAGCCTGCCCGCCCCGACCGTCGCCCGGACCGGCCGTGCGATCCGCGTCGACGCCGCCGGTTGGACGGCCGAGTTCCCGGGTGCCAGCGACCTGCCCGCGATGGCCGGGCTCGGCCAGGTCGTCGCGCTGCCCGTCGGCGGCCCGGCGCCGCTCGCGGTGCTCGTCGTCGGCCGGGCCGGACCCGCCGCCTATGACGACGACGACATCGGCTTCCTCGACGCGGTCGCCGAGCACGCCGCCCAGGCGCTCCGCCGCGCGGTCCTCGTCGACCTCCTCCGCGACCGCGACCGCCGCCTTGGCCTGACCCTCGGCGTCGCGCGGGCCGGCACCTGGGAGATGGACGTCGAGACGCGCCGGTTCGAGGTGTCCGCTGAGCTCCGCCGGCTGTACGGGATCGCGGACGACGAGCCGCTCGGGACGCTCGACGCCTACCTCGAGCACGTCCACGAGGAGGACCGCCGCGTCGTGCGCGAGGGGATCGGCCGCGCGGCGACGTCCGGCGGCCCGTTCACCGTCGAGTTCCGGGTCCAGCGCGCCGACGGGGCCACGCTCCGGATGCTCGGCGTGGGCCGGACGTTCGCGGACCAGGCCGGTCGCCCCGCACGGCTCATGGCGATCGACCGCGACGTCACCCCGGAGCGCGCCGCGGAGGCCGAGCGCGAGCGCCTGCTCGAGCAGGAGCGCGAGGCCCGTCGCCTGTCCGAGGCGTTCTTCGGCGTCATGTCGCACGAGCTCCGGACGCCCGTGACGACGATCATCGCCGGGTCGCGGCTGCTCGGCCGCTCGACCACCCTCGAGCCGGGCGATGCGGAGCTCGTGGACGACATCGCGTTCGAGGCGAACCGGCTCCACCGGCTGATCGACGACCTGCTGGTCCTCAGCCGGATCGAGCGCGGCAACCTCGTCCTGTCCGCGGAGCCGGTCCACATCGGGCATCTCGTGGACCGGGTCATCGCGCACGAGCAGCGGCGCTGGGCCGAGACGACGTTCCGCATGAACCCGCGCACCAGCCACGAGGTGATCGACGGCGAGGAGACGTACGTCGAGCAGGTGCTGCGCAACCTGCTCTCGAACGCCGCCAAGTACTCGCCGGTGGGGACGGAGGTCGACGTCGTCGTCGAGCGGCTCGGCGACGAGGTCATCGTGCGGGTGCTCGACCAGGGCACCGGGCGTGGGCGCGGAGGAGCTCGGCGACCTGTTCTCGCTGTTCTACCGCTCGCCGACGACCGCGGCGACCGCGTCCGGAGCCGGCATCGGCCTGTTCGTCTGCGACCGGCTGATCCGGGCGATGGGCGGCCGGATCTGGGCCCGCCGCCGGCCGACCGGCGGCTCGGAGTTCGGGTTCGCCCTGCGCGCCGTCCCGGACGACGACCTGTTCGATACCGAGCCCGCCGACGAGACGACCCCGATCGCGGCGGCCGATACGCAGCGGCGAGGACGGCCGCCGTGCCAGCCTCAGACGCCGAACAGGCGGTCGCCCGCGGCTGATCGCCGGCGAAGACCGGCAGACGCACGAATTGCCGCAAGGCCGACAATGGGCGTCCCAGTCACACCGACTCCTGCACGCTGCCCGCATAGGAGGCACCACATGACCGACCAGAACCCCAACGAGTCCTCATCGCCCAGCGGAGACCCGTTCGCCGATGCCGGCGACAACGGCACGGCCGGCGACGGCTCCGCGAGCGCGAAGGGCAGCGAGTGGCTCTCGCAGCTCCAGACGATGATCAACGACATCACGACCCAGGCCGCGCCCGTCGCGCGCCAGGTGGCCGCCAAGGCCGCCGAGCTCACGGCCGTCGCCGCGGTCAAGGCGGGGCCGATCGCCCAGCGCGCGGCCGAGGTGACGACCGACGCCGGCCAGAAGCTCGCCGAGCGCGCGCAGTCGCTCGCGGCCGAGCTGCGGGCGACCGACGCCGGCGACGCGGCCGGCGGCGAGGCAACCGGATCCGACAACGGCGCGGACGCGTCGGGCGCCGAGGCGACCTTCGAGGACGCCACGGACTCGACGACCGACGGCTCGCCGACGACCTCGTTCGAGGGCGGCACGCACGCGACGACCAGCAGACGCAGACCCCGGGCATCTAGCCCGCCGGTCCGCCGCATCGACGACCGCCCGTCGCCCTCCGGGGCGCGGGCGGTTGTTGCGTATACTCGCCGACCATGAGCATTCGACCCATCGTCCTCCTCGGCGACCCGCGCCTCCGCCTCAAGGGCGAGACCGTGGACAGCTTCGGCAAGCCCCTCCACGAGCTGCTGGACGACCTCACCGATTCGATGCGCCACGCCCCGGGCGTCGGGCTGGCGGCGCCGCAGCTCGGCGAACCGCTGCGGGCGTGCGTGATCGAGGTCGAGAACCACCTGTACGAGCTCATCAACCCCGAGATCGTCCGATCCACCGGCGACGACCGCGACCTCGAGGGCTGCCTGTCGATCCCGGGCTACGTGGCCTACATCACGCGCAAGGAGAAGGTCTGGGTCGTCGCCCAGAACCGCATCGGCAAGAAGATCAAGGTCGCGGGATCCGGGCTCCTGGGCCGGGCGCTCCAGCACGAGCTCGACCACCTCGACGGCAAGCTGTACATCGACTACCTCGAGTCGATGGACGAGCTCATCTCGGTGAGCCAGCTCGACGACGAGGACGAGGAAACGCAGGAGTCGCTGCGGACGCTCGCCTGATCCGATGGCCGTGAGGCCCGGGCCGCCCGACGACGGTCGCGTCCGGACGGTCTTCCTCGGCAGCGGCGCCTTCGCCGTCCCGGCCCTGCAGCGGCTCGCCGCGAACCCGCTCGTCCGCATCGTCGCCGTCGTCACGGCGCCGCCGCGCCAGGCCGGCCGATCGCAGGCCTGGACCCCGACCCCGATCGCTGCCGCCGCGGCCGGCCTCGACCTCCACCCGGTCCTGACCCCGCCGCGGCTCCGGCATCCCGAGGCGATCGCCGCGATCCTCGCGCTGCGGCCCGACCTCGCCGTGCTCGCGGACTACGGCCAGATCGTCCCGCCGCCGCTGCTCGACCTGCGCCACGGCGCGCTCAACCTCCACCCGTCCGCCCTGCCGCGGTTCCGCGGCGCCGCCCCGGTGCCCGCGGCGATCCTCGCCGGCGACCCCGAGACGGCCGTGACGCTGATGCGCATGGACCCCGGGCTCGACACGGGCCCGATCGTGGCCCAGGAGACGGTCCCGCTCGACGGGACGGAGCACGCCCCCGAGCTCGAGCGGCGCCTGGCGGTGCTCGGCGCGGACCTGCTCGACCGGTCGCTCGCGGGCTGGCTCGACGGGTCCTTGCCCGCAGTCCCGCAGGCGGCCGAGGGCGTCGTGCTCACGCGGCCGCTCCGGCGCGAGGACGGCCGCCTCGATCCGACGCAGCCCGCCGCCGACCTCGAGCGCGCCGTCCGCGCCTACGAGCCATGGCCCGGGACGTTCCTCGACGTCGGCGGCGAGCGGCTCGTCGTCGGGGAGGCGTCAGTCGCACCGTCCGAGGCCGGCGACGCGCCCGGAGCGATCGTCCGTCACGGCCGGGAGCCCGCCCTCGCGACCGCCGACGGCCGCCTCGTGCTCCACCGGGTGACGCCGCAGGGCCGCAAGCCGATGCGCGGCGAGGACTGGCTCCGCGGCCGCCGCGACGTGCCCTGAGCTGGACGCCGCCCGACCCGTGTCAGAATCGCGGCGATGACCGACGTGCCGCCGGTCGTCGGTCCCGTTCAAGGGGCTGCGGCCCGCACCCAACGCGACGACCCCGCGCGACGAGCGCCCGGGGCTCTCCGGCCTGGCCGCCGACGAGCTCCGCGACTGGTTCGTCGCCCGCGGCGAGCCCGCGTTCCGGGCGCGCCAGGTCATGGACGCCGTGTGGGGCAACCGCCACGCGTCGCTCGAGGACGTCACGACGCTCCCGGCCACGCTCAAGGCGGACCTCGAGGCGGCGTTCCGGTTCGACACCGTCGACGACACCGACCTCCGGTTCGCCGATGGCGGCCTGACCGAGAAGGGCCTCCACCGGCTGTCGGACGGGCTGCTCATCGAGTCCGTCCTCATGCACTACCCGGCCCGGGGCGACGCCCGCGAGCGCCACACCCTGTGCATCTCGTCGCAGGCGGGCTGCGCGGTCGGCTGCCCGTTCTGCGCGACCGGCGAGCTCGGCTACGAGCGGGACCTCGAGACGGCCGAGATCGTCGACCAGGTCCGGCACGCCGCGCGGCGCCTCGCCGAGGACGGCAAGCGGCTGACCAACGTCGTGTTCATGGGCATGGGCGAGCCGCTGCTCAACCTCGACCGGGTGCTGGAGTCGATCGCCGCGCTCAACGACACGCGGCGGTTCGGGCTCGGCGCCCGGCACATCACGGTCTCGACGTCGGGCGTCGTGCCCGGGATCCGGCGGCTCACCGCCCTCGGCCCGCAGTTCACGCTCGCGGTCTCGCTCCATGCCGCGCGCAACGCCCTGCGCGACGTGCTCGTGCCGCTCAACCGGCGGTGGCCGGTCGAGGAGGTCGTCGAGGCGGCCCGCGAGCACGCCGCGGCGACCGGTCGCCGGGTGACCTACGAGGTGACGATGATCGACGGGATCAACGACACCGATGCCGATGCCGATGCGCTCGGCGAGCTGCTGCGCGGCGAGCACGCGCACGTCAACCTGATCCCGATGAACGCCGTCGCGCACACGCCGTGGACCGGGACGCCGCTGCCCGAGGTCGAGCGCTTCGCCGCGCGCCTGCGCACCTCGGGCGTCACGACGACGATCCGCGTCAACCGCGGCATGGAGATCGGCGCGGCGTGCGGACAGCTCGCCGCCGAGCACGCCGGCCAGCCCGCGCCGATCGTGGTCCAGCGGCGCCGCGAGCGGCTCGTGGACGAGAGCGCCCGGGCGCTGCGCGGCGAGCGGTCGGTCGAACCGGTCCCGGCCGGGGTGGGGGAGGGCGGAGGGTGAGCGGTGTCATCGCGGGCAGCCGCCGGCCGCAGGGCGTCCTCATCGCGGCGTCGATCCTCGACTCGGACCTGGGCGACCTCTCGGACGAGATCCGGCGGGCGGAGGATGCCGGCGCGGACCGCATCCACCTCGACGTGATGGACGGGCACTTCGTCCCGAACATCACCTTCGGCTGGACGATGATCCACGCCGTCCGGGCCGTCACCTCGCTGCCGTTCGACGCCCACCTGATGATCGCGGAGCCGGGCCGCTGGACGGAGCAGTTCCTCGACGCGGGCTGTGACTCGATCACGTTCCACGTCGAGGTCGACGCGCCGCAGATCCGCCCCGCGCTCGAGCGGATCCGCGAGGCCGGCCGGGCCGCGGGGCTGTCGGTCAAGCCGGGGACGCCGCTCGAGGCGCTGGACGCCTACCGCGAGCTGCTGGACATCGTGCTCGTGATGACCGTCGAGCCGGGCTTCGGCGGCCAGTCGTTCATGGCCGATGTCGCCGACGCGAAGCTCGCCGCCGCGCGGCGCTGGCTCGATCCCGCCGGCGCGTCCGAGGTCCAGGTCGACGGCGGGGGCAAGGCGGAGACCGCCGAGGCGATCGGCCGCGGCGGGACGGACGTCATCGTGGCCGGGTCCGCGCTCTACCGGGCGGACGACATGGCGGCCGAGGTCGAGCGGATCCGCTCGATCGCCGCCGCGGCCCGGGCCGCCACCCTCGTCGGCTAGGCGCGACGCGTGCGGGCCCTGCTCCAGCGGGTGACGCGTGCCGCGGTCCGCGTGGACGGCAACGAGATCGCGGCCATCGACGGCGGCCTGCTCGTCCTGCTCGGCGTCGGCCACGGCGATGACGACGCGACCGCCGACGCGCTCGCGCGCCGGATCTGCGAGCTGCGGATCTTCGAGGACGAGGACGGCAGGACCAACCGGTCGCTGCTCGACGTCGGCGGGGCGTGCCTGCTGGTCAGCCAGTTCACGCTGTACGCGGACACGCGCCGCGGCCGCCGCCCCGGCTTCACCGACGCCGCCCCGCCCGACGCCGCGAAGGCCCTGTGGCTCCGCGTCGCGGACGGGATCCGCGCCCAGGGTGTCGAGGTCGGCCTCGGCGAGTTCGGCGCGGAGATGGCCGTCGAGCTCGTCAACGACGGCCCGTTCACGATCTGGCTCGACACCGCCGACCGTTCCGGCTGACCGCGCCGGACACAGCAAAGCCGGCCGCCACGGCGACCGGCTTCGAGACCCGCGACGAGGCTAGCGGGAGCTCTTGGTGAGGGTCCGGCGGCAGCGCGTGCAGGCAAGCACCTTCTCGGTGCCGCCGTTCTTCGCGGGCAGCGTCGTGACCTGGAGGTTCGGCTGGTAGCGGCGGTGGGCACGGACGCGGTTCATCCCCGAGGACTGGGGATTGAAGCCGCCCATCGATGTCTTGCCGCAGATGGCGCAGGCGCGAGCCATGGTCGGTGTGTTCCTCGGATGAGCGTGTTCCAGGCACGCGTCGGACTAGGTCCGGCACGAGCGGGCTGGTATCGTAGCACAGCACTTCGGCGGCTCCGCCGGTGCCAGCCGCGGCCCGCCGAAGCCGGCCCGCCCCCGCACGGAGGACGTCGCGCGCGTGACCGCTGATCCCGTCCCCGGCCGGTCCCTCGTCACGACTCGCGCCATCCGCGACCTCGTGCGCTCGGCGACCATGTCGGTGTACGGCGTGTCCGGGTTCACCGGCGGTGGCCCGATCGGGCGGCTCCTCGAGCGGTTCGGCCTCGCGCACCCGGGCCTCCATCTCGAGGTCGGCGACACGCTCGCGGTCGACCTCCAGCTGACCGTCGCGTACGGCCTGCCGATCGCCGAGGTCGCCCGCCAGGTCGAGAGCGCGGTGCGCTACACCCTGCTGCACGCGCTCGGCCGCGAGCCCGACCGGATCACGATCAAGATCGGCCGGCTCCGGCGCGAGCACGGCATCGCCCCGGCCGGCGATCACCCGGTCTCGGGCGACCCGCGTCCGTCGGACCTCGCCGCGAGCGGGACGGACGTCGCCTGATGCCGCGCCGCTCGTGCGACGGGGCCGGCTTCCTGGCCGCCTTCCGGAGCGCCGTCGCGGCCCTCGAGGCGAACGTCGACGAGATCAACTCGCTCAACGTGTTCCCGGTGCCCGACGGCGACACCGGCACGAACATGCTGGCCACCGTCCGGGCCGCGCTCGAGGAGGCCGACAAGGCCGGGCCCGACGCCGACGCCGACCGCGTCGCCCACGCGGCGAGCTTCGGGGCGCTGATGGGCGCCCGCGGCAACTCGGGCGTCATCACGAGCCAGATCCTGGCCGGCATCGCGCAGGGCCTGCAGGGCAAGAAGCGGTTCAACGGCCTCGACCTCGCCCATGCGCTCGACGCGGGCACGAAGACGGCCTACAAGGCGGTCGCGAAGCCGGTCGAGGGCACGATCCTCACCGTCATCCGCGAGGCGTCGGCCGCCGCGGTCGCCGCCGCGGAGCGCGACAACAACGTCGAGACGGTGCTCGCCGCCACGGTCGATGCCGCCGAGCGGGCCGTCGCCAAGACGCCCTCGCTGCTGCCGATCCTGCGCGAGGCGCACGTCGTCGACTCGGGCGGGCAGGGCCTGCTGCGCATGTTCGAGGGCGCGCTCGAGGCCGCGCGCGGCCGGCCGGTCGACGCCGCCGCGGCCGCCGCGACGCAGGCGCCGCGCGACGCGACCGAGCGCCGGACGGATCACGTCGCGCCCGGCGTCGAGACCGGCGAGTACGGCTACGAGACCGTCTACCTGCTCCGCGCCCGCGACGGCCACCCCGCTCGACATCCCGGCCATCCAGCGCCACCTCGAGGGGATCGGCGACTCGGTGCTCGTGGCGGGCGACCCGGCGATGGCCAAGATCCACGTCCACAACGACCGGCCCGACTCGGTCATCGCCTACGGCCTCTCGATCGGGACGCTCAGCCGGATCACGATCGAGAACCTCGACGGCCAGGCGCACGACGTCCGCGAGGCCGCCGCGAGCGCGTTCCTCGCCGAGGGCGGCGGGGCATCGGCGTCGACCGCGACAGCCGTCGCGACCGCCGGGCACGGGGCGCACGGGTCGGACGAGCCTGACGAGTCCGGTCCCGCCGCGAGCCGCCTGCCGCTGGGCATCGTCGCCGTCGTCCCCTCGGACGGGCTCGCGGCGCTGTTCGACGAGCACGCCGCCGGGTTCAAGGAGTTCGTCGCCGTGCGCATCGTCCGCGGCGGCCAGAGCGCGAACCCGTCGACCGGTGAGCTGCTGGAAGCGGTCGAGGCGACCCCGGCGGACGAGCTGCTGATCCTGCCCAACAACCCGAACGTCATCCTCGCCGCGCGCCAGGTCGCCTCGATGACCGACCGGCCGATCCACGTCGTCCCGACGCGCAACTGCGCGGAGGGCTTCGCGTCGCTGCTGGGGCTCGACCCGTCGGACCCGGTCACCGAGAACGTGCGGGCGATGACCGACGCGAGCCGCGAGGCGCAGACGATGCAGGTCACCGAGGCGGTCCGCGACGCGACGGTGAGCGGCCGCAAGGTCAAGGAGGGCCAGACGATCGCCCTGGACCCGGACGACGGGCTGCTCGCGGTCGACGGCGACCCCCACAAGGCGGTGCTCGCGGCGCTCGGCAAGCTCGAGCCGGGCTATGGCGTGATCACGATCTACTACGGCGAGGGCTCGACGCTCGACGACGCCGAGACGCTCAGCCAGCGGATCCAGGAGGCGGCACCGGGCCTCGAGGCGGTCGACGTGCTGCACGGCGGCCAGCCGCACTACCGGTACCTCATCTCGGCCGAGTGAGCGACCGCGCCCCGCGACGATCCGGCGCCCCCGCGAAGGGCAGCCGCGCGCTCAAGCCCAAGGTCGCGGCGCCCGTCCCCACGGATCCGGTCGAGCTGCTCGACCAGCCCGTCGGCCTGTCCGGGTTCGCGGCGGCGCACGTCCTGCGGCGCTCCGGCCGGCGGCTCGGCGTGGACACGGTGCGCGACCTCCTGTTCCACCTCCCGCGGCGGTACGACGACCTGCGCGAGATGCGGACGCTCGACGACCTCCACGCGGCCCCCGACGGGGCGGTCGTCTCGGCTCGCGTCCGGGTCACGGACCTCCGGGTCCAGCAGTCGTTCCGGCGCCGGGTCCAGGTCACGACGGCGTTCCTCGCCGACGAGACCGGCACGGCCGAGGCGACCTGGTTCGGCCGCCGGTTCATCGAGCGCCGGATGCGGCCGGGCGACGAGCTGATCGTGTCGGGCAAGCTCAAGCACCGCGGCTTCGGGATCGTGTTCGACGACCCGGAGTTCCAGAAGGCCGATGCCGACAACCTGCTCCATGTGGGCCGGATCGTGCCCGTCTACCGGCTGACGTCCGGCCTCACGGCCGCGCGGCTGCGCCAGGCGATGCGCGAGGCGCTCGACAAGGCGGGCTACGCGTACCCGGAGTACCTCCCGCCCGAGCTGCGGACCGAGGAGGCGGTGCCGCCGATCGCCGAGGCGCTCGAGCACGCCCACTACCCGACGACCTTCGATGACCGCGACGCGGCGCTGCGCCGGCTCGCGTTCGACGAGCTGCTCGCGCTCCAGCTGGGCATGGTCGCGCGGCGGCGGGCGCGGGGCCGGGCGCGCACGACCGCCGTGGTCGCCGACGACGCGCGGGACGGCGCGATCCGGGCGGCGCTCGAGGCGTCGCTCGCCCGCAAGCTCGGGCACGAGGCGGCACTCACGCCGGACCAGGCGATCGCGATCGACGAGATCCGAGGCGACCTCGCGCGACCGGTGCCGATGCTCCGGCTCGTCCAGGGCGACGTCGGCTCGGGCAAGACCGCGGTCGCGGCCTGGGCGCTCGCGGCGGCCGCGCTCGAGGGGCGGCAGGGGGCGCTGCTCGCCCCGACCGACCTCCTCGCCCGCCAGCACGCGGCGACCGTCGGCGACCTCGTCGAGGATCTCGCCGTCCCGGTCACGCTGCTGACCGGCTCGGTCACCGGCGACTCGCGCAAGAAGGCGCTGGAGGCGATCGCGACCGGCCAGGCGGGGATCGTGGTCGGGACGCACGCCCTGTTCCAGGAGGCCGTGGCGTTCGCGGACCTCGCGCTCGCGGTCGTCGACGAGCAGCACCGGTTCGGGGTCGAGCAGCGCGGCGCGCTCGAGGCAAAGGCGACCCGCGGCGTGCCCCACGTCCTGCTCATGACCGCGACGCCGATCCCGCGGACGCTGGGCCAGGTGATCTACGCGGACCTCGACGTGTCGACGCTGCGGTCGGCGCCCGCGGGCCGCGTCCCGATCCGGACCGGGATCCGCCGGCCGGCCGAGCTCGAGGGCACGTGGGACAAGGTCCGCGAGGAGGCCGCCGAGGGCCGGCGCACGTTCGTCGTCGTGCCGCGGATCGGGCCGGCGGCGCCCAAGGACGCGGACGGTGGCGCGGACGAGCTCGACGGGTTCTTCGACGACGACGAGCTGCTCGACGAGGACGTGGAGACCGCGTGGGCCGCCGCGGCGGAGGCCGAGTACGAGCGGCTCGGCACGCTGCTCGCGCCGCTGCGCGTGGGCCTCGTCCACGGGCGCCTCAAGCCGGCCGACCGCGACGGGGAGATGGCCCGCTTCCGCGACGGCGACCTGGACGTCCTCGTCGGCACGACCGTGGTCGAGGTGGGCGTCGACGTCACGGCCGCGACGATGATGGTCGTCGAGGGCGCGGAGCGGTTCGGGCTCGCGCAGCTCCACCAGCTGCGCGGCCGCGTGGGTCGCGGCACCGACCCCAGCTTCTGCGTCCTCGTGTCCGAGGCGGCGGAGGGGACGACCGAGCACGAGCGGCTCAAGGCGGTCGCCTCGACGACCGATGGCTTCGCGCTCGCGGAGCGCGACTTCGAGCTGCGCCGCGAGGGCGACGTGCTCGGGCTTGCCCAGAGCGGCCTGCCGCGGCTGCGCGTCGCGACGCTCGCCAACGCCACGCACCGCGAGCTGGCGGCCCGGGCGCGCGTCCACGCGGAGCGGCTCATCGGCGAGGACGGCGAGGCGCCGGCCGACCCCGCGCTCGTCCGCGAGCTCGCCGGCGGCTGGCTGCGCCGCGTGTTCGCGGGCGACCCGGCGAGCGCGGCGTAGCGCATGGCGGACGCGGGCCGGGTCATCGCGGGGACCGCGCGCGGCGTCCGGCTCGCGGCGCCGGGGGAGGGGACCCGGCCGCTGGGCGACCGCGTGAAGCAGACGCTGTTCGGGATCCTCGACCCGCGTCTCGAGGATGCGCGGGTCGCGGACCTGTACGCCGGCAGCGGCGCCGGCGCGATCGAGGCGCTGTCGCGGGGCGCGGCGAGCGCGGTGCTCGTCGAGAAGGACGGCGGGGCGTGCCGGACGATCGGGGAGAACCTGCGTCGCGCCCGCCTCGAGGACAGGGCGCGGGTCGTCCGGCGTGACGTGATCGCCTGGCTCACCGACCCGGCCGGCGCCGCCGCCGCCGGCCCGTTCGACCTCGTCCTCGTCGACCCGCCGTACGCCGACACGGCGGGCCTCGTGCGCACGCTCGAGCTGGTCGGGCCGCACCTCGCCCCGGACGCCGTCGTCGTCGCGAAGCACTTCTGGCGGGACGCGCCGCCCCCGCGCGTCGGTATGCTGGCCGTCGAGCGCGATCGCCGGTTCGGCGAGACGGCGCTGACGTTCTACCGGCCGGCGGACGACCGGGCAGACAGCCCCACGACGAGGAGGCGGACGAGGCGTGAGGATCGCGGTCTATCCGGGCTCGTTCGACCCGATCACGAACGGCCACCTCGACGTCGTCCGCCGGGCGGCCCGGGTGTTCGACCGGGTCGTGGTCGCGGTGCTCGGCAACCCGCGCAAGTCGCCGCTGCTCGACGCGGACACGCGCGTCGGCCGTGATCAGGGCGGCGATCGCCGAGGATCCCTCCCTCGCGGGCATCGTCGACGTCCGGACGTTCGACGGGCTCACCGTCACCTTCTGCCACGAGGTCGGCGCCGGGTTCCTCGTCCGCGGCCTGCGGGCGATCGCGGACTTCGACTCGGAGCTCCAGCTCGCGCACAACAACCACCAGCTCGCCCCCGACGTGGACACCGTGTTCTTCATGACCTCGCTCGAGCACTCGTACGTCAGCTCGAGCCTGGTGAAGGAGATCGCCCTGTTCGGCGGCGACGTGTCCGCGATGCTGCCCCTGCCCGCGGTCGAGGCGCTGCGCGACGCCCTGCCGCCCCGATAGCGATCTGGGCCGCGTGCCATAATCGACGCACCGCCCCGCCGGGGCGCGACGCGCGCAGGAGGACGTCCCCTGGACATCATCTTTCTGGTGGAGCGCCTCGAATTGCTCATCGCGAACGGGAAGCCGCTGCCGCTGACGCGCAACGCCATCATCGATCGTGAGGCCGCCCTCAACCTGATCGACGAGCTCCGGGTCGCCGTGCCCGAGGAGGTCCGCGCCGCGAAGCGGATCAACTCGGAAGGCGAGCGGATCATCGAGAAGGCGCAGGAGGAGGCGGAGCGCATCGTCGCGCGCGCCCAGGAGCAGGCCGCATTCCTCATCGAGGAGCGGGGACTGACCGAGGCCGCCGATGCCGAGAGCCGGCGGATCATCGCCGTTGCCGATGACGAGGCCGCCGAGGTCCGTCGCGGCGCCGACGAGTACGCCGCCGGCGTGCTCGAGGGTCTCGAGGCCGACGTCACCCGCACCCTCCACAGCATCGAACGGGGCATCGCGATGCTCGACGAGCGCCGCGCAGCCGCCCTGCCCGCGCCGGAGCCGGTGCCGGTGATGGCGGACGTCGACGAGGCGTACGGCGTCGCCGACGAGGCGCTCGAGGACGAGGAAGAGGGAGCCTCGCCGGCCGTCCGGCGATGACCTCGCGGGATCCCCACGCGACGCATCCCGTCGACCGGACGGGCGACCCGCTCGTGTTCAACGTGGCCGGCCTCATGGCCGATCCGATGGGCACGGTGCGCGAGTACGAGATCCCGCCGACGACGATCGAGCTCGACGACGACACCGCCACGGCCGAGCCCGTCGAAGGGCGGATGCGCCTCACCCGGACGAACCGCGGCCTGGTCGTCGACGCGCGCGTCACGACGGCGCTGGCGGGGGAGTGCGCCCGCTGCCTGCGGCCGGTCGTCTCCGCCGTGAAGGCGCGGGTCGACGAGGAGGTCCTGCCGTCCATCGACCTGACCTCCGGCGCGCCCGTCCAGCTCGAGGAGGGCGAGGATCCGGAGGTCGCCCGGCTGACCGATCACTGGGAGCTCGACATGCGGCCGCTGCTCGCGGCCTCGATCAGCCTCCAGGAGCCGATCGCGCCGCTGTGCGAGCCGGACTGTCCCGGGCCTGTGCCCGGAGTGCGGCATCCGCATGGAGCCCGGGCACGGCCACGGCGAGGATCCCATCGACCCGCGGCTCGAGGCGCTGCGGGCCTTCCGGGTCGACGCCGACGACGAGAGCGGGTAGACTCCCCGCTCGGCCCCACGTCCTGCGGCGGCGCATTCGCGCGCCCGCGAGCCCGGAGCCAAGACCACACCGACCGACGAGCGGGCCGCGGCCCGCGTGGAACCTCGAGGAGCGACAACCGACATGGGAGTGCCGAAGCGAAAGGTCGCTCACGCGCGACAGATGGAGCGGCGGAGCCACCTGGCCCTCACCCTGCCGACGCTGGTCGACTGTCCGCATTGCCACGAGAAGAAGCTGCCCCACCGGGTCTGCCCGGCGTGCGGCTGGTACAACGGCCGCCAGGCCGTCGAGCTCAAGCCGGCCGGCGGCAGCTCGGCGGGCGAGGAGTCCTCGTAACCCGTTCGTGAGCCACCCGGATGATCCTGCACGCGCGGCGACGGGGCCGCTGACGACCCCCTCGGCCGACGCTGTCGCGGGGTCCGGCGTGCGGATCGCGGTCGACGCCATGGGCGGCGACCACGGCGCGACCGAGGTCGTGCCCGGCGCCATCGCCTACGCGGCCTCGCACCCCGACGACACCGTCATCCTCGTCGGCGACACCGCCACGATCGAGCGCCTCGCGCCGACGCGCCCCGCGAACGTCCGCATCGTGCAGGCGAGCGAGGTCATCGGCATGGACGAGCACCCGGCTCGCGCCCTGCGCGAGAAGAAGGACGCGACGATCCTCGTCGCCACGGACCTCGTCCGGAAGGGCGAGGCCGACGCGGTCGTGACCGCGGGCCACACGGGCGCGGGCATGGCGGCCGCCGTCCTCCGGCTGGGACGCCTCAAGGGCGTCGACCGGCCGGGCCTCGCGATCCAGATCCCGTCCGGTGGCCGGCCGTTCGTGCTGCTCGACATCGGCGCCAACCCCGACTCCACCGCGGAGAACCTCGCGCAGTACGCGCGCATGGGCGCGATCTTCTCCGAGCGCGTCCTGGGCGTGGACCGCCCGCGGGTCGCGCTGCTCTCGATCGGCGAGGAGAAGGGCAAGGGCGAGGCCCGGGTCCAGCGCGCGACCGAGCTGATCGACGAGACCAACCTCAACTTCGTCGGCAACGTCGAGGGCAAGGACCTGACCAAGCAGATGGCCGACGTCGTGGTCTGCGACGCGGTCCTCGGCAACGTCGTGATCAAGTTCTTCGAGGGCCTGTCGGGCTTCATCTTCGACCTGTGGCGCGCCGAGTTCCGCGCGTCGCTCCGGGGCCGGCTCGCGTACCTCCTGATGCGGCCGGGGATCGGCCGGATCCGCCAGGTGTTCGACTACGAGGCCGTCGGCGGATCGCCGCTGCTGGGCGTCCGGGGCGCGGTGATCATCACCCACGGCCGGGCGAAGCGGCGGATGATCGAGCACGCGGTCCGGGTCGGCGCCACCACCGCACGCGAGCGGGTCCCCGAGCGGATCGCCGAGGCGCTCGCCGCGGACGCGCTGGCCGAGGCCGAGGCCGGGCATGACGCCGTCCATGCCGGCCTGCCGCGCGCGTCGAGCGACGTCGACGAGGCGCTGGCCGCGATCGAGACGGATCCCGCGGACGCGGGCTCGGCCGACCCCGTCGTCGCCCGCGAGGGCAGCTGATGGCCACGCTCACGGTCGGGCCGCGCGTCATCCGCGACACGGTCCGGCTGGCCGCGCTCGAGGTCCCCGGCGTCCTGCGGGTCGGCCGCGGCGGACCGGCCTGGCGTGACGCGCTCGGCGGCAACCCGATCCGGGTCCGCGTCGCCGACGGCCGTGTCCACGTCACGGTCTGGCTCGTCGCCCGTCCGCGCCAGCGGCTCGTCCCGCTCACCGCGCAGGTCCGCGCCGCCGTCGAGGGTGCCGTCGAGCGGCTGCTCGGCATGGAGCTCGGCGGGGTCACGGTCCTGGTCGATGGCGTCGGAGCCTGACGAGGCCCGCGCGAAGCGCGGCAGCAACGAGGAGCACGTCCGCAGCCGCCGGGCCGGCCGCCGGCTCGCGCTCGCGTCCGTGTTCGAGGCCGAGTTCGGCCAGCGGACGGCCGACGCGATCCTCGAGCGGCACCTCGCCACGGAGGGCGACGAGGTCGCCTCTTCGCTCGCCCGCGAGCTGGTTGCGAACGTGGTCCGGCACCGTGACACGCTGGACGCGACGATCACCGCGGCGGCTCCCCAATACCCCGTCGTCCAGCTCGCGCGGATGGACCGCGCCCTGCTCCGTTGTGGCCTATCCGAGGTGTTACACTCCCCCGCGACGCCGGCCCGGGTGGCAATTGCCGAATGGGTCGAGCTCGCACGGACCTACTCCGGTGATCCGATGCGTCGGCTCATGAACGGCGTGCTCGGGCGAGTTGCCCGCGACCAGAGCGCAACCCGGTAGCACCCCGGATCAGGAGGGAATCGGTGGCCAGCACGTACGATCGGCTGCAGAAGATCGTCATCGAGCAGCTCGGCGTCGACGAGGCGGAAGTCAACCCCGAGGCGTCGTTTGTCGACGATCTGAATGCCGACTCCCTGGACCTCGTCGAGCTCATCATGAGCCTCGAAGAGGAGTTCGGGACCGAGATCTCCGACGAGGACGCCGAGAAGATCCGGACCGTGCAGGACGCCGTCGACTACATCGACGAGCACTCCTCCTAGTCGCCGCGGACCGGGACTGCGATGCAGCACCCGGCCGACGCGCTGACGGAGCGACTCGGGCTTCCGATCCGCGATCGCGCCTTGCTCGAGCAGGCGCTTGTCCACAGCAGCTGGCTCCACGAGCACCCCGACGCCGCGCGGGGGCACAACGAGCGGCTGGAGTTCCTCGGCGACGCCGTGGTCAACCTCGCCGTCTCGGACGCGCTGTACCGGCGCCATCCGCTCGATGACGAGGGCGTCCTGTCGGCCCGCCGAGCGGCGATCGTCAGCACGCCCGGCCTCGCCCGGCTCGCCGCGCGGCTCGACCTCGGCCAGTTCCTCCTGCTCGGCGAGGGCGAGGCGCAGCGTGGCGGCCGCGTCCGGCCGTCGCTCCTCGCCTCCGCGTTCGAGGCGCTGATCGGCGCCATCTACCTCGACCTCGGCTGGGAGGCCGCGCGCGACTGGATCCACGAGCGCGCCGAGGCCGAGATCTCGGCCGATCTCACGCTGACCACGCTCAAGAGCCCGAAGTCGCGGCTCCAGGAGCACACCCAGCGCACGACCGGCGAGCGGCCCGTCTACCACCTCCTCGAGGCGGTCGGGTCCGGACCACGAGAAGCGGTTCCGGATCGAGGTCCTCGTCGACGGGCGGGTGCTGGGGACCGGCGAGGGGCCGTCGCGCCGGGTCGCCGAGACCTCCGCCGCCGCCCAGGCGCTCGACGTGCTCAAGGCGGAGCGGCTCGCCGCCCGGGCCGCCAAGGCCGCCGCCTCGGTCGCGAGTGCCGCCGTCGGCGATGCGGAGCCGGTGTTCACCGAGGGCGAGCCCATCGGGACCGACGACGAGGGGATCGGCTCGTGACCGCCCCGGCCCGGCTCCTCGGCCTCCGCGTCCAGGGGTTCAAGTCGTTCGCCGAGCGGACGCTGGTCGAGTTCGGGCCGGGCATCAGCGCCGTCGTCGGGCCCAACGGCTCGGGCAAGTCGAACCTTGCCGACGCGCTCCGCTGGGCGCTGGGCGAGCAGGGCCGGTCGCTCCGGATCCGCAAGAGCGAGGACGTCATCTGGGCGGGGTCGGAGAAGCGCAGCGCCCAGGGCATGGCCGACGTGACGCTCGTCCTCGACAACGCCGACGGGCTGCTGCCCGTGGAGTACAGCGTGCTCGAGCTCGGGCGCCGGCTGTACCGCAGCGGCGAGAACGACTACCTGCTCAACAAGCAGCGCGTGCGCCTGCGCGACCTCCAGGACCTGCTCGACGCGGCGAACCTCGCCGACAACGCGTTCCTGTTCATCGGGCAGGGCATGGTCGACCAGGCGCTCGCCCTCCGGCCCGAGGAGCGGCGGCCGCTGTTCGAGGAGGTTGCCGGCGTCCGGCGCCACGAGCGGCGCCGGCGCAAGGCCGAGGACCAGCTGACCGAGGCGGAGGGCAACCTCGCCCGGGTCGAGGACATCCTGGCCGAGCTCCGGCCACAGGCGCGACGGCTCGGCCAGCTCGCCGAGCAGCAGGCGACCCGGCGCACGGCGGGCGAGGAGCTGGCCGCCGCGCTGATCGCCGCGGCCCACGGGCGATGGCACGACGCGGCGGGTCGGGCGGCAACCGCCGAGGCGCGCCGGGACGCGCTGCGCACCGAGACCGGTTCGGCCCTCGAGGCGCTCGAGACCGCGGAGACGGCGGTCGGCGAGATCGCATCGTCGATGGCGACCCGGGCGGAGGCCGAGCGCGAGCGGCGGGCACATCACGAGACGGCCCGTGCCGCGCTGACGGCGCTGGGGCTGCGCGAGGCGCGCGCCTCGGGCGAGATCGCGGCGACGGCACGCGACCGGGAGCGGATCGCGGCCGAGCGCGCGGCCGCGGAGGCGGACCTCGCCGCCCACCGGCGGATCCTCGCCGAGGCGGTCCCGGAGCGCGACCTGGAGCTCGAGGCGGCGCTCGCGGAGGCGGATCGTGCCCTCGCCGAGGCCCTGTCCGAGCTCGGCTCCCTCCGGGCAGCGTCCCGCGCGCGCGGCGACGAGCTGACCGCCCTGCGCCGGGCCGAGTCCGCGCGCGCGGCGGAGTCCGAGACCGCGCGCCGTCGCGCCGCCGAAGGCATCCGCCGGGCCGCGGACGAGCGATCCCGAGCGACCGAGTCCGAGACACGCCGCGCGCAGCTCGAGACGACCCTCACCGACGCTCGTTCCGCGCTCGCGGCGGCGACCGCGGCCGAGGGCGAGGCGGTCGCCGCACGGGAGGCGGCCCGCGCCGCCGCGGACGCCGCCGAGGGCACGCGACGGGCAGTCGCGGAGCGGGCCGCGAGAGCCGGCACGATGCTCGCGGGCGCGCGCGGCCGCCTGGAGCAGCTCGAGCGCCGCCGGGCCGAGGAGGAGGACCGCGGCATCGCCCGCGCCGCGAAGCGTCTCGGCGGGACGCGCGTGGACGAGGACCTCGGCGTCGAGCCGTCGCTGCGACCGGCCGTCGAGGCCGCGCTGGGCGAGCTGGCCCGGGCGTATCTCGTGGAGCAGGGCGGCGCGCGGTCGCTCGGGTCCGAACGCGGGCACGTCGTCGTCCGCGAGCGCATCGCCGCTGCGGACCGGGCGCCCGGCGGCGGGACCGCGGCCGAGCTGCGGCGTCTCGACGACGCGCTGGCAGCCGCGGCCGGCGGACGGCTCGCGGACGCGGTCCGCCGCGACCCGACCGGCGCGGCCCGGGCACTGCTCGCGCGCGTCGTGTGGGTGCCCGATCTCGAGGCGGCGCTCGCCATCCAGCCGGCGCTCCCGCTCGGGTGGCTCGCGGTCCTCCGGGACGGCGAGGCGGTGGTCGACCCGTTCACCGTGCGGATCGGCCGTGGCGACTCGCCCCTCGAGCGGCGGGCCGAGGCGGACCGGCTGGCCCGCGAGGCCGAGGCCCTCCAGGCGGAGGCGGACGCCGCCGAGGCGGACACGACACGCTCGACTGCCGCCGCGACCGAGACCCGGGCCGCGCTCGACCGGGCGCGAGCCGCCGAGTCCGCGGCCGCCTCGGATCGCCGCCGCGCAGAGGACGCGGAGCGGGCCGCCGGCCGTGCGCTCGAAGCTGCGGCGCGCGAGGCGGCGTGGCACCTGACCCAGGCCGAGCGCCTGGCCGCCGACGCCGAGCGGGCGACGGCCGCCCTGGCGGTGCTCGACGCCCCGTCCTCCGGCGACGCCGGGCGGGCAGCGGTCCCCGCCGACGAGCAGCAGGCGATCGGCGCCTGGGAGTCGCGGGCAACCGAGCTCCGCGGGCGCCGGGACGGCCTCGCGGGCGAGGTCGCGACGCAGGAGCGGATCCGCCGCGACGCCGAGGGTCGCCGCGCCCGGGCCGAGGCCGCGGTGGCCCTCGCGGAGGGTCGCATCTCGAGCGCGGACCGCGACCTCGCGGGGCTCGGCGATCGCGAGCGGACCGCCGGCGACGAGCGGGACGAGGTCGCGGGCGAGCTCGCGGCGGCGACCGCCCGGGAGGCTGCCGCACGCGCCACGCTCGAGGGGCTGCTCGCCGACGATCGCGCCGAGCGGGCGCGGCTCGCCGAGGCGGAGCGTGCCGCGACGGCCGCACGCGAGCGACTGCGCGCCGCCGACGATCGCGCTCGTGGCGCCGACGTCGCGGCGATGGAGGCGCGGCTGGGGCTCGACGGGCTGCGCGAGCAGCTGCTGGTCGAGCTGGCCGGGCTTGGCGAGGTCGGCCTGCGCCACCTGGCCGAGGCGGCCGGGATCGAGGTGCCCGCCGACGACGAGGACGCCGCGGACGAGGACGCCGACGAGGACGCCGACGCCGAGCCGAGGCGGGCCGATGCCGACGGGGCCGACGCGACCGAGACGGCGGCTGCCGACGAGGACGAGGACGAGGCGAACGACGATCCGACCGGCGTCACCGAGGGCACGCGCGAGACCCGCCTCCTCGAGACCGCGCTCGACGAGCTCGCCCCGCGCTGGGCAGCCGAGGCGGCGGCCGGCGAGCTGCCGTCACCGGGCCGGCTCGCGACGCTCCGCCGCCGCTTCCACGAGCTCGGCGCCGCGAACCCGTTCGCCGTCGACGAGTACCGCGCGGTGCGGGAGCGGCTCGAGACGCTCGACGCCCAGGACAAGGACCTGCGCGAGGCCATCGCCCGCACCCGCCAGCTCATCGCGGACCTCGACGAGCTCATCGCGACCCAGTTCCGGACGACGTTCGCCCAGCTGGAGCTCGCCTTCGACCGGCGGTTCCAGCAGCTGTTCGGGGGCGGCTTCGCGAAGCTGATCCTGACCGACCCCACCGACCTGTCGGCGACCGGGATCGAGATCACCGCCCGGCCACCGGGCAAGAAGCCCCAGGCCCTGTCGATGCTCTCGGGCGGGGAGCGGTCGCTGACCGCGGTCGCGCTCCTGTTCGCGATGCTCGAGGTGCGGCCCGCCCCGTTCTGCGTCCTCGACGAGGTCGACGCGGCGCTCGACGAGGCCAACGTGAGCCGGTTCACCGACGCGCTGCGGGAGCTGGCCGACAGGACGCAGTTCATCGTCATCACCCACAACCGCGGCACGATCGAGGCCGCCGACGCGCTCTACGGCGTCACGGTCGGCGACGATTCGGTCAGTCGCGTCATCAGCCTCCGCCTCGACGAGGCGCAGGCCATCGCCGACACCCGCCGGACCGAGGCCCGCGCGGTCATGGCCGGCGAGGCCGGCTGACCCGGAGGCCCCGTTGCGTTTCTTCCGCCGCGGCTCGTCGGACGAGCCCGAGCAGCCCCTCGACCACGACGAGCCGGAGGCCGTCCAGCCGCCGCCGGACGAGGAGCCCTCGCCCGAGACGCCGCCGGGCATGGTCGAGTCGCTCTATCCCCGGCGAGCCTCCCGAGCCCGACCTCATCGGCGAGGAGTGGAAGCAGGGATCGCCCGACGAGGCCGTCCCGGAGCCGAGCGAGCTCGAGTGGGACCTCGCCGAGGGACCCGGCGCGCTGCTGGGTGGCCACGGCGTCGTCGAGCCCGCCCCGATCGTGCGCCCGGTCGAGGAGGAAGCGGCGCCGGCGCGCCGAGCCCGAGGTCACGTACGCCTGGGGCGCCGACTACAGCCCCGAGAAGGCCGACGAGGCCCGTCGCGAGCGCGAGCGCGAGGCGCTCGAGGCCGGCCTGGAGCGCTCGCGCGAGGGGTTCGGCGCCCGGCTGCGCACCGCGTTCGGCGGCGGGATCGACGCCGACTGGGACGAGATCGAGGAGATCCTCATCACCGGCGACATCGGCGCCGAGGTCGCGATGGACGTCGTCGAGCAGGCCCGCCGCCAGCGCAACATGACGGCGGAGGAGGCGGTCCGCGGCCGGCTGACGGCGCTCCTCGCGCCGCGCGACGCGAGCCACTGGGAGCCCACGCCCGCCGTCGAGGGCGGCCCGGCGATCGTCCTCGTCGTCGGGCGTCAACGGCACGGGCAAGACGACGACCATCGGCAAGCTCGCCGCGCGCGAGCGCGCGAACGGCCGGCGCGTCGTCCTCGCCGCCGCGGACACGTTCCGCGCCGCGGCGATCGACCAGCTCCGCATCTGGGCCCAGCGGACGGACTCCGAGATCGTCGCCCACGCCCCGAACGCGGATCCCGCGGCGGTGGTGTTCGACGCCCTCGACGCCGCGATCGCGCGTCGCGCGGACATCCTCATCGCCGACACGGCCGGCCGCCTGCACACGAAGTCCAACCTGATGGACGAGCTGTCGAAGGTGCGCCGGGTCATCGACAAGCGGCTGCCCGGCGCGGTGGTCGAGACGTTCTTCGTCCTCGACGCGACGACCGGCCAGAACGGCCTCGTCCAGGCGAAGGCGTTCCACGAGGCGGTCGGGCTCACCGGCGTCGTGCTCACGAAGCTCGATTCGACCGCGAAGGGCGGGATCGTGTTCGCGATCGAGCACCAGCTCGGCGTCCCGGTCCGGTTCGTCGGGGTGGGGGAGAAGGCCGAGGACCTGCTCCCGTTCGACCCCGAGTCGTTCGTCGAGGCGCTGTTCGACTAGGGCTCAGCCGGCGGGCGCTCCGGGCGTGGCGACCGGCTCGACCAGTTGCTGGCGGCGGACAGGTGACAGCCACACGCCGATCAGCCCGAGGACGACGCCGATCGGGCCCAGCACCAGCGCGACGCGCAGCCCGAACACGGCCGCGATGATGCCGCCGAGCAGCGTCCCCGCGAGCTGCGCGACGACCGCGGCGGTATGGACGGTCCCGTTCACGCGGCCCAGCTGGCGCTCCGGGACCCGTGCCTGCCGGACGGACACCTCGGTGACGTCGAACACCGTGATCGCCGAGTCGCCGATCAGCTGCTGCGCGAGGAGGAACCCGACCGCGATCAGCGGCGCCCCGGCCGGCGCCAGCGGGATGAGCATGGTTGCGAGCGCCGCGAGGACGAGCGATCCCATCACCGCGCGTCCGACGCCGATCCGCCCGGCGACCCTGCCCGCGACGACCGCCCCGAGCAGCGACCCGAACCCGCCGAGCGCCGCGACGACCCCGATCACCGCCGGCTCGAGGCCGAGTTCGTCGGTCGCGTACAGGAGCCAGCTCGCCCCGACGACGCCCCACATCGCGGACAGGCCCATCGTGCCGGCGGTCAGCCCGCGGAGGATGGGATCGGAGACGACGACCCGCAGTCCCGCGGCGATCTCGGTCAGCACCGGCTCGCGGTCGGCTCTTCGGCGGCGGCGGCCCCTCGGGCGCGCGGATCGTGCCCAGGATCACGGCCGATACCACGAACGTGACCGCATCGATGAGGATCGCGATGGGCGCGGTCAGCAGCGCGACGAGCACGCCGGCGGCGCCGAACCCGGCGAACTCGACCGCGGCCGACGTGGCCGACATGGCGCCGTTGGCGCGCAGCAGCTCGGAGCGCGGCACGATCGTGGGCAGGTACGCGCGGTCGGCGAGGTCGAAGAACGTGGTGCAGATGGCCGCGACGATCGCGACGAGGTACACCTGTGGGAGCGTCAGCCACCCGCCTGCCGCGGCCAGCGGGATCGAGCCGAGCAGCGCAGCCCGCACGAGGTCCGCCCAGATGAGCACCGGCCGCCGGCGGAGGCGGTCGACCCACGCCCCGGCCACGAACCCGACCAGCAGCGCCGCCACCAGCTCGACCGCCCGCAGCAGCGCGACCTCGAGCGGCCCCGCGTTGAGCGTCAGGATCGCGACGAACGGCAGGGCGATCCGGGTCACGAACGAGCCGAACACCGAGATCGTCGCCGCGCTCCACACGCGCACGAACGCGCTGTTCTTGCGGAGGCTCGGCGTGGCGAGCGCGTCCGACGGGTCGGGGATCGGGTCGGACGCGGGGTCGATCACCGTGCGAGGGTAGCGGGCCCCAGCGCGCCGGCCGACGACCCGCGCTGGCCCCGCGCCCGGCGCCGCGGACGACAGCGCCGGGGAGGTCGGCTACACTCCGACGGCCTCGGTGTCGCCAGAACCCGCGCACCACCCGCCCGGCCTTGCCGCGCGGCCGTCACCACCATTCACGATCAGGGTCGCCGTCTCCGCATGTTCGACAACCTCAGCGATCGCCTCCGCAAGACCCTCGCCGGGCTGACCGGTCGTGGCCGCGTGACCGAGGCCGACGTGGACGCCGCGATGCGCGAGGTCCGCCTCGCCCTGCTCGAGGCCGACGTCAACTTCAAGGTCGTCAAGGACTTCGTCGCCCGCGTGCGCGAGCGCGCGATCGGTGCGGAGATCCTCGACAGCCTGACCGCCGGCCAGCAGGTCGTGAAGATCGTCCACGAGGAGCTCACCGCGCTCCTGTCGGCGGGCGACCGCACGTTCCGGCTGGTGGGCAGCCCCGCGGTCGTCGCGCTCGTGGGCCTCCAGGGCTCGGGCAAGACGACGTCCGCCGCGAAGCTCGCGAAGCACATCGTGAAGCAGGGCCGTCAGCCGCTGCTCATCGCCGCGGACCCGTACCGCCCGGCCGCCGCGGACCAGCTCGAGACGCTCGGCAACTGCGCTCAACATCGCCGTCTATCGCGCCCCGGTCGGGACGCCGACCGTCGACATCGCCCGCCAGGGCATCGAGCACGCGAAGCGGATCGGCCGCGACGTCGTGATCATCGACACCGCGGGCCGGCTCACGATCGACGACGCGCTGATGGCCGAGATCCGGGCCGTCGCCGACGCGACCAAGCCGGTCGAGACGCTCCTCGTCGTCGACGCGATGACCGGCCAGGAGGCCGTCACCGTCGCGCAGGGCTTCGCGGGCGCCGTGTCGGTCACGGGCCTCGTGCTCACCAAGATCGACGGCGACGCGCGCGGCGGCGCGGCCCTGTCCATCGGGGCGGTGACGGGCATCCCGGTCAAGTTCCTCGGCACCGGCGAGAAGACCGACGCGCTCGAGGTGTTCCACCCGGACCGGCTGGCGGGCCGGATCCTCGGCATGGGCGACGTCGTGACGCTCGCTGAGCGCGCCCAGGAGGCGTTCGACGACAAGCAGGCGGCGCAGCTCGAGGAGTCCGTCCGCAAGGGCTCGTTCACGCTCGAGGACATGCTGTCCTCGATGCGCCAGATGCAGAAGATGGGCCCGATGGGCCAGCTGATGGGGATGATCCCCGGCATGGGGGGCATGGCCAAGGAGGCGCAGGACGCCGTCGACCGCGGCGACCTCAAGCGCGTCGAGGCGATCATCCTGTCGATGACGCCGCGCGAGCGGCGGGAGCCGGGCGTGCTGAACGCGTCGCGCCGCCGACGGATCGCGAAGGGCTCGGGGACCTCGCTCCCCGAGGTCAACAAGCTGGTCAAACAGTTCGGCGAGATGCAGAAGCTGATGAAGCAGCTCTCGGGTGCCGGCGGCAAGCGCGCCGCCATGGGCCAGCTGCTGGGACGCCGCTAGGCGGCGGGGGAGCACACGATGACCGACCAGGATCCGACCCAGCGCTACGAGCCGCCGGCATCGGCGCCGGCGCCCGCCGAAGCGCCCGTGTTCGCGCCGCCCGCCGCGCCCGGTACGCCCGACGCCGGTGACCCCGTCACCACCTCGCCCGTTGCCGCGACGAGCCGCTCGCGCGGCGGTGGCAGCCGGCTCCGCTGGCTCGGCGTCGGGGCACTCGTGCTCGTCGTGGCGGGCGTCGCGGCCGCGGCCACGATGCTGCTCACCGGCGACTCGGGCGACCCGGACGTCCTCGCCTGGGCACCGGCCGACAGCCTCGTCTACACCGAGCTGCGGCTCGACCTGCCGGGCACGCAGCAGGCGGAGCTCGCCGAGGTCATGAGCGCCTTCCCCGGCTTCGACGACCAGGCGGCGTTCCCGATGAAGCTCAACGAGGTGCTCGACCAGCTCGTCAGCTCCGGGACCGACGGCGAGCAGTCGTGGTCGCAGGACGTCGACCCGTGGTTCGGCCGCCAGCTGTCCGTCAGCGTCGGGCCGCTCCCGGCGTCGATCGACGACGTGACCGGCGGTGCCCGCGCGCTCGTGCTTGCAAGCGTCACCGATGCCGCCAAGGCCCAGGCGTGGGCCGACGGGATCGTGACCAGCGGGGACACCCCCAGCAGCACGACCACCGAGACCTACAACGGCACGACGATCACCACCGTCACGCCGGCCGCGGCCGGCGATGCCAAGCCGATGGCCCCGAAGCAGGCCGCGTACGCCGTCGTCGGCCCGGTCCTCGCCGTGGGCGACGTTGCGTCGGTCAAGGCCGCGATCGATACCGGCGGCACGAACGGACTCAACACGGTCAAGCAGTTCCAGGAAGCCGAGATGACCGTGAGCGGCGACCGCCTCGCGCTGTCGTATGTCGACGCCGAAGGCCTCGTCGACGGCGTCGAGACGCTGGCCGGCGACGCCGCCTCGCTGATGCCCAACCTGCCCGCCGCGGCCAACCAGCTCACCTGGGCCGTCGGCTCCGTCCGCGTCCAGGACGGCGCGTTCATCATCGAGACCCGCAACCCGCACCTCGAGGCGCTCGGCCCGGCCGATCCCACGAACACGACGCTCGCGTCCGTGCTCCCGCCGACGACCGTGTTCCTCGCCGAGGGCCACGACCTGGGCGAGACGCTGACCATGGTCAAGGACGCGGCCGCCACGGAGCCCGAGGTCGCCGAGGGCCTGACCCAGCTCGACCAGGCGCTCCAGATCGTGGGCGGCTGGGACGCCATCACCGGCTGGATGGGGGAGGGCGGCATCGCCGTCACCCGCGACGGCGAGCAGGTCGGCGGCGGGATCGTCATCACGCCCACCGACGCGGCGGCCGCGGAGCAGCTGTTCACCAAGCTGCGCGGCCTCCTGGCCCTCGCCGGCGGCCAGGCCGGGATCACCGTGACCGACGAGGACTACGCCGGCACCACGATCACCACGATCCACCTCGGCGATCTCGAGGGCGTGGACGCGTTCGCCGCCCCGCTCCCCGCCGACCTCAGCATCTCGTTCGCCGCGACCGACACGGTCGTCGTGCTCGGCGTCGGGACCGACTTCACCAAGGCCGTCCTCGATGCCCGGACCGGGGCCTCGCTCGCGCAGACCGAGCGGTTCTCCGAGGCGATGGCCCAGGCCGGCACCTCCCACAGCGCCCTGTTCTGGATCGACGTCATCGGCCTCCGCGGCCTCGCTGAGACGCAGCTGTCCGCCGAGGACACGGCCGAGTACGAGGCGGACCTCAAGCCGTACCTCGAGGCGTTCGACTCCGTGATCGGCACGTTCACGCCAGGCACGGACCTGGACCGCGGTACCGTCATCGTCCGCGTGTCCGACGACTGACCTCGCACCACCACCACCCCACCGCCCACCCACAGCGGGCCCTGCCCAGGGCCCGAGCACCGGAGGAGAACCGCACCCCATGGCCGTTCGCATTCGCCTGACCCGCGTCGGCGCGACCAAGCAGCCGACCTACCGGCTTGTCGTCGCCGACAGCCGTTCCGCCCGCGACGGGCGCGCGATCGACACGATCGGGCACTACAACCCCCGCACCGACCCGATCACGCTCCAGATCGACGAGGCCAAGGCCAAGGACTGGCTGTCGAAGGGCGCCCAGCCCAGCGACACCGTCAAGCGCCTGTTCAAGAACGCCGGCATCACGCCGGCAGCGAAGTAGGGCCCCGATGGCAGCCGCCGACCTGGTCGAGTACGTCGCGAAGTCCCTCGTCGATGATCCCGAGGCCGTCACGGTCGAGGTCGTCAACGGGGAGGACGGCACCGTCATCGAGCTGCACGTGGCCGAGTCCGACATGGGCAAGGTCATCGGGCGCAATGGCTCCGTCGCCAAGGCCCTCCGCACGCTCCTCAAGGTGACCAGCGCCCGCTCCGGCGAGCCGGTCAGCCTCGAGATCGTCTGACCCAGGGGCCACCCGTGGCTCCCAGGACCCCGCGCGACGAACCCGCCAGCGGACCGGACGCGTCCGGCGCACCCGAGCGCCTGACCGTCGGGCTCGTGCGCGGGCTTCGCGGCCTGCGCGGACAGGTTCGCATCGAGCTCCTCACGGACACCCCGGAGGAGCGCTTTCCCGTGGGCGCCACGCTCTACCGCGAGGGATCCACGCGCACGCTGACGATCGTCGAGTCGTCGGCGGTCGCCGACGGGCCGGGCTGGTGGCTGCGCTTCCGCGAGGCACCCGACCGCTCGTCCGCCGATGCCCTGCGGGGCCTGTACCTCGAGATCGACAAGCCCGACGAGCCCCGCGAGCCCGGCCGCTGGCTGTGGAGCGAGCTCGAGGGGCTCGAGGTCCGCGGCACCAACGGCGAGGAGCTCGGCCGGATCGTCGAGATCTACCGTGCAGGCGGGGCCGAGGTGTTCGTCGTGCGCGGCCCCCGCGGCGAGATCGACATCCCGGGCGTCCACGGCATCGTCACCGACCTCGCCCCGGAGCGCGGCGAGCTGATCGTGGACCTCGACGCGCTGGCCCTCGACGCGCGCCCCGTGGAGGACGACTACGTCCGGCCCCGCGAGCGCCGGCCGCCCAACCCGAGCCGGTCGCGGAAGTCGAAGGCCGGCCCCGAGGCAGCCGCTGCCGGCCGAGCCGGCCCCGCACGGACGAGGGCCCGGCACCCGACGCGGAGGCCGCCGAGAACGCCGACCCGGACCCGGGCTGATGCTCGAGATCGACGTCCTCACGCTGTTCCCGCCGATGGTCGAAGGGCCGCTGCGCGAGAGCATCCCGGGGCGGATCCTCGAGCGCGGCCTCGCCACCGTCCGCGTCCACGATCTCCGGGAGTGGGGCCTGGGACGGCATCGGACCGTCGACGACTACACGTACGGCGGCGGGGCCGGCATGGTCCTGCGGGTCGACGTCGTCGCGGCGGCGCTCGATGCGCTCCGGCGCCCGGACTCGATCGTGATCCTCCTCGACCCGGTCGGCGAGCCGTTCCGCCAGGCCGTCGCCCATGACCTGGCCGCGGCATCGCACGTCATCTTCCTGTGCCCGCGCTACGAGGGCGTCGACGAGCGCGTCCGCGCCCTCGTCGACCGCGAGCTCTCGATCGGCGACTACGTGCTGACCGGCGGCGAGCTCGGGGCGCTCGTGATCATCGACGCGGTGCTCCGCCTGCTGCCGGGGGCCATCGACGAGGCGTCGACCGCCGAGGAGTCGTTCGCCGCCGGGCTGCTCGAATACCCGCAGTACACGCGGCCCGCCGAGTTCGACGGCCAGGCCGTGCCGCCCGTCCTCGTGTCGGGGCACCACGAGCAGGTCCG
>CAVXNF010000007.1:0-106655 GCA_963763075.1 uncultured Chloroflexia bacterium | reverse complement strand
GCACCTCGAGCGCCCACATCGCGCGATAGAGATGCGAGTCGCACTCGACCAGCGACCTCTCGTCGCTGGGGGCATGCCGCGAGCTCGGCCTCCAGGGTATCGGTGAGTGCGGTGCGCTCGGCGATCGGGGCGGCCTGACGGGACAGGGCATTCGCGACGAACAGCAGGGTCTCGGCCGCATGGAGCTGGATCGCCGGCCGCCAGGAAGTGGCGTCGGGCCTCGTCGCCTGCGGACACCATCATCTCGGCGTCGTCGATCGAGGCCGCCGAATCGGCGTAGGCGACATACAGCTGCGCGAGCTCGGCCGGCGGCATGTCCGACGGCATGTTGCGGACCGCCCGCCGATAGAGCTCGTACGACTCGCGCCGGCTCGAGAGGCGGCCCGCGGCCTCCGCGCCGGCCCGCGCCGCCCGGTAGGCCTGGCTTCGGAGCCCGGCGCGCTCGAAGTGGAGCGACGCGTGGACCTCGGATGCGCCGTCGAGGATCGCGCCGAACTCGCCGGCGCGGGCATGGAGCCGCCGGAGCTCGCCGGCCTGGACGGTGCCGTACAGCGCGTCGCGCAGCAGCTGGTGGCGGAAGTCGTAGTAGCCCGCGGTCGAGGTAGTTGAACGGATGCAGGAACGAGTGCTGGACGAGCTCCTCGATCGGGGCGTCGAGGTCTGCGAGCGGACGGTCGAGGAGCCCGGCGACGACCTCCGGGACGAAGCAGCGGCCGATCACGGCACCGGCCCGCGCCACGGCCCGGGCGTCCGGCGACAGGCGGCCGTACCGGGCGAGGACGGCGTCCTCGATCGTGTCCGGCACGTGCGCGTCGCGGATCGTCCGCCCGTCGAGCTGCCCGCGTCGCGGAGCGCGGCGAGCAGCTCCTCGATGTGGAGCGGGATGCCGTCGGTGCGCTCGTAGACGGCCTGGACCACCTCGCGCGAGGCCGGGCAGCCCGCTGCCGAGGATCAGCGTCGTCACGAGCGCGGTCTGCTCGTACGTCAGCGGCTCGAGCCGGACCTCCTCGCCGATGCCGCTGGCTGAGCAGCCGCGCGCGCCACTCGCGATGCGTCGAGCCCGCGGGGAGCTCGCCCGCGCCGATAGCCCGCCGACGAGCAGCAGCGGGCGCTGGCGGCCGCGACGCGACGAGCTCGCCGATGACCTCGAGGCTGAGCTCGTCGGACCACTGGAGGTCGTCGAACGCCGAGCAGGGTCGGCCGGTCGATCGCGTCGAGGATCAGGTCCGCGACCTCGTGGACGAGCACCTGGCGATGCGCGAGCCGGTCGGCGCCCTTGCCGCGCTGCAGGTCGAGGATGTCGCGTGCCCAGCGTGCCGAACGCCTCGCGCCGGCTGATGGTCCGAGCGAGGTCGAGGATCGACGCCAGCGGCACCTCGCGGTCATGGGGCGACAGGTCGCCCTGTCCGATCCGGAACCCGGCGGCCGTCGCCCGGCGCTCGATGGCGCTGAGGAGCCGCGTCTTGCCGATACCCGCATCGCCCGCGAGGATCAGCATGTGGCCGCGTCCCGCGGCAGCCTCCTCGATGCGTCGCTCGGCGAGCTGGAGCAGCTCGTCACGACCCACCAGCAAGGGGCTCTGCACCGGACGCACGAGGCTCATCGTCGCGAGAGTGTAGGACCGGCGCACGGATCGGTCATCGGTCGTTCGACGGACATGCCGTCGGGTCGGCACTGCCGCTCAGAGCTCCGTGCGTCCCCGCGATCGTGACCTCGCGCACCAGCTGTTGATCCAGGGTCGCACGCGCGGTCGAGGATCACGCTCGAACCGGGCAGACTGTGCGCTGCCATGCCGCAGCTCCGCCGGTCGGCGCGGACGTCGGCGTCGAGGACGCCGTCGACCCCGAACTCGATCGCTGCCGTGCAGCATCGTCGGCGTCGGCAGCTCAGCCCGGACCGCAATGAGCTCGTCCTAGTGGCCCTCCGGGTCGGTCACCGCCACGGTCGACCCGTCAGCTCCGCACCGGATCGCCGCGGACGCTTACCGGCCGCGGCGCCTCGATGCGGACTCCGGCCGGTAAACGACGCACCCGCGACGAGGGGCATCGGGGTCAAGCGCCACCGAGCACCGCTCACGTCGCCCCGGTCGTCCCCGCCGGCACTCGCGAACAGCGCGAACATGCCCGACGTGCACCACGCCGGCGCGGAGGAGGGCCGTCGGCTGCAGCGACCCGGACCGGCGCCTCGAGGGACGAGTCGAACCCATCGCGTGTCGAGCTTCGCCTCGAGCGTCCACCGTACCGATGCCTTGTCGGCGTCGATCGTGGGCGGCCCGAGCGCCGGTACCGGGAGCTCGAACGCCAGCTGGCAGTGATTGGCCGCGGGCGAGCTCGATGCGGGCCTGACAGCCGGATCCGGGACCGCCGGCAGGTCCTCGCGATCCTCGACGACGTGGCTCGCCTTGCCGGCGTGGACGTACGTACTTCCAGCGCTCCTCACCTCGGAGCGTGACCATCACGGCTCGACCGCGGACGTCCTCGAGCGCGGTCATGCGAACGAGCCCCGCGACGAGTCGCCCGGGGATCAGGTCGGCACGATCCAGCTCGAGGACCCACTCGATGTCGCCGTCGGCACCCGTCCACCCTGTTGCCACGAGCTCACCTCCGCAGGCTCGACGGTCGCGCCCGCCCTCTGTCGAGCGTACCCGGACGCACGGACTCGCGGATCGGCGCCGGGTACGATCCGCCGCAACCCAGGAGGGACGGATGCTGACGATCGACACGATCCGCGAGGCGCCCAAGGCGCTGCTCCACGACCACCTCGACGGCGGCCTGCGCCCGGCGACCGTCATCGACCTGGCGCGCGAGTTCGGCTACACCGACCTGCCGACCGAGGACGTGGACGAGCTGTCCGCCTGGTTCCGGCGGGGCGCCGACCGCAAGTGCCTCGAGCTGTACCTCGAGACGTTCCAGCACACGTTCGGCGTCATGCAGCACCACGACGCGATCGTCCGGGTCGCCGCGGAGTGCGCCGAGGACCTCGCCGCGGACGGCGTCGTGTACGCCGAGGTCCGCTACGCGCCCGAGCTGTCGATCGAGAAGGGCCTGACGCTCGACGAGGTCGTGCGGGCGAACCTCGAGGGGTTCCGGCTGGGCGCGGCGAACGCGGCCGCGGCCGGGCACCCGATCACGATCAGCGCGCTCGTGACGGCGATGCGCCAGGCGGCCCGCTCGATCGAGGTCGCCGAGCTGCGCGGTCCGCTGGCGCGACGCGGGCGTCGTCGGGTTCGACATCGCGGGCCCGGAGGCCGGCTACCGGCCGACCCGCCACCTCGACGCGTTCGAGCATGTCCGCCGCGAGAACTTCCACATCACGATCCACGCGGGCGAGTCGTTCGGGCTGCCGTCGATCTGGGAGGCGCTCCAGTTCTGCGGCGCGGAGCGGCTGGGCCACGGCGTCCGGATCGTCGACGACATCACGGTCCGCGAGGACGGCTCGGTCCAGCTCGGGCGCCTGGCGGCCTTCGTCCGCGACTCGCGGATCCCGCTCGAGATGTGCCCGACGTCGAACGTCCACACCGGCGGCGCGGCGTCGATCGCCGAGCACCCGATCGACCTCCTCCGCCGGCTCCGCTTCCGGGTCACGGTCAACACCGACAACCGCCTGATGAGCGGCGTGTCCGTCTCGTCCGAGTTCAAGGCGCTCGACGAGGCGTTCGGGATCGGCCTCGGCGAGATGGAGTGGATGACGATCAACGCGATGAAGAGCGCGTTCGTGCCGTTCGACGAGCGGCTGCGGCTCATCGCCGAGGTCGTGAAGCCGGGCTATGCGCGGCTGCGGGCGCGCGAGTCGGCGGTGGCCGCCGGAGGGTAGGCGCGGGCCCGGCCTACTGGACGGGCAGCGCGACCATGAACCGCGAGCCGCCGTAGCCGTTGCGCTCGATCCAGACCCGGCCGCCCATCGCCTCCATCAGCCGGCGGGCGGCGAACAGCCCGATGCCCGAGCCGCGTGACCGCGCGCGGTCGACCCGGACGTAGGGCTGGAACACGACCTCCCAGTCCTCGATCGGGACGCCCGGGCCGTCGTCGGTGATGTAGACCTGGATCTCGTCGGCGGTCCGCCACACGCCGATCGACACGGCCTGCTCGGGCGGCGCGTACTTCGCCTCGTTGTCGAGCAGGTGCTCCAGCACCTGGCGGAACCGCGTCTCGTCGCCGCGCGCGACCATCGCATACGCCGGTGCGTCCCAGCGCACCGCTCGCGTGCGGAGGAGGAGCGCGAGCGTGCCGACGGTGTTCGGAGATCGAGCCCACGACGTCGAACGGGTCGCGCCGCAGGCCGGTCAGCCCCTCGCCGCGCACCGACGCGAGGATCGAGTCCACGAGCCGGTCGAGCCGCGTGACCTGGTCCGTGGCGCCGGCCCGCCAGTTCTCGACCGCGTCGACGGTCGGGGCCGGCGGCGTTCGTCGCGGCGGCATCGGCGAGCAGGTCGACGTAGGCGCGCACGACCGCGAGCGGCGTCCGGAGCTCGTGGGTCACGACGGCGAGCAGCTCCGCGCGCGCGGCGTCGAGCTGGCTCAGCCGGTCGAGCTGCGCCTCGGCCTCGGCCTGCATCCGGCCCTTCTCGACGATGCCGGCGAGCAGCGCCGCGATCGTCGACAGCAGATCGACGTCCTCGCGGGTGAACTCGCGGATGTCGGTCGTCTGGACGTTGAGCACGCCGACGACCGCCTCGTTCCAGATCAGCGGCACGGACAGCATCGCGTGCAGGCCGTGGATGTCGAAGCCGCGGACCCACGAGAACCGGGGATCGACCGTGACGTCGGTCGACTGGACGGGCTCACGGCCCTCCGCGGCACGGCCGGTGATGCCCTCGCCGAGCGCGAGGCTGACCCGCCCGACCTGCTCCGGATCGAGGCCGTTGGTCGCGGCGAGCGTCAGCCGCTCCCCGTCGCGGTTGAGCAGGTAGAACGAGCACACCTCGACGCCCAGGGCGAGCGTCGTGCGGTCGACGAGCGTGCGCATGAGCTCGTCCCAGTCGCGCGCCTGCGTGGCGAGCTGCGCGAGCTCGTGGAGGAACGCGAGCTGGTCGACCTCGGCCGGCGCGAGCGAGGCGCCGCCGCCGTCGGACGCCCTTGGGGCGCGCGCGCCCGGACCCGGGACCGGCTCGTCGTCGGTCACCGGCGGGTCCGAGATGGACGCGTCGGGGCTGCTCACGTCGCAACCCTACCGAACAACCGGTCGGCCGCGCATCCCCGCAATGGGGGACGGCGCGGCACCGTGCGGGTTGCGTCCGGGTGCTGCGGACGGACGACGCGGGCGCGGGCGCCGCGTCCCGTCGGTGCGCCGGCCCCGATCGGGCGGCTCAGCCGGCCGCCGCCCCCGCGGCCTCCGCGACGGTCGTCGGCAGGCCATCGAGGAGCGGCTCGGTCCACGTCCAGGCGGCGCCGTGGTGCTTGCCGACGGCGCCGTGGCGCGCGGCCTCGACCCGGAGCGGCAGCCCGAAGATCTCGATGAACCCGACCGCGGACGCATGGTCGAACGCGTCGCCCTCGTCGTACGTCGCGAGGTTCTTGTCGTACAGGCTGAGCGGCGAGCGCCGGCCGACGACCGAGGCCGTGCCGTGGTCGAGGCGCATCCGGACCTCGCCCGACACGACCCGCTGGCTCGACAGCGCGTACGTCCGCAGGTCGCGCGACAGGGCGCTGAACCACAGGCCGTCGTAGATGATCTGGGCGAGCTCGTCGGACGACGAGCCGGTTGAACCGCAGCTGGTCCTTGCTCAGGACGAGCCCCTCGAGCGCGTGGTGCGCGGCGTGGAGGATCACCGCGGCCGGCGCCTCGTAGATCTCGCGGCTCTTGATGCCCACCAGCCGGTCCTCGACGTGGTCGATCCGGCCGATGCCGTGCGCCCCGCCGAGGTCGTGGAGCCGCTCCACGAGCGCGAGGCCGGCCAGCGGCTCGCCGTCGATCGAGACCGGGATGCCGCCCTCGAAGCCGATGACGATGTCGACCGGATCGGGCGCATCGCCCGGCTTGACGGTCCACGCGTAGGCGTCGTCCGGCGGCGTGACCCACGGGTCCTCCAGCACGCCGGTCTCGCACGAGCGGCCCCAGAGGTTGACGTCGATCGAGTACGGCGAGGACTTGGTGATCGGGAGCTCGATGCCGCGCGCGTTGGCGTAGTCGATCGACTGGTCGCGCGTCAGGCCCATGCCGACGCGCATCGGCGCGACGACCTCGAGCCCCGGGTCGAGGGCATGGACGGCGACGTCGAACCGGACCTGGTCGTTGCCCTTGCCGGTGCAGCCGTGCGCGACGGCGTCGGCGCCCTCGGCATGGGCCACCTCGACCAGCAGCTGGGCGAGCAGCGGCCGGGCGAGGGCCGTCGCCAGCGGGTAGGCGCCCTGGTAGATCGCCCCGGCCTGGAGCGCGCGCCAGACGTACTGGCTGATGAACGTCTCCTGCGCGTTGACCACGTACGCCTTCGAGGCCCCGGCGCTCAGCGCGCGACGCTCCACGCCCTCCCGGATCGAGCCGCCGCCGAGGTCGACGGTGAGCGTCACGACCTCGACGCCGTACTGCTCCCGGAGCCAGGCGACGGCGACGGACGTATCGAGGCCGCCGGAGTAGGCGAGCACGACCTTCTTCATTGGGCGAGTGCCTCCGTGAGGACGTTCACCGGCTCGGCCGGCGCCTGGAGCATGGCGAACCGTGCGAGCCATCGTTCCAGGGCTGGCTCGTCGGGGAACAGGACGATGAGCGTGTTGTCGCCGGCGACCGTGCCCACCTGCTCGGTGAGCGTGGACTCGTCGATCGCCTGCGCGATGACGTTGGCCGTGCCCGGCTGACCGGTGAGGACGAGGATCAGGCCGCTCCGCCCGATCGTGACGGGGATGTCCGCGAGGATCCGGCGCAGCCGCTCGTCGGACGGCGGCCGGGCCCCCGGCCCGAGCGCCTCGGGGTTGACGTAGATCGAGCGGTCGCCGCGCATGACCTTGGCCAGGCCGAGCTCCGCGATGTCGCGGCTGACCGTCGCCTGGGTCACGTCGAAGCCGAGCGCGGACAGGGCCTCGACGAGCTCCGACTGGGAGCCGATCGAGCGGTCCGCGACGAGCCGCCGGATCGCGGTGTGGCGGTCGCGCTTGGGGGCGAGGACGGCCATGTCAGGCCGCACCCGCGCGGGCCCGGGCGGAGACGCGGGTGCCGAACGTCGGGTCCTCGAGCGCGCGGACGAGCGCGTCGGGCGCCGAGCCGTCGGCGATGATCGCCTCGGCGTCGTCCCAGGCGAGCGCCGCGAGGGCGGCCGTGACCTTGGGCACCATGCCGCCGCTGATCGTGCCGTCCGCGATGAGCGCCTCGGCCTCCGCGACCGTGATCGAGTCGAGCTTCGTGCCGCTCGCGTCGCGCACCCCGTCGACGTCGGTCAGCAGGACGAGCTGGCGCGCACCGAGCCCGGCGGCGATCCCGGCCGCGGCGTCGTCCGCGTTGACGTTGCACACGACGCCCTGCTCGTCGCGGGCGAGCGGCGCCACGACCGGCACCTGGTCGGCGACGAGGAGGCTGTCCAGGAGGTCGCGCCGGATCCCCGTCACGTGCGCCACGAGGCCGACGTCCGGCAGCCGCTCCCCGATGAGCAGCCCGCCGTCGACGCCCGACAGCCCGACCGCGTCGCAGCCGACGTCGCGCAGCGCGGCGACGAGCTCGGAGTTGACGACCCCGCGCAGGACGGCCGCCGCCACCTCGAGCGCGGCGGGGTCGGTGACCCGCAGCCCGCCCTCGAACCGGCTCGGGATGCCGAGCCGCTCCAGCCACTCGGTCATCCGCTTGCCGCCGCCGTGGACGAGCACGATCGGCCGCTTGCGCGCGACCGCGCGCCACCTCGCGCCAGCACCTGCTGCTGCTCGGCGAGCGTCGTCCCGCCGAGCTTGACGACGACGATCTCGCTCACGCGAGCGTGTACTTCCGATGTTCTCGCGGACGTAGCCCTCGGTGAGGTCGCAGCCGAACGCCTCGCCGGTGCCGCTCGCCGAGCCCGACGTCGACGCGGATGAGGACCTCCTCGCCGCCCATCGCCTCGCGCACGACGTCCTTGTCGATGGGCAGCGGGCCGCCGGCGGTCCCGTCGTAGACGAGGTGGCCGGCGATCGCGATCCGCATCCGGGACGGGTCCACCGCGGCGGGCCGGCCGGTTCGCGCCGCCGCCTCGTCGGCGGACAGCCCGGCCGCCTCGAGCGTGGCCGCCTCGGCGACGACGGCGTTCCCCGCGGCGCCCGCCACGCGGCCCCAGTTCGGGTCGCGGCCGTGGACCGCCGCCTTGACCAGCTGGCTGGCCACGACGGCCCGGGCGATCGCGCGGGCATCGGCATCGTCGGCCGCGCCGCTGACCTGGCAGGTGATGAGCGCCGTCGCGCCCTCGCCGTCGGCCGCCTGCTGGCGCGCGAGGTCCCGCGCGACGGCCTCGATCGCGGCGCCGAGCGCGGCGCGCGCGTCGCGCATCGGTCGCGGCGTCGGCGGCACCGGCCGTCCCCGAGGCGAGGACGAACACGGTGTCGTTCGTCGACGTGTCGCCGTCCACCGAGAGCTGGTTCCAGGTCCGCGACGCGGCACCCGCGAGCAGCGCGCGGAGCGTCGCCGGATCGGCCGTGGCGTCGGTCAGGATGACCGAGAGCATCGTCGCCATCCGCGGGTGGATCATGCCGACGCCCTTGGCGATGCCGCTCACGGTGATCGATGCCGTCCCGCCGCCCGCGGCCGGACCTCGACGCGGGTCGTGGCGGTCTTCGTCGTCGAGTCGGTCGTCCGGAGCGCGACGGCGGCGGCCTGCAGCGCGTCGTCGGTCGCGGCGAGCGACCCGCCCGCGACCCGGACGACCGAGTCCCGCACGAGCTCGACGGGCAGCCGCGTGCCGATGACGCCGGTCGAGAGGTGGAGGACCTCGGCGGGGGAGCAGCCGACGGCGCCGGCGACGGCATCGCCGATCGCGGCCTGGTCGGCATCGCCATCGGGTCCCGTGGCCGCGTTCGCCGACCCGGAGGTCGCGATGACCGCCCGCGCGTAACCCGGCCGTGGCGATCGCCGCCGCCCGGTGGCGGACAGGTTGGCCCGCGACAGCCGCACCGGGGCGGCGGCGAACCGGTTGGGGGTCGTGACCGCGGCCGCGGGCACCGGGCCGTCCGGGGCCACGATGAGCGCGAGGTCCGGGTTGCCCGACGCCTTGATGCCCGCGGTCGCGGCCCCGGCCGTGAACCCGCCGGGCAGTCGCGCGACGCGCTCGACCGCGGGCCCGTCGGCGGGGAGCGGCGCGAGGAGCGGGTCGGTCGCGAGGGACATCGAACGGACCTCTGGCGGGCGTGATGGCGGTTCGGTGGCCGGCGGTCGCACGCCGGCGCCGGCGGGCTACGGGCCGAGCGGGAGCTGGAGCAGGCCGGCCGTCTCGGGCAGGCCGTGGACGACGTTGAAGGCCTGGATCGCCTGGCCGGCGGCACCCTTGACGAGGTTGTCGAGGACGCCGATCGCGAGGATCCGTCCGTTGCGCTCGTCGAGGCGGCACCAGACGCGGGCCTCGTTGGAGCCGAGGACGTGCTTCGTGGCGGGCGCCGTGTCGACGACCGACACGAACGCCTCGTCGCCGTAGGCGTCGCGATACAGCTCGTCGAGCTCCGCCTGCGTGACCGCGCGGGTCGGCCGGACGTGGCACGCGGACAGGATCCCGCGGGTCATCGGGATGAGGTGGGGGAGGAAGTCGACGCCCCGGACGCCCGGGTTCGCCTCGTCGCCGCCGAGCGCGCCCAGCTCCTGCTCGATCTCGCCGATGTGGCGGTGGGTGAAGATCCCGTACGCCTTGACGCTCTCGTTGACCTCGCCGAACTGGAGGTCCGCCTTCGGGTCGCGGCCGGCGCCCGAGACGCCGCTCTTCGCGTCCACGACGAGATCGCCGATGAGCCCGGCGCGCGCGAGCGGCGCGAGGGCGAGGATCGTCGTCGTCGCGTAGCAGCCGGGCGAGCCGACGATCGCGCCGGGGCGCGTGCCGATCTCGGCGAGCTCGGCGCGATGGAGCTCGGGCAGGCCGTACACGGACGTGGCGAGCAGGTCGGCCCGCGGGTGATCGAAGTGGTACCAGCGCGGGTAGTCGGACGGGTCGTGGAGGCGGAAGTCGGGCCCGAGGTCGATCACGGTCTGGCCGCGGTCGAGGAACTCGTCGATCCGGCCCGCGACGGCGCCGTGCGGCAGCGCGAGGAACACCGCCTCGGCCTCGGCGGGGACGGTGTCGTACACGAGCAGGTCGCGCGTGGCGAGGTGGGGGTGGATGCCGCCGATCGGGTCGCCCTGGCGCTCCCGGCCCACGAGCCCGACGATCCGGACGTGGGGATGGAGCGAGAGCAGGCGGATCAGCTCCGACCCGACGTACCCCGTCGCGCCCACGATCGCGACCCGCACGGGGTCACCCGAGGCGCGCGCGGTACCCGGCGGCAGCCGCCGTGCCGGGGACGGGATCGTGAGGACGGTCCGCCGCGATCGTCGACTCGACCGTCGAGTCCGCGCTCACGGGCGCGCGAAGCCGCTCGCAGGCGGCAGGCTGACGGGATCGGCGGTCGGGCGGAACGTCGTCACAGAATGACTATACATCGATCCTGCATACTCATGCAATCGGTGGCTACCGGGTCGTGTCGATCACGCAGAACCGGTTGCCCTCCGGGTCTTCCATGATCACGTAGTCGGCGTCCGCGGGGCGCTTGTCCCACTGGACCTGCCGGGCGCCCAGGTCTTCAAGCCGCCGCGACCTCGCCGGCCTGATCATCGGCGAACAGGTCGAGGTGGATGCGCGGCGGCACGCGGTCGGCGCCGCGGTACTTGTCGAACGAGATGCTCGGGCCGGAGCGGTCGGGCGAGACCACCTGCGCGAAGTCATCGGACGCGAGGATCCGCCGCTCGTAGCCCAGCGCGGCAGCCCAGAACGTGGCCTCGAGCTCGAGGTCGTCGACGCGGAGGACGATGTTGCCGACCGTGAGCGGCATCGCCGGTCAGCTCGTCAGGACCTCGGCGGGCGTGTTCGGCCCGCGGACGACGCACTCGGCCTCGGTCGTCGTGCCGTCCGGCGCCACGATCCGGTAGCCATGGTGGATCTCCACCGTGCCCGCGGCGAGCATCGCGCTCACCGGGCAGTACTTGAGCGCCGACAGCTCCACCGCGCGGTGGACGGCGTCCGTGGAGATGCCCTCGCCCTCGACGACGTGGATCACGTCGACCCGGGTGAACACCTGGGGATACGTGTCCTTCTGGTCGGCGGTCGTCTCGACGCGGTACGCGCTGAACGCCACCCGCTTCTTGCGCAGGATCGAGATCACGTCCATCCCGGTGCAGCCGGCCAGCGACGCGAGGATCGTCTCGATCGGGCTCGGCCCGCCGCCGCCCTCGTAGTCGTCCATGACGAGCGTGCGCCCGGCCGGGTTCGTCGCCACGAACCGCATGTTGCCCTCGAGGGTCGCGGTGAGCTGCTTGACGGTCATGCGTTCCTCGCTGCGGTGGGGACGGGCGCGGGGTCGGCCTCGATCGGTTGGATGTCCGCGGCGAGCTCGGCCAGCTGGGCCGCCTCCGCCTCGAACTGCTCGTGGTACAGCCTCGCATACAGGCCGCCCTGCGCGATGAGCTCGCGGTGCGTGCCGCGCTCGGCGATCTTGCCGCGCTCGAACACGAGGATGCGGTCCGCGCGCAGGATCGTCGACAGCCGGTGGGCGATGGCGATGGTCGTCCGGCCCTCGGTGAGGCGCGCGAGCGCGGCCTGGATGAGCCGCTCGCTCACCGTGTCCAGCGACGACGTGGCCTCGTCGAGGATGAGGATCTTCGGGTCCTTGAGCAGCACGCGCGCGATCGCGATCCGCTGCTTCTCGCCGCCCGACAGCTTGTAGCCGCGCTCGCCGACGACGGTGTCGAAGCCGTCGGGCAGCTCCGCGATCCGGTCGTAGATCGCGGCCGCGCTCGTCGCGGTGATCAGCTCCTCCTCGGTCGCCTCGGGCCGGGCGTACAGGAGGTTGTCCCGGATCGACGCGTGGAACAGGTACGTCTCCTGGGTCACGAACCCGACGACCCGCCCGAGCGACTCGAGCGTGATCCTGCGGACGTCGATGCCGTCGATGCTCACCGACCCGTCGAGCACGTCGTACAGCCGGGGGATGAGGTAGGTCGTCGTCGTCTTGCCCGCGCCCGACGGCCCGACCAGCGCGACGAGCTCGCCCGGCCGCGCCTCGAACGACACGTCGTCGAGGTTGAACGCGACGGGCGGCGGGACCGGCAGCGCGGCGCCGATCGTCTCGGCGTACGTCTCGGGCCACTCGTGCCCGCCGGCCGCCTCGTCCGCGTGGGCGTGGTCAGGCCCGTGCGGCGCGACGCCCTCGGCCGCCGCCGCGTGGGCCAGCTCGGCCGCCTCGGCATCGGCGTCGTCGCCCGCGGCCGCGGCCCGGACGAAGTCGGCCTCCTCCGCCGCCTCCTCGGCGGCCTCCGCCGCGCCGGCTCGAGCGACGGCCTCGACGTCACCGGGTGCGATCACCGGCGAGTCGGGCGGGTAGGCGAACGAGACGTGGCTGAACGCGACCTCCCCGCGCACCGTCGCGGGCTCGAGCGGCACCGCGTCCGGCGCGTCGATGATCTCCGGCTCGAGGTCCAGGTACTCGAAGATCCGGTCGAACAGGGCGAGCGAGCCCTGGATCTCGACCTGCACGTTGAGCAGCTGGCCGACCGGGAAGAACAGGCGGCTCTGGAGCGTGGTGAACGCGACGATGTCGCCGGCGGTCGGCGCGGACGGGTCGCCCGCCGCGGCGAGCGAGCCCGCCAGCCAGTACACGAACGCGGGCGTGATCGAGAACACCGTCCCGATGATCGCGAAGAACCAGCGCCCGACCATCGCCTGGCGGATCTGGAGCTTGGCCAGCTCGAGGTTGAGGCCGCGGAAGCGGCTGACCGCGCGCTCCTGGGCCCCGAACGTCTTGCCCAGCAGGATCCCGGACACCGACAGCGTCTCCTCGGTGAGCGCCGTGAGGTCCGACAGCCGCCGCTGCGTCTCGCCGCTCACCTCGCGCCGCACCTTGCCCACGCGGTAGGTGAGGTACAGGAAGAACGGCAGCATGCCGAGGCTGAGCAGCGTCAGCCGCCAGTCGATGATGAACATGGCCACGATCGTGCTCAGCGAGACCGCGACGTTGGACGTGATCGAGGACGCGGTGTCGGTCACGACCGCCTGCACGCCGCCGACGTCGTTCGCGAGCCGGGACTGGATCTCGCCGGTGCGCGTCGCGGTGAAGAACCGCAGCGGCATCCGCTGGAGGTGCGAGTACAGGGCGTTCCGCAGGTCCTGCATCACGCTCTGGCCGATGAGGTTGTTGAGGTAGCTCTGCCCGACGCCGATGAGGCCCGTGATGATCGGCAGCACGATCATCAGCCCGACGTACAGGTTCAGATCCTGGTACTGGCCGCCGACGATGACGTTGTCGATGAGCAGCTTGAGCAGGTACGGGTTGACCAGCCCGATGAGGCTCACCGACAGGATCGCCACCAGGACGACGAGGACCTGGAACCAGTACGGCTCGAAGAACCGGACGATCCGGCGCACGGTCCGGGCGCGGCGCTCCGGCGGGACGCGCTCGAAGTCGTCCGAGGGAGGCGTCAGGCGACCGCCACCGGTCGCACCGCGGGCGAGCCGGCGGACGCCGCCACCGCGGAAGGTCATCGCGACAACCGGGATGCTGGGATGGCGGCTACCAGGCGGTCGCGGTCTGGTGCTCGGCCAGGCCTTCGTGCTCGAGCCAGCGCTCGGCGTCGATGGCCGCCTTGCAGCCGTCGCCCGCCGCCGTCACGGCCTGGCGGTAGCGATGGTCGTGGACGTCGCCGGCGATGAACACGCCGTCGATCCGGCTCCGGGTGTGATCGTGCGCGACGAGGTAGCCCTTCTCGTCGACGTCGAGCCAGTCCGCGAACACGTCGGTGTTCGGCTTGTGGCCGATCGCGATGAACAGGCCCTCCATCGGGAGCTGCGACTCCTCGCCCGTGACCGTGTCGCGGATCTTGAGCGCCTCGACCTTCGCGTCGCCCAGGACCTCGGCCACCTCGGTGTTGGTGTGGACGTCGATCTTGGGGTGCGCGTACGTGCGGTCGATCATGATCTTGCTCGCCCGGAATGCCTCGCGGCGGTGGAGCAGGTGGACCTTGCTCGCGAACTTGGTGAGGTAGTTCGCCTCCTCCATCGCCGAGTCCCCGCCGCCGACGACCGCGATCTCGCGGTTGCGGAAGAAGAACCCGTCGCAGGTGGCGCAGGCCGAGACGCCGCGGCCACGCAGCCGCTGCTCGCTCTCGAGGTTGAGCCACAGCGCGGAGGCGCCGGTCGCGATGATCACCGACTGGCCGCGGTACTCGACGCCGCGCGCCCAGACGCGGAACGGCCGCTCCGAGAAGTCGACCTTGTCGATGTCCACGTCGACGACCTGGGTCCCGAAGCGCTCGGCCTGGGCCCGCATCTTCGTCATCAGCTCCGGGCCGTCGATGCCGTCGGGGAAGCCCGGGTAGTTCTCGACCTCGCTCGTGAGCATCAGCTGGCCGCCCGGGGCGGAGCCGGCGAGGACGATCGGCTGGAGGTTCGCGCGGGCCGCGTAGATCGCGGCCGTGAGGCCGGCCGGGCCGGAGCCGATGATGAGGACGTGCGTCTCGGTGCGGCCGGGATCACCCGTGTAGCCGACCGGGCCGGCGGGCTGGGCGACGGCCGGCGCATCGGGGCCGTCCGAGATGATCGAGATCGCGCCGAACGGGTTGAGCGTGCCGTTGCCCGCCGGTGCGGCATCAGCCGTCGCCGAAGTTGATCTGCATGCCGCCGAAGGGGCTGGCTGCCCCGGCGTTGCCGTTCTGCTCGTCGGTCATCGTGCGATTGTCGTCTCTGTGCGTCCCGTTGTCCTGCGGCAATCGTAGCACGGTTGGCGCATACCCCCGGGGGGTATCCGGCCGGAGAACGGCGGGGATGCGGGGGTCGACGTACCCTCGGCCGGTGATCACCCACGACGAGCCGGCCCTCGAGCTCGACGCACCCGGCGGCGCGCTGCCCGCGCGGCCCCTCCCGACGAGGACGTCGAGGCGGCTGAGCCGCTGCGCGAGAACCGCGACTTCCTCACGGTCCTCATCGGCCAGGGCGTCTCGAGCTTCGGCGACTCGATCACGAGCACGGCGATGCCGCTGCTCGTGCTCGCGCTCACCGGATCCGGCTTCGTCATGGGCATCGTCAACGTCCTCACGACGCTCCCGGACCTGCTGGTCGGCCTGTTCGCGGGCGCGTACGCGGACCGCTGGGACCGGCGGCGGATGATGTTCGCGGCGGACCTGGGCCGGGCGATCCTGACCGCGGTCATCCCGATCTCCGTGTGGCTCGACGGGCCCACGATCGCGCTCATCCTCCTCGTGACCTTCCCGATGCAGGTGCTGCGCGTCCTGTGGCTGGCGGCGTACACCGCGTCGGTGCCGGGGCTCGTCGGGCGGTCGCAGGTCGCCCGCGCGAGCGCGATCTTCGAGGCGGTGTTCAACGTCGGCTGGATCATCGGCCCGGCGCTCGCCGGCCTCCTCGCGGCCACGATCGGCCCCGGCGCGACGATCGCGATCGACGCGCTCACGTTCCTCATCTCGGCGGTCACGATCCTGTTCGTGCGGCGGCCGCTCCGCGCGGAGCGGCTCGAGGAGACCCACCTGCTCGCGGACATCCGCGAGGGGATCCGGTTCGTCGCCCACGAGCCGACGCTGCGCGCCGTCCTCGCGCTGTGGACGACGACCTCGATCATCACCGCGGGCCTGACGACCGCGCTGATCTTCTACCTCACGATCGATCGCGACCTCGGGGCCGGGGTCGTCGGGCTCGTGCTGTCCGCGTTCGCGGTCGGGTCGCTCGCGGGCTCGGTGGTCGCGGCGCACTTCGCGTTCAAGCCGGTCGGTCGGGTGATGCTCCTGGGCGCCGTGGGCATGGGCGTGTCGCTCGTCGTCGCGGCCGGGGCGCCGGTGCCGGTCATCGTCGCCGTGTCCCTGTTCGCGGGCATCCTCAACACGAACGTGCTCGTCGCGTACATCACGCTGCGGACGATGCTCTCGCCGGACGTCCTGCTCGGCCGGGTGGGGGCAACGGCACGGACGCTCTCGGTGGGCCTGATGCCCGTCGGCGCGCTGATCACGGGCATCCTCCTCGACGCCGTCGGCGGCACGGTGACGCTGACGCTCATGGGCGGGCTGCTCGTGGCGGCCGGCGGCCGGGTTCTCGCTCCTGCCCAACGTGCGCAACGCCCGCTCGGTGACCGTGCGCCCGCAGCGCCTGATCGGCAACGCACGCCGCGGGTCTCGCCGACGCCGGCGACGCGCTATCGCTGCGCCCAATGCGCGCGCGTCACCCCGCATGACCTGCCCCACCTGTGGGGCTCGCCAACGAGCCCGGCCGCAAGTTCTGCGGCGAGTGCGGCACGCGCCTTGCTGTCGCGTGCACGGCGTGCGGCACGCCCAACACGCCGGGCGCACGCTTCTGCGGCGAGTGCGGCACGCCGATCGCCGGCGCGGCCGCCGGGCAGCCGGGCGCGGTGGGACCGGCCGCGACCGCGGCCGGCGCCGCCCACGGCCACGCGCCGGGCCGATCGCCGAGCGCCGGCTCGTCACGGTCCTGTTCGCGGACCTCGTCGGCTTCACGACGCTCGCCGAGGGCCGCGACGCCGAGGCTGTCCGCGACCTGCTGTCCGCAGTACTTCGAGCTCGCGTCCGAGACGATCCGCCGCTACGGCGGCACGGTCGAGAAGTTCATCGGCGATGCCGTGATGGCCGTCTGGGGCGCCCCGACGGCCCACGAGGACGACGCCGAGCGGGCGGTGCGGGCCGGGCTCGAGCTCGTCGACGTCGTCACGACGCTGGGCCCCGGGATCCGGGCGCGCTGCGGCGTGCTGACCGGCGAGGCCGCGGTCACGCTCGGCGCGAAGGACCAGGGCATGGTCGCCGGCGACCTCGTGAACACCGCCTCCCGGCTCCAGTCGGTCGCGCCGCCGGGTGCCGTGCTCGTGGGCGAATCGACCCACCAGGCGTCGTCCGGCGCGATCTCGTACGAGGCGGCCGGCGAGCAGCTCCTCAAGGGCAAGGTGGCGCCCGTAGCGGCGTGGCGGGCGCTGCGGGTCGTCGCGGAGCGGCGGGGTCGCGGCCGTGACGAGCGGCTCGAGGCCCCGTTCGTCGGTCGCGACGCGGAGCTGCGGCTGCTCAAGGACCTGTTCCACGCGACGGCACGCGAGAAGCGGGTGCGCCTGGTCTCGATCACGGGTCAGGCGGGCATCGGCAAGAGCCGCCTCGCGTGGGAGTTCCTCAAGTACGTCGACGGCGTGGTCGAGCAGGTCCGGTGGCACGAGGGCCGGTCGCCGTCGTACGGCGAGGGGATCACCTTCTGGGCCCTGGGCGAGATGGTCCGATCCCGGGCCGGCCTGTTCGAGGGCGACGACGCGGCGACGACGCGCGCGCAAGATCGCCGAGGTCCTCGACGCGAACGTGCCCGACGAGACCGAGCGGCGGCGGATCGAGCCGGCGCTGCTCGCGCTGCTCGGGGCGGGCGAGGCGCCCCCCGGCGGGGCGACGGAGCTGTTCTCGGCGTGGCGGACGTTCTTCGAGCGGCTCGCCGACACAGGCGTCGTCGCGTTGCTGTTCGAGGACCTGCACTGGGCGGACCCCGGGGACCCTCGACTTCATCGAGCACATCCTCGAATGGAGCCGCAATGTTCCGATCCTGATCATCACGCTGGCGCGGCCCGAGCTCCTCGACACGAGGCCGGGCTGGGGCGCCGGCAAGCGGTCATTCCTCGCGCTCGATCTCCAGCCGCTCGACGAGGAGTCGATGCGAGCCCTGCTGGCCGGCCTCGTGCCGGGCCTGCCCGATGCAGCGGCTCGGTCGATCGTCGCGCGCGCCGAGGGCATTCCCCTGTATGCCGTCGAGACGATCCGGATGCTCGTCGCGGACGGGCGGCTCCGCCCGCGCGACCGATGGCGGGTTCGAGCCGGCAGGGGAGCTCGGCGAGCTCGCCGTTCCCGGCACCCTCCATGCGCTCATCGCCGCCCGTCTCGACGCGCTCGACGCCGGCGACCGGTCGCTGCTCCAGGATGCGGCGGTCCTCGGCCAGTCATTCACGGCCGACGCGCTCGCCGCGGTGTCGGGCTCGGCCGTTCCCGACCTGGAGGCCCGGCTGGCCGGGCTCGTCCGCAGCGATCTCCTGCATGTCGAGATCGACCCGCGATCCCCGGAACGTGGCCAGTACGCGTTCGTGCAGGCCCTCATCCGCGAGGTCGCCTACTCGACGCTCGCGCTGCGCGACCGGCGCTCGCGCCATCTCGCCGCCGCGCGCCACTTCGAGTCGATCGGCGACGACGAGCTGGCCGGCGCCCTTGCCGTCCACTACGTCGCCGCCTACAAGGCGTCGTCCGAGGGGCCCGAGGCGGAGGCGCTCGCCGGGCAGGCCCGGATCGCGCTCCGTGCCGCGGCCGAGCGGGCGGCCGCCCTCGGATCACCGGGCCAGGCGGTCGCATTCCTGGAGCAGGCGATCCCGATCTCGACCGACTCGTCCGACATCCTGGACCTCCACGAGCGTGCGACCACCGCGGCGATCTCCGCGGCGCGCAACGACCTGGCGCTGAGCCATGCGGACGCCGGCCTGGAGCTGGTCCGCTCCCTCGGTCAGCGGTCGCGGATCGCCTGGCTGACTGCCCGCCGGGCGGATGCCCTGGCCGCGCTGCGGCGACGCGAGGACGGGCGGACCTCGATGGAGGCCGCGCTGGCCGAGCTCGCCGATGTGGACGAGGACGACCCCGACATGGTCGACCTCCGCGCACGGCTCGGCTTCTCCTACGTCGCCGCGAGAGAGTACGAGCTGGCCGACAGGATGCTGTCGAGTGCGCTCGCCCAGGCAGAGCGCCTCGGGCTGACCAAGGTGGCCGCCGAGTCACTCCTGCAGAAGGGCACAGCCGCGTTCTACCAGGGCCGGCTGTGGGAAGCCCGCGCGCTCGCCGCGGGCGGTTTGCAGGTCGCCATCGAGGGCGGTCTCGAGGACACCCAGCTCCGGATCATGTCCATGCTCCCGACGTTCACGGCGCTCGACGACCCTCGTGCCTCGGTTGCGGTCCAGCGCGAGGCGATCGACCTCGCCAGGCATGTCGGCTCGCGAGCGCGTGAGCTCGGGATCCTGTTCAACGTCGTCGAGGATGCGCGTCGGACCGGCGACTGGGACTGGGCGCGTGCGGAGCTCGCAGCCGCGCAACAGCTCGACATCGACGACGCCTCGCTGGTCGGGCTGCGTCTGCAGGAGCTGTTCTTCCGGCTCTACAGCGGCGAGGCCTCGGCGGCGGACATCGACGAGATCGAGCGTGCCGTCAACGAGATGGACGACGCCGATCTCTTGGCGGGGGTGCTCGACTGCCGCGGGGTGCTCGCCCATCGAGTCGGTCGCTGGGTCGACGCCGGGCGAGCGTGGGTCTCGATCGCGGACGTGAGCGACCTCAACGCGCCCTACGCGCTGCCACGCGCCGCGCGGGCATTCGTCGTCGGTCGCGACGGCGTGGCTGCCAAGGCGGCGCTCGATCGGCTGGCCGCGCTCGGTGCGCGGGGACGCGCGATCGAGGCCGATCGCGCCACGATCCGCGCTGGCCTGGCGGCCTCGAGGGCGATCGGGAAACCGCCGTCGCCGGATATCGCGCGGCGATCGCCTCGTTTCGTGACCTCGGCCTCGTGTGGGACGAGGCCAACCTCGGGCTCGAGGCAACCGTCCTGCTGTCAGCTGCCGACCCCGAGATCGGGAGCTGGGCGGACGCGTCGCGGGAGACGTTCCTCAGGATCGGTGCCGGCAGCCTGGCCACGCTGCTCGACACGACACGGGCGAGCGAGAGCGGGACCGCTGGCCCCCGTTGCGTCGGCCGACGGCGCCGCCGATATGGCGGAACGAGCGCGAACCTAGTCCGACAGGGCGTGGAGCCCGGGGATCACGTCCCGGCCCAGCGTCTCGATCACCTGCGGGTCCCAGACGTCCCGGGCGTTGAAGATCACGTGCTGCGCCCCGGCGTCCGAGAGCTCCCCGAACCAGTCGACGATCTGGGCCGGCGTGTCGCCCGGCCGGTCGTCGGTCTTGAGCTTCACGGTCTGGAGCGTCGAGCGCTCGATCTCGGCGGGGTCGCGGCCGATCGCCTCGCAGTGCTCGCGCAGGACCTCGTACTTGTGGTGGATCCGGACCGGGTCGCCGAACACGTTGCACGCGTCGGCGTACTGGGCCACGAGGCGGAGCGTCTTCCGCTCGCCGCCGCCCCCGATCATGATCGGCGGGTGGGGCCGCGTGATCGCCTGGGGCGAGTTGAGCAGGCGGCTCGCGTGGACGTGGGTGCCCTCGAACGCCGCGCCCGTCCCGTCGTCCCCGTCCCACATCGCGTGGACGTAGCGCAGCGTGTCCTCGAGCTGCTCGAACCGCTGGCCGAGGGGCGGGAAGGCGAACCCGAGGCCGAGTGACTCCTCCTCGTTCCAGGCGGCCCCGATCCCCAGCCACGCCCGACCGCCGGACAGGACGTCGAGGGTCGTCGTCGCCTTCGCCCACAGCGCGGGCTGGCGGTAGTGGACGCCGCCGACCATCAGCCCGAGCCGGGCCCGCGTGGAGTGGGCCGCCATGAAGCCGAGCGCCGTCATCCCCTCGAGCATCGGCTCGTTCACGCCGGCCGACGCCGCGGATCTGGAAGAAGTGGTCCATGACCCAGATCGAGTCGAAGCCGGCCTCGTCGGCGTCGCGGACGATCCGGGCGAGCGTCGGCCCGATCGCCTCCGTGCCGCCCGGCCACGTGAATGACGGGATCTGGAGGCCGACCTTCATCGGAACAGGTCGTTCTCGGCGGCCATCACGACGTCGCGCGATCGTCCCCTCGCCGAGCGGCGGGTTGGCGCCCCGGACGAGCGCGACCGGCCGGCCGGCGGTCTTGCCCAGCGCGAGCTCGGCCGCGGACGCGAGCTCGTCCGCCACCGCGCGGACCGTCGTGCGCATGACCCGGCCGTCGGCGTCGGGCTGGCCGCGGAGGTCCTCCAGCGGCAGGATCCCGGACACGCCGAGCGCGACGTCGACGATGCCCCAGCGCCATGGCCGCCCGAAGCTGTCCGAGACGATGACCGGGAGATCGGTCCCGAAGCGGGCGCGGAGCGCGTCCCGGATGCGTGCCGCGGAGGCGTCCGGATCGACCGGCAGCAGCGTCACGAGGTCGCCGGAGTCCGGGCCGACGTTCGAGGCGTCGATGCCGCCGTTCGCGCACACGAACCCGTGCCGCGTCTCGGTGATCAGCACGCCGCGCTCCATGCGCACGATCCGGCTCGCCTCGCGCAGGACGACCTCGATCTGGCGCGCGTCGCGGTCCCACGTCGTTGCCCACTCGATCGCCTGCGGCGACGGCTCGACCGTCCGCAGGTCGACGACCGCACCTTCCGCCTTGGACACGACCTTCTGGGTGACGACGAGGACGTCACCGGGCCGGGCGGGGAGCGCGCCGGGCGTCGCCTCGAGCGCGTCGCCGATCATCCCCTCGAGGTCGTCGCCCTCGTGGATCTCGGGCAGGCCGGCGAGCGCGATCACCTCGACCCGGGCGCCCCGTCGTCAGTCGACATGCAGGGCCTCGGGCGCGGCCGCCTCGGCGAGCAGCAGGTCCTCGGGCGTATCGACGTCGAGACCGAGGACGTCGCGGACCTCCGCGTAGGCCGCGTCGGCGGACGAGGCGAGCCAGGCGTGGCCGGCGCGCGAGTCGCCGCCGAACGCGGGATCGATGACGTCCGGCGGGTCGAGCAGCAGGGCATTCGTCCCGCTGCCATGCCGGTCCGGGGCGAGGACGACCGACGGGCGGCCGGTCGCATCGCCCGCCTCGAGCACGTGCTCGATCGCGGCCGCGTCGACCGCCGGGATGTCCGCGGGCAGGATGAGCAGCCGGGCGCCGGTCGCGGCCTCGCGGGCCTCGTGCAGGGCGGGGTTCAGGCCGCGCGACCGCTGCTCGACCGGGCGGGCGCCCGCGGCCTCGGCGACGCGGAGCACCTCGGGATCGGGGGACACGACGAGGACCTCCGCCACGCCGCGGGCGGCGAGGGCTGCGGCGATGGTCCGGCCGAGCAGCAGCTCGACGAGCTCGCGGCGCTCCTCCGCGTCCAGGACGGCGCCCAGCCGTGACTTCGCGCCCTCGAACGAGCGGACGGGGATCGCGACGCTCGCGAGGCGGGAGATCGGCGGGCTCGGGCAGCTGCACAGGACGATGCTATCGAACGTCGGGCGAAGATCGCGTCGGCGTTTCTTGAACCCTTCGCCACTTGCGTCCCCCATCCATCCTGAACGCGTCCGCCCAGGACGCCCAGTCGATGAGGGGGACCGGTGGATCGGTCGCTGGTGGAGCTGGCGCAACGGGGGGACGAGGAGGCGTTCGACGCCCTCGTCCGCGGGACCGGTGATCGCTGCGTGGCGATCGCCTACCGCATCCTGCGCGACCTCCATCTCGCCGAGGACGCCGTCCAGGCCGCGTACGTGGCGGCATGGCGCGACCTCCCGTCCCTTCGTGACCCCGATCGGTTCGAGGCGTGGCTGCACCGCCTGCTCACCCGGGCGTGCTACGAGGAGGCCCGTCGGACGCGGCGGTTCGCCGCCAACATCCGCGCCCTGCCGGTCGAGACAGCCGTGACGCTCGACGAGGTCCTCACCGTCAACGATCGCGACCAGCTGGAGCGATCGATGGCGCGGATCTCTGTCGACCAGCGAGTCGTGCTGGTCTTCCACCACTACCTGGGCCTGACCGTGCCCGAGATCGCGGAGCGACTCGAGCTCCCGGTCGGCACGGTCAAGTCCCGCCTCCACTACGCGCATATCCGCGATGCGGCGGCCTGCGAGGCCGACGCACGCCCGACCACCGCCACCCAGGAGCGTCCCGCATGACCGCCCCGCGCGATCCCGACCGTCTCGTCCGCGCCTACCTCGCGGAGGCCCGGCCGAGCTGTCACCGCGCCTCGCCCAGGCGATCCGGGACGACGTCCGACGAACCAATCAACGGGCGTCCCGACGCTCGTGGAGGATGCCTCCGATGCCTCGCCTGCTGCTTGTCCTTGCGCCGCTCGCGGCGTTGGTCCTCGTCATCGGCGCGCTCGCGCTCGGCGGCGGCTCGAACGGCCCGCCGCCTGCCGCCACCGCGCAACCGTCACCAGTCGCCTCCGCGGTTGCTGTCGGATCCGATTCGCCCGCTCCCGAGTCGCCGCCGGTCGTGGCCGCCGGCGAGGAGTGGATCGTGTACGAGGCACCCGACGGGTTCGTTCACGCTCGTCAGGCCCGACGGGTCTGGCCTGACACCGGCCGCTGGACAACGGCGACACGCACCAGGCCACGCCGGATTGGTCGCCCGACGGCGCACGCAGCTCGTCCTCACGCGCGACAACGGCTCCGCCTCGCATCTCTGGATCATGGGTGCCGACGGCACCGGCGGCCGCGCGCTGACCCCCGACAAGACGCAATGTGCCCCGTGCCACCACCACGAGTGGGCTCGCTGGTCACCCGATGGAACGGAAGTCGCCTTCGTCAGCAACGAGGTCGACGCCGGCCGGACGCTGCGCAACGACCTCGTCATCGTCGACGTCGCCACGGGCACCACGCGTTCGATCGCGACATCGGACGCGCAGCAGTTCGCGGTTCCGTCGTGGTCGCCGGACGGGAGCCGAATCGTCGTGGCGGTCGCCACGTAGCCACGCTGGACGCACGACACCGCCGGCACCCTGCCCGAGTCGGTCGAGCTGGCGATCATCGACCCGGCCGCCGCCGAGCCGGCGCTCGAGCCGATCGCGGGCCTGCCGTCCTACCCCGGCATCCCGACTGGAGCCCCGATGGCACGAGATCGTGTTCCGCACGAACCCGTACGTGAACGGCACGCTGGTCGACGACGGCGCCGGGTCCGCGATCTACACCGTCGCGCCGGACGGCGGGGATCTCGTCGAGGTCTTCCGCACCCCCGCGGACGGGCCGATCCTGCAGGCGACCGCGTGGACCCCGACGGGCGGCGCATCCTCCTCGCGAGCCGCGACTCGCTGGACGCGGACCCCGTGCTCCAGGTCCTCGATCCGTCGACGGGAGCACCGACCTGGCACCGGCGACGAGCCCGTGTACGGCAACGAGCCGAGCTCCGCCCGGACCCTGACCCGCCGACGGGCGGCCGTCGCCTCAGCGGGCGACGGCCGCCAGCACTCTCGCGGCCGCCAGCACCTCGCCCGCGAGGCGGGCTCGCGACGCGTCGTCGCGCATGATCGTGTCGGTCACGACCGGGCGGAGACCCAGCGCCTCGACGGCCGGCGCCGTCGCGGCATCCTCCGTGTCGAGGACGAAGGTGTCGACGAGGTCCGCGTACAGCCGGGCGACGCCGAGGGCCGACGACTCGTGGCCGAGCGCGGCGAGCATCCGGTCCGCGGGACCTTTGAGCGCCTTGCCGCCGATGATCGGGGAGACCGCGGCAACGGGGACGCCGCGGGCGCGCGCCGCGGCGATCGCGTCACGCATGCCCGGGCACGTCGAGGATCGGCGCGACCGAGACCAGCGGGTTGGACGGGGCGATGACGATCGCCTCGGCATCCGCGATCGCCGCCAGGACCTCAGGCGTCGGCGCGGCCGTGTCGATGCCGGCGAACCGGAGCTCGAGCACGTCCGGTGCCTGGCGCTGGTGGACGAAGTACTCCTGGAACTCGAGCCAGCCGTCGGCCGTGCGGACCTCGGTCGCGACCGGCTCGTCGCTCATCGGCAGGATCCGGGCCGCGATCCCGAGCGACCGCTGGGCACCCGAGGCACGCGTCGGTCAGCCGCGCGCCGGCCCGGAGCCGCGCGGTGCGGACGATGTGGAGCGCGAGGTCGCGGTCGCCGAGGCCGAACCACGTCTCCTCGCCGTAGACACCCAGCTGGGCCATCGTCGCGTGGGTGTCGCCCTCGATGCCCCAGCCCCACTCGACCTGCTCGATGCCCGCGAGGTTGTACAGGACGGTGTCGTGGTCGGGCATCACGAGCAGCCCGTGCCGCCAGCAGTCGTCGCCGGTGTTGACGACGACCGTCAGGTCAGCGCCGATGTGCGCCTGGAGCCCGTCCGCGAGCTTCGCCCCGCCGACGCCGCCGGCCAGCGCGACGACGCGGGTCACGCGTCGCGGAGGTGCTCGAGCACCTCGCCGATGCGGTCGATCGACTCCGCGTCGTACGGGGCGGGCGTGTCGACGAGGACGTGCCGGAACCCGAGGTCGAGGATCGGCCGGAGGCTGTCGGCGATCGCCGCCGGCTCGCCGACATGGGTCGCCCACGCCTCGTCGTAGTCCTGGCCGGTCGACGTGATGATCGCCCGGTAGGCGTCGAGCGCCGCCGCGCGCGTGTCGCGGATGACGAGGTCGACCGTGACCGTCTTCTCGATCGTCGCCGGGTCGCGGCCGATCTCCGCGCAGCGCTCGCGCAGCACGTCGTCCTTGGCCTTGAGCCCCTCGATCGCTCGCGGCCGAGGTGTTCCACTGGTCGCCGTAGCGGGCGAGCGTCCGGAGCGTCTTCTTCGGCCCCGACCCGCCGATCATGATCGGCAGGCGGCGCTGGACGGGCCGTGGCTCGACGAGCGCGTCGTGCATCCGGTACGCGGCGCCCTCGTGGTCCGCGACCCGCTCGCCGTCGAGCAGGCGCCGCAGCAGCCCGACCGATTCGTCGAGGCGGTCGAGCCGCTCCCCGAAGCCGCGACCCGAAGTCGATCCCGAACGCCTCGTGCTCGCGCTCGAACCAGGCACCGCCGATGCCGAGGATCGCGCGGCCGCCGCTGAGGTGGTCGAGCGTGACGGCGAGCTTCGCCGTGAGCCCGGGGTTGCGGAACGTGTTCGCCCCGACCATCAGGCCCAGCGTCGCGCGGCTCGTCACCTGCGACCAGCCGGCGAGCACCGACCAGCCCTCGAGGATCGGCCCCTCCCACGGCCCGACGATGCTGTTGAGGTGGTCCCAGGTCCACAGGCTCGCGGCGCCCGCCTGCTCGGCGCGGACGGCGGCGTCGCGGATGGACGGCCAGTCGGCGGTCTGCGGCCACAGGAGGAACCCGATCTTGACCGGGGCCGGTGCCGCCGTGTCCGCCGCCACCTCAGTCGTCCTCGAGGTGGTCGTGGACGCCGGTGATCCGCACGAGGAAGGTGACCCGCGGCTGGCGGCGGAACAGCGCGATCTCCGACTCGGTCGGGCCCCTCCGGGTGGTAGCGGTGGGCGAGCGCCACGATGTCGTCGCGCGCTCGCTCGACCTCGGTCACGACCTCCTCGACCTCGCCGACGAGCCCGACCCAGCGGTAGCCGTCCTCGGGGTCGATGACCGCGATCGAGACCCGCCCGTCGCGCTCGAGGTTCTCGCACCAGCGGCGGCCGGCGCGCGAGTTGAGGAGGATCCGGCCGTCATCGTCGAGCCGGAACCAGACCGCGGCCTGGCGGGGCGCGCCGTCCTCGTCGAGCGAGGCGATCATGGCGATGAACGGCTGCGCGAGGAACGCGCGGACGGGGTCGGTCAGGTCGACCGCGGCAGGGGAGGGCATGACCTCATCGTAGCGCCGGTCGGCGACGGCGCCGGCAGCGTCAGCGCAGCCGCTCGCCGGCCTCGATGCGGACCGGGACGCGGCTCTCGGGCGGGGCGAGCGGGCACGCCCACTGCGGGTCGAACGCGCACGAGGGCTGGAACGCGAAGTTCGCGTCGACGATGAGCGTGCCGCCGGCCGCGTCCCCGCCGAGGTCCGCGCTCTTCGCGCCGTCGAGGAGGTAGCGGCCCGCGCCGTACGTCTCGGCGCCGTTGGTCGCGTCGCCCAGCGGCAGGAACAGGCCGCCGGTGTAGCCGCGCATCCAGAACAGCGGCAGATCCACGCCTCCGTCCGGCAGGGGCATGCGCACGGTCCCGATCCGGTCGAAGGCCGGCGACTCGGCGCCGCTGTTCGGGAGGGCGAGCGGTGCGAGCACGAGGCCGGTCGGGGCAGGCGGGGCCGGGGCCACGGCGACCGTCGCGCGGAGGCGGTCGTCGTAGGGCCAGTAGTGCGCCCGGAACGCGTCGCGGTCGGCGGCTGGGACCGGCGACTGGGGATGACCGCGGTACAGCGCCTCGCGCTCCGCCCGCCACAGCTCCCAGGCGCCGGCCGGGTCCGTGGCCGCGCGCGCCCGGACCTCGACGTACAGCTGGGCCACGCGGCGGCGCCAGTCGGCGAGCCAGCCGCGGTCGGCGGCAGGAGGCGTCTCGTCCGTCATCGGCCAATCGTAGGCGGCACGGGTCCCATGCGAGAATGGTCCCTCCCTTCGCAGCGGAGATTCGGACCTTGGCGGACCTCGCAGACATCGGCATCTTCGGCGGCTCGGGCTTCTACTCGCTGCTCGACGACGTGCGCGAGGTGAAGGTCGACACGCCCTACGGCGCGCCGTCGGACAGCGTCGTTCCTCGCGACGGTCGCGGGCCGGCGGGTCGCGTTCATGCCCCGCCACGGCCGGCGGCACACGATCCCGCCGCACAAGGTCAACTACCGCGCCAACGTCTGGGCGATGCGCTCGCTCGGCGTCCAGGCCGTGATCAGCCCGTGCGCCGCCGGCTCGCTCCAGCGCCACGTCGAGCCCGGGCCACTTCGTCGTCAGCGACCAGTTCGTCGACCGCACGACCGGGCGCGCGGACACCTTCTTCGACGGCCCGATCGTGTCCCACGTGAGCTCGGCCGAGATCTACGACCCGACCCTCCGCGGGATCGCGCTCGACGTCATCCGCGAGCACGGGATCACCGTCCACGACGGCGGCACGGTCGTCGTCATCCAGGGCCCGCGCTTCTCGACCAAGGCCGAGTCGAAGTGGTTCAGCGACGCCGGGTGGGAGGTCATCAACATGACCCAGTACCCGGAGGCGTACCTGTGCCGCGAGCTCGGCATGGCGGTCGTCAACATCGCGCTCATCACCGACTACGACGCCGGCGTCCTCGAGGGCACCGAGGCCGTCACGGCGCACGACGTGCTCGAGGTGTTCGAGCAGAACGCGGAGCGGATCCGCAAGGTCGTGCTCGACATGGTCGGCCGGTTCCCGGCGGACCTCGCGTCGCTGGGTGCGAAGGACGCGCTCCGGTTCACGCGCGGCGACGGGCACGCCGCGAGCCCGGCGGACATCCGGATCTTCGAGACCGGCCTCTCGTGACATGACCTCCGCGCCCACCCCGATGCCCGTCCAGGAGCCGCTCCACGGCTGCGTGCGGTGCGGGACGAAGATCCCCGTCAGCCAGGCGATGTGCGAGCGGTGCAACCCGCTGGGCCTCAAGGAGCCGGCGCCGTCGCAGGCCCACGCGACGGTGTTCATCGGGATCATCGCCGGCGTCGTGCTGCTCGCCGTGGTCGCGAAGTTGATGGTCTCGAGCGTCGGTCCGCTTCGAGGGCTCGCTCACCGGCGTGACGCCCGCGCCCGGCCGGCCTGCGGCTCTCGCTGACCGTGACCAACAGCAGGTTCGAGCGCCGGCTCGACGACGTGCCGGATCTCCGACCCGTCGATCCGCGGGATCGGTCCCGAGACGGCGTTCGTCTCGAGCCCGATCGTCCAGCCCGGCCAGACGCTCTCGTTCGAGGCCGTCGTGGCGAGCCTCGGGACGACGGTGAAGCCGCTCAGCGCGGACTGCGACACGTGACGGCGGTCGGCGGCGCGGGCCGGGCGGCGCGGCCGACGCGCACCTGGCGAGCCGGTTCGCGGACGACGTCGCGTTCGCGCGGTCGATCGCCGAGGAGGCGGGCCGGATCCTGGCCGACCGCTACGAGCGGATCGAGCGGATCGACTTCAAGTCGGCCAAGGACGTGGTGACCGAGGTCGACCACCTGTCCGAGGAGCTGATCCTCGGGGCGATCCGCAGGCGTTTCCCGGCGACGGGATCCTCGCCGAGGAGTCCGGGGCGCACCAGGGATCGGGGAAGCACGCGCACGTCGAGGCAGGGGACTGCGGCCGAGGCCGGGGTCTCGTCCGCCGACGGCGCGGCCGCGCCGGTCGATGCGGCCGCTGCGGCGTCCCGGGCGCTCGCCTCGGGCCGGACCTGGATCGTCGACCCGCTCGACGGCACCGTGAACTACGCCAACGGGATCCCGTTCTTCTGCGTCTCGATCGGGCTCGTCGTCGACGGCCGGCCGGCCGCCGGCGCCGTCCACGACCCGATGCGCGGCGAGACGTTCAGCGCGGTCGCGGACGGGGATGCCTGGCTGGCGGGCTCGCGGGGGATCGCCGCCATCCGCGCCTCGGAGAAGGAGACGCTGAACGACTGGGTCGTCCACCTCGCGCTCGGCGGCCGAGCGGTCGCGACGCGGGCGCGGGCCACGCGCAAGGCGATCCGCGTGTCGCGGACGATGGGCTCGTCGGCGCTCGGCCTGGCGTATGTCGCGAACGGGCGGTTCGACGCGTTCGTCCAGTCGGGCGGCATGTCCGCGTGGGACGTGGCCGCGGCCGGCCTCATCGCGGAGCGCGCCGGCGCGACCGTGACCGACACGGCCGGCGGGTCGTGGTTCGACGTCGACAAGGCGACGATGGCGTTCGGCCTGGTCGCGGCGCCGCCGTCCCGCCATGCCGAGATCCTGCGGCTGACCGGGGAGCCCGCGAAGGGCTGAGGGTTCGGCAGCCGAGGATTCGGCCGGCTACGCGTCCCGCCAGGCGTGCGGGCGGTCTCGCAGCCGCGGCAGGTCCCACTCGTCGCAGAACGCCTCCCAGGTCGCGCGCTCGGCGCCCGGCCAGCGCAGCTCCTCGACGTCCTGCTGCGGGATCGAGACGCCGTCCTCGAGGGTCCGCAGGCGGGCGAGGTCGCGGTACAGGAGCGCGTCCGCCCACTGGTCCCGGAGGGTCGCGGCCAACGTCACCGCGCCGCGGAGCCCCTTGACGTCCCACTCGGAGCCGTTGGCGGGGATGTCCTCGAGGTGGCCGTACCGCGCGAGCACCGCCGACGCGCCCTTGTCGCCCCAGCCGGGGAGCCCGGGAAAGCCGTCGGCCGCGTCGCCGACGAGCGCGAGCCGGTCCGGGACGCTCTCGGGTGCGACGCCCCACTTCGCCCGGACGCCCGCGTCGTCATAGATCGTCTCCCGGCGGCGGTCCCAGAGGACGATCCGCTCGCCCTCCACGAGCTGGGCCATGTCCTTGTCCGGCGTGCAGATGAGGATCCGCTCGACGGCGGGGTCGGCGGCGAACCGCTCGGCCGCGGCGGCGATCGCGTCGTCGGCCTCGAACTCGACCATCGGCCACAGCGTCACCCCGAGCGCCTCGATCGCCTGCTCCGCGATCGGGAACTGGGCGAGGAGCTCGGGCGGCATGCCGGCGGAGGTCTTGTAGCCCGGGTAGAGGTCGTTGCGGAACGACTCGATGACGCGGTCCGTGGCGCAGCCGACGTGCGTGCCGCCCTGCTCGCGGAGGAGGTAGCACAGCTGCTCGACGAGCCCCGAGACCCCCGACAGGACCTGGCCGTCCTTGCCCAGCACCGGCGGACGGGGCGAGAAGTGCGCGCGGAACAGCTCGTACGTCGCGTCGACCAGGTGGACTTCCATGCGCTCGGTGCCTCGCCGCCGCGCTCAGCCGCCCGCGGCGCCGGTCTCGACCAGGCGCTTGAGGCGGTGGAGGTCGTCCTGGAACACCCGGGTGAGGATCGGTGCCTGCACGCGCGCGCCGAGCTCCGGGAGGATCGGCGGGACCAGCGTCTCGCGCCAGCGGACGATCGTCGTCGTGCCGTCGGCGCCTTCCTCGAGCGTGATGACACCGTCGCCGGTGAACAGGCCGTCGTGCCGGACGGCGAACCGGTGCGGCGGCTCGAGCTCGGCGATCTCGACCGGGTCGCTGACGGCGATGCCGAGGATCCGGACCGTGGCTTCGGCCCGCGTCCCCGGGCGGACCGGGCCCGGTGTCTCGATCGTCACCCGCTTCATGTCGTGCATCCACTCGGGCTGCCGCGGGATGTCCGCGACGACGGCCCAGGTGTCCTCGATCGGCGCGTCGACGACCGCGAGCATGTCCATCGCGAGCGGCGGGTTCGGGCCGCGGCGGGCGCCCAGCCAGCGATCGAGCGCCAACGCGGCGGCCGGAACGGCCAGCAGCGCGAGCACGACGCGGCGCGCAGTCACCGCGCGGTCACCGCACCCGGGTGTTCGTGAGGTGGATCCCGGCCGCTTCCATCTCGGCGATCGCCGCGTCGCCATCGCCCGGCTTGAGGTTGACGCCCGCGACCGCGTCGGTCAGCAGGTAGGTGTGGAAGCCGAGGCTCGCGGAGTCGAGGGCGGTCGCCCGCACGCAGTAGTCGGTCGCGAGGCCGGTCACGACGACCTCGTCGACGTTCGCCGCCTTCAGGAGCGCGCCGAGCTCGGTGGGGATCGTCTCGTGGGTCGTCGCGTCGCGCATCGAGAACGCCGAGTAGCCGTCCTCGCCGTTCGTGCCCTTGCGCACGATCGTCGCGTCGCCGTGCAGCTCGAGGTCCGGGTGGAGCTGCGCGCCCCAGGTGTCCTGGACGCAGTGATCGGGCCAGATGCCGCCGTCCTTGGCGAAGTGCGGGGTGTGCTCGGGATGCCAGTCCTGGGTCGCGAACACGAGCGCGCCGTTGTTCCGCGCGAGGTTGACCTGCTCGTTGATGGCCGGGATCACGTCGACGCCGCCGGCGACGCTGAGGCTGCCCTTGGGGTCGGCGAAGTCGTTCTGGACGTCGACGACGATCAGCGCGACGCCGGGTCGATAGCGGAGCATGGACCCACGGTAGCGGGTCGCAGCCGGCTTCGCGCGTGTGTCCTCGTCGCTCACGGCAGTCCCGCGCACCGCCCATGCCACCTTGGTTCGCTGGCGGCGCTCCAGTGTGTCACCCGCGTTCCATTCAGATCCTCCGGCGAGACAGGCGCATGCCCGTCGCCGCGGGCGTGCACAAGCATGCAACGCTCGGCTGGCCCACTGTTCTCCTGGGCATGCTTCGGCGACCGTAGGCTGAGGGCCGCCGTCGGGGCAATTTGGAGCGCTGGCTGAGTGGCCGACGAGACGAACACCCCTGGTTTCGGTGCGTGGGTTCGCGAACGACTGCATGCACGTCGAATGTCGCAGCGGCAGCTCGCACGACGGGCGGCGGTCCATCCCTCGACCGTCTCGAGGGTCCTGCGCGGAACGATCCCCACGCTCGACCACGGCGCTCGCGCTGCAAGACGCGCTGGATCCCTCGGAGTCGAGCGGTCCCGCGCCGGACGCGCCGGAGCTCCATCCGGCACTCCTGTCCGCGATGCTTCGCCGGGACGGCTTCCTGACGAACGACGAGATCGACCAGCTCGTCAGCACGTATTCGCAGCTGGTAGCCGCAAGCCGCCAACGGGCGGCACGATTGCCGCGGGTGCGGCTCCCGCCCGCCGGTCCCCGTCCGGCTCAGGACGTCAACGCAGCTTCAGCGAGATCGTCGAGGAGTTGTTGACGGTGTTCGAGTCGAGCGTCGTCGAGGTGACGCGCACCTCGTTGCGCACCTGACCCTTGGCGTTTCCGTGGGTCGCGACGATGGTCGTCGTCACGAGAGCGCCGCCGGCCAGGGTGCCGAGTGAGCATGTCACCTGCCTCGTCGCGGCCGCGAACGTGCAGCCCGTGCTCGAGCCCACGGCGGAGAACGTCGTCTTCGCCGGCAGCGTGTCGACGAGCGTGACCTGGCCCGCAGCCGGAACGCCGGTGTTGCGCGTCCGCACGGTGAACGTGACGCGGCCGGTGGCGACCGCTGCAGTCTGCTCTACCGATAGGTCGGTGGTGGGCGCGTAGGTTGCCGTGTAGGTCGTCGCTGCCTGGGGAGCGATCACATCGTGGCTCTGCGGCCCGCCGTCGGACCAGCCCGTCCAGCGATACCTGATACCGCCGAGCGTCCTGCGGCGAGTCTGCCGAGAGCGAGTTCTTCGACCCGACGATGACGCGACGCGTGAACGGCGCCGCTTCAGGCGCCCCGCCGACGGTCAGGCTGAGCCCGGCGGGCGAGCTCTGGAACGTCACATCGACCGTGATCGGGTCGAGATCCCGCTCGACCCGGTGGATGAGCCCGTGCGAGTCGATCGCGGTGAGGCCGAGGCGGAGGTGCGCGGGGTACTGGTGGTCCGGGGCGGCGAAGGATCCTGAGGCTACGCCGACGATCGTCTCGAGTGGGTGCTCGTGACAGTCCAGCGGACAGTGCATGAGCGTGACGTCCCAGGTCAGCCGCGAGGCCGGCAGGGCGCCCTCCTCCGGGTCGATCGCATGGCCGCTGAACGTGATCGTCTGGCCGACCCTCCAGGACGTCGTCGCCGCTGTCGATGACCGCGGTCGGCGGGTCGTTGCCGACCACGATCGGCGTCGTCGGGCTGACGTTCGTGGCGCCCGAAGGGTCGGTCACCTGCAGGCGGACGCCGAAGGTGCCGTCCTGCATACGTCCAGTCGGCCGTCGCGGTGGATGCATCGTCGAACCCCCCGTCCCCGTCCAGATCCCACGCATAGCTGAGCGCGTCGCCGTCCGGATCGGTCGAGCCGGTCCCGTCGAAATGCACGGCTGAGCGGCGCCGGGCCGGACGCGGGCGTGGCGGTGAGGCGCGCCGTAGGAGGCCGGTTGGTCTCGAAGTACTGGATCCGCCGGACCGTGCCGCCGCTGAAGTCGACGTAGAACAGGTCGCCCGCGGGTCCGATCTCGAGATGGACGGGATTTGCCGCCGGCGTGAGGAAGTTCGCGCGCGTGGCCGGGTCGGGCAGTCCGTCCGCGCCCTTGGTCATCACCCACAGGCAGTCGCGGCTGTAGTCGGCGAAGAAGAGCGCGCCGTCGTACGCGTCGGGGTAGGCGCCACCCGGGTAGAACGCCATCCCCACCGTCGACGAGCCCTGGCCGTTGCTGCAGGCCTCGCCGCTGACGATCGAGTCGCTGTGGCGATACGTGTAATAGGGCGCCACGACGGCGCTGGTCCCGGCCGTGTACAGGTTCTCGCAGACGTTGAGGTTCAGGGCATCGTAGGAGCCCTGCCGCCCGACGCCCTCGTAGCAGGGCCAGCCGAAGTTGTCGACGGTCGAGTCGGCCGGGGTCACGAGCCGGTTCAGCTCCTCCCACGTCGACCATCCCACGTCGCCGGCCCAGACCTCGTTGGTGCCCGGGCGGATCGCGATCCGGAACGGGTTGCGGAAGCCATAGCCGACGATGCGCCGGGCATTCTGGTTGGGACTGTTCGCGAGCGGGTTGCCGGGCATGCCCGCACCCGTCGCCGGGTCGACTCGGAGCACGGCGCCATCGAGCGTCGTCGGGTCGCTCGGCGTGCGCAGGTCCTGGCTGCGAAGCGCGCCACCCTCCGCCGTCGGCGCGGTCTGGGCCACGCCGACCCCGACCGGCGTATCACCGCACGGGTTGACCGGCGACCCATCCTGGCCGTAGTCGGCGAAGTTGAAGCTCGCGCCGTCACCACCGCTCACGTACAGGGCGCCATCCGCGCCGAACGCGAGCGAGCCGACCGAGTGGCTGGGGTACTGCTGGCACCAGTCCTCGATGAGCACCTGCTCGCTGCCGGTCATCGTGTTGCCGCTGGCCTGCAGCCGCGAGAGCCGGCCGCTGATGACGCAGCCGTCGCCTGTCGCGCCCGGCGGCGTGGGGCACGTGTCGCCCCATCTGGGAGCCGGCGCCGTGTCGCTGAGCACGTGGTCGTAGCTGTACAGGACGTAGACGTAGGGATCGGCCGGAAAGCCGGGGGCGAGGGCCATCCCCAGCATGCCCCGGTCCCAGAAGTCGTGGACGTTCGTGCGCAGGTCCGCGAAGACGCTGGGCGTCGTGTCGGCCAACGAGTCGAAGACCTTGATGATGCCGCTCTTCTCGGCCACGAAGACTCGCCCGTCCGCCGCGAACCGGACGACCGTCGGCGCGCTGAGGCCGCTGATGACCGTGGTCTCCTGGAACCCGGCGGGCAGGGCTGCGGCGCGGACCACTTGCGGATTGCCCGCGACCGGCGAGACCAGGCATACGGCAACCAGGATGGCCGCCAATCGACGACGGACGAAGGATCGGTGCACGCCTGGACCCCTCGGCCAACGCCCGGTCTGGCTGACCTGCCTCGCGGTTTGGGCACCCCTCCCGAATCTCGCGCCCCGTCCGAACGTGACGGCAAGTATGTTCAGCGGACCGGGACTGTCCAGTACTTTCGTCCTGCTGTGGTGCGTACACGCACCACCTGCAGATCGACGGACGACCACAGCCCGGAGTGAGAGCGCGCAGCGCGACCTGAAACGCAACGACGCCGCCGGGGCGAACCCGACGGCGTCGATCGATCTTGAAGCGAGAAGCGCTAGACGCGGGCCGGCGTCTCCTCCGCCGTCTCGAGCTCGTCCGTGACCGGCGTGTCGCCGAGGTCCTGCTCGTCCTCGTGCAGCGAGCCGGAGGCGGGCGACGTGGCCTCGCCCTCGACGTCGAGCAGGTAGCCGATGCCCTGGAACGTCCGGATGCGGCCCGGCTCGCCCGGCTTCGCGCCGAGCTTGCGGCGGACGCGCGAGACCCAGACCCGGAGGTACTGGAGGTCGTCACGGTACTCGGGGCCCCAGACCTTGGTCAGGAGCTCCGTGTGGAGGACGACCTTGCCGGCGTTCGCGGCGAGGTGCTGCAGGAGCAGCCACTCGGTGCGCGAGAGCTGGACCAGCTCGCCCGAGCGGGTGACCATGCGCCGCTCGAGGTCGATCTCGACGTCGTCGAAGCGGATCACGCCCGCGCCCGGCTGCGCGCCGGAGGAGCGGCGGATGACGGCCCGCACGCGCGCGGCAAGCTCGTCGGGGTGGAACGGCTTGGCGATGTAGTCGTCCGCGCCGAGGTCCAGGCCCTTCGCCTTGTCGGCGGTCGAGCCCTTGGCGGTGAGCAGGATCACCGGCACCGGGCGCCGCTCGCGCAGCTGCCGCATCACCTCGATCCCGTCGAGATCCGGCATGACGATGTCCAGGAGGACGATGTCCGGGCGGACCTCCTCGGCCTTGGCCAGCGCGTCCTCGCCGCCGTTGGCGGTCACGACGCGGAAGCCCTCCTCCGAGAGCGCGATGCTGACGAGCTTGGTGATTCGCGGTTCGTCGTCTGCGACGAGGACGAGCGGTTGGGTGCTCATGGCCTCTCACCTCCCAATCGGTGTGAGTGTGCGCCCCGGCGGGAGCCGGCGCGAGTGGATGCCGATGGACGACGTGCCCGCCCGTTCCCCATGGGCGGGCGCGTCGCGCGGATCAGCTGGCGGCCGGCTCGACTGACGGCAGCTCGACGTTGACGTTGATGTCGGTGCCGTTCTCGGTGCTTGCGCCACCGAACGTGCCCTGGCCCGGCCCGAAGGCGAAGTACCAGATGCCGGCCACGAGGGCGAGGATGACGATGACGCCGAGAATGGCGCCGAAACCGCTGCCGCGGTTGTCGACGACGACGTCGTGGTCGTGATCGCTTGTCATGTGGTGGGTCCATCCTTCCGTGCCGACCTGCTTCGGGCCCGGAGTCGGGTCGGCTGTGGCGTCCACACTGCCCGTGACCCGGTGGCACCCATCCCGGCGGCACATTGCAGAACCGCTACACGCGCATAACAACTTCCGGATCCCGAACGTGGGTCGGTGACGGAGCCGGAGCCGCCGCGCATGCGATTCGGGAACCATTCCGCGACGCCACGCCCCTAGGCTGCGACGTGTGGTCAGTGGGACCGCACCCAACGGAGGGCCGGGATGCACCGGCTTCTCGTGGAACAGGCGATGGCAGGCGATCACGACGCGTTCGCGGAGCTGGCGCGCGCTCGGATCGGCCGGCTCTATGCCATCGCCGTCCTCATCCTCCGCGACCCCGGCCGGGCCGAGGACGCGACCCAGGAGGCGCTCGTCGCCGCCTGGCGCGATCTCTCGGCCCTGCGCGACCCCGACCGGTTCGACGCGTGGCTCCGTCGCCTGCTTGTTCGCGCGTGCTATCGCGAGTCCAGGCTCGCCCGAGCCAATCCGACGATCGACGTCTACGTGCCGTCGATCGAACCGACCGTCACTGACGGATCGATTGCCATGGCCGATCGCGACGAGATCGAGCGCGGGTTCCGCCGCCTCGACCCCGACCAGCGGGCGGTCCTCGTCCTGCACTACTACGTCGGCCTCCCCGTCCCGGAGGTGGCCGATGCCCTCGGCATTCCCGTGGGGACCGCGAAGTCGCGGCTCCACCGCGCGACCCGCGCACTTCGTTCGGCGCTCGATGCCGACGCGCGCGGCGCGCTCCCGATCGAAGGGTGGACGGCATGAGCATGAACGACGCCGACCGCCGCCTCTCCGCCTGGCTGGAAACGGTCGCTCCCGCGCGTGAGCCGGAGCACCTCCTCGACACGGTGCTCGCGCGGACCGCGCGCACGAGGCGCCGCCCCGCCTGGCGGATCCCCGAAAGGTGGATCCCGATGACGACCATCACGACCCCGGTGACGTCCGGCGGCAGCGCCCGCTGGCCGGTCGCCGTGCTCACGGCACTCCTCGTGCTCGCCCTCGTGGCGGGCGCCGTCCTCGTCGCGGGCTCGCGCGGCCGGACGTGCCGGCGCCCTTCGGCGCTGCAGCGAACGGCGCCATCGTCCACGACCCCGACGGCGACCTCGTCTCCGTCGACCTCGTCACCGGGGCGAGCACGGTGATCCTCGAGGCTGCCGGCCGGCAGGTCGCGCCCCTGTTCTCGCGCGACGGAACGTCACTTGCCTTCTTCGCGGCGGTCGACCCGGCCCTCGCGGACCCGGTCGAGTTCGAGCTGCGGGTCGCGGCTGCCGACGGCTCAGGTGCCCGGTCGCTCGGCACGTTCATCGGTCCCACGGCGTACGCCTGGTCGCCGTCGGGCGACCGGATCGCGGTGGCGGCCGACGTCGACGCTCGGCCCGGGATCCAGATTGTTGACGTCGCGAGCGGCAACTCGACGGTGCTGGACCTCGGCATGCCCGCGGAACAGCCCGCGTTCCGGCCCTCCGATCCCGAATCAGCTCGCGTTCCGCGGCATGGCGCCGAACGGCGCGTGGGGTATCTACATCGTTCGCACCGACGGCGGCGCGCCGACCCACCTGGACCTCGATCCCGGCTTCAAGCTGGACAGAAACTACGGGGTCAACATGGGGTACTACTTCCTCGCGCCGGCCTGGTCGCCGGACGGACGCCGACTCGCCTACCACACGCTCGAAGAGAGCACCGTGGACGGTGACCCCGGCTTTCGGGTGCGCGTGGCCGACATGGACCCCGCGGGCGTCGTGACCGCGGAGACACTGCTCGCCCCGGAGCCGGCCATCGACGACGAGTTCGACGCGGCCTGGCTGCCGGACGGCTCCGGCGTCGTCCTCCATCGCGTCGAGGAGAACGCTCACGGGGTCGTTCGCTGGCCGATCGGGGAGCAGCTCGACGCGACTCGCGACGCCTGTCATCCTCGGCTTCGGCGCAAGCCTCGAGCGACCCGTTCGACGTGCGGTTCGTGATCGCCCCCGATGGCGGGTCAGGTCGTCGCGTGGCAGCCGGGCATGCCGGCTTCCAGCGTCCCGATGGATGGCCGCCCCGCGACGATCACCGAGACGATGCTCGGCGAGGTCGCGACCTGGCAGCGCACTGCGCCCGTAACCGCTCCGCGAAACGCGCATTCGATCGGCATCGGGGCTACGCTGTCCGCGGCCACGGCGACACGTCGCCTGCGTTCACGGAGCCCCGATGACTGTCGACGATTTCAAGCACCAGCTCCCCGACATCGACGAGAGCGAGACCCTCGACTGGGTCGAGTCCTTCGACCAGGTCCTTGACCAGGAGGGGGAGAACCGCGCCCGCTTCCTGATGTACAAGCTGCTGAAGCGGGCACGCCAGCGTCACGTCGGCCTGCCGAGCCTCACGCAGACCCGGTACATCAACACGATCAGCCCGGAGCAGGAGCCCTACTTCCCGGGCGACGAGGCGCTGGAGCGCCGGATCCGGCGCCTGATCCGCTGGAACGCGGTGGCGATGGTCCTCCGGTCGAACAGCCGCTTCTCGGGCATCGGCGGCCACCTCGCGACGTACGCCTCCGCGGCGAGCCTGTACGAGGTCGGCTTCAACCACTTCTTCAAGGGCAAGGACCACCCGGGCGGTGGCGACCAGGTCTTCTTCCAGGGTCATGCGGCACCGGGCATCTACGCCCGCGCGTTCCTCGAGGGCCGGCTGACCGAGGACCACCTGGATCACTTCCGGCGCGAGACGAGCGGCAAGGGCCTCAGCTCCTACCCGCACCCGCGCCTGATGCCCGACTTCTGGGAGTTCCCCACGGTGTCGATGGGCCTCGGCCCGCTGGCCGCCGTCTACCAGGCCCGGTTCAACCGCTATCTCCAGAACCGCGGCCTCAAGGACACGAGCCAGCAGCGCGTCTGGGCGTTCCTGGGCGACGGCGAGATGGACGAGCCCGAGTCGATCTCGGGGATCTCGCTCGCGGCCCGCGACGGCCTCGACAACCTGACCTTCGTCATCAACTGCAACCTGCAGCGCCTGGACGGCCCGGTGCGCGGCAACGGCAAGGTCATCCAGGAGCTGGAGGGCCTGTTCCGGGGCGCCGGCTGGAACGTGATCAAGGTCGTCTGGGGCCGCGAGTGGGACGAGCTCCTCGCGCGCGACGTCGACGGCACGCTCGTCGAGAAGATGAACACGACGGTCGACGGCGAGTTCCAGAAGATGTCGGTGTCGACGACCGGTGGCTACGTCCGGGAGCACTTCTTCGGGCCCGACCCACGCCTGCGCAAGATGGTCGAGCACCTGTCCGACGACCAGCTGCTCAAGCTCCGCCGTGGCGGCCACGACTACCACAAGGTGTTCGCCGCCTACCTCGCGGCGACCGAGTTCACAGGCGCGCCGACGGTGATCCTCGCCAAGACGGTCAAGGGCTGGACGCTCGGCGGCGGGGTCGAGGCCCGCAACATCACCCACCAGGCGAAGAAGCTGTCCGAGGCCGAGCTGCGGGTGTTCCGCGACCGCCTCGAGCTGCCGATCCCCGACGAACAGCTCAAGGACGCGCCGTACTTCCATCCTGGCCCGGACTCGGACGAGGTCCAGTACATGCTCCAGCGCCGCGCGGCGCTCGGCGGCCCGCTGCCTCGCCGCGTCGTGCGCGCCGAGCCGCTGCCGCTGCTCAGCGACGCGATCGACAAGGAGTTCGACGCCGGCAGCCCCACCGCCGTGTCCACGACGATGGTGTTCACGCGCCTGCTGCGCAACCTCATCCGCGACCCGCAGGTCGGCAAGCGGATCGTGCCGATCATCCCTGACGAGGCGCGCACCTTCGGCATGGACCCCCTGTTCAAGGAGGTCGGCATCTACGCCCAGGGCGGGCAGCACTACGAGCCGGTCGACTCCGAGCTCGTCCTCAGCTACCGCGAGGCGAAGGACGGCCAGGTCCTCGAGGAGGGGATCAACGAGGCGGGCTCGATGGCCAGCCTGCAGGCCGCCGGCACGTCGTACGCGACGCACGGCGAGCCGATGATCCCGTTCTACATCTTCTACTCGATGTTCGGCTTCCAGCGGACCGGCGACCAGGCCTGGGCGTTCGGCGACCAGCGCGGGCGCGGGTTCATGATCGGCGCGACGGCGGGCCGCACGACGCTGGCCGGCGAGGGCCTCCAGCACGATGACGGCCACAGCCACATCCTCGCCTCGACCGTGCCCGTCGTCCGGGCCTACGACCCGGCGTTCGCCTACGAGCTCGCCACGATCGTCCGCGACGGCATCCGGCGGATGTACACCGATGGCGAGGACGTCTTCTACTACGTCACCGTCTACAACGAGAACTACGCCCAGGCGCCGAAGCCCGAGGGCGCGGACGAGGGCATCGTCAAGGGCCTCTACCGGTTCGCGGCGGCGCCCGAGATCGCCGAGCCCAAGGGCCGCGTCCGGCTCGTCGGCTCGGGGTCGATCCTCCAGCAGGTGCTGGCGGCACGGGACGAGCTCGCGACACGGGGCATCGCCGCCGAGGTCTACTCCGCGACGTCGTTCCAGCAGCTCCGCCACGAGGCGCTCCAGGTCGAGCGCTGGAACCAGCTCCACCCGGAGAAGCCCGCGCGCATCCCGTACGTGGAGCAGGTGCTGGGCCAGGAGGGCGGCCCGATCATCGTCGCCACCGACTGGATGAAGCAGCTGCCGGACATGGTCGGACGCTGGATGAAGGCGCCCTACGTCGTGCTCGGCACGGACGGCTACGGCCGGAGCGACACGCGCGAGAACCTGCGAGCCTGGTTCGGCATCGACACCCCGCACATCGTCGCGGCCGCGTACACCGGCCTCGTCCAGTGCGGCGAGCTGGAGCCGAAGGCGGCCGCGAAGGCGATCCGCGAGCTCGGGCTGGACCCGGAGAGCCCCGACCCGCTCACGGCCTAGCGAACCCGGTGCCTGCGTCGCCGGGCGTGCCCACGTCGGGGGCGGCGCCCGTCGCGACGCCGACGCCCGCACCTCGAGGCACGGCACGGGAGGTCTTCGCCGCCTCGCTGCGGCTCGGGTTGACCTCGTTCGGCGGCCCCGTCGCGCACCTCGGCTACCAGCGGGCGGCGTTCGTCGACCGGCTGGGCTGGCTCGATGACGACACCTTCGCCGAGCTCGTCGCCCTGTGCCAGACCCTGCCCGGGCCGGCGAGCAGCCAGCTCTCGATCGCGGTCGGTCGGATGCGGGCGGGCTGGGCCGGTGCCCTGGCCGCCTTCCTCGGGTTCACGCTGCCGAGCGCCATCCTCATGACCCTCGCCGGACTGCTTGTCGCGGGCGCGGTCCTGCCTGTTGACGGGCCGCTCGCCGGCGCGATCGCCGGGCTCAAGGCCGCGGCCGTGGCGGTCGTCGCGCACGCGGTCGTGACGATGGGCCGGCGTCTCGCCCCGGACCTCCCGCGGATGCTCCTCGCCGCCGCGGCCGCGATCCTGCTGCTCGCGTGGCCGCTGGCCCCGGTCCAGGTCGGCGTCATCGTGCTCGGCGGGCTCGCCGGGTGGCTCGCGTGGGGTCGCGGCGGGTCGCCGGCGGCGGGCGTCGCCGGGCACCCACCAGCGAGCGTCCCTGCCGCCGGGGCGTGTCGGCGGACGGCGAACCGCGCTCGTCCTCGGCGTCGCGTTCCTCGGCCTGCTGCTTGTGGCGATCCTGACGCCCGCGCTCACCGACGCCGCCGCCGGCGCGCTTCGCCGCGGCGCTGGTGCGCGCCGGCGCGCTCGTGTTCGGCGGCGGGCACGTGGTGCTGCCGCTGCTGGACGCGGGTGTCGTCACCCCGGGCTAGGTCCCCGCCGATGCGTTCGTGGCGGGCTACGGCGCTTGCCCAGGCGATGCCCGGGCCGCTGTTCTCGTTCGGGGCGTTCCTGGGCGCCGTCTCGACGTCCGGGCCGGGAGGCGTCGCGGGAGCGGTGGTCGGCACGATCGGCCCTGTTCCTGCCCGGTGCGGTGCTCGTGCTCGCCGCGCTGCCCGTCCTGGGCGCCGCCCGCTCCCGCCCGGGCGTCGCCGCCGCGCTCCGGGGCGTCAACGCCGTGGTCGTCGGCATCCTCGCGGCGGCGCTCGTGACGCCGGTCGGGACGGCCGGGGTCACGTCGCTCGCGACCGGTGCCGTCGCGCTGGTCGGCGCCGTCGCGTTGCTGGGCGGCCGGATGCCGCCGCTGGCTGTCGTCGCGCTGTCTCGTCGCTCGCGCTCGCCGCGCTCGGCGCGATCGGGATCGCCTAGGTCGCCGCCGGGACTGCGCGCCCGGCTCGGGGTCGAGCGTGCCCGCCCGTGGCGGGACGTCCTCCTCGAGATCCGCGTCCGCGACGGCGATCGGCAGCGTCAGCACGAACCGCGCCCCGCCGCCGGTACGCGGCAGCGCCTCGATCGAGCCGTGCATCGCCTGCATCAGCCGCTGCGCCGCGGCGAGCCCGAGGCCCGCTCCCGACCCGATCGCCATGGCCGCCGACGAGCGGTAGAACGGCTCGAACACGGTGTCGGCGTCGTCGGCGTCGACGCCCGGCCCGCGGTCGAGCACCTCGAGCCGGATCGTGCCGTCGTCGTTCGGCCACGCCACGATCTCGGCCGGCATCCCGTCCGGGGCATAGCGGGTCACGTTGGCGAGCAGGTTGCGCACGACGTGCGCGAGCGCCGCGTCGTCCGCGAGCACCGGCGGCAGGTCGGGCGGGACCGAGAGTCGGACGCGGAGGCTGTGGGAGGCCTGGACCTCCGAGGCGATGACGGTCGAGAGCCAGTGCTGGAGGGCGATGGGGCCGACGGGCAGCGGCGCCGCGCCGCCCTCGTGGCGCGCCACGGCGAGCAGGTCCTCGACGAGGCGGTAGAGGCGCTCGGCCTCTTCCTCGACGGCCTCGACGACCTCGATCCGCACCGGCTGCGAGATCCGGTGCCCCTGCTCCCGGAGCACCTTCGTCCCGAGGTGGATCGTCGTGATCGGCGAGCGGAGCTCGTGCGGACAGGATCTCGATCACCCGCATCGGGTCGGGGTCGTCCGTACGCCGGCGCGCAACGTCACTCCGGGCCGCCACCGCCACCGTCGCCGCGGCCTGCGCTGCCGATGGGCGGCGGGAGGACGGGCTGGTCAGGCGACTCGGGGCTCGGGATCCCGGCCACCAACGCGCCCCGTCGCGCCCGCCCGAAGCCCGCGCCGCGCGGCGGGATCACGACGATCCTCCGCCCGCGTGGAACCCGCACCCTCCGAGCGATGGAGGGCCGGGGAGGCGGCGAACGGCAGCCGGGCGTCCTGGTGCATGACCCGACCCTACGCTCGGTCCGTGCCGCCCCGGGTGCACGAACCGGGGCAGCCGTTGCGGAGGCGTGACGAGTCCGCGAGCCCGGCGGCCGAGGACCGCGGGGCACGCCGAGCGCGATCAGGCGCGCGACATCCCCCGCCGGAGGAGCAGCCAGCAGGCGAGCAGGAGCACGATCCCGATCGTCGCCAGGAGCAGGGCCTGCCATTGCTGGACGATCTCGCCCCGGAGCATGACGTCCTGCATGAGGACGATGCCGGTCGTCACCGGGATGAGGTTCGCCGCCACCCGGACCGGCGTGCTGAACTCGCTGATCGGCAGGACGAAGCCCGAGAAGAACACCGAGGCGAGGAGGACGAGCAGCGACAGCTGGACGGCCTGGCGCTCGGAGTCGCTCACGATCGAGATCAGCAGCCCCAGGCCCAGCGACGCGACGATCAGCAGCGACACGACCGTCGCCAGCTGGAGGGGCGTCCCGAGCATCGGCACGCCGAGCCCGAACACGAGCAACGCGAGGCTGGCCAGCGCGATCACCCCGGCCAGGAAGCCGAAGCCGAGGATCTTGCCCGCGACGACCTCCCATGCCGAGACCGGCGAGATGCGGAACAGCTCGATGACGCCGCTCGTCCGCTCGCGGACGACCGAGAGCGCGATCAGCGTCACCGCCATGTGCTGGAGGATCAGCGCGAGGACGGCAGGCCCGTAGAACCCGATGACCGTGGGCACGATCGGCGCGACGTTGACGATCTTCGCGACCGTGGGCTCGGCGATGACCCCTGGTGGGATCCGGCCGGCATCGGGGAGTCCCTGCGCCTCGGCTTCGGCCTGTCCCTGCTCGGCTGCCCGGCGGATGATCTCCTGGTTGATCGACGCGGCGAACTGGTCCGCCATCAGCCCGGCGTACGCGGCCTGGACCGGGTCCGCGAGGTCGACCTGGACCTCGATCGTCGACTGCTCGCCGTTCTCGAACGACTGCCGCGCGTTCTCCGGGGCGATCGCGACGACCTCGATCTCGCCCGACTCGAGCCGCGGCGTCGCCTCGGACGCTGTCGGCACGACCGCGACGATCTCGAGGCCCGGGCCGGACAGGTCGCGGTAGACCTGCACGTCGGTGGGCAGCTCCGAGGACGAGGGGATGACGACGATCGTCGGCAGCGGCTTCTTGAAGCCGTTGTAGCCGATGCCGAACACGGCCATGATCAGGAACGGGCCGAACACGAGGCTCGCGAGGGCGCCCGGGCGGCGCTTGACCTCGACGAGCTCGCGCCCGATGAACGCGAACAGCCGCGTGAAGACCTTGGCGGCGCCGATGAACGGGTTCATGCCGCGTCGTCCTCGGTCGCCGCGGCGGCGTCGCCCTGGACCGCCTCGCCGCGCTCGCGCGCGTCGCGCTCGACGATCTCGGCGAACACCTCGTCGAACGTCAGCCGCACCTCGCGTGCGGTCGTGAGCGTACCCCCGGCCGCGGCGACGAGGTCGTCGAGGACCGGGTTCGTCTTCCCGGCGTCGTCGGTCACGACCCGGAACTGGCGGAGCCCGGTGCTCCGCGCCGCGCGGATCCCCTCCTTGCCGACGAGGACGTCAGGGTCGAACGGGGCATCGGTCTCGCCTTCGATGATGTCGCCGCCCGCCGCGCCGCGCCGGAGCTCTTCGGGCGGCCCGAGGGCGATCAACCGGCCGTCCGCGATGAGCGCGACGGCGTCGCACGACTCGGCCTCGCCGACGTACTGCGTGGTGACGAGGAGCGTCCGCCCGTCGGCCTTGAGCCGGGCGAGCTCGTCCCAGATCGTCTGGCGCAGGATCGGGTCGATCCCGGCGGTCGGCTCGTCGAGGAGCAGGAGCGCCGGCTCGTGGACGAGGGCGGATGCGAGCTCGAGCCGGCGCTGCATGCCGCCCGACAGCTGGCCCGCCCGCCGGCCGCGCGCCTCCCACAGCTGGACGAGCTCCAGCACCTCGCGGACGCGCCTCCGGCGGCGCCGGACGAGCATCCCGAACAGGGACGCGACGAAGTCCACGTTCTCGTCCGCGGTGAGGTCGGGGTAGAGCGTGAACTGCTGGGGCATGTAGCCGATCCGCTCGCGGGTCGCGCGGCGGAACCGACGCGGATCCTCGCCCAGGACCTCGACCTCGCCGTCGTCGGGGTCGAGGGCACCCGTGATCATCCGGATCGTCGTCGTCTTGCCTGAGCCCGACGGGCCGACGATGCCGAGGATCGTCCCCGCGGCCACCGAGAGATCGATGCCGAACACGCCGGCGCCGTCGCCGAAGTCGCGAGTCGCGTTGCGCAGGATCACGAGCGGCTCGCCGCCCGGGAGGCCGGTCGCGTGCCGGGCTCGCTCGTCGTGCCCGCGATGGGCACCTCGGGCTGCGGCGCAGGTGCGTCGGCATCCGGCGGGCCAGGCTCCGGCGGCACGGCCGCAGGCGGGGCGCCGCTCAGGCGGCGCGCTGGCGGCATCCGGCGGGTCGCTGGGCGGAGCGCTGACGGGCGCAGGCGGTGCCGCGGGCGGGGCTGCGGGCGGTGCCGCGGGCGGATCGCCGGGTTCGCCGGCAGGTGACGGGTCGGCCTGGGGGTCCACTGGGTGCCTCCGTGGCGGCCGACGCCAGACGCGGCCAGGCCGCCATGGTGCGGCTGCGGGCATTGCGGCGACCCTGGCCCGAGAACCGCGCGACGCATCGACGGCGTATCGAGGCACGCTGCAAGGCACCCGCGAGCCATGCACGCGCGGGGAATCGCCAGCGTCACGGTCGCGGCTGGCACCGTCACCCTTCGGCGAGTCCCGTCCGCGGCCGGCCCGTGCCCGTCCTGCCGACCGCTCGTCGCCATCCGTCACAGCCGGGGGAGCGCCGCATGACCCAGGAAACGGACACCAGCCGCGAGGCGGCGGCAGAGGCCGGCCTCCGGTGGTCGACGGACGCCAGGCCCGGGATCGCGCGGCGGCGCGCCGGCCGGGGCTTCTCATACCGGGCGCCCGATGGCTCGACGATCCGCGACGCGACCGTCATCGCGCGGGTCCGCGCCCTCGCGATCCCGCCCGCCTGGACGGACGTCTGGATCTGCACCGACCCGCGGGGCCACCTGCAGGCGACGGGTCGCGACGCCCGGGGCCGCAAGCAGCATCGCTACCACGCGGCGTACCGCGAGCACCGTGACGGGGCGAAGTTCGACCGCATGATCGCCTTCGCCGGGCTCCTGCCGGCGATCCGCGAGCGCGTCGATTCGGACCTCGGCCGCCCTGGCCTACCCCGCGAGAAGGTGCTGGCGGCGGTCGTCAGGCTGCTCGAGCTGACGCTCATCCGGGTCGGCAACGAGGAGTACGCCCGGCTCAACAAGTCGTTCGGCCTCACCACGCTCCGCGACCGCCACGCGACGGTCGACGGCTCCCGGATCCGGTTCCGGTTCAACGGCAAGAGCGGCAAGCCGCCACGAGGTCACGCTCCGCGACCGGCGTCTGGCGCGGGTCGTCGCGCGCTGCCAGGACCTGCCCGGCCAGGACCTCCTCCAGTACGAGGACGAGGAGGGCGAGGTCCGCGACGTCCGCTCGGAGGACGTCAACGACTACCTGCGCGAGGCGGCGGGTGGCGCCGATGTCACCGCCAAGGACTTCCGCACCTGGGCGGGCACGGTGCTGACCTACCGTGCGCTGCGGGCCCTCCAGCCGAGCGAGACCGATCGCGAGGCGCGCCGGAACGTCGTGGAGGCGATCCGCCAGACGTCCGAGGCGCTGGGCAACACGCCGGCCGTCGCGCGCAAGAGCTACGTCCATCCCGCGGTGCTCCAGGCGTACCTCGACGGCGGCATCGGGGACGCCCTCGTGGAGGCGGCCGAGGACCAGGCCGCGCCGCCCGCCGAGTCCACCGAGGACGAGGAGGCCGGCGTCGTCGACCTGCTGCGGCAGCGGCTGGAGCTCGACGCGGCGCGATCGAAGGGCCGTGCGGCGCGCCGGGGCGGTCGCTCGCGACGGACGGGGACCGCGGCATGAACGGCGTCATGGATGCCGTCGCCCAGACGTTCGGGGAGATGCTCGGTCACCCGGCGGTCGGCATCGCGATCCGGTTCATCGCCCTGTACGTCGTGATCGTGTGGATCGCGTCCGCGTGGTGGGTATGGCGTGACGCCCGGACCCGCTCGACGGACGCGTTCGTGCCCTACCTTGCCGCGGGCGCGGTCATCCTCGTCACGCCGCTCCTGTTCCCGCTCGCGGTGCTGATCTACCGGATGGTGCGGCCGCCGCTGACGGTGTCGGCCGCGACGTCGGCGGAACTGCAGATGGCCATGCTCGAGGAGGAGGCGACGCACGCCGAGTGCGCGACGTGCGGCGCGCTGGTCGACGAGGAGTGGGTCGCCTGCCCGTCGTGTGGCACCGAGCTGGCGATCCGCTGCGTGTCGTGTGGTCGCCCGCTGGAGCTCGACTGGCGGATCTGCGCATGGTGCGCCGCGGAGGTGCCGTGGGACGGGGAGGGTCGCCCGATCGAGCCCGCGGTGCCCCGCGAGGCGGTCGCGATCGCGATCCGGCCCGGCGGGCGGCCGCTGCTGCCGGTGATGGCGGCGCCGGAGGACGAGCCCGAGGCGGTCGGGTCGCCGGCCGGGCGACGGCGCACGACGTCCCGCCGCTCCACCCCGTAGGAATCAGAAACGCCGCACGACCCGGGAGGGGACCGGATCGTGCGGCGTGAGGCCCGCGGCCGGCCCCGTCACAGGCGCGTCCGCGGTATTGGGTATGCAGAGGGTTGCTCTGCGAACGAGTCTACGGAGCCGAGCCGGACGGATCGGCCCTATGGTCTTGCATCCGTATTGCAGCCGTGTTGCACGGCTGACCGCGGATGCGAGTCCGTCCGGTCAGACCTGGCGATCGGCCTCGGCGCGGGCGTCATCGGTGGCGTCGTCGATCTTGTCGCCGGCGTTGTCGATGGCGTTCTTCGCGTCGTCGCCGAGATTGCCGAGGTTCTTGCTGATGTCGTCGCCGAGGTTGCCGACCTTGTCGGACAGGTCCTCGCCGTCGCGGTTCCGCCACGCCTCCTTGGCGGTTTCCTCGCCTTCGCGATAGACCTTCTTCGCGTCGTCCATTGCGTACGTCCTCCGTGTCTGCGGCGGAGTCGCCGCGATGGACGCACCGTAGGGGCGCGATCCTGACGGCCGTGTGCGTCCGCGAGGCAAGCCGCTTGCAGCCCGCTTGCGACCGCTCCGCCGGGCCCGATCGGGCGGTATCGTGCGCATGACCATCACGGAGGGGCTGCGCTGGCGCGGATCGAGCACCGACGGACTCGGCGGGGGACGGCGGGCACGGAGCCGTCGATCCGCGGGCTTCCCCCGGTCGCCCTCCTGTCGCTCGCGCTGGGCGTCGTCGTCGCCGCGATCGAGCTGTGGCCGATCGTCACCGCCTGGTCCCTCGGCGTGACCGAGTGGTGGTCCGAGCTGCCGCAGCGTCTCCCCGTTGCCGCACGGTCCGGGGCGATGGTCATGCTCCCTGCCGCGGTGGCGTGGGGCACACCCGACCGCGACCGGCGGAACCGGTGGCTGTGGACGGGCGCCTTGATCGTCGCCGCGACGCAGCTCCTGCGCTACCCCGTGAACGTCGCGTCCCGGTGGCTGTACACGACGCTCATCGAGGGCGGCACCGACCCGTCCGACCCCCTCGTCACCGTCATCAGCCTCGGCATCGCGCTGGTGCTCGCCGTCGGGTCGGTGCTCGGGATCTGGGCGCTCGGGGAGGGGCTCAAGGACAGCGGCGGCCGGTCGGAGATCGCCGTGGTCGTGGCGCTCGTCGTCACCATCGTCTTCGGCCTCCTGCTCGGCATCCCGTCGATCATGGCCGGCCTGCGGGTCGACCTGGAGGTCGTGGCGTCGCTGGTGTCGCTCGTCGTGAACCTCCTGTTCCTGTTCGTGGAAGGGCTGCTCGCGGGTCGCGCGGTCGCGGGAGCGCTCAACGGCGCGAGGCCGGCCGGCGCATGGCGGGCGGGCGCGATCGCCGCCGTGGTGCTGTGGGTGCTGCCGATCCTCTCGCTGGTGACCCTGCTGGTGGGCACGTTCGTGCTCGTCGGCGAGCCGCTCTCGGTCCCGTACCTGGGCGTCGCGACGTACTTCGGCTGGCCGTTGTTCGCCGTCGCGCTGGCGCTCGGGATGGGGCGGCTGCCGGTGCGGTCGCCCAACGCGGTCGGGTCGAGCTTCCTCGTGCAGGGCACGGCGCGCTTCACGCCCGCCGCCTGACCGGCCGCGCAGGCGCCGTCCATCCGGGACTCGCGCGGCGTTACCCCTGCGCGTCCGTCGCCCGCTTCACCGCGTCGCGGTACCGGTCATGCGCCGCGGCCTCGGCCACGTCGGCCATCGCCGACTCCGATTCGGCGTCGGCCGCGTCGGCGATCGTCGCCTCCGCGACGGTCCTCGCCGCGGCCGCCGTCTTGGCCGCCGATGCCTCCGCGAGGTTGGCCGCTGCCTGGGAGGCTCTCGCGGCCTCGGCCGTCGCCTTCGCGGCCTCCAGCGCCTCGGCGGCCGCAGTCACGGCCGCGTCGGCCGCGAGACGACCGCGCCGGGCGACAGCGGCGGCCTGCTCGGCCGCGCGCCAGTCTGCCAGGGCCCCCGCCGTCGTCGGAGGTCGCTCGTCGTCGGTCATCGCAGGTCCTCCTTGGCGGGCCTTCGGGTTCGGGCGCCGGGTCCGGGTTGCCGTCCGGCGTCGAGGATATCGAACAGCGGGACCGCCGCGAACCACCGGGCTGGACAACCGCGAACCCCGGGAGGAGGGGGCTCCCGGGGTTCGTGGCGAGGGGACCGAGAACGCCCCGTCACAAGCGTTCCCGGGGGTTGAAAGCGATGTCATCGCCGACTGGTGAGCAGACTGTAGGTGCGGTCCCGATGCTGCGACGCGGTACAGGCGCACCGCCGCGTGACGCACGCCTTGCGGTTGGGATCGGTCCTCGCACCTGCCGGATTCGGGGATGGAAAGGGTGGCCCTCGGACCCCCAGTGGTCGAGGGCCACCACCACCAGCCTCGGGGCTCCGGGGAGCCGCTGCCGATAACGCGACGCGACCCGCGCTTGCGGAGGTGTTGCAGGCCGATCGCGTGAACCGGCGTCGGCGCCGCCGCGGCCGCGGCGCGCGAACGTCAGGCCATCGCCTGGCGGGTCAGGATCTCCATCGCCGCGGACGGCAGGTCGCGCGCCTCCATGTCGAACCGGGGCGGCGGCAGCTTGCCGGCGGGGCGCCTGGGACCGACCAGGACCGTCGTCCCGCCCCGTGGCCGCCCGAACGCCGGGTGCGGCTCGCCCGTGAGGTACCAGGCATCCTGGTCGAGGTGCTCCGGGAGGGCGTCGACATGCCCGACGGCGCTCGCCAGCTGGCGCAGCGGCTCGGCGGACGCGTCGCCGAGGATGACGACGTCGAAGCCGGCCTCGACGAGGTTGACGACCGCCTCGGTCGCGCCGGGGGCCACGTGCTCGGCTCCCTCGGTCCCGCCGGTGAACAGCACGAGCGCCGTGGGATCGAGATAGATGCGCGTCACGCGGTCGGATCCTCCGGATTCGATGGCGACGGCACGGGTCGACCGCGTCGGGGCGGCCCACTCCGCGCGTCCGCCGTTGTCGCGGTTGCGAGAACCGGCAGCCCGGACTTGTTGCTCCGGGTACCGTGTCCGCGTCGACCCTAACCGCTGCCCCAGCCCAGCCGCCTTTCAGGGCCGGGGCAGACCTTGCGTTCGCGCGCATCCGGCGGCGCCGAGGAGACCCCGATGCTCGAGCAGGTCGCCGTCCCGCCCCTGTCCCTTGACGCCTATGCCCCGGTCGCGGGCGACGAGGCCGTCGACGAGATCCGCGCGCTCGCGGCCGACCTGCAGGGCGCGCGCGTCCTCCACGTCAACGCGACGAAGTTCGGCGGGGGCGTCGCGGAGATCCTGCCGACCCTGACCGCGCTCATGCGCGATGCCGGCCTCGACGCCGAGTGGCGGATCATCCCCGGCGAGGACGCCTTCTTCGACGTCACCAAGCGGATCCACAACGGCCTCCAGGGCGCCGAGGTCGACACTCGACCAGGCGGCGCGCGACACGTTCGAGCGGGCGACCGACCGCATGGTCGAGGCGTGGGAGGGCGAGTACGACTTCGTCGTCATCCACGACCCGCAGCCGGCGGCGATGCGGCGACGCCTCCCCGATGCCGGCGGCAAGTGGATCTGGCGCTGCCACATCGACCTCACGGCCGCGAACCCCGACGTCTGGGGCTTCATCCGGCCCCAGGTCGAGGCCTACGACGCGGCGATCTTCACGCTGCCCGACTACGTCCAGCCCGACCTCGAGCTCGACGTGCTCGCGTACGTGCCGCCGTCGATCGACCCGCTGTCGCCGAAGAACATCGGCATCGACCAGGCGCTGGCGGACGACGTCGTGTACCGGATGGGCGTCGACCCGAACAAGCCGCTCCTGCTCCAGGTCTCGCGCTTCGACCCGTGGAAGGACCCGACCGGCGTCATCGACGTGTATCGCGCGGTTCGGCGCGAGCACCCCGACGTGCAGCTGGCGCTCGTGGGCTCGATGGCGACCGACGACCCCGAGGGCTGGAAGCTGTACCGCGAGGTGCTGCGCTACGCGGGCATGGACGACAACCTGACCGTGTTCACCAACCTCGACGGGGTTGGGGCGCTCGAGGTCAACGCCTTCCAGCACGCGTCCGACGTCGTGCTCCAGAAGTCGCTCCGGGAGGGCTTCGGGCTGACCGTGTCCGAGGCGCTGTGGAAGGGCGTGCCCGTGGTCGGCGGCAAGGTCGGCGGGATCCCGATGCAGATCGGGGACAACGCGGGCGGCCGGCTGGTGAGCTCCGTGGACGAGGCGACCGAGGCGACCCTCGAGCTGCTGGGCGATGCGCAGCTGCGGCACCGGCTGGGGATCGCCGGCCGCGAGCGTGTGCGCCGCAACTTCCTCTCGACCCGCAACCTGCGCGACTACCTGGCGCTGTTCCAGGCCCTCAAGACCGGGCGCTCGGAGCTGGTGCCGACCGGCGTCCGCGAGGGCGACGCGCGCTGGTCGGGCGTGGAGCGCCGCTCCGCCTGAGCCGTGACCGACCCGGCGCCGGACACGGAACGGCCGCCGCCCCGCGATGGGGACGGCGGCCGTTGGTGCGTCGGGGCTAGAAGCTCGAGTCGTTCTCGCGCCGGCCCGTGCCCAGGTCCTGCGGGTTGTTGATGCCGGATCCCATGTCGCCGGTCCCGGTGGACCCGGTCGTGGTCCCGGTCCCGGTCTCGTACTCACCCTGGTAGCCGGACAGCCCGCCTTCCGCGGCGCCGGTCTCGGCCGTGCGCGATGCCGAGCCGTAGTCCGAGCCGAGGTCGCGGCTCGCGCCGGTCGTGCCCATGGCGCCCGCGCCCGCGAGCTCGCGCTCGCTGTCGGCCGAGGAGCCCGTGTCACGCGAGCCGGTGACGTCGTCCTGCTGGACCTCGCCACGCCACGCGCCGGTGGCCTCACCGCGGCGCTCGATGAATGTCTTGAAGCGCTTGAGGTCGCCCTCGACCTGTCCGGCCGGGATGCCCAGCGCCGTGCCGATCGACTCGATCGTGCCCGACGGCTCGATGTCCATCGTCAGCGTGACGCGGGTCAGGTTGTCGTCCACCCGGTGGAAGTCGACCGCGCCGGCGTTGCGGTCACCGGTCGTCGACGTCCACGCGATCCGCTGGTCCGGCGTCTGCTCGGTGATCTCGGCGTCCCACTCCTGGCGCTTGCCGGCGATGGTCGCGACCCAGTGGAGGTTCGTGTCGCCATCCTGGCGGACGGACTCGACGCCGTCCATGAACTGCGGAAACGTCTCGAACTGGGTCCACTGGTTGTAGGCCTCGCGGACCGGCACGTTGACGTCGATGCTCTTCTCGATCTTGGCCATGGGATCTCCTTCGGTGTGGGTGGTGGCTCGGGGTTGCGCAGGGAAGGGGACGGACTGGGACCGTACCGGCCCGGAAATGGTTCGACCCCCACCGTGGGCACGGTGGGGGTCGTCCTGACGTCGTCGCTTAGACGGCGCCGCGTCCGGTCCTTGACCGGCCCATGATCATGCTCGCCACGAGGACGACGGCAACCGCGCCGATGACGGCCGTCACGATCGTCGAGATGTCGAGCGGCCCGTCGATCGGGTTGGTGTTGAACAGCAGGCCGGCGACGAAGCCGCCGACGAGCGCGCCCACGATGCCGAGCACGATGTGCCCGATGACGCCAAGACCCTCGTCACCCTTGACGAGCAGGCCGGCGAGATACCCGGCGATGGCGCCGAGCACGATCCACGCAATGATGCTCACGAGTAAACCTCCGTCCCTGAGGAACAATCGAACGAAGACGTTCGAGTGAGCCCACTGTCGGGCGGCGCCCTCGCTGCAACGGCTACACGGACCGCGGGACCGCTTGCAGGTGCCTGTCACCCGGGGCTCCGCCCCGATCCTCGCCCGATCCGTCGGAGAGGATGTCGCGCACGACGTCCAGCAACGTCTCCGCCGTGAACGGCTTGCCGAGCAGGCGGTCGCCGGCCTCGAGGAAGCCCTCCGGCGTGTCGTCCCCGGTGTGGCCGGACACGAACAGCACCCGGAGCCGTGGCCACCGCCGGCGCGCGGCGCGCACGAGCTCGGGACCCGACACGCGGGGCATGCGGACATCGGTGATGACGAGGTCGGGCGTCGGGCCGCCCTGGAGCATGTCCATCGCCTCCGCCCCGTCCGCGGCGGCCCGCACCGCGAGCCCCGCGCGCGTGAGCGCCTCCACGACGACCCGCCGCACGGCCGGGTCGTCCTCCGCCACGAGGACCGTCCCCGACATGGGCGACCCGGGCCGCCGCCGGGCGGGCATGCCGCCAGGCTCGTCGTCGGCGGTGATCGTTGCCGCCTCGTCGACCGACGGCAGGTACACCCGGAACGTCGTCCCGAACTCCGGTTGGCTGAACACATCGATGTGGCCGCCCGCCTGGCGCACGATGCCGTAGGCCGTCGCGAGGCCCAGGCCGGTGCCCTCGCCCCGTGGCTTGGTGGTGAAGAACGGCTCGAACAGGTGGGCACGCGCCTCCTCGCTCAGGCCGCGCCCCTCGTCGGACACTGCGAGGACCGCGTGGGTGCCGGGCGTCACGTCCCGGCGTGCAGCGGCGTAGCGCTCGTCGAGCTCCACCTGCGCGGTCTCGACGAGCAGCCGCCCGCCCTCGGGCATCGCGTCGCGGCCGTTGAGCGCGAGGTTGAGCAGCACCTGCTCGAGCTGACCGGGGTCGATCCGCACGGCACCGGCGAGCGGCCCCAGGCCGAGCGTCAGCCGCACGTGCTCGCCGAGCAGGCGCTCGAGCAGCGGCCGCATGCCGTGCACGGACTCGTTGAGGTCCACGACCTGGGTCTGGACGAGCTGGCGGCGCGAGAAGGCGAGCAGCTGGCGGGTGAGGGCCGCCCCGCGGTCCACGGCACGCCGGATCTCCCGGGCGTCGTCCACGGCGGGATCGTCCGGGTCCAGCCCGCCGGCAAGGAGGTCCGCATAGCCGCCGATCGCCGTCAGGAGATTGTTGAAGTCGTGGGCGATCGACCCTGCCAGCCGCCCGATCGCCTCCATCTTCTGCGCCTGCCGGAGCCGCTCCTCGTTGCGCACCCGCGCGCTCACGTCGCGCACGATGAGCAGCCGCGCGTCCTCGCCGCCCCAGCGCAGCCGGGTCACCCGCAGCTCCGCCGCGAACGACACGCCATCGGCGGTCCGCTGCTCGAACGCCTCGGTGGGGGAGCCGTCGCCCGCCTCCGCCCAGTGCCGGAAGGATCGCGCCAGTGCCGCGTGCACGAGGCTCGACGGGTCGAGCCCCGCGACCATCGCGGGCTCGAGGCCATAGCGGTCGAGGGCGGCCTCGTTGGCGGCAAGGACCCGGCCGGCGGCCGCGTCGAGGACGAACATCGGCAGCGGCGTGGCGCTGAACAAGCCGCTGACGGCCTCCTGCTCGGTCATCGCGCCGGCCCGGCTCGGCGGCATCCGGGATCGCGCGAACGCGCTCCCGGCGGGCAGGGACCGTCGCAGCGGGCTTGCACGCCCCGTCGTGCAATCGCGCTGCAAGCGCGCCGCCCGTTCCGTGCGGCCGTCCGCAGCATCGCGATGCCTACGGTCGAGCCCCAGGACACCGGGATCACCCAGGAGAGACCGATGATCGAGCCGCAGGTGCCGACCAACCAGCCGACGGGTCAGGCCGCGATCGATCGCGCGCCGTCCCAGCCCGGCCACGAGACCGTCCGGATGACGTATCGACGGCTGCGGATCGCCGGCCTCGACGCCGGCGAGGCGGCCAGCCTCACGGCGCACCTCAGCGGGCTGCCGATGGTGCCGCGCGGGTGGCAGGTCGAGGAGGTCGAACGGCTCCTGTTCATGCGCGAGCTCGTCCGTACGGGCCGCATGGGCTCCTGACCGCTGGTCATCGGGCCCGGGCGCCGATCCCGGTTCGTACGCAGACGCGAGCACGGTTCCGCACGCACCTCGTAGCACGGGCGGACACCGCCCGGCAGGGGCCACGGTGCGCCTCCTCACGCGCCCGTCGCGGCGCCGGAACCTCGCGCGCGCATTACGCGCGCCTTGCAACCGTGCTCGTCTGATCGAGTCCAGGGCCTCGGAGCGTGGTCGCCGGGTCGGCCGGTGTCGTGTCAGGCGGGCTCGGCCGGTCCCGGCCAGCCGATGCTCAGCAGGAGGGCCGCGTCGCGCTCGACACGGACGGCCCAGTCCCCGCCCTCGGCGAACCAGATCGCCGTCCCGGGGCCGAATGCCATGCCCGCCCCGCCACGGTCCACGGTCACGCTGCCGTCGAGCACGTGGATCGCCATCGCGTCGTCGGCCTCCTCGTTGCCGATCAGCCGTCCCGGCGCTGGCGGCCATGACGACGAGACGGAAGTGCGGGCTCTTGCCGAGCGTCTTCGAGGACCGGCCGAACCGGCCATAGCCCGGCTCCTCGCGCAGCAGCGCGACCTCGCGGGCCAGGTCGAAGCCCATCACCGGGTCGTCGAGGGCCCGCGCTTCGCGGGAGTCACTCCCGCTCGTCGTCTCGTTCACGTCCGCATCTCCATCCGGCGTCCAGGGATACGAGAACGCCGGAGTCCTCGCGGACTCCGGCGTCATCGGTTGGTTGCGACTAGGAGGGCGACTCGCTCGGGCTTTCGAGCATCTCGCTCGGGCTCTCGAGCACCTCCGTGCTCTCGAGCGGCGCCGCGCTGGCGTCGGGGGCGGTTGTCGCGCCGGTGCCACCGCACGCAGCGGCGGCCAAGGCCGTCAGGCCAAGCGCGATGGCGATCAGAGTCTTCCGCATGGGTGTACCTCGTGTACGTTCGGGGAACCGGTCAGGCCCGCAGGTCCTGGGTCCCGGCGCCTCGCCGTCGGGCAGACGACGTGCACCTTGTTGGCTGGTCCACCGTAGGCCGGGACGTGGCGCGCGCATGGCACCCGGCGGGTGGGTTCCCTTGCGCCTGACTCGCAAACGGCAGGCTCGTTGGGGCCGGCGACCGGATCTACGGCTCCGGCGCCGGATCGGGCGGCTTGGGCTTGCCCGGGTCCTTCGGCTTGTCGTCGCCCTTGCCCGGCTTGTCGTCCTTGCCCTTGCCCTTGTCCTTGTCCTCGCGGACCGTCGGCCGCGGCACGTAGCACGGCCCGGCGAGCCGGCCGCCCCAGCCGCTGCGGCCCCAGAAGTAGGCGGTGCGCGAGTCGAACTGCCCCATGACCCCGACGCCGCGACGGGCCCGGTTGACCCAGTCCTGGACGTCGTCGTTCCAGCTCCGTGGGCCGAGCTCGGCCTTCACGGGATCCACGGCCCACGAGCCGCAGGCCCGCGAGTAGAGCAGGCCCGCCTCGTCGACCTCACGCTTGCCGCCCGGCTCGGTGCCCGCGCGGAAGATCTCGCGCTTCGTGTCCCGCGTCCACGGGCCGGGCTTGCCGCCGGACCAGGCGTCGATCCGCTCGGCGACGATCCCCTTCGGTGCGCGGAACCGCGCCACCGGATCGTCGTTCGGTGAGCCGCCGCACGTACGACTGCCACAGCGGGGCGGCGGCGGTGAGCGACGTGGCCGGCTTCGCGGTGCGCGGCATCGAGTGGTCGCTGTTGCCCATCCAGACGCCCACGACCCAGGCCGGCTCGTCCTTGTCCTTCGGCGCCGGCAGGTAGCCGTACGTCGCGAGGTCGCGGGCGTCGTTCGAGGTGCCGGTCTTGACCGCCGCGGGCCGCCGCCGCCCGGATGTCGTGTTGCGCAGCTCGAGCTTGTCGGCCCAGATCTCGTTCTGGCTGGGGTCGGTGTTGCCTTCGAGGATGTCCGTCACGAGGTAGGCGGACGCCGCCGAGATCGCCCGCTCGCCCTTCGTGGCCGGGGCCTTCCACACGGTCTTGCCGGTCGCGTCCTGGATCTCGAGCACCATCCGCGGGGGCATCCGCACGCCGCCGTTGGCGAGCGTCCCGTAGGCGCTCACGAGGTCGAGCGGCCGGACCTCGACCGTGCCGATCGCGCCCGCGAGGCCTGCCTGCAGATACGCCTTCTCGCCACCGAGGAACGTTGATGCCCGAGCTTCGTCGCCTGCTTCGCGACCGCCTCGCTGCCGGTCCGCTCGAGCGCCCGGATCGCGGGCACGTTGAGCGACATCTGGAGGGCGTCCCGGACGAGGACCGGGCCGCGGTCCAGCTGGTCTGCGTCCTTCGGGGCCCAGTTGGCCGCCGGGGCGAACTCGGTCGTGATGTCCAGCAGCAGCGAGCCGGGCGTGAGGGCGCGCCGCTCGAAGGCCGTCGCGTACAGGATCGGCTTCCAGGCCGAGCCGGGCTGCCGCGTCCCGACGCCCGCGGCGTCGTACTTCGGGTTGAACTTCCGGCTCGCGATGCTGTCGCGGTAGTAGCCGCCGGACCCGACGTACGCGCGGACGTCGCCGGTCCGGTAGTCGATGGCGACGAGCGCGGCGTTGTGGAGGTCCTTGCCGCGCAGGGCGTTGATCCAGCCCCGGTCCGCGCGCGCGATCTTCAGGTTGTCGAGCAGTCGCTCCGCGCGGGCGCGCTTGAGGTTCGGGGCGACGACGGCCGCGGCCACGCTGCGCTCGGCGAGCTGCTGCGCCCGCCAGTCGAGCGTCGTCAGGACGCGGTAGCCGCCGGTCTCGACCGCGTCCGCCGAGCCGAGGATCGTCTCCAGCTGCTTGCGGACCTGCCACATGAAGTGCGGCGCGCGCCACACGGCCGGCTGGTCGCCCACCAGGACGACCGGCTCCGCGATCGCGGCCTGGACCTCGACGGCGCTCAGCTTCGTCCAGCGGCTGGTCGACAGGTTCTCGAGGATCCAGTTCCGGCGCACGACCGCCGGCGCGGTCGCGGGCACGACCAGGTCCCCCTCGTCGTTCATCTCGGCGAAGCGGTACGGATCGAGCGTCGAGGGCGACTGGGGCAGCGCCGCGAGGAGCGCCGCCTGGGCGGGCGTGAGCTTCGCGAGGTCCGAGATGCCGAAGTAGACCTGCGCAGCGGCCGCGATCCCGTACGCGTCGTGGCCGTAGAAGATCTGGTTGAGGTACGCGGTGATGATCTGCTGCTTGCCGGTCTGGCCCGGGAACGCGGAGGTGAGGCGGGCCGACTGGATGACCTCCTTCGCCTTGCGCACGTAGACGTCGCCGCCGGGCTCGATCACGTCCGCGGGCAGGAGCCGCGCACGGACGAGCTGCTGGGTGATCGTGGACGCGCCGCGTCCGTCGCCCTGCGCCGTCTCGATCGCCGCGGCGACCATCGCCGTGACGTCGAAGCCGTCGTTCTCCCAGAACGTGCGGTCCTCCGCGGTCGTCGTCGCGTCCTGGACGAGCGGCGGCAGGGCGAGGTAGTCGACGACGGTGCGCTTCGTCCGCTGGAACCGCGCGAGCTCGGTCTTGCCGTCCGGTCGTAGACGATCGTCGGCTGGTCGAACTGGAGGGTGGCGAGCGCCGACGGATCCGGGAGTCCTTGCGGACAGGACGGAGATCGAGGCGACGGTCACGAACCCGGCTGCGCCGGCGACGCCGGTGACGAGCAGCACGACGACCAGCAGCAGCGTGCCGAGCACGGCGGCCATGGTCGCGCCCACCGATCGCGGCTCGGGGCGCGCGTTGAGCGAGTGCCTGACCAGCGGCGAGACGGCCAGCGAGCGGCGGCGATTCCGGGCAGCCACAACCGAACGTCGCTCGTGTGACGTGACGAGTCGCATCCGGCACAGGGTGCTTGCCGGGTGGTGTCGCGCCTGCGTGCGCCCATGTCGCAGGGGGTTGCAGCCACATGACGAGGGATTTCACGCCCTCGTGGATCGCGGGTATCGTCGGCCGCCTCACAGCGAGCAGGGAGGCCACATGGCGAAGCACGATCAGGTCCGTCGGGGCGAGTCCGGCCCGGCCCGCGTCTCGGTCATGGGGACCGGCCGGGTCGAACGGCCCGCCGACATCGCGCACGTGACGTTCGTCGTCGAGGCCTCGCGCCCGACGGCCGCCGAGGCGCGTGGCGCGGCGGCCGGGACCGCGGTGGCGGTGCTCGCGGCGCTTGGCCGCCGCCGGCGTGGCGGACGCCGACCGGCGCACGGCCGGCCTCGACGTCTCGCCGACGTGGGAGCACGACGGCACGCGATCGATCCGGACCGGCTTCACGGTGACCAACCGGATCGCAGCGATCGTCCGCGACCTGGAGCGGGTCGGTGCCGTGCTCGACGCCGGGCTCGAGGCCGGGGCGACCGGCCTCGACGGCGTGCGGTTCGACCTCGCCGATGCCGCCGCCGACACCACGGAGGCGCGGCGGCTGGCCGTCCTCGACGCGCGGTCACGCGCCAGGACGATCGCGAAGGCGGCCGGCGGGCGCCTGGGTGCCCTGGTCGCCGTCGCCGAGGCCGGGGCGCCGGTGCCGCTCCCTCGCCGCGAGGCCCGGATGATGGCGATGGCCGCGGATGCCGCACCGACGCCCGTGATCCCGGGTTCGGTCGAGGTGACGGTGTCGGTCACGGCCGAGTGGGAGCTCGCCGCGGGCTGACGCGATCCGCCCGTCGTGTCGCAGCGGCGAAATGTGCGGAGCCCGGCCTGTTGCGAGGCGCGAGGATGCGGACCGCCATCGTCACCGCCATGGACAACGTGCTCAACCCGAGGCACCCATCTCCGCCGTTCGGCGGAGGAGCTCCAGCGCGAGCTCGCGCGCCTCGACGGAGACCCGACGGCCGATGATCGCCGGGCCGCCGAGCTCCGGGGCGAGCTGCGGCTGGTCGAGGCGGAGCTGGCCGCGCTCGAGCGACACCACCGCCGCCGGAGCGCGGGCCGCTAGGCGAGCGAGCCGGGTCAGCCTCCCTGGACGAGGCGGACGAGCTCGCCGCCTGAGAGGTCGGTCATGACCACCTCGCCCTCCTCGTCCAGCCCGATCGAGCTGATCGAGCGGCCGGTCTCGGCCAGGAGGATCGGCGCCTGCGGGCCGTCGAGCCCGGCATCGATCGCCCACAGCAGGCCGCTGCAGTAGTCGCCGAACAGGTACGCGCCGCGGAGCGCGGGGATCGCGTCGCCGCGGTACACGACCCCGCCGATGACCGAGCAGCCCTCCGGATGCGGGTACTGCGTGATCGGCATCGTCACGCCGGTCTCGACGCAGCCGGCGGCCTCGTCGAAGCACTCCCGCCCCTCCCAGCGCCGCCAGCCGAAGTCGAGGCCGCGGGCGTCGGCGGGCGCGACGTCGATCTCCTCCCAGGCGTTCTGGCCGACGTCGCCGATCCAGATCGCGCCCGTCTCCTGGTCGACGCTGGCCCGGAACGGGTTGCGCAGGGCGTAGTGGAGGATCTCGGGCCGCGCGTCTGCCTGCCCGACGAACGGGTTGTCCTCCGGGATCGTGTACGGCTCGCCGCCGGCCCCCAGGACGTCGATCCGCAGCAGCTTGCCGAGCATCGTCCCGAGGTCGCTCGCCCGGTTGTCGGCATCGCCACCGCCACCGCCGTCGCCGAGGCCGATGAGCAGCATCCCGTCGGCGTCGAAGCCGATCCAGCCGCCGTTGTGGTTGGCGTACGGCTGGGACTGGGTCAGGATCGTCCGCTCGCTGTCGGGGTCGGCGGTCGACAGGTCGTCGCCGGTGGCACGGAACGCCGCGATCACCGTCTCGCCCTCGCTGCCGGAGTAGTGGACGAAGAGCTCGTCGCGGCCCGTGCCGAATGCGGGCGGCACGGCCAGTCCGAGCAGCCCCTGCTCGCCGCCCGAGGTCACGCGGTCCGAGATGTCCAGGAAGGGCTCGTCGCGCAGTGCCCCGTCCTCCACGATCCGGATCACGCCGGCCTGCTCCGCGACGAACAGGCGGCCGGTGCCGTCGCCGACCGGCGTCACGAACAGCGGCTCGGCGAGGCCGCCGACGACCGGCTCGATCGCCACGCTGACCGACGCGAGGTCCGGGCGGTCGCCACCACCGACCGGCGGTGGCGCGTCGGACGGCTCCGTGGACGCGGACGGCTCGGCGGTGCCGGTCGGGGATGCCGGCGCGGTCTGCGCCGGCGCGGTGGCCGGGCGGGGGCGTCGGCAGGCCCGAGTCACACGCCGCGACGAGCAGCACGAACAGGGCTGCGGCCAGGGGGACGGGAACGTGGGTGCGGTGACGCATCGACACGGCGTAGCGTACCCGGATGGACGCATTCACCCTCGCGGAGCTCGAGGCGCGGCGGGCCGCCGCTGGCGACCCGTACCTCGAGTTCCTCACGGTTCCCGACCTGTCGGCCGGGCTGTACGTGCTCGAAGCCGGCGCCGTCGACCGCCAGCAGCCGCACACCGAGGACGAGGTCTACGTGATCCTCGCCGGCCGGTCCCGGTTCACCGCCGGCGACGAGACGCGCGACGTCGGCCCGGGCGACACGCTGTTCGTGGCCGCGACCGTGCCCCACCGCTTCCACGACATCGTCGAGACGCTGCGGGTCATCGTCGTGTTCGGGCCGGCCGAAGGCAGCCGCGCGACCGGCTGAGGTGCGCGGTCAGCCCGAGGCGCGGACCCGGTCGACGCGCGCCGCGAACGCCTTCCGCCCGGACGGCGCTCGTGCCGTCCTCGTCGTGGCGGAACAGGACGTACGCGTCCATCCCGTCGTCGAGGAACGGCACCAGCCGGCGCGCCCACCCGTCGAGCTCGTCGTCGGTGTAGGTCGTGCGCCGGAGCCGGAGGTAGAGGAACGGCCCCGTGCGGCGGATGTCGGGCGCCTCCTCGAGCTCGTCGAGGTCCGTCGTGCACAGCACGGCGCCCGCCGCCCGCAGCGCCGCGAACGTCTCGTCGACGTGCCACGACGGGTGCTGCGCCTCGAGCACGAGCGGGATCGACGCCGGCCAGGCGTCGAGCAGCCCGGCCAGGCGCTCGTCGTTGCGCGCGCTCTTCGTGTCCACCCGGAACAGGACGGCGCCCAGCCGCTCCCCGAAGCCGGGCAGGAACTCGGTCAGCCACTCGACCGAGCCCGCGGGATCGTCCCCGTACAGCGCCCGCACGCTCGCGCCGCGCTGCGCCTTGACCACGAACCGGAACGTGTCCGGCACGGCGCCGACCCACGCCCGGATCCGGTCCTCCTTGGGCCGCGCGTAGAACGTGTTGTTGAGCTCGCACGCCGGCAGCCGCGAGGCGTAGTGGGGGAGCAGGTCGCCCGACCGAAGTCCGGAGCGGGTAGAAGCGCGGTGCCCAGGCCGCGTACGCGAAGCCGCTCGTCCCCGCGAGGACGCGGCCCGCCGGTCGCGTGTCGCCCGTGGTCAGTCCGTCCCGGCGCCCGGGGCGCAGTCGGCCGCGTTCACGTCGCGCCCGACGTTGTCGAGCACCCGCCCGAAGGCGCGGGTGAGGACCTCGCGCTCCTCGGCGGTGACGACGTCGAGGAACAGCCGGCGGACGCCGTCGAGGTGGGTGGCCGATGCCGCCCGGAGCCGCTGGAGGCCGTCCGCGGTCAGCGCCGCCTCGGCGCCGCGCGCGTCGGTCGTGCAGGTCGTCCGCTCCACCATGCCCGCGGCGACGAGCCGGTCCACGAGCCGGGTGATGCCGCTCCGCGACAGGAGGACGCGATCGGCGAGCGCGCTCATGCGCAGCCGCCGGCCGGGGGCGTTCGCGAGCTGGAGCAGCGCGTCGTACTCCGCGAGCGAGAGCCGGTGGGCCGCCTGGAGCTCCTCGTCCAGCCGCCGGGTGAGGCGCGCGTGGGCGTGCACGAACCCGCGCCACGCGTCGAGACGCGGGTCGGACGCGGCAACGGCGTGGCCGGCGTCGGCGGGGGCGGGGTGGGTCACGTGGCCGGCTTCCGGCGCCGTGACGAGCTCGGACGTCATCGCCGCAATCCTAACGCATCCCGACGGGTCGTTGACAATGCAACTATCGAGGCATATAGTTGCGCCATCAACTAATCGCGGCACAGCCCGCATCCCTCGCGATCCCCGCGACCCCGGTCTGGGAGGACCACACCGATGACTGTCACCACCTGGCGGACCGACCCCGCACACACCGATATCCAGTTCTCCGCGAAGCACATGATGGTGACGACCGTCCGTGGGAAGTTCGCCGACGTGGACGGCAGCGTGACCCTCGACGAGGCCGATCCGGGCGCCTCCTCGGGCTCGTTCACGGTCCGCGCCGCGTCGCTCACGACCGGCAACGAGCAGCGCGACGGGCACCTCCGGTCGGACGACTTCCTCGCCACCGAGACGCACCCCGAGATCACGTTCGTCTCGACCGCGATCACGCCCAGGCGCGGCAACGACTTCGCGGTCACCGGCGACCTCACGATCCGCGGCACGACCCGGCCCGGCCACCTTCGACGTCGAGTTCCTCGGCCTCTACCAGGGCTTCCAGGGCCGGCGCGCCGGGTTCCACGCCACGACCAAGCTCAACCGCGAGGACTGGGGCCTGACCTGGAACGTCACGCTCGAGACCGGCGGCTGGCTCGTCGGCAAGGAGATCAAGCTCGAGATCGACCTCGCGCTCGACGAGGTCGGCGTGCCCGACGGCGGAGACCGTCGTCGCGGCGCCCGCCACCGCCGAGGCCCAGCCCGCCACCGCCTGACCTCGGCAGCCCTCAACCGGACGCCCCGACCGCACCACGCCTGCGGCCGGGGCGTTTCCATGCCCGGCGACCGGCGATAGCATCGGGTGCCTGCCCACCGCCCGAGGTCACCATGCCGCCGTTCGACGTCGACGCCCTGCGCGCCCGGTTCCCCGCCCTCGCCCTCGAGCACGAGGGGCTGCCGATGGCGTTCTTCGACGGCCCGGGCGGCACGCAGGTCACGGACACCGTGATCGAGGCGGTGAGCGACTACTACCGGACCTCGAACGCGAACCACGGCGGCACGTTCGCCACCTCCGAGCGGTCCGACGCGATCCTCGACGAGGCGCACGCCGCGCTCGCGGACCTGCTCAACGCCGTCGAGCCCGGACGAGATCAAGCTCGGCGCGAACATGACGACGCTCACGATGCACGTCGCGCGCTCGATCACCGCGGGCATGCAGCCGGGCGACGAGCTCGTCGTCACGGGGCTCGACCACGAGGCGAACGTCGGGCCGTGGCTGGGCGTCGCCGCGGACCGCGGGCTCACGGTCCGGACGGTCGGGATCCGGCGCGATGACGTCACGCTCGACCTCGAGGCGTTCGACACGATCCTCCACGGCCGGCCGAAGCTCGTCGCGTTCGGCTGGGCCTCGAACGCGGTCGGGCTCGATCAACCCGGTCGGCGAGCTCGTGCGCCGCGCGCACGAGGCGGGCGCGCTGACCTATGTCGATGCGGTGCACGCCGCGCCGCACCTGCCGATCGACGTCCAGGCCATCGGGACGGACTTCCTCGCCTGCTCGGTCTACAAGTTCTTCGGGCCGCACGTCGGCGTGCTGTACGGGCGGGCCGAGGCGCTCGACGCGCTGCCGACGTACAAGCTGCGGCCGGCCGGCGACCGGTTCGAGACCGGGACGCTCAACCACGAGGGGATCGCCGGGTCCCTCGCGGCTGTCGAGTACATCGCCGAGGTGGGGGAGCGCTACGGCGCGTCGTACGCGGATGCGTTCGCCGGCATGACCGGTCGCCGCCTCCATGCCCACACCGGGATGGCCGCGATCCGTGCCTACGAGATGGCCCTGTTCGGGCGGCTCCTCGACGGCCTCGAGACGATCCCCGGCGCGCGCGTGTGGGGCATCACCGACCGGGCGCGCTTCGACGAGCGCACCCCGACCGCGGCCCTCACGTTCGACGGCATCACGCCCGAGGCCGTCGCCGTCGCGCTCGGCGCGCGGGGGATCGCGACCTGGTGGGGCAACTTCTACGCCGTCGGGGTCACCGAGCGCCTGGGCCTCGAGCCCGATGGCGTGCTGCGGATCGGGCTGACCCACTACAACACCGACGCGGAGGTCGACCGGCTCGTCGACGAGCTGCGCACGATCACCGCCGGCCGGGCCGGCTGACGTCCGTGCCCGCGCCGGACGTCGCGATCCTCGGCGGCGGCATCGTCGGGACGGCGCTCGCCGCCGAGCTCGCCGGTCGCGGCGCGACCGTGACCCTGTACGAGCGCACGGCGATCGCGGCCGGCGCCTCGGGACGCAACTCGGGCGTCGTGTGGCACCCGACCGACCCGACCCTCGCCGCGCTGTATCGCGAGTCGCTCGCGGCGTATCGCGCGCTCCCTGACGCGCTCGCCGCCGCGCTGCCGGCCTCGGCGCCCGAGCGGGCGTTCCGCCTCGCGCCGGAACCGGCCGGGATCCTCGCGGTCGGCCGGGACGCAGACGTCGTGCGGACGATCGCCCGCGGGTTCGCGGCGGCGCACCCGGACATCCCCACCGAGTTCGTCGACGGCGCCGCGCTCGCGACGCCTGGAGCCGGCCCTGGCGCCGGGCCTGTCCGCCGTGCGCATGGCGATCGGCTTCCCGGTCGCCCCCGCGGCCGCGACCCATGCCTTCGCGGCGCTCGCCCGTGCCCGTGGCGCGACGCTGGTCGAGGGCGCGGACGCGAGGGTGGCCCGCGACGGCCGGGCCGCGACCGGCGTCGTCGTGGATGGCGCCGTGCGGCCCGCGGGCGCGATCGTCGTCGCCGCGGGACCGTGGACGCCGGCGCTCGTCGACCCGGGCGGCACCTGGCGCCCGATCCACCCGTTCTGGGGCGTCATCGTCGAGCTCGAGCTGGGCGATGCCGCGCCGCGCCACGTCCTCGAGGAGGCCGACGTCGAGGACGCGACCGCGCCGGGCGCGTCGCACGAGCCGGAGGGCTCCGTCGGGTTCAGCCTCGTGACGGCGGACGGCCGCTCGTCGCTCGGATCGACGTTCCTGCCCGCCGAGCCCGACCCGCGCGACTACGAGGCGCGGCTGCGGGATCGCGGCGCCCGGTACGTGCCCGCGATCGCGGGCTCGCCGGACGCGCGGCCTGCGGGCGTGTGCGCGACCGCTCGCGCTCGACGGCCGGCCGCTCGTCGGTGCGGTCCCGGGCACCGAGCGGCTGTTCGTCGCGGCCGGCCACGGGCCGTGGGGGATCTCGACCGGACCGGCCTCGGCCGCCCACGTCGCGGCGCTCGTGCTCGGCGAGCCCGACCCGCGGACGGACTGCCGTCGCGGCCGCCACGGACGCGGCCCGGTTCGGTGCGCCGCCCTCGTCCTAGCGCCAGCTCTCCGGGTCGGTGAGATAGAACGTGACCATCGACAGCTGGTCGCGGAGGCGATCCCACTGCTCGCCGATGGTGATGGCCTCGTCGGGCTCGAGCGATGCGACCGCCGCGGGGATCGCTGCCGACGCGTGGCTCGCGGGCGGGTTCCGCCGACGCACGGACTCGTCCCACGCGAGCGCGCGAACGCGTCCCCGCTCGACCCGGGCCATCGCGACGTAGCCGGCCATGACCGGCATCCTAGCGAGGCACGGCGCCGGCGGGAACCCCCTCCGCCGCGTCAGGCGGCGGGTTCGATGACCGAGATCGTGCCGCCGAGGTCGACGACGAACAGCTCGCCCGTCGCGCTCTCGCCGAAGCTGCTGATGCGCCGCCCGCTGCCCGCGCCGGCGAGCGTGATCCGCTCCGGCGGGTACGACGAGCCGGCCCTGATCGCCCAGATCTCGCCGCTGCAGAAGTCGCCGTACACGTAGTAGCCGACGAGCGCCGGGATCCGCGACCCGCGGTACACGTAGCCGCCGGTCACGGCGCACCGCCCGTTCGACTCCTGCGTGTACTCGATGATCGGCAGCACCTTGCCCGACGTGTTGCAGCCGCTCGACGGGATGTGGCAGTGCCGGCCCTCCATCACCCGCCAGCCCCAGTTGTAGCCGCGCCCGGAGCCGGTGGAGGTGTGGACGGCCCGGTCGATCTCCTCGTACGAGCCCTGGCCGACGTCGCCGATCCACATCGTCCCGGTCTTGCGGTCGAACGAGAAGCGCCACGGGTTGCGCAGCCCGATCTGCCAGATCTCGTTGCGGCCGGCTCCGGCCGACGTACGGGTTCGACCCCGGGATGCAGGTAGCCGCGGGTCGAGGTCTTGCCGTTCACGTTGATGCGCAGCATCTTGCCGAGCAGCGTCCCGGTGTTCTGGGCGCGGTTGCCGGGGTCGCCGCCGCCGCCGCCGTCGCCCAGGCCGATGTACAGGTAGCCGCCCGGGCCGAACGCGAGCATGCCGCCGTTGTGGTTGTCGTACGGCTGGTCGACCTTGAGCACGGTGCGCGGCGAGGTCGGGTCCGCGCGGTCCGGGTTCGACGTCGAGGTCTTGTACTCGCGGATGATCGTGTCGCCGGACCGGTTCGTGTAGTTGACGTAGAACTTGCCGGTTCGTGTTGAACGAAGGGTGGAACACGAGGCCGAGCAGGCCCTGCTCGCCGCCGCTGCGTCACGAGGTCCGAGATGTCGAGCAGCGGCGTCGGCAGGACGACCCCGTTCTTGCGCACGAGGATCGTGCCGCCCTGCTCGACGATGAACGTGCGGCCCGTGCCGTCGCGCGCGCTGGTGATGTAGACGGGCCGGGTGAGGTCGGACACGACCGGCGTGAGCGTGATGTCGTCGGCGGTGAGCGCGGGCGCCGCGACGCCGTCAGTCGTCGACGCGGGTCGTGGCGCGGCCGCGGCCGGGCCCGGGAACAGCGTGACGAGCAGCGCGGCACCGGCGAGGGCGACGCGGAGGCGGCCGGCGGCGGCGGGCGCGGGTCGGGACATCGGCACTCCCTCGGGCGGACGACGACGGCGGTTGCCGTTGACGCGAATCCTGCCCCGCCCGGTGCGCGCTTGTCGACCCGACGCGGCCAGCCGATCGTCCCGGGCACCGGCTGCGGACGTATCCTCGGGCGATGACGAGCGGCACGACGGACCCGGTCTCCATCAGCCGGCGCTGGGGCGCCCAGAGCATGACGGCGCCGCTGCGCGAGGTGCTGGTCAAGGCGCCCGGGCCGGCCTTCGGCGCCGCGTTCCACCACCACGGGGCGGGCTTCCTGCACCCGGTCGACCTCGATCAAGCGCGCCGCGAGCACGACGGCCTCGTCGAGCTCCTCGACCGGCTCGGGGTCGTCGTCCACCGCCTCGACGCGGAGACGGACGACCCGGACCTCGTCTACGTCTTCGACCCGCTGCTGATCGCCGACGGCGGCGCGATCCCGCTGCGGCCCGGCAAGCCCAACCGCGCCGGCGAGCCCGACGTCCTCGAGGCGTGGACCCGCGAGCGCGGCATCCCGACGCTCGGGCGGATCGAGGCGCCGGGCACGCTGGAAGGCGGCGACACGTTCTGGCTGCGCCCGGACCTCCTGTGCATCGGGCGGACGCTGCGGACGAACGACGCCGGCGCCCGGCAGCTCGCCGAGCTCGTCGGCGGCGACGCCCGGATCTTCGACGTCCCGTACTGGCGCGGCCCGGAGGAGCTCGTCCACCTGCTGTCGGTGATCTCGCCGGTCGCGGACGACGTCGCGGTCGTGTTCCTGCCGCTGCTGCCGATGGGCCTGTACGACCTCCTGCGCGACCTGGGGATCCGGCTGGTCGAGGTCCCCGAGGCGGAGTACCCCACGCTGGGCTGCAACGTCCTCGCGGTGCGGCCCGGGGTCGTCGTCACCGCCGACGGCAACGACGAGACGCGGCGTCGGCTCGAGGCCGCGGGCGTCGAGGTCCACGCGATCCCGCTCGCCGAGGTCGGCGAGAACGGCTCGGGCGGCGTCACCTGTCTCACCCGGCCGGTGCTGCGGGCGTGAGTCGCTCCGACCGGCGCGCGTCCGCGAGGGCGGAGCGGCAGTCGCAGGCGAGGATCGGCGACGAGGCGCGGGCGGCGGCCGCGGCGGTCGACCTCGAGGCGCTCACCGCCGAGCTCGTCGCGCTCGTGCGCATCCCGAGCGTCACCGGGCACGAGGACGAGATCGCGGCCGTGCTCGCGGACCGGCTCGAGGCGGCCGGCCTTGCGGTCGAGGTGTTCCACCCGGATCCGGCGGCGATCCGCGACGACCCCGCGTGGCCGGGCGAGGAGGTGCCGCGCGAGACGCTGCCGGTGGTGCTCGGGCGGGCCGGCCGCGCCGGCGGGCGGCGCATCGTGCTCAGCGGCCACCACGACGTCGTGCCGATCGGCGACCCGGCGACCTGGACCGCGGACCCGTTCGGCGGCGAGATCCGGGACGGCAACGCTGTACGGCCGCGGCGCCAACGACATGAAGGGCGGCGTGGCGGCGATCCTCGGCGCGCTCCGGGCGCTCGCGGCGACCGGGCCCTGCGCCGGCTGGACGGGGAGCTCATCGTCGCGCTCGTCCCGTCCGAGGAGGACGGCGGCCAGGGCACGCTGGCGGCGATCCGGGCCGGCGCGACCGGCGACCTCGCGATCATCCCCGAGCCGTCGCTGCTCGACGTCGTCGTGGCGCACGCCGGCGCGATCACGTTCCGCCTCGAGGTCCCGGGCCGGGCCGCGCACGCGTGCAAGCGGCGCGAGGGCGTCTCGGCGCTCGCGAACCTCCAGGTGCTGCTCGCGGCGCTGGAGCGCGACGAGGCCCGCCGGAACGAGGAGGAGACCGATCCGCTGATGACCGCGCTCGGCCTGCCGTATCCGACGATCGTCGGCACGGTCGCGGGCGGGGAGTGGGCGTCGACGGTCATGGACCGCGTCGTGGTCGGAGGGCCGCTACGGCGTGCGGCTCGACCAGTCGCCCGAGGACGCCTTCGCCGAGCTGCGGGCGGCGATCGATGCCGCGTGCGACGCGGACGACTTCCTGCGCGACCATCGTCCGTCGCTCGAGCTCACCGGGCGCGCGGTTCGGGTCGGCGCGCGTCCCGTCCGACCACCCGCTGCCGACCTCGCTGGCCGACGTCGCCGAGGCCGTGACCGGCACCCGCCCGGCCCTGCTCGGCGTGCCGTACGGCGCGGACATGCGGCTGTTCATCGACGTCGGCGACACGCCGTGCGTCATGTTCGGCCCGGGCGACGTCCGGCTCGCCCACGGCGCCGACGAACGCGTGCCGCTGGCCGAGGTCGAGGCGTGTGCCCGCGTGCTCGCCGCCTTCGTCGTGGAGCAGCTCGGCATCGTCGCGTGACCGTCCCGCCCGCCGCGCCGATCGCGACGCCCCGCCTCCGCCTCGTCCCGCTCCGTGTCGACGATGCCGAGGAGATGGCCGCGGTGCTCGCCGCGCCGTCGCTGTACGCGTTCACGGGCGGCGAGCCGCCGATCGCGGACGAGCTCCGCGACCGGTACGCGGTGCAGGTCGAGGGCCCGCCGGACGACGACGAGGCGTGGCGCAACTGGATCGTGCGCGAGGGCGGGGATGACGCGAGGCGGGCGTCATCGGCGGCGAGGGCCCTGCGGCCGGCTACGTCCAGGCGACCGTGACCGCCGACACGGCGGACGTGGCGTGGGTGATCGGCGAGCCGTGGCAGGGCCGCGGCTATGCGTCGGAGGCGGCCCAGGCGATGGTCGGCTGGCTCGGCACGCACGGGGTGCGGACCGTGACGGCGCACATCCACCCGGAGCACGATGCGTCGGCCGCGGTGGCGGACCGGGTCGGGCTCAAGCCGACGCTCACCATCGAGGACGGCGAGCGGCTGTGGCGGATGCACCTCGACCCGCGCCTGCCGAGCCCGGCGGAGCGGCGCCGGAACCTCGGCCGGCTCAACGTCCTCGGCGGGCTGGGGCTCATCGGGTTCGCGCTGTTCGAGATCGTCATGGCGCGCAACGGCGCCCTGCCCGGCGGACCCGACCAGTGGGTCCGGGACACGATCCTCATCGCCGCCGGGATCGCCCTGATCGGGGCCGGGTTCCTCAAGCGCCGGCGGGATCGACCGCACTAGGCGGCGGGCAGCTCCACCTCGGGGGCCGCGTGGGCATGCTGCACCGAGCGCCGATGGGCGCGGAGGACGAGCACGGGGATGATCACCGCCGCCGCCCCGAGGATCCCCAGCGCCGTGTAGCCGACCGCCGCCATGATCAGCCCCGACCCGAGGCTCGCCGCGGCCGCCGACGACCAGATGAGCGCGTCGGCCGCGCCCTGGACCCGCGTCCGCTCGTGGAGCTCGAGGTGCTGCGACAGGAGCGCCGAGCCCGCGACGAACCCGAAGTTCCAGCCCAGGCCCAGCAGGAACAGCGCGAGGATGAGGATCAGCCCGCCGTCGGCCGGCGCGGCCGCGGCCATCAGCGCGGCGATGCCGAGCGTCGCCGAGCCGAGGAAGATCGTCGGCACCGCCCCGAACCGTTCGGTCAGCCAGCCGGACAGCGGCGACAGCGCGAACATGCCCAGCGTGTGCGCGGACAGCACGATCCCGACCTCGCCCAGCGAGTGGCCGTGCTCGGTCATGTGGAGCGGGGTCATCGTCATGATCAGGACCATCACGGTCTGGCTGACGACGAGCGCGATGATCGCGGCGAACACCCCGGGGCGGCGCATGATCGACCACACCCGCTCCGTCGTCGTGTCGCCCGGCACGGCGAGCGCGACCGCGTCCTCGTCCGCCAGCTCGTACGGGTCGGGGCGCAGGAAGATGAACGACAGGATCGCCGCGAGGCCGACGAACACGACCGGCACGAGGTACGGACCGGCGAGCGGCGGCAGCCCCGCCTGGAGGGCGATCTCGCCCGCGATCGGGACCAGCGTGGGGCCGACGACGGAGCCCACGGTCGACGCCCAGACGACGGTGCCGATCGCCGAGGCGCGGCGGTCCGTCTTGACCATGTCCGCCGCGGTGTAGCGCGACAGGCTGTTCGACGCGTTCCCGAACCCGATGAGCATCGTCCCGAGCAGGAGCAGCGGGAAGCTGCGCGTGATGCACCGCGGCCGTGGCCACGAACGCCCCGACGACGCCGATCGAGTACCCGCTCACGAGGCCCACGCGCCGGCCACGCCGGGCCATCAGCGCCGACAGCAGCACGGCGCCGAGCGCCGCCCCGAGGACGACGGTCGCGCCCGGGGCGCCGGCCAGCGCCTGGGTCCCGATCAGCTCGTGCGCGACGATCGTCCCGACCGTCACCGCGGCGATGTGCCCCGTGCTCCCGAGCGCGACGCCGGCGACGAGCGTGTTGCGCGCCCGCTTGCGCTTGGCGGCGAGCTCGGCCGGCGGCAGCGCGATGGGGGACAGGGCGTGCATCCGATTGACTCTACGCCACGCGTCGCTGCCTCAGCCGCTGCCGCCCATGCGCCGGCGCTCCTGCGGGCCGAGCTCCGGGAACAGGAGGAGCGGCGCCTGCTCGTCGGCGGCCGACGGCGCCGGAACCGCCGCGAGGATGGCGATCCCCGCCGGGTCCTGCGCGGCGGCGACCTCGAGCAGCCGGCAGAACGCGTTGAGCATCCGCATCTGCTCCGGCGTGTGGCACGCGACGTGGAACAGCTCGGGGTTGGCGATCACGACGGCGAGCGCGCGCGCCCGTGAGACGGCGACGTTCAGGCGGTTGCCCGAGTACAGGAACTCCATGCCCCGGGGCGCGTCCTCGGGCGTCGACGTCGTCATCGAGTAGATCGCGACCGGCACCCTCGCGGCCCTGGAACTTGTCGACGGTGCCGACGTTCGCGTCGACGCCGATCCGCTCCTTCACGACCCGCCCGATCTCCGCGACCTGCGCGTTGTAGGGCGCGACGATGATGATGTCGTCGACCTCGAGCGGCCGGTCGTCGCCCTTCTGGTTGACCCAGCGGCGGCCGCGCAGCGCGGCCACGGCGTCGGCGATCCAGGCGGCCTCCTCGCGCGACCGGTTCGAGGCGCCGGTCGTCCGCATCGGGACGTGCCGGATGCCCGAGCCGCCCACCGGCAGCCCGTCCTCCACGCGTTGGAGCGAGGTGCTCGGGTGGGTCGCGAGCCGGCCCTCGTAGAAGGCGTCCGAGACGAAGGCGTTGACCGCCGGGTGGAGGCGGTACGTCGTCCCGAGCAGCAGCCCGCGGTCGGGCGGGATCGTCTTCGCCTCGCCGACGAGGTGCTCGAGCGCGGACGCGGCCGCGCCCTCGGGATGCGTGCCCTGCGAGACCTGCGGCAGCTGGTTCGGGTCGCCGAGCAGGACGACCGACGCGGCGGCGCCCGCGGCGGCGCACACCGTGGCCAGCGACAGCTGCCCGGCCTCGTCCACGAACAGGACGTCGAGCGTCCCCTCGAGCTCCTCGCGCGCCCACAGCCACGACGTGCCGCCGACGACATCCCACGTTCCAGCCCGGAGTCCCGACGCGACGGCATCGGGCTTCGGGATGCGCTCGATGCCGAACGTGTCGCCGCCGTCGTCCTCGCCGTCGATCCGCTGCCCGATCCGCACGAACCGCTGCTCGTCCGTGGCGGCGCGCTGGATGGCCTCGAGGAGGTTCGCGATGACGCGGTGGGACTGGGCGGTCACGCCGACCCGCTTGCCGGCCTCGACGAGGTCGAGGATCATCCGCGCCGCCGTGTGCGTCTTGCCGGTCCCGGGCGGTCCCTGGATCGCGAGCACCGTCTCGTCGAGCCGCAGCCCCAGGGTCCGCGCGATCGGCGTCATGTCGGCGCCGTCCGGGGCGAGCACGTCGCCCGGCGTGATCCCGTCGATCCGGGGCGGCAGGCGGAGGATGAGGTCGCGCGCCGCCCGGAACCGGCCCGGTCCCTCGAGCCCGTGCGCCGCGACGTGATCGGCGAGCCGCCCCAGCGCGCCGCGCATCGGCTCCGTCGTGAACGGCGTCGTCGGGATCAGCGCGACGGGGTGGCGGTTGCCCGCGTTGCGCTTGAGGCTGATCGTGCCGTTCACGGGATCGAGCTCGACGACGGTCGCCCCGGACGTGTCCCACCCCGAGCCATCGTCGTTCGGGGCGAGCGCGATGTACGCCTTGCCCTCGACGATCTTCGAGTCCTGCGCGGGGTCGAACCGGTAGCGGTGGAGCGCGGACTTGTCGATCCGCCCCAGGTCGGCGTCGAAGCGCAGCTCCGCGAGCGCGGACCCGTCCGCCACGAGGTCGTCGATCGGCGCCTCCACGAGCCGGAAGTGGTCCCACCACTGGGGCTTCGTCCTCGCGGCGGTGCCAGTCGAGCAGCGCGGCGAGCAGCCAGCGGCCCTGCTGGTCGGGCGTGCGCTCGAGCCGGTCCTCGGGCACGCCCTCGCGCAGCGCATCCTCGCGTGCCCGCGTCTCGGCCTGGGCCTCGGCGACCTTCGCCGACGCTGCGCCGTCCTCCCAGCTCGGGCGGGGGACCTCGCCGTCGGGATACCACTCGGGGTGCGTCTCGAGCGCCTCGTCGCGCCGGCCCTCGAGCCAGTCGCGGAGCAGGAGGTTGGAGATGCAGTCGTCGCGGTTGTAGGCGGCGATCGCGTCGAGGATCGCCGGGTCCTGCTCGGTCATCCAGCGCTCGTACTCGACGACCGAGAAGCCGGCCTGCGTGATCCCGCCCTCGCGCTGCGGCATGTAGAACGTCTCGAGCTTCTTGATCGAGTAGCTCTCGACGCCCGCCCGGACGCCCTGCCGCACGACGTGGTCGTAGAGGTTGACGAGGACGTGGCCGCGGAGCAGCACGTCGATCTCGTCCTCGCGCGTCGCGTGGCGCTGCATCAGCCGCTTGAGGGCGCCCGACTCGTACCCGCCGTAGTGGTAGACGTGCATCCCCGGGTCGCGCTCCCGGCGTTCCAGCACGAGGTCGACGAACGCCTCGAGCATCCGCTTCTCCTGCGCGCGGTCGTGCGCCCACAGCGCGTGGAACACGCGGCTCGCCGTCGGGCCCGCGCTCGACCCAGCCGAACAGGTACTCGAGCCCGTCGTCGAGCGCCCACGGGTCCGCCTCGATGTCGAAGAACACGTCGAGCCGCGAGGGCGGCGGCAGCGCCGAGAGGCCCTTGCCGGGCTCGTCCGGGTTGGGCGGGATCAGCTCGTACGGGACCCGGCCCTCCTCGCGCGCGCGGCGCTGGAGGATCGCCTGGCGACGGAGCCGGTCGAGGATCCGCGGCCGGACGTCGCGCACCGCCCGGTCCTCGGGCAGGGCCGCCAGCCCGGCCAGCGTCGTCACGCCCGGCGCCGGTGAGCGCGCGTCGCTGCGTCCGTGCCGCCCCGGCGACGAGCGACAGGTGGTCGTCGGCGCGCCGCCGGTCCACGCAGTGGATCCACCACGAGCACACGCGGCAGTGGTCGACAGGCTCGGGGTAGGTCGGCGGCGCCGTCGCCCGCTGCCGTCTCGAACACCCGCTCCTCGAACCGTGCCTTCGCCGACCGGTAGTAGGCGGCGTAGTCGTCGAGCCGGTGGGGATGCGCCTGCCGGTCGCCCGTCACGACGGAGATCGTCTCGGGCGGGATGCCCTGGAGGCGGGCGAGCTGGTCCGCGTAGACGCACATCTGGAGGATCGCGGCGGCCTTGACCCGCTTCGCGAGCTTCGTGTCGGCGACGTCGTAGCTCCACGAGCCGAGGTCCGACGGGCGGTCGTCGCGCCGGAGCAGGAAGTCCGGGATGGCCGCGCCAGCGGCCGTCGAAGAACGTGCCCTGGAAGATGACGTCCGTCCCGGCGCGCATCGCGGCGAGCGTCTCGGCCTCGGCGTCGTGCAGCTCCGCCGGCGTCCTGGGTTCGCGGCTCGTCATCTCCACGACCGTCCGGCCCTGCTCGCGGAGGGTCTCGATGTACAGCGCCTCGTGCTCGTAGCCGCGCCGCCGGACGAGCTCGAGCTCCGGGTCGTCGCGGATCGGCTTCTCGAGCTCGCCGCGCGCACGGAGCTCTTCGAGCGTCACCAGGTGGTCGCACTCGAGGAAGCCGACGAGGTCTGTCGCGGACACGACCAGCGTGCCGTCGTCATGGAGCTGCACCGTGCGGCCACTGTAGCCCGGGGTCGTGTCAGCTCGCGTGTCACTGGGTCGTGGCGGCCGTCCGGCCGCGGCGCGCCGCTCGCGGCACGCCCGCCTGCGGCTGCGCGCCGCCCCGATCGGGATCCGCCGCTAGACTGCCGCCGTGCAGCAGCCTCGGAAGCCCCCGAACCGCATCGACGAGCACGGCCAGCGCCAGGTCGCGCCGACGTGGGAGAGCCTCGTGGACCGGCAGATCCGCGAGGCGATGGAGGACGGCCGGTTCGACGACCTGCCGCACCGGGGCGAGCCGCTGCCGGTCGAGGACGAGACGTACGCGGGCGAGTGGGCGCTCGCGTTCCGGATGCTGCGCAACGCCGGGGTCGCGCCGCCGTGGATCGAGGCCGACAAGGAGGTCCGCGAGCTCCTGGCCCGGCGCGATGCGCTGGTCGCCCGCGCCGGCGCCTCGTCCTCGTTCGGGCGCGAGCGCGATCGGGCGGCCCTCGAGCGGCTCGTCGTCCAGGTCAACGCGGCCATCGCACGGCTCAATGCCGAGGCGCCGACCACGCGGCAGCACCGCGCGCCGCTGCGGCTCGAGGTGGAGCTGGCGCGCTTCGATGACGCGGCTCGTGCTGACCGGACGGCCCGGCCATGACCGCCGCCCCCGAGCGCGGGACCGTCACGGTCCGGCGCGCCGAGCTTGCCGACGCGGCCGCGATCCGCGAGGTCGCCCACGACGCGTGGCGGGCGACGTACCACGACCTGATCGGGGAGGAGCCCGTCGAGCGGTTCCTCGCGCAGGCCTACACGCCCGAGCGGGTCGCGCTCCGGATCGAGCGTCACGAGACGTACGTCGCTTCGCTGGACGGAGGCGATCGATCCGGCGTGGACGCGTTCGTCGAGGCGATGCGCCAGGGCGATCACGCGCACATCGTCGCGTTCTACACGCGGCCGGGAGCCCGCGGGCAGGGGATCGGCAGCGCGCTGCTCGCCTGCGTCGTGACGGCCTTCCCCGGGCTGGACCTCTCCGCGGACGTGCTCGTGGGCAACGAGCTCGGCGAGCCGTTCTACGTGGCGCGCGGCTTCGAGCCCGGTGACCTGCTCGAGGAGGAGATCGGCGGCGAGACGATCCGCGAACGCCGCTGGTGGCTGCGGGCCTAGGTTCCGGCGTGGTTCCGGCGTTCCGGCGTCAGTCGCGCTTCGGGCGCTCCGAGTCGTCGATGATCGCGGCCCACGGCGCCATCGCGAGGATCGCCGCGAACGCGAGCACGATCGGCGAGAAGCCGTTGAGCAACGCGAGGATCGCGCCGATCACGACCACGACATCGAGCGCGATCGCGAGGATGACCGCCGGCCGGCGCAACACCGCGCGATGATCGCTCCCCGCGCCGCCCGCCGTGACGCCGTTCCGCGCGCCGCGCAAGCCGTCGACACGCGCGCCGCCGCAAACGCCTCGCTCGGGACGCGGTCCGGCTTGCGGCGGGCCCGCGCCGCCGAGCGGGTGAACGATGCGGTGCGTGCACCGATGCATCGCCAGGCGGTGTGCTCGTGCACGTTGCATGACGCCAACTGCACAAGTGCCTCGCCGGGCGGTCGAATTGGGCAGCGACTGCACGGTGCACCCGCTCGGCGGCGTGCCCGGCCGATGCGGCGCAAGCGCCGCGTAAGGCAGAGCGTTCACGATCGACGGATGACGGCGCGAACCAGACCTGGCGATATGGCGGCGCTCGAGGCGCGACGGATGCTCACCATGCTCTGCGCGGAGCTCCGGAGCGCGCGGATCGGGGCTGGCCTGAGCCTTGATGACGCCGCTCGAGCGGCCGGCATCTCGCCTTCGCAGCTCGGCCGGCTGGAGCGAGGGTTGCTTGGCAAGCCGACGATCGAGCAGCTCTGCCGGGCAGGAGCGTCGGTCGGCCTTCGCGCGTCGATGAAGCTGTACGAGGCGGGCGCCCCGATCCGCGACCGAGCACAGCTCGCGCTGCTCGCGCGGTTCGAGGCTGCACTCGGGCCGCCCCTGCGATTGCTGCGTGAGGTCCCACTTCCGATCGAACGGGACATGCGGGCGTGGGACGGCATGGTTGTCGCACCCGACGGCCGTGCGTTCGTCGAGGGTGAGAGCCACGTCACCGATGTGCAGGCACTCGAGCGGCGGCTAAGGCTCAAGCTTCGCGATGACGAGCGCAGCTCAACGGTGATCCTGCTGCTGATGCGGAGCGCGCATCACCGGGACCTGCTCCGCCTCCACCGCGAGACGCTGCGCGACCTGCTGCCACTCGACGGTGCGGCCATCATGCGAGCGCTCCGTACGGGACACACGCCTCCGGCGAGCGGGATCCTGGTGCTGTAGCCTCCGGAATCACGACGGCCGGCCCTTCGGCCGGCCGGTGAAGATCTCGATCGGGCTCCGGCGCGTTTGCGTGGCCGGTGCGCAGATCAGGGGATCAGCTAATTGAGGAGACGGCGGGTGTAGCCGCAGATCTCGCAGTTGGCGGTGCTGCCCGTCTCGTCGATGACGAGGAACGAGGTGCACCCGTTGGTGGAGCAATAGAGCCGGTTCGCTGCGACCGCTCGGCGTCGCATCCGACGCATCGAGCTTGCGCGATGCGCCACGGCATTCGTGGTGGCGCGGGTAAGCATGTGTTGAGAGATTCCCTTCGGTGGCACGTCGGGTTGGGACGATGCCTGGTGCTGCTCCAACGGCCGGAGAAATACGGGGCCGGAGCGGCGTTCAATGTGGACCCGGCGCGGCGAGGTTGCGCGTGTTGGGCGTCGACCTTGGAGGCCGCGTGTCATCGGGCGATGGATGAATCATGGATCCGAACGATCGTTCTGTCAACTGGCCCGAACGGGGGATGACCTCGGTGTAACGCAAACGAGACCCGCCCGGAGCGAGGCTGGACGCCCCAGAGGAGGACGCCATGGCCACCGCATCGGGTTCCCAGACCATCGTCGCTGTGACCGGCGAGGACGACCGCTACGACGCCATCCGCACCCGGGCCAGCGCGCTCGCGGCCGGTGGTCGAGGCACCGTGATCCTGTACGACATCGACGCGGCCGGCATGTTCGCGAGCCCCGTGCCGACCGAGTGGTCCGGCGAGGGCCAGAAGGAGCTGGTCGACGACGAGGCGACCCACGACCGGCTCGACGCGGACGCCCTCGAGACCGCCGGCCGAGGCGCGATCGCGAACCAGGTGCGGTCGCTGCGCTCGATCGGCGTCGATGCCTGGGGCTGGCTGCCGACGAAGAAGGACGCCGCCGACCTCGCCGCGTATGCCGAGCGCCAGGGCGCGAGCGTCGTGCTCGTGCCCAAGGACCTCGAGCAGCCGGGCCTGGTCGACCGCGTGATCGGCAACGAGGGCACGGCAGCAGGCGAACGAGGAGAGCCCGGTCCGGTTCGAGACCGTCGAGGGCTGACGGACGCGCCGCCGGGCGGGCCGACGACGAGGGAACCCGCCGGAACCGGGTAGCGTCATGGGCCGGGCGCCGTGCGCGCCCGTGAACCCACCTGCCAGCTTCACGGTGAACCTCCCATGCGCTCGATCTCCACGCTCGGCCTGCTCGCCGTCGTTGCCGTCGTCCTCGCCGCCTGCTCGGCGGGAGGCGGCGCGGCCAGCCCGTCCGCCTCGACCGGCGCGGCGTCAGGCGGCACGCCGGCCACCACCGAGGCCCTCTCCGGCCGCACGTTCCTCTCCACCGGCATCGACGGTGCCGATCTCGCCGAGGGCTCGCAGGTCCAGCCTCACGTTCGAGGCCACCCGGATCGGCGCCTCGGCGGGCTGCAACCAGATGAGCGGCGAGTACGAGGTCGCCGACGGCGTGCTGAAGGTCGGCATGCTCGCGATGACCGAGATGGCCTGCGAGGAGCCGCTGATGAGCCAGGACACCTGGCTGGCGGGCTTCCTCGACGGCGCGACCGCGACGCTCGACGACACGACCCTCACGCTCGCGAAGGACGGCACCACCTTGACGCTCCAGGACGAGTCGATCCTCAACCCGGACCAGCCGCTCGAGGGCACGCGCTGGGTCGTGACGAGCACCATCGCGAACGAAGGCGTCAGCAGCGTCCCCGAGAGCGCGCAGGCGAGCCTCGTGTTCGATGCGACCTCGGTCGCGGTCGAGACGGGCTGCAACTCGGGCTCCGGCGGGTATCAGATCCAGGACGACGTGATCACGTTCGGCCCGATCGCCACGACGATGAAGATGTGCGTCGACGAGGGCATCGCGGCGCTCGAGCAGTCGGTGCTGGCCGTGCTCCAGGGCGAGGTCCAGTCGGAGATCGACGGCAACACGCTGACGCTCATGAAGGACGGCACGGGGCTCGTCCTCACCGCGGACGGCTAGGCCTCCGGCGGGTACCCCGTGATCCGCCGGATCTCCGCGTACAGCGGCTGCAGGCGCTCGTACATCCGCAGGTAGACGTTCCGGTACAGGTCCTCGTACACGGCGTGGGCGATCGGCGATGGCTCGCGGGTCTCGGCGATCCGGGTCATCGCCGCCACCGCCGCCTCGAACGACGGGTGGAGCCCGAGGCCCACGGCCGCGTCGATCGCGGCACCCAGCCCGGACGTCTCGTGCGTGTGGGGCCGGGAGGTCGGCAGGCCGAAGATGTCCGCGGTGAGCTGGATCGCGGCCGGGCTCTGCGATCCGCCACCGGACACCCGGAGCTCGCGGATCGGGACGCCCGTCCGCTTCGTCGTCCGCTCGGCGCCCTCGCGCAGCGCGTAGGCGAGCCCCTCGATGATCGCCCGGTACAGGTGCGCCCGGGTGTGGACGTCGCCCCAGCCGATGACGGCGCCCTTGGCCTCGGGGCCGGGCACGCGCACCCCGGGCGACCAGTACGGCTGGAGGACGAGGCCCATCGCGCCCGGCGGCGTCTCGGCCAGCAGCTGGTCGAACAGCGTCTCGGGCTCGACGCCGGCCTCGGCTGCCGCGGCCACCTCCTGCGCCCCGAACTCGCGCTTGAACCACTCGATCATCCAGTAGCCGCGATAGACCTGGACCTCGAGGCTGTACGCGTCGGGGATCGCCGCCGGGTAGGGCGGCACGATCGGGATGACCTCGACGTACCGCCGGTGGGTCGTGTTGATCGACGCCGTCGTGCCCAGCGAGATCGCGCCGACGGACGGCTCGATGGCGCCCGATCCGAGCACCTCGCATGCCTTGTCGCCCGCGGACGCGATGAGCGGCAGGCCGGCGGGGATCCCGGTCGCCTCCGCGGCGGCCTGCGAGATGACGCCGAGCGGCTGGCCGGGCGGGACGAGCCGTGGCAGCCACTCGGGCCGGACGGGCAGCGCGAGCCAGCGCCAGTCGCCCGCCTTCGCCCAGGCCTGGCGCTTGTAGTCGAACGGGACGTAGCCCACCTGCGCCGCGACGGAGTCGACGAACTCGCCGGTCAGCCGGTGGGTGAGGAACCCGGACAGCAGCAGGAACCTGCGGACTCGCGACCACAGCTCGGGCTCGTCGCGGGCGAGCACGTTCGCCTCGGCCTCTGCGCGGAACGTCGCCACCGTGTCCGAGACGCGCGCCGCCTTGAACGCGAGGCCCCACCTGCCGCCGATCCGCGGCAGCCCCTCGGCGCGGCAGCGATCGAGCCAGACCATCGCCCGCCGGAGCGGCTCGCCGTGCTCGTCGGTGACGACGACCGTGCCGCGCTGCGTCGTGAGCGCCACGCCCGCGAGCGAGTCACGGCGGACGCGCGGGCTCGCGAACAGCCGCTGGCACGCCTCGCCCAGCGCCCGCCAGTAGAGGTCCGCGTCCTGCTCGCAGCAGCCGGGCGGGCCCGGGACGTACGGCTCGATCGGGACCTTGGCGATCGCCTCGAGCGTGCCGGCCGGGTCGAACACCATCGCCCGGACGCTCTGGGTGCCGACGTCGAGCGCGAGGACGCGGTCGGCGGTCATGCCGGGACCCCGCGCCGGCCGGCGCGACGGCGGGCAGGAGCACGCCCGGGTTCATGATCCCGTCGGGATCGAACGTCCGGACGACCGCGTCGAGCGCCGCCATGCCGAGCGCGCCCTTCTCCGCCGCGAGGTACGGCGCGTGATCGGCGCCGACGCCGTGGTGATGGGTGATCGTCCCGCCCTCGGCGACGATCGTGTCCGAGGCGGCCCGCTTGATGGCCAGCGTCCGTGCCCGCGCCTCGTCCGGGTCGGGGCCGAGCCGGAACAGGTACGTCACGTACAGGCTCGAGCCCGACGGGTAGACGTGCGACAGGTGGGTGAACACGTGGACCCGCTCGTCCCGGTCCGCGAGCGCAGCGCCGATCGCCAGCTCCAGCCGCGCGAGCAGGCCCGGCAGCCGCGTCCAGTCGGTGGCGGTCTCGAGCGTCTCGGCGCCGTAGCCGGCCGCGATGAGCGCGTTGCGCAGGTAGGGCGACCGCAGGCGCGCCCGATACCAGGCATCGGCGAACGCGGGCAGCTTCACGCCACCGTGCCCGCCGAGCGTGGCGCCGGCCTCGCCCCGCGCCGCCTTCACCGTGCGCGCCGACCCGCTCGCCCCGACCAGGAGCAGGCACCAGTCGGACGGCCGGCGTCGGGCACGGAGGTACGCACCCAGCGCGCGGAGCTGGCGGGGCTTGTCGGCGAACGCGAGCAGCGCGCGGGTCTCCTCGACCGTCGACAGGCGGAGCATCGACAGGCCGGGCCGCGACCGGGCGAGGTCGCGCGCCGCCTCGAGCCCCTCGGCCCAGCCGGGCATCGCCCACGCGTCGAAGCGGTCGGCGGCGGGGAGCGGCGTCGTCCGCAGCACGACGTCGGTGAGGAACCCGAGCCGGCCCTCCGAGCCGAGGACGAGCTGGCGGAGGTCCGGGCCCGCCGCGGAGGCCGGGAACGGCGGCAGGTCGAGCGAGCCCGCGGGTGCCTCGAGGACGCCGCCCGCGAACAGCTGCTCGATCCGCCCGAGACCCAGGCTGCGCATCCCCGAGCCACGGGCCGCGACCCAGCCGCCGACCGTCGCGAGCTCGAACGACTGCGGCTCGTGGCCGACGGTCAGGCCGCGCGACGCCAGCGCCTCGGCCAGTGCCGGCCCGGTCGTCCCGGCGCCAGCGCCGTCACGAGGCCGGATCGCTCGTCGATGGACGTCACGCCGGCGAGCCGCGCCAGGTCGACGGTGACGAGCGGGTCGGGCGACGGCCGGGCGTTGACGCCGCCGACGACGCTCGTGCCGCCGCCATACGGGATCAGCCTGGTGCCCGTCGATCGGGCGAGGTCGAGGATCGCGCGGACCTCGGAGCGGTGTGCGGGCCGGGCGACGGCGTCGGGGACCGCGTCGAGGCGGCCGAACCGCAGGTCGAGCAGGTCGGGGAGCGACTGGCCGCGGGCGTGACGGACGCGAGCCTCGGGATCGGTGTCGAGGAGGTCGTGCGCGGCAACCCGCGAGGCGGGCACGGCCTGGACCACGTCCGCGAGCGTCGCGAAGGCCGGCGCGGAGGCGGTGCCGACCTGCGCCTCGACGAACGAGCGGCCGGCGGCGCCGAGATGCGCGTCGACGTCCTCGAACCCCCAGCCGTCCCAACGCCGCATCGCGCCATCGTGCCCGATCCGGTGGCGCCCGATGCCGCGCGGCCGCAGCGCCGACTAGTGGAGCCGGTCCCGGCCGGCCGGCGGCGGAGCCGCGGAGCCGCGCGGCTGGATCGGTGAGCAGCGGTCCCCGGGTCCGGCCGAGCTCGTGCAGCCCGTCGAGGATGACGCCGCGGACCCGGGGGTCGGCGTCCGGATCCTCGTCGAGCAGTGCCAGCGCGCGGCTGTAGGCGGCCTCCGCGGCGGCCGGACGGCGGCGCCGGCGCTGGATCCCGCCGAGGTTCACGAGCGTGGCGACGATGCTCGCCGGCGGCGCGCCGTGCGCGTCCTTGCGCGCGAGCGCCTGCTCGTACGCATCGGCGGCCGCATCCAGGTCGCCGCCCTTCACGAGCACCCCGCCCAGGTTGTTCCACAGCACCGCGACCTCGGCGCGGGCCGGGCTGGCCGCGTCGAGCCGGCCGAGCACCTCGCGCAGCAGCAGGGCCGCGGCCGTCGGGATCGGCGTCGCCGCGCTCGACGGCGAGCGCCCCGAGCGAGACCAGCACCGCGATCGCGTCGGGGTGCGCGTCGCCGCCCACCGGCGCGAACCGCGCGAGGGCCGTGCGATACGCAGCCTCGGCCTCGGCCGACCGGCCCAGCGCGCGGAGCGCCGCCGCGCGCTCTGCCGCGAGTGCCGCGACCTCGATGCATGACGCGCCGAGCCGCGCATCGGCGAGCCGCTCGACGGCCTCCATGGCGGCGACCGCCGCCTCGGCATCGCCCGCGACCCGCACGAGGCTCGCCCGGGCGCCTGCGACCGCGACCTCGGCCCGCGCCGCCCGAGACCCGACCGCGCGGCCTCGTCGTCCGAGCGTCGACGCCTGCCGCCGCCGCCTCGACGCGCCGGCCCGCCTCGTCGGTCCGCCCCGCCGCCATGAGCACGATCGCCGCCGCGACGAGCGCCAGGGCGACGTCCGCGTCGGGCGCGGGGCACGTCGCGGCCTGGAGGATCGCCGCATCCGCGAGCGCCTCCGCCTCCTCGCGCATCCCGTCCCGGAGCGCAAGCAACGCGAGCTCGGCGCCGGCCGCCGCCCGGACGGCCTCGCCACCCGGTGCCCGCGAGGCGGACCGCGTCGCGCCACGCCGTCTCGGCCTCGTCGATCCGGCCGAGATCGGCCGCGCACCGTCCCAGCTCCACGAGCGCCGCGGCCCGGTCCACGGCGTCGCCCGCCACCGCCGAGGCGGCCGACGTCGTGCGCGCCGGCGTAGTCGGCCGACGCCCGCAGCCCGTCGATCCGCACCCGGAGCGCGTCGAGGGCGGCGGTGGACCCGGCCATCGTCAGACCGGCGGCCAGGGGAGCGCGGGGCGACGCGGATCGGGCTGCGGGAACGCCCCGGCCTCCACCAGCCGGTCGATCCGACGCGCCGTCGCCCGGACCTCGATCGGGTCGAGCAGCTCGCTGCAGGGTGGCCCCGAGCGACGCCGTCCAGGCCCGCCCGCAGCCCGCGCAGCACGTCGAGCTCCGCGTCGCTGAACGGCTCGCCCCGCCAGCCCCACAGCACCGTGCGCAGCTTGGGCACGGGCGAGAACGTCACGCCGTGGTCTACACCGTAGACATGACCGCCCGGGACCGGCAGCAGGTGCCCGGCCTTGCGATCGGTGTTGTTGACCGCCGCGTCGAACACGGCGACCCGCCGCAGCCGCTCGTCGTTCGCGATGACCAGCTCGACGGGGTCGACGGCGGGTCGGTCCGGATCCACAGCTGGACCATGCCCTCGCCGAACGGCCCGTCCCGCAGCACCGTTGGCGGCACGATGCCCCAGCCGCTCGCCTCCGACGCCGCGTACGCCGCGACCTCGCGCCGGGCGAGCGTCCCGTCCGGGAAGTCGTCGAGCGGCCGCTCGCCCATCACGGGCTTGTAGATGCAGGCCGCGACGAGGTCGGGCTCCGGGTCCGGGCACGGCCGCGTCACGAGGCACAGCAGCGCGTTGTTCGACGACGCCCACAGCCGCCCGACGATCGACAGCTCGCCGGATCGGAGGAGGTCGATCGCGGTGGCGACGGGCAGGACCGGCATCGGCAGGCCGAGCGCGTCGATCGACTCGGTCGGCCCGCTCTCCTCCTCGTCCTCGTCGTCGGCCTCGTCGTCGTCGGCGAACGCGTCGGGCGCGCCGCTGTCGAGGTCGATGAGGAGCGGATCGTCGTCGGGGCGCTCGTCCATCGGGCGGGTCAGTTGAGGAGCGGCCCGTGCCCGTTGCGCCGGGGGCAGAGGTGGCCCTGGGGGTCGAGCGGCTGGCCGCACAGCGGGCACGGCGGCCGGCCGGCGCCGATCAGCCGCAGCGCCTGGGCGACGAAGGTCCGCACGGCGAGCGGCTCGAGGCGCACCCGCAGGAAGTCGGGGCCATCCTCGTCCTCGTCGTCGAAGCCCTCGGGGTCGTCCTCCTCGTCCTCGTCGTCCGCCTCGAGGATCTCGCGCGCCTCCACGAGCACGAGCTCGTCCTGGGTGTCCCAGCCCATCGACAGCGTCCCGACCCGGAACGCCTCGTTGATCGGCTCGTCGAGGACCGGGGCCAGGGTGTCGACCGGCTGGTCGGCATCGGCGCCCTCGACGCCACGGCGGTCGAGCTCGTCGAGCAGCTCGGTCAGGCGCTGGGCGAGCGCGGCGACCTGCACCTTCTCGAGGGCGACCGAGACGATCCGCGAACCGTCACGGGCCTGGAGGAAGAAGGTGCGGTTGCCCGGTTCGCCGACCGTGCCGGCGACGAAGCGATCTGGGGAGTCGAAGAGGAAGCGGCGTCGTGTCATCCAGGATTGAGCGTACCGGATGCCCGGCCACGGCCGGTTTCGGGCCTAGCCCGGCATCCGGGCTAGGCCACCCGCACGCGGATCGCGTGGTAGCCGCGGGCGCCGTCGGGGGCCGGCGGCGTGATCTGGTCGGTCTGCACCTCGCCCGCGCCATCGGTCGCGCGGACGGCGATCACGTGCTCGCCCGGCGTCGCCTGCCACGCCCACTTCCACTGCACCCAGGTCTGCGGCCCGATCGGCGTCGCGATCGTCGCGTTCTGCCACTCGCCGTCGTCGACCTGGACCTCGACCCGGCTGATCCCGCGATCGGGCGCCCAGGCGACGCCCGCGACCGCGACCGGTCCCGCGCTCACGCCGGCGTTCGAGGCGGGCACGTCGATCCGCGACTGGGTCAGGATCGGCGCCTCCTTCGCCCAGCCCCGCGGCACCCAGTACGCGTCGAACGCCTCGAGCGTCGTGAGCTCGATGTCGGACAGCCACTTGGTCGCGGACACGTAGCCGTACAGCCCGGGGACGATGAGGCGGGCGGGGAAGCCGTGCGGCGCGGGCAGCGGCTCGTCGTTCATCTTCACGGCGATCATCGCCTCGCGGGCCGGTCCGGGGCCGTGACCCACGCGGTCGGGAAGCCGGCGGTCCAGCCGTCGACCGAGCGCGGCACGATCTGGGTCGCCTCGGCGTGGACGCCGGCCATGTCGAGCACGTCGGTCAGGCGCACGCCCGTCCACTTGGCGTTGCCGACGAGGTTGCCGCCGACCTCGTTGCTCACGCACGCGATCGTCACGTACTGCTCGATCAGCGGCAGCTCGACGAGCTGGTCGAACGTCAGGTTGACCTCGGTGTCGACCATGCCGTGGACCCGCAGGTTCCACGTCGCGAGGTTCACCGACGGGGTCACGAGCGCGGTGTCGATCCGGTAGAAGTCGCCGTTGGGGACGACGAGCGGCGTGATCCCGGCGACGTCGAACGACGACTCGGGGCCGGGCGCGGAGACCGGCTGGACCGGCTGGGGGATCTCCGTGTCCGCGGCCGCGACCTGGCTCGCGCGGCCCTCGACCATCGACCGGCCGATCCCGCCGCCGACGACCGCGAGCGCGCCGAGGCCGAGGGCGCGGGCGAGGAACGGCCGCCGGCCGGTCGCGGCGGTGGCGGGCGACGCCCGCCCGCGGCGCGGCCGCGAGCAGCATCGAGAGCACCTGGACCCCGACGATCGCCTGGACCGCGGCGGACAGGAGCGACGCAGTGAGCTCGGCCTCCGGCAGGCGGAGCATCGCGAGGAGCCCCACGCCGACGAGCGCGACGATGCCCACCATCGCGAACGACAGGCGGCGGCGGGCGAGCAGCCCCAGCCCGGCCCCGACGGCGAGCACGGTGAGCATGACGAGGACGAGGATGGCGGGCTTGTCGTTCGTGCCGAACAGGGCGACGGCGATGTCCTTGGAGCCCGGCGGCGCGAAGTCGATGACGGCCGCGCCGACCGCGGCGATCGGCGACGGCGCGCCGGTCACGAACGCGGCGATGAGCTCGCCGACCGCGAGCGCGGCCGCCGGCGGCGACGATCCCCGACACCGCCGCGCTCGTGCGCGTCGGCAGGGCGCGCGCGGGCTGGACCGCGTCGGCGGGGATCGGCTGGCTGGCGGCGGTGGTGGTGTTCATGTGCCTGTGGTTCGTCCGGCGGGCCGCGCCGGATCAGTCGTGATCATGCGTCCCAGTCTGCCGGGCCCCGATGACGCGCACGGTGACGGGTCTCGCGCGGCGTTGGCCGGGCGCACGGCGCCCGCCCGTCAGGCGCGGACCTCCTGGCGCAGGAACAGGACGTAGGCGAGCGCGAACATCGCCGTGGTGAGCGCGGTGAGGACGACGATCTGCGGCCACACCAGCAGGATGCTCTGGTCGAGCGTGAGGAGCGAGGTCTGGACGCGCTCGGCGTTCGAGATCGCCTGCCCGATGTTGCCGAACCCGAGGACCGAGGTCGTCGTCGGGTTCATGACCGCCCGGACGATGTCGTCGTACAGGACGGCGGGCGAGATCCGCAGGAACGTGGCGGCGGACTGGGTCGAGGCGAACGCGTAGGGGCCGAGCGTCGTCGTCGTCGCCGGGAACAGCGTGTTCGCGATGAGCGGCAGCAGGAACTGGCCGAACAGCGTCAGCCCGAACCAGGTGCCGAAGCCGACGAGCGCGGCGCTGGCCGGCCCGCGGATGACGACCGACAGCAGCAGCGCGAACGCGAGCCAGAACGAGGCGTACAGGATCGTCGCGCCGAGCCACACCACGACCCGCGCGAGCTCCTCCGGGGACGGGATGATCCCGAGCCGGACGATGCCCAGGGCCGTGACCAGCACGACGAGCGCGGTGAGCATCAGCGCGATCACCGCGATCCCCGCGACGAACTTGCCGTTGATCACGTCGTCGCGGTGGATCGGCTGGGCGAGCAGCCGCGACAGCGTCCCCTGCGCCCGCTCGGAGTTGATGCCGTCGAAGCCGAAGGCGATGCCGACGAGCGGGACGAGCAGCGCGGCGAGGGCGATCATCGGCACGCCGCCCACCTGGTCCGAGCCGCCGATGAACAGCACGAGGAACAGCGCGGGCTGGCCGGCGACCTGCGGGGCGGCGGCGGTGATGTCGGTCGAGATGAAGTACATCGGCACGATCGCGGCGATCCCGATGACGATCAGCAGGACGACGAACCGGATGCTCTCGAGGTGGTCGGCGAGCTCCTTGCCGGCGATCGTGCGCCAGCCGCCGGACGGGGCCTTCTCGGCGCGCCGGGCGGCCCGGCGGGCGTCCGAGACGCGGGGCGTGTCAGCGGGCGCGGCCATCGGCTCCCTCCGGGACGAAGCGTCGGTACAGGTCGAGCAGGTCGGCGCCGCGGCGCCGGAGATGGACGAGCGGCAGCCCGGCCGCGGCGAGCGCGGTGGCGAGCGGCCCGGCGACGTCCTCCGTGGCGGTCACGAGCCGGTAGCGGTCGTTGTCGGGCGACGGCTCGACCTTCGTCACGCCGGCGAGCGCGAGCGCGACGGCGTCGATGGCCGCCGGCTCGCCCTCCACGCCCACCTCGAGCTGGATCGTGCGGTCCGTGCCACGGGCGAGCTCGTCGAGCGGCCCGGCGGCGACGAGCCGGCCGGCCGAGAAGAACCCGACCCGGTCGCACAGTGACTGGACCTGGCCGAGGATGTGGGAGCTGAGGAGGACCGTCAGGTTGCGCTCCGTGACGAGGCGGCGGAGCAGCGCGAGCAGCTCCTCCACGCCGGCCGGGTCGATCGCGATCGTCGGCTCGTCGAGGATGAGGACGGTCGGGTTCTTCACGAGCGCGTCGGCGATGCCGAGCCGCTGGCGCATGCCGCGCGAGTACGTCTCGGCCTTGCGGTCGGCGGCGTCGGTGAGGCGGACCTCGGCGAGCAGCTCGTCGATCCGGGCCTCCGCCTCGGTCCGGGCGAACCCGTTGAGCTTGGCCGTGTAGCGCAGGTTCTCGCGGCCGGTCATCCCGCCGTAGAACCCCACGTTGTCCGGCAGGTAGCCGACCTTGCGCTTGACGCCCAGCGGCTCGCGGGTCGGGTCGAGGCCCACGACGCGGACGACGCCGCGGGTCGGCTCGGTGAGGCCGAGCAGCATCAGGACGGTCGTCGTCTTGCCGGCGCCGTTGGGGCCGAGGAGGCCGAACACCTCGCCGGCGCGGATCGTGAGGTCGAGCGACTCGACGGCGGTGAACTCGCCGTACTGCTTGGTCAGGCGCCGGGTGACGATGACCGCGTCATCGGGCACGTCGGCGAGCAGCTGGCTCACCGTCACGCGCCGCCGCTGGCGCGGCTGGTCGTCCGTGCCGCCCGCGGCCGCGGCGGTCCCGGGCGTTGTCGGCGTCGCGGGCGCGGCGGCGTCGACCGGCCGCGCCATCGCCACTGGTCGCCGCCGCGTCCGGCGGCTCACGCCCCGACGTCCGTCGGACGGGGGCGTCCGCTCGTCGGTCATGGCCTATCGCCGCCCGTACGTCCGGAAGACCCAGTACAGGCCCGCGAACACCGCGACGATGAGCACGACCCCGACGATCCACCACAGCTGCGGGGTCTCGACGCGGACGCGGATCGTGACGTCGTCGGAGGCCTCGGATGCCCTTGGCGGAGATCGTCAGCTCGTAGTCGCCCGCGATCGCGTCCGCGCTGGGCGTGATCGTCGCGGTCACCGGGACCGGCGTGCCGGGGTCGACCGTGGCGGCGTCGGCGGGCGCGAACTCGACCGTCCAGCCGGTCGGCGTGGTCGAGCTGAAGGCGACGCCGGTGACCGGCGCCGACCCGGTGTTCGCGAGGCTGAGGGCGAACTCCTTCGCGGAACCCGCGTTGGCCGTCGTCGACAGGACCTGGTCGGGTGTGCTGAGGGTGAGCGTGTAGGTGCCGGTGATCGTGGCCGCGAGGTCGAGGGTCGCGTCCTTGCCGCCGCCGCTCGTCGTGAGCGTGATCGGGTAGGAGCCGGCCCCGGCATCGACGCTCGGGTCGGCGGTGACGGTGATGTCGCCGGTCGCACCGGCGTTGACCGTGAGGGTCGTCGCCTGTGCCTGGCTCTGCCGGCTTCGCGCCGACGGTCCAGCCGTCCGGGCCCGTCGCCTGCATCGTGAACGTCGTGTCCGCGGCCGTGTCGTTGTGGAGCGTGACGTTGAACGTGAACGTCGAGCCGCTGGCGGCCTGGAGCTCGGGGAAGTCCGAGGTCAGCGTCACGTCGCCCGCGGCCGCGTCCGCGACCCGGATCGTGAGCGGCAGCGTGTCCACGCCGCCGCCGCCGGTCGCGACGACGCGCAGGTTCGTGCTGCCGGCCGCGGCGTCGTCGGGGATCTCGACGTCGAGCGTGACGTCGGGGGTGTCACCGGGCGTGACGTAGGCGCCGTCGATGACGAGCCCGCCGCCTCGGAACCGGGCGGTCCAGCCGCTCGGGACGTCCTCGGTCTGGAGGCTGACCTGGCGCGCCGACGATGACGTCGATCGCCAGCTTGAACGAGGCGGTCGAGCCCGGCTCGGCGACGATCGCGGGGAAGGGCGTCGTGACCGTCACGCCGCCGGCGGCCGCGGTCAGCGGCGCCAGGGGACCGGCAAGGGCGGTGAGGAGGCCGAGAACGAGAGCAACCCGCGTCGCCCGACGGGCGGAACCGGGGTTGCCGGACGCGCGAACCGACATGCGCACACTCCGACGCTGCAACGAACGAATGCCCAAGTCGCCGGACACGGGCGAGCCTCCCGAAATGGTGGGGGTCGCTCCGACCCGGCGGGGCGGATGATAGGCGGAAACGCTGATAGATCGCTGAGAGCGGCCGCCTGCCGCGCCGTTCGATGCGGGCCATGCGCCGGCTCGGCTCGGGCTCCGCGCACTCGTGCAGCGCTGGCACCGCAGTCTCCTGCCCGACACGCTCCCCGGGAGAGCGTTCGACACCGCCGATGCGCCAGATGCTCGCCCGGTGAGCGTTATCGGTCCCGAAGGGCGCTGACGGTGCTCATACGCTCTCCAGGTGAGCGTTATCCGCTCGATCCGGGCTCAGCACGCAGATAACGCTCCCGTGGTGAGCGTATGAGACCCGGCGAGCCCGATCTGGCGCCGACTTCGGGCCAGATTGCGCCGGACGCGACGCGTCCTTGGTGTCGAGTGCTCTCCGGGTGAGCGTCTGACAACGCGGACCGCGCCGACGCGCCGACCGCGGCGAGACCGCGGAACCCCTACGACGCCGCGGGTGCGACGCGACTCCGCCGGCGGCTCCGTCGGGGGCTCGGTCGGCGGAGGCGTCGGCTCCTCGGTCGGCGGCGGCGTCGGCTCCTCGGTCGGGCGGCGGGGTCGGCTCCTCGGTGGGTGGCGGCGTGTCGGTCGGCACCTCGGTGGGCGACGCGGACGGCGACTCGGACGGCGGCGGGCACGAGACGCCCTCCAGCCCCGACGCCGCCGGGTCGACGGACGCGGCAGGATCGACCGACGCCAGCGGATCCCCGGACGCGCACGGGTCGAGCGACGGTGACTCGCTCGGGCTCTCCGACGCGCACCCGTTGCCGCCGACGAGCGGCCCCCAGGAGCGGCCGTACGGGTTGAACAGCCCGTTGTAGAAGTACGCGGTCCGGGTGTTCTCCGGCCCGCCGCGGACGCCCGCCCCGCGCTCGGCGCGCTTGAGCCAGCCGTTGTTGTAGCGCATCCAGTCGTCGTGCGAGGACTCGACGCCGACCGTGACGATCACGGCCTCGCCGCAGCGCGCGTCGTCGGGGACGGAGTCGGACGGCACGGTGCCCGCGATGTAGATCTCCTCGACGGACTTCTCGCCCCGCTGCGACCGCAGCCCGGTCCACGGATCGACCCTGGCCGTCTCCAGCCCCTCGGGCTGGCGGAACTGGTTGATGCTCCAGCCCTCGGTCGCGTCCTGGAGGAAGCCGCGCCAGACGAAGGTCGAGACCTCGATCGAGAACAGCGGCCGGTCGGGCGTGCTGACGAGCGAGTTGTCCGAGTTGCCGTTCCAGACGCCCACCGCGAGCGCGAACTCGCCGTTCGAGCGCTCCTCGCGCGACGGCGCGGCGATGTAGCCGTACGCGTTGAGGTCACGGGCGTCGTTGTTGGTGCCGGTCTTGAGCGTTGCCGGACGTCGATCACCCCCGTCGCGGATCCGGAACTCGCCCCAGAACGGGTTCTCCTGCGGGTCGGTGTTGCCGGCCAGGATGTCGGTGACGATCCCGGCCGAGCCCTCGTCCATGACCTGCTCCGGCTCCGGCCGGGTCTCGACGCCGACGACCGTCTCGCCCGCGGAGTCGGTGACCGTGAGCAGCGTCGTCTGCTCCACGAGCCGGCCGCGGTCGGCGAGGACGCCGTACGCCCGCACGAGGTCCTTGGGATGGACCTCCTCGACACCCAGCGCGAACGACAGGCCCGCATCGACCTCGCCGTTGCGGAACTGGATGCCCATCGCCTCGGCCTGGGTCTGGACGTTGTCGTTGCCGATCGTCGCGATCGCCTTGACGGCCGGGATGTTGAGCGAGAACCGGAGGGCGTCGCGGACGCGGACGGGGCCGCGCTCGAGGTTGTCGGCATCGGTCGGCGTGTAGTTGTCGCCGAAGTCGGTCACGACGTCCATGAACATCGTCCCGGCCGTGATCTGCTTGCCCGCGATGCCGGTGCCGTAGACGATCGGCTTGAACGCGGACCCCGGCTGCCGCCAGCCGTCGGCGAGGACGTCGAACCGCGGCTGGAACCGCTTGGTCGCCTTGGTCGCGTTCGCGTCGGCGGACCCGACGTAGGCAACGATGTCGCCGGTCTGGTAGTCCTGCGCGATGAGCGCGCCGTTGCGCAGCTTCTTGTCGCGCAGGTTCTCCATCCACGGCTGGTAGCGGATCTTGATCGCCTCGGCGGCCGCCTCGGGGTCCTTCGCGTGCGGGACGATGGCCGCCGCCTTGACCCACTTCTCGGCGATCCGCTGCATCCGCCAGTCGAGCGTGCTCGTGATGTCGAGGCCGCCGGCCTCGATCTCGTTGCACGTCTCCTCGCCCGCGCACAGCTTCGCGGTGAGCTCCTCGCGCACCTGCCACACGAAGTGGTTGGCCTTCCACTGGGTGCTCTTCTGCGGGGCGACGATGACCGGCTCGGCCTTGGCGGCCTCGAAGTCGGCATCGGTGAACTGGTCGTTGGTGAGCGGTGTCCGACCGCGCGACATCTGGTCGAGCACCTGGTTGCGGCGCTGGACGATCCGCGTGTCCTCGGGCACGACGAGCTGCGTCTTCGTGCACGCGTCCTCGGGCTCGTTCGGGTCGACGCACTGCTCCTCGGCGTTGCGCACGAGGTCGTACGCGGACGGCGCCTGCGGGATGGCGGCGATGATCGCGGCCTCGGCGAGGGTCAGGTCCTTGAGCTCCTTGCCGAAGTAGCCCTTGGCGGCCGCGGCGATGCCGTACGACTCGTTGCCGTAGTAGTTCTGGTTGAGGTAGGCCGCCATGATCCGCTGCTTGCCGTCCGGGCCGTCGAACGCCTGGGTGACGCGGATCGACTGGATGATCTCCTTGAGCTTGCGGCTCGCCGACAGCTCGGTGACGGCCGAGCTGTCGTTCGTGAGCAGGCGCTGGCGGACGAGCTGCTGGGTGATCGTCGAGGCGCCGCGCGGCCGCCCGCGGAGCGAGTCGATGCCGGCGGCGGCGATGCCGATCGGGTCGAAGCCCGCGTTCTCCCAGAAGCTCGCGTCCTCGATCGCCGTCGTCGCGTCGATGAGGACCGGCGGGATGTCCTCGAACGCGACGACCTCGCGGTTGAACTCGCCGAACCGGGCGAGCTCCACCTTGTGCTCGCGGTCCCAGACGATGGACTGCTCGGGGAGCACGATCGTCTCGAGCTTCTGGGGGTCGGGGAGCCCCTTGCTCAGCTGGCTGTAGGCGGCGACCGCCGCGCCCGCGCCCACGATTCCGAGGACGAGGAGGGCGCCGAACAGCAGGAGGCCCATCTTGGCCGCCGTGCCCATGCCCTTCCGGCGCTTCCGCGGTCGCGGGGTCGCCGCGGGCGGCGGATTGTCGTAGCTCATCGCGCGCAAGTCTGCCCGCGACCGGCAGATCGTGCCATGGCGGGGCCCTTGCAGCTGCGTCCGCGAGGCTTGCAGGCGAGGGGTCGCGGGCTGGCGTCAGGCGCCGGCGCCCCGCCACAGGTCGTCCCAGCGGGCGGCGTCGCGGAGCTGGGCGAGGGCCTCGGCGAAGGCGTCGTCCTGCGCGCAGGAGTGCCGCTCGTGCCTCCTCGCGTGTCGTGCGCTCGAACCACGCCGGCGCACCGGGCGCGAGCTGGCCGAGCGCGGTCGAGGTCGGCGCTGATGACGACCGCGAGGACCGGGTAGCCGCCGGTCGGCTGGTGGTCGACGAGGAGGACGATGGGCCGCCGGTCCGGCGGGAGCTGGATCGTGCCGGCGACGACGCCGTGGGAGGCGAGCTCCGCGGCCGGGGTGCCGGGGATCGGGTCGCCGTGCGAGCCGCAGCCCCACGCGGTCGCTCGTCGGGCTGACGGTCCAGGGCGTCGCGAGGAAGTGCGTCGAGCGCGTCCGGCGCCGAGGTCGGCGGCATGCGGGCCGGGGAGGACGCGGAGCGGGTTCGTCGCCGAGACCGTGACCGGGGCCGGCACGCCCGGCCAGTGCGCGTGCGGGATCGCACGGGTCTCCGCCGGCCGCCAGTCGATCGCCGGCACGGAGCGGCGCGTCCATCGAGCCCGCCGAAGCCGGCGCCGAGCGCCGTCGAGCGCGAGCCGAGGACGACCGGGACGTCGATGCCGCCCGGGACCGCGAGGTAGCCGCGGGCACCGCGTCGCGGGCTCGAGGGCGAGCGTGTCGCCCGCGCGCAGCGTGACGGTCGAGCCGGGGACGACGCGCTCGCCGGTCTCCGTGACGGTTCCGGCCATCGTCCCCGCGAGCCCGATCGTGACCGGCGCGAGCGCCCGCATCGGTCGGCCCGAGCAGCGTCGCCTCGAGGGCCGCCGCGTCCGGCGGGTTGCCGACGAGCGCGTTGGCCACGGCGAGCGAGTGGCGGTCCGCGGCGCCGCCGCGCGTGACGCCCTCCGCCGCCATGCCCGGTCGCCCGCCGTCCTGGATCGACAGGAGGAGGCCCGGGTCGACGATCTCGAGGACGGGGTCGCGTGCCACGTCAGGCCGGCACGAACCGGACGCGGTCGCCGGGGCGGAGGCGGGCCGGCGGCGTCGCGCCGGGATCGAACAGCCGCGCATCGGTCCGGCCGAGCAGCCGCCAGCCGCCGGGCGAGGCATGGGGATAGACCGCGGTCATCGGCCCGGCGATGGCGACGCTGCCCGCGGGCACGCGCGGCCGCGGGCGTCGCGAGCCGGGGCACGACGAGCGGTGGCGCGAGCTCGCCGAGGTACGCGAAGCCCGGCGCGAACCCGAGGAACAGGACCTCGTAGGTCGTCGCGGCGTGGAGCTCGATGACGTCGGCGGGGGACGAGGCCGACCTCCTCGGCGACGGACGCGAGGTCGGGGCCGTCGTCGCCGCCGTAGCGGACCGGGAGCTCGTGGACGGGCGCGTCCGGCGGCGGATCGGCCGTCGCCGGTGCGCGCTCGAGCGACGTCCGCGAGGCGCGCGCCTCGACGTCCTCGACCGCGAGGGCGCGCGGGTCGAACGGCACGAGCACGCTCGTCGCGGCCGGGACGGGCACGCCGAGCGCCGGCACCTCGACGCGGATCGCCTCGATCGCGGCCGCCACCGCCCGCGCGCGGCGCGCCGCCGCGATCCCGTCTGCGCCGCGCAGCTCCACGAGCACCGCCGCATCCCCGAACGGCGCGATCCGGACGCCGTCCGTCACGGCTGGACCTCGGTGCACACGAGCGTGCGCGCGAGGCGCGGGCTGCAGAACACCGGCACCTCGGCTGCCGACCCGTCGAGGAACGAGAACCGGACCGTCGCGACCAGCTGCTGGGCCCGGAGCGTGTCGCGGTCCGCGGGCGTCGCCACGCGGACCTCGGCGCCGATGATCGGGGCGGCGCCGGCCGGGATGCGCGTGCCGGCCTCGGTGACGATCGCGCGACACCGCAGCTCGCCGACGTCCTGCGCGGCGCACGACCCACGGGCGCCGGCCGCCGGGTCCACGCACCCGCCGGCGAGCATCGCGCCGACGATCGCCGCCACGAGCCAGAGCGGGAGCGCCGGCCAGGCGGCTCATCCGCCCGGCGCGAGCAGCTCGACCCCGGCCGCCTCGAGCGCCTCGCGCACGGCCCGCGCCCGCGCCGCCGCGCCCGGCAGGTCGCCGTGGACGCAGATCGAGTCCGCGCGCAGCCGGCACAACCGACCCGTCGACCGCGGTCACCGAGCCGCGGACGATGGCCAGCGCCTGGGCCGCGGCCGCGGCCGGCTCGTCGAGCACCGATCCCTCCAGCGTCCGCGAGCGGAGCGAGCCGTCCGCCTCGTACGCGCGATCCGCGAACGCCTCCTCGACGACGCTGCAGCCCGACCGCCCGTCCCGCCTCCACCTGCGCCGATCCGGCGAGCCCGAACAGCCACAGGCCCGGGTCGACCGAGCCGACCGCCCGCGCGATCGCCACCGCCGCGTCCTCGTCGCGCGCCGCCCGGTTGTACAGCGCGCCGTGGGTCTTCACGTGGCGCAGCGGCACGCCCGCCGCCCGGGCGGCGGCCCACACCGCGCCGACCTGGACGACGACGGACCGTTCGATCTCGTCGGGCGAGAGCGCCATCGCCCGCCGCCCGAAGCCGGCGCGGTCGGGATAGCCCGGATGCGCGCCGACCGCCACCCCGTGCCTCGCGGCGATGGCCACGGTGCGGGCGATGACGTCGGGATCGCCGGCGTGCGCGCCGCACGCGACGTTGACCGAGGTCACGAGCGGGATGAGCGCCTCGTCCTCGCCCAGCGACCACGCGCCGTACGACTCGCCGACGTCGGCGTTGAGGTCGATCCGCATGGCGGCGATCCTACGCCGCCGCGCGCCGCTAGCGAGCGGACGACGGCTCGGTCGCGCGGCGGAGGAGCTCGGCGACGCCCCACGCCTGCCACGGACAGCCGCGAGATGCGAACGGCGGCTCCGGCTCGAGCAGCTCCGGGACCGCCCCGGTCGCATCGGGGTCGAGCGCGTCGAGGTGGAGGGTGAGCTCCGCGCGGGCGGCGTCCGTGCCCCGCACGCGTGCCACTGCGTCCAGCCACGGGCCAAGCAGCCAGGTCCATGCGGGGCCCTGGTGGTAGGCCGAGTCACGGAACGCCGGTCTGCCCTGGAACCGATCGCGGTAGCCCGGCTCGAACGGGGCCAGCGTCCGGACGCCGCCGGGGACGACGAGGTGTTCCGCCACGGCCTCGACAACGGTGCGCGCCCGCTCACCGTCGACGAGGTCCGGGACGAGGCTCAGCGCGAGCAGCTGGTTCGGGCGGAGCGACGGATCGTCGCCGCCAGGGCTGTCGACGACGTCGTGGAGCCAGCCGCGGCCGGCGATCGGGAAGCGCTCCCGGAACGAGGCGGCGGCGCGGGCGGCCCTGGTCGCGTGGGTGCGCGCGCTGTCCTCGTTGCCGTCGGCGGCTGCCCAACCGGACGCGAGCCGGCAGGCCTCGACCCACAGCGCCTGGATCTCGACGGGCTTGCCGCGCCGGGGCGTGATCACCACGCCGTCGACCCTCGCGTCCATCCAGGTCAGCTGGAGGCCGGGCTCGCCGCCGTGGACGAGACCGTCGGCCGGATCCACGCCGATGCCGAACCGCGTGCCGGCGGCGTAGGCGTCGGTGATCTGCTCGATCGCTGGACGGAGCTCGCGAGCAAGCGTCGCGTCGCCGGTGGCGCGCTCGTACGCGCCGAGCGCATGGACGAACCACAGCGGCGCGTCGATCGCGTGGTAGGCGGGGACGCCTGCCTCCGGGAAGTGGTTCGGGAGAAGGCCATCACGGACAAGGGCGGCCCACGTGCGGAGGATCCGGCGCGCCTCGTCATGGCGCCCCGTGGCGAGGGTCAGTCCGGGGAGCGCGATCATCGTGTCCCGGCCCCAGTCGCCGAACCACGGGTAGCCGGCGATCACCGTCACGCCCTCGGTGGGATCGTCCGCGCGGGGATCCGGGCGATGGACGAGGAACCGGTCCGCGGCGAGGACGAGCGCCGCGACACGCGGGGCTTCGGCCCCGGCGGCGGCGCGGGCGACGATGGCCGCCGAACGCGCGACGGCGGCCTCGGCGACGCGCCCGGCGTCCGCCGGGGAGGGGAGTGCGACCCGCGAACCGGGCTCGACACCCAGGACGAGCGTCACGGAGCCGCCGGGTCCGAGCTCGGCGTCGACGGCAACGGTTGCCTGGAGCCGCTCGCCGTTTGCCGTGCCGCGCTCGACCTCCTCCCGGTAGTCGACCCAGACGATCCGTTCATCGCGCACCAGGCGGCCGCCGTCGACGGCCATCCGGAGTGGCGGCACGTCGCGTTCCGGCGGCCAGGTGACGACGGCCGCGCGCCCGTCCTCGGTGGCCTGCGTCGTCAGCGTCGTCGGCTCGGGACCATCGCCACCCGGGTGGTGGTCGCGACCCGCGAGCAGGGGCGCGAGCCGGAGGCGAACGGCAGCCGCGCCTGCGCCGGTCCGCGTCCAGCGCAGGACGATCGCGTTCGTGTCGTGCGGCATCCATGCGTCGAGGCGGACGACGACGCCGCCGCGCGCCGCCAGGCCGCACGCGAGCGAGATCTCCTCGAGCCGGTGCTCGGTGCCGTCGATGATCGCCGTCGTCTCGATCGGGCCGACCATCAATCGACGACCATCGGGCGGCGTCGTCGCGGCGACGAGCCAGCCGTGGTAGCCGCGGGTCGGGGGTCCGGTGCGTGGGCCGAGCGCGTAGCCGCCGAGCCCGTTGGCGAGGAGCCACTCGCCCATCGGCTATGTCTTCGCCAGCGCCTGGAGCAGCCGGTCGACGAACGAGGCCTGGGCGGGGTTGAGCCGGCGTCGCGCCTCGGACGGGCGGACCCAGGCGACGCGGTCGATCTCGGGGACGGTCACGACGCGGCCGGTCTTCGGCGGCCACTCGACCTGGACGAACATGCTGCTGAGCTGGCCGGGGTCCAGGTCGCCCTCGAGGCGGTGTCCTCTACTGGTTCAGTTCGGTCTTGCTAACGGGTGCGGGCGGCCGTCCTCGCGCAGCGCGATCACCTCGCCGTCGAGCACGAGGCTGGTGGCGGGCAGCGCCAGCGCGGCCTCGACCGCCTCGGGCACGTGCGCGGTGACGTCGTCGAGCGTGCGGGTGAAGACCGCGACGGAGTCGCCGTCGCGGTGGATCTGCACGCGCGCGCCGTCGAGCTTGTGCTCGACCGCGGCGGGGCCGGTCTTCTCCAGCGCGGCGCCGACGTCGGGCGCGGTGGCGGCGAGCATGGGGGAGAGCGGGCGCCCGGCTTCCAGGCGCACGGTCGCCAGCCCCTCACTGCCGTCCGCGAGCGCGATCCGGGCGATCTCCGACAGGTCGCCGTGCAGCGTCAGCGCGCGCCGCACGTCGGCCTCCGGCACTTCCGCGGCGTGCGCGACGGCCGCGGTCATCACGCCCGCGAGCGCGCCCTGGCCGAGGTCGCCGAGCAGCAGCCGGATCAGGAACCGCTGCTCGTCGGCGTCGGCGCGGGCGAGCAGCGCCGTCAGCGCGTCGCGCCGCGCGGCCTGCGAGCCCGGTCCGCTCATCGCTCCGATCGCTCCGAACGCGGCGTCGACCTCGGCGACGGTCAGCGCCGGCTCGGCCGCGGGTGCGGGCGGCTCGCGCAGCTGCGCCCAGCCGACGCCGATCTGGCGCTGCGTCAGCCGCCCGGACAGGAACGCGACCGCGGCGGCGACCTCCTCGGCCGCCGCGCCCTCGAGCAGGCCCGCGATCGCCTCGGTCTTGGCCTTTCGCGAGCGCGTGGCCGCGACGGCGGCGGAGACGTCGGTGAGCTCGCGCAGGCGCATCGCCGCGACATCATCGCGGGCGGCGCGCCGGGGATGCCGTGCCGGTCAGTGCCCGAGCGTCTCGTGCGCGATCGAGTCGCGCATGAACGCGAGCACCGGCTCCTGCTCGGGCGTGACGCGCTCGTCGGCGCCCGCCGCGACGATCGTGCCGCGGCTCGCGTTGCTCACCAGGCGCGTGTCCGGCCCGCCGCTCCCGGACACCTCGGCCATCGCCCAGCGGCCGAAGACGCGGTCGCCGACCGTGCCGGCCTGCAGCAGCGTCACCTCGTCGTGGCGCGCGTCGTCGCGGATGTGCTCGTAGAGCTCGCGCACCGCGGTCTCGTCGCCCTCGAGCGTCTGGGCGAACGCGTCGCCGGTGACCATCAGCGCCCCGGTGATGCCGAGGCTGCGGTTGCTGCGGCGCGCGACGGTGAAGATGTCGCCGAGCTCGGTGCGGCGATCGTCCGCGTCGATCCGGCTCCGGCTGGTGTAGACGAGCCGGAACACGGGGGTCCCGGCGTCGCTCGCCTCAGGGGCTGGCGGCTGGCTCATGCGTCGGCTCTTACCAGCGGCCGCGGAAGGCCGTCAAGAAACCCCCGCGAGTTCCAGCATGCTCGCACGGACGTGTCGCGTCGCCGCTCATCGGCCGCCATCCTGTGGGCGTGCCGCACCGCAATCGCGTGACGCCGTTCGGCGAGATCGTCGCCATCCCGGAGCGCGGGACGCTGATGGGCAACCGCGGCGTCATCCACGCCGACGACGGCTCCCACAAGCGCGAGTGGCAGGTGCGGCGCTGGATCGCGTGCCGGCTGGAGTTCAAGGGCCGGCGCCGGGCGGTCCGGCAGCCGCGCCGCTGGACCGAGCTGTTCTTCCTCGACGAGGCGACCGCGCTCGCCGCCGGCCACCGGCCGTGCGCGGAGTGCCGGCGCGAGGACTACCGGCGCTGGCAGGCGGCCTGGCCGGGCGACGACGCGCACGCCGACGCGATCGACCTCGTCCTGCACGCCGACCGGCTCGACGGCCGGGCCAAGCGCACCTACGAGGCGCGGCTCGGCGAGCTGCCCGACGGGGTGATGGTGGAGCGCCGCGGCGCGGCGTTCCTGGTGGCCGGCGGCACCCTGCACGCGTGGACGGCGGCGGGCTACGGCGCCGCGGAGGCGGCCGATCCGGAGGGGCGCGTGCGCGTGCTCACCCCGCACGCCACGGTCGCCACGATCGCCCGCGGCTACGCGGTCTCCGTGCACCCGTCCAGGTCCTGATCTCAGCATCTCGTCCGGGCGGCCGATAACCTATGGGGTCGGAGGTCATTGCTGACACGGCTCCCACGCCGGGCCTCCGCGCAAGTGAAAGGAGGTGGAGCGAGAAATGATCCGCTTCATCTGTCAGAAGTGCCTGCGGCTCTGGGACGACGGACAGGTGTCACACACCGCCTCGTGCCCGTACTGCGGCGGTGGGCTGAACGCCCACTAACCAACGCTCGGCCCGCCTCGGATAGGCGGGCCGTCTGCGTTAAGGGCGAGCGGGCTAGGGGAGCTGCCAGCCCAGCTTGCCGGCGATGGCCCGGCCGAGCATCTCGTTCGGGTCCGGGCCGGCCTCGCCGCCCGCGTGGACGACCTCGAGGCCGTCGATCCGCAGGTCCAGCGCCTCGGTGTGGAGCTGCCACAGGTGCACGCGGGTCGGCTTGACCGCCCCGGTGAAGTCGGGGCGGTCCTCGAAGCGCTCGGTGACCTCGAGGTCGATCGTGCCCGGCGTGAGGTGCAGCAGGCGGCAGCGGACCGGGACCGAGGCCTCGTTCAGGGCGGCCATGGGGCGCGCCTGGAAGACGAGCAGCGCGGTGTCGAGCAGCACCGCCATGGCGGGCCCGGTCGGCGTCTGGCCGACCCCGACGAGGTGGCCGTCCGGCGCCAGCTCGCGGATGGCGCGCGAGACCGGCCCGCGCTGGGTGACGACGCTCGCCGGATCGTCGTGAGCCTCCAGCCAGAGCTGGACGAGCTCGCCTGCGGCCTGAGGGTTCATGGACCCGCAGCCTACGCTGCGACGGCGCGGTCGCGCCCCGCCCGCTTGGCCGCGTACATGCGCTCGTCGGCGCCGCGCGCGAGCTCGTCGAGGTCCGTCGCGTCCGGCGCGGTGGCCACGCCGAGGCTCGCCGTGATGCGCAGGCCGGGCGCGATCGCGTCCCACGGCTCGGCGCGCAGCGCGGCGCGCACGCGCTCGCAGCACGCGAGCGCCTCCGCGTCGGAGGTGCGGGGCATCAGCAGCACGAACTCCTCGCCGCCCGTTCGGGCGACGACGTCGTCGGACCGGACCTGCCGGCGCAGCAGATCGGCCACGCGCACGAGCACGCGGTCGCCGACCTCGTGGCCGTAGCGGTCGTTGACGTCCTTGAAGTGGTCGAGGTCGAGCACGGCCAGGCCGACCGGGCCGGCGACGTCGCGGCGGCGGTCGAGGTGGCGGCGGTTGTGCAGGCCGGTCAGCGGGTCGCGCTCGGCCTGGTCGCGCAGCAGCTCCATCTCGATGCGGGCGCGCTCGAGCCCGAGCTGCAGCTCGGAGAGCTCGCGCATCGCCGTGCGCTCGACCTCGACGCAGCGCAGCAGCACGTCGTAGGCCTGTTCCGCGCGGCCGGCCTCGCGCAGCGCGGCCGCGATCGTGCCGAGGATCATCGAGCGCGCCTGCGGGACCCGCTCGCCGAGCCGCTCCAGCGCGTCCTCGCCGGCCGTGAGCACGTCGTCGACGCGACCCAGCGCCGTCAGCACCTGGACCTTGACGAGCACGGCCATGCCGAGCAGGTAGGGGTTCGGCTCGCCCTGGCCGATCAGCAGCGCGATCGAGCGGTCGGCGTCGACGAGCGCGACGTCCGGGCGCCCGGCGTTCAGGCGCACCTCGGCGCGCGTGCAGAGGATCACGCCGAGCGCGAAGAGGTTGTTCGGCGAGAGCGACTTGGCGACCCATTCGGCGCGGGCGAGCTCCGCCTCCGCCTCGGCGGCGTCGCCCTGCTCCATCCGCAGGTGGCCGAGATCGTTGCGCGACATCGCCTCCTCCCACGGCTCGCCGGCCTCGATCGTCATCGCCAGCAGCGTCTGCAGGCGCTCCGGCCAGTCGGCCACGCCCAGGTTGCCGAACACGACGCAGCCCATCCGGCGCACGAACACCCGCAGCCCCAGGTCGCCCGTGCGGTCGGCCAGCTCGACGGCGAGCTCGGCCTCGGCCAGCGCGGCGGCGTAGGACCCGGAGAAGAAGTTCAGGTGGCTCTTGAGCGCGGCCAGCTCCGCGCGCGGGTACGGGTCGTCGCCGGCGTGCAGGTCGCCCTCGGCGGCCAGCGCGAGCGCTCCGTGCAGGTCGCCGCGGTGCAGCGAGCACGCGCCCTGCAGCGCCAGCGCCCGCGCGCGCAGCGGCCCGTCGCCGGCGGCCCGCGCCCGCTCGTGCACGTCGACCGCGACGGCGAGCGAGCGCCCGGCATCCTCCCAGTAGGTGCGGCGGGCGTCGTCGAGCGCGTGGGCGAGGGAGGGCATGGCTCAACCACTCCTTCGTCGCCGCGGGCGCGGGACTTGAGTCGCTAGCTTCTCGGCGCATGGACGACGCGACCGCGCTGTCGGAGCGGATCGCCCGGCGGGAGCTGTCCTGCGCGGAGCTGATGGCGGCGACGCTCGAGCGGATCGAGCGGGTGAACCCGGGGCTCAACGCGATCGTGTCGCTGCGCGAGCCCGAGCGTGCTGCTCGCCGAGGCGGCCGAGCGCGACGCCGAGCTGGCCCGCGGGGAGCGGCGCGGGTGGATGCACGGGCTCCCGCACGCGGTCAAGGACCTGGAGGAGACGGCCGGGATCGTCACGACGAGCGGCTCGCCGCTGTTCGCCGACTTCGTGCCCGAGGCGGACTCCGAGGTCGTGCGGCGGATCAGGGGCGCCGGCGCGATCGTGATCGGCAAGACCAACGTGCCCGAGTTCGGCTACGGCTCGCAGACCTACAACGACGTCTTCGGGGCGACCCGCAACCCGTACGACGCCTCGAGGACCGCCGGCGGGTCGAGCGGTGGCGCCGCGGCGGCGCTGGCCGCCGGGCTCGTGCCGGTCGCCGACGGCAGCGACTACATGGGCTCGCTGCGCAACCCGGCGGCGTTCTGCAACGTCTACGGCTTCCGGCCGTCGATCGGGCGGGTGCTGTCGCCGCCGTACGAGTCGGCGTTCGAGGCGGTGATCGGCACCGCCGGCCCGATGGCGCGCTCGCCGCGCGACCTCGCCGCGCTGCTCGCGACCCTGGCCGGGCCGCACCCCGACGTGCCGTTCTCGATCGACGAGGACCCCGCGGGCCTCGCCGCGCCGCTCGAGCCGCCCGACCCGGCGCGGATCCGGATCGGCTGGCTCGGCGACCTCGGCGGCCACCTGCCGTTCGAGGACGGGATCCTCGAGCTCTGCGAGGCGGCGCTGGCGCGGCTCGGGGCGCAGGTCGACGCGGTCGAGCCGGGCTTCGACCCCGCCGCGGCCTGGGATGCCGCGCTCACGATCCGCCACTACGACGCCACCTGGCTGCTCGAGCTCCCGCGCGAGCGGCTCAAGCCCGAGCTGCACTACGAGGCCGACGGCGCCCGCGCGGTCACCGGCCCGGCGCTGCACGCCGCCCAGCGGGCGAGGACGGACGTCGCCGTCGCGCTGCGCACGCTGCTGCGAGCCACGACGCGCTCGCGCTCCCGAGCGCCCAGGTGTTCCCCTTCGTCGTCGAGACGCACTGGCCGGCGGAGGTCGCCGGCCGCCCGATGGCGACCTACCACCGCTGGATGGAGTGCATGATCTACGCCTCGCTCGCGGGCCTGCCCGCCGCCGGCGTGCCCGCGGGCTTCGGCCCGCAGGGGCTGCCGATGGGCCTGCAGCTGATCGGCCGCCCGCGCGGCGACCGGGCCCTGCTGGAGCTGGTCGAGGCCTACGACCGCGCGACCGGCTGGGCGGCGCGGGCGCCCACGCTCGCGGGCTAGAGTCGCCGCCATGCCCGAGCTCGTCCTGCACGCCCTTCCGCCCTCGCACCCTTGCATGACCGCCGAGGCGGCCCTGCGACTGAAGGGGCTAGCCTACGAGCGGATCGACTTCACGCCCGGCGAGCACGCTGCCAAGATGGCCGAGCTCTACGGCGAGGGGAACACCACGGTGCCGGGCCTGACGATCGACGGCGAGCCGGTCCACGGCTCGCGGACGATCCTCGAGCGGCTCGAGGCGCTCGAGCCCGAGCCGGCGCTCTGCCCCGAGGCGACCGCCGGCGCCGTGCGCGAGGCCGAGCGCTGGGGCGACGAGGAGCTCCAGGACCTCGGCCGCCGGCTGCCGTGGGGCGCCCTGCACT
>CAVXNF010000006.1:0-498455 GCA_963763075.1 uncultured Chloroflexia bacterium | reverse complement strand
CGGGACGAATGACGAGGCGACCGCCGCGCTCCTCGAGGAGCGGCCGGGGATCGTGTTCACGCTGGGCGACAACGCCTATGACGACGGCAGCGCCGAGGACTTCCGCGACTGCTTCGGGCCGTCGTGGGGTCGCGTGAAGGACCGGATCGAGCTCCCGGTCCCCGGCAACCACGAGTACGACACCCGGGACGCGGCCGCCTACAAGGAGTACTTCGGCGAGCGGGCGGTCCGCGACGGCACGACGTGGTACTCGGTGGACCTCGGGGCGTGGCACGTCGTCGTGCTCGACTCGACCTGCAACCGCGTCGAGGGCGGCTGCGACCCGGACTCGCCGCAGCTCGCCTGGCTGCGCGACGACCTCGCCGCGAGCGACGCGAAGTGCACCCTCGCGCTGTTCCACCACCCTCGCTTCAGCAGCGGCGATCACGGCTCGGACGACGACGTGGCGCCCTTCTGGGACGTCCTGTACGCGGCCGGTGCGGACCTCGTGCTCAACGGCCACGAGCACGACTACGAGCGGTTCGCGCCACAGGACCCGGCGGGCAACGCCGACGACGAGCGGGGGATCATGCAGCTCATCGTCGGGCACGGGTGGCGCCGAGCTGCGCGACTTCAAGGACCCGGTCGCGAACAGCCGCGTCCGGTCGTCGCTCGCCTACGGCGTCATCGAGCTCCGGCTGCGCCAGAACGGCTGGCGCTGGCAGTTCTACCCGACCGACCAGTCGTTCACCGACGCGGGTGCCGGCAGCTGCCACTGAGCCGTCGCGCGGCCCGCCCCGGCCCGGCATGATGGGCGCCATGCCGAACCTCGACTACGGGCCGGAGTGGTCCGCCTCGCTCGCCCGCGTCCCGGAGCCGCAGCTCCGCGAGTGGCTCGCGTTCGCGCTCGAGGCGTGCGACGCCGCCGACGCCATCGCGATGACCCACTTCCGGCGCGAGATCGACCTCGAGCGCAAGCCCGACCGGACGTTCGTGACGGTCGCCGACCAGGGCATCGAGCGCGAGATCCGGAGCCGGATCCAGGCCCGCTACCCGGATCACGGGCTGGTCGGCGAGGAGTACGGCGTCGAGGCAGGCGATGCGCAGACGCGCTGGGTGATCGACCCGATCGACGCGACCCACAACTACATCCGCGGCATCCCGCTGTTCGGGACGCTGCTGGGCATCGAGCACGACGGCGAGCTCCAGGTCGGCGTCATCTCCGCGCCGGCCCTCCGCGAGCGCTGGTACGCGTACCGCGGCGGCGGCGCCTGGAACCGCAACCCGGACGGGGAGCGGCGGATCCGGGTGTCGCGGGTCGGCGCGCTCGAGGACGCGCAGGTCGTCTACGGGTCGCGGCGGGACACCGTCGCGAGCGGGCTGATGCCCGGCTTCGACGCCCTCATCGACGCCTCCTGGCGCGAGCGCGGCTTCGGCGACTTCTGGGGCTACTCGCTCGTCGCCGAGGGCGCCGCGGAGGTGATGCTCGAGGTCGGGATGAAGGTCTGGGACCTCGCCGGACCGCTCGTCGTGATCGAGGAGGCCGGCGGCAAGGTCACGGACGCCGAGGGCCTGCGCCGCTACGACGCGCCGTCGTTCGTCGGCTCGAACGGCCTGCTCCACGACGCGATCCTCGAGCGCATCCGCCACGCCTGACGGGCGGCGGCTGCGAGCCCGCCGTTAGGCGATCGGCCGCGCGTGGGGCGCGCCCGCGGCAGCGTCGAGGCGACGGTGGAGGCATCGAGCAGCCCACCCACCAGGAGGTTCGGCCATGGCCACCCTCAGCGAGAAGAAGCGCGACAACCTCAAGCCGTCCCAGTTCGGCCTGCCCGAGGAGCGCAAGTACCCGATGCCGGACGAGTCGCACGCCGCCAACGCGAAGGCCCGTGCCGCCCAGCAGGTGAAGGCCGGCAACCTGTCGAAGGCCGACGAGCAGAAGATCGACCGCAAGGCCGACAAGATCCTCGACAAGTAGCGCCGCCGGCCGTTTCCGCGCCTCCGATCGCGCCCCGTCCGCGGGGCGCGATCGGCATGTCCGGCGCGGCCGCGTGACGCCTCAGGCGCCGGCGGCGTCGAGCGCTTCGGCGATCACCACCAGCGCGTGATCGACCTCCTCGGCCGTCGTCACGAGCGGCGGGATGATCCGGATCACGTTGACGTAGGTGCCGGCCGTCAGGACGAGCAGGCCGCGATCGAAGCACGCCGCCTGGACGCGCTTCGTGAGGGCCGGATCCGGCGTGCGGCCGTCGCCCTCGCCGGGCTGGACGAACTCCAGCGCGACCATCAGCCCCAGGCCGCGGACGTCGCCGATCGACGGGTGGCTCGCGGCGAGCCGGCGCAGGCCGTCCAGCAGCTGCGCGCCGCGCTCCCGCGCGTTGGCGACCAGCCCCTCGTCCTCGATGACGTCGAGCGTCGCGAGCGCGGCCGCGCACGAGACCGCGTTGCCGCCGTACGTGCCGCCGTGTGATCCGGGCGGCAGCCGGTCCATGAGCTCCGTCTTCGCCAGGATCCCGGACAGCGGCATCCCCGAGGCGATCCCCTTGGCCATGACGACGATGTCGGGATCGACGTCCCAGTGGCGCACCGCGAACAGCTCGCCGGTCCGGCCGAAGCCCGTCTGGACCTCGTCGGCGATGAGCAGGATCCCGTGCTCGCGGGTGATCTCCCGCAGCCGGGGCAGGAACGTCGGCGGCGGGACGAGATAGCCGCCCTCGCCGATGACCGGCTCCACGATGATCGCCGCGACCTTGTCCGGGAACACGAGCTGGTGGAACAGCAGGTCGAGCTGCGCCTCCCAGTCGCACGTGCACTCGGACGGATCGTGCGGACCGCCGGCCGCGCGGTAGCAGTACGGGTAGGACGCGTGGTAGATGGACCCGGGGAGCGGCTCGAACGCGCCGCGGTACACGTCCTTGGCCGCGGTCAGCGCCATCGCCTGGGCGGTCCGGCCGTGGAAGCCGTAGCGGAACGCGATGATCGCGGGCCGGCCGGTCGCGACCCGGGCGAGCTTGACCGCGGCCTCGACCGCCTCCGCGCCGCTGTTGGCGAGGAACGCCGACCACGGCCCGTTGGGCAGCAGGCCCGGCGAGCCGCTCGTAGAGCCGCAGCCCGGGCTCGTGGTAGACGATGTTCTGCTGGCCGTGGACCAGCTTCGCCGCCTGCGCCTGGATCGCCGCGACGACGCGCGGGTGGGCGTGGCCGGTGTTGGTCACGCCGATCCCCGAGGTGTAGTCGAGGTACCGGTCGCCCTCGGGCGTCACGAGCCACGAGCCCTCGCCGTGGTCCACGACGAGGTTCGTGATCCGGCCCCACACGGGCGGCACGACCGAGCGGTCGGGCAGGGGAGCGGACGCGGCCCCGGGGGCCGGGACGGTGTCGACCATCGCGGAACTCCTTCGGCCGCCCGCGGCGGCCCGGCGGTGACGGCTAGCGCAGCCTCGGGATGCCACCCGAGCGCAGCGACGAGATGAGCACGAGCCCGACGGCGCCGAGGAACACGATCGAGCCGACGACGTTGATCTGGACCGGCAGGGCGTTGCGCTGGATCGAGTACACCCAGATCGGGAACGTGTTCGAGGTGCCGGACACGAAGTTGGTGACCACGAAGTCGTCGATCGACAGGCTGAACGCGAGCAGCGCGGCCGCGATGATGCCCGGCAGGATGAGCGGGAAGGTCACCTTCCAGAACGTCGTCAGCTCGTCCGCGCCGAGGTCCATCGCCGCCTCCTCGAGCCGCCGGTCGAAGCCGGACAGCCGGGCCTTGATGGCCACGACCACGAACGAGATGCAGAACATGATGTGGGCGATGACGATCGTGTGGAACCCGGTCGGGTAGAGGAGCGGGACCGAGCCCGCGACCGGCGGCAGCGCGGTGGCCACGAACAGCGTCAGCAGGCTCGCGCCCATCACGATCTCGGGCGTCGCCATCGGCAGGAAGATGAGCCCGTTGAGGGTGCCGCGGCCGCGGAACCGGTGGCGCGTGAGGGCGAGGCCGATCATCGTCCCGAGGATGGTCGCGATGACCGTCGACACGATCGCCACGGTGAGGGTCGTGATCACCGCATCGCTCGAGCCCCGGCCAGCCGAACGGGTCCATCCAGCCGTCGAGCGAGAACTCGTTCCAGGCGTAGTTGAACTTGCCCGTCGGGCTTGTTGAACGAGAACACGATCATCACCGCGATCGGGATCAGCAGGTAGATGATCGCGAGGATCGTGAACGCCGGCAGGAGGTAGCGGTCGATCTTCTGCCACAGCGGCTGCGAGGGACGCCGGACCGCGGCCTCCTCCGACGGGGCGGCCGCGGTCGTGGACGTCGAGGTGGTCGCCATCAGCCGGTCAGCTGCTCGGTGCCCAGGGCGCGGGCATAGACCGCCACCGCGAGCACGATCGCGCCCATGAGGATGAACGACAGCGCCGACCCGACCGGGTAGTCGTTCTGGACCAGCAGCCGGTTCTGGATGACGTTGCCGATCATCCGCGTCTGGGGATTGCCCAGCAGCTCGGCGTTGATGTAGTCGCCCATCGCCGGGATGAACGTCAGCAGCGAGCCGGCGAACACGCCCGGCAGCGCGAGCGGGAACGTGACCCGCCGGAACGCCTCCCAGCGGCCCGGCATAGAGGTCGGCGGCCGCCTCGATCAGCCGCGGTGTCGATCTTCTCGAGCGCGACGTACAGCGGCAGGATCATGAACGGCAGGAAGTTGTAGGTCAGCCCCGCGACCTGCGCGACCGGCGTGCCGAGCAGCGTGAACGTGCCCGGCAGGATCCCGAAGGTGTGCTTGAGCGGGCCGAGCAGCGGTCCCTCGTCACCGAGCAGGATCTTCCAGCTGATCGTGCGGATCAGGAAGCTGGTGAAGAACGGCGCGATGACGAGGAACAGGATCAGGTTCTTGTAGCGGCCGCCCCGGAACGCGATCGCGTACGCCACCGGGAACCCGATGCAGAACGTGAGCAGCGTCGCGAGGCCGCCGTACAGGATCGAGTTGAGGAACTGCTTGCCGAACCTGGTCAGGCCCTCGATGTACGCGGCGGGGCTGAGGGTGAGGACGAAGCCGTCCTCGAGCGACCCCTCCGAGATCGAGTACGTGAACATCTGGATGACGGGCAGCACGTAGAAGATGAGCAGCCACAGCAGCCCCGGCGCGAGCAGGAGCCACGGCACGAACCGGCCGAACCGGCGGCGGAAGCCGGGGCCGGCCGGCGGTGCGGACGTCGTGGCGGCGGTCATCGGCCGGCTGCCGTCATCCGTGCCGGAGGCCTAGGTGCCCGACAGGGTCGCGAACAGCTCGTTCATCACGGCCTCCTGCTCCTCGCTGAGGGCCTGGAAGGCGTGGAACGTGGCCGCGGTCGCGGCGTCCGGGAACAGGAGCGGGTTGGTCGCCGCCTCCGGGTCGAGCGCCTTGATCTCGTCCGCGGCGCCCTTGACCGGTGACACGTAGTACACGTAGTTCGCGATCTGGGCCGCGATCTTCGGGTCGTAGACGTAGTTCATCATCAGCTCGGCCGTGTACTTGTTGGCCGCGCCCTTGGGGATGAGCATGTTGTCGGTCCAGATCAGCGCGCCCTCCGCCGGGAACACGAACCGGTCGTCCGGACCGCCCGAGGACGCGAGGTCGCCGGACCAGACGAACGCCGCCCAGACCTTCTTCTGCGCGAAGTCCTGGAGGTACTCGTTGCCGGTGAACCGGAGGCCCTGATCGACCAGCGGCTGCATGTCGGCGGCGACCGCCTGGAGGTCCGCGTCGGTGACGGTCTCCGGGTTGGGGTCGATGCCCAGCTTGGCGAGGCCCAGCCCGAACGTGTCCCGCGCCTCGGTGAGGAACGTGACCTTGTCGGCCGGGATGGCCCACAGGTCGGCGATCTTGGTCGGCTCGGCGATGCCGTTCTCGGACAGCGTCTTCGCGTTGAAGCCGATGCCGGTCATGCCCGACTGCCACGGGTAGTGGTAGTCCTGGGTCGGGTCCCACGGGTAGTTCTTGAGGCCGTCCTCGAGGTTCGCGACGGCATTGGGCACGTTCGCCTGGTCGATCTTCTCGGCCCAGCCCGAGGTGATGATCTGGGAGGCCATCCAGTCGGTGAGGACGATCAGGTCCCAGCCGGTCGGCAGGCCGCCGACGAGGGCCGGCTTGATCGTCTCCACGAACGACGAGTTGTCGCCGATCTTCTCCTGGTAGTCGACGTCGACGCCGTACTCCGCCTTGAACTGCTCCAGCGTCGGGGAGGCGCCCGCGGAGTACTCCTCGGCGTCGCCGAGGTCGATGTACGCCGGCCAGTTGGCGAACATCAGCGGGCCGGTCGCCGTCTGCGGTGCGCTCGAGCCCGACGGGGACTCGGACGCGGCGGCATCGGACGGGGCGGCGGACGCGGACGCGGCGGCGCTGGGGGCCGCGCTGGAACGCGCGCCGGTGCAGGCGGCGATGAACGTCGCGACGCCACCAAGGGCGGCGCCCTTGAGGACGGTGCGGCGGGACACGGGGGCGGCGAGGTCCTTGGTCATGTGCTCCTCACTCGTCGCCGGGACGGACGCCACGGGGGCGCCGGCCTCGACCACGAACGTGTGATCCGGGATCCAGGTGAGATGCACCTGGTCGCCCCGCGACCACAGCTCCTCCTTGGTGGTCCGCTCGATGTTCTGCTCGTACACCATCACCCTCGCGCCCCCGCGGGTCTCGACGATGTACTGGGTGCTGACACCGAGGTAGGAGGCGTCGGCCACGACGCCTTCGAGATGGTTGTGCCCGGACGGGGTCTCGGCCCCGTCGTGGTGCAGCCGGATCTTCTCGGGCCGGACGCCGACGTCGACCGTCGTGCGGCCATAGACCGCGGCGGCCGGCGCCTTGACGACCGTGCCGTCCGAGAGCTCGATGACCCCCAGGCCGTCGGCCGTGCCCTGGCACTCCCCGCCGAGCAGGTTGCTGACGCCGAGGAAGGCGGCCGTGAACCGGGTCGCCGGGCCGCTCGTAGAGCGTCTCCGGGTCACCCAGCTGCTCGTACTTGCCGTGGTTCATGACGGCGATGCGGTCGGACATCGTCATCGCCTCCTCCTGGTCGTGGGTCACGTAGATGAACGTGATCCCGACCTCCTGCTGGATGCGCTTGAGCTCGACCTGCATCTGCTTGCGCAGCTTGAGGTCGAGGGCGCCCAGCGGCTCGTCGAGGAGGAGGACCCGCGGCCGGTTGATGAGCGCGCGCGCGAGCGCGACCCGCTGCGCCTGGCCGCCCGAGATCTGGGTCGGCTTGCGCTGCTCGAAGCCCGGCAGCTCGACGAGCGCGAGCATGTCGGTGACGCGCTGCTTGATCTCCGCGTTCTTGACCTTGGACCGCCGGAGCCCGAACGCGACGTTCTCGTAGATCGTGAGGTGGGGGAACAGCGCGTAGTTCTGGAACACGGTGTTCACGTGGCGCTTGTACGGCGGGAGCCACGTCACGTCCTCGCCCTGGAGCTCGATGCGGCCGGAGGTCGGCTGCTCGAACCCGCCGATCATGCGCAGGGTCGTCGTCTTGCCGCACCCGGAGGGGCCGAGGAGGCTGAAGAACTCGCCGTCGACGACCTCGAGGTCGATGTGGTCCACGGCGAACACGTCGCCGAACGCCTTGGACACCTGGACGAGCCGGACGCCGACATCTTGCACGGGTGACGAGCCGCTCCACGGGTACGAGTCGAGAAACGACCGAGGCCCCGCCCAGGGCTCCCCAACCCGGGCGTGCAGACGCACACGCGCAACCTCGTTCCGGCGTCGAACGATAGGGGCGCCCACAAGGGGTGTCAAATGCACGACTTGGGCAGGAAGGCGGCATTTTCGTTGCGAATCTCGCACGGCCGCGAGGCCCGCGGGACGCCACTTCGCAGGACTGGCGACGCTGCCGCTGACGGCGCCCGGACCGCGATCTCGCACGCGGCGGAGGCCGCCGGTAGGATATCGACGTCCCGCGCGTCGGAAATTCGACCCGGGTCGCCGCACAGGAGCGAGATCGAACCCGATGAGCGCTGTCACCGAGGCCGCCGTCTTCGACGCCCTCCGCACCGTCCAGGAGCCCGAGCTCGGCGGCGACCTGGTCACACGGAACATGATCCGGGACCTCGTGCTGACCGGCTCGGATGTCGCGTTCACGATCGAGCTCACCACGCCCGCCTGCCCGCTCAAGGACCAGATCGAGTCCGAGGTCCGCCAGGCGCTGACGCCGGTCGGCATCGAGGGCATCGCGATCACCTGGGGCGCGACCGTCCGGCGCGCCACGCCGCGCGCGGCCGAGCAGCTCGTGCCCGGCGTGAAGAACGTCATCGCGGTCGCGTCCGGCAAGGGCGGCGTCGGCAAGAGCACGGTGAGCGTCAACCTCGCCGTGTCGCTCGCGAAGTCGGGCGCCACGGTCGGCCTGCTCGACGCCGACATCACCGGGCCCAACATCCCGATGATGCTCGGGCTGGAGGGCCAGCCCACCGCGAGCCCCGACAACAAGATCATCCCGCTCGAGCGCCACGGCGTGAAGGCGATCTCGATCCAGTTCTTCGTGCCCGAGGGCCAGCCGATCGTGTGGCGCGGCCCGCTCATCGGCGGCGCGATCCAGCAGTTCCTGCGCGACGTCGACTGGGGCGAGCTCGACTACCTCGTCATCGACCTGCCGCCCGGCACGTCCGATGCGCAGCTCACGCTCGCCCAGGCGGTGCCGATCAGCGGCACGGTCCTCGTGACGACGCCCCAGGACGTCGCCCTGGCCGACGTCACCAAGGCGCTCGCGATGCTCAAGCGGCTCAACGTGCCGGTCATCGGCGTCGTCGAGAACATGAGCTCGTTCGTGTGCCCGCACTGCGGCGAGGAGACCGAGATCTTCGGCCGCGGCGGCGGCGAGCGGTTCGCGCAGGAGCACGGCCTCGAGTTCCTGGGCAAGGTGCCGCTCGACATCACGGTGCGCCAGGGCGGCGACGTCGGCGTGCCCGCGGTCGCCCAGCGCGAGCCCGGGCCGGCCGCCGTCGCGCTCGACGCCGTCGCGGGGCTCGTCGCCGCGCGGATGAGCGTCCGGGCCGCGAGCTCGCAGACGCCGGTGCTGTCGATCACCTAGCGCCGATCGCGTCGATCAACGCCGTCGCGTTGTCAGATCCGCGCGACGGTTGCCGCGCACCGGGACGCGCGCCGGCATCCCGCGTGACTTAGCATCAGGGCCCGTGAGCCAGACCCGCGCGCCCGCCGACCCCAACGCCCTGCGTGCGGCACTCGAGGCCGTCCCGCTGTTCCGCGACCTCGCGCCCGACGACCTCGCGATGCTCCTGTCGAGCGTCAGGACGCGGCGGTACCGGCGCGGCGAGGTGATCTTCCACCAGGGCGACCCCGGCGACGCGCTGCACATCATCCTGTCGGGCCGGGTGAAGATCTCGAGCCCGTCCGACACCGGCGTCGAGGCGATCCTCGCCACGCTCCGCCCGGGCGAGTTCTTCGGGTCGCTCGCGCTGCTCGACGGCGCGCCGCGCTCGGCGTCCGCCACCGCGGTCGAGGCGACGGAGACGCTGATCCTCCCGCGCGACCGGTTCCGGCAGCTCGTCAACGACGTCCCGGCGATCCGCGACCACGTGCTGGAGGAGCTCGCGCACGAGCTGCGGCGGCTGACGAACCACGTCGAGGAGCTCCACTTCCTCGACATCGCCGGGCGCCTGGCGGCGCGCCTCGCGCGGCTGGCCGAGGAGCAGGGGATGCCCGCCGACGGCGGCGACATCCGGCTCGACGGGCCGATCACGCAGGGCGAGCTCGCGGCGATGGTCGGCAGCACCCGCCAGAGCGTGAACAAGCTGCTCGGGTTCTTCGTCGACGACGGGCTGATCCGGATGGAACGCGACGCGATCGTCATCCAGGACCTCGGCGGCCTCCAGCGGGCCGGCCCGCCGCTAGCCGGCTCTCAGTCGCGGCCCGGATCGCCGCCAGCAGGGCCGCCGCACCGGCGATCGCCGCCCGGTCCGCGCCCTGGCTCCCGCGCAGGAACGCGACCCGCCGCTCGGCGTGCGTGCCCTCGGGCGTCGCGATCGCGACGTGGACGATCGTGTCATCGCCGCCCGGCCTCGCGCGGATCGCCAGCCCCACGTCGGCGCCCGACTGCGGCGGACGCGCTCCGCCTCGGCCAGGTCGCCGCGCGTCGTCGCGCGCGTCCTGGCTGTCGTCCTCGGGCGCCGCGCGCCGCTCCGCGAGCACGACCGCCGGCAGGGCGCGCAGCAGCTGGACGAGCGCGCCGTCGGTGCCGCGCTCCGTCGTGGCCAGCGTCCAGCCGCGTGCCCCGAGCGCGTCCGACAGCGCCGCCGCCCAGGTCGTGGCGCCGTGCCCCCAGACGTGCTCGCCCACGGCATCCGGACCAGCGCCTCGGCCTCGTCAGCGATCGCCGCGGCCGCCCGGCCGTCCGCGGCCCGCGCCGAGATCCGCACGTCGACCGCCTCCTGCCGCGCGTAGGTCGCGACGCTCGGGTTGTCCGCCCGCAGCAGCGCGTCGCCAAGGCGCTCCGCGACGACCGACTCGCCGATCCCCGTCAGCCGCAGCGTGCGCACCTCGATGTCCGCGCCGACGCCCCGCGCCGCCAGCCGTGGCAGGACCTCGTCCTCCCACATCGGCCGCATCTCGCGCGGCGGGCCGGGCAGGGTCACGATCAGCGCGCCGTCCGGACGGTCGACCCACCACCCGGGCGCCGTGCCGTTCGGATTGGGCAGCATCGTCGCCGACGGGATGCGCCAGGCCTGCTTCGTGTTGACCTCGGGGAACGGCTGCCGGCGCCGCGCCCACAGGTCGCGCAGCCAGTCCAGCGTCGGCGCGTCGACGACGACCGCCTCGCCGCACAGCTCCGCGACGGACTCGCGGGTGAGGTCATCGGGTGTCGGGCCCAGCCCGCCGGTCGTGACCACCAGGTCGGCGCGCGCGAGCGCGTCCCGCAGCGCGGCCACGACGACCGCCTGGTCGTCTGGCAGGTTGGCGACCCGGAGCACCGTGACCCCGTGGGCGACGAGCGATCGCGCCAGCTCGCCGCTGTTCGTGTCGAGCGTCTCGCCGACGGTGAGCTCGGTGCCGATCGCGATCAGCTCCGCCCGGAGGATCGCGCGGGGCATCGGGACGTCGGCCATGCCCCGAGCGTAGCGCCGCCGTCAGGCACCTGCGAGGTCATCGGGCCGATCGGACAGCCGGACGCAGGAGTGGGCGCTGGTATGATCGCCGCGGTCCCCCGACGACTGCCCACCCCATTTCCGGAGGACATCCGCTGGATCCCGATCGGCCCGCTCCCGACGACGCGCGTCCCACGCCCGAACCCGGTCCGGCACGCGGACCGCTCGAGCCGGACACGGACGCGCCGCGCGCGGACGAGCCGGAAGGTCCGGCGTCCACGGGCGGGGACGGCGCGCCGCCGCCACCGCCGCCGGGCCTGCGCCGCCAGCTGGGCGCCACCCGTGACGCGCTCATCGGCCTCGTCAGGGCCCACATCGACCTCGCCAAGGCCGAGGCCTCCGAGATCGGCGGCGAGATCGGGGCGGTCGCCATCGCCGTCGGGATCGCGATCGCGGCGCTCATCCTCGTCGCGTTCCTCGTCCCGATCGGCACGACGCTGTTCCTCGGGGAGTGGCTGTTCGGCTCGATGGGCTGGGGCGTGCTGCTCGGCACCGAGGCGCTCGTGCTGCTCGGGACGGCCGCCGTCCTGGGCTCGCTCGGGGCGGGGCGGGTCGCCCGCGCGATCGCGCTCGCGTTCATCGCGGGTCTCGTCGTCGCGATCCTGTTCGGCACCAACGCGCCGAACCGCCTGTATGTCGCGATCGCGGAGCAGTTCGGCCCCGGCATCGACCCGGGCGTGATCGCGCTCGTCGCCGGCACCGGCATCGGGCTCGTCGTGGGCGGCCTGCTGGGACTCCTCGCCGGCGCCCGCCGCGGAACGGGCGGCGACGCGCTGTCCGGCCTCATCGGCGGCGCGGTCCTCGGCGGGATCTTCGGGGCGCTCATCGGCGGCGTGGTGCGGCTCGCCGAGAACGAGGGCTCCCGGCCGATGGTCGTCGGCCTGCTCGTGATCGGGGGCGTGGCCGCGCTCGTCGGGCTCGTCCTGGGCGCCCGTGGCGGCGGCGGGGCGAGCGGGGCCGTCGCGGGGTTCCTCGGCGGGTTCGTGCTCGGCGGCGCGGTCGGTGCCTTCAGCGCGATCACCTTCGCCTGGCACGTCGCGATCGCGATCGGCATCGCGCTGTTCCTCGGCCTCGCGATCGCGCTGATGCTGGCGGACGTCGCGAGCCGCGGCATCGACACCGAAGCGCTCAAGCAGCGGTTCTACCCGCAGGCGAGCATCGACATGGGGAAGGAGACGGTCGAGTGGGCGAAGGCTCGGATGCCGCGCGGGCCCAGGTCCTAGCGGCGCGCGAGGCGCTGGCCGACGAGCTCGAGCGCCTCGAGGCGTCCGCGCGGACGGCGGTCGACGTCCCGGCGAAGGTCCGCCGCAACCCCGGCAAGGCCGTCGGCCTGGCCGCGGGTGCCGGCTTCCTGCTCGTGGGCGGCCCGAAGCGGGTGTTCCGCCGCGCCAAGCGTGCCGTGCTCGGCCCGCCCGAGCCGCTGCCGACGTCGATGCTCCCCAAGGAGATCGACAAGGCCATCCGCGAGCTCGGCGACGATGGCGAGAAGGTCCGCGGCACGATCGAGCGCGAGTTCGTGAACTACCTCGAGCAGACCGCGCCGCAGCGCAAGAAGCGCGACGTCGGCACGGTGGGGACGATCCTCGCCCTGACCGTGATCCGCCGCCTGTTCGAGCGCTACGGCCAGCAGCTCGTCGACCAGCTGTTCTCGACCGATCGGGCGGAGTTCGAGGAGCAGCTGGCCAGGATCCGCTCGCGCGCGAACGGCGAGCCCGCGCCGGCTGCCGACCGATCCGGCAGCCCCCGGAGACGTCCCCCGCGACCTGACGGATGGGCGGCCCGGACGGGCGGTAGACTGCGGCCCACTCGGGCGAGTGGCGGAATGGCAGACGCGCCGGCCTTAGGAGCCGGTGCCCCGTGAGGGGCGTGTCGGTTCGAGTCCGACCTCGCCTACCACCCCGTTGGCGGCCCCGCACCGGCGACCCACCCTATACTCGCCGGGCGATGAATGTGACCGCCAGCCCCGCCCCCAAGAGCTCGATCCTCCTCGAGATCGAGGTCCCCGCCGACCAGTTCGACCGCGCCGTCCGCGACGCCGTCGGGCGCCTGTCCCGCCGCACGCGGGTCGCGGGCTTCCGCCCCGGCAAGGCCCCGCGGCCGATCCTCGAGCGTGTGCTCGGCCCGACGGCGATCGTCGACGAGGCCGTCGAGCACCTCGTCCAGGACGCGTACCGCGAGGCGATCATCGAGCAGGGCATCGTCCCGCTGACCAACGCGGACGTCGAGATCGTGGACGCGGAGGAGGGCAAGCCGCTGCGCTTCAAGGCGACCGTCCAGGTCCGCCCCGACGTCCAGCTCGGCGACTACACGCAGTTCAACTTCGCGCCCGAGATCGAGACGATCGACGAGCCCAAGATCGACAAGGTCGTCGAGGAGCTGCGCGACCAGAACGCCCAGCTCGCGGCGGTCGAGGACCGCGCGGCGAAGGACGGCGACTGGGCCGTGATCGGCTTCACCGGCACCCAGGACGGCATGGCGTTCGAGGGCGGCCAGACCGAGCGGATGCCGCTGATCCTCGGCGAGGACCGCCTCATCCCGGGCTTCGAGGCCAACGTCGTCGGGCTCAAGCCGGGCGACGAGACCGAGTTCGACATCACGTTCCCCGAGGACTACCCGGAGCCGACGCTGGCCGGCCAGCAGGCGCACTTCAAGGTGGACCTCAAGGAGCTGCGCGAGAAGATCCTCCCCGACGCCGACGACGCGTTCGCCCAGTCGATGGGCGACTACCCGGACATGGCCGCGCTCAAGGCGGACATCGCGGAGCGCCTCGGCCGCAACGCGCTCGACCGGGCGCGCCACGAGTTCAGCGACAAGATCATCGAGTACGCCGTCGCCAACGCGACGATCGAGCTCCCGGACGTGCTGATCGACCAGGAGGTCGAGGTGATGCACGACGAGTTCCGGACGAGCATCGCCCGCCAGGGCATCGGCGAGGAGGCGTACCTCAAGGCGACCGGCCAGACCGAGGCGGACCTCCACACCGAGTTCCGGCCGCGCGCCGAGCAGCGCACGAAGGTGCTGCTGGTGCTGTCGAAGATCGCCGAGACCGAGGGCATCGACGTCCCGGACAGCGACGTCGAGGCGCAGATCGAGCTGGCCCGCCAGCGCTACCAGGATCCAGAAGACGGTCCGCTACTTCGAGTCGGATCGCGGCCAGAGCTTCATCCGCGGCACGCTCCGCCGGACCCGGGTCGTCGAGACGCTCGTCGACCGCTGGCTGGTGGCGCATCCCGACCATCCGGCCCTGCCGCACCTCGAGGACGACGCGCCGTCGGCCGTCGACGCCGCCGGGGCGGAGGCCGCCGCCTCGATCGACGCCACCGATCCCGGGGCCATCCCGGGCCACGACCACGATCACCACCACCACGACCATGACCACGATCACGACACCGGCGATGCCGGGGACGAGGACGCGGTCAAGGCCCCCGCCAAGGGCGGCTCCGCGCGCGCGTCGCGCTGATCCGCCACACCGCACGTCGCACACACCAGCACGCACCCGTGCCGGATCGAACGCAGGGGAGACCCCAGATGCTCGTCCCGATGGTCATCGAGTCCACCAGCCGCGGTGAGCGCGCGTACGACATCTACTCGCGGCTGCTCCGGGAACGGATCATCTTCCTCGGCGACGCGATCGAGGATCACCTCGCCAACCTGATCATCGCCCAGCTGCTGTTCCTCGAGTCCGAGGACCCCGAGAAGGACATCAGCCTGTACATCAACTCGCCCGGCGGCGTGGTGAACAGCGGGCTCGCGATCTACGACACCATGCAGTACCTGCGGGCGCCGGTGAGCACGATCTGCATCGGCATGGCGGCCTCGATGGCGGCCGTGCTCCTCGCGGCGGGCGCCCCGGGCAAGCGGTACGCGCTCCCGAACAGCCGGATCATGATCCACCAGGGCAGTCGGCGGCTTCCGCGGCAACGCCCCGGATGCGGTGATCCAGATGAAGGAGTGGGAGTTCCTCGTCAAGCGCAACACCGAGATCCTGGCCACCCACACCGGGCAGCCGTACGAGCAGGTCGACCAGGACACCAACCGGGACAAGTTCATGGCTCCCGACGAGGCCAAGGCGTATGGCATCATCGACGCGGTCTACACCCTCCCGGGTGACTCGCTGATCGCGCAGGCGCACGATGCGGGCCTCTCGGGCGGCGAGGGCTCCTCCGTCGCGGACGGGGACGGGGACGGGTTGCCGGGGACGGCGACGGACAGGTAAGGACAGGGGACCACGTGCCGGTGACGACGACGGGCTCCAAGGGGACCAAGGTTCCGTACCGTTGCTCCTTCTGCGGCAAGAGCCAGGAGCAGGTGCGGAAGCTCATCGCGGGCCAGGGCGTCTACATCTGCGACGAGTGCATCAACCTGTGCCAGGAGATCATCGAGGAGGAGATGCTGGAGGCGCCGAAGCAGCGCCCGGCCCAGCAGAAGCTCCCGAACCCCCGCCAGATCCGCGAGAACCTCGACGAGTACGTCATCTCGCAGGAGAAGGCGAAGAAGGTCCTCTCGGTCGCGGTCTACAACCACTACAAGCGGATCAACGCCGGCAACACCGTCGACGACGTCGAGCTCCAGAAGTCGAACGTCCTGCTCGTCGGGCCCACGGGCTCCGGCAAGACGCTCCTCGCGCAGACGCTCGCCCGCGTGCTCGACGTGCCGTTCTGCATCGCGGACGCCACCTCGCTCACCGAGGCCGGCTACGTCGGCGAGGACGTCGAGAACATCCTCCTGCGCCTGATCCAGGCCGCGGACTTCGACGTCGCCCGGGCCCAGCGCGGGATCATCTACATCGACGAGATCGACAAGATCGCGCGCAAGGCGGACAACCCCTCGATCACCCGCGACGTCTCGGGCGAGGGCGTCCAGCAGGCGCTGCTCAAGATCCTCGAGGGCACGGTCGCCAACGTCCCGCCGCAGGGCGGCCGGAAGCATCCCCACCAGGACTTCATCCAGATCGACACCACCAACGTGCTGTTCATCTGCGGCGGCGCGTTCGACGGGCTGGAGAAGATCGTCGAGGAGCGGGTCGGCAAGCGGGCGATCGGGTTCGGCGCCTCGGGCACGATCTCCGCCGCGGACCGGGCGAAGATCATCGAGAAGCTGATGCCCGAGGACCTGCTCAAGTTCGGGCTCATCCCGGAGTTCATCGGCCGGCTGCCGGTCATCGTCACGCTGTCGCCGCTGACGGTCGACGACCTGATGCGCGTCCTCGTCGAGCCGAAGAACGCGGTCACCCGCCAGTTCCAGAAGTTCCTGCAGCTGGACAAGGTCGAGCTCGTGTTCACGCCCGGGCGCGCTGCGCGCCGCGGCCGCCGTCGCGATCGACCGCAAGACCGGCGCCCGCGCGCTGCGCTCGATCGTCGAGGAGGCGCTGCTCGAGGTGATGTACGACATCCCGGAGCGCACCGACGTCCGCAAGTGCATCATCACCGAGGAGACGATCCGCGATCGTCGCGCCCCGCTGCTGCTGACGAAGTCGGATGTCGACAAGGGCGTCGACGAGACGAACTACGAGGAGTGGCTCGCGGCCCAGGCCGCGAGCGCCTGACGACCCGTTCGTCGGCCTCGAGCGCACCCGCGGGCGCGACCCTGACGCCCGCACCCCGGAGGGACCATGGCGAAGAAGCACCGGCACAGCGAGAGCGGCCGGCGCCGGAACGAGCGGCGCGCGCACGACCAGCACGCGCGGGCGGCGGAAGCCAACCTCGAAGCGCCGTGGCACGCGAACCCGGCGATCCGCTACGGGTTCATCGCGCTCACCGCCGTGGTGATCTTCACCATCAGCGTGCTGTTCATCGCCGGCGTCATCCGCTGGTAGGCGCGGGCGGCGCGCGGCCCCGCCAGGTGAACCATGTCGATCACGTCGCGCTGATCCGCGACGGGGTTGCGGGCGTCCGGCCCGCGCTGGCTGGAGCTCGGCGCGGGCGACGGGACGTTCACGCTCGCGCTCGCCGACGTCCTCGGTGCGTCCGCGTCGATCGTCGCCATGGATCGCGACCGGCGATGCCCTCGGGCGGCTCCCGGGGCGACTCGCCCAGCGGTTTCCGCGCGGCGTCCGTCGAGACGCACGCCGGCGACTTCACGGCGGAGCTGCCCGCCGGCCCGTTCGACGGCGTCCTCGCGGCCAACAGCCTCCACTTCGTCCGCGACAGCCCGTCCCGTGCTCGCGGCGATCCGCGGCGATCCTCGCGCCGGGCGGCCGGCTGGTGCTCGTGGAGTACGACGCCGAGCGCGGCAACCAGTGGGTGCCGTTCCCCGATCTCGTTCGCCCGCTGGAAGACGCTCGCGCCGGCCGCCGGGTTCGCGCCGCCGGTGCGCCTGCACCGCGTGCACAGCCGGTTCCTCGACGCGATCTACGGCGCGTCGACGACGCGCGTTGCCGGCGCCGCCCGGAGCCGCCGCGCTGAGCGGCGCTGCGCCCGGCGCCACCCGCGGCGCGCGGCACGTGGACCCGTCACCCACCGAGCCGGGAACAGCCCTCCGGCTCCGCGCACCAGGCCGGGCGCCCGCCGACGATCGTGGCGATCACCGTGATGGCCCGGATCTCGTCGGGCGTGCCCTCGGTGACGTCGCCGCTCAGGATCGTCACGTCGCCCAACGTGCCCGGCGCAAGGTGACCGCGGCGGGCCTCGTCCCCCAGGGCCCAGGCCGCGTCCAGGGTGACCGCACGCAGCCCCTGCTCGGCGGTCAGCAGCTGGTCGGCGCATCCAGTCGGGCGTCCCCGGGGTCGACCGGCCTCGGCCGTCCATCCCGCCCGCGACCTGGTCCACGGGCCGGCCGCTGTCATCGGTCAGCTTGAAGTCGTTGAGGAACCAGGGCATGTCGGTTGCCGACGCGACATGCAGCCCGGCGTCCATGAAGTCGCGCCAGCGGCCGAGCCAGTCCGTCCCTCCGGCGAGGTTGTCGGGGCTGTCGTGCCCCAGGTACTTCGACCACGTCACCCAGTCGCCGGCCGCCCCGTCGAGGTGGATCACCGTGGCGATGTCCATCGCCACCATGCGGGCCAGCTGGTCGTCCGACACCTGGATCGCGTGCTCGATCCGGTGGTGCAGCGGGTTGGGACCGGTCGGGCCGATCGCGGCCTCGAAGGCGTCGAGGAGCATCTCCACGGCCTCGGTGCTGACCGCGTGGGCCGAGACCTGCCAGCCCGCGCCGTTCGCCTTGCCGACAGCCGTCGGTCAGGTCGTCCGGCTGTCCAGTTGACGACCGAGCCTTCGCCGTTGTCGACGTGGATCTTCACGCCCCGGACGCGGAGGGTGTCGCCGACGGGGCCGGGCTCGCGCGACGCGTACCAGTCGCCGAAGAACTCGGTGCCGAAGTTCAGGGCGAGGTAGGCGTCCACGCGAAGCGGGAGGTCGCCCGCAGCGGCGAGGGCCGTGAGCTCGTCGATCCGCTCCTGGTTGACCCACTGCTCGCTGATCGAGGTCCAGCCGCGGCTGACGGCCGCGTCCATGGCCGCCGCCGGCGACTCGATCGCGTAGTACTCGCGGTCTCCGATCCAGTGGGCGTGGGCGTCGATGAACCCGGGGTACGCCACGTCCTCGCCGAGGTCGAAGACCGGGACCTGGTCGCCGGCGAGCGCCAGCACCTCGTCCCGTGTGCCGACTGCGGCAACGGTCCCGTCCTCGATGAACAGGGCCTCGGCGATCGGCGGCTCGGCCATGGTCACGATCCGCCCGACGATCACCATGCTCCCCGTCGCCGGCGGTCGGTCGCGGAGGGGACCGCGCTGGGCGTGGCGGCCGGGACGTCGACGGCTGACGCAGACGGGGAGGCGGGAGCGTTCGATGCGCAGCCGATGATCGCGATCACGCTGATCAGGGCGACGAGGAGCTTCGCGCGGTCGGCGTGCATGGATCACATCCTCCGGGGCGGTCGCGACCGGCATGGTCCGATCACCGTGTAGGTGCAGCGAGACACCCGATCCGTTCATTCCCGGCCGGCCGACAGCCCGGTGCTACACTCCCGGCCTCACGGCGACGACCGAGAGGAGTAGGTCCGGACGACCCCGGAGCGAGCGCGGGACGGTGCGAGCCGCGCGGGGAACGCCGGGCGCGAAGGTCGCTCGCGAGCCGTGCGGATGGCGCCCGATAGCGCGCCGCGAGCGACGCCGGACCGGCACCCGCGATGTGCGGGACACGTCCCCGGCGTCGGAACCAGCAGGTGGTACCACGACCCCGTTCGTCCGCTGGACGAGCGGGTCGTTTCGTTTCAGGAGGCGGCGCAGTGACGACCCAGCGGGAGCTGCCCAAGGCATACACGCCGGCGGTGTTCGAGCACGACGTGTACGAGCGCTGGCTGGCGGCGGACGTGTTCGCCCCGGACGGGGCCGGCTCGACCGCGGACTGGAGCCTGCCGCCGTTCGTCCTCATCCAGCCGCCGCCGAACGTGACGGGCTCGCTCCACCTCGGCCACGCGCAGCGCACGACGGTGGAGGACCTGATGGTCCGCCACGCGCGGATGGTCGGCCGCCCGTCCCTCTTCCTCCCGGGCCTCGACCACGCGAGCATCGCCGCGCAGTTCGTGCTGGACGGGATCCTCGCCAAGGAGGGCGAGAGCCGCGCCACGCTGGGCCGCGATCGCTACCTCGAGCGGATGCGCGAGTTCGTCGCCGCGACCCGCGAGGTGATTCTCACCCAGCAGCGGCGGCTCGGCGGGAGCTGCGACTGGGGACGCCTGCGGTACACGATGGACGAGGGCAGCGCGCGCGCCGTGCGAGTCGCGTTCGAGCGCCTGTACCGGGATGGCCTCGCGTACCGCACCGAGGCGCTCGTCAACTGGTGTCCGGGCTGCGCGACGAGCGTGAGCGACCTGGAGGTCATCCCGACCCCGGAGACCGGGACCCTGTGGACCGTCCGCTACCACCTGGTTGACCCGGCGACCGGCGCCCCGGATCCGGACGCCACCGTGTCCGTCGCCACCACCCGCCCCGAGACGATCCTCGGCGACACCGCCGTCGCCGTGCATCCCGACGACGCCCGGTACGCCTCGCTCGTCGGGCGGCTCGTGCGGATCCCGTTCGTGGACCGCGACGTGCCGATCATCGCGGACACGGTCGTCGATCCCGCCTTCGGGACGGGCGCGGTCAAGATCACCCCGGCCCACGACCACAACGACAACGAGACCGGCAAGCGCCACGGCCTCGCGATGCCCACGATCCTCGACGATGCCGCGCGCGTCACCGACACCGGCACGGCCTACGACGGCCTCGGGCGGTACGAGGCGCGCGCGGCGATCGTGGCGGACCTGGACGCGCGCGGCGACCTCGTCGGGGCGCAGCCGCACGAGATGGTCATCGGGCGCTGCCAGCGCAGCGACGACGTCGTGGAGCCCCGCCTCAAGACCCAGTGGTTCGTCAAGACGGGCCCGCTCGCGGCGTCCGCGCTCGAGGCCACCCGGAACGGCGAGACGCAGATCCTCCCCGAGCGGTTCGTCAAGGTGTGGGAGCACTGGATGACGAGCATCCGGGACTGGAACGTGTCGCGGCAGCTGTGGTGGGGCCACCGGATCCCGGCCTGGTACTGCCCGGACGGGCACGTGACCGTCACCGCCGATCCCGACGGCCCGAGCGCCTGCGAGGTGTGCGCCCGCCCCGCGGCTGAGCTCGATCCAGGAGCGCGACATCTTCGACACCTGGTTCAGCTCCGGGCTGTGGCCGTTCTCGACCCTCGGCTGGCCCGACGCCACCGAGGACTTCCGCCGCTTCTATCCCGGCACGGTGATGGAGACGGGCTACGACATCATCTTCTTCTGGGTCGCCCGGATGATGATGCTGGGCCTCCACATGACCGACGCGCCGCCGTTCGAGACGGTCTACCTGTCCGGCCTGATCCGCGACCCGTACGGCGCGAAGATGTCCAAGACCAAGGGCAACACCGTCGACCCGCTCGCGACGATCGATGAGCTCGGCGCCGACGCGCTCCGGTTCGCGCTCGTCCACGGGACGACGCCCGGGCAGGACCAGCGGTTCGGGACGGCGAAGGTCGAGAACGCCCGCAACTTCGCCAACAAGCTGTGGAACGCGACCCGCTACGTCATCGGGGCGCGACCGGTGTCGATCGCGGAGGACGCCGAGCGGCGACTGCCCGGCACCGCGCACCTCGGCCCCGCCGACCAGTGGCTGCTCTCCCGCGTCGCGGCGACGACGGCCGCGGTCGACAAGGCGATGGCGGACTTCAACTTCGGCGAGGTCACGCGGCTGCTGTACGACGCGATCTGGAACGAGTACTGCGACTGGGGCCTCGAGCTGGCCAAGGTGCGCCTCGCCGACGAGTCGCTGCCGGCCGCCGAGCGGGAGGCGACGTGGTGGACGCTCGTCGAGGCGCTCGACGCGTACCTCCGCCTGCTCCATCCGGTCATGCCGTTCATCACCGAGACCCTGTGGGACGCGATCCCGCACCGCGCCACGGACCCGGGGCTCCTCATCGTCGCCCGCTGGCCCGGGGTGGGGGACCGGGACGTCGATGCGGAGGGGCGGGTCGAGGCCCTCATCGACCTCGTCCGGGCGGTCCGCAACGCCCGCGCCGACGCGAAGCTCGAGCCCGGCGCCTGGCTGCCGCTCGACGTGTTCGTGGAGCCCGACCTCGGGCATGCGCTCGAGGCGCTCCGGCCGGCCGTGGAGCGGCTCGCCCGTGCGCGTCCGCTCCGCCGCCACCTCACCCGCGAGGACCTCCACGGGACGGCCGGCGCGTCCGGCGGCGGGCTGGCCGTGATCGCCGGCCCGGCCGAGGCGATCGTGGGCACCGGGACGACCGATCCGGGCGCCGCGGACGCCGACCGGGCGCGGCTCGAGAAGGAGCTCGCGGACGCGGAGCGGCTGCTCGACGCGGCGCGGGCCCGCCTCGTCGAACGACGCGTTCATGGCCAAGGCGCCGGCCGCGATCGTGGACGGGGCGCGGGCCCGCGAGGCGGAGCTCGCCGACCAGGTGGACCGGCTGCGGGACCGCCTCGCGCGCTAGCCGTCGGCGCCGGGCGTTCGAACCCGTCCCCGGCCGTCCGCCGGTCGCCGAACGTACCGGTCATCGGCCCCTGCGCCGCTGGTACGATGCCGTCGTTCCGTCAGGCCGTCGACCGGAGGACGCCGTGCCCCTGTTCAAGCGTCGCGCTTCAGAGCCCGAGCAACCCGCGCAGGCCGCCCAGCCCGCGCCGTCGAGTCCCGGGATGCCCGAAGAGGTCGTCGCGCAGGAGTACCAGCTCAAGCTCTACTACGCGGGCAAGAGCAGCGAGGGCGTGCGCCTCAAGGCCGGCCCGCGGGCGCTCGCGGAGCTGTCGGCGATGCTCACCGGCCTCGCCCGGAGCGACATCGAGGTCGTCGACCCGCTCGAGCTCGAGTACGCCCAGGCGGTGCCGCAGATCGCCCGCCCGTCCGAGGCGATGCAGTGGCTCAATGCCCACCACCACCTCAGCCCGATCACGCGCCACGCGCTCGTCGTCCTGGAGTCGATCGACGCGGTCGACCTCGCGTTCGACACCTTCGCGTGCGCGATGCTCGACGGCGAGACCGACACGTCCGGGTACCCGGAGTACAACGCGGTCATCGGCGGCGTCGCCTCCCACTGGGACGAGGCGACCGGCGACATGATCGTCCGCGGTGTCGTGGGCTGGGGCGGCCGCGGGGTGCGCGGCGACACGGACCGGATCGGCAGCCGGATCCTCGGCAGCCTGCTGGGGAACATCCTCGCCAACCAGTACGCGATGGGCCTCACGGCCGTCGACCGCCCGGTCCCCGCCGCGGGTCGCGGCGGCCTCGTGTGCGCCCACTGCGGGTTCGCCTCGGGCCATGAGCGGGCCTTCTACTGCCCGAAGTGCGGCATGCGGCTGCTCCGCGGCTGATCCCCACGCCTGCCTGACACTGCTGCCATGCCGATCTACGAGTACGCCTGCACCGCCTGCGACCACCGCACCGACATCCTCCACGGCCTGAACGACCCCGGACCCCTGTTCTGCCCGTCGTGCGGCGAGGAGGGGACGATGCGCAAGCTGTTCGCGCCGCCGACGATCCACTTCAAGGGCTCGGGCTGGGCGAAGAAGGACCGGGGAAGCTCGAGCGCGTCGAGGTCGTCCTCGAGCTCGAAGTCGTCCGGTGACGGCGCCTCCGCGTCGAGTGACAAGGGCACCTCGTCCGACTCGGGCTCGTCGTCGTCCGACTCGAGCGGTTCTGGCTCCTCGGGCTCGTCCGGCTCCTCGGATTCCCCAGGCTCCTCGAGCTCCTCCGGCTCCTCGAGCTCCTCCGGCTCGTCGGGCTCCGACAGCGGCTCCTCGTCCTCCGGCCCGAAGGGCGGCGACTGACATGCCTGCCGCCGCCGACTGGATCACGCTCGCCGAGGCATCGGAGATCCTCGCCGCCGCGAACGTGAAGTTCCGGCCCGAGACGATCGGCGCGTGGGCGCGCTCGGGGAAGCTGTCGAGCATCAAGCTGGGTGGCAAGCGATTCGTGCGGCGGGGCGAGGTGAAGGCGCTGCTCGCGGCGCCGCGCCGGGTCGCCGCGGCCGACCTCCAGCCCGGCCTGTTCGAGGACCTGCCCTGACGCCATGAGCGAGCCGCCTGCGCGTGACGACCGCGAAGCCGCGAGGCCCGCGTCGACGTGCGCGCTCGCGACGCGCTCGTCGAGACCCTCGGTGGCATCCCGGCCGTCCGCACGCTCGTCGCGACGCTGGAGGTCTACGACCGCGCCGGCGGCGGGCTGACCGCGAACGGGCTCGCGTACAGCGCGCTCATCGCCCTCGTGCCCGGCGCCCTGCTCGTCGCAGCGGGCGATCGGCCTGTTCATCACCGACCCCGAGGTCCAGCAGCGGCTCGTCGACGCGATCGCGGCTGCCGTGCCGCCCCTCGCGCCGATCGTGCAGACGGCGCTCGACTCGGTCGCCCAGGGCGCCGTGCCGACCACCGTCATCGCGTTCATCGGCCTCCTGTGGGGGTCGAGCCGGTTCTACGCCTCGCTCGACTACGCGTTCTCGAAGGTGTTCCACGGCGAGCGGCGCCGGAACGAGGTGGTGCGCACGCTGCGGGGCCTCGTCGTGACGTTCGGGTTCGTCGCCCTGCCGATCGCGGCGCTCCTCGTCGGCTCCGTCGCGACCTGGGTGCTGGAGTCGGCGCGCGACGGCGGTGCCATCGACACCATCGCCCGGACGCTCATCCAGCTGGCCTCGCCGATCGGCTCGTTCGTGCTGTTCGTGGGCGTGGTGTCGCTCGTCTACCGGTTCGTGCCGGTGGATCGCGTCCCGTGGCGGGCGATCGTCCCGCCGGCCGTCCTCGTGGGCGTCGCGCTTGGCGGGCTTCGCGCAGCTGTTCACGTTCATCGCGCCCCGGATGGTCGGGTTCGCCGCGCTGTTCGGAACGTTCGTGACGATCTTCGCGCTGCTGGCCTGGATGGCGATCAGCTTCAACATGCTGATCCTCGGCGCGTCGTGGACGCGGGTGCGAGCCGTCGCGCACTCCCAGCCGGACGTGCCACCGGCCGTCGACGTGCCTGATGAGGCGGGTCGGTCGAGCGCCGTGGACGAGCCCGCGACCCGGGTAGCCGACCCCGACTGAGGCCGGGCCGAGTCAGCCCTGGCGCGTCCCGCAGCGGCGGCAGAAGCGCGCGTTCGCCGACAGCGACAGCCCGCAGCTGACGCACGGCTGCGCCGTGGGCGCGGGAACGGCGGCCTGCACGGGCGCCTGGGCGGCGCCGGTGAGCACCTCCCGGGCCGACGCGGCCCACAGCCCGGACGGATCCGCCTGCGGCACGAGCGGGCGGCCGGCGAGGGTCGTCGGCATGTCGCGGCGGACGGTCGGGGAGGGGAACGCGGGCGCGACCGGCCACTGCGGCCCATCGGCATCCTCCGGCGCGACCGTCAGCCACGGCGCCGGTGCCGGGGTGCCGGGCTGGTCGGGGGTCGGGACCACGGGCACGTCGCCAGCGTGGGCCGGCGTGGGCTGCGGCCAGGTCGGCTGCGTGACGACATCGTCCCGGGCGGGCTCGGCAGCGACCGGTGCGACCGGCTCCGGCTCCGGCTCGACGGCCAGGCTCGGGCTCCGGCTCGGCAGCCACGGCGGGCGCGATTTCGGGCTCGGGCGCGGCGGCAGCAGCGGCAGCGGCGTGCTCGACGTGTTCCTCGTGTGCGTCGTCGCGGTCGGGCGTCGCAGCAGCGGCCGCGAGCCCGGCGAGGGCTGCGGCGGCGAGACCGTGACCCGGCTCCTCCGCGGGCTCGGCGGCGATGGGTGCGGCTTCGGGCGCTGCCAGGGACTCGTCCGGGACCGCGGCGACGAGCGCCGCGGCGGCGATCGCGGAGGCGAGGGTCTCGGGCTCGACCTCGACGACCGGCTCAGGCTCCGGCTGCACGTCCGCGACGGCCGCGACTGCCGCGAGCGGCAGGTCGTCGTCGACGAAGACAGGCTCTGCGGGCGATGCCGTGACGTCCTGCGTCGCGGCGGGGTCCACGGCCTCCTCGGCCGCCATGCGCGCCTCGTACTCGGCGACCGCATCCTCGAGGCTCTGGCCGGGGGCCACCCCGAACACCGCGGGTGCGCCATCCTCGGCGGCGGCCATGGGCTCGTCCTCGGCGAGCGCCGCCGGCTGGACCTCGGCGAACGCCGCCCGATCCTCGTCCGTGTCGGCGATCGCGGCCGCGCCGGCGACGGCCGCGGCGGCCGCGGTCGCGGCACCGAGGTCGAACTCCTCGTCCTCGCCGACCGCCTCGAGGGTCGCATCGGTCTCGGCCTCGTCCAGGCCCAGCGCGCGCGAGAGGCGGGCCGCGGACAGGTCCTCATCGGGCCAGGCCTCGACGGGGTCGATGCCGTTCGTCTCGAACGGGGCCGGGAGCGTGTCCTCGAACGTCGGGGCGGCGAACGCGGCGGGGGCGAGTGCCGGCTCCTCCATGCCCGGGATCGGCGCGCACGTGAGGCAGCGGCCCTCGGGCGTGTTCCAGCAGTCGCCGCACGTGTACTGGCGGCAGGTCAGGCAGAAGTTGAACGTCTGGTGGAACGCGTCCAGCTGGTGCGTGACGGCGGTGAACTCTTCCTCGCTGCGCGCCTCGGCCATCGCCTCGGAGAAGGACGCGTCATCAGAGAGGACGAAGTTCTTCATCCCCTTGCTGAGCGTGCGCACCTTGCCGAGCCGCGAGCGCCGAGGCGCCGCCGACTCGAAGGTGTAGCGGGTGCCGCACCGTTCGCAGAACGACTCGGTGAGGATTTCCGTCACGTTTCGCCCCCGAGGCAGCCAGATCGAGACGCCCGGCCACCCCCCGGCCGAGCAGGGCCAGAGTATAGCCAAGCGTTCAACCGGGTCCCGGCCCCGTGGTACCGACGCACCATCGCCGTTCGTCCCGGAAACAGGGCGGATCGGGATCCTCTGGTACGGTGGCGCGCGCCATGGCCGTGCTTGCCGACGTCGAACGCTTCCTCGAACGGGTCTTCGAGCGCTCCACCGCGCGCCTGTTCCGCGCCCACGTCCAGCCGGTGCAGCTCGAGCGCCGCGTGGAGCGCGCGATGGAGCGCGCCCGCTCGGGGAGCGGCGGTCGGACGGTTGTCCCGGGGCGCTATCGCGTCCGCGTGCAGCCCGACGACCTGCGCGAGGTCGCGGACCAGGCCGGCGGGGCCGAGGCGCTCGCGGGCCGGCTCGCCGACGCGGCGTTGACGTTCGCCCGGGCCCACGCCTACCACCTGCCGGGCCGCCCCGGCGTCTCGCTGGTCGCCGATCCGTCCCTCGCGCGCGGGCAGGTCGAGGTCGACGCCGTGGCGGAGTCCGCCCGCCGCAGCGCGCCGAGCCAGCCCTCGAGCGCACCCTCGCCGAACGCCGCCCAGGTCGCCCCAGCCGCAGCCGCGGCCGCCGGCGCCGGCTCGGTCGCATCGGCGGCGGTGCCGCAGACGTGGACGCCGAACCCGATCGTCGACGCGATCGAGCCCGATCGCCAGGTCCGCAACCCGACGCCCGCGCCCATCCTCGAGGAGGCGTATCCGGGCGTCCGCGGCGACGGGACGCAGACCCTCGTCTTCCGCCGGCCCGCACCGACCGCGACCCGCGCCGTGCTCCGGGTGTGGTCGCCCGACGGCACCGAGCGCACGATCGAGGTCGACGGGACGCCGCTCGAGATCGGCCGGTCGCGCGACAGCGGGCTCGTCCTCGCCGACACCAAGGTCTCGCGCCAGCACGGCCGGCTCCAGGCCCGCCGCGGGACGCTCGTCTACACCGACCTCGGCAGCACGAACGGCTCGCGCGTCAACGGGATCCGGGTCGACGAGATCGCCCTCGGCCTGGGCGACCGCCTGCTGCTCGGCGACACGGTGCTCGTCGTCGAATCGCTTCCGGGCTGACCCATGGACGGCTTCGTCCTGACGCTGTGGCTCGTCAGGCTCCTGTTCCTGCTCGCCCTGTACGCGTTCCTGTTCATGGTCGTGCGGGTGTTGCTGCGTGACCTCCGGGCCGCCTCACGGGGACCGACGGAGCTCGGGCGGCTGATCGTGGTCGCGGCCCCGCAGGGCGAGCCGCCGGCGGGCTCGTCGTTCCCGCTCGACGCGGTCACGACGCTGGGCCGCGACGTCAACAACTCGATCGTCGTCGACGACCCGTTCGCGAGCAGCGATCACGCCGTGCTCACGTTCCGCGGCCGGGCCTGGTACGTCGAGGACCTCGAGAGCACGAACGGCACGTACGTCAACGGCGTGCCCGTGGAGCGCGTCGCGCCGCTCGGGTTCGGCGATGAGCTCCAGGTCGGCGAGGTCCGCTTCCGCCTCGACCGCGGTCGCGCATGAGCGCCGTCGTCCAGGCCCGACCGCGCGCCGCGAGCCCGTGGCGGATCCGCCCCCGTCCACGGCCCACGGAGCTGACCCTGCTCGCGTTCGTCGCCCTCGCGATGGTCATCGGCTCGGCGTCGCTGGGGGCGACCCAGCGGTTCCGCGAGGCGCTCGACGACGGCGCGACCCCCGCCGGGCTCGACTTCGCCCCGCTCGACCCGCGGGCCCTGCTCGTCTATCTCGGGGCGCTCGGCCTCGTCCACCTGCTGTTCGTGCTCGCCGGCCGCCGGACCGACCAGGTCCTGCTGCCGGCCGCCGGGATGCTGGGCGGGATCGGGCTGCTGCTCATGCAGCGCCTCCCGCAGGGCCTCGTCACGCAGTCGTTCTTCGGCACGGAGCTGATGCTCGCGCAGGTCCAGCTCGTGTGGCTCGTGATCGCCCTCACGATCGTCACGGTGCTCGCCCTCGCGATCCGCTCCGATGCCTGGCTGCGGACGTACAAGTACACGTGGGCCGCCGCGGGCATCGCCCTCCTGCTCGCGACGTTCGTGCTCGGCTCCGACGTCAACGGCGCCCGCCTGACCCTCTCGGTGGGGCCGCTGTCCGGGCAGCCGTCGGAGCTGCTGAAGGTGATCCTCGTCGTGTTCCTGGCCGGCTACCTGTCCGAGAACCGGTCGCTGCTCGCCGACGAGAACACGCAGGTCGGGCCGTTCAAGCTGCCCCCGATCCCGTACCTCGCGCCGATGGTGGCGATGGTCGCGATCGCGCTGTCGATCGTCGTCGTCCAGCGCGACCTGGGCGCCGCGCTGCTGTACTTCGCCGTGTTCCTCGCGCTGCTGTACGTGGCGACCGGCCGGGTGTCGTACGTGCTCGGCGGGCTGGCCCTGTTCCTCGTCGGCTCGATCGTCCTGTACAACCTGTTCGGCCACGTCCAGCAGCGGGTCGACAACTGGCTCGATCCGTTCGCGGACCCGCTCGGCGTCGGGTTCCAGACCGTCCAGGCGCTGTACGCCTTCGCCCGCGGCGGGCTGCTCGGCGTGGGGCTGGGCAACGGCCTGCCGACGATCGGCGGCCGGCTGCCGATCCCCGCCGTCCACACCGACTACCCGCTCGCGGCGCTGGGCGAGGAGCTGGGCCTCATCGGCCTGCTCGCGATCCTCGGCCTGTACCTCGTCGTCATCCAGCGGGGGCTGCGGATCGCGGCCGGCGCGCGCGACGACTTCCGGGCGCTGCTCGCCGCCGGCCTCGCGCTCGTCGTCGGCGTCCAGGCGTTCATCATCGCGGCCGGCAACCTCAAGCTGATCCCGCTCACCGGGATCACGCTCCCGTTCATCTCCTACGGCGGGTCGTCACTGCTCGCGAACGCGGTCGTCGTGGGGCTGCTGCTCGCGCTGTCCGATCGCGGGCCGGAGCCGCCGGCGGTGCCCAACGCCGGCCGACGGCGCATCCCCGGGTTCCGGCAGCGCGACGCATGAGCGAACCGTTCGATCCCGTGCCGCTCGATGACGCCGTGCCGGATGGCGCCGCCGCCGATGCCCCCGCCGAAGCGGCCGACACGCCGGCCGTCGCCGGCCGAACCGGTCGCCCGCCGCCCCGCCCCGCCGGCATCGCTCCGGTCCCGCGGGTCGATCGCGGGCAACGTGCTCCGCACCGGCACGGCGATCACGCTCATGTTCGCGATCCTCGCGGTCGGCGCCGGGTACTGGCAGGTCGTCGAGGCGCAGCGGCTGTCGACCGCGGCGGACAACCCGGCCGTCATCGCGATCGCCCGCCGCGCGCTCCGCGGCCCGATCACCGACCGCAACGACCGCTGGCTGGCCCGCAGCGAGCGCGACGCGAACGGCGAGGCGCTGCGCGAGTACCGCGACGATGCGCTGAGCCACGTCCTCGGCTACGCCTCGCGCCAGTACGGGACCGCCGGCCTCGAGCGTGCCTACAACGCCGAGCTGATCGGGCTCTCGTCGGACGGCCTCGGCGGGCTGCTCAGCAAGTTCGACACGACGCCCAACGAGCCACTCGGCCTCCAGACGACGCTGGACCTCCGCCTCCAGCGCGCGGCCGTGGACGCGCTGGGCGACGACCGGGGCGCGGTCGTGATGCTCGATCCCGGCACGGGCGAGGTGCTCGCCCTCGCCTCGACGCCGGTCTACGACGCGAACGGCATCGCCAACCCGGACACCGCCAGCGAGACGTTCAACGCGCTCCGCGACGACGACTCCGACCCGCTCCTGCCACGCGCGACGCTGGGCCGGTACGTGCCGGGCTCCGTGTTCAAGATCGTGACCGCCGTCGCGGGCCTGGACAGCGGCCGGATCTCGCCCTCGACGACGTTCGAGGAGCAGCCTGCGGCCGAGGAGGACGGGCTCCTCGTCGAGGGCTTCCGGATCCGCGACGGCCATCATCCGCAGACCGGCGACACGGCGCTCGACCTCACCGGCGCCACCGAGGCCAGCTGCAACATCTGGTACGCGCTCGCCGGGCTCCAGACGGGCGGCGACCGGCTGGTCGACGGGGCGGCCGAGATGGGCTTCGGCGATGCGCTGCCGTTCGACCTGCCGACCGCGATCAGCCGCGTGACCAACGGCGACGGCGGCGCGCCCGGCGGGTTCACCGACGACGTCGAGCTCGCGTCCGCCTCGTTCGGCCAGGGCGAGACGTTCGTGACGCCGCTCCAGATGGCGCTCGTGGCGTCGACCGTGGCGAACGACGGGGTGCTGATGACGCCGCACCTCGTGCGCGCGATCACGGGCGAGGGGCCCGGGACGCGGACGATCGACCCCTCGGTCTGGCGCCGGGTCCTCAGCGGTGGCGACGCGCAGGCGATCCAGGCGGCGATGCAGGAGGCGGTCGAAGGCGACATCGGCCAGCAGTTCACCGCCGGCGCGAAGGTCAGCGGCGTCCCGACGGCCGGCAAGTCGGGCACGGCCGAGCTCGGCGGCAAGGGCGAGCCGCACTCGTGGTTCATCGGCTTCGCGCCGGTCGACAACCCGACGGTCGCGATCGCCGTCCTCGTCGAGCGCGGCGGGCGGGGAGGGGAGCGGGCGGCGCCGCTGGCCGGGAGCCTCATGGAGCGCTACTTCGAGCTGTACGGGACGCCGTAGCCGAGGCGACGGGGTAGGCTGCCCGCATGGCCGACACCCCCGACGGGCCCGAGCCGAGCGACGCGGCCCCGGAAGCCCGCCCCGCGCCCGACGCGTTCGGCCGCCGTCCGCTCATCGAGCGCCTCGGGCTGGCCGTGATCGCGCTCGGCCTCGGTGCGCTGTTCGCGGTCGTCGGCATCGCCTCGTTCGTCGGCGGCGAGCCGTTCCTCGGCGTGATGGGGCTGATCGGCTGCCTGATGGTGCTGTGGGTCGGCGGGCTGACGCTGTTCCGCGGCTGACGGCGCGCCACGAATATTGAACGTTTTCGCCCGTCAGGACGCCCACATGGTAGTAGGGGGTCATTCGGCGTGGGAACCATTTCGCCGATTCCGGCGCCCATACCGTTGAGAACCCTATTCAAGGCTCGGACGTACACTCTGTCGAGGAGGCAGCGACGTCGCCTGCGCCCCGATCCCGTTGCGCGACGTCACCGCTAGGCCGGGCCGGCCGTCAGGTCCCCGGCATGGGAGCACGACCGCGGGGGCGGTTGCAGACGGGAGTCCGATGAGCAACATCCAGCAGGTCGGGGACAAGGTCCTCGCCAACGTCGAGCGCGTCATCGTCGGAAAGCACCACCAGGTACGCCTCGCCCTGGTCGCGCTGATGTGTCGCGGCCATCTGCTCATCGAGGACGTGCCGGGCACCGGCAAGACGGTCCTCGCGAAGGCGATCGCGCGGAGCCTCGGCTGCACGTTCCGGCGGATCCAGTTCACGCCGGACCTCCTGCCATCGGACGTCACCGGCCTCTCGATCTACAACCAGAAGACCCAGGAGTTCGAGTTCCGGCCCGGGCCGATCATGAGCCAGGTCGTGCTCGCGGACGAGATCAACCGCGCGACGCCCAAGACGCAGTCGAGCCTGCTCGAGTGCATGGAGGAGCACCAGGCGACGATCGACGGCATCACCCACCCGATGCCCGACCCGTTCCTCGTCATCGCCACCCAGAACCCGATCGAGTACGAGGGCACGTTCGCGCTCCCGGAGGCCCAGCTCGACCGGTTCATGCTCCGCATCGAGCTCGGCTACCCGGCGCTGCTGGACGAGATCGTCATCCTCGACGAGCAGAAGCGGGCCCACCCGATCGAGGACCTCACGGAGGTCTGCTCGGTCGACGAGCTGCGCGATCTCCAGGCCTCGGTGCGCGAGATCTACGTCGACCCGGCGGTGAGCGACTACATCGTCCGGCTCGTGTCCTCGACCCGCAGCCACCCGGACGTGTACCTCGGCGCCAGCCCGCGCGGCTCGATCGCGATGTACCGCGCCAGCCAGGCGCTCGCCGGGCTGCTCGGCCGCGACTACGTGATCCCGGACGACGTGAAGGCGCTGGCCGTGCCGGCGCTCGCGCATCGCGTGATCATCAAGACCTCCTCGTCGATCCACGACATCAGCGCCGCCCACGTGGTGCGCGAGCTCGTCGACTCGACACCCATCGAAGCCGCCGCGCGCGTGACCGGCGGCCCGCGCGAGGTCCGCCCGAGCCCGGCCGCCGGCTGACCCGCGTCCGTCCCCGCCACCGCGTCGTCCCTGCATCGCCCGGCCCCCGGAGGGACTCCACCTTCGTGTTCCGTCGTCTCCAGCTCCTGATCCTCGCGGTCGTCCTGATCGTCGCCGCGTTCACGACCGGCTGGGAGTTCCTGTTCTTCCTGATCTACGTCGGCCTGCTCGTCGGTGGCGGGAGCTACATCCTGACCCGCCTCGGCCTCGCGGACCTCGAGGCGGGCTATGCCGTGAGCCAGCTGTCGGGGCACGTCGGTGACCGGCTGCGGGTGACGTACACGCTGCGCAACACCGGCCGCCTGATCAAGCCCTGGCTCGAGATCCACAACCCGACGACGCTCCCCGGCGGGCTGCCGGGGCGCGCCCTGAGCCTGCGCGGGCGCCAGGAGCGCAGCTGGCTGGTGCGCACGCCGCTCGTCCGGCGCGGCCACTTCCGCATCGAGCCGCTGCAGATCCGGACCGGCGACCCGTTCGGCTTCTTCGAGGCATCCGCGAGCGTCGGTCAGGGGATCACCCTCGTCGTCTACCCCAAGATCGACGCGCTGCCGATGTGGCACCTCCCGCCGGCCAGCATCGAGGGCGCCCGCGCGCGTCCCGAGCGCACGCTGCAGACCACCCCGCTCGCCACGACGGTCCGGCCCTACGCGCCGGGCGACTCCATGAACCGCATCCACTGGCGGACGACCGCCCGGACGGGCGAGATCCAGGTCAAGGAGTTCGACCTCGAGCAGACCGCGGACGCGTGGATCTTCATGGACCTCGATGCCGCCAACGAGGCGGGCCACGGCGACGACTCGACGACCGAGGTCGCGGTCCGCGCGGCCGCGTCCATGGCCGACAAGGCGCTGAGCGAGAACCGCGCGGTCGGGCTGACCGTGAGCGCGCACCGGATGACGGTCGTCCCGGCCGACCGCGGCGCGCGCCAGCGGCTCAAGGTCCTCCAGCTGCTGGCCGCGGTCGAGGCGGACGGCCGCACGCCCCTCGCCGAGGCGCTCGTGACCGGCGTCAACCGGCTGCGGCGCGGGATGACCGCGATCGTCGTCACCTCCTCGCAGGACGCATCCTTCGTCCGGCCGCTGGCCACGCTCCGGACCCGCGGCATCGGCGCCGTGGTCGTGCTCCTCGATCCCGCGCAGTTCGAGCCCGAGCCGGACGAGGCCGCCGCCGAGGCCCAGCGCCAGCGCACCCGTGCCGTCCGCCACGCCCTGTCCGAGTTCGAGATCCCCACCTACGTCATCAAGCCGCAGCAGGCCCTCGCGGAGGCGCTGGCGCGATGACGATCGACGGGACCCGGATCCGCCGTCCCGAGGAGGGCTGGCTCACGCTCGCGCTGGTGACGGCGATGGCGATCACGCTCGCCTGGGCCGTGGACGACCCGGCCTGGGTCAACGGCAAGGGCGAGCTCACCGACGTCCTCCAGGTCATCGCGGTCCTCGGCGTCGTGTTCGGCTTCGCTGGGACCCAAGCTCGGGTGGGGCCGCTGGACGACGCACCTCGTCGGCGCCCTGTTCGCCGGCCTGCTGATCCCGATCTTCGCGGGCTTCGCGGCCCTCTCGAACGCGTCGCCCGGCTCGGCGTTCCAGTTCACCGCCGACGGCACGATCGCCGCGTACCTCGACATCGCGTGGCGCGGGCTCCAGTTCACGAGCGAGGAGATCCACTACGTCCTGTTCCTGGGGATCGTGCTGTGGGCGACGACCCAGTTCGGTGCGTTCGCGGTGTTCGGGCACCGCCGGCCGCTGAACGCGGTCGTGGTCATGGGTCTCGTGCTCGTGCTCAACATGGGCCTGACGTCGCAACCGCAGCTGCCGTACATCATCGTGTTCACCGCGGCCGCGCTGTTCCTGCTCATCGAGATGCACGCGTTCGACGAGCGGGCGACGTGGATCCGGCGCCGGATCGGCGACCCCACGACGATCTCCGGGATGTACCTGCGGGGCGGGACGGTGTTCATCGTCCTCGCGATGGTCGGCGCCGGGCTGCTCACCCAGCGGGCCGCCTCCAACCCGCTCGCCAACGCCTGGGACGGCGTCGACGACCAGCTGATCGCGTTCGGCGAGCGGATCAGCCGGTTCCTGCCGATGGGCGGCGCGCTGCGGCCGATCGGCGGCGTCCAGTTCGGCGAGGTCGCGCGCATCAGCGACACCTGGATCACCGACCCCGGGATCGCGTTCACCGCGACGATCCCCGACACCGAGGACAAGCTCAAGTGGCGGGCCGCGACGTACGACACGTACGCGGGTGACGCCTGGGCGCAGACGAAGCGCACGACGTTCGAGGTCGCGCCCGGCGAGTCGATCCTCGAGGGCCTGCCCGGAGAACCCGGAGGAGGACACGACCCGCCCGCTCAGCGTGACGGTCACGCCGGTGAAGTACGAGCAGGGACTCATGCTCGCCCCGGGCATCCCCGTCTCCACGCGACCAGCAGACGGAGCTCGTCGTCTCGGGCAACCAGGGCTGGTTCGCGTCCGTCCGGATGGGCGACTCGCGCATCCCGTACGCGCTGGAGGCGCGGACGCTCGACCTGGGCGACGACCAGGAGCTCATCACGGGCCACCGGCTCGAGGGGGCGGGCACGTCGTATCCCCAGGAGATCAAGGACCTGTACACGGGTGTGCCGGACGGCGCGATCGGCCCGGATGCGAGGGAGCTGCTGGACACGATCCTCGCCGAGGCGGGGACGACGAACCCGTACCGGCTCGCGGTGTTCATGCAGAACTACCTCCAGACGAGCGATGCCTTCGAGTACGACACCGACATCACGGAGCTTCCCCTGCGACGCGGGCGCGGTGGAGTGCTTCGCCCGCGAGAAGCACGGGTACTGCCTCCATTACGCCTCGACGATGGCGATCCTCCTGCGCGCCGCGACCGACTCGCCGATCCCGACCCGCCTCGTCCAGGGCTTCCTGCCCGGCAAGCGGACGGGGAACACCGAGACGGTCGAGAACCTCAACGCCCACGCGTGGGTCGAGGTCTACTTCCCGACCTATGGCTGGATCCCGTTCGACCCGACGGCGGCGGCGTCGGCCAGCCGACGGTCATCGCCGACGGGCCCACGCTGCCGCCTGCCACGGCGCTGCCCAGCGTCGGCGGCACGGAGTTCCCGGACCCGACTCGTGGCCGCGACCTGCCGGCCGGCGACACGCCGCCGCCCGGCGGCGGCGGCCCCGCCGACCGGGCGCTGCTGGTCGTGTTCGCCGTCCTGCTCACGGTCGTCGTCGTGACGATCGCGATCGCCGCCTGGGTGCGCGGGCCGCGTGGCCAGATGTCCCCCGACACGGCGTGGCAGTCGATGGCCAAGGCGGCGACGCGGTTCGGCTTCGGGCCCAAGCCCACCCAGACCGTCTACGAGTACGCCACGGCGCTCGGGGAGCTCGTGCCCGTGGCGAAGGCCGACCTCCAGACCGTCGCCGAGGCCAAGGTGGAGACGACGTACGCCGGGCTGCTGGTCGGCGGTGCGCGTCTCGACGCCGTCCGCGACGCGACGCGGCGGCTTCGGGTCTCGCTGCTGCGGCTGCTGTTCCGGCGGCCGCGCAAGGGACGCCGCGGGAAGGTGACGCTCCGCTAGCGACGCCCGGCCACGGACGCCGGGCTAGAGCGCGCCCGACCTCGCCCGCTGCTCGGCCGCGGCGATGGCCGCCTCGTCGAGGAGCGGCGCCAGGTGCTCGGTGAGGTTCGCCGCCCGGACGACGGGTCGCCCGCCACGGATGTCGACCACGGTGATGCCGGTGAGCGCCATCGTGAACATCCAGAAGTGCTGGAGCGGGAGCCCGAACAGGGTCAGCATCGTGACCTTGAACACCCCGTCGTGGCCGACGAGGATCGACCATGGCTGGTCGGCCTGCGCCGTGCCGCCCGCGTAGCCGGGGACCTGCGGGCGGTCGATCGTCCCCCGCGGGTAGTCCCGCCCGAGGCGCTCGAGGACGGTCCGCAGCGCCGGCCGAACCCGTGCCTGGACCTCCGCCGGGGACTCGCCGCCCGGCGCCCACGTCTCCCACGGACGGCGGCGCCACGCGCTGAGCACCTCCGGCCAGCGCCGCGCGATCTCGTCCTGGTGGACGCCCTCCCACTCGCCCTGCCCGATCTCGAGGAACCCGGGATCGGGACGCAGCGGGACGGGGAGGGGAGCGCTCGCCGGGTCCACGCCGGCCTCGCGGGCGATCGCGTCGGCGATGGCCCGGGCCGTCTCCGTGGTCCGCGACAGCGGCGAGTGGACGATCTCGAGCGGCAGGCCGTGCGGCACGGGCAGGACCGGCGAGGCGTGCGGTCGGGCGAGCCGCTCGCCCGCGATCGCCGCCTGGCGGCGGCCGGTCGCCGAGAGCGGCGTCTCGGCCTGGCCCTGGAAGCGGTGCTCGACGATCCACTCCGACTCGCCGTGGCGGAGCAGGACGAGCGTCGCGTCGAGGCCCTCGGGGATGAGCGGCGTGCCGGGTCGCCCGCGACCGGGAGCGGCGCCGCCCCGTCGGTCACCGGTTGCTGCCCAGGCGCACGACCCAGGAGTCGATCATCCCCTCGTCCGAGGCGAGCGCGTCGACCACGGACGCCGGCACGTCGTCGTCGAGCGCGAGGACCATGTAGGCGTCGGCGCGCGGCGCGGACCGGGCGAGCGTCATCGAGCTGATGTTGACGTCGGCGGCGCCCAGCAGCGCCCCGACCCGGCCCACCGTGCCCGGCCGGTCGCGGTGGTGGCTGATGAGCATCACGTCCGAGGGCGCGAGGTCCATCGCGTGCTCCTGGAGCCGGACCAGGCGCGGCTCGCCGTGGGCGACCGTGCCCGCGACCGTGACCGCGCGCCCGTCCGCGTCGGCGGTGAGCGTCAGCAGCGACGAGAACGCGCCCGCGTTGGGCGTCTTGCGCTCCACCACCTCGATCCCGCGCGCCTTCGCGAGCGTCCCCGCGTTGACGAGGTTCACCCGCTCCTCGGTCGTCGTCTCGAGCAGGCCGCGCAGGACCGCCGCGACGAGCGACGACGCGTCGTACCCCGCCGGCTCCCCGGCGATCTCGAGGGTGAGCGTCCGTGGCGCGGTGTGGGCGAGCTGGGCGACGAACCGCCCGAGCGTCTCGGCGAGCGGCAGGTACGGCGCGATCGCCTGGGCGGTCTCGGCGGTGAGCAGCGGGGCGTTGACGGCGTACGCGGCCGGGCGGCCGTCGAGCACGTCGAGGATCTGCTCCGCGACCTCCTCGGCCACGGCGACCTGCGCCTCCTCGGTGGAGGCGCCGAGGTGCGGCGTCAGCAGCGTCCGCGGGCGCGTCGAGCAGCGGGTTGCCGGTCGGCGGCTCGGCGGTGAACACGTCGACGCCCGCCGGCGGCGACCGTCCCCTCGCGCAGCGCGTCGGCGAGGTCCTGCTCGTCGATGATGCCGCCCCGGGCGACGTTGAGGAGCATCACGCCCGGCTTCATCCGGGCCATGACGTCGCGGTTGATCATCCCGGTCGTCGCCTTGGACTTGGGCACGTGGACCGTGATCACGTCGGCGCGGGTGACGATCTCCTCGAACGGCACCAGCTCCACGCCGAAGGTCGCGGCCTGCTCGGGGGTGACGAACGGGTCGGAGCCGAGCACCGTCATCTGGAGCGCCCGCGCCCGGACCGCGATCGCCTGGCCGATCTTGCCCAGGCCGACGATGCCCAGCGTCCGGCCCCGCAGCTCGTGGCCGGTGAACTGCGACCGCTTCCACTCGCCGCGGCGCATCGAGGCGTCGGCGGCCGCCGTGTGGCGGGCGAGCCCGAACATGAGCGCGAGCGTGTGCTCGGCGGCCGCGATCGTGTTGCCGGTCGGCGCGTTGACGACGGTGATCCCGGCGCGGGTCGCCGCTTCGAGGTCGACGTTGTCCACGCCGACGCCGGCCCGGCCGATGACGATCAGCCGCGTCCCGGCGGCGATCATCTCGGCGTCGGCCTTCACCTGGCTGCGGACGACGAGCGCGTCGTACTCCGGCAGGATCGCGAGGATCTCCTCGCGCGGCAGGCCCAGCTGCTCGTCGACCTCGTGGTGGGCGCGGAGGAGGTCGATGCCCTCCTGGGCGAGGGGCTCGACGACGAGGATCCTCACGCGGTCACCGCGACCCGGACGCGTGCCGCGATGAGCGCCTGCTGGGCGGCGGCGACCGCCGCGCCCGGCCGCACGTCGAGACCCTGCTCGATCGCCGCCTGCTCGAGGACGCCGATCGCGGCGAGGACGTCGTCCGTCGTCACCGAGCCGAGGTGGCCGAGCCGGAAGATCCTGCCCTTGAGCTTGCCCTGGCCGCCGGCGAGCACGAGCCCGTTGCGCTTGAGGGAGCCGTTGAACGCCTTCCAGTCGAGGGTCTCGGGGATCCACGCCGCGGTCACCGTCTTCGAGGCGACCGCGTCGTCGGCGAGGAGCTCGAACCCGAGCGCCCGGAGGCCGGCCCGCGTCATCGCCTGCGCGGTCTCGTGGCGCCGGTACACGCCGTCGCCCTCGGCCTGCATGAGGCGAAGCCCTTCGTCGACCTGGTACATCACGGCGACCGCGGGTGTCCACGGGGTCTCGCCCGCGGCGGCCGTCTCGCGGTGGCGCTTGAGGTCGAGGTAGAAGCGGGGCATCGTCGCGGTCTCGGCGGCGGCCCAGGCGCGCGGCCCGACGGCCGCCATCGCCATGCCCGGCGCGGCCATCCACGCCTTCTGCGAGCCGGTGACGACGAGGTCCAGGCCCCAGTCGTCCATCGCGAACGGCACGGCGCCCAGCGCGGAGATCGCGTCGACGAGGATCAGCGCGTCCGGGGCGGCCTCGCGGACGGCGGCGGCCAGCGCGGGGATGTCGCTCGTGACGCCGGTCGAGGTCTCGTTGTGGGTGAGGAGGACCGCCTTGAGGTCCGGCGTCTCGGCGGCGGCCGCGCGGACCGCCGCGGGCTGCGGCGCCGTTCCCCACTCGACCTCGAGCCGGGTGACCGCCGCGCCGTAGACCTCGGCGATCTTCGCGAACCGGTCGCCGAACGAGCCCATCGTGACGGCGAGGACCCGGTCGCCGGGCGAGAGCGTGTTGACGACCGCCGCCTCGAGCGCGCCCGTGCCGGCGCAGGTCAGCATGATCACGTCGTGCTGCGTGCCGAAGTACGGCTTCATGCCCTCGCTGACCCGCTGCAGGAGCGCCTTGAACTCCTCGCCACGGTGATTGACCATCTGCCGCCCGCCGGCCTCGCGGACGGACGGGGGAAGGGCGGTGGGGCCGGGGATGCGGAGGTTCGGCTCGAAGCGGGTCACGGGTTGGTTCTCCTGGGTCGCCGGAGGATCGAGGCCCCGAATCTGCCCCACGTGACAGGGATCCGTCCAGCGTGGTAGATATGTCGTCATATGACGACCGTCCGGACCACGATCCTGCTCGACGCCGACCTGCTCGACCGGCTTGACCGGCATGTCCGCCGCCAGCACACGACGAAGACCTCGGTCATCGCCGCGGCCCTCGAGACGTGGCTCGACTCGCACGAGGCCACGCCGGAGTTCCCGTTCCTGGGCATCGGGCGCAGCCAGCACGGCCGGCTGTCGCTCGACGGGCGGCAGCTCGCCAGGCGCGAGGCAGGCCGCCGCGCCGGCGACCGGTAGCGGGACCGGCGCCATGGCGATCCTGCTCGATCCGTCCGCGGTCCTCGCCGCGGCCGACGCCGCCGACCTCAACCATCGGGCCGCGGTCGCGTGGTTCGAGCGCGTGGACGAGCCGCTGCTGCTCGGGGCGCTCGGGCTCGGCGAGCTCGACCTCCTCCTCCAGCGCGAGCTCGGCGTGGAGGCGACGCGGGCCGTCGTCGCGTCGATCGTGGCGGGCGCGATCCGCCTCGTCCCGCCGACCACCGAGGACCTCGCCCGGGCCGCGGAGCTGATGACCGAGGCGGCCGAGCACCGGCCGCGTCTCGCGGATGCGCTCCTCGTCGCCACCGCCGAGCGGCTGTCGATCCGGCGGGTCGCCTCGTTCGACCGCCGGCCGCTCGCGGTGTTCCGGCCGCTGCCACAGTCGCACGCTCGACTTCGAGCCCTAGCGCAACGCCGGGCAACGAAAAACGGGGCCGGCGATGCCGGCCCCGTTCGAGATACGGCGAGGGTCAGGCGCTTCTTGACGACGACCGTTCCCGGCCTGGACGTCGTGGTAGCCCTGCTTCTTCGGGCTGCTGTACGTCGTCCACAGCAGGAAGATCTCGTACGCGAACGCCAGCAGCCCGATCAGGAATCCGATCGTGCCGAGTGACGTCGTCTGGAGGGCTGACTGCATCGCGGAGGCGAAGGCCACGATGCCGAACAGGAAGAGCCACCGGCGCACGGCCTGCGGGCGGGTCAGCGTCGCGCCGTCGGTCGCGTTGAGGGTGTTCAGCCCGAGGGCACGCTGGCCGAGTGACGCCCGGATGTCCGGATTCGTCCACGTCCAGATGAAGTAGACCGCGCTGATGACAAGGTTCGCGATCGCGAGCAGGACGCCTGCGATCAGCGCCCCGGCCGTGCCGCCACTGATGAGGGTGCCGAGGAAGATCGCTCCCAGGGCAATGGACACGAACAGGAACACGATCAGGAGCAGGATGTAGTCGATGATCAGGGCGCCGATGCGGACACCCAGCCCGGCGTAGGCGAGGCCCGGCGCGGGACCTGCGGGAGCGACGGCGGGCGCGGGCGCCTGCCAGGCCGAGGGCGCGGCGGCAGGAGCGGCGGCCGGCGCCGCGGGCGCGGCGGGCGGCGGAGCGCTGGCTGGGTCCGGCACGGGCGGCGGACCCCCGGTGGGTTCTGTCATCGAGCAACCTCCCTCGTCGGCGCGACACGCACCGCACGCGGCAAGGATAGACAGGCGCACGGGTGTTTGGAACCCCCGTTTGCAGCGACCCACCGAACGGGATGTGGCGCGGGCGCGCAACATGAATTGGCACGATGCACTCCGGCGCGGGAATGCGTGCAGGTCCGCCGTGTAGCGGCGATGGGGGATTCGTGTCATGATCCGCCAGCCCACAGCCCCCGGGGCCGTCCCAGAAAGGTCACCCACACGATGCGAATTCGCGCCGCGAAGATTGAAGAGCTCACCCCGAAGCAGAAGGAGCGCGCGCTGTCGCCGCGACAGCTCGCCGCGCTGCAGCGCGAGGAGGAGATCCGCAAGGCGCTCGTGCGGCTGAAGGGCGACGAGGACATCCTCGCCCTCGAGCTCGACCCGTCCGACAAGATCCCGACGATGCGCGCCGCCGTAAAGAAAGCCATCGCCGCGCACAAGCCCGGCACCAACATGGCGATTCGTGGCAGGACCATCTATCTCTCGACCGGCAAGCTCCCCGGTGGCCGCGGCCGCAAGCCGAAGGCTGCCTAGCGTCGTCGCGCGGCCTGGCGTCGCACGACGCCCGGCCCACGCGTCTTTCCGGCGGTCGTCCCGCCCGGAGTGCCCCGCATGACCGTTCGTTCCCGTCGCGTCCGGCGTCGCACCGTCGTCGCCGGCCTCGTCGCCGTCGCCGCCCTCGTCGCGGTCGAGCGCCGTGGCGGTGGACGCGTTCGAGGTCCGCGAGAAGCTGTCCAACCTCGAGCGCAAGATCGAGCTGTTCGTCGATCCGCCGCCCGACCGTGCGATCGCGGCCGCCGTCCGCGTCACGCCGGAGCCCGACGACGGCGAGTACGTGGACGAGGAGAGCGCGGAGCCGACGGTCGCGCCGTCGCTCGAGGCGGGCGAGACCGCGCCACCGGCTCCCACCGCGACGCCGCGGCCGCAGAAGGTCAAGGTCGACGTCAACCTGCTCAAGAAGCCGGACAAGTGGTTCATCACCCAGCTCGACAAGGAGTCGTGCGCGGTCGCCGGCACGCAGATCGTCCTCGCGCTCCACGGCAAGGGCAGCCTGAGCGAGTCGTTCCAGAAGGAGATCGAGTCCCGGATCGACGAGTGGGAGAGCCGGCGCGACAGCCTGAACGGCGGCTGGGGACCTGCGGCGATGGTCAACGCGCTCGAGGCGTACGGCGTGCACGGCTACGAGGTCCGCGCCTACGACACGCGCGGGCTCGCGCTGCGTGACGCGGCCAAGGCGATCTCGAAGTACCACGCCCCGGTGATCCTGCTCTCGTGGCGCGGCGCCCACACCTGGGTCATGACCGGCTACCGCGCCGATGCCGACCCGCTCGAGTTCAAGAGCGCGAAGGTGAGCGGCGCCTACATCCTCGACCCGTGGTACCCGCGGGTGTCGTCGATCTGGGGCGCCTCGGACCCGCCGGGCGGCTACCAGGACGCGGCCGAGATGCGCCGCAACTTCCTGCGCCTGGAAGCGTCCCGAGGGCCACTACCCCGATCGCGACGGCCTGTTCATCGCCGTCGTGCCGACCCAGACGCTCGACCGCTAGGCGGCGTCCTCCTCGACGACGTCCGCGCTCGGGCTCGTAGACGGGGATCGGTGCCCGCCGGATCCGCCACGCGAGCGCGATGCCCTGGAGCACCGTCCGGGTGGCCGTGCCGGCCGCGAACCCGAGCGGGATCGCGATGACCCCCACCCGGTCGACGAGCGCGAGCGTCGTCACCACCGTCACGCCGAAGCCGGCCAGCGACGCGAGGACGGGGAGCACCGTGTTGTGCGTGGCGTACAGGCCGCGGGCGGTCATGTGGCCCAGCGCGTCGAACGGGACGGCGATCGCGAACGCCGTGAGCACCGACGCCGTGACGGCGACGTCCTGCGGCATCGAACTCGCCGCCGCCCAGGAGGACCTCGATGGCGATCGGGGCGACGATCGCGAGCAGCACCGCGGAGATCGTGGTCAGGATGCCGATGGTCAGCAGGTTGGTCCGGACGAGGCGCCCGAACGCGCCCCGGTCGCCGGCCGCCCACACCCCGGACAGTGACGGGAACGCCGCGAGCGAGATGCGCGATCGCCGACCAGCGCCACCGGCACGCTCTGGAAGTTGCGGGCGAAGCTGACCGCGGTGATGGACCCGGCCGCGAGCGTCGAGGCGACGCTGGTGAAGAACAGGAACGTGATCGGCTCGATCGGGTGGGCCAGCATCTTGGGCAGCATCAGCCAGCCGAACTCGTGGAGGGCCGGCATCCGGAGCCGCATGCCGGGGTCGGATCCGCACCGGCGAGCGGGTCATGCCGACGACCCGGATGCCGAGGTGGAGCGACGCGCCGAGGATCGCGCCGACCGCCGCCGCGAAGATCCCGATCTCCGGTCTGAGCAGCACCGTGCCGGCCACGATCCCGACGTTGTAGAGGATCGGCGCGAGGGCGTAGAACAGGAACCGCCGCTCGGCGACGAGGATCTCGCCCAGCGTGATCGACGCCGCGAACAGGATCGGCGTGACCAGCATCAGCCGGAACAGGTCGAGGTAGAGGGCCTGCGTCTGCGCGTCGAAGCCGGGAGCGATGATCGCGACCGTCGCCGGGGCGAGGAAGAACAGCAGGATGCAGCCGACGGTCATCACGCCCACCGCGAGCGTGAGCACCGTCTGGGCGAACGGGGCGGCGTCGCCGGGCGCATCGCGGCGGAGCGTCGTGAACACCGGCACGAACGGCGCGGTGAGCCCGGCCGCGACGAGGACGTCGAGCAGCAGCTCCGGCAGCACGAACGCCGCGTTGTACGCGTCGAGCTCGGGGCCGGCGCCGTAGGTGCGGGCGAAGATCCGGTCGCGGACGAGGCCCGCGAGGTAGGCACCGAAGGTGAGGACGGCGAGCAGGATCGCGCCCTGGGGCAGGAACCGCGCGAGCAGGGCCCGACCCCGGTCGATCACCACGTCCTCCCTCGTCCCGGCGCGTGGTCGCGCACGGGCCTGTGACGCCCGGGCGTCGCTCGATGGGACGGGGCGCCCGGCAGGCCGAGGGTACCGGCGCTCAGGCGGGCGCTAGCGGCCGACGTGGATGATCCCGTTCCAGAGGACGTAGCGCGAGGTCCAGGTATTGCGGTGCAGGACGCGGCCCTTCGCGTCCTTGACGACCCGCGAGACCGCGACCGTCATCCCGTCGGACGGGTACTCGACCTGCTCCTTCGATCCCTTCGGCAGGTCGTCGACGTACACCGTCTTCGTCGTCGCCTGGCTCGCGTTCGAGACGCTCGGGCTCGAGATGCTGACCGTCCGTCCGTCGGGGATGCCCCAGATCTCGTACCGGACCCAGCCGATGTTCCCGGACCGGATCCGCGAGCCGCGGATGAAGATGATCCCCTTGGTGTCGTTGCGGAACGACATCGTCTGGCGGCCGCCGCCGGTGATCGAGACCGTGGCGTCCAGCCCGAGCGGATAGCGGTCGATGTAGTACTTGTGATTCGAGCGGGCGTTGATGTCGAGGCCGGCGCGCATCGCGGCGTTGAACAGCGTCGTGGAGCTGGAGCACATCCCGCCGCCGAGCGCACCCGTCGGCTCCGTGTGGTCGGAGCTGATGAACCCGCCGGGGCCGAACCCGCGGGCGGGCGTGACCGGCCAGATCGCGTCCCACCAGTCGAACGACTGGCCGGGCTTGAGCACCGTCCCGTTGATGAGCTGCGCGGGCACCCAGATGTTGGCGCCGAAGTAGTTGCGCTCGCTGATCGGGAACCACGTCTGCCACGAGCCGAGCAGGCTCATGACCGGGGCCTTCTTCGCGGCCTCGCTCGTGGCGAGCTTGGGCGCGAGGGCCGTCGTCTGGACGCGGACCGGGCTGGGCGCGCCGCCCGCCGCGCGGGCCTGGAGCTCGGCGACGACCGCGGCGGTGGTTGCCTTGCGGTCGATCTTGCGGCCGACCGAGCTGGCGACGACGCCGACGATCTTGCCGGAGCGGGCGACGAGGTACTGGGCGGACTTCGCGGGCCGCTTGACCGCCTTCGCGGCCTTCTTGAGGTTGGCGGGGATCTGCGACTCGTCGAGCTCGACGGTGAAGGTGCCGCCGGCCGCCGGCGCGAAGCGCAGCCACGAGCGGACCTCGGCCGCCTTGATCTTCCACGTCTTCGCCTTGGTCGCGATCCTGATCGTCTTCGCCATCCGGACGGCCTGATCGCGGGCCTCGAACACCGCCGCGTCCTCGACCCGCGGCCGGATCGTCGTCGTGCCGACGGGGATGACGACGTCACCGCTCGTCGCGGGGTCGCGCGCGGCGGCGAGCGCCTGTTCGACGGCGGGAGCCGCGTCGGCCTCGCGACCGGTCCGGGCACGGGTGATGACGACGCCCTTCGGGCCCATCGTGATCGTGGCGCTCGTCGGGTAGCGGTTGAGCGCGGCCACGGCCGCCTCGATCTTCGCGGTCAGGGCCGCCTCGTCCAGGGCAACCGCCGCGTCCGGCACCGTGCCGCCGTCCAGGGCGAGCCGGAGCTCGCCGATCACGCGCTCGACGATCGAGCCGTCGCGGCCCTGGCTGAGCGCCGCGTCGACGACCGCATCGACCTCGGGGCGCCGCCGACCTCGGCGAACGGGATCGTCACGTCGCCGTCCGGCGTCCGGACGACCACCTGGCCCTCCTCGTACGGGATAGCGCGCCGCGACGGCCGCGATCGCCGCGTCGCGGTCCATCCCGGACAGGTCGACGCCACCGACGCTGACGCCGGGCAGGACGCGTCCCTCGTAGCCGGCGTCCCACGCGTACAGGCCGGCGCTCGCCACGCCGGCGGTGATCGCGAGGAGGACGAGCAGCGCCACGAGCGCGAGCACGACCCGGCGGCCGCGGCGTCGACGGACCGGGACAGTGTCGACGGCAGGGTCGACCGCGTTCGCGGTGCCGATGTCGGTGACGGTGCTCAAGCAGTCCCTCGGGCGCGCGCGCGACGCGGGCACGAGTCGCACGTGCCGGGATGATGCCGTATCGGGCGACGGACGTGCGTCGGCCGAGTGACGTACGGCCCGACCGGGACCTGTCGCGACGTCGAGCCCGGCGCCGCGAATACCTCACACGACAGCCGCGATCCCTATACATCCTGACCGTCGCGAGGCATACTCCGCGGTATGAGCGAGAGCGCGCGAGCCGGGAGCGACACGCCTGCGCGTCGGCCAGGCCGCCGAGATGCTGGCGTGTCCGGTCGAGACGCTCCGCCGCTGGGAGGCCGACGGCCGGCTGCGGATGGCGCGATCCGACGGCGGCCAGCGCACGGTCGACGTCGAGGAGGTCACCCGGCTGCTCGAGGAGCGACGACGGGCCGCGACCGACCGTCCGATCGTCGCCCAGTCCGCGCGCAACCGGTTCGCCGGGCATCGTGACCCGGATCGAGAAGGACCGGGTCGCCGCGGTCGTCGAGGTGATGGCCGGGCCGCATCGCCTCGTGAGCCTGATGACGGCCGAGGCGGTGGATGACCTCGGGCTCGTGGTGGGCCAGGAGGCGGTGTGCGTCGTCAAGGCGACCAACGTGATGGTGGAGATCCCGTCGTCGAGGGAGTCCCGCTCGTGACCGCCGCGCCGGCTGCATGGCGGCATCGCTCCTTGCGCTGGCGGTCGCCGCCTGCGCGCCCGGCGTCGGTGCGTCGCCGGCGCCGCCGCAGTCGATCTCGAGGTCTACGCGCCGCGTCGCTCAAGCAGGCGATCGCGCAGGTCGAGTCTGCCTACGAGGCATCCAACCCCGGCACGACCCTCACGGTGTCGACCGATTCGTCGTCCGCGCTCGAGACGAAGATCGAGCAGGGCGCGCCCGCCGACGTGTTCCTGTCCGCGGACACGACCAACCCGCAGAAGCTCGTCGACGGCGGGTTCGCGTCGGGCGACATCACGCCGTTCGCCGGCAACCGCCTCACGATCATCGTGCCCAGCGACAACCCGGCCGGGATCCGGACGCCCGCCGACCTGGCGAAGTCCGGGATCAAGATCGTCGCGGCCGGCGATGCGGTGCCGATCACCAGGTACGCGACGCAGCTCGTCGACAACCTCGCCACGGAGTCCGGGTATCCCGCCGACTTCGCCGCCGGCTACGCGGCCAACGTCGTCTCGCAGGAGGACAACGTCGTCGCGGCATCGTCACGAAGGTCGAGCTCGGCGAGGGCGACGCCGGGATCGTGTACGTCACCGACGCCGACGGGATCCGACAAGGTCGCGACCGTCGAGGTCCCGGACGGCGCGAACGTGCCCGCGACCTACGGCGGCGTCGTCGTCAAGGCATCGCCCGACCAGGAAGCCGCGGCGCGCGTTCCTCACCTGGCTCGCCGGGAGCGAGGGCCAGGCCGTCCTCGCGGAGCTCGGCTTCCTGCCACCCAGCCCATGACCGTTCGCGCGGTCCGCGTGCCCGGCCGCGCGAGCCGGGCGACGGCGGGCCTGGGATGGCCGGTGCAGGGGCTCGCGCTCCTGGCCGCGCTCACCCTGGGCCTGCCCGTCCTCGTCCTCGTCGGGCGCGCGTGCTCGACGGCGCGCTGTTCGCCTCGGCGACGATGCGGGTCGTCATCGACGCGCTCGCGCTCAGCCTCCTCACGACCTCGATCAGCCTGGTGCTGACGGTCGTCCTCGGCATCCCGCTCGCGCTGCTCCTCGCGCGGCGCACGTTCCGCGGCCAGACCCTCGTCGAGACGGTCATCGACCTGCCGATCGTGCTCCCACCGTCCGTCGCCGGCCTCGCGCTGCTGCTCGTGTTCGGCCGGCGCGGCCTGCTGGGGGAGTCACTGTCGGTGCTCGGGATCGAGATCGCGTTCACGACGCTCGCGGTGATCATCGCCCAGACGTTCATCTCGGCGCCGTTCTTCATCCGCTCGGCGCGCACCGGGTTTGCGTCGGTGGACCACGACCTCGAGGACGCCGCCAGGGTCGACGGCGCGAGCGAGCGCCAGCTGTTCCGGTCGATCACGGTGCCGCTGGCGTCGGCCGCCCTCGCGGCGGGCCTCGTCATGAGCTGGGCCCGGGCGCTGGGCGAGTTCGGCGCGACGATCATGTTCGCCGGCAGCGTCGCCGGGAAGACCCAGACGCTGCCGCTCGTCGTCTATGCCGAGTTCCAGGGCGGCGACCTCGACGCGGCGATCGCGGCGGCGTCGATCCTCGTCCTCGCCGCGTTCGGGGTGCTCGTCGTCCGTCCGCATCCTCCACTTCGGCCGCGTGCTGGACGTCCGCGGCGCCTGAAATCGGGCGTCGGCCGGCACTTGCGCAGCGTCGGCGGGCCGCCCATGCTTGCCCAGTTCCGGGGGCGTCACCTCACGGAGGGCCCGACCATGCGGGCATCCCGAGCGTTCCTACTCGTGATCGTGGTCGGCGGGGCCACGGCGGTGGGTCCTGTCGCAGGCGCCACGGTGCCCGCAACCCCATACGACTTCGACGGCGATGGCTACGCCGACCTTGCCGTCGGGGTGCCCGACGATCCAGGCGGCGGAGCGGTCAACGTCCTCTATGGGTCGCGCGACGGGATCACGGCGAGCGGCGACCAGTACTGGACCCAGGACAGCTCCAGGGGTGAAGGGCGTCCGGGCGAAGGGCGACAAGTTCGCACGAGCCATCGCGTCAGCGGACTTCGATCGCGACGGGTACGCGGACCTGGCGATCGGCGTCCCGCGGGAACCGGGACCGGCTGGAGTGGGCAGAGGCGCGGTGAACGTGCTCTACGGGTCGCCGGGCGGGCTGGCGGAAGGCGGCGACCAGCTCTTGACGCGGCAGCTGTTCGCCGTCCCGAGTGACGGGTTCTTCGGCGACGAGCTGGTTGCGGCGGAGCTCACGGGTGACGGCTACCCGGACCTCGCGGTCGGCTCGAACGGCGCGATCGTGGTCGTGGCCGGTGGCGCGGCCGGGCTGCGCGCGACCGGCGCGCGAGTGCTCGTTGCGACGGACACGGCGGCGCCGGCGTTCTCGGGCTTCGGCGGCACCCTCAGTCGCCGGCGACTTCGACGGCGACGGGCTCGGTGACCTCGTCATCGGCCTCCCGTATGCGGCGGTCGGATTCGTCCCGATGGCGGGCGTGCTCCAGGTCGTCTACGGGGGCGATGCGGGGCTCGACCTGGCGACGACGCAGACCTGGAGCCAGGACTCGCCGGGGATCCTCGACCAGGCCGAGGTTGGATACGCCTACGACACCGATGGCGAGGAGTGGTTCGGCTCTCGGCTGGGGGTCGGCGACTTCGATGGCGATGGAGCAGACGACCTCGCGGTCGGTGTCCCGGCCGATGCCGGCTCCGAAGGTGTGGTGAATGTCATCTACGGGTCCGCTGACGGCCTGGCGGCGGACGGCAACCAACTCTGGACGACGAACGGCCTGTCCGTCCCGGGGTCGTTCGATGAGTCCGACTCCGGCGGGCGGTTCGGCGGAGCCGTCGCCGGCGGGGACCTCAACCACGATGGCCACGACGATCTCGCCGTCGGGAGCCCGGACCCGGTCGTTCCCGAAGCCGGACTTCGCGGGCAATAACGCGGGCGTCGTGACCGTGCTCTACGGCTCCTCGTCGGGACTGGTCTCCGCGGGCTCCACCTCGTGGTCCCAGGACAGCCCGAACGTGCCAAGCTCGAGCGAGAACTCGGACTGGTTCGGCTGGCGGCTGCAGATCGCCCAGGTAGGTCATTCCGCGTCCGAGGACCTCATCGTCGGGGCAGCTGGTGAGGACATCGGGTCGATCCGGATCGCCGGGGCCGTGACCGTCCTGTACGGCCGCGCCTCGGGCGTCAGCGGCGGCCTCGCCCAGATGTGGCACCAGAACTCGCCCGGCGTGAAGGGCAGCGCCGGCACGGAGGAGTGGTTCGGCCGGTACCTCGGCCGCTGACCCCGCTACTGCCGGGCGAACCGGTTGAGGTACGTCTCGTAGTCGGGCATCTGGCGGTCGTAGTCGGACGTCATCAGCGGCGACGAGATGAGGAAGTCCGCGGTCGCCCGGTTGCACGCGACCGGGATGTTCCACACGACGGCGAGCCGGATGAGTGCCTTGACATCGGGGTCGTGGGGCTGCGCCTCGAGCGGATCCCAGAAGAAGACGAGGAAGTCGACGGTGCCTTCCGCGATCAGCGCGCCGAGCTGCTGGTCGCCACCCAGCGGGCCGCTCTGGAGGCGGCGGACGGGGACGCCGATCTCGTCCTCCAGCAGGGTGCCGGTGGTGCCGGTCGCGACGAGGTCGTGCCGCGCCAGGAGCAGGCGGTTCCAGACGCACCACTCGACGAGGTCGGGCTTCTTGTTGTCGTGGGCGACGAGCCCGATGGTCTTGCGAGGCTCGAGACGCGGTTCCATGGCGGGCTCCGGGTGAGGGTGTGCAGGTCGATTGTGAACCGCCGCGATGCCGACCGGTCAGCGCGCGAGGAGGGGCAGTCTCGGTACCCTTGGCCACCCACGCACGAGCCCGCCGCCGACTGGAGATGCCGCCCGTGACGGAGTTCATCGAGATCCGAGGCGCCCGCGAGAACAACCTCAAGGACGTCTCGCTGCGCATCCCGAAGCGCGAGATCACGATCTTCACGGGCGTGTCCGGGTCGGGCAAGTCGTCCGTCGTGTTCGACACGATCGCGACCGAGGCCCAGCGCCAGCTGTACGAGAACTTCAGCCTGTTCGTGCGGAGCTTCCTGCCGCGCTACCCGCAGCCCGACGCGGACGGGATCGAGAACCTGAGCATGGCCGTGATCGTCGACCAGAAGCGGCTGGGCGGCGGGTCGCACTCGACCGTCGGCACGATCACGGACATCTACACCGTGCTGCGGCTGCTGTTCTCGCGGCTCGGCAAGCCGCATGCCGGCTACGCGAGCGCCTTCTCGTTCAACGACCCGACCGGCATGTGCCCCGAGTGCAACGGGCTGGGGCGCAAGGTCGCGATCGTCGCCGACGACTTCCTGGACCTGGACAAGTCGCTCAACGAGGGCGCGATCCAGGTGCCGATGTGGGTCGGCTGGGAGATCGGGGCGTACACCGCGTCGGGCTTCTTCGACAACGACCGGAAGCTGCGCGACTTCACCGCGGAGGAGATGGACCTGCTCCTGTGGGGCAAGGACCGCAAGTACAAGCTGCCGATCGGCGACAAGACGATGAACGCCTCGTACGTCGGCGTGCTCGAGAAGATCGAGCGGGCCTACGTCCGGCGCGACGTCAAGACGCTCTCGGAGCGGGTGCAGAAGACCGTCGAGCCGTACCTCCGCCCGCGGGTCTGCCCGGCCTGCCGCGGCGCCCGGCTGAACCAGGCGGCGCTGCGCTCGCGGATCGACGGCTACTCGATCGCCGACCTGTCCTCGATGGCGGTCGGCGACCTGGTCCCGATCCTGCGGCTGATGGACGACGGCGAGGTGGGCGGGCCGATCTTCGCCACGCTCCTCGAGCGGCTCGGCCACGTCGTCGACATCGGGCTCGACTACCTCAGCCTGGACCGCGAGACCGACACGCTGTCGGGCGGCGAGTCGCAGCGGATCAAGATGGTCAAGCACCTCGGCAGCAGCCTGGTGGACGTCACCTACATCTTCGACGAGCCGAGCATCGGGCTCCATCCGCGCGACGTGCACCGCCTCAACGAGCTGCTCCAGAAGCTGCGCGACAAGGGCAACACGGTGATCGTCGTCGAGCACGATCCGGACGTCATCCGGGTCGCGGACCACGTCGTCGACATGGGGCCGGGCGCGGGCAGCGCCGGCGGCGAGGTCGTGTTCGAGGGGCGGTACGCCGACCTCCGCACGTCGGGCACGCTGACCGGCGCCTTCCTCGAGCGATCGCTGCCGATCAAGGAGCGGGTGCGGACGCCGGGCGGCTGGCTGCCGATCCGGGACGCCCGCGAGCACAACCTGCAGGGCATCGACGTCGACATCCCGACCGGCGTCCTGACCGTCGTGACCGGCGTCGCCGGATCGGGCAAGAGCTCGCTCATCGAGGGCGTGTTCCTGCCCGACCATCCCGAGGCCATCGTCATCGACCAGTCCGCGGTCGGCACGTCCACGCGCTCCAACCCCGCGACGTACACGGGCGTCATGGACGACGTGCGCAAGGCGTTCGCGGCGGCCAACAAGGTCGATGCCGGGCTGTTCAGCTTCAACTCCAAGGGCGCCTGCGAGACGTGCAAGGGCCTCGGGCGTGATCTACACGGAGCTGTCGTTCCTCGGCGGGGTCAAGACGCCGTGCGAGATCTGCAACGGCAAGCGGTTCAAGGACGAGGTGCTCGCGTACCGGCTCGACGGGCTGTCGATCTCGGACGTGCTCGCGCTGACGGTGGCCCAGGCGCTCGAGCACTTCCACCAGCGCGAGATCGTGCGCAAGCTCCAGGCGATGAGCGACGTCGGGCTCGACTACCTGACGCTCGGGCAGCCGCTTGAGCACGCTGTCGGGCGGGGAGTGCCAGCGGATCAAGCTCGCGAGCGAGCTCCACCGCAAGGGCAACATCTACGTGCTGGACGAGCCGACGACCGGCCTCCACATGTCGGACACGAGCCACCTGCTCGCGATGCTCGACCGCCTCGTCGACGCCGGCAACAGCGTGATCGTCATCGAGCACAACGTGGACGTGATCCGCAACGCGGACTGGATCATCGACCTGGGACCCGAGGGCGGCACGAAGGGCGGACGGCTGGTGTTCAGCGGGACGCCGACGGGCCTGCTCGAGGTCGAGGAGTCGCTGACCGGCCAGTATCTCGGGCGGGTTCGCGCCGTCGACACGTCGGGAAGCGACTCTGGACCGAGCAACGCCCTCGCCTTCCCCGGCTAGCGGTTGGCCTCGGCGGATTGCACGACCTCGGCTGCATCGGCGAACTCCTCGGCGAGGGCAGACCGCTCGTCCGAGCTGAGCTCGACCGACTGCGCGGCCTCGAGCGAGGACCGCGCCAAGGCAAGATCGTTCGTGCGTGCCGCCAGCTCCGCGCGGTAGAGGTACGCGCGAGCGAGGTCGGCTGGGCTGGCGCTCGGGCCGAAGCGGGTCAGGCCGCTCTCGAGCGTCTTCAGCGCCAGCGGCTCATCGCCACGAGAATCGCCCAGGCGCGTCGCGACGTAGTAGATCTGCGCCAGGCCGGTCGCCTTCTCGGCCGAATCCGTCTCCTCGCTCTCGCCAAGCTTCGAGATCCGCAGCCAATTCCCGCCCGGGTCGACGACGCTGAAGCCGCGGACGGTGCCGTACTTCTTGCGCGGGCGGGTGATCCGGGGGATCCCCGTGACCGGAAGCTTGCCGCGAGCCTTGCGCAAGCCCGCCGCAAAGTCCTGGTAGAGGGCGTCCGGATCCGGCACGACCACGATCGCCGTGCCGTACGAATTGGCCGGCTCGAACCCGTCCATCCCGAAGAGATGGATGTGCAGGTCCTCCCGCCCGACGACCGCATACGGGTACGGGCGAACCTGGCGATACGTGCGCGTGAAGCCGATCGACTCGTAGAACGCGACCGACTCTTCGACGTCGCGACACGGCAGGGCTGGATAGGTGCGTTCGTTGGCCACGGCGGATCCTCGAGGGTCCGCCAGTGTATCCGCGAGGAAGGTCGCCGCGATCGAGGAGACCGACGCAGCCTTAGCCTGCGGCGTCCTTCTTCTGGGTGTCCGCGAGCTTCTTGCGGGACTCGGTGTGGCCCTTCATCCCGTCGCCGATGCCGCTCATGCCGCTGCCGGGCGGCGGTGGCACGCGCTTCGGCTTGCCGGCCGCGCGGCGTGCCTGGCGCTCGTCCATCAGCTCGCCGATCCGACGCTCGCTGCCTTCCTCGGACGGGTGGTAGTAGCGGCGGTCCGCGAGCTCGTCGGGGAGGTACTGCTGCGCGACGTCCGAGCCCTCGAACTCGTGCGGGTACTGGTAGCCGACGCCGATGCCGTGCGCCTTCATCCGCCGGTCGCCGGCCGTCTTGAGGTGGTTGGGCACGGGCAGCGAGCCGCGACTCGTGACGTCGGCCATCGCCGCGCCGTACGCGGAGCCGACCCGGTTCGACTTGGGCGCCACGGCGAGGTAGATCGTCGCCTGGGCGAGCGCGTACTGCGCCTCGGGCAGCCCGACGTGGTCGAGCGCCTGGGCGGCCGCGACGGCGACCTGGAGCGCGCGCGGGTCCGCGTTGCCGATGTCCTCCGACGCCGCGATGATCAGCCGCCGGACGATGAACCGCGGGTCCTCGCCGGCGGTGACCATCGACGCGAGCCAGTACAGCGCCCCGTCCGGGTCGTTGCCGCGGATGCTCTTGATGAACGCCGACACGGTGTCGTAGTGGCCGTCGCCCGCGCGGTCGTAGGCGAGGACCCGCTGCTGGGCGGCGGATTCGACATCGGCGAGGGTGGGGGAGACCCGGCCGTCGGCGCGGTGGTCCTCGTCCTCGGCCAGCGCGACCGCGCCCTCGAGCACGTTGAGCGCCTGCCGCGCGTCGCCGCCGGCGAGGTCGACGAGGTGGTCGAACGCCTCGGGCTCGAGCGCGACGCCGCCGGCTCGGCCCGAACGGCCCGGCGAGCCCGCGCTCCTCGTCCTCGAGCGCCCGCCGCACGATGACCGCGACGTCGTCGTTGGTGAGCGGCTCCAGCCGCCACACGCGCATCCGCGACAGGAGCGCGGAGTTGACCTCGAAGTAGGGATTCTCGGTCGTCGCGCCGATCAGCGTGACCGTGCCGTCCTCGACGTGCGGCAGGAGCGCGTCCTGCTGCGCCTTGTTGAAGCGGTGGATCTCGTCGATGAACAGCACCGATCGGCGCTGCTCGAGGGCGAGCCGGTCCTGGGCCTCCGCGATCGTCGCCCGGACCTCCGCCACGCCCGACATCACGGCGCTGACCGTGCGGAACTCGGCGCCGACGGCCTCGGCGAGCAGCCGCGCGAGCGACGTCTTGCCGGTGCCGGGCGGGCCCCACAGGAGCAGCGACGCGAGGTGGCCGCGGACGACCGACCGGCGGAGCGGACCTCGCTCGCCGACGAGGTGCGCCTGGCCCTCGAACTCCTCGAGCGCGCGTGGACGCATCCGGGCCGCGAGGGGCTGCCGCTCGGGCGGCGGTTGGAACAGGGGTTCGGGGCGGGCGCCGGAAGCGGCGCGCCGGGTGGGCATGGGGCGATGGTAGCCCGCAGCCGCTAGCCGATCTTCACCACGTCGAACACGTCGATGATCAGGTACAGGGCGAACAGGATCGCGAACAGCAGGGCCGCGATGCGCGCGATGTCCTTGAGGTCGCGGGAGACGTACGCGTACTCGTCCTCGAACGGGATCACCTTCACGGCGCTGCCCTCGCGGGTCGAGGCGCGCTCCACGGTCCGCTTGCGGGCGGTCTCGGCCGCGCGCTCCTCGGCGAGCAGCTGCTGCTCGAGCTCCGCCGCGCGGGCCAGCTCCGCCTCGCTCAGGCCGCTGGGCCTGGGCGTCGCGGGCGTCGCGGTCGTGGCGGGACGGCGGTCGATCGGCCGGCGCTGGCCGGGTCGGACGCTGCCGCGAGCGCGCTTCACCATGCGGGATGGGACCTCGTTGTGGGAGTCGGGGCGCGCGTGCGCCGCCGTCGGCGGCAGAGGATACACCGCGTCGCCGGTACGTGAGCGGTGAGGGCTGGCTGCTAGACTCGGCCGCGTCTCCCGGAGGGTGTTGTTGGACGATCTGAACGCGCTCGTCACCCCGGTCATCGGTGCCGTCGTCATCGCGCTCGCGGTCGCCTGCGTCGTGCTCCTGTCTGCTCGTCATCGTCCTGTTCCGGCGCACGTCGGCGTTCGAGCGCCGGTTCGCCGGCCTGACCCGCGGCGAGTCCGGCAAGAGCCTCGAGGGGATCCTCGACGCGCACCTCGACAAGGTCTACGCGGTCGCCCGCCAGGTGGACGAGCTGGGCGCGCGGGCCGCCGTCGTGGAGGCGGCCCAGCGCCGGTCGTTCCAGCGGATCGGCCTCGTCCGGTTCAACCCGTTCGAGGACACCGGCGGCAACCAGAGCTTCGCGCTCGCGCTGCTCGACCAGGCGGGCGACGGCTTCGTCATCAGCAGCCTCCATGCCCGTGCCGGCACGCGCGTGTACGGGAAGGCGGTCGCGAAGGGCACGTCCGAGTCGAACCTCTCCGCGGAGGAGAGCGAGGCCCTGCGGCTCGCCCTCGCCATGGGGGTTCCGGCCGTCTCCAGCCAGTGATGGCGCGGCGGCCGTGACACCAGAGCTGGCACGGCTCGCAGGCATCGTCATGGCGTGCCCCCTGCAGATCGCGTTCCCCGGTCATCCGCCCGCCAGCAGCCCCGCATCCGGGCCGGTGACGCGCCGGCGGAGGTCCGCCGCGTGAGGCGACGCCCGGCGCGCGAGCCCGCGTCCCTCGTGCAGATCCCGGTCTGGGGCGCACCCGAGCCCGCGGCTCCCGCGGACGCCACGCCGGACGGGCTCGACGAGCTCCTCGCGGGCCTCAACCCGGAGCAGCGCAAGGCCGTGACGCACCGCGACGGGCCGCTGCTCGTCGTGGCCGGCGCCGGCACCGGCAAGACGCAGGTCATCACCCGCCGGATCGCGTGGCTGATCGCGACCCGGCGCGCCCGGCCGGCGGAGATCCTCGCCCTGACGTTCACCGACCAGGCCGCGGACGAGATGCAGGCGCGGGTCGACCAGCTCGTCCCGTACGGCTACACGGACACGGCGATCTCGACGTTCCACGCGTTCGGCGACCGGCTCGTCCGCGAGTTCGCGCTCGAGCTGGGGCTGCCGTCGGACGTGCGGGTGCTGTCGCGGCCGGAGACGGTCGTCTTCCTGCGCGAGCACGTGTTCGAGCTCGGGCTCGAGGCGTACCGGCCGCTGGGCGACCCCACCAAGTTCCTCGACGCGCTCGCGACGCTGTTCTCGCGGGCGAAGGACGAGGACGTGTCGCCGGACGCCTACCGCGCCCACGCGGAGCGGCTGGCCGTCCGCGCCGCCGAGGCGCTGGCCGCGGTGGACGCGGCGGGGGACGTCGCCACGGACGCGGATCGCGACGCGGCGGCCGCGCTCGAGGAGGAGGCGCGGCGCCAGGCGGAGCTCGCGCGCGCGTACGCGACGTACCAGCGGCTCCTCGCCGAGAACGGGGCGATCGACTTCGGCGACCAGGTGTCGCTCGCGCTGCGCCTCCTGCGCGAGAGCCCGGCCGCCCGCCAGTTGGTGCAGGCGCGGTTCAAGTTCGTCCTCGTCGACGAGTTCCAGGACACGAACCGCGCCCAGTCCGAGCTGGTCGGGCCTCGTCGCGGCGACGCATCGCAACGTCACGGTCGTGGGCGACGACGACCAGTCGATCTACAAGTTCCGCGGCGCGGCGATCAGCAACATCCTCGAGTTCCGCGAGCGGTACCGCGCGGCGAGCGTCGTCGTCCTGCGCCGGAACTACCGGTCGCGCGGCCCGATCCTCGATGCGTCCTACCGGCTCGTCCGGCACAACGATCCCGACCGGCTCGAGGTCCGGGCGGGGATCGTCAAGAAGCTCGTGCCGGAGCGGGACGGCGATGGGGCGCTCCCCGTGCGCCACGAGGCGTTCGCGACGGGAGCGGAGGAGGCGGACTGGATCGCGGCCGAGGTCGCGCGCCGCGTCCGGGAGGGCGCCTCGTACCGCGACATCGCGATCCTCGTCCGCGCGAACGCCGCCGCGGACCCGATCCTGCGGTCGCTCAACCTCGAGGGCGTCCCGTGGCGGTTCTCGGGCACGTCCGGCCTGTACACCCGGCCCGAGGTCCGGCTGCTGCTGTCGTTCCTGCGCGCGATCGCGGACGTCGGCTCGTCGGTGGACGTCTACGCGCTCGCGGCCTCGGACCTGTACAAGCTCGGCGGCGAGGACCTGGTCAACATCGTGACCAACGCGCGGCGCCGGAACCGGACCGTGTTCGAGGTCCTGGACGAGCTCCAGCGCCAGCCGGGGATCCTGCGCCTCTCGCCGGAGACGCGTGCGGCCGCGGCGACGCTGGTCGAGGACCTCAAGCGGTACGTCGAGCTCGCCCACGAGCGCCCGGCCGGCGAGGTCCTGTACGCGTTCCTCCGCGGCTCGGGCTGGCTCAAGCGTCTCGCGGAGACGGACTCGGTCGCGAACGAGGAGGCGCTGTCGAACATCGCGCGCTTCTTCGACATCATCCGCGCGCAGTCGGCGCTGCTCGCCGACGACCGGGCGCTGTTCGTCGCCCGGCACCTCCAGACGCTGATCCAGGCGGGCGACGACCCGCCGACCGCGGACATCGATCCCGAGGCGAACGCCGTCGCCGTGATGACCGTCCACAAGGCGAAGGGCCTCGAGTTCCCGGTCGTCTACCTGCCGGGCCTGATCACCGGCCGCTTCCCGGCCATCGGGCGCCGCGAGCAGCTCGCGCTGCCGCTGGAGCTCGTGAACGAGACCCTGCCCGAGGGCGACTACCAGCTCCAGGAGGAGCGGCGGCTGTTCTACGTCGGCATGACCCGGGCGCGCGACGAGCTCGTCCTGTCGCACGCGGCCGACTACGGCGGCCAGCGGGCGCGGCGGGTGTCGCCGTTCGTCCTCGAGGCGCTCGACCTGCCGGTCGCGGCCGGGACCGCCGGGGCCGGGGCGAAGGCGTCCTCGCCGGTCGAGCGGCTGGCCGGGCTCGAGCGGACGGAGCCCGTCCCGGCGCCGCGTCGGTCGCGCGACGACGAGCCGCTGTGGCTGTCGTTCTACGCGATCGACGACTACCTCACCTGCCCGCTCAAGTACAAGTACCGCCACGTGCTGCGGATGCCGCTCGCCCCCCACCACTCGATGATCTACGGGTCGGCGCTCCACGCGGCCGTGTCGGAGTTCCACAAGCGCCACGCGCGCGCCGAGGTCATGAGCGAGGAGCAGCTGTTCGCCTCGTTCCAGGCCGCCTGGACGAACGACGGGTTCCTGTCGCGCGAGCACGAGGAGGCGCGGCTCGAGGCCGGCCGCCAGGCGCTCAACCGGTTCCGCGAGGAGCAGCTCCGGCCGGGCGCGATCATCCCGGCGTGGGTGGAGCGCGAGTTCAGCTTCTTCCTCGACGGCGACAAGGTCCGCGGCCGGTTCGACCGGGTCGACATCACGCCGCGCGACCCCGACGAGCCCGTCCCCGTGATGGTCGACGACGGTGACCCGGCCAGCGGCGCCGACGTCATCGAGCCGACCTTCGACCTGTGGCCGGAGCGGGTCGTCATCACCGACTACAAGTCCAGCGACGTCCGGGACCCGGCGAAGGCGCGCCAGCGGGCGAAGGACTCGCTCCAGCTCACGATCTACGCGATGGCCTACGAGGCGATGACCGGACGGCTGCCGGACGCGGTCGCGCTCCACTTCCTCGACTCGGGGCTCGTCGGGCTGGCGCCGATCGATCGCAAGCGGGTGGAGAAGGCCCGGGAGACGATCCGGACCGCGGCCCGCGGGATCCGGGCGCGGGAGTTCACGGCCAAGCCCGACTACCTCTCGTGCAGCTTCTGCGCCTTCCGCGAGATCTGCCCGTCCAGCGCCGTCCGCTGACCGTGGCCGCGCTCGCCGACGCGGACCGCTCGGCGGTCGGTGCCGTGCTCGCGGGCGAGGCGCGGGGCGCGGTCGTCGAGGCGGACAACCTCGACGTGCTGGCGTCCCTGCCCGAGGGCTCCGTCGACCTGTGCTACGCCGACCCGCCGTTCGGGACGGGCGAGACGCAGCGACTGGAGACGGATCCGGACCGGGGACGGGGAGCAGACGCGACGCGGGTTCGGCGGCCGCGAGTACCGCTACGAGGTCGATCTCGGACCACGCGTATGACGACGGGCTGACGCTCGACGCGCACCTGGCTGCGGTGCGCGCCCGGGTCGAGGCGATCCACCGCGTCCTCGCACCGCACGGGTCGCTGTACCTCCACTGCGACTGGCGGACCGTCCACCACGTCCGGCTGCTGCTCGACGAGGTGTTCGGGGCCCGCCGCGTTCCTCAATGAGCTCGTCTGGGCGTACGACTACGGCGGGCGACACCGCGACCGCTGGCCGCGCAAGCACGACACGATCCTGTGGTACGCCCGCGGCGACACGCTGGCTGTTCGACCGCGACGCGATCGACCGGGTGCCGTACATGGCGCCGGGGCTCGTGGGGCCGGAGAAGGCCGCGCGCGGCAAGCTGCCGACCGACGTGTGGTGGATGACGATCGTGCCGCCGGGCTCCGCGGAGCGGACCGGCTACCCGACCCAGAAGCCCGTGCGCCTGCTGGAGCGGATCGTCGCGGCATCGAGCCGCCCGGACGACCTGGTCCTCGACCCGTACGCGGGGAGCGGCACGACCGGCGTCGCCGCCGCGCGCCTCGGCCGGCGCTGGCTGCTCGTGGACCGCGAGCCCGTCGCGGTGGGGATCGCCCGCGACCGTCTCGCCCGCGAGCCGGGCTCGTGATCCGGGCGATCACCCTCGACTTCGGCAACACGCTCGTCCCCGTGCCGGACGGCGCCCTGCGCGAGGTGGTCGGGGAGACGGCCCGCGGCGATCGCCACGCGGCTCGGCCCGTTCGACGAGGACGAGGTCAACCGCGCCTGGTCCGAGGAGCGGGCGCGCCAGTTCCGCGAGGAGGTCCCGCTCGGCCGCGAGGTCGACCTCGCCCAGCGCCTCGGCCGGATCCTCGCCCGGTTGCGGGGCATGCCCCCGCCGGCCGCCGACGTGCGGTGGGACGACACGGCCGCCGGCCTGCTGAGCGACCCGGCCGAGCGTGACTGGGCGGTGGACGTGTACTCGCGGGCGTTCGTCGCGCGCCTGCCGCCGGCCCCGGCCGCGGGCGCGTGCTCGCCGCGCTGGCCCCGCACTACTCGCTGGCGGTGCTGTCGAACTGGCCGCTCGCGACGACCATCGACCGCTACGTCGAGGCCGCCGGGCTGGTCGCCGTACCTGCGCGCCGTCGTCGTGTCGCAGCGGGTCGGGACGATCAAGCCCCACCCGGCGATCTTCGCGGCGGCGCGCGACGCGCTCGGCCAGCCCGAGCCGGGCGAGATCCTCCACGTCGGCGACGACTGGGCGGCGGACGTCGTCGGCGCGAAGCGGGCCGGCTGGCAGGCGGCATACCTCCGGGACCGCCCGAGCCGACTCGCCCCTCCCCGGCAGCGATCGCGACGCCACCGTCGTGGCCGACCTCGAGCTGGACGCCCTCGGCGACCTGGAGGCGGCGCTTCGAGCGCCTGCTGACCTCGCCGCCGCCCGCGCCGATCCGGGTCCCCGTCGGTAGACTGGAGCCTCGTGGAGGCTCGCGACCGGATCGTCAACCTGGCGTTGCTGGCCGCATCGGTGGTCGCCTGGATCATCGTCGCCCTCATCGTCACGACCCGCGACCCGTACGCGGACTCGATGGCCGGCTACACGGGCGCGATCGCCATCGGTGTCGCGGTCGGCCTGCTCGCCACGCCGCTGTGCTGGCTCGTGGTGTTCGCCCGGCATCGCCGGATCGCGTACCAGGGCGACTGGGCCCGGGCCGCACGCCGTGGCGCGTGGGTCGGCCTGTTCACCGCCGCGCTCGTCATCCTGCGTCTCGTCGACGCGTTCCAGCTCCCGATCCTGCTGTTCCTCGCCGCGATCTTCATCGTCGCGGAGGTCGCGCTCTCCAACGAGCGCTGACGCCTCGCGCCGCACCCCAGGAGGTTCCATGCCGTCCCGCATCGACGCCAGCCCCGCCGAGCCCTTCGCCGACATCAAGGCGCGTGCCGCCGAGGCGGTCGAGGCCGCCCGCGACGAGATCCTCGACCTGTCGCACCGGATCCACGCCAACCCGGAGCCCGCGTTCGAGGAGCATCGGGCCGCGGCATGGGTCGCGGACGTGCTGGCCGGCCACGGGTTCGCCGTCGAGCGGCCGGCCGGCCGGCTGGAGACGGCGGTCCGGGCGCGGCTCGCCGGCGGGCCTCGGGACGGACGGGCCGCGGATCGGCGTGCTCGCCGAGTACGACGCGCTGCCCGGCCTCGGGCATGGCTGCGGGCACAACACGATGGCGGCATCGGGCGTGGGCGCGGCGATCGCGCTCGCCGGCGTCCGGTCGGCGTTCGCGGGCGAGATCGTGTTCCTCGGCACGCCCGGCAGAGGAGCGGGGGAGCGGCAAGCAGTTCATGATCGACGACGGGCTGTTCGAGGGCCTCGACGCGGCCCTCCTGTACCACCCCTGCGACCGCAACCACGTCGACTGCGCCCCGCTCGCGTCGGAGGACGTGTCGGTCGTGTTCCACGGGCTGCAGTCGCACGCGTCGTCCGAGCCGTGGGAGGGGCGCAACGCCCTCGACGCGATGATCGCGCTGTTCTCGAGCGTCGGCCTGTGGCGCCAGCAGCTGCCGCCGCACTGCCGCGTCCACGGGATCATCCAGGAGGGCGGCACCGCCGCGAACATCATCCCGGACCGCACCCGGGCGTGGTTCATGATCCGCAGCGCCGACCAGGCCTACTACGAGGTCATGAAGGCCCGCTTCCGCCAGCTGTGCGAGGCCGCCGCGGCCGCCGCGGACGTCACGGTCGACGTCGAGTTCTCGGGCTTCGCGAGCACGATGAAGACGAACTGGCGGATCGCCGACCGGTGGATCGCGAACGCCGAGGCGTACGGCATCGAGGACCAGGGACCGGACGGCACCGTCCGGATCCACCGACATGGCGAACGTGTCGTGGGTCGTCCCGACGATCCATCCCGACCTCTCGATCACCGACCAGCCCACGCCCGGCCACTCGATCGAGTTCCGCGACGCCGCCGGACGGCCTCGCGCCGACGAGACGGTGCTGCTCGCGGCGACGCTCGTCGCGCAGACGGCGCTCGACCTGTTCCTCGACCCGTCGCTCGTGGAGCAGGCCTGGGCCGAGTTCCGCCGGCTAGGGACGGGCGGCGAGGGCGGGCGCGCCTGACGCCGGCCCCCGCCACGCCGCGCTCCATCGCGGCTCGCAACCGGACCGCAACCCGAGTACGATCCGCTCGGCGCGCCCCGCTGGACGGCAGTTCCGAACCGGCGGCGCCCGAACGAGTCGGCGAGGAGCCCGTCACGCCAGCGGCGCGTGACCCGGCCGCCGTCTCCGGAGGTCCACCGTGGCCGATCGTCCCCACGACGCGGGTGACGTCGACTTCGCTGCGCGCAACGGCTGGGACCGGGCGTACGAGGCGTTCGACGACTTCGACCTGCCCACCTACGTCGGCCTGCCGACGTTCATGAAGCTGCCCTGGGTCCCGGACGTGGCGGAGCTGCGCGCCCGCAAGGCGGACGTCGCGATCATCGGCGCCCCGTTCGACGACGCCGTCAGCCACCGGCCGGGCGCCCGGTTCGGGCCGCGGGCGATCCGCGAGGCGCAGTACACGACCGGCTCGATCCACTCGCTCCAGCTGGGCAACGAGCCGTTCGAGATCCTCACCGTCGTCGACGCCGGTGACGCGAACATCGTCCCGTCGTGGATCGATCGGGCGCACGCGTTCATCTACCGCAAGGTCCGCGAGGTCGCGGAGACCGGCGCGATCCCGATCGTCCTCGGCGGCGACCACTCGATCACCTGGCCGTCCGCGACCGCGGTCGCCGAGGTCCGGCGGCCCGGGAGCATCGGCATCGTCCACTTCGACGCGCACGCCGACACCGCGAACGACGACTGGGGCGTGCTCGCCGGCCACGGGACGCCGATGCGGCGCCTCATCGAGTCGGGCGCGGTCAAGGGCTCGAACTTCGTCCAGGTCGGACTGCGCGGCTACTGGCCGCCGGCCGAGACCTTCAAGTGGATGCAGGAGCAGGGCCTCCGCTGGCACCTCATGCGCGAGATCGAGGAGCGCGGCGCCGAGGCCGTGATCGACGACGCGATCGCCGAGGCGCTCGACGGCCCGGACGCGGTCTACATCTCGGTCGACATCGACGTCATCGACCCGGGCAACGCGCCGGGCACCGGCACGCCCGAGCCGGGCGGGATGCTGCCGCGCGAGGTGCTGCGTGCCGTCCGGCGGATCGCGAGCCAGGTCGAGGTCGCGGGCGTGGACATCGTCGAGGTGTCGCCGCCGTACGACCACGCCGAGGTCACCGCGATGGCCGCCAACCGCATCGCGCTCGAGGTCATCTCGGCGCTCGCCGCGAAGCGCCAGGCGGGGCACCCGGTCCGCTTCGAGCGCTGACGGCCGCACCTCCGCCGCGGCACGGGCCCGCACGCCGCCCGTCGCGTCGGCGATCATGCGCGGGTGACCGAGACCGCCGCCGCCGCGCTCGCCCGGCTCTACGACCTCGACCTGTCCGACGACCCGGGCGACCTCGACCTGTACCTCGCGCTCGCCGGCCAGACCGGCGGGCCGATCCTCGAGCTCGCGGTCGGGTCGGGTCGCCTCGCCGTGCCGCTGGCCGGCGCCGGCTACGACGTGACCGGCGTCGACCTCGACCGGGCGATGCTCGACCGGGCCCGCGCCGCGGCCGATGCCGCCGGCGCCACCATCGACCGGCGGCTCACCCTCGTGAAGGGCGACGCGCGCGACATCCGGCTTGAGAACGCCGGCGCGTTCCAGCTCGCGTTCGTGCCCCTCAACTCGCTGTTCCTCATGGGCACCCGCATCGACCAGTCGGCGGCGGTCGCGACGCTCGCCGCGCATCTCGCGCCCGGTGGGCTCGCCGTCGTCGACTGCTGGCTGCCCGACGCCGAGGACCTCGCCCGCTACGACGGCCGGCTGGTGCTGGAGTGGGTCCGCACCGACCCCCAGACGGGCGACACCGTGACGAAGTCGGGCAGCGCGGTCTGGGACTCGGCCCGCTCGACGGTCGGCCTGACGACGGTGTTCGAGGCCGGGCCCGCAGGGCGCGACGCCGGTCCGCTGGGTCCGGGTCGACCATCTCCGGCTCGTCACGCCGGAGGACCTCACGGCGATGGCCGAGGCCGCCGGGCTGCGGGTCGAGGCGCTCGCCGGCGACTACGACCTCGGGCCGCTGGAGCGCGGCTCGGAGCGGGTGATCCTGCTCGCGCGCCGCCCCTGACGAGGGCCCTCGACGACGCCCTGACGGCGCGCTGACCTGCGCCGCCGACGACTCGCGGATGCCCCTTGCGGCGGGGCCCGGTGGGACCAATGGCCTCGGGTCGATGGGCGGGGTGTGCGTGGTAGAGTCGGGCCGATGTCGGACCAGATCCGCCTCCTCGTCGTCGAGGATGTCCCCCAGGTCGCGCAGTACATCCGCGGGCTGCTCAACTCGCAGCAGGCGATCAAGCTGCTGGACGTCGTCAGCGACGGCACCCGGGTGCTCAACCTGATCTCCGAGCTGCGGCCGGATGTCGTCCTCGTCGACGCCCTGCTGCAGGGCCGCGTCAAGGGCCTCAACCTCGTGGACCAGATCCACCAGTCCGGCTCGCACGTCCCCGTCATCGTCCTGACCGTGCCCCAGCAGCCGGTGGCGCCGGACCCGACCCACGGCATCCACGGCGTGCTCGCGATGCCGTTCACCGGCTACGAGCTGGTGACGCGGCTCCAGCAGGTCCACCAGACCGCGGCGACGCTCGACAACTTCGGCACGGCCCGGATGATCACGCTGTTCGCGCCCAAGGGCGGCGTCGGCAAGACGACCCTCGCGTTCAACCTCGCGGTCGCGGTCGGCCAGCAGGGCTCGCGCACGGTCCTCATCGACGGGTCGCTCCAGTTCGGCGACATGCGGGCGCTGCTCAAGGTGCCGATGGAGGCGCCGTCGCTGCTCGACCTGCCCACGGACCGGATCCAGGAGTCCGACCTCGCCGACGTCCTGTGGCGCGACCCGTCGGGCATCGACATCCTCCTCGCTCCGCCGCGGGTCGAGATGGCCGAGATGGTCACGGTGCGCGACCTCGAGAAGACGCTGAGCCTCCTGCGCCGCGTGTACGAGGTCGTGATCGTCGACACGCCGGCCGTCGTCAACGACATCAACCTGTGCTTCCTCGACGCGTCCGACACGATCCTCGAGGTCGTCACGTACGACTCCACGACGATCCACTCGACGATGGTCATGGCGGATGCGTTCCGGATGATCGGCTACGCGCCGACGAAGGTGCGCTACCTCGTCAACCGCGCCGACTCGACCGGCGGCTTCGATCCCGAGGTCCTCAGCCGCGCGCTGGGCCGCGTCCCGGAGCACAGCGTCGCGTCCGGCGGGGCGCTCGTCGTGCGCACCAACAACGAGGGAATCCCGTTCGTGCTCGCCGATCCGGCGGCCCAGATCAGCCTGGACGTCATGCGGACGGCAACCGAGCTCGTCGGCCGCGGGGCGCCCGTGGCGGGACGGCGGTAGCCTGTAGGGGTGTCCGACCCCCGGCCCATCGGCGTCTTCGACTCCGGCGTCGGCGGCCTCACGGTCCTCCGCGAGATCCTCCGCCGGTCGCCGCACGAGTCCACGATCTACCTCGGCGACAACGCGCGCGCGCCGTACGGCGTCCGCCCGGACGAGGAGGTCCGGCGGTTCTCGATGGAGGCGCTCGACGAGCTCGCGTCCCGCGACGTCAAGGCGCTCGTGGTCGCGTGCAACACGTCGACCGCCGTCGCGCTCCGTGACCTGCGGGCCCGCTACGACCTGCCGGTGCTCGGCGTCGTCCGGCCCGGCGCGGCCGCCGCGGCCCTCGCCACCCGCAACCGCCGCGTCGGCGTGATCGCGACGCCGGCGACGGTCCGCTCCCACGCGTACTTCAACGCGATCAAGGACGAGAACCCCGCGGTCGAGGTGTACGAGCACGCGACGCCCCGCTTCGTCCCGATGGTCGAGGCCGGGATCGTGTCCGGGCCCGAGATGGAGGCGGCGGTCGCCGAGGAGCTCGCGCCGCTCCTCGGGGAGCGGGACGGCGAGGGCGAGTTCGTGTTCCCGCGCCCGGCCGGCGCCGCGATCGACACGCTGCTGCTCGGCTGCACGCACTACCCGCTGCTCCGCCCGGTCATCGCCGCGGCTGTCGGGGACCGGGTCGCGATCGTGGACAGCGCGACGGCCACTGCCTCGTCGCTCGCCGAGCTGCTGTCGGTCAACGGGCTCGAGGCGCCCGGCACGACCCGGGGGACCGCCGCGGACCCCGGCGCCGCCGGCCACTCGCGACCCGACGAGCGCTGGTCCGGCGTCGACCCGGTCCACGTCCAGCTCACGACCGGCGACATCGGCCGGTTCACGTCGATCGCCTCGCGCATGTTCGGGGAGGCGTTCCCGGACGTCGTGTCCGTCGAGCTGCGCGCGGATGCGGCGCTCGGGGCCGCCGGCTGATGCCCGACCGGCCTCGCTCCCAGGGACGCCCGGCCGGCTCCGGGGCGCGCGGCCGGATCCCGGACGAGCGCCTGTGGCAGGTCGGGTTCGTCGTCGGCTCCGTGCTCGGGGCGGCGATCACCGTCGCGGGGCGCCAGGTCGAGCGCTCGGCGCGCGCCGCCGGCCTCGTCGACTGGGGCCAGGTGGAGAAGATCGCGATCGCCCGTCTCCGGTCGGCGCCCGGGACGCTCCCGGCCTCGGAGCTGCGGGCCGCCGAGAGCGAGTACGCCGCCGCGATGGAGCGCGTCGTGCCGGCGCTCGCCGCCCACCTCGGCACGGAGCTGCCCGGGGTCGTCGACCGCGTCGCCGTCGTCAACCGCGGCGAGTGGGTGCAGGCGAACACGGTGGCGTTCGCGCACATCATCGGCAAGCTCGAGGACAGCCTCCTGGAGCAGATGCTCCCCGAGGGCGCGGGCTTCGGCAAGGCGACGATGACGCTCGCCAACCGCTGGGTGACGACGCGCCAGCTCGGGCTGCTGCTCGGGTTCATGGGCCAGCGCGTCCTCGGCCAGTACGACCTCGCGCTGCTGTCGGCCGAGACGACGCCCGGACGCCTCCTGTTCGTCGAGGAGAACATCCGGCAGACCGCGAAGGCGCTCGACGTGCCGATCGGGCCGTTCCGGACCTGGATCGCCCTCCACGAGACGACCCACGCGTTCGAGTTCGAGGCCCATCCGTGGCTCCGCCCGTACCTCGCGGAGCGGCTGGAGCGGCAGGTCTCGATGTTCTCGGCGGACGCGAGCGCGCTTGGCCGGGACGCGATGAAGGCGGTCGGGGCGGTGCTCCGCGGCGAGGGCCGGCGCGACGACCAGCACTGGATGGAGCGCCTCATGTCCGACGAGCAGCGGACGCTGTTCCGCGAGACGCAGGCGGTCATGAGCCTGCTCGAGGGGTTCGGCGACCACGTCATGGACGAGGTGGGCAAGGACCTCGTCCCGGGCGTCGAGCGGATCTCCGCGCGGTTCCACGGGCGGCGCGTCAACCGGACGCCGTTCGAGAAGGCCATGCTGCGGATCACGGGCATGGACCTGAAGATGGAGCAGTACCGTAAGGGCGAGGCGTTCGTCGCCGAGATCGAGCGGCTCGCCGGCGCCACGGCCCTCCGCCGGCTGTGGGACGGCCCGGAGACGCTGCCGCGGCCCGAGGAGATCGAGCGGCCCATCGAGTGGGTCCGGCGCTTGGGCCTCAACCAGCTCCAGGGAGGGACGGCGTGACGGAGGACCCGGCAGGCGCCGCATCGCCCGGTCCCGTCGTGACGCCCGGGCCGGGTGCGGGTCCCGGCGGCGTGCCCACGGCGATCGCGCTGACCCCGATCCTCGCCGCGCGCTACCGGTCGCGTGACCTCGACGTGATCCGCGCGGCTGCGCCGGGTGCCCGGCTCGTGACGATCGGCTTCGACGGCCATCCCGACGGGCCGCTCGACGACGTCGAGGTGATGCTCCGCGGCCGCCTGCCCGCCGAGACGTTCGACCGGATCCTCGCCCGCGCGCCGGAGCTGCGCTGGGTCCACTCGGCGACGGCCGGCGTCGAGCGCGTCCTGACCCCGGCGTCGCGTGCCCGTGGCCTGACGATCACCAATGCGCGGGGCGTGTTCTCGCGGCCGATCGCCGAGTACGTGATGCTCATGATGCTGGCCGCCGCGCGCCGCCTGCCGCAGCTGCTCGAGCTCCAGGCGGAGCGCACGTGGCAGCCGCTCGAGGCGCGCGAGCTGCGTGACGTGACGGTCGGGATCGTGGGTCTCGGGTCGATCGGGCGGGCCGTCGGCGCGCTCGCCACGGCGTTCGGATGCCGGGTCATCGCGACCCGCCGGCGCGCAGAGGAGGGTGCCGCGGCCGCCGACGGTGCCGGCGACGAGCCGTTCCTGGGCTCGGTGATGCTCGACCGGGTGCTGCCGCCGGACCGGCTGCCCGAGCTGCTCGCCGAGGCGGACTTCGTCGTGCTCGCGGCGCCGCTCACCGCCGACACGGTCGGGCTCATCGGCGAGGACGCGATCGCGGCCATGAAGCCGGGCGCGTGGGTGATCAACGTCGCGCGCGGCGAGCTGGTCGACGAGCCCGCGCTCGCCCGGGCGCTGCGCTCGGGCCGGATCGGCGGCGCGGTGCTGGACACGTTCCGCGAGGAGCCGCTCCCCGCCGCCTCGCCGCTGTATGACCTGCCCAACGTGATCCTCACGCCGCACACGTCGTGGTCGTCGACGCGCGTCCTCGACCGGTCCGTCGACCTGTTCTGCGACAACCTGCGGCGCTACGCAGCCGGCCGGCCGCTGGTCAACGTCGTCGACCCGTCCGCCGGGTACTGAGCGGCTCGCTCGTCGGGGACGGCCGCTCGTCGGGGAGCCGGGCGCGACCGGTAGCATCGTCCGATGCAGATCGCCATCGTCGGGCTGGCAGGGTCCGGCAAGACAACCGTGTTCAACACGCTCACCCGCGGGCATGCCGAGACCGGCGGCTACGGCGGGCTCCAGCTCAACGTCGGCGTCGTCAAGGTCCCCGACGAGCGGCTGGACAAGCTCGCCGAGGTGTTCAAGCCGAAGAAGATCGTCCACGCCGACGTCACCTACGTGGACCTGCCGGCGCCGCCCGCGTCGACCGAGGGCCGCGTGGGGGCCGAGGAGCTGCCCGCCGAGCATCTCGCCCGGCTCCGCGACTCCGATGCGCTGATCCACGTCCTGCGGGCATGGGACTCCGCGGCCAGCCCGCACCCCGCGGGCTCGGTGGACCCGGCCCGCGACCTCGAGAACCTCGACCTCGAGTTCACGCTCGCGGACCTCGCGATGGTCGATCGCCGGCTCGAGCGCCTGCGCGGCGCCGGGCGTCACGGGACGCCGGCCGAGCGCGAGGCGAACGACCGCGAGGAGACGATCCTGGCGCGGCTCAAGCCCGCGCTCGAGGCAGGCCGGCCGATCCGCGACGAGCCGCTCGATGCCGACGAGGAGAAGGCGCTGCGCGGGTACCGGTTCCTGACCCAGAAGCCCGTCCTCGTGCTGCTCAACGTCGGCGAGGGCGACATCGCCCAGGCGCCGGCGCTCGCGGACGGGATCCGCGGCGGGTACGACCACCAGCACGCGCTCGTCGACGCGCTGTCGGCGCGGATCGAGATGGAGCTCGGCGAGCTGGAGCCGGACGAGGCGGCGGTGTTCATGGAGGAGCTCGGGCTGTCGGAGTCGTCGCTCGACCGCGTGATCGCCCTGTCCTACCGCCTCGTGGGCCTGATCTCGTTCCTCACGGCCGGCCCCGACGAGGTCCGGGCGTGGCCGATCCCCGACGGCTCGAACGCGGTCGACGCCGCGGGCGCGATCCACAGCGACCTCGCCAAGGGCTTCATCCGGGCCGAGACGATCGCGTACGAGGACCTGCTCACGCTGGGCTCGATGGCCGAGGCGAAGAAGCACGGCAAGGTCCGCTCCGAGGGCAAGACCTACCGCGTCCGCGACGGGGACGTGATCGAGGTCCTGTTCAGCCGGTAGGCGACGGCTTCGGGGACTCGTCGGGCGCCGCGGGTTCCCGTTCGCTCGGGTCCGACGCCCCACCGATCGGGCACTCCCTGCCCGGCGCAGACCCGCCCCCACCCCACGTCCGGCCGAAGGGGAAGAACCCGCCGCCGTAGAAGTACGCGGTCCTGGTGCCCTTCGGGCCGCCCGCCACGCCGGGGCCGCGGGCTGCCCGGGCCCGCCACGCCGAGTTCGCCCGGAGCCAGCGTCGGGTGGTCCGCCTCGGTGTTGGCGTAGCCGCTGTAGGAGCGCGTTACCGGCGGCCCGACGCAGCCCTCGCGCCACAGCAGCCCCGTCGAGGCGTCGATGGTGCGCGTGCACCGACCCGGTCCGACTGCCCGGCACGGTGCCGCGGATGAACAGCTCGGTGACGGCCCGTTGCGACCCGGGCGCGGCCCTGGCGCCGGTGAACGGGTCGACGCGCGCGGTGACGAGCGACTTGGGCCGCACGCGACCGAAGCGCGAGATCGGCATGCCCTTCGAGACGTCTGACAGGATCGCCGACCACAACGGCGCAGACGTGTCGAGGGACAGCTTGCCGTCGTTGGGCGAGTTGTCCGAGTTGCCCAGCCACACCCCGGCGACCAGGGCATGGAGTGACTTGCTCCTTGGCGGCGCGAGGTAGCCGTAGGCGTGGACATCGCGGTTGTCCTGCGTCGTGCCGGTCTTGTACGCCGCGGGACGAACCCGCCTCCCCGTCACGCCGTCCGTGACCCGCCAGCGACCCCAGAACGGGTTGATCGCGACGGTCGGTGTTCCCGGCGAGGATGTCGGTGATGATGTAGGCCGCCGCGCGCGAGGCGACGCGCTTGCCCTTCGGGCGCTCGTCGCTGACGGGCCACACCCGCACGCCGTCCTGGTCGCGGACCTCGAGGACCGTGTGCCGCGGCATGAGGACGCCGCCGTTCGCGATCATCCCGTAGGCGCTGATCAGGTCGATCGGGTGGATGACGAGCGTGCCGATGCTCTGCGAGACCACGGCCTGCGTCCCCGCCTGATAGCGCAGGCCGTACGCCTTCGTCTTCGCGAGCTGGTGCTTGATCCCGTTCAGCACGCCTGCCTTGATCGCCGGGATGTTGAGCGAGAACTGGAGCGCCTGGCGGAGGCGTACGGGCCCGCGCTCGAGGCGGTCGGCCTGCGTCGGGTACCACGGCTTCGTACCGCGTGACGCGAAGTTGGTGACGACGTCCATGAATACCGTTGCCGCGGTCATCCGCCGCTCGTCGATGCCGACGAGGTAGCCGAGCGGCTTGATCGCCGAGCCCGGCTGGCGCCAGCCATCCGCCAGGACGTCGAACTTCGGCTGGAACCGGCGCGAGCGATGGGCCGTGTAGGACGCCGACCCGCCGTACGCGAGGACCTCCCCGGTGCGGTAGTCCAGCACGGCACCTGCGGCGTTGTGGATGTTGTGGCCGCGGAGCGCGAGGATCCACCCCCACTCGCGCCGCGGGATCTTCCGCGCTTGGAGCACGTGTCGCGGGTCGTTCCGGTTGGGGACGATGGCCGCCGCGTACAGCCACTTCTCGACGATCCGCTGCATCCGGTAGTCGAGCGTCGTGGTGACGCGATAGCCGCCCGTCGACAGCTCCGGGCAGTCCCGCACGTCGCCGTCGCACAGGATCCGCGCGAGCTCCTCGCGCACCTGCCACACGAAGTGCGGCGCGCGCCAGCGGAACGCGGGCGGCGGCGTGAGCACGACCGGGTCGAACATCGCCTCGTCGTACTCGGCCGTCGTGTGATGCCCGGCCGACAGCACGCTACGGGCCTTCATCAGCTCGAGGATGAAGTTGCGCCGCTGGACGACCTCGGCGGTCGGCGGCACGACGAGCTGCGTGATCTCACGCCCGCGGCTGTCGGTCGTCGTCTCGGCACGGGCATGCGTCATCAGGTCGTACCGGGACGGGGACTGCGGGATCGCGGCGAGGATCGCCACCTGCGCGAGGGTGAGCTCGTCGAGGCGGGCGTTCCAGTAGCCGCGCGCGGCTGCGGCCACGCCGTAGGTCCAATTCCCGTAGAAGTTGTTGTTGAGGTAGGCGGTCATGATCAGCTGCTTGCCCTCGACGCCCGGGTACGCGTTGGTGAGGCGCACGGCCTGGACGATCTCCATCGCCTTCCGGTCCTGGAGCGGCAGGTCGGCGGCCGGGGCGGGCAGGAGGCGCGTGCGGACGAGCTGCATCGTCACGGTCGAGGCGCCGCGCTGGCGGCCGTCGAAGCTGTCGACGGCGGCGGACACGATCCCGAACGGGTCGAATCCCGGGGTTGTCCCAGAACGTCTTGTCCTCGATCGAGGTGGTCGCGTCGACGAGCTCGGGTGGGATCTCGTCGAAGGTCACGAGGTCCCGGCGGTCGCTGCCCAACGTCGCGAGCAGGACCTTGCCGGTGCGGTCGTAGATGGACGACTGCTGTTCGAAGTCGATCGCCTCGAGCGCGTCGGCCGGATCGGGCAGGCTCTCCGCGATCGACCCGTAGACCGCGAGGGCGACACTCGTCGTGAGCGTGCCGGCGGCGAGGACCGCGACCATGACCACGCCGAATGCCGCGGTGAGTCCCACCCACGCGGAACCATGACCATCGGACGCGTGACCCGCGCGACGACGGCGCTGCCTGCGAACGAGGCTCGCGTGGCCGGCTGGCAGCCGGTGTCCGGCCCTGAGGACGAGCCTCGACCTTCTGGTCTCCACTCCCGGATCGTCCCAAGGCGGGCATCCTGCGCCTCCGCCGGGCGCATTGCAACGGGCAAAATCAGCCGTGGCTGCCGAGCCGAGCGAGCTGCGACGGATGGCGATCGAGCCGCCGGCGATGACGGCAGGGTGGCCCGGGAGCGGCCGCTGGCCTCGGTCGGCATCAGCCGTCGCGTCGACGGCTCAGTTCGGGCGGGTGCCGCCCTCGACCTGGAGGTCCGCGAGGATCGTCGCGTAGTCGACCTGGTCCTCGGGCGCGTCGAGGTCGGCGAGGAAGTTCTCCTCCTCGTCCTTGGACACGTTGACCGCGGCGGTCAGGCGGTCGTCGGTGACGGCGATGAACCCGTAGTCGCGCTCGAGCTCGTCGGCGATCGCCTCGACGAGCGTGGTCGTCTCGTAGTTGTCCATGACGCGCCGGCGGATCGACTGGACGACGTCGAAGAACTCCTCCGGCTCCATCTCCTCCTCGCGGGCGAGCAGCAGGTCTGCGAAGACCTGGTCGTCGCCCTCGTGGAGCTCGTAGAAATGCATGATGCGAGTACCCTCGGCTGGGATCGGCAGGAAGGACGCCCGGGGACGGGCGTGGAATGGCTTCCCAGTATAGGCGGGGTCCCCGAGCGCTCCCTGGAGGCTGCATGTCCGAGACGCCGCAGTCGTCGTGGTCGGCGCGGCGAGCCGCGATCTGGTCGACGACGATGCGCGCGGCTGGCGGCTCGGCGGCGGGGTCTCGTACTCGGCGCTCGCGCTCGCCCGGCTGGGCCTGCCGGTGCGGGCGCTGATCGGCGTCGACGGGCCGGCAGCGGACGCCGACGAGCTCGAGCTGCTGCGCGCCGCCGGCGCCGAGGTGCAGCTCGTCCACCTCGCACGGGGCCCGGTGTTCGTGAACCGCGAGACGCCGGATGGGCGCGTCCAGGAGTCACGACGAGGTGTCCGACCCGATCCCGGTCGAGGCACTGCCCGACGCCTGGGCCGGCTCGTCGGGGTGGGTGTTCGCGCCGGTCGCGGCGGAGGTCCCCGAGGCGTGGGCCGCGATCCCGCCGCGCGACGCCGTCGTGGCGGTCGGCTGGCAGGGGCTGCTGCGGGTCCTCGTCGCCGGCGGGGCGGTCACGCGGGTCGAGCCGTTCGCGTCGCCGCTCATCGAGCGTGCCGACCTCGTCGGAGTTGGGACGGACGACTTCGCCCGTGGCACCCCGCTCGAGCGCCTCGCCGCGTTCGTCGGCCCGGGCGACACGCTCCTCGTGACCGACGGCGTGCGGGGTGGCACGGCGATCGAGACGGCGCACGACGGGTCGTCACGGGCCCGATCCCGGTGGGCCGCGATCCCGACCCCGCGCCTCGTCGACCCGACCGGCGCCGGCGACACGTTCCTCGCCGCGGTGCTCGCCGCGCGCCTCGACCCGTCGCTCCTCGGCGACCGCCTGGAGGACGGCGCGGATCTCCGGTTCGGTGCCGCCGCCGCCTCGCTCGTGTGCGAGCGCCCGGGCCTGCTGGGCGTGCCGTCCCTCGACGAGGTCCTGGACCGCCTGGACGAGGCTGCCGCGACCGACGGCTAGGGCGCGACCCGTCGTTGCGAGCGCGCTCGCGCGCCGCCGCAGGCGCGCCGCGAGGCGCTGGCCGCGCCGATCGAGGTCCGCCTCGAGACGCGGATGTGGGCGGCCCGTCAGGCGGGTGCGCTCGAGCAGCCGCCACGCCGCCCGGGTCGCGGCGAGGGCGCCCTCGGGATCGCCGAGGCGGTGCTCGCGCAGCTTCGCGACCTCGATCCAGGCGATCGCCCCGAGCGGGCCACCGGCCGCGGCCGCGGTCTGCCACGCCTCGGCCGACTCCGCCCAGCGACCGAGCCGGCGCAGCACGCGGGCCCGCTCCGCGGCAACCCGCTCGTCCGTCCAGCGCGGTCCCGTGTCCCACGATGCCGTGCCAGGCGCAGGCCCGAGGCCGCCGCCGCGGCCGTTCGCCAGCTCGCCCCGCCAGCCCCCGCGCGGCGCCTGCCCGCCGAAGTGCGGCCGGCTCGCCGGCGCCTGCCACCACGCGTCCTCCTCGGCCTGCTCGCGGAGCAGCGGCCGGGGCGGTGGCGTCCGGCCGAACGGATCCCGCACCGGCGCCGGGGCGGCGAGCGCGTCGTCCAGGCACTCGAGCGCCTCGTCATGGCGCCGCTCGCGGGTGTAGGCCCGTGACAGCCCGGCGAGGTCGCCGCGTGGCGCCTCGTGGCGCGCACCCCGCTCCGCGTAGCGCCGCTCGACGTGCGCGAGCAGGAGACCGAGCGACCGCACGTCCTTCTCGTTGTGGATCACGACGCCGGCGAGCGCGTCGACCGGCCCGCCGCGCAGCACGTCGAGGTAGATCGAGGGGATCTCCCAGCCCTCGACGTCGCCGATCCGGCTGACGCCCAGCAGCTCGCCCTCGACGGTGCGCAGCCGAGCGTCCTCCATCCGGTGCTTGAACACGCGCCGGACGAACGGCAGCAGGTCGAGGTGCCCGGCGTGGGTCGGCGCGGGCTGCCCCGCCATCCGGTACCTGGCCTCGATCAGCGGCCAGTCGAACCCGCGGCCGTTGTACGACACGAGCCACGTGTCGGGCGTCACCCAGCGGGCGATCTCGGCGAGCAGCGCGGGCTCGTCGGCGTGATCGGGGAGGAGCAGCTGGGTCTGGCGGAAGCTCGTCCCGTCCCAGCGCGCGAGGCCGACGAGGAACGCGAGCGTCCCGGCCGCGGTCGCGAGGCCGGTCGTCTCGGTGTCGAGGCACACGAGCGGCGCATCGGGCGGCGGGTGGCCGGGCAGCCGCGACAGCCGCTCGCGGTCCACCGGGATGTCGAGCGCGGGGACCACGCGCCGGACGAGCCAGCCATCGGGCGTGTCCGCGACGTCGGCACCGAGCGCCGCGGCCAGCCTCGCCGCGAGCTGCGGGCTCCGGCGGCCCGCGAACGGGGCCCGGGCCGGGATCGGGTCCGTGCCCGCAGGCGCCCCACCCGCGCGGGCGAGCGTCGCCCGCAGGTTCGCGAGCCGCCGCTCGCGCGTGACCGGCCCCGACAGCTCGGCGGTCATGCGACCGTTGCCGCCGCGTCCCGGCCGCCCCGCGCCGCGCCCGCGCCCAGCGACGCGAGGAGCCGCAGCGCGAGCGCCTTGCCGTCCACGTCGGGCTCCAGCCGCGGACCGGTGCAGGCCGGACAGCCGGCGTCGCACGGGCAGGCGCGGAGCAGGTCGGCCGCGCCGGTGACCAGCTCGTCGTGACGTGCCCAGAGCCGCTCGGACAGGCCGACGCCGCCGGGCATCGCCTCGTACAGGTAGATCGTCGGTGCCTCGTGGTGCGGCGAGCGGACCTGCGACACGAGGCCGAGGTCGCGCGGGTCGAGCATCAGCAGCACCGCGGCCACGGCCTGGATCGCCCGCCCCGCGCCGATCAGCGCGACATCGAGCTCGTCGCGCCGCCAGCCGGTGGCCGCGCCCTCCGCCGTGAGCCAGTAGGCGGTCGTCTGGAGCTCGATCTCCGGCAGGTCGATGGGGCCCCAGCCCACGTTCTCGTCGGTGACGAACTTGAGCTTCTTGTACAGCGTCACGAGGCTCGCGACCATCACCTCGCCGTGGACGCGCGTGCCGCCGGGCGCGGGCGCCGCGGCGAACACGTCGAGCGGCTTGAGCGTCACCGCCCGGTTGGCGTACGTGTAGTGGTCCGCGTCGATCTTGTGGACGTAGGCCTTGCGCTCGCCCCAGTCCAGCTTGTCGACGTGGTACTGCACGGAGTCGTGCATGTAGATCGCGTGCTGGTGGACGAGCACCTGGGCGCTGAACAGGTCGACCTCGCCGAGGACCCGCGGCCGGTCCGGCGAGGTGTCGATGATCACGACGTTCTCCGGCGCGGCCGCCCGCAGCGACACCTCCGAGGCGGGGAAGTTCTCCGAGCTCCAGTACCAGCGGCCGTCGTCCGCCTGGCGGACCGTGCCCGCCTCGCCGAGGAACGCGAGCAGGTCGTCGGCCGGCCCGGGGCCGAACCACTCGCCCGGCTCGAACGGCAGCTCGAACGTCGCGGCGCGGATGTGGGCGAGCAGCACGTGGAGGTTGTCCGGGTCGAGCCGCGCCTCCTCCGGCTGGCCGCCGAGCACGAACTCCGGGTGGTGGATGACGTACTGGTCGACGGGGGCGGGCGAGGCGACGAGGATCGCGACGCTGACGTCGCCCCGCCGTCCGGCCCGACCCATCTGCTGCCACGTGCCGGCGATCGAGCCGGGATAGCCGGCGAGCACCGCGACGTCGAGATGCCCGATGTCCACGCCCAGCTCGAGCGCGTTGGTGCTCACGACGCCGAGCACCTCGCCGTCGCGCAGCCCGCGCTCGATGGCGCGGCGCTCGGTGGGCAGGTAGCCGCCGCGATAGCCGCGGACGCGCGACCGCGGGCCGAGGTCCATGCGCAGCGTCTCGCGCAGGTTCGAGAGCATGATCTCGACCGCGACCCGGCTCTTGCCGAACACGACGGTCTGGCGGCCGGCCCGCAGGAAGGGGACCGCCCACCGCTGGGCGAGCGTGAGCGCCGACCCGCGGGCGCCCGTCGACGCGTCGATGACCGGCGGGTCCACGAGCAGGACGTGCTTCTCGCCCGACGGCGCCCCGTTGCGGTTGATCAGCCGGACGGGCCGCCCGGTCAGCTGCTCCGCGAGCTCGGCCGGATTCGCGATCGTCGCCGAGCAGCACACGATCACCGGGTTCGAGCCGTAGTGCGCGCACAGCCGGAGCAGCCGGCGGAGGACGTTGGCGACGTGCGAGCCGAACACGCCGCGGTACGTGTGGAGCTCGTCCACGACGATGACCCGCAGCTGCTCGAACAGCTGGAACCACTTCGTGTGGTGGGGGAGCATCGCCGAGTGGAGCATGTCGGGGTTGGTGACCACGACCTGGCCCGCCTTGCGGATCGCCGACCGGATCGGGGCCGGCGTGTCGCCGTCGTACGTGTTGGCGGACACGGTGAGGCCCGCGTCGTGGACGAGGTCGCCGAGCTCCGCGACCTGGTCCTGGCCCAGGGCCTTGGTGGGGAACAGGAACAGCGCCCGCGCCGACGGGTCCTCGGCGATCGCCTGGAGGACCGGGCACCGTGTAGCACAGCGACTTGCCCGACGCGGTCGGCGTGACGACGACGATGTCCTGGCGCGCGTGGACGGCCTCGATCGCCTCGGCCTGGTGGATGTACGGCCGCTCGATGCCCGCGTCCCGGCAAGCCCGGCCCGGATCCGGGGATCGAGCCACGCGGGCCACTCGCCGTGGGTCGCCTCGCGCGCGGGGATGACCTCGTGGTGGAGCACGCCGCGGGCGAGCGACGGCTCCTCGAGCAGCTGGTCGAGGACGGCTCGCGTCGGGGCGGGGGCGTACGTGCGCATGCTGGCTCCCGGGCTGCAAACAGAACGCATGATCGAATTGCGCCGAAGTCTACGCGACCGTGCGACCCGGGTGTGACAGCTCGCGTGTCACGGCCTCGTGCGCCGGCGACGTCCCGCCATGTGAATCGCTCGTCCGGATGCAGGTTGACAACGGGAATCGGGCGCAGCTACCCTCGGGCAGATGTCGCGATCCCCCAAGCGCCCCGCCTCGGACGCTCCTGTCTCCGACGCGACCCCCGAGACGCCGGCACCGGCGCCGGACACGGGCGCCTCGATGCCGTTCGCGTCGCTCGCGGACCTGCCCGTCGCGGGCCTCACCCGGCGCCGGATGGCGCTCCTCCTCGCGGCCCTCGTCGCGGCCTGGGTGATCGTCCTGTTCGCGCGCCAGGTCAGCGAGGCGAGCGAGGCATCGACCCGGGCCGACGAGATGCGCGTCGCACAACGAGGCGCTCGCCGCCGATGTCATCGCGCTCGAGGACGAGCTGGCCCTCATCCAGCGCCAGGCCTACATCGAGCAGCAGGCGCGCGAGTACCGGCTCGGCGCACCCGCGCGAGCGGCCGTTCATCCTCGCCGACGACGCCCCGGCGCTCGCGTCCGACGCGCCCGGCACGGCCGCGACCCGGCTCGGCGCGAACCTGGACGACGAGACGCCGCTCGAGTCGTGGCTCGACCTGCTGTTCGGCGAGTCCGTCGATCCGTCGGTCCGCATGAACCGGCCCGTGCCGTCCGAGCCCCCCACGCCCGAACCGACCTTCTAGCGCGCCCGCGGGCCGCGATTCGGCGCCTCCGCACGCCCGGCGCGGCCCTATGCTGCTCGCACGCCCGGGACCGTCATGGCCCAGCGCTGACGGGCGACCCGGGCACGTGGGGAGGCTCGCGCTGCGCGCATGATCGAGATCCCGGTCGAGGATTGGGTGTTCGCCGTCGCCGCCCTCGTGGGCGGGGTGCTGCTGCTCATCACCGTCGTGTTCGACGACATCCTGGGTGGGCTGCTGGACGGCTTCGGGTTCGACATCGCCGGCACCACGATCACGCCGATCCTGCTCGGGTTCATCGGCATGTTCGGCGCCGGCGGGCTGTTCGCCACCCAGGTGCTCGACATCCACGGCGCCCAGGCGGCGATCATCGGCGTGGTGGCCGGGGTCGGTGGCGCGGCGCTCGCCGGCGCCCTGTTCGGCGTGCTCAACCGGAGCGAGAGCGGGGAGCCGTTCAAGATCGCCGACCTGGTCGGGGACGAGGTGTACGTGAGCGTCGCCGTGCCCGCGGGCCGCTACGGGACGGTCCTCGCCAAGAAGGAGGGCATGACCCACGAGTTCGCGGCGACCGCCGACGCGGACATCCCCGCCGGTCGGACGGTACGCGTCGTCGGGACCGCGGGAACCGGGCTGATGGTGCAGGACGAGCGCGCGGCCGCCGCCGCGCCCACGACGACGACGAGCGAGGAGCGCTAGGTGTTCGACTGGTTGTTCAGCTTCGATGGCGGGGTGATCGCGGTCATCATCCCGATCGTCATCATCGCGCTCCTGTTCGCCTACGCGGCCAGCCGGGTGAAGGTCGCCGGCGCCAACGAGGCGCTCGTCCGCGACCGGTGGCGTGTTCGGCGGGGCGCCGGCCCAGCTCAAGGCGGTTCGCGCCGGGCGGGTCATCGTCCTGCCGCTCGTCCACAAGCTGGGGCGCCTCCACCTGTCCGCGCGGCAGATCAACGTCAACCTCGGGGACGCCGTCACCAAGCAGGGCATCAAGGTCGCCGTCCAGGGCGTGGCGACGGTGAAGATCGGCGGCGACGAGGAGTCGATCCGCAACGCGGCCGAGCGGTTCCTCGACCGCGACGACCAGATCGAGCCGATCGTGAAGAACGTCCTCGAGGGGTCGCTGCGGTCGATCGTCGGCACGCTGACCGTCGAGGAGCTCAACTACGACCGCCAGAAGTTCCAGCAGGAGGTCCAGGGCGCGGCCAAGTCCGACCTCGCCACCTCGGGCCTGACGATCGACAACTTCACGATCCAGGCCATCCGCGACGAGGTCGGCTACATGGACCTCATCGGCCAGCAGGAGACCGCCCGCCGCGAGCGCGACGCGCGCATGGCGAAGGCCCTGGCCGACCAGGAGGCCGCGGTCCGCGAGGCCGAGGCGACGCAGATCAAGCTCAACGCCCAGCGCGACGTGTCGCTGCGCACGGCGGAGGTCGAAGCGCTCACCGCGTCCGCCGAGGCGAAGGCCGCCCAGGCCGGGCCGCTCGCCCAGGCCGAGGCGCAGCAGGAGGTCGTCCGCCGCCAGACCGAGCTCGCCCAGCTCGAGGCGGATCGCACGCAGAAGGAGCTCATCGCGAGCACGGTCCGCCCCGCCGAGGCCGAGGCGGAGGCCCAGGTCCGGCGCGCCGAGGGCGACAAGCAGTCGCGGATCGCGGCGGCGCAGGCCGATGCCGAGCGGGTCAAGCTCGCCGGCCAGGCCGAGGCCGCGGTCCAGGTCACGAAGGGCGAGGCGCAGGCGCGCGTCACCGAGGTCAACGCCGAGGCGATCGCGAAGCAGACGACCCTCGAGGGCAACGCCGAGGCGGGCATCACGTTCACCAAGGGCGAGGCCGAGGCGAAGGCCCTCGCGCTGCGCGCCGACGCGTACCGGCAGTTCAACGAGGCCGCGATCATCTCGACCGTCCTCGCGGCGCTGCCCGAGATCGTGCGCGCGGCCGCGGAGCCGATGGCCTCGATCGGCAGCCTGACCGTGCTCTCGACCGACGGCGCGTCCGACGTCGTGAAGAACGCGACCCGCACCGTGACCGAGGCATCCGCGACGGTGAAGGGCCTGACCGGGATCGACATCCCGCAGCTCCTCAGCGATGCGCTGGGCACCACGTCGAGCGCCCCTTCCGAGGAGCCGCCGAAGCCGAAGCGCGGGCCCTCCGGTGGCGGCGGGTCGTCGGCGGCGGCTCTCGTCGGGCGGCTCGGGTCCGTCGGGCGGCGGCTCCGGTGGCTCCGGCGGCTCGTCCGGGCCCTCCGGCCCGGCGCCGAGCAACGGTGGCGCGACCGCGTCGGCATCCGCATCCTCGAGCGAGCCGGCACCGTCGACGCCCGCCGAGACCGACTACGTGCGGGCGCGCCCCGCCGACCCCGACGCCGACGCCCGAGGAGCGCTTCGCGCAGGCCGCGGCCACCATGGCGTCAGCCGCCGAGCGCGCCAGCGCCCCGCCGGCCCCCGACCTCGCCGGCCTGTCGTCCCAGCTGCCGCCGCTGCCGCCCGTGTCCGACGTCCGGCCCTCGGACCGCCGTCGTGCGGCGCGGGCCGCGGCCGGTGCCGTAGGCCTGGACGAGGCCTCGACCCTCAGCGACGTCGGCGGTCAAGCTCGCGGAGGAGCTGCGGCGGGTGCCGGGCATCGAGCGCTTCGGCGGCACGCGGCTGCGGGACCTCGAGCGCAGCGGCCCGCGGACCCTGCGCACGCTGTGGGGCGCGGCACGGGACGACCTCGAGACGTCGCTACGGCGACGTGACCATCGGGATGCTGCTCGACGAGTACGAGCGCTCGTCCGGCGGCGGGGCGCCCGGCCCGAGCCACTGACCGGCGGCGCTCCGACGCTACGGCTCGAGCGTCCTCGCGATCACCTGCGCCGTCTCGCACACCGACGTGTCGTCGACCGACTCGGCGACCATGCTCACGTAGACGACGCGCTCGTCGAACCGGACGAGCACGCCGCCCGAGCCCTGCTCGTCGATCGTCGTGCAGAACGCCTCGTCACCGATCCCGTCGATGTCGCCGTAGAGGAAGCTCGCCTCCGCCTCGGCGCGGCTGTTGCGGAACACCGTCTCGGCGTCCGCGTCGACCACGGCGATCCGGCCGGTCGTGCCGTCGCCCAGGATCCAGCAGTCGGTCGCGTCCGGCAGCAGGCGCTTGTCGAGGATCGCCCCCATCGTCCCGTCCGCGAAGCCCTCGAGCGCGAGCACCTCGACGTCCTCGCCGAGCGCATCGCTGACCTCGACGCTGGACACGAGCTGGCACTCGCCGCCGAACACCGCGTCCGGGTTCTCCTGGACCTGCTCGACGAGCTGGCCGACGAAGACCGAGGCCGCGATCCCGCCGACGATCAGGAGCACGACGAGGATCCCGCCGACGATGAGGCACGCCCGCAGGCAGCCGTTGTTGCCCGACGGCGGCCGGTCCCAGCCGACCTGCGCGCTGGGTGATGCGGCGCCCCAGGCGGCCGGGACCTCGCCCGGCGGGACCCAGCCCTGCGGCCCGGCCGGCGTCCCGGGCTCCGCGCCCCAGCCCGGCGGCGCGGTCGTGGGCGGTGCGGCGGGCGGCGGGGGAGGCGGCTCGCCACCGGCGGGCGCTCCGGGCGGTGCCGGCGGCGGCGGTGGCGCGCCCGCCGATCCGAACCCGCGATCCTCGTCCACGCCCGTCCCTCCCGTGTCGCCCCTGACCGGCCGCCATTGTCACCCGTCCGATGGCCCGCCGTCGGCGCTCCCGCTAGAATGTCCGGCGCCACGGCGGAGTAGCTCAGTGGTAGAGCAGGGGACTCATAAGCCCTTGGTCGGTGGTTCGAATCCGCCCTCCGCTACCAGCCGACGCCTCCCACGCCCGGGCCCGCCGCCCGGGCGTCGTCATGTCCGGCACCGTCGCCCGCGCCACCCCGGACCACCGCGCGAGCGGCGGCCGGACCATCGGGCCGAACGGGGATTCACGCGCGCGGTGGCAAGGTGAAGAAACCTGAACCGCAGTTCAACGCGACGGCAGTCATCCGTGCATGCGTCGCTCACGTAGTCCTGCTAGGGTCGGGTGGTGAGGCTGCCCGGCGGCCGATCGACAACCCGGCGATATACTCGCCGGACTGCCCAGCCCTGGGCTGGGATCTCGGACTCGGAGGCGCTCCGGTTGAACGCGAAATTCCTGCGCAACGGAATCGTGATGCTCGTCCTCGTGGCGGGCACCGTCGCGCTGCTCTACACGTGGGTCACATCGTCGACCCCGTCCACCGCCGTCGGCTACTCGGACTTCCTGGCGGACGTCAAGGCGGGCGAGGTGCAGAAGGTCGTCCAGGACGGCGAGACCCTCACGGTCACCCCGACCGGCGGCGCGGCGACGTACACGGTCATCGTCCAGAACCCGATCACCGGCAACGTGCTGGACGACATGATCGCCGCTTCGACGGCCGGCAACCAGCCGCTGCCGCGCGGACGTCTACACCCGGAAGCCGACCGCTGACACCTCGTGGGTGGGCCTGCTGCTGACGGGTCTCCTGCCACTGCTCGTGATCGGCGGCTTCATCTTCTTCATGATGCGCCAGGCCCAGGGCACCAACAACCAGGCGATGAGCTTCGGCAAGAGCCGCGCCCGGATGTTCCTCGGCAACAAGACGGTCATCACGTTCGCGGACGTCGCGGGCGTCGACGAGGCGAAGACGGAGCTCCAGGAGGTCGTGGAGTTCCTCAAGTACCCCGAGAAGTTCAACTCGCTCGGCGCGCGCATCCCGCGCGGCGTGCTGCTCGTCGGGTCCGCCAGGCACCGGCAAGACGCTGATGGCGCGTGCCGTCGCGGGCGAGGCCGGCGTGCCGTTCTTCAGCATCTCCGGCTCGGAGTTCGTCGAGATGTTCGTGGGCGTCGGCGCCAGCCGCGTGCGCGACCTGTTCGACCAGGCGAAGCGCAACAGCCCGTGCATCGTGTTCGTGGACGAGATCGACGCGGTCGGCCGCCAGCGCGGCGCGGGCCTCGGCGGCTCCCATGACGAGCGCGAGCAGACCCTCAACCAGATCCTCGTCGAGATGGACGGCTTCGACACGAACACCAACGTGATCGTCGTCGCCGCCACCAACCGGCCCGACGTCCTCGACCCGGCGCTCCTGCGGCCCGGCCGCTTCGACCGCCAGGTCATCCTCGACCGCCCGGACATGAAGGGCCGCACCGCGATCCTCAAGGTCCACACCAAGGGCAAGCCGCTCGACAAGACCGTCTCGGTGGAGGAGGTCGCGCGCCAGTCGCCGGGCTTCTCCGGTGCGGACCTCGCGAACCTCGTCAACGAGGCCGCGATCCTCGCCGCCCGGCGCAACAAGAAGGTCGTCGGGATGAACGAGTTCTCCGAGGCCCTCGAGCGCATCGTCGCCGGCCCCGAGCGCAAGAGCCGGGTCATCAGCGACGAGGAGAAGCGGATCATCGCCTACCACGAGGGCGGCCACGCCGTCGTGCAGCGGATCCTGCCGAAGTGCGACCCGGTCGCGAAGGTCACGGTCATCAGCCGCGGCATGGCCCTCGGCTACACGATGGCCCTGCCCACCGAGGACCGCTACCTGCAGAGCAAGACGGAGTTCGAGGACAAGATCGCCGGCCTGCTCGGCGGCAACGTCGCGGAGCGCCTCGTGTTCGGCGATACGACCACGGGCGCCAGCAACGACATCGAGAAGGCGACCGACCTCGCGCGCCGCATGGTGACCGAGTTCGGGATGAGCGACCGCCTCGGCCCGCTGTCCTTCGGGAAGCGCGACGAGATGATCTTCCTCGGCCGGACGATGGGCGAGCAGCGCGACTACTCGGACAACGTCGCGATGATGATCGACGAGGAGGTCCGGGCGATCATCGACCAGGCCTACGAGCGGGCGACCGAGGTCCTCACGACCCACCGCGACCGCCTCGACCGCCTGGCGGAGAAGCTCATCGCCGAGGAGACCGTCGACCAGCCCGAGTTCGAGAAGCTGTTCGACGACCTGCCGCCCAAGCCGGAGCGCACCGCGGGCATCCCGCGGATCGTGGCCCCGGGCACGGACGGCGGGACGACGACCGGCCCCCAGGCGCCGGCCCCCAACCCGTCGCCCCAGCCGGCCTGACGCCGGACCTCACACCGACACCCCGAAGGGCGGACCACCCGGTCCGCCCTTCGTTCGTGTCCGGGGCCCTGGTCGCGCCGCCCGGGTGACGCGGCGCGCTACGATCCTCCCAACGCCGCCACCGTCGCCGCCCGACGCCGCCCATCCGCTGGAGACCCGATGACCGACACGTTCCCTGCGCCGGAAGCCATGCCGATCGACCTCGACGTCGAGGCCGCGCTGGACGCGTCGCGCGAGGCACGCGCGGAGGCGCTGCTCGAGTTCGCCCGGATCCCGAGCGTCTCGTGCCTGCCCGAGCACGCCGGCGACATGCGGACCGCGGCCGAGTGGGTCGCCAACCGCCTGCGCAACCTGGGGGCGACCGAGGTCGAGGTGGTGGACACCGCGCTCCACCCGATCGTGTTCGGCAAGATCCACGAGGCCGAGGGCGCGCCGACCGCGCTCGTCTACTGCCACTACGACGTCCAGCCGGTCGACCCCATCGAGCTGTGGGAGACCGCCCCGTGGGAGCCGTTCCTGCGTGACGGCCGGTTCGTGGGGCGTGGCGTGGCCGACGACAAGGGCCAGCTCGTGATGCACCTGGCGGCGCTCGAGGCGATGCGCGCCGCGGGCCGGACCCCGGCGGTGAACCTCACCTTCGTGTTCGAGGGCGAGGAGGAGTACGGCTCGGAGAGCCTGTACCGCTGGATCGACGCGAACGAGGCGCGGCTCCAGGCCGACGTCGCGATCATCAGCGACACCGGCTTCTTCGAGGGCAACGTGCCGGCGATCACCGTCGGCCTGCGCGGGATCATGTACGCGCAGATCGACGTGGAGCTGTCGCCGGTCGACCTCCACTCGGGGATGTACGGCGGCACGGTCCAGAACCCGGCCAACGCCCTGGCGACGATCATCGCGGCGCTCAAGGGCCCCGACGGCCGCGTCCGCATCCCGGGCTTCTACGACGACGTCGAGCCGCTCACCGCCAGCGACCGCGAGTCGCTCGCCGCGCTGCCGTTCGACGAGGAGGCGTACCGCGAGGCCATCCCCGTGACCGCGCTCGTCGGCGAGACGGGGTTCACGATCCTCGAGAACAAGGGCTCGCGCCCGACGCTCGACGTCAACGGCATGTGGAGCGGGTTCACCGGCGAGGGGGCGAAGACGATCATCCCGGCCCACGCCCACGCGAAGCTCTCCACCCGGCTCGTCGCGCACCAGGACCCGCAGAAGATCTTCGACGGCCTGCAGCGGTTCGTCGCCGAGGTGGCCCCGCCGGGCGTGACCGTGACCACGACCTACCTCCACGGCGGGGACCCGAGCCACACCCACACCGACCACCCGGCGACCCGGGCCGCGGCTCGCGCGCTCAGCGCCGTGTACGGCGTCGAGCCGGTGTTCATCCGCGAAGGCGGCTCGATCCCGGTCACCGCGGCGTTCACGAGCCAGCTCAAGCTGCCGGTGGTGCTGCTCGGGTTCGCCCAGCCGGCGTGCAACGCCCACGCCCCCAACGAATGGCTCGATCTCGACAACTTCGAGCGGGGCACGCGGGTCATCGTCCGGCTCTGGGACGAGCTGGCGGGGATGGGGCGGGAGGGTGAGCCGGACGGCGAGCCCGAGGGCGTCGCAGCGGCGGTCGCGGACGGCGGATAGGCGCCGGCGGGCGCGCAGATTGGATGCCCGGACGCAGGCGCCGTACCTGCCTGCGAGCCGGGACCATCGGGTCACTGGCGCCACGAATCGCGGTGCTAGGATGCGCCACAGGACCGATGACTGGCGCATGCGCCACAGGACCGATCACTGGCGGAGGATGAACGGAACGTGACGACGGAGACGGGGGCGACGCCGAAGGCCACGTGGCGGCTCGATGGCCCGAACGGGAGCATGGCGCCCCGGTCGGCGATCGAGGTGCTCGTCGACCTCAATGACAAGGTCACGAGCGGGCGGGTCGGCGAATACCAGCCGGTGCCCCTCGGCTTCACGCCCTTGGACAAGACGATCGGTGGCGGCATGCGCGCCGGCGAGCTGCTCCTCATCGGCGGGGCACAGGGAACCGGCAAGACGACCATGGCCCTCCAGATGGCGCGCAACGTCGCGTCCGGCGGCCAGGCGAACGTCCTCTACATCTGCTTCGAGCACGACGAGCTGTACCTGCTCAACCGGCTCATCGCCGCGGAGTCCGCGCTCGCGCACCTGCCGCACAAGACCGGCGCGATCAAGATCCAGGACGTCCGCAAGGAGATCCTCGGGACGTGGATGGCCGAGGGTGGCGGCGCCGCCCAGCTGGCCGCGAACCCGCGGCTCCGCCCGTCGCTCGACCGGATCGCCCGCTACGGGCAGAACCTGTTCCTGCTCCGGGGCACGCAGACCGCGTCGACCATCGAGGGCATGCGCGACCTCATCCGCCAGCACAAGGACCTGTCGGGCGACCGGCGGCTCCTGGTGGTCGTCGACTACCTCCAGAAGGTGCCGGTGATCCCCGAGCCGCCCAACGAGTCCGAGAAGGTCACCTACGTGATCAACGGCCTCAAGGACATCGCCCTCACCGAGGACGTCCCGATGATCGCGATCGTCGCGGCGGACAAGGAGGGCCTCAAGGCCTCGCGGCTGCGCAACTACCACCTGCGCGGCTCGTCGGCGATCAACTACGAAGCCGACATCATCCTGATCCTCAACGAGAAGTACCAGATCGTCGCCAAGGTCAACATCGAGTTCAACCCGTACCAGGCGCAGCGCTTCCGCGACTGGGTGATCGTCTCGGTGGAGAAGAACCGCGGCGGCCAGGACGCGGTCGACCTCGAGTACGAGAAGCACTTCGAGTTCTCCTGCTTCGACCCCAACGGGCGAACGGTGCAGGAGAAGCTGATCGAAGAGCGCCTCTACAACGACTGATCGGCGGCGGCTGATCCGCGGCATCTGCCGCGTTGGCCCCTGCGCTCCTCGCTCACGCACCGTCCGGGTGCGCTCGCTGCGGTGCTCGGCGCCGCCTTGCATCTGCCACGGCTGAGCCGGCGCTTCGCTGATCTCGCGTCGCCCCTGGGGGAACTGCGCTGGGTCCGCGCGACTCGCTGGGCGGTTCTACGGTGGCACGGTGCGATGGATCAGCCTGCCAGCGGTGGCGCGGTCGCACAGCGGAGTCGAATCGGACCGATCGGTGCGATGGAGCGGGCGCCCAGCGAACGAGACGTGGCGCGATGCGACCGTACGCTCGCCGGGCGACTCGTGCGAACGGAGAGCCCGCACCGCGGGGGACCGACGCGCGTAGAGTGACGACATGTTCAGCCGTCAGGTCGACTCGTTCCCCGACATCGTCGAGATCGTCGTGGAGATCCCGCGGGGCAGCCGCAACAAGTACGAGTACGACGAGGTGGCGGAGGTGTACCGCCTCGACCGTGTCCTCTCGTCGGCCGTGTTCTACAACTTCGACTACGGATTCATCGAGGGCACCCGGGCCGACGATGGCGATCACACGGATGCGCTGCTGATCATCGACGAGCCCACGTTCACGGGCTGCCACGTCTGGGCGCGGCCGATCGGCGGCCTCGAGATGCGCGACGAGAAGGGCTTCGACTTCAAGACGCTGTGCGTCGCGCTCGGCGACCCGCACCAGCAGCACATCGAGCGTCTCGACCAGGTCCGCCCGCACCGGCTCGTCGAGATCGAGCACTTCTTCAACACCTACAAGCTGCTCGAGGAGAAGGAGGTCGACGTCGTCGGGTGGCGCGACCAGGACCGGGCCCGCGAGGTGCTCGAGGCCGACCGCGAGCGGTACCGGCACGAGCACGGTGCCTGACACCCAGCGCCTGTTCGTCGCCATCCCCGTCCCGCCCGAGACCCGCGAGCAGGTCCGCGAGCTCATCGAGCCGATCCGCGCGCAGCCGTTCGGCGCCGCGCCACGCTGGGTCCACCTCGACACCCTCCACGTCACGCTCCGCTTCCTCGGCGACGCCCCCGCCGACGAGGTGCCCGACGTCGCCCAGGCCGTGCTCGCGGCGATCGACGGCACGTCAGCGTTCGAGGTCCGGCTCGCCGGCGCCGGAGCGTTTCCGCTGCACGGGCGCAAGGTCCGCGCATTGTGGCTCGGCATCGCGGACGGCGCGTCCGAGCTCGCGAGGCTCTCTGCCGGACTGACGGAGCGCCTCGCGCTCCTCGGCTGGCCCGCGGACGTGAAGCCGTTCGCCCCCCATCTCACGGTCGCCCGCACCGATCGCGCGTCGATCGCGGACGGTGCCCTCGCCTCGCAGGCGCTCGAGGCCGCGGCCGCCGACTGGTCCACCACGTTCCAGGCGCAGGCCGTCGTCCTGTACCACAGCATCCTCGGCGGCGGCCCGCCGCGCCACGACCCGGTCGAGACCGTCGTGCTGCGCGAGTCGGCGGGTTGATCGCCTCCGCTCCGAAGGCGTAGGCTGCGCGACCCGCCACCCCGTCACCGGAGGCCCTGCCCGATGGCCGTCAGCCACTCCCGCCGCACGAAGTTCATCCTCGACGAGGACCGGATCCCGCGGGCCTGGTACAACATCGCGGCCGACCTCCCCGTGCCACCGCCTCCGCCGCTCCACCCGGGGACCCACCAGCCGATCGGACCCGCCGACCTCGAGCCGCTGTTCCCGATGGCCCTCATCCTCCAGGAGGTCAGCGCCGAGCGGGAGATCGAGATCCCGGACCCGGTCCGCGACGCGTATGCGCTCTACCGCCCGTCGCCGCTCCACCGGGCGCACCGGCTCGAGAAGGTCGCTCGATACCCCGGCCCACATCTACTACAAGTACGAAGGGGTCAGCCCGGCCGGGTCGCACAAGCCGAACACCGCGATCCCGCAGGCGTTCTACAACAAGGAGGCGGGCACCAAGCGGATCGCCACGGAGACCGGCGCAGGGCAGTGGGGGAGCGCGCTCGCGTTCGCCGGCGCGCTGTTCGGCCTCGAGGTCAAGGTCTACCAGGTCCGGGCGAGCTACGACCAGAAGCCGTACCGCCGGATGCTCATGGAGACGTACGGCGCCGAGGTCGTCGCGAGCCCCAGCCTGACGACGAACTACGGCCGCTCGGTCCTCGCCTCGGACCCGGACTCGCCGGGCTCGCTCGGGATGGCCATCAGCGAGGCGGTCGAGGACGCGGCGACCCGCGACGACACGAAGTACTCGCTGGGCTCGGTGCTCAACCACGTCCTGCTCCACCAGACGGTGATCGGCCTCGAGACGATCGAGCAGATGGCGCTCGCGGGCGAGGAGCCCGACGTCCTCATCGGCTGCGCGGGCGGCGGCTCGAACTTCGCGGGCTTCAGCTTCCCGTGGGTCGGCCGGATGCTCCGCGGCGAGGCGAAGTACCGGGTCATCGCCGCCGAGCCCGAGGCCGCCCCGAGCCTCACCCGCGGCATCTACGCCTACGACTTCGGCGACACCGCCGGCATGGCGCCGCTGGTCAAGATGCACACGCTCGGCTCGGGCTTCATCCCGGAGCCGATCCACGCCGGCGGGCTCCGGTACCACGGCATGAGCCCGCTCGTGTCGCTGCTCAAGGACCAGGGCGTCATCGAGGCGACCAGCGTCCACCAGCGGGCGTGCTTCGAGGCCGGGGTCATGTTCGCCCGCGCCGAGGGCATCCTGCCCGCGCCCGAGCCGACCCACGCGATCAAGGTCGCGATCGACCAGGCGCTCGAGGCGAAGGAGGCCGGCGAGGAGCGGGTCATCCTGTTCAACCTGTGCGGCCACGGCCACTTCGACCTGTCCGCCTACGACGCCTACCTGTCCGGGGCGCTCGAGGACTACGAGTACCCGGTCGGGAAGGTGGAGGCAGCCCTCGCGGCCCTGCCGCGGATCTAGCCTTCGGGCCGCATCCGGGCCCGCCGACGACCGCCAGGACGAACAAAGGCGGGCCGCTCCAGTTGGATGGAACGACCCGCCGCGGCCACCTGCCCGTGTGACCGGGGCGCCGGGGTCGGCGCGCCGGGCCGATCATGGCCACGCGCCTCCCGGGGTCGCATCCCTCATCGACCGTAATCGCGGGTCGCCGTGCGGCTCAGGCGGCCCACGGACCGTCGGCTCAGGCCGCTAGGATGGCCGGGTGCCGAAGCTCGCCTGCCGCGCGTGCGGCCGCCAGATCTACACGGTCGCGACGCTCGACTCGCTGTTCGCCGAGGAGCGTCGGTGTCCGCGCTGCGGCGCGTTCCTCGAGAGCGAGCGCCGCGAGCACGACCGGCGCCAGGCGATCCGGCGCCAGAACCCGCCCGACGCGCCAGGGCCGCCCGACGGCACCGAGCGCCGCGTCACCGAGCGCCGGACGACCCGCCGCCGCGTGACGCAGCAGTAGCGGGCGGCCCGGAGGCTACTCCGCCCGCGGCGGCTCGACGAGCCGGTGCCGGAGGGCGAACGCCACGGCCTCGAGCTTCGAGTGCACGTGGAGCTTGCCCATGATGTTCTGCACGTGGGTGCGGAGCGTGTTGGGCGTGATGTACAGCCGCTGGCAGATCTCCGGCGTCGACAGGCCGTCGGTCAGCGCCCGGAGCACCTCGAGCTCGCGCGGCGTCAGCTGCTCGATCGGCAGCTGCTCCGCCTGGCGGTCGCGGGCCTCCGCCACGCGTCGCGCGATGGTCACGATCACCGAGCGCGGCAGGAGCGTGGCGCCGGCGTACGCGAGGCGGACCGTCTGCACGACGTCCTCGAGCGCCTTGTCCTTGGTGAGGTAGCCGTCGGCACCGGCCTGGATCGACTCGAGCAGCGTCTCGTCGTCGTCGACCCCGGTGAGCATCACGACCCGCGCCGAGGGCCAGCGGGCCTTGATCGCCCGGGTCGCATCGACACCGGTGCCGTCGGGCAGCCGGTAGTCCATGAGCACGACGTCGAGCGGCTCGGCGTTGGCGAGCGCCTTGGCCTCGGCGACCGAGCCCGCGATCCCGACGATCCGGATGTCCGCCTCCGCGCCGAGGACGCGGGCGAGCGATTCCGGGATCAGCCGGTGGTCGTCGACGAGCAGCACGCGGATGGGGCGGGGAGCGGAGGGGCGGGCGGGCGGACGCACGTCACGCGGTGCGCCGCCGTTCGGGCCGGCAGGCGACACGGGAGCCTCTCTCAAGGCCGCGAGCCCAGGTCAGCACCCGGGGCAGGCGGGTTCATGACTCGGATTCCAGTCTAGCGCCCTCGTCCTGGCCGCTCCGACCCTGATAATCGTCCTATGCGTGTCGCCTTCCTCGGGCTCGGGTTGATCGGCGGATCGATCGCCCGCGCGCTCAAGACCGCCCCGGACGGGGACTGGTCGACGACCGCCTGGACGCCACGTGGCGCCGGGCCGCGGGCCGCGCTCGCGGCGAGCGCGATCGACGACGCGGCCGGGACGCTCGAGGGCGCCGTGGACGGGGCGGACCTCGTCGTGCTGGCGGCGCCACCCACCGAATGCCTCGCGCTCCTCGACGAGCTGGCCGGCCCGGTCGCCGCGTTCCTCGGCAAGGACGCCGTCGTGACGGACACCGCGTCCACCAAGAGCGTGATCGTCCACCACGCGACGACGCTCGGCGTGCGGTTCGTCGGCGGACACCCGATGGCGGGCCGCGAGACGACCGGCTTCGGGGCGGCCGACGCGACGCTGTTCCACGAGCGGCCCTGGGTCGTCGTGCCGGGTCGGGCGGACGCGGAGGCCGTCGCGCGGGTCGAGGGGCTGGCGAGGGCCTGCGGCGCGAACCCGTTCACGCTCGACGCGCGTGCCCACGACTCGTACGTCGCGGCGATCAGCCACATGCCGCTCGTCGTGTCGGCGGCGCTCGTGGAGGCCGTCGCCGGCACGGGCCCGCAGCCGCGGCACGACTGGGCATGGGCGGAGGCGCTCGCGGCCGGCGGCTGGGACTCGATGACGCGCCTCGCGCGCGGCGACGCCACCATGGGCGCGGGGATCGCCACCACGAACCCCGAGGCGATCGCGAGCCGGCTGCGTGACGTGCGGGTCGTGCTCGACGAGTGGATCGCGCTGCTCGAGGCCGGCGCCGGCCCCGACGAGCCGGTGCTCCACGAGCGGTTCGCAGCCGCGCGGGCGCGCCTCCTGGCCGGCGACGCGTAGTGGGCAACCCGGACGAGGAGGTCCTCGTCGTCCCGCGCGCGTCGATCGTCCCGGGCGATGGCTGGCTCGGCGTCCGCCGCGACGGCCTCGACGAGGCGCTCGACCGCCGTCACGCGCGACGGGTTCTTCCTGCGCCGGGGCGACGCCGAGGAGGACCCGACCCACAAGCAGGTCATCCCGTACCTCGTGCTGCGCGACGGCGAGCGGTGGTTCCTCATGCGGCGCACGAAGGCCGGCGGGGATGCGCGGCTCCACGACCTGTGGTCGATCGGCGTCGGCGGGCACCTCAACCCGGGCGACGGCGACGTCGAGGGCGGGCTCCGCCGCGAGTGGGCCGAGGAGGTCGTGGCGGCGTTCGAGCCCGCGTTCGAGCCGGTCGGGCTGCTCAACGACGACACGACGCCGGTCGGCGCCGTGCACGTCGGGATCGTGTTCGTCGCCGACGCCGCGGGCCGCCCGGTCGAGATCCGCGAGGTCGACAAGCTCACCGGCTCGTTCGCGACCACCGACGAGGTCGCCGCTGTCCGCGACTCCATGGAGACGTGGAGCCGGCTCGTGTTCGATGCGCTGACCGCGCCCGGAGACCCCGCCTCCTGACCGTTCGGCGGGCCGGTGCCATACTCGACAGAGGTCACATGGACCAGTCGACGCGCTCCATCCGGATCCGTCTCGCCCGCACCCTCGCGCTGCTGGGCGTCCTCCTCGTTGCGACCGCGTCCATCGCGCGCGGCGCGCAGCCACAGGTCGTCCTGCTCACCGCGACCGGCACCGTCGACGGCGTGCTCGCCACGTACCTCGAGGAGGGGATCGAGCAGGCGGTCGCCGACGGTGCCGCGGCCGTCGTCGTGGAGCTCAACACGCCGGGCGGCAGCCTCGACGCCACGCAGCGGATCACGGCCTCGTTCCTCGAGGCGGACGTGCCGGTGATCGTGTGGGTGGCGCCCGCGGGTGGCCGGGCGGCCAGCGCGGGGACGTTCATCACCCTCGCCGCGAACCTCTCGTACATGGCGCCGGGCACGAACATCGGCGCCGCGTCGCCGGTCTCGGGCAGCGGCGAGGACATCCCGGGCACGCTGGGCGACAAGGTGCGCAACGACGCGATCGCGAACGTGACGGCGATCGCGGAGCACCGCGGCCGGCCGGTCGAGTGGGCCGTCTCGACGGTGGCCGAGGCCCAGAGCTATCCGGCCAGCGCCGCGGTCGCCGCGGGTGCGGTGGATGGCATCGCCGCCACGATCGACGAGGTCCTCGCCCAGGCCGACGGCACGGAGGTCACGGTCAACGGCGTGCCGCAGACGCTCGAGCTGACGGACGCCGCGGTGACCGACGTCGGGATGAACGCGTTCCAGTCGCTGCTCCACCTGCTGAGCGACCCCAACGTGGCGTTCGTCCTGTTCACGATCGGCCTGTACGGGCTGCTGTTCGAGCTCCAGAACCCGAACTTCGTCACCGGGATCCTGGGCGCGATGGCGCTCCTGCTCGCGTTCATCGGCTTCGGCAGCCTGCCGCTCAACGTCGCGGGGCTGCTGCTCGTGGGCCTGGGGCTCGTGCTGTTCGCGCTCGAGACGCAGGTCGTGAGCCACGGGCTGCTCACCGTGGGCGGGATCATCTGCTTCGCGCTGGGCGCGTCCGCCCTGTACACGGAGCCGGGCGCGGACCCGACGGTGCCCCTGGTCCAGGTGGCCACGCCGCTCATCGTGACCACGACCGCCACCACGGCCATCCTCATGGGCTTCATCACGCTCGCCGCGATCCGGACCCGCCGGATGCCGGCGCCGGCCGGGGTCGTCGGCACGCCCGTCCCGCTGGGCTCCACGGGCATCGTCCAGGCGCCGCTGGAGCCGCTCGGGACCGTCCACCTCGGCGGCGAGACGTGGACCGCGAGGACGGTCGACGAGCGGCCACTCGACCGCGCGACGCCTGTCAGGCTGATCGGGTTCGACGGCCTCACGGCCATCGTCGAGCTCCTGCCGGATGACGCGGCACCGACCCCGCCCGCACCGACGCCCGCCCTCCCGGCGGACCAGGCCTGACACCGGAGGCACTCGTGGAACTCGCTCGCCATCCTCGTCCTCGTGGCCCTCGCGGCCGGCGGCGTGTACCTGGGCCGCCGGATCCGGGCGTCGTCGGGGACGGTCGGCGCGCCCGTGCCGCCCGGCACGCCGGGGATCGTCCAGGCGCCGCTCGAGCCCACGGGGACCGTGCTGCTCGGCGGTGAGCCATGGACGGCGCGCGCAACCGACGAACGCCGCCTCGAGCGCGATACCCACGTCCGGCTCGTCCGCTTCGACGGGCTGACCGCGATCGTCGAGCCGGCGGACCCACTGACCGAACCCAGCCCCCCTCCGCCGGCGTCGCCGGCGGACGACCCTCGCCTGACACCGGAGGACTCCATGGAGCTCGTCGCCGCGCTTGCGGCCCTGGCATTCCTTGCCGTCATCATCCTCCTGATCCTGTACCTGTCCGTCCGGGTCGTGCAGCAGTACGAGCGGATGGTCGTGTTCAGGCTGGGCAAGACCAACGAGGCGATGGTCCGCGAGCCGGGCCTCCGGTTCCTGATCCCGCTCGTCGACCGGCCGGTCAAGGTGGACATGCGCGAGCAGTTCATCGAGGTCCCGAGCCAGACGACGATCACCAAGGACAACGCCCCGATCAACGTCGACTTCCTCATCTACTGGCGGATCGCCGACGCGCTGCAAGAGCGTCGTCAACGTCAACAACTTCCCCGGCGCGCTCCAGGGCGTGGCGACCACCACGCTGCGGGCGGTCATCGGCGACATCCTGCTCGACGACGTGCTGTCCAAGCGCGAGCAGATCAACGAGGTCCTGCGGATCAAGCTGGACGAGGTCACCGAGCGCTGGGGCGGCAAGATCACGACGGTCGAGATCCGCGAGATCACGCCGCCGCGTGACGTCCAGGACGCGATGAACCGGCAGCTGTCGGCCGAGCGGACGCGCCGCGCCGTCATCACCGAGTCCGAGGGCGCCCGCCAGTCCGCGATCAACGTCGCCGAGGGCGAGAAGCAGTCCAACATCCTCCGGTCCGAGGGCGACCGGCAGGCCGCGATCCTCCGCGCGGAGGGGTTCAGCCAGGCGCTGGAGCGCATCTTCACGGCCGCGTCCGTGGTCGATTCGAAGACGATGGCGCTCCAGTACCTCGAGGCGTTGAAGGCGATCGGGGCGAGCCCGTCGACGAAGTACGTCATCCCCACCGAGTTCACGCGCTTCGCCGAGCAGGTCGGCGGCTACGTGTCCGAGGGCCTCGCCCAGGGGGTCGGCGCCGCGCGATCGCGGCCGGTGGTCCTGCCGCGCCGGGTGGTGGCGCCGCCGGCGGCGGCCTGCCGCCTCGTGATCCGTCGCGCGCTCGTGGCGGTCGCGGCGCCGCTCATCGCCGTGGCCGCGATCCGGCCGCTGACCGACGGCATGGCGCGGCGCCTCATGGCCGCGCCACGGACCGGCCCCGACGAGGCGGGGATCCGGGCGCCGCTCGAGGCGCTCGGCGGCGAGGTCGCGCGCCTCCGGGCCCGCGACGGCGTGCGGCTGGCCGGTCGCTGGCTGCCCGCCGAGCCCGTCGAGGGCGACGACTGGACGCCCGACCCGCGCGAGGCCGTGCTGCTGCTCCACGGCTGGACGGGCTCCGTTGCGCCGGACCTCGTCGAGCACGCGCCGTACCTGCGCCGGACGGCGAACGTGCTGGGGCTCGACTTCCGCGGCCACGGCGGCTCGGACGACGGCCCGACGACGTTCGGCGTGCTCGAGGTCGAGGACGTGGCGGGGGCGCTCGCGTGGCTCGGCGATCGGGGCGTGCGCCGGGTGGCGCTCATGGGCTCGTCGATGGGCGGGGTCACGGCGCTGGCGTCCGTCGTCGTGCTCGGGGACGGCCGGCTGGTCGCCGCCGATTCCGATGCGGACGCGCCGGCCTCGACCGTCGAGGCGCCGCGGCCGCGGATCGTGGCGATCGTCGCGGAGTCCGTGCCACCCGAGCTCGCGATCGTCGTCGCGAGCCGGATGCCCGTGCCGTTCGGGCGTCGGCTCGCCGACCGGGCCTTCGGGCGGATCGCGCGGACGGCCGGTGCGGACCCGCGAGCCACGCAGCCGGCCCGGACGGTGCCGCTGCTGGAGGACGTGCCGCTGCTGCTCATCCACGGCGATGCCGACGCGACCGTCCCGCTGCGCGACGCCCGGCGCCTGGCCGCCCTCGCCCCGGCGGGGACGCGGCACCTGGTCGTCGCCGGCGCCGATCACGGCCAGGGACATGCGGCCGACCCGGTCGGGTACGAGGCCGCCGTCACGGATCATCTCCGCGCAGCGTTCGCGATGACCCGATCGTAGCGGGGACACGGCCAACGTCGCCCCTATACTGCTGATCACGACGCCGCCGGGGTCGGGCGAACGCGCCCGCCATGGAGCGGCGACGATCCGGGAGGTCGGATGGCCGGCAAGGTCCTCGTCGTCGATGACGACGCGAGCGTCCAGCGACTCCTCCAGTACACCCTCAAGCAGGAGGGGTACGAGGTCCTCGTCACGGCCGATGGCGCCGAGGGTCTCGCGCTGTGGCAGAAGGAGTCGCCGTCACTGATCCTGCTCGACGCGACCCCTGTGGGCGTCGACGGGTTCGAGGTCGCGACACGGATCCGGGCCGAGGAAGGCCCCGGTCGCCACGTGCCGATCATCATGCTCACGTCCGACCGCGACGTGCAGCAGAAGGTCCGCGCCCTCCGCGCCGGCGCCGACGACTACCTCATCAAGCCGTTCCACCCGGCCGAGCTGCTCGCCCGGATGAAGTCGCTCATCGCGCGGTTCACGCCCAGCGAGGCGCTCATGGGCCGGCCGCCGATGGGCCGCGTCCACGCCTACTACGGCGCGAAGGGCGGCGTGGGGACGACGACGATCGCGATCAACGCGGCGATCGCGCTCCAGGGCCTCGGCCGGCGGGTCTGCCTCGTCGACGGCAACCTCCAGTTCGGCGACCACCGCGTGTTCCTCGACCTCGGCCTCGACCGCAAGGGGATCGTGGACGTGGTCAGCGCGCCGGCGATGGACGCGGACCTCGTCAAGTCGATCGTCCAGACGCACGAGTCCGGGGTCGACCTGCTGCTCGCCCCGCCGAGCCCCGAGTCCGCCGAGCTCGTGACCGCCCCGCACATGCACCAGATCCTCGAGATCCTCGCCGGCCAGTACGACTACGTGATCGTGGACATCGACAAGCGGCTCGAGGACGTGAACCTCATGGTCCTCGACGTGGCCGAGACGATCTTCGCGGTCATGACCGCGGACCTCTCGTGCCTCAAGAACGTCCGCCTCCTGCTCGAGACGATCAACCACCTGGGCTACGAGTCGGGCAAGCTCAAGCTCGTCCTCAACCGCTCGAACGCGTTCACGGGCATCAACGTGAAGAGCGCCGAGGGCGCGCTGCGGCGCCCGATCGAGCTCCAGATCGTCAACGAGTACCGGGGCGCGATCTCCGCGCTCAACACCGGCGCCCCGTTCATGGTCTCGAAGCCGGACTCGGTCCTCGGGCGCTCCGTGCTCGACTTCGCGCGGGCCGTCGACAAGGCGTCCGGCCAGGCGGTCGCCCAGCTGACGCCGGTCGCCGGGCGGTAGTCGCCCGCCCTCCCGGTCTTCGCCCCGCCCGCCCGTAAGTGGCGGGTGAGTGGCCCGCAATCGCGCGGTGAGCCGATCGGCCTAGCGTGGCCGTGTGCTCGCGACCCTCCTCTCCGCCACGCTCAACGGGATCACCGGCCGGGTCGTCCGGGTCGAAGTGGACGTCGCGCCCGGGCTGCCGGGCTTCACGATCGTGGGGCTGCCGGACGCCGCCCTGTCCGAGGCGCGCGAACGCGTCCGCGGTGCGCTGCGGAACGCCGGCTACCACCACCCGCCCCGGCGGATCACGGTCAACCTCGCGCCGGCGGAGCTGCGCAAGGCGGGCGCGTCGCTGGACCTCGCGATCGCGCTCGGGATCCTGCTCGGCTCGGAGCAGGTGCGGGCGGGCCCGGGCCGCGTGGCGCTGATCGGCGAGCTCGGGCTCGGCGGCGAGGTGCGCCGCGTCCCCGGGATCCTTCCGATGTGCCTCGCGCTCCAGCGACGGGGCGTGCCGCGGGTCGTCGTTCCCGCCGAGGCCGTCGGGGAGGCCCGGCTGGCGGCCGGCATCGAGGCGCTGCCCGCCGCCGACGTGGCCGAGGCCGCGGAGCTGCTCCGGGCGCCGCGCGCGAGGCGTCCGCGGCCACGACCGCTGCCCCGCGCGACGGGTCCGGCGATCGACGGGGACGCGGCGGCCAGCCCCGCCACTCCGCGACCGACGAGCCGGCGGTCGACCTCGTCGACGTGCGCGGGCAGGCGGTCGCACGCCGGGCGCTCGAGATCGCCCTCGCCGGCGGCCACGCGCTGCTGCTGCTCGGGCCGCCGGGTGCCGGCAAGACGCTGCTCGCCCGCACGATCCCGGGCCTGCTCCCGGATCTCGACGACGAGGCGGCCCTGGCGGCGACGGTCGTCGCCTCGGTCGCCGCGACCCGCCCGGTCGAGGCGCTCGTGCGGCGGCCACCGGTCAGGACGCCCCACCACACGACGTCCTATGCCGGGATGGTCGGCGGCGGTCCGCGGCTGTCGCCCGGCGAGGTCACCCTGGCCGACCAGGGCGTGCTCGTGTGCGACGAGCTGCCCGAGTTCGGCCGCGACGTGCTCGAGGCGCTGCGCCAGCCGCTGGAGGAGGGCAGCGTGTCCGTCGTCCGGGTCGGCCGGAGCGAGGTCTTCCCGGCGCGGTTCACGTTCGTCGCGGCGATGAACCCGTGCCCCTGCGGCCAGCTCGGATCGGCCGATCGCGCGTGCAGCTGTCCGCCCGGCGTCCCGGACCGCTACCTGCGCCGGGTCTCGGGTCCCCTCCGGGATCGGATCGACCTGTGGGTAGCGGTCGACAGGGTCGCGCCCGCGGTGCTCGTCTCGGACGTGCTGCCGGAGTCGTCGGCGACCGTCGCGGGCCGGATCGCGGCGGCGCGGACGCGCCAGGCGGCGCGGAACGGCCGCCTGCCGAACGGGCGCGTGTCCGGCAGCCGGCTCCGGCTCGCGTGTGCGATGGACGCCTCCACGGTGACCCGGGCGATCGTGCTCGCGGAACGGGAGGGCCTGTCCGGTCGGGGCACGGACCGCCTGCTGCGCGTCGCCCGCACGATCGCCGATCTCGACGAGGCACCGGCCGTGCGCGCGAGGCACCTCGACGAGGCGGCACGCTTCCGGGCGCCGGTGGACCGCCTCGCGCTCGAGCGGGCCGGCTGATGCTCGGCATCGGGCGGTACGGGCCACGCGGCGCGGACGTGCCGCCGCCCGACGAGCGGGTACGCCGCACCGGCGAGGTCCCCGAGGCGATGGGCGACGACGCGGAACGCGACGCCTGGGTCGTGCTTGGCGAGGCGGCCGGCGTGGGACCGGTGTCGTTCGGGCGCCTGGTCGGCGCCTTCGGCAGCGCGTCGGCCGTCCTCGCGGCGGCACGGGGTCGTCGCGGGGCGGTCATCCTCGTCGAAGCGGTGGCGGACGCCGACGGCGGCGCGTCGCTCGCACCGGCGACGGCGCGCGCCATCGTGCAGGCGGCGAACGAGCCGGAGGCGATCCTCGGCCCGGTCCGCCGCGCCGGCGTCGGGATCTGCATCCTGGCCGATCCCGAGTACCCCGCCCGGCTGCGACGGATCGAGCTGCCGCCGCCGGTCCTGTACGTGCGGGGCGCGTTGGCGTCGCTCGACCGGCCGCGGGCCGTCGCCGTGGTCGGGACGCGTCGTCCGACGCAGGCGGGGCGCGCGACGGCGGCGCGGATCGCCGATGCGGTCGCGGGACTCGACGCCACGATCGTGTCCGGCCTCGCGCTCGGCATCGACGCCGCGGCGCACGTCGCGGCCGTCGACGCGGGCACGCCGACCGTCGCCGTGATCGGCGGTGGTCACGAACGGCTGTACCCGGCCGCCCACCGTGGCCTCGTCCGCCGGATCGTCGACGGTGGCGGGGCGGTGATCAGCGAGTTCGCCCCGGACACCATCCCGAGCCGCGGGACGTTCCCGCGCCGCAACCGGATCATCAGCGGGCTCGCGGACGCGACGGTCGTCGTGGAGGCGGGCGCGCGCAGTGGGGCGCTGACGACCGCAGCCTGGGCGCTGGAGCAGGGCCGGGGGCTGTTCCTCGTGCCCGGACGCCTCGACGACCCGACCGTTGCCGGGAGCCTTGCCTTCCTGCGGGAGGCGGGGCCGGAGGCGCGAGTCGTCGTCGGGATCCCGGAGCTGATCGAGGACCTCGGGCTCGTCGGTGGCGCGATCGAAGCGGCCGGTCGCGCGGCACCCGGACGCACGGCCCATGCCGCCACCGTCCTCGCGGCGCTGCCCCCGGTGGAGCGCGCGATCGCGGGTGCCGTGGTCGCCGGCACGTCCGGGGTTGACGAGCTCGCGCTTGCGACAGGGCTCGGCCCGGCCACGGTCCTCGGCGCGCTCACGGCGCTCGAGATCCGCGGCCTCGTGATCGAGGCCTACGGCCGGTATCGAGCCTCGGGGCCGCTTGCCGCGGGCGGCACGAAGGCGCGGGTGCGGGTGACGACGCGGCGGGCCGCCTGACACGCCGGACGGTCGGCTGGCACCCAACCGAAACGGCTCGGACCCCACCCGAGTGGTATCCTCACGGCCATTCCGGCCGTCGGGTTCCGAGCCCCCGATCGAGCGCCCATGGCGGCCGCGCGACGCCTCGTGGCACCCGGCGTCGCACCTGGAGGACGACGTATTGCGGAAGCCCGGTGCCGTGCTGCTCGCCGCGCCCATCGCGCTCGGTGAGCTGGTCGGGACGCTCATCGCCCGGAGCCGCGTGCTCCGCGTCGGCGGTGTCACCGGCATCGCGGCCGCGATCGCCCTGCTCATCACGGTCAACGACGCCGTCCCCCGGGACGGCGGTCCCCGCGACCACGCCTGCGCTCGTCTCCGCGGACCTGTTCGTGCCGATCGGCACGGCCCACGACCCGGCGACGCCGTTCGCGGTGACCTTCGACCGGCCGATGGACCACCACTCCGTGGCCGCGGCTCTCCGGGTCGACCCGCCGACGGCCTACCGCCTGGAGTGGGACTCGACGAACACGCGGGCAACGCTCCGGCCCGCCGGCCACTGGCGCGCGGACACGCTGTACCAGGTCGTCGTCGGCAGGGGCGCGACGAGCGTCGAGGGTGGCAGCCTGGCCGCCCCGCTGCGGAGCGTCGTGCTCACCGGCACCGGCGGCACCGCGTCGATCGCCGCCACGATGACCACGCCGTCGCTCGTGCGTCTCGACACGTCGTTCCGGTTCCGCCTCGACCGCGCCATGCCCGTCGCCGCGGTCCGGGCGGCGCTCCGGGCCGACCCGCCGCTCGCCGGCGACCTCATCGCGGAACCGACGGCGGGCGCGCTACCGGTTCGAGCCGTTCGGCACGCTGGCGCCCGACACGACCTACCGGCTGTGGCTGGAGGGGCTCGTCGACGCGAACGGCGTCCCGTTCGCCACCATGGACCCGGTCGAGGTCACCACGGTGGATGCGCCCTCGGTCGCCGGCGTCAAGCCCAAGGACGACACCGCGCGGGTGGCCCGCAACGCCGCCATCACGGTCCGGTTCACCGGGCGGATGGACGAGGCGCGCACCGCGAAGGCGACCCACGTCACCGCCGACGGCAAGGCGGTCAAGGGGACCGTGCGCTGGTCCCCGGACGGCACCCGGCTCACGTTCACGCCGAAGAAGCGCCTGCCGTACGACGCCAAGGTCGTCGTCCGCGTCGACCTGTCCGCCCGGTCCGCCGCCGGCGCGCCGATCGAGCACCCGAAGAAGATCGCCTTCCGGACCGTGCCCCGCCCGGTCACCGACCTCGCCGGGATCCCGACCGGCGCGGGCGGCGCCGCCTCGGGCACGTGGGCCGCGGTCGAGACCTACTACCTGCGCCTCATGAACTGCACCCGCACCGGCGGCTGGGTGACGTCGTCCGGGGCGTGCTCGTCACCGGGCGGGCGGAACGTCGCGGCGCTGTCGCTCAGCTCGGCGATCTCCAACCGCGTCGCGCGCCCCTATGCGCGCCTCCTCGCCACCCGCAACGCGTGCAGCCACTTCATCGGCGGCAACCCGGGCGACCGCCTGCGGGCGGCCGGCTTCGGTGGCTACAACTGGGCCGAGAACATCGGCTGCCGCTCGGCCGGCTCGCCGTTCGCCTCCGTGCTCGGGACGCACCTGTTCTACCAGTCGGAGCGGCCCTGGAACGGCGGCCACTACCGGAACCTCATGAACCCGGCGTTCCGGCAGGTCGGCATCGGGGTCTGGGTGTCCGGCGGGCGTGTCCGGCTGGTGATCGACTTCTACGCGGGCTGACGCATCGTTCCCACGCCGGGTGGGACCATCGGGGCGGTGACGCACGGCACTGCCGGCGGCGAGCATGGGCACGTGATCCGAAACGTGTGCATCCATGTCGAGAACGAGCAGCCGCTGCTGTGCGACCTGTTCGACCTGCCGACGCAGGCGGACGCGGGCCTCGTGTGCACGAACGTGCGCATGATGGACGGGAAGCGGCCGGTGTTCATCGACCAGACCAGCTCGACGTTCTTCTTCCCGTACCACATCATCCGCTTCCTCGAGATCCCCGAGCACGAGATGGCCAAGCATCGGGCCAGCCCTCGTCGCGCCGCCGGTGCGAGTGCCGCGGCGGCCGGGGTCCAGGACGACGACGCCGCGTACGACCCGGCGGACGACGACCTCCCCGAGTCCGAGTCGCTGCTCCCGGTGGCCGTGGGCGCGCCCGAGCCTGCCCCCGACGAGGAGCTCGAGCTCGAGATCGACGAGGGCTTCCTCCAGCGGATCCGCGACATCTGAGCCCCGTCGCCCGCCCGCGTCACGCACGCGCGCGTTGAGCGACGGATGAGCGGGAGTCGAGCACCCCGGTGCTACACTCCGCGCCGCCATGGCCAAGCATCTCGTGATCGTGGAATTGCCCGCCAAGGCGCGGACGATCGAACGCTACCTCGGTGGGGACTACCAGGTCCTCGCGTCGTACGGCCACGTCCGCGACCTGCCCGAGAACCCGGGCAAGGGCAAGTTCGGCGTCGACGTCGATCACGACTTCCTGCCCGAGTACGTCATCCCCGAGGACCGCCGCAAGCAGGTCTCGGCGATCGAGAAGGCGGCGCGCGGCGCAGAGGACGTGTGGCTGGCCAGCGACCTCGACCGCGAGGGCGAGGCGATCGCGTGGCACGTGGCCGAGGCCGCCAACGTCCCCGAGGGCAAGCGCCGCCGGGTCACCTTCTCCGAGATCACCGAGGGCGCGATCCGCGACGCGTTCGCGAACCCGCGCGAGATCGACCAGGACCTCGTCGACGCGCAGCAGACGCGGCGCATCGTCGACCGGCTGGTCGGCTACACGCTGAGCCCGCTCCTGTCGCGCAAGGTCCGCGGCGGCCTGTCGGCCGGGCGCGTGCAGTCGGTCGCGGTCCGCATGGTCGTCGAGCGCGAGCGGGAGATCCGCGCGTTCACGGCGCGGGAGTACTGGACGCTCGAGGCGCTGCTCGAGACGGCCGGCGGCGCCACCTTCACCGCGGATCTCGTCCGGATCGACGGCAAGACGGTCGATATCAGCGACGGCGAGACCGCCGAGCGCCACGCCGCGGCGATCCGCCTCCTGCGACCGGTCGTCGAGTCGATCGCGAAGCGCCAGTCCAAGCGCAACCCGGCGCCGCCGTTCACCACCAGCACCCTCCAGCAGGAGGCGAGCCGCAAGCTCGGCTTCAGCCCCAAGCGGACGATGTCGATCGCCCAGCGGCTGTACGAGGGCGTCGACACGCCCGACGGCCACGTCGGCCTCATCACCTACATGCGGACGGACTCGACGGCGATCGCGTCGGTGGCCATGGCCGAGGCGCAGGAGGTCATCGCCTCGCGCTTCGGCGAGCAGTACGGCACCGGCAAGGGTCGCGTCTACAAGACGAAGGCGAAGGGCGCCCAGGAGGCCCACGAGTCGGTCCGGCCGACCTCGTTCATGCGCGATCCGGACTCGATGCGCGCCCACCTCAAGGCCGAGGAGCTGCGGCTCTACCGCCTCATCTGGCAGCGGGCGATCGCCTCGCAGATGGCGCCCAAGGAGCTCGAGACCACGACCGCGGAGCTCGTCGCGGACGACTACCGGCTGCGTGCCTCGGCGACCCGGACCCTGTTCGACGGCTTCTCGCGGGTCTACACCGAGGGCCAGGACGACACCGCCGCCGAGGAGGCCGAGCGCACGCTCCCGCCGCTGGCCGAGGGCGACGCGACATCGGTCCAGTCGGTCACGCCGACCCAGCACTTCACCGAGCCCCCGCCGCGGTACACCGAGGCGACCCTGATCAAGGCGCTCGAGGAGCACGGCATCGGCCGCCCGTCGACGTACGCGGCGACCCTGTCCACGATCGGCGAGCGCGGCTACGTCCGGGTCGAGGAGCGCCGCCTGCACCCCGAGGAGATCGGCGAGATCGTCACGGACCTGCTGGTCACGCACTTCGGCGAGTACGTGGATCTCGCGTTCACCGCGCGCATGGAGGACGAGCTCGACGAGGTCGCCCGCGGCGAGCGTGCGTGGGTCCCGCTCCTGCGCGAGTTCTTCACGCCGCTCAAGACGCGGGTCGACGAGAAGCGCCGCGAGCTCAAGCGCGCCGACTTCACGACCGAGGAGACCGACGAGGTGTGCTCCGAGGGCCACCCGATGGTGATCCGGCTCGGCCGCAACGGGAAGTTCCTCGCCTGCACGCTGTACCCGGAGCACAAGGAGACGCGCCCGCTGCCCGGCGAGGAGGCCCCGAAGCTCGAGGGCGACGGCGATCCCTGCCCGCAGTGCGGCGAGGGCACCCTCGCGACGAAGCGCGGCCGGTTCGGGGCGTTCGTCGGCTGCTCGCGCTACCCGGACTGCACGTACATCCGCAAGGACGGCCCGCCGCCGCCCGACCAGCTGCCGTTCGAGGTCACCTGCCCCAAGAACGCCGACGGGCACCTCATCGCGCGTCGCGCCCGGCGCACGGGGAACGTCTTCTGGGGGTGCTCGAACTACCCGAAGTGCGACTTCACCAGCAACGACCAGCCGACGGGCGCGATCCACGAGATCCACACCGACGGCAAGGGCGCGATCGTGCGCCGCGGCGAGGCCGGGCTGTGCATGACCTGCGGCGCCGAGATCCCGCTGCCCGCGGGCGAGCTCGCCGGGCTGCGGTTGCCCGGTGGACCGCCCAACCCGGCCGCGCTCGAGCGGCCGGCACGTGGCGCTCGGCGTGGGGCGGCGGCGGACGCACCGGCGGTGGACGGCGGTCGACGCGGGCCGAAGGCTCGCCGCGATCGGGGGCCTCGTCCCGGCGCGCCTCCGCGTGAGCGTCGCGCCGGCGCGCGCGATCGGCCGCCCGGCGGGCGGGGCATGAGCGACGCGGACGACGCCCTGCGGCGGTTCCTGCGATCCCTCGAGGCCCGTGACACCTCGCCCAACACCCAGCGCTCGTACGAGGCGACGGTGACCGCGTACCTCGCCTGGATCGAGGCACGCGACGCGGACTGGCAGGCCCCGGGCCGCCCGGTCCTCCGCGCGTACCTCGCGGAGCTCACCGAGGGCCACGCCCGGACGTCGGTCGCGCAACGGCTGGCGGCGCTCCGCTCGTTCTACCGCTACTGCGCCCGGTCCGGGCTCGTCCCCGGCGACCCGTGGGGCGCCATCGCCACCCCGCGCCTGCCGCGCCGCCTGCCGAAGGTCCTCGAGGTCGACCAGGTCGAGGCGCTGCTCGCGGTGGTGGACGCGGACCTCGACCGGGTCGATGCCGCGGGCGGCGGGACGACGGGCCTCGGCCGCGGCCGCCACGACCCGGACCTCGCGCGGGCGATCGCGCTCCGCGACCGGGCGCTCGTCGAGACCGCCTACGCCGCCGGGCTGCGGATCAGCGAGCTCGCCGCGGCCGACCTCGGCTCGCTCGACCTGCGGCGCGGCCAGCTGCGGGTCCTGGGCAAGGGCCGCAAGGAGCGGATCGGGCTCCTGGGACGGCCGGCGCGCGAGTCGCTCGAGGCGTACCTCGACGAGGCGCGGCCGGTGCTCGCCCGCCGGGCCCCGGCCGGCACCGAGGAGCCGACCGCCGTGTTCCTCAACCACCAGGGCGCCCCGCTCGGGGTGCGCGGCCTGCGCGGACGGCTCGACCGGCTCCGGCGCGAGGCCGGCCTGCCCGAGGGCGTCAGCCCGCACACGCTGCGCCACAGCTTCGCGACCCACCTGCTCGAGGGCGGCGCGGACCTGCGGGTCGTCCAGGAGCTGCTGGGGCACGAGAGCCTCGCGACGACCCAGATCTACACCCACGTCTCGCCCGGCCGGCTGCGCGACGCGTACCGCGACGCCCACCCCCGCGCCCGGAGCTCGTGATGGACGACGTCGCCGACGTGGACGACGCGGCGCCGGTTCGCGCGGCGCCGCCCGAGGAAGACGACCGGCGCCCCGGCGCCACCACCCGCACGCTCGCCCGCGCCGGGATCATCGTCACCGTCGCGTTCGCGATCTCGCGGATCCTCGGCTACCTCCGCTATGTCGTCATCGCGGCCGCGGTGCCGGACCCGTCGCAGCTCGACTCGTTCTTCGCCGCGTTCCGCATCCCGGACTTCCTGTTCCAGCTCGTGGCGGCCGGGGCGCTGTCGTCGGCGATGATCCCGGTCGTCGCCGGGCTGTTCGCGAAGGACGAGGACGCCCACGCGTGGCGCGTCGTGTCCACCGTGACGACGCTGATGCTCAGCGCGCTCGCGGTCCTCGCGCTGCTCGTGCTCGTGTTCGCCCCGGTCCTCGTGCCGATCATCACGCCCGGGTTCGACGAGGCGCAGCTGGCCCAGACCGTCGAGCTGACGCGGGTCATGGTGCTCGCGCCGCTGTTCCTCGCCGCCGGCGCCGTCGCGACGAGCGTCCTCAACGCCAAGGGCCGGTTCGGGGCGGCCGCCCTGGCCCCGATCGTCTACAACGTCGCGATCATCGTCGGGGCGCTGCTGTTCGTGCCGCCGTTCGGCGTGGTCGGCCTCGCGATCGGCGTCGTCCTCGGCGCGCTGGGCCACCTGCTCGTCCAGCTGCCGGTCATGCGCCGGATCGGCGCGCGGATCACGCCGCGGGTCGACCTCGGCGACGCGGACGCGCGCAAGACGCTCGTGCTGATGGCGCCGCGCGCGCTCGGCCTCGGGGCGGTCCAGGTCGTGTTCCTGGTGATGACGAGCCTCGCGTCGACCCTCGCCACCGGCGCGATCGCGGCGTTCACGTTCGCGTTCGCGGTGCTCCAGATCCCGATCGGCGTCATCGGGGTGCCGCTCGGCATCGTCCTCCTGCCGTCGCTCTCGCGCGAGTCGGCGCTCGGCGACGCGGACGCGTTCCGGCGGCTCCTCGTCCGGGCGCTCCGGCTGCTCGCGTTCGTCATGGTGCCGATCACCGCCATCGGGTTCGTGGTCGCGGACGACGTCACGCGGCTGCTGTTCGACTACGGCGCCACCGACGAGCCGCTGCTCGATGCGACGAGCGCGGCCCTCCAGGCGTTCCTGCTCGGCCTCACCGCCCATTCGCTGATCGCCGTGCTCGCGAGGGCCTTCTACGCCCGCCAGGACACGCTGACCCCGGTCCTCGCCGCGCTCGTCGCGGTCGCGGTCGACATCGCGTTCGCCGTCGTGCTCGTCGGTCCCTACGGCGTCGTGGGGCTCGCGGCCGCGATCGCGATCGGCGCCTGGGTCGAGACGGCTGATCCTCGCGATCATCCTGCGCCGCCGCGTCGCCGGGCTCGGCCTCGGTCGGTCGTGCGGGTCGGGCTCGTGTCGACGGTGCTCGCCGCTGCTCGGGGCGGCGGCCGCGTACCTCGTGAACAGCGCCCTCGTGACCGCGTGGGGCGAGGACCCGTCGCAGCTGCTCGTGCTGGTGCGGCTCGTCGCCGCGACCGCGGCCGGCGGGCTCGTGGTCGTCGCCGGGGCGGCCGCGTTGCGCATGGAGGAGCTCCGCACTATCGTCGGGGTGATGGCCGACCTCATGCGCCGGCGGGGACGCCCGTGACCGCTCCCGCGCCGGACCCCGAGGCACGGCCCGTCCACGGCCGCCCCGACCCGGCCGCCTGGGACGAGGCGGTCGAGGCGAACCCGCTCGGCTCGTACCTCCAGCTGACGGCCTGGGCACGCGTCAAGGCCGTCAACGGCTGGCGCTCGCGGCGGATGCTCGACGGCGACGGAGCGGACGCCGTGGGGGCGCAGGTCCTGCTCCGCCGTCCGGGTCCGCTGCCGTGGTCGTTCGCGTACGCCCCGCGTGGCCCGGTCCTCGGCACCTGGGACGAGGCGGCCCTGGAGCGCTTCACGCAGCTCGCCCGCGAGCGGCTCAAGGGCGCCGGCCGGCCGAGCCACCTGCGGATCGACCCCGAGATCGAGCGCGGCGCCGGTCGCGACGAGGGCGGCCGGGTGACCGACGCGCTTGCGGCCGCGGGGTGGCAGGCAGGCGACGGCGATCCAGCCCGTCTCGACCCGTGCGATCGACCTGACCGCGGACGAGGACGCGCTGTGGGGCGACCTGCGCAAGAAGTGGCGCCAGTACGTGAACAAGGCGCGAACCGGTGGCGTCCGGATCGTCGACGCCGGGCCCGAGCGCCTGGACGAGTTCTACGCGATCTACCAGGAGACCGCGGACCGGGCCGGGTTCCTCATCCGCGCCAAGTCGGCCTACCACGACGTGTGGCAGGCCTACGCGCCCGCCGGCCGCGCGCGGCTGCTGTTCGCCGAGCTGCCCGACGGCACGCCCGTCGCGACGCTGTTCCTCGTCCGCGCCGGCACCCGGGTCGTCGAGCCGTACGGCGGCATGACCCCGGCCGGCGCCGACAGCCGCGCGAACTACCTGCTCAAGTGGGAGGCGATCCGCAGCTCGCGCGAGCAGGGCGCGACCTCGTACGACCTGTGGGGCCTCGCCCACGCGGGGATCGCCCACTTCAAGACGGGCTTCGGCGGGCGCGAGATCCACTACGTCGGGGCGTACGACCTCGTGCTCGACCCGCTCGGGCGGCGGACGTATGCCGTCGCCCAGGCCGCCGCGCGTCCGCGTCGAGCGGCTGCGGCACGGGCTCAAGGGCGGCTCGTCGGCCTCGGGGTACGCGGGGGACGGGGGCGCCGACGGGGGCGACGCATGACGGCGGTCCGCCAGCTGGCCGCCGACGAGCTCGACGACTGGGACGCGCGCGCCGTGGACGCCGAGGGCGGCCACGTGCTCCAGTCGCGGGCCTGGGCCGCGCATCGCGAGGCGACGGGCTGGGAGGCTCGGTTCCACGTCGTGGGCGACGCCCGCGCCCTCGTCCTCGTGCGGCCGTGGCACGGGATCGGCGGCGGCTCGGCGTACGTGCCGCGCGGCCCCGTCGTGGACGGCACGCCGTGGGCGACCGACGCTGACGGCGTGCGGGTCGGCGAGTCGCTCGCCGCGCTCGCGGTCCACCTCTCGGACGGCGGCATGGACGTGCTCGCCGCGGACCCCGAGGTCGCCGACGCCAACGAGGCGTACGGCCGCGCGCTCGATGGCGTCGGCTTCCACGGCATCCCGGAGATCCAGCCGTCCCGCCACCGGATGGCGCTGCCGCTGCCGGCGGGCACGGACGAGCAGGCCGTGATGGACGGCATCGCCAAGGCGACCCGGCAGCGGATCCGGCGCGCCGAGCGTGACGGCGTCGTCGTCGTGCGCTGGGACGCGGCGACGACCGAGCTCGAGGGCACGGTCCGCGCGACGGAGGATGGCGCGGACGCCCTGCGCCGGTTCTACGGCCTGCTCCGCGCGACGGGCGACCGGCGCGGCTTCGGGTTCGCCGGGCCCGAGGAGTTCCTGCCCTGGTGGGGCCGCGCGCTCGAGGCGGGGCACCTCGTCTATCTCGAGGCCCGCGAGGGCGCGCCGGACGGCGACGTGCTCGGCGGGCTCGTCCTGTACCGCCACGGGCGGCGGCTGTCGACCCAGCACAGCGGCGACCGCGCCGAGCGGCGGCGTGACCACCCGGGCGCGATGCACCTCCTCCGGTGGCGCGCGATCCAGCTCGCGCTCGCGGAGGCACGGACCGAGATGGACCTCGGCGGCGTGGACCTCCCCGGCGCGCGGCGGATCCCGACCGAGGGCGAGCCGACCTATGGCCTGTACGAGCACAAGCGGTCGTTCGGGGCGGAGTGGGTGGCGCTCGCCGGCGCCCAGGAGCGCGTCGCGCGGCCGTGGCGCTACGCGCTGGGCCGCGGGCTGTCGCGGGTGGAACGCCTCGTGACGCCCGGGCGGACCGCCCGATGAGCGACCGGACGACGATGCGCGACACCCCGGTCGCGGCGGCCATCGCGGCGGCCGAGCCCACCGAGCCGCGGCCGCTGGCCGGGCTGCTCGCCCGGCTCGACGCCGCCGGCCTCCTGCGCGGCGCGCGGCGCGACGACCTGCCGATCGGCGTCGGCGGGGTGGGGGACGTGCCGGTCCGGGGCGTGGTCGAGGACTCGCGCGAGGTGGAGGAGGGGACGCTGTTCGTCGCGGTCCCGGGCTTCCACGTCGACGGCACCGAGTACGTCCGGCCCGCGGCCGAGGCCGGCGCCGCCGCGGCGATCGTCGAGCGGGCCGTGCCCGGGACGCCGCTGCCGCAGGTCGTCGTGACCGGCGCCCGGCCCGCCCTCGCCCATGCGGCCGGCTGGTGGTACGGCGACCCGTCGCGCCGGCTCGGCGTCGTCGGGATCACCGGGACGGACGGCAAGACGACGACCTCGTTCCTCGCGGTGGCCGCGCTGGAGGCGGCGGGCGTGTCCACGGGCATGATCGGGACGGTCGAGACGAAGGTGGGCGATGCCCGCGAGCGCCACGAGGCCCACGTGACGACACCCGGCGCCCCGGAGCTCCACGCGACCCTCGCCGCGATGGTCGCGGCGGGCAACGAGGCGGCCGTGCTCGAGACGACGTCCCATGCCCTCGCGCTCGACCGCGTGCTCGGGGTCGCGTACGACGCGGCGATCTTCACCAACCTCAGCCACGAGCACCTCGACCTCCACGGCTCGTTCGAGGCGTATCGGGCCGCCAAGATCCGGCTGTTCGCCGCGCTCGCCCCGGGTGACGCGAACCCCGCGACGACCGTGGGCGGCGTGGCGTGGCCCAAGCTCGCGATCATCAACCGCGACGACCCGGCCGGCTCGTGGTTCGAGGCGACGGCCCGCCAGGCGGGCGCCACCGTGCTGACCTACGGCCAGGACGCGGCGGCGGACGTGCGGCCGACGCGGATCGAGGAGGACGCCCGGCGCCTGCGGATCGGCTACGTGGCGCCGTCGGGCGAGGCGCTCGATCGAGCTCCGGCTCGCCGGCCGGTTCAACGTGCACAACGCGCTCGCCGTCGTCGCGCTCGGGTGACGGCCTTGGCCTGGATGCCGGCCGCGGTCCGCGCGGGCCTCGAGGCGGTCGAGGGTGTCCCGGGCCGGATGGAGCGGATCGACCACGGCCAGCCGTTCGCGGTGATCGTCGACTACGCCCACTCGCCGGCGTCGCTGGCCGGCGTCCTCGACCTGCTCGCGCCGGTCGCCGCGGCCCGGGGTGGCGCGCTGGTCGCCGTGTTCGGCTCGGGCGGGGAGCGCGACACCGCGAAGCGCGGCCAGATGGGCCGGATCGCGGGCGAGCGGTGCCGGCTCGTCGTGGCGACCGACGAGGATCCGCGCGGCGAGGACCCCGCGGCGATCATCGACGAGATCGTGCGCGGCGCGGAGAGCGCGGGCCGGCACCGAGACGTGGACGTGCTCGCGATCCCGGACCGGCGGGCGGCGATCGAGGCGGCGTTCGAGCGGGCGCGGCCCGGTGACGTCGTGCTCCTCGCCGGCAAGGGCCACGAGCCGACGATCCTGTACGCCGACCACGCGCTGCCGTGGGACGAGGCGGCGGTCGCGCGCGAGACCCTCACCACGATGGGCTGGGCCGGCTGATGCGCGGCTGCCTGTTCACGCTCGCCCTGGGGGCGGCGGTCGTCGCGCTGATCGTCGTCGTCGGGCTGCCGCAGGTCGCCGCCGGCATGGTCACGACCGCGGTCACCGCCGCGGGCCTCCAGGCCGACGACACGACCGTGACGGTGTCGAGCGACCCGCCGACGGACCTCATCGGGCTCCACGCCGACCGGGTGCGCGTCCGGGCGACGGACGCGACGTTCCGCGACCTCGCGATCGGCGAGCTCGACCTCGTGCTGCGCGACGTCTCGATCCTCGATCGCTCGGCCGGCGGCGTCGAGGGCTCCCTGACCGACGTCACGATCGAGGACCTCGGTGGGCCGCGAGGTGACCCTGGACGAGATCGCCGTCATCGGGCGGCGGGGATGACGTCACCGCGACGACCGTGATCGACGGCGCACGTCGCCGAGGGCCTCATCGCCGACGCCGTCGAGGAGCGCACGGGCGCCCGACCCGGCTCGGTGACGCTGCGTGACCCGGACCGGCTCACGATCGACGCCGGCATCGAGGTCGGCGGCACGCTCGATGTCGACGGCGCCGGCAACCTCGTGCTCGAGGTGGACGACAACCCGCTCGGGCTGGAGCAGGTCATCCTGCTGCGCGGCGGCGAGGACCTGCCGATCCGCCTGACCGACGTGCTCGTGACGCCCGACGGCGACCTGCAGCTCGACGGCGACCTCGCGATCGGCCTCCTCGGCTGACCGTCCCGCCGCACGGGCCCTCGAACGGCACGCGGTAGACTCGATTCCATGGCCGAGCCCGTCGTTCGCGATCCCGAGGTGCCGCTCGCTGCCACGCAGCAGGCACCGGTGCCGGCCCGGCGCGGCCCGCGTCGCGAGGGTGCGGCCGCCGGCACCGCCGCGAAGGCGCCGGCCTGGGACCTCGAGTCGCTCCGCCGCGACCTCCACGCCACGCTCAAGGCGCACCACCCGCAGGCCGACCTCGAGTCGGTCGACCGCGCCTTCGACCTCGCCGTGGAGGCGCACCAGACGCAGGTCCGCGCCTCGGGCGAGCCGTACGTCACCCACCCGATCGCCTCGGCCCAGATCCTCGCGGAGCTCGGCATCGACCCGATCGCGGTCAGCGCGGCGCTCCTCCACGACGTGCCCGAGGACACCGAGTACAGCCTCGCCGACGTCGAGGAGCGGTTCGGCCCCGAGGTCGCCCACCTCGTCGACGGCGTCACGAAGCTCTCGAAGTTCAGCACCCACAGCCACGAGCAGCAGCAGGCCGAGAACATCCGGAAGATGTTCCTGGCGATGGCCGAGGACATCCGGGTCGTCCTCATCAAGCTCGCCGACCGGCTCCACAACATGCGCACGCTGGGTGCCCTCAAGACCGAGAAGCAGCAGCGGATCGCGCGCCAGACGATGGAGATCTACGCCCCGCTCGCGGAGCGGCTCGGGATCTGGCAGATCAAGTGGGAGCTCGAGGACCTCAGCTTCAAGGCGCTCGAGCCCGAGTCGTTCCGCGAGCTCGCCAAGCTCCTCGACACCCGGCGCAAGGGCCGCGAGACGTACATCGAGCGCGCGATCGAGGAGCTGCGGCCGAAGCTCGGGGCCGCGGGCATCGAGGCCGAGCTCCAGGGCCGCCCGAAGCACATCTACAGCATCTGGAAGAAGATGCAGCGCAAGAGCGCGGAGTTCGGCGAGATCTACGACGTCTACGCCATCCGCCTGCTCGTCGACGAGGTCCGCGACTGCTACGCGGCGCTGGGCGTCGTGCACTCGATCTGGCGCCCGATCCCCGGCCAGTTCGACGACTACATCGCCGTCCCCAAGAACAACCTCTACCAGTCGCTCCACACCGCCGTGATCGCGCTCGACGGCAAGCCGCTCGAGATCCAGATCCGGACCCATGCGATGCACCAGGTGTCCGAGGTCGGCATCGCGGCCCACTGGCGGTACAAGGAGGGCTCGAAGGCCGAGCGCGACTACGACGCGAAGCTCGCCTGGCTGCGCCAGCTCATGGAGTGGCAGCGCGACGTCAGCGAGTCCGACGCGACCGAGTTCGTCGAGGGCATCAAGCTCGACATCTTCCAGGACCAGGTGTTCGTGTTCACGCCGCGGGGCGACATCAAGGACCTGCCCGCGGGCGCCACGCCGCTCGACTTCGCGTACCGGATCCACACCGACATCGGCCACCGGACGATCGGGGCCAAGGTCAACAACCGGCTCGTGCCGCTCGACTACCGGCTCAAGAACGGCGACATCGTCGAGATCGTCACGACCAAGGGCGAGCACGGCCCGTCGCGCGACTGGATGAACCTCGTCCGGACCTCCCACGCGCGGGAGAAGATCCGGCAATGGTTCAAGAAGAAGGACCGCGCCGAGAACATCATCCACGGCCGCGAGTCGCTCGAGCGCGAGCTCCGCCGCCTCGCCCGGACGAGCGTGCAGGCGGTGGGCCTCGAGCGCGTCGCCGAGGTCGCCAAGGGCTACCAGCACGAGACGCTGGACGACTTCTTCGCCGCGATCGGCTACGGCGCGATCAGCGCCCAGCAGGTCGTCATGCGGCTCGGCGTCCTGGACGACGGCGCGACGACGCTGCCGACGATCGCGCCCCAGCAGCCCGCCCGCGCCGGCGGCGTCCGCGTCAAGGGGGTGGGGGACCTCCTCGTGCGGTTCGCCAAGTGCTGTCACCCGATCCCGGGCGACCCGATCCAGGGGTTCATCACCCGGGGCAAGGGGATCACCGTCCACCTCCGCTCGTGTCCCACGGTCCTCAACGAGCGCGAGGTCTCGCGGCTGATCGACGTCGAGTGGGAGGCGGCGCCCGCGCAGACGTACCCGATCGCGATCCGGGTCGAGGCGTACGACCGGACCGGCCTCCTGTCCGACATCACCCAGGTGATGGCCGAGAACAAGGTCAACATCCTCGCCGCGAACGTCGGCGTCAGCCCGGACCACACCGCCGAGGTGACGATGACGATCCAGGTCGCGTCGGTCGCCCAGCTGGCCAAGGTCATGAGCCGCGTGGAGCAGCTGAAGGACGTGCTCAGCGTCCAGCGCGACCTCGGCTGAGGCGGGACGGCCGGTGACCGGCGCCGAGGACGCCTTCGCCCGCGCGATCGAGTGCACCCTCGTCACCCGCGGCCGCACGAGCGGCGAGCCGCGCGCGATCACGATCTGGTTCGCGGCTGTCGGGCCGGACGGTCTACCTGCTGAGCGGCGGCGGTGAGGCGGCGCACTGGGTGCGCAACCTGCGGGCGGACCCGGCGGTCGCGATCGTCGCGGGCGGGGTGCGGGTCGAGGGACGAGCGCGCGTGCTCGCGCCGGACGAGGCCGGAGGATCCCGACGCGCGCGAGGCGATCGCCGCGAAGTACGGCACCACCGGGCTCAAGACGTGGCTGCGGACGTCGCTCCCGGTCGCGATCGACCTCGAGGACCGTCCGACGGGCGAGGAGAGCGGCTAGCGGGGACGCGCGGAGCCGGAGGTCGCGCCCGCGCCCGTGGCGCTCGCGACGGCCGTCGCATCGCGCGGACGCATCGACGTCGTCGCGGTGAGTGGCCGGCCCCGGCGGGCCTGGATCCGGGCGAGCCAGACGAGCGCGATCACGCCCGGCGACGAACGACCCCAGGCCGCCGACGGCGATCGCGGCGTCGACGCTCCACGCGGACGCGATCCAGCCCATCAGCAGGCCGCCCAGCGGCGTCGAGCCGACGAACACCGTCGTGTACACGCTGATCACGCGGCCGCGCAGCTCGTCCGGGACCGCGAGCTGGATCGTCGTGTTCGCGGTCGCGGCCATCGCGATCGCCCCGAAGCCGACGAACAGCATGGTGACGAGGGCGATCGGGAACACCTGGACGAGCGAGGTCGCGAGCAGGGCGAGGCCGAGGATGGCGGCGCCCAGCGGCACGATGATCGGTCGGGAGCGGCCCGAGAACGCGATCCCGAGCGCCGCGACGAGCGACCCGATGCCGGTCGCCGCCATGAGGAACCCGTAGCCGGTCGCATCGGTGCCCAGGACGTCCTTCGCGAGGGCCGGGATGATGACCCCGAAGTTGAACCCGAACGTCGACGCGAGGCCGACGGTCAGCGTCATCATCAGCACCATGTCGTGGCGGCGGACGTAGCGCAGCCCGTCCGCGAGGCTCGTGCGGACCTCGGCGAGCGACCCCGGGCGGGCGTAGTCGCCGCGGTGGTTGAGGTCGCTCTCGCGCATCGCGGCGTACGCGATGATCACGGCCAGGAACGACAGGCCGTTGATCAGGAACGCGGCGCTGACGTCGCCGCCGAAGAAGCCGATCGTGAGGCCGGCGATCGCGGGCCCGACGATCCGCGCCCCGTTGAACACCGCCGAGTTGAGGGCGACGGCGTTGGCGACGTCCTCGCGCCCGACCATCTCGACGGTGAACGCCTGGCGGGTGGGCATGTCGACGGCGTTGGTGATGCCGAGGATCGTGGCCAGCACGAGGATCTGCCACACCTGGACCGTGTCCGTGACGACGAGCGCGAACAGGATGAACGCGAGCGTCATCTGGACCGCCTGGGTGACGATCAGCGTCTGCCGCTTGGGCAGGGCGTCCGCGATCAGGCCGCCGAACAGCCCGAGCAGGAGCACGGGCAGGAACGCGAGGGCCGTGGTCAGGCCGAGGATCAGGGGGTCGCTGGTGAGCTCGAGGACGAGCCACGCCTGGGCGACCTGCTGCATCCAGGTCCCGACGAGGCTGACCAGCTGGCCGCCGAAGAACAGCCGGTAGTTGCGGTGCCGGAATGCCCGGCCGCCGTTGGCGAACGCGAATCCCGAGCTGCGGGGCGCGCCGCCGGCGGGCTCGCGGATCATCGGCACGGCCTCCGGTGGGCCTCCGGGCCGTGGCTGGGCTCGCGACCCGCGTCGATGTCGGCGAGATGGCCGGCGAGATGCTCGCGGCGGTCCTCGGCCTCGGCGATCATCGCCTCGAGGCGCTCGATCTTGCGCCGCAGGGTCGCCACCTGGCGGTCGATCCGGCCGATGTTGTCGAGGACGATCGCGCGGCGCTCGGCGACGTCGGCGGTCGAGCGGAAGGACTGGCGGTTGCGGGTCCGGGCCTGCTCGTCCTCGAGCAGCTGGCCGATCTCCGCGAGCGAGAACCCGGCGTCGTCGCGCAGCCCGCGGATGAACCGCAGGCGCTCGAGGTCCTCCGCGTCGTACAGGCGATAGGCGCCGTCGGAGCGGGCGGCCGGGGCGAGCAGCCCCAGCTCCTCGTAGTAGCGGATGGCGCGCGGCGTGAGCCCGGTGTCGGCGGCGACCTCCTGGATGCGGAGGAGGCGCTCGGGGGCCGTGGCGGGGGTGGGGGAGACGGTGTCGGTCACCCGCCCAGTCTAGCGCAACCTTACCGTTCACGTAAAGGTTAGGGACGGGGATGCGGCGCTAGACTGCGCCCGATGGCGGTCGATCCCGATACCCGCGCCCGGACCCACATGGCGAACGAGCGGACGTTCCTCGCCTGGTTCCGCACGGGGCTCGCGGTCATCGCGCTCGGGATCGCGGCGGCCCAGTTCCTCGGCGTCGACTCGGCGGACGGCCGGCTCGTCCAGATCCTGGCCATCACGTCGATCCTCACCGGCGGCGTTCATCGTCGGCGTCGGCGGCATCCGCTACTGGACGGCAAGGACCGGATCGAGGCGGAGACGTTCCGGCCCGCCAAGGTCTCGATCGTCGTGACGACGATCGGCGCGATCGCGACGGCGGTGCTCGCGCTCGCGTTCGTCCTGCTGCATCGGCCGCACGTAGCGCGATCCGCCGGTCATCCACGCCGGTATCCTTGCCGCCGATGCCCACGTTCCGCGCCCCCAGGGGCACCCGAGACCTGCTGCCGGAGGAGCGCGCGGTCTTCGACCGCCTGACGCGGATCGCGACGGGCCTGACCAACCGCTACGGCTACCGGCCGATCGAGACCCCGCTGTTCGAGCAGACGGCGGTGTTCGAGCGCGGGATCGGCGAGGTCACCGACGTCGTCGAGAAGGAGCTGTTCCGGATCGCGCCCCGGACCGAGGAGGCCGAGTCCTGGTCGCTCCGCCCCGAGCCGACGGCCGGGATCGTGCGGGCGTACGTCCAGCACGGGATGCAGACGCTGCCCCAGCCGGTGAAGCTCACGACGACCGGCCCGATGTTCCGCTACGACCGCCCGCAGGCCGGTCGCTACCGCCAGTTCTGGCAGTTCGACGTGGAGGCGATCGGGGATCCGGGACCGGCGATCGACGCCGAGATCATCGAGCTCGGCGCACCGGTTCTACACGGAGGCCGGCGTCCAGGGCGTCGAGGTGCTCGTCAACTCGATCGGCGACCCGGCCTGCCGCCCGGCCTACATCGCGTCGCTCGCCGACCACTACCGGGCCCATGCCGACGTGCTGCCGCCGACCGAGCGCGATCGCCTCGAGCGCAACGCGCTGCGGCTGCTCGACTCGAAGGACCCGGCGATGGCCGAGCTCAACGCGTCCGCGCCCCGGATCACCGACCACCTGTGCGAGGCGTGCGCGGCGCACTTCGAGTCGGTCAAGGCGCACCTCGAGGCGCTGGGCGTGCCGTTCCGCGTCGAGCCGGGCCTCGTCCGCGGCCTCGACTACTACACGCGCACGGCGTTCGAGTTCTACGTCGCGGGCCGCGAGGGCCAGCAGCAGGCGCTGGGCGGCGGCGGGCGGTACGACGGCCTCGTCGAGCTGCTGGGCGGCAAGCCGACGCCCGGGATCGGGTTCGGGCTGGGGCTGGACCGGGTCGCCCTCGTGCTGGCCGAGCAGGGGCACGCGGCGGCCGCCGCGGACGGGCCGCTCGCGGTCGTCGCCAGCGCGGACCCGGACGACACGATCGGGCGGCTGCGGGTCGCGACGGAGCTCCGGGCGGCCGGCCTTCGCGTCCGCGCGGACCTCGGCCGGCGCAAGCTCGGGCGGCAGCTCGAGGCCGCGGGCAAGGACGGGGCGCACTTCGCGGTGATCCTGGGCGACGAGCTCGCCGACGGCCACGTCCAGCTGCGCGACCTGCTCGCGGGCACGCAGCGCGTCGTCGCGCTCGAGGACCTGGCCCGCGACCTCGCCCGCGCCGAGCAGCACCACAAGCACGGCTGAGCCCGACGCAGCCGTCGGGCGGCCAAACATGACGCGTCGGTGGCGACATCCGCGGCCTAGGCTCCACCCATGAGCGACGAACGAGACCCCAACCTGCTCACGCCCAACGAGTTCGAGGCCGCGGACGGCGTCGACGACTGGCGGATCACCTGCGACGGCGTGACGGCCACGTTCCGCACCGCGTCGTTCGCGAGCGGCTCGCGGTTCGTGGAGCGGATCGCGACGCCTCGACGGCCTCGAGCCATGGCTGCCCGACGTGGACGTCCGCCACGACGCGGTCACCGTCCGGATGCTCCGCGTCGCGGACGACTGGTATGGGCCGACCCGGCAATCGGTGGAGCTCGCCCGCTCGATCTCCTCGCTCGCCGCGGAGCTCGGCCTGACGCCCGATCCGGCTGCCGTGCAGGGGATCCACTTCGTCGTGGAGGCGGTCGACATCCCGAGGGCGATGGCGTTCTGGCGGGCCGCGCTCGGCTACGAGTACCGGCCGGACAGCCCGGACGAGGACCTGATCGACCTGCGGGGACGTGGGCCCTCGGTGTGGTTCGAGCCGCTCGACACGGCGCGCGAGGAGCGCAACACGATCCACGTCGCGTGCTGGGTGCCCTACGAGCTGGCCGAGGCGCGCGTCGCCGCCGCGCTCGCCGCCGGCGGGTCGATCGTGCGGGCGTTCGCGCCGATGTGGTGGACCCTCGCCGATCCCGAGGGCAACGAGGTCGACATCGCGACGACCCGCAACCGGGGCTGACCGGTCGTCAGGCGGGCGCCGCAGCCCGGTCGAGGTGCTCGAGGACGCGGGCCATGCCCTCGACGCCGGCGGGGCCGACCGGGGAGGCGACGACCTGGACGTGCGACACGCCCGTCGCCCCGATCGCCAGCAGCTGGTCCGCGATCTGCTCGTGCGTGCCGCGGAGCGAGGCGCCTGATGCCTCGAAGCCGGGCAGCGCGACCGACACGCCGGCCGTGCGCCCGAGCGTGCCCGGGTCACGACCGTGCGCGAGGCATGCCTCCGTGACGCGCGCCATCTGGGTCTCGAGCTGGGGCAGCGCCGGCTCGTCGGCGAACGAGTACCAGCCGTTCCACAGGTCCGCCCAGGTGGCCACGAGCCGGACCATCCGGGGTCCGGACCCGAGCGCCCCGATGAGGATCGGCGGGCCCGACTCGCGACCCCGCGGCGAGAGCTCGCAGTCGCGCGCGGCGTAGAACTCGCCCTCGAAGTCGACCCGCCCCTCGCGCAGCAGCGGCACGATGATCTGCAGCGCCTCCTCGAACCGGGCGACAGGACGCTCGATGCGGACGCCGAACCGCAGGAACTCGCTCCAGTGGTCGCCCGCGCCGAGCCCGGCGATGAGCCGGCCGCCGCTGATCTCGTCGATCGTGTCGACGAGGCGGGCCAGCCGGGCGGGGTTCTGGTACGCCGTGCAGGCGACCATCGTGCCGAGCTCGATCCGGGTCGTGGCGGCCGCCAGGCCCGCGAGCAGCGCCCAGGCGTCCCACGTCCCGTTGCCCAGCGCCGGCCGGGCCGAGCACGCCGTCGTCCGGCGCCTCCCAGTCGTCGTCCATCAGCATGTGGTCGCAGACCCACAGGGAGTCGAAGCCCGCCTGCTCCGCGAGTCGCGCCGTCTCGAGGACGTCGCCCCAGCGAGGGCCGTGCGGGTACGCGGCGCTCGTCCACTCGGGCAGTCCCTCACCGGGCGTCCATGTCGGCAGGAACAGCCCGACCCGCAGCGGTCGCGTGACGGTCGCGTCCATGTCGCCCCTCCTCGGCTGCCCCGGAACGTGGCTTACGATACAGACGTCCTCAGCCACACTCGGAGCCGTCTGCCCATGCCCACGCCGTCGCTCGCCACGCCCTACCGCACCCATACCTGCGGGGAGCTGCGGGCGGACGACGCCGGGACGAACGCGAAGCTCGCGGGCTGGGTCCACCGCCGGCGCGACTACGGGAAGCTGATCTTCATCGACCTCCGCGACCGGCACGGGATCACCCAGGTCGTGATCGACGCGGCCGATGCGCCCGAGGCGCACGCGACGGCGAGCGCGCTGCGTTCCGAGTTCGTGGTCGCGTTCGAGGGCGAGGTCGCGACCCGCCAGCCCGGCACCGAGAACGCGAAGCTCGCGACCGGCGCCGTGGAGCTCCAGGCGCGCCAGGTCGACGATCCTCAACGAGTCGAAGACGCCGCCGTTCTACGTCAACGACCCCGAGGCGACGATCGACGAGAGCCTCCGGCTGCGGTACCGCTACCTCGACATCCGGCGCGACGCGATGCAGCGCCGCCTGCTCCTCCGCAGCCGGCTCGTGCAGGCGATCCGCGAGGTCCACCACGAGAACGGCTTCGTCGAGGTCGAGACGCCGAACCTCATCAAGTCGACGCCCGAGGGCGCCCGCGACTTCATCGTCCCGAGCCGCCTCCAGCCGGGCACGGTCTACGCCCTGCCCCAGAGCCCGCAGCAGCTCAAGCAGCTGCTGATGGTCGCGGGCATCGACCGCTACTTCCAGATCGCGCGCTGCTTCCGCGACGAGGACCTGCGCGGCGACCGGCAGCCGGAGTTCACCCAGCTCGACCTCGAGATGAGCTTCGTCGACGAGGCGACGGTCATGGCGTTCATCGAGCGGATGATCATCGAGGTCACGCGCGCGACCAGCCCGGAGCGCCCGATCCGCGCCGTCCCGTTCCCGGTGTTCGAGTACGACGAGGCGATGGAGCGCTACGGCTCCGACAAGCCGGACATCCGGTTCGCGATGGAGCTGGTGGACCTCGCGCCGGCGCTCACCGGTGCCGACGGCACGCCCGCGTCGGGGTTCCGCGTGTTCGACGAGACGCTCGCCTCGGGCGGCCGGGTGAAGGCGATCGCCGCGCCGGGCCTCGGCGGCGTGACCCGGCGCGAGATCGACGAGCTGACCGAGCGCGCGAAGCGCTTCGGCGCCAAGGGCCTCGTCCATCTCGCCGTGCAGCCGGGCGGCGAGCTCCACGGGCCGATCGCGAAGTTCCTGGCGCCCGAGACGCAGGCCGCGATCGTCGAGCGGACCGGCGCGAGCGAGGGCGACCTCGTCCTGGTCGTCGCCGACACCGCCGATGTGACCAACGACGTGCTCGGGCGGCTGCGCGTCGAGCTCGGCGGCCGGCTCGGCCTCGCGGACCAGGCCGAGCTCGCGTACTGCTGGGTGCACCGCTTCCCGATGTACAAGTGGGACGAGGAGCACGGCCGCTGGGACGCGACCCACAACCCGTTCAGCGGCGTCGTGCCGGAGGACGAGGTCCTGCTCACGACGACGTCGGGCGACCTCGACGACCGCACCCCCGGCGATCCCGCCGGCCGGGCCCGGGCGATGCAGTACGACGTCGCGCTCAACGGCTGGGAGCTCGGCGGCGGCTCGGTGCGGATCTGGGATCCGCAGCTGCTCGCCCGCAGCTTCAACCTCCAGGGCTACTCGCTCGAGCAGATGAAGGAGCGCTTCGGCGCGATGCTCGAGGCGTTCGAGTACGGCGCGCCGCCGCACGGCGGGATCGCGCTCGGGATCGACCGCTGGGCGGCGCTGCTGTCCGACCAGACGAACATCCGCGAGGTCATGGCGTTCCCCAAGACGCAGTCGGGGTCCGACCTCATGCTCGAGGCGCCGTCGGCGCCCGACGAGGAGCAGTTCCAGGAGCTGGGCCTGCGCTTCGTGGGCGTCCCCGAGCGCCGCTAGCGACGACCATGGGGGTCACCGTCCGCCGGATCGTGCCCGGCGACGCCGACGAGGTCGCCGCACTGGTCACCCGCGCCCATGAACGGGGCGACCTCGCGGCCGCGTCCCCGTGGCTCGAGCACGGCTTCAAGCCGTCGATGGTGCCGGCCGGCATGGCCGCTGTCGCCGTCGACGACGACGAGCTGGTGGGCGTCGTCCTGCCCGACCTGAAGGCGATCGTCGTGGAGCCGGATCGACGGCTCGAGGGGATCGGAAAGCGGCTCGTCGTCGCGGGCTGCGAGATCGTGCGCGACGCCGGCGGCGAGGCGCTGTTCCTCGGCACGCGGCCGGGCGAGCGGGGTGCGGAAGACTTCCTCGAGGCGACCGGCTTCGCGTATCACTCGTCCGTGTGGGACCTCGCACTCGAGGCGACGGTTCCCGTGGCTGACCCGGCACTGCCGGACGGCTACCACGCCCGGCCGTTCCGCCGCGCAGCCGACCTTGAGACCTGGGTCGCCGCGTTCAACGAGGCGTTCACCGGCCACCCGACGCCGCTCAGCCTCGACGCCACGTCCTATGCGCAGTGGATCGAGGACGCCGACATCCGCGACGACGACACGATCCTCGTCGAGGACGAGACGGGCCGGCTCGCGGCGTTCGCCGCGACCGAGCCGCAGTACCTGGCCGACGGGTCTGTCGGCGCGAAAGCGGAGATCTGGGCGCTGGGCGTCCGGCCGGGGCTCCAGGGCCGGGGGCTGGGGCGCACGGCGCTCCGGCTGGGAATCGCGCGGCTGCGGGCCCTCGGCGCGGACGACCGTGACGCTCAGCGTGAGCGGCCGCAACCCGCGCGCAGTCTCGCTGTACGAGGCGGAGGGCTTCGAGCGGACGTCGACCCGCGACCGCTGGGCGCGGCCCGTGGATGGCCCGCCGGACACGCTCGACGCGGCGTGAACCCGCTCGCCGCGGCGGTCGCCCATCCGCGGTCGGCGGCGGTCCTCGGGGCCCTCGCGATCGCGTTCTCGGGGATCTTCTACGTCGCGTCGGACGTGTCGCCCTCGACCGGCGTGTTCTTCCGCTGCCTGTACGGGCTGCCGATCCTCGTGCTCGTGGCCTGGGCGGAGCGGCGCGCGCTCGGGCCGATGAGCCGCCGCGCGGTCGTCCTGTGCACCATCGCCGGCGTCTGCTTCGCCGCCGACCTGATCACGTTCCACTACGCCGTCGACGTCATCGGGGCGGGGCTCGGGACGGTGATGGGCAACGTCCAGGTCGTGATCGTCGCCATCGTCGCGTGGCTGGTGTTCGGGGAGCGGCCGCGCCGCGAGGTGATCTTCGCGATCCCGGTGATGCTGTTCGGCGTCGTGCTCATCTCGGGGATCGTCGGCAGCGGCGCCTACGGCTCCAACCCGGTGCTCGGCGTCCAGATCGGGCTGATCACGGCGGCCTCGTACGCGGGCTACCTCCTGATCATCCGGCGCGCGACGCCCGACCAGCGGCCCGCGGCGCCGGTCGCGATCGCGACGGCCGTCACCGCGGTGTGCGCGCTCGGGTTCGGGCTCGCGGTCGGCGACATCGACCTCCGGCCGACGATGCCCGCGCAGGCGTACCTCATCGCGCTCGGGATCCTGTCGCAGTCGGTCGGCTACCTCGCGATCCAGGTGTCGCTGCCCCGGCTGCCGGCCGTGATCACCTCGGTGCTGCTGCTCGTCCAGCCGGTGACGACGGTGTTCCTCGGGGCGATCCTCCTGCGCGAGCTGCCGTCGCCGTTCCAGCTCGCCGGCGTGGGGCTCGTGATCGTGGGCATCGCGCTCGCGACGGGCAGCCTCGCCAAGATCCGGGACACGCTCGTCAGGCGGCCGGCCGCCGCCTAGGGTGCCGCCTGGGGCGTGCCCGGCGACCCCGTCCAGCAGCGCGACCGTGGCCTCGACCACCTGCGCCTGCTGGTCCTCGCGGCTGATCGTCGCCGGCGGGTCGTTCGGCTGCCCCGTGTACCAGCCCATCTGCTCGTGGTTGCCGCCCTCGATCGGGATGAACGCGGCGTCCGGCGGGAGCGCCGCCTGGGCCTCGGGACCCGACATGCGGGCCGCGCCCGCGTCCAGCGTGCCGTAGATCGAGCTCGCCGCGAGGTCGAGCGCCGACAGGTCCGTCGCCGCGTACGCCGCCCAGAACGCGAGCCCGTCGTACGCGTCCGGCCGGTTCGCGACGTGCTGGGCAGCCATCGAGCCGCCGAGCGAGTGCCCGGCGATGACCCAGGTGTCGATCTCGGGGTGCGCCGCGCGGACGCGATCCGCCGCGTCGATGTCGAACACCGCGAGGTTGAACGGCATCGGCGTGATCACCGCGAGATAGCCCTCGGCGGCGATCGCCTGGGCCGTCGGGCCGTACGCCTCCGGCGGGACCTTGCCGCCGGGATAGACGATGAGGCCCGTGGTCGGGGTCCCACCGGCGGGCGCCCACTCGAGGCCGTCGGGCGCGTCGGTGAACGTGACCTCGGGCGTGGACGCGAGCGAGGCCGTCGCCTCGGGGAGCAGCGGCTGCGGCTGGACGTACCACGCGAACGCGCCGACGAGGACCGCGACGAGGACGACGAGCGCGATGCCGACCGTGCGGCGACGCGGACGGCGCACCCGGGTCAGGCGCCGGGCATCGTGAGCCGGGCCGGGCCGGTGACCGGCGCGTCGTCCGGCTCGTCGGCCGCGGCCGAGCCCCACTCGTGCGCGTGACCGTTGGCGGGCTCGGGCGGCCCGGCATAGGGCGGCAGGTCGGCCCGCGCCGTCGCGACGTCGTGGGTGACGCCCGGGTCGCCGGTCTCGATGTCGCGGAACGGCACGCCCGACGCCTCGAGATCGGCGAACAGGTCGGGCGGCATCCGGTCGGCGCCCAGCGCGGCGAACGCGTCGAGGTGGCGGACGGGCAGGAGGATCGGCCACCCGGGCTCGCCGTCGCTGGTCGGGCGGGTGACGCTCGCGCGGTCCTCGCCGTAGGCGTGGATGAGCGTCGTGACCGTCTCCGCATCGACCCACGTCATCCGCGCCGGCCACACGAGCGCCGCATCGGTCTCGGCGACGAGCGAGGCCGCGGCCCGGACGCCGTTCACGATCTGGGCGACCGGCCCGCCCGCGGGATCGACCGGGTCGACGAGCGTGACCTCGGCGTTCGCGAGGGCCGCCGTGACGGCGCCGTCGGGATCGAACGAGCACACGACGATCGGCGTCGCGCCCCCGGCCCAGGCCACATCCGTGAGGCGCCGCACGCCGGGCGTGCCGTCGGCGTCCGCGAGGGCGGATGCCGGGCTCGCGGCGAGGATGACGGCGGCGACGGTCATGACGGGCTCCTCGAGGGGCGGGAGGGCAGTGTACCGAGGCCCGGAACCTTTCCGGGCGAGTGGGGTTATTGTCGGATGACGCCGTCGGAGGAGCCCCGGCGTCGCGGGCGCGGGGTCGTCCCGCCCTTGGAGGATCGCCCTGCCCACGTCGATCGGCCTCGTCCCGGCCGTGCTGCGTCGCAGCCGCGCGGACTGGCCGGTCGTCCTCGCATCGTGGGTGCTCCTGACCTGCGCCCTGTCGCTGCTCGCCGCGGGCGCGCTGTACACCGACGCCGTGACGCTCGCCGGCCTCCACCGCGAGCTCCGCGATTCGCCCGCTGCCGACCGCGCGGTCATCGTCCGGACGAAGATCCTGCCCGACCGCCTCGCCGATGCGGACGCGGCGGTCGTGCCGGAGCTCCAGGGCGTGCTCGGGCCGACCGGGGGCAACGTCGTCCGTGTCCTCCAGTCGTCGCCGTACGCCGACGCCACCGCGGACCCGGCCACGGTCGACGAGCTGGCCGTGTTCGCCGCGTACGAGGGCATCGAGGACCACGCGCGGCTCGTGGACGGGGCGTGGCCGGTGGCCGGGGCGACCCCCGTGGACGTGGCGATCTCGCAGCCCGCGGCAGCCCTGCTGGGGGTGGCCACGGGCGACGTGCTGCGCTTCCGTTCGCGGCTCGACACCTCGCGCATCGTCGACGTCAGGGTGAGCGGCACGTGGGCGGCCGACCCGGCCGACGAGTGGTGGATGGCCGACCCGCTGGCGCTCGCCGGCGCGGTGTCGAGTGGCTCGTTCACGACCCGCGGCCCGCTCGTCGTCGCCGCCGAGGACCTCGTGGCCGGCCCGCTCGCCGAGCCGCTCAACGCCGAGTGGCGCGCGATCCCGCGGGTCGACGGCTTCACGCCCGAGTCGATCGCCACGGTCGAGGCGCTCGCGACGGGCATCGAGGGCCGGATCAACGCCGCGCTCCCGTTCTCGAACCAGGCCCAGGTCCTCACCAGGCTGCCCACGATCCTCGCGACCGTCGACCGCTCGGTGCTGGTGACCCAGGCCGGGATCCTGCTGCTGCTCATCCAGTTCGGCGTGCTCGCCGGCTACGCGGTCATCCTCGTCGCGGCGCTCCTCCTCGAGCGGCGGCGGACCGAGACGGCCCTCCTGCGGGCCCGCGGCGGCGGGTTCGGCCACCTCGTGTCGATGGCCCTGGGCGAGGCGCTGCTCGTGACGGTCCCGGCGGTGATCGCGGCCCCGTGGGCGGCGGCGCTCCTCGTCCAGGCCGTCCGGCTCAACCCTGCGCTCGAGGGCGTCGGGCTCGAGACGCCGCTGCCCGGCTGGAGCACGTTCGCGGTCGCGCTGATCGGCGGCGCCCTCGCGATCCTCGCGCTGACGATCCCGACGCTGCTCTCGGGTGCGCCGATCGCCGGCGTCCGGGCCGCGGTCGGGCGGCAGGTCGGCCGGACGCTGCCGCAGCGGCTCGGGCTGGACCTCGCGCTCGTCGTGCTCGCCGTCATCGCGCTCGTCCAGCTCCGGCTGTACGGCGCGCCGATCACCCGGACCGCGCGCGGCGCGCTGGGGGTCGACCCGCTCCTGGTCGCCGCACCGGCGATCGGGCTGCTCGCCGGGGCCGTCCTCGCGGTGCGGTTCGTCCCGCGCCTCGCCGAGCTCGCCGAACGCCTCCTGGTCCGCGGCCGGCGGCTCGTGCCGGCGCTCGCCGGGCGCCAGGTCGCGCGCCGGCCGCTGCGCTACACCCGGGCCGCGCTCCTGCTCATCCTCGCCGCGGCGCTCGGCACGTTCGCGTCCGCGCACGCCGCGACCTGGACCCGCAGCCAGGGCGACCAGGCCTCGTACGCGGCCGGCGCCGACGTCCGGCTCACGCCCGATTCGCAGGGAGCCGTCCCGCCGTGGGGGATCGGGGACGCGCTCCGGGCCGTCCCCGGCGTCACGGCGGCGACGCCGGTCGAGGACGGCTCGATCCAGCTGGGCACGACGCTCCGCGACGGGGCGCTGCTGGGCATCGACGGGGCCGCGATGGCGGACATCGTGCGCGTCCGGGACGACGAGCAGGGCGCAGAGACGCTCGATGCGCTGCGCGCGCTCGGGGCCACTCGCGGCGAGGCACCGGGGATCCCGATCCCCGAGGGGACGCGCAGGATCTCGCTGGTCGCGGACTCGGCGTTCGAGCCGATCGAGGGCAACCTGCCGTTCCCCGACGACGAGACGGGTCTCGGCTTCGCGCTCCTCGTCCTCGACGCCGATGGCCGGATCGCGCGGCTGCCGGGCAGCGCCGGGCCGCTCGACACGGTCGGCGTGCGCCTCGTCGCCCCGCTCACCGGTCCCGACGGCGCCGGGCTCGCGCTGCCGGCGTCGATCGTCGGCATCCAGCTCGACGTCACGCCGGGCGGCAACCTCGAGGTCGCGGAGTCGGGGACCGTGGACGTGCGGTCGCTGGAGGCGAGCACCGACGACGACGGCGATGCCTGGACGCCGCTCCCGGTCGAGGGCGGCCGGTCCGTCATCGCCCAGGGCGGCGGCCTCCAGGAGGTCGACGCGCCCGCGCCGTTGCCCGAGCGGGTCGAGATCCCGGCGCTGTTCGGCACCGAGAGCGTCACCTACCGCCGGCGTGCTCACGAGCGGCGATCCGCCGCCCGCCGCGATCCTCGTCAACGACGCGTTCCTCGACCGCACGGGCGCCGCGGTGGGCGACACGCTCCAGTCGAGCGTGTTCGGCGCCCCGCTGGAGGTCGAGATCCTGGACACGATCGACGGCTTCCCGACGCTCGACCCGGGCAAGCCGTTCGCGCTGGTCGACGTCCAGGCGCTGGGGCTGCTCCGGCTCGCGGCGCAGGTCGCCTCCGGGGAGACCGCGGAGTGGTGGCTCGCGACCGAGCCGGGACAGAGCGCGGCGGTCGCGGCCGGGCTGGCGGCGGCGCCGATCGAGGCGACCGGCGTCGTGGACCGCACGGCCGTCGAGGGCGGCCTCGTGGCGGACCCGCTCGGGCTGGGCGTGATCGGGATCCTCGGGCTGGGGTCGCTCGCCGCGCTCGTGTTCGCGGCGATCGGCTACCTCGTGAGCGTCAGCGTGTCGACGACCGAGCGCCTGGGCGAGCTCGCGCTGCTCAAGGCGCTGGGGCTCGCGCCGCGGCAGCTCCTCGCCTGGCTCTCGGTCGAGAACGTCGCGCTGCTGGTCGTCGGGCTGGGCGTCGGCGTGCTGCTGGGGCTCCTCCTGGCGTGGCTCGCACTGCCGTTCGCGACGCTCACGTCCTCGGGGGAGACACCCGTGCCCGCCCCGGAGGTCGTCGTGCCGCTCGAGGCGTTGCTGCCGACGCTGGTGCTGGGCCTCCTGCTCGCTGTCGCGACGGTCGTGCTCGTCCATCGCCAGCTCCCGGCGGCCCGGACGAGCACGGTCCTGCGAGCGAGGGACGAGTAGATGAGCTGGACCCGGGTCGCCCTCCGCCGCCTCCGCGACGATCGCGCCGCGACGCTCGGGCTCGCGCTGCTCGTGCTCGTCACGGCGTTCCTCGCCGCCCTCGCGCCGCGGGTGATCGCCGGGCTGGCCGACAGCGCGGTCCAGTCCGAGGTCGCGTCCGCGACGGCCTCGGCACGGAACATCGCGCTGCTCCAGGACCTGGGCATCGCCGCGGGCCCCGCCGGTGACCCGCTGGCGCTCGTCCGCGAGGCCGGGCTCGAGCACGAGGCGACGTTCCCCGCCGCCGTGCGGGCGCTCATCGCGAGCCGGAGCGCGGTCATCGAATCGGGGCGATTCCGGGTGAACCTGCCGACGACCGATCCCGCGTTCGTCAAGCTCCGGATCCAGGAAGCCGTCGATGCCGACGTGACCTACGTCGAGGGCCGGCCGCCCACGGGCGCGGTGACGACGCAGGACGACGTCGGGCCGGAGCAGGTCGACGGTGTGCCCGTGTACGAGGCCGGCGTCTCGCGCGCGACGGCCGAGGCGTACGGGCTGACGCTCGGCCAGACCGTGCCGCTCACGGGCGATCCGGGCGATCCGCTCATCGGACGAGGCCAGGCGGAGCTGTACGCGTTCGCGACCCTGACCGGCATCTACGAGGCGAACGACCCTGAGTCGGATACCTGGCTGGGCGACCTGACGCCCGTCCGGCCAGTCATCCGTGCCCTGTCCGCCGAGGTCCAGCTCCTGGACGCCGCCCTGCTTCTCGCGGACGACGCGATCACCCCGCTCAACGACCACATGCAGGCGACCGGCCGGGTCCTGCGCTACACGTGGCGCTCGTTCCTCGATCCGGAGCGGCTGCGCGACCGGACCCTCGACCGCACGATCACCGGCTTCCGGCGGCTCCAGGTCCTGTACCCGTCGGCGAACATCACCGCGGCCAACGACGTCGGCCTGCGGACCGGCATGCTGCCGATCCTCGAGGGCCACCGGGCGCGGTGGGAGGCCGCGTCGTCGCTCGTCACGGTGGTCGCGCTGGGGCCCGCGCTCGTCGCGGTCGGGACCCTGGCCCTGATCGCGGTCCTCGCCGCGCGCCGCCGCCGCGCGACGATGTCGCTGGCCCGGTCCCGCGGCGCGTCGGGGGCGCAGGTCGTCGGCCCGGTGCTCGCGGAAGGGCTGCTCATCGCGCTCCCGGCGGGGGCCGTGGCGGCGCTGCTCGCGATCGTGCTCGTGCCGGCGGGCAGGCTCGCCACGACCGGTACCGCCGTCGCGGTCGTGGTCGGCGTGACGGTCGCGGTCGTGCTCGCGACGGTCGTCCGGGTCGCCCGTGGCGCGGGCCCCGCGCGCGACACCCAGGAGCGGGTCGTGGCCGGCGTGAGCGCCCGGCGGCTGATGTTCGAGGCGCTCATCGTCGCGGCCGCGATCGGCGGCGCGCTGCTGCTCCGCGATCGCGGCGTCGCGGCGGTCAGCGAGGCGACGGACGGCTCGGGCGTGGATCCGCTGATCGCGGCCGTGCCGGCGCTCGTCGGGGTCGCGGCCGGGATCCTCGTCGTGCGGCTGTACCCGATCCCGCTCGCCGGGGTCGCCTGGCTCGCCGCACGGGGGCGCGGCCTCGTGCCGATGCTCGCCGCGCGCCGGGCACGCGAGGGGGGCGCGGCATCGGCCGTCCTGCTCGTGCTGCTCGCGACCGCGACCGTCGGCGCGTTCGCCGCCACGGCGCTCGACCACCTCGACCGCGGCGCGGAGGTCGCCGCGTGGCAGGAGGTCGGCGCCTCGTGGCGGGTCCAGCAGCCGAACGGCGCCCTGCCGATCGCGATGGACCCGGCCGCCCTCCCCGAGGTCGAGGTCGCCTCGACCGTGTTCCAGGGCCTCGTCCCGGTCGACCTCGCCGGTCCCCAGTCGATCGTCGTCATCCCGGAGGCGGCGAACCTCGAGGCGGTGCTCGCGGGGACCCCGATCGAGCCGGCGTTCCCGGCCGGGTTCGCGACACCTGCCGCCGGGCCGATCCCCGCGATCGTGTCGCGCTCGCTCGTGGACAGCCCGCGCGGGGTGGAGGAGGGGGGCACGTTCACGATGAGCATCGAGGGCTACAACCTCACCTACCAGGTGGCGGAGGTCCGGGACTCGTTCCCGGGCGTGCCCCTCGACCGTCACTTCGTCGTCATCGCTCGCGAGGCGTTCCTCGGCCAGGCGCCGCCCGCCCGCATCGTCCCGGTGTATGCCCTGCTCCGCGCGCCGGAGACGGCCGGCCCGGCCATCCGCGAGGCCGTCAGCGCGCAGGCGCCGACGGTCGAGGTGTCCGGCCAGGCGGAGCGCGCGGACGAGCTCCGGGCGCAGCCGGTGACGAACGCCGTCCGGGCGCTCATCCTCGCCGCGGCGATCGTGACCGCGGCGTACGCGGCCCTCGGGGTCGCCGCCGCGCTCGCCCTCGCCGGCCTCGCCCGCACCCAGGAGGTCGCGCACCTCCGGACGCTCGGGCTCACCTCGCGCCAGACCCTCCAGCTCACGGCCGCCGAGCACGGCCCGACGACCCTCGTCGCGTTCGTGCTGGGCGGCGCCCTCGGGATCGCCCTGTTCGGCCTCCTGCGGGACGGGCTCGGCCTCGCCGGGCTCGTCGGCTCGCCGGTCGACGTGCCGCTCGTGCTCGATCCGCTCCCGCTGCTCCTGATCCTGGTCGCGATGACCGTCGTCGTCGGCGTCGGGCTCCTGCTCGGCGTCGCACTCCAGCGCCGGGTGGCGCCCACCGCCGCGCTTCGAGGAAGATTCGAATGATGTCCGACCCGTCGTCCCGTCCATCCGAGCCCGCGACCCCGGAGATCGAGGAGCTGCCGTCCGGCCGCGTGGGCGCCGACGGTGCGGTGACGTCCGCGCCGGGCCGGCCCGATCCGCTCGAACGCGCCATGGCCGGGCAGCGGCCGCGCGTCCGCTACGGCGACGGCGCGGTCATCGCCTGCGACGGGCTCGTGCGCATCTTCAAGCTCGCCGATCTCGAGGTCGTCGCGCTCCAGGGCCTCGACCTGCTCGTGGAGCCGGGCGAGATGGTCGCGATCGTGGGCGCGTCGGGGAGCGGCAAGTCCACGCTGCTCGCGATCCTCGGCGGGATGGACGTGCCCTCGGCCGGCAGGGCGGTCGTCGCCGGCTACGACCTCGGCCGCCTCTCGAACACCGAGCGCACCCGCTTCCGGCGGCGCGTCGTCGGGTTCGTGTGGCAGCAGACGGGGCGGAACCTGCTGCCGTACCTCAGCGCGGTCGACAACGTCCAGCTGCCGATGATCCTCGACGGGCGGAAGGAACGCCGCAGGAAGGCGCTCGAGCTGCTCGAGCTGGTGGGCCTCGGGGATCGGACCTCGCACCGCCCGGACCGCCTGTCGGGCGGCGAGCAGCAGCGGGTCGCGATCGCCGTGGCGCTGGCCAACGACCCGTCGGTCGTCCTCGCGGACGAGCCCACCGGCGAGCTCGACAGCCAGACGTCCGCGGAGGTGTTCGGCCTGCTGCGGGGGATCAACAAGGCGCTGGGGACGACGATCATCATCGTGACCCACGACGCGTTCGTGTCCGAGCAGGTGCAGCGGACGGTGGCGATCCGCGACGGGCGGACGAGCACCGAGACGCTGCGCCGGACGGAGCAGACGCACGAGGGCGACGACCGCGTGATCGCCGAGGAGTACGCCGTCCTCGATCGCGCGGGCCGCCTCCAGCTGCCACGGGCCCACGTCGAGGCGCTCGAGCTCCGCAACCGCGTCCGGCTGACGCTCGAGGACGACCACGTCGGCATCTGGCCGGACACCCAGGACCGCCAGGACCGGGAGGATCCCCGATGACGGAGCGCTACGCCCGCCCCGAGGCACGGCTCGCCGGCGCCGACGCGATGGTCGTCGCGCGCGGGCTGAGCCGCGACTACGAGAGCGGCGGCTCGGTCGTCCACGCGCTCCGCGGCATCGACATCGACGTCGCCCGCGGGGAGCTGCTCGCGGTGCGCGGCCGGTCGGGCTCGGGCAAGACGACGCTGCTCAACCTGCTCGGTGGCCTCGACGAGCCCACGGCCGGCACGGTCGTCGTCGACGGGACGCAGATCTCCGGGCTGGGCGAGAACGAGTCGGCCGAGGTGCGCCGGCGCACGATCGCGTTCGTGTTCCAGACGTTCGGGCTGATCCCGATCCTGTCCGCCGCCGAGAACGTCGAGGTGCCGCTCCGGCTCGTCGGGGCGGACCCGCGCGAGCGTGACGCCCGGGTCGCCGAGCTGCTGGAGCTCGTCGGGCTCGCCGAGCGGGCGCGCCACCGGCCGCACGAGCTGTCGGGCGGGGAGCAGCAGCGGGTCGCGATCGCGCGGGCGCTGGCCAACAAGCCCCGGCTCCTGCTCGCTGACGAGCCGACCGGGCAGCTCGATTCGGAGACGGGCCAGCGGATCATGCTGCTCATCCGGACGGTCGTCCGGGCGGAGGGCGTGACCGCGATCGTCGCGACCCACGACCCGGTGATGCTCGAGGTCGCCGACCGCGTCATCGAGCTCCTCGACGGCGAGCTCGTCGAGCCGACGGCCGTCGCGACCGGGAGCGTGCCGCGCGGCTGAGCGGGCCGGCGCGCGCCGGCCACCGCACGTTCGCCGGAACGGGCCGCATGTGCGACACTCCAGCGGCCCATGAACCCGCTTCCCGGTACCTCCGTGCCCACCGCCGAACAGAAACTGGTCCGCGAGGACCTCCGCAACGTCGCCATCGTCGCCCACGTCGACCACGGCAAGACCACGCTCGTCGACGCGATGCTCCGCCAGACGGGCGTGTTCCGCGAAAACCAGGCGGTCGTGGACCGGGTGATGGACTCGGGCGACCTCGAGCGCGAGAAGGGCATCACGATCCTCGCCAAGCAGACGACGATCGAGGTCGACGGCATCCGGCTCAACATCGTCGACACGCCGGGCCACGCGGACTTCGGCGGCGAGGTGGAGCGAAGCCTGCTCATGGTCGACTCCGTCCTGCTGCTCGTGGACGCCGCCGAGGGGCCGCTGCCGCAGACCCGCTACGTCCTCCAGAAGGCGATGGCCCGCCACCTGCCGGTCGTCGTGGCGCTCAACAAGATCGACCGCAGCGATGCCCGCGCGGGCGAGGTCCTCGACGACGTCTACGAGCTGTTCATGGACCTCGGCGCCGACGAGCACCAGATCGAGTTCCCGGTCGTGTACACGAACGCGAAGGCCGGCACGGCGACCCGCGACCTCGCGATCCCCGGCACCGACCTCCGGCCGCTGCTCGACCTCCTCGTCCAGGTCACGCCGCCGCCCGCCTACGAGCCGGACCATCCGCTCCAGCTGCTGGTCACCAACCTGTCCGCGAACGAGTACGTCGGCCGGATGGCCATCGGCCGGATCGTCAACGGGACGATCAAGGTCGGCCAGCGGATCGCGGTCGTCCGCGAGGAGGCCGACGACACGGCGGGCACGGTCGAGCCCGGCCGCACCGTCACCCTCAGCGGCGGCGTCACCGCGCTCCAGACCGCGCGGGGCATGGAGCGCATCGACATCCCGGAGGCCGGCCCGGGCGAGATCGTCTCGATCGCCGGCCTGCCCGAGATCACGATCGGCGACACGATCACCGACCCGCAGGACCCGCGGCCGCTGCCGCGCCTCGACGTCGACGAGCCGACGCTCCGGATGACGTTCGGCGTCAACACCTCGCCCCTCGGCGGCCGCGACGGCAAGTACGTCACGTCGCGCCAGATCAAGGCCCGCCTCGAGAAGGAGGTCCTGGGCAACGTCAGCATCCAGGTCCACCCCACGGACTCGGGCGACACGTTCGAGGTCCGCGGCCGCGGCGAGCTCCAGCTCGCCGTCCTCATCGAGCAGATGCGCCGCGAGGGCTACGAGCTCACCGGTCAGCCGCCCGGAGGTCATCCTCCACGAGTCCGGCGGCGAGACGCAGGAGCCGTACGAGCGGATCACGATCGACATCCCGCCCGACTACATCGGCGAGGTCCAGCAGGCGCTGGCCGGCCGCAAGGGCCGCCTCGAGCAGATGACGACCGACGCCGACGGCCGCGTCCGGATGGAGTTCGTGCTCCCGGTCCGGGGCCTGATCGGCTATCGCGGGCAGCTGCTCACCGACACCCGGGGCACCGCGCTGCTGCACCAGATCGGCGAGGGCTACGGGCCGTGGGCCGGCGAGGTGACCCACCGCACGAACGGCGTGCTCGTCTCGGACCGGACGGGACGTCGAACGCCTACGGGCTGTTCAACCTCCAGGAGCGCTCGGAGCTGTTCATCGGCTCCGGCGTCGACGTCTACGAGGGGATGATCGTCGGCGAGAACGCCCGCTCGGGTGACATGGACGTCAACCCGTGCAAGGAGAAGAAGCTCACCAACATCCGGACGCACTCCCACGACGAGGCGCTGCGCCTGACGCCGCCGCGGCCGCTCACGCTCGAGAGCGCGATCGAGTTCATCGGCTCCGACGAGCTCGTCGAGGTGACGCCCACGGCCATCCGGCTCCGCAAGCGCCTGCTCGTGAAGCACGAGCGCGAGCGCGAGCGAGGCCGCGCGTACGACCTCGCCCGCCAGGGCTAGCGACCCAGGGCGTCAGGCCGGCGGACCGCCCGTCGTGCCCCCGGTCGCGGCGGCCTCACCGCCCGGCGGCGGCGGGGGCGTGTCCGGTCCCGGCGGCGGGGGCGGGGTCTCCGGCCCGTCCGGCGGCTCCGGCTCCTGGCGCGAGCGCCACCACAGGAACACGCCGATGCCGATACCGGCCGCGATCAGCAGCAGGATCCACGGCAGCCAGGTGCGACCCGGATCCTCGGCCGGCGGGGCCGTCGTCACGGCCGGCACGACCGTCAGGACGATGCCGGACTTCGGGTTGTCCTGCGTGATGACCGCGGTGCCCGTCGGCGTGTTCCACAGCGTCGTCCCATCCCACACGGAGCCGCGGGCGACGTAGGTGGCCGTCGGGTCGATCGTGCTCGTGTCGAACGGGGCGGAGAAGGGGATCGGCTGGGCGACGATCGGGGAGATCATCTGGAACCCGATCGTGGCGCCGGTGGTCGTGTCGATGAGGATCGACGTCCCGTAGGCGTCCGGGTTCGTGATCGGGCCGAGGTCGGTCCCGGTGATGGAGCCGGTCACCGCGCCCTTGAGCAGGTCCGGCCGGTACTCGAGCTCGAGCAGGACGCCCTCGACCCGGGCCTGCGGCACCGGCACGCCGACGCCGGTGGGCGTCGCCCACGCGGAGTCGCCGTCGACGATCCCTGCGAACACCTGGTACTGGTTCGCGTCATCGACGACCGCGAACGGGTAGGCGAGCTGGAAGGCGATGGGCTGCGGCCCCGGATCCTTGACCTCGACCGATGCGATCACGGTGCCGGCATTCGGACCGACGGTGACGTCGACGAGGAACACGACGGCACGGGCGTCGGCTGACAGCTCTTTGGGCTCGTCATAGGTGAGCGTTCCCGAGATCAGCCCGCTGTCCGGGGGGACGGTGGGGGTCGGCGACGGCGAGGCGGTGGCGCGTCGGCGACGGCGACGGCGTCGGTGTGGGCGTCGGGGTCGGCGTCGGCGTCGGCGGAGGGCGTGGGTGACGGCGTCGGCGTGGGCGTCGGCGTCGGCGGTAGGCGTCGGCGTCGGTGTCGGGGTCGGCGGTCGGCGTCGGCGTCGGCGACGGGCGTCGGAGTCGGCGTGGGCGTCGGCGTCGGCGTCGCGCGTTGGCGTGGGTGTCGGCGTGGCCGTAGGCGTCGGCGTGGGCGTGGCGATGGCGTCGGTGTTGGCGTCGGGGTCGCTGTCGGCGTGGGGGTCGGCGTTGGCGTCGGTGTCGGCGTGGGCGTCGGGGTCGGCGTCGGCGTCGCCGTCGGCTCGGGTGTCGGCGTCGGCGTGGGCTCGGCGGTCGGTTCCGCCGTGGGTTCCGGCGTCGGCTCCGCGGTCGGCTCGGGCGTGGGAGCCGGTGTGGCCGGCGGTGCGCGTCGGCTGGACCGGCAGCTTGGCCGGCGTGACCTTGACCGTGACGCCGGTCAGCAGCTCGCCGTTCTCGACGGCCGGGACGCCGTCCAGGCCCGCCCAGAGCTTGCTCCCGTCGACGACGCCCGCCTTCGCGACGTACGTGTCGGTCGGATCGATCACGCCCGGGTCGACGGCGATCGAGAACGCGATCGGCGAGTTGCCGGGCGTCGCGATGACCTGGCGGGCGACGGTCGTCCCCGTCGTCTCGTCGACCAGCGCCGCGACGGCGACCGCGCTCGAGGAGAGCGACGTGTTGCCCGGGATCTCGATCGTGCCGGTCACGGCGCCGGCGCCGGCCGGCACCTCCGCCGTCGCGACGAGGGCGACGTCGCTCGTGGGGCCGCCGGTGATGACGGGCACGGGTTCGAACGTCTGGTACACCGTCGAGCCGTCGATGATCGAGCCGAAGATCGCGTAGCTCTCCTTGGGGTCGATCGACGCGGTGTCGTAGTCGACGGAGAACGCGACGGGCGTCGCGGCGTTGTTGATCCGCTGGAAGCCGACGATGCCGCCGGCCTTGTTGCTCGCGTTCTGGCCGACGATCGTGAACACGGCGACGGCATCGGGGCTGAGCGTGACCTCCTCGCGGATGGTCATCGTCCCGGTGACCTGGGCCGTCGCGCCGGTCATGGCGGCGGGCAGGAGCAGGGCCGCGAACGCGGCGACGGTGACGAGCAGGGGCAGGGTGCGACGCACAGGGGATCCTCCGGTGGCGGGCAGCGGTCCGCTCGCCCGAGGATAGTCGAGGTCGGTCCACCGGCATCGTCCGATCGGGGCGAAACGGCCCGCGGTCTACAATCCGGAGCCATGCCGGTCTATCTGGATCACGCCGCCACGACGCCGCTGCGCCCCGAGGTGCTCGACGCGATGACGCCGCTGCTCGGCGGCGTGTTCGGCAACCCGTCGTCGCCGCACGCGTTCGGGCGCATCGCCCGCGAGGCGCTGGACGACGCGCACGAGCGGCTCGCCCGGGCGATCGGCGGCGACGCCCGCGAGGTCGTGTTCACGAGCGGCGGGACCGAGGCCAACAACCTCGCGCTCAAGGGCGCCGCGTGGGCGGGCAAGTCGCGCGGGCACCGGATCGTGACCACGCCGGTCGAGCACCACGCGGTCGGGCACGCGCTGGCCTACCTCGAGCACTTCGGGTTCGAGGTCGTCCAGGTGCCGGTCGACCGCTACGGGCGGGTCGCGGCCGACGACGTCGAGGCGGCGATCACGGAGCGCACGACGCTGGTCTCGGTGATGCTCGCCAACAACGAGGTCGGCACGCTCCAGCCGGTCGCCGAGGTGGCGGCCGTGGTGCGGGCACACCGCGGCGTCCTGCTCCACGTCGACGCCGTCCAGGCCGCGCCGTGGGTCGAGCTCGACGTGTCGACGCTGGGCGCCGACCTCGTCGCGCTGTCCGCCCACAAGGCCGAGGGCCCGAAGGGGACCGGGGCGCTGTGGATCCGCCGCGGCACGCACCTCCTCGCGCAGGAGCACGGCGGCACGCAGGAGCGGCACCGCCGGGCCGGGACCGAGAACGTCGCGGGCGCCGTCGGGATGGCGCGCGCCTTCGAGCTGGCGGTCGCGGAGCGCGACAGCGCCGTGCAGCGGGTGCGTGCGCAGCGCGACCGGCTCCTGGAGGCGCTCCTCGAGGTGGATGGCGTGGAGGCGACCGGCCATCCCACCGACCGCCTGCCGCACATCGCCTCGGTCATCGTGCGTGGCCTCGACGGCGCATCGGCGACCCTCGCGCTGGACCTCGAGGGGATCGCCGTGTCGAACGGATCCGCGTGCACGAGCGGGTCGACCGATCCCAGCCACGTGCTCACGGCCATGGGCTACCCGTCGGACGAGGCACGCGGGGCGATCCGCCTGAGCCTCGGCCGGACGACGACCGACGCCGAGATCGACGAGGCCGTCCGCGTCGTGCCCGCCGTGCTCCGCCGGCTGCTCGAGGCGGCGCCCGCGCCCCGCGAGGCGGTCGCCGGATGAGCCGGATCCTCGTCGCGATGTCCGGCGGCGTCGACAGCTCGGTCGCGGCGGCGCTGCTCCACGAGCAGGGGCACGAGGTCGTCGGCGTCTGGATGCGCCTCCACGACGTGGCCGACTCGTACTCGGAGTTCAAGAAGAGCTGCTGCTCCGCGGACGCCGCCGACGACGCGCGCCGGGTCGCGGCCCGGCTCGGGATCCCGTTCTACGTCATGAACCTCGAGCGCGAGTTCGCGGCCGGCGTCATCGAGCCGTTCGTCGCCGCGTACCTCGACGGCCGCACCCCCAGCCCGTGCGTCGACTGCAACACGTACGTGAAGTTCGGGGCGCTGCTGGGCCGCGCCCGCCACCTGTACGAGTGCGAGGCCGTCGCGACCGGCCACTACGCCCGGCGGCTCGTCGTGGACACGCCGGACGGCCCGCGGGCCCGCCTCGCCCTCGCCGCCGATGCTGACAAGGACCAGACGTACTTCCTCTACGGCCTGCGCCAGGACCAGCTGTGGCACAGCCGCTTCCCGCTGGGCGACCTCGCGAAGCCCGAGGTCCGCGCCATCGCCCGCAGCCTGGAGCTCGTCACGGCCGACAAGCCCGAGAGCCAGGAGATCTGCTTCGTGCCCGGCGGCGACTACCGCGAGGAGCTGCGCACGCGCGGCGGCTGGACGCCCCAGGCCGGCCCGGTCCTCGACGCCGACGGCGAGCGGGTGGGGGAGCACGGCGGCGCCGCGGGCTTCACGGTCGGGCAGCGGAAGGGCATCGGCGTGGCGCTCGGGGCGCCGCGCTACGTGTCGCGCATCGACCCGGCGTCCAACACGATCGTGCTCGGCCGGCGCGAGGACCTCGAGACGACGCGGATCGAGCTCGAGGGCGGGACGTTCGTCGCGGACGAGCCGCCCGGCGGGCGCGACGCGGACGGTGCCTGGGCGCCCGTTCCGGGCGCAGGTGCGCATCCGCCATCGCGCGACGCTCGTCGACGCGACCGTGCGGCCGGCGAGCCCGGACGAGCCCGCGCGCGGCGGCCGCTGGACGGTCGAGACGGACACGCCGGTGTGGGCGATCGCCCCCGGCCAGGCCTGCGCGCTGTACGACGGCGACACGTGCGTCGGCGGCGGGCGGATCTCGACCCCCGCGCGGGCGGACGCCGCGCCTGCCGCCGCGGACCGCGTCCCGGAGACCGTCCCCGCATGACGATCCCGCCCGCGCTGCCGCTCGCGCTGCTGCTGGGCCTGCTCCACACGTCGATCTACGTCCTCATCCGGGGCGACGCGGGCGGCCGCCTGCCGCTCACGTACATCGCCGCGAGCCTCGGGGCGTGGGCCGGCGCGGCGCTCGGCAACCGGCTCGGGCTCGACCTCATCGCGATCGGCGACTTCCCGCTCATCCCGGCCTCGATCATGGCCTGGGTGGGGATCGGGATCGTGGCGATCCTCGCGACGCTCGGCCCGCAGCGGGCGAAGGCCTGACGATGCCCGACGACTCCCGCGTGCCGGCACCCGTCCGCGACACCGCCCCGGCCCGCCTCGCCGAGCTCGCGGACCTGCTGGGCGGCGAGAGCAGCCGCTCGAAGCGCTTCCTCGGCGGGCTCGTCGTCGGGCGCGCTCGCCGGAGCCGCCCTCGCCGGCGCGAGCTTCACTCGCCCGGCGACGCGGCGTGGGCGAGGACGACCCGCCGCCGACGGCGCCCACGGTGCGCTGACGCCCGACCGATGACCGAGGGCAGCCCGGTCCCCGACGCGTACTTCCGCGAGCTCGAACGGGCGCGCCTGCGCTCGCTCGTCGAGCGCGACCTCAGTACGGCGCGGGCGCTGCATGCGGCCGACTACCAGCTGATCACGCCGAGCGGGCGGTCGCTGTCCGGCGCGGCGTACCTCGGCGACATCGAGTCGGGTGCGTTGCGGTACGAGGTGTTCGAACCGGCCTCCGAGATCGCGGTCGTCCAGCTCGGTGGCGGCGCCGCGGTCCGCTACGAGGCGCGGATCGAGGTGCACTTCGACGGCGGCGGATCCGATCGTGGCCGCTTCTGGCACACCGACCTGTACCGGCTCCGCGACGGCACCTGGCAGGCCGTGTGGTCCCAGGCGACCCGAATCCCCGAGTAGCCGGCCCGGCTCGTTCGCAATCGCGCTGCAAGCGGACCGCCGTCGGTCGCGAGGCGCGTCACGCCATGCCACCGCGACGCTGAGGGCACATCCGAGACCCCCACGACGGAGGATCATCGCCATGTGCCTGAACTGCGGCTGCGGCAAGCCCGACGACGATCACGGCAACGAGGCCAACATCACGATGGACGACCTGCGCAAGGCCGGCGAGGCCAACGGGCAGGACGTCGACCAGACGGTCGCCAACATCGAGAAGGCGTACCACTCCTCGTCCGACGCGCAGGGCGCGGGCACGGGCCACCAGCACTCGTTCTGACCCTCGACCGCCATCGCGCACGGCCCCGGCAGGCTCGACCGGCCGGGGCCGAGCCATGCCCCGAGCGGACCCGGCCGCTTCGGTACCATTGCGCCGATGGCCACGCCCGCTCCCGAGACGTCGATCCCGTACCGCACGGGCGCGGAGATCCGCGCCCGCTTCCTCGAGTTCTTCGCCGAGCGCGGCCACACGATCGTCCCGAGCGCCAGCCTCGTGCCGGCCGGCGACCAGACGCTGCTGTTCACGAACTCCGGCATGGTCCAGTTCAAGGACGCGCTGAGCGGCGTCGAGAAGCGGGACTACACGCGGGCGGTCGACTACCAGCGCTGCCTGCGCGTCGCGGGCAAGCACAACGACTTCGAGGAGGTCGGCCGGACCCCGCGCCACCACACGCTGTTCGAGATGCTCGGCAACTGGAGCTTCGGCGACTACTTCAAGCGCGACGCGATCCACTGGGCGTGGCAGTTCCTGACCCGTGACCTCGGCATCCCGGAGGACCGGCTCGCGGCGACCGTGTACACGACCGACGACGTCGCCCATGCCGTGTGGAAGGACGAGATCGGCCTGCCGCCGGAGCGGCTCGTGCGCTGGGGCGACTTCCCGGCCGGCGACGAGAAGAACTGGTGGCGGATGGCCGACATCGGGCCGTGCGGCCCGTGCTCGGAGCTCCACTACGACCGCGGCGCGCACCTGTCCGAGGGCCCCGAGTGCGTCCCGGACCACAGCGAGCAGTGCCCCCGCTGGCTCGAGGTCTGGAACCTCGTGTTCATGGAGTTCGAGCTCCACCCCGACCGCTCGCTGACGCCGCTGCCCGCCCCGGGCGTGGACACCGGCATGGGCCTCGAGCGCGTCGCGAGCGTCGTCCAGGGCGTCACCAGCAACTACGACACGGACCTGTTCGCCCCGATCCACGCCCGGATGCGCGAGCTCCTCGGCCACGACCCGGAAGGCTTCGAGCAGGAGCGCTTCAGCTACCAGGTCATCGCCGACCACAGCCGCGCCGTGACGTTCCTCGTCGCCGACGGCGTCCTGCCCTCCAACGAGGGCCGCGGCTACGTCCTCCGCCGGATCATGCGCCGCGCGATCCGCCATGGCCGCCTCCTCGGCCGCCACGAGCCGTTCCTCGGCGAGACGGCGAAGGTCGTCATCGACACCATGGCCGACGCGTACCCGCACCTCGCCGAGCGCCGGGCCGAGGTCCTCGGCGTGATCGAGCGCGAGGAGCGCCAGTTCAACCGCACGCTCGAGGCGGGGGTCGGGCTGCTCGAGGAGGCGCTCATCCCGCTCACCGACGCGGAGCGGGTCGTCGGGCGCCTGGCGGAGGCCCTGCCCCCCGACGCCCCGGTGCTGCCCGGCACGGTCGCGTTCCGGCTCCACGACACGTACGGCTTCCCGATCGACCTGACGGTCGAGCTCGCGGCCGAGTACGGCGTGCGCACCGACCTCGCCGGGTTCCAGGACGCCCTCGCCGAGCAGCGCGAGCGGAGCCGGAGCGGGACGAAGGCCGAGCTCGCCAGGACCGCCGAGCTCGCGTCGCTCTACAACGGGCTGCTGGGCCGCACCGCCCCGACCGAGTTCCTGGGCTACGAGACCCTGGCCGCCGAGAGTCGCGTCGTCGCGATCCTGCGCGACGGCGTCGAGTACGAGTCGCTCGAGGCGGTGCCGGAGGTCGAGCTGCGCGCCGAGGCCGCGGCCCACGCGGAGCTCGTCCTCGACCGGACGCCGTTCTACGCCGAATCGGGCGGCCAGGTCGCCGACACGGGCCGGATCCTCGCCGCGGACGGCTCGGTCCTGTTCGACGTCGATGACGTCCAGCGCGTCGCCGGCACCCAGACCGCCGGGCTGACCGTCCATCGCGGCGTGCTCCATGGCGCGGTCCGGGTCGGGGACGTCGTCCGGGCCGAGGTCGACGCCGAGCGGCGCGCCCACACGATGCGCAACCACACGGGGACGCACCTGCTCCACCGCGCGCTGCGCAACGTCGTCGGCGACCGGGCGCGGCAGGCGGGCTCGCTCGTGCACCCGGACTACCTCCGGTTCGACTTCCCGTTCGACCGCGCGCTGACCGACGACGAGAAGCGGGCGATCGAGGGCGAGGTGCGGCGCGTCGTGCGCGAGGATCGCCCGGTGTCGATCGAGTGGATGACGATGCCCGAGGCGCAGGCCGCGGGCGCCGATGCGTTCTTCGACGAGAAGTACGGCGACAAGGTGCGCACGATCCGCGTGAACGGGTTCAGCCACGAGCTGTGCGGCGGCACCCATTGCCGCGCGTCGGGCCAGATCGGCACGTTCGTCATCACCGGCGAGCGGAGCATCGGCTCCGGGATGCGCCGGATCGAGGCCGTGACCGGCGAGACGGCCGACCGGCTCATGGACGAGCGCTTCGCCGCGCTCGACCGGGCGGCCGTGGCCGTTGGCGCGAAGACCCCCGATGCGCTCGAGGAGCGGATCGCGTCGCTCCAGGACGAGCTGCGGACGACGAAGCAGCGGCTCAAGGCGGGGGCCGCGGCCGGGAGCCGCCCGACGCCCGGCGAGCTCGCCGCCAGGGCCGAGGAGATCGCGCCGGGGATCGCGTTCGTCGGCTGGTCCGGGGACATCGCGTCGATCGACGAGCTGAAGGGCCTCGCCAAGGACATCCGCGGCTCGCTGCCGTCGGGCGTGATCGCGGTCGGCATGGACGCCGACGAGCCGCAGCTGTTCGTCACGGTGAGCGACGATCTCGTGGAGCGTGGCATCGCGGCCGGCCCGCTCGTCTCCGAGGCCGTGCAGCACATTGACGGCCGTGGCGGGGGTCGCCCCCAGATGGCCCAGGGGAAGGGCACGCGTCGTGAGGGGCTCGGGGACGCGATCGCGGCCGTGCGGGCCGCGGCCGCTGCCCGCGCCGCGTCCGCGTGACCGGCGCCGCCGGCCGGACGGGCGTGGCGGGCTGAATGGGGTTCCTTCGTCGCATCTGGAGCCGGGACGGCGCCCCCACGCCCGCCGCGGCCACGGCGCTCGACATCGGCACGGAGTTCGCCAAGGCGCTCGTGTTCGAGATCGACGAGGCCGGCCACGGGACGGTCCGCGGCGTCGGCCGCAAGCGGCAGGGCCTGAGCCACATGCAGTCGGGCACGGTCGCCGACATCGCCGCGGTCGTCGACAACTGCGCGGTCGCGCTCCAGGAAGCCGAGGAGATGGCCGGCTTCCGGCCGACCCAGGTGGTCATCGGCATCGCCGGCGAGCTCGTCAAGGGCTTCACGACGACGCTCACCCAGGAGCGCAAGAAGCCCGAGCTGCCGATCAGCGACGCCGAGCTCGTGAAGCTCATCGACTCCGTCCAGCGCGAGGCGCTCCAGGAGGCGCAGCGTTCGATCACCTGGGAGACCGGCCTGCCGCAGGTCGACGTGCGGCTCGTCCACAGCGCGATCGTCGGCGCCTCGATCGACGGCTACGGCCTCACCAACCCGGTCGGGTTCCAGGGCCGCCACATCAAGATCGGGATCTTCAACGCGTTCGCCCCGCTCGTGCACCTCGGCGCGCTCCAGTCGGTGGCGAGCCAGCTGGACCTCGAGCTGCTCGAGATCGTCGCGGAGCCGTACGCCGTCGCGCGCGTCCTCGGGCCGGAGCAGGTCCGCCAGTCCGGCGCGCTGTTCATCGACGTCGGCGGCGGCACGACGGACGTCGCGCTCGTCCGCCAGGGCGGCATCGAGGGGACGCGGATGTTCGCGCTCGGCGGCCGGGCGTTCACGAAGTCGATCGCCGACCACCTCGACCTGCCGTTCCCGCGCGCCGAGAGCCTCAAGGTCGACTACGCGCGGGGCATCGACATGCCGGAGCGCGCGCAGGTCGGCGCGATCGTCAAGGACGACGTCGCGGTCTGGGCCGCGGGCGTGGAGCTCGTGATGGAGGAGCTCGCCGGGGGCGAGATGCTGCCGTCCCGGATCTGGATCTGCGGCGGTGGGTCGCGCCTGCCCGAGATCCGGGACGCGATTGCCGCGGAGCGCTTCTGGAAGCGGCTCCCATTCGCCCGGCCGCCCGAGGTGGCCCTCATGTCGCCCGACCTCGTGGAGTCGATCGGCGACGCGACCGAGCTGCTCGTCGACCAGCAGGACGTGACGCCGCTCGGGCTCGCGTACCAGGCGATCGAGATCCACACGTCGGAGGACCCGCTCGACGCCGCCCTCCGCCGGGTGCTCCGCGCGATGAAGGTCTGACCGTGGCGCCGACGCCGGTCACGGTCTAGGGTTCGGGCAGCCGTGGCCACCATCGTCTACCTCGACGCCGACGACGAGATCACGTCCGCCGCCGCCCGCATCCGGGCCGCGGATGACGCTCGGGTGGGGCTCGTGCTGCCGTTCGGGTCGCGGGTCGCGACGTCGCGCATCAACTTCCGGCTGCTCGCCCGCGAGGCGCTGGTCACCGGCCGCCGGCTCGACATCGTGGCGCCCGACCAGGCGGCCCGGGCGCTCGCGGCCTCGGCCGGGCTCGCCGTGTTCGGCTCGGTGGGGGAGTACGAGTCGGCGCTCGATGCGATCGACGACGCCGAGGACCCGACGATCGACCTGCGCACCGTTGGCCTCGGCGCCGCGGCGGCAGCAGCAGCGGCCCCACCTGCAACCCGGCCCGGCGCCGACGGGCGGCCGATCGACCCGTCGCGCGACACCGCCCCCACGCAGCGCGTCCCCGAGCCGATCACCGAGCCAGCGTCGGATGACTACGGCGCACCGGGCATCGCGACGGCGTGCCGCGTACGCGGAGCCCGTCGTCGTCAGCCGCGGCGTGCGGACGGACCGGCCACGGCGCGGCGTCAGCGGGCGCGCCGTCGCGGTCGGGGTCGTCCTGCTCCTGCTCCTCGGCGCGGGCGCGGTGGCGGCCGTCACGGTCCTGCCGACGGCCGACATCACGGTGACCCCACGGATCGAGACGATCGGCCCCATCGAGTTCTCCGTCACGGCCGACCCCGCCGCGACGACCGTCGACCCCGAGGCGGGCGTGATCCCCGCGACGACCGTCCAGGTGCCGGTCACCGTCAGCGGCGAGTTCCCCGCGACCGGGACGAAGGTCGTCCGCGAGAAGGCGACCGGCGGCGTCCGGTTCACGAACTGTGATCCGTCGTCGGCGTACACGATCCCGAAGGGCTCGGTGGTCTCGACGCGGAGCGGCATCGGGTTCGAGCTCGACGAGGCGGTGTTCCTGCCGGTCGCGGGCATCTCGGGCACCCCGCCCAACGTCAGCGTCCGGTGCTCCACGAGCGAGGTGGCGGTCACGGCCGCCAAGTCCGGTCCCGACGGCAACGTCGATGCGGGCGAGATCCGGGTCGTGCCCGCCCGCTACAACCGCAACCTCGTGCGGGTGACGAACCCGTCGGCGACGACCGGCGGCTCGCGCGAGGAGTTCCCCGAAGTCACCCAGCAGGACGTCGACGCGGCGATCGCGAAGCTCAACGAGGACGCGCTTGCCCAGTTCCAGGCCGACCTCGACGACCCGGCGACGCTCCCGGAAGGCACGACGGTGTTCCCGGAGACCGCGCTGATCGGGGAGCTGACGCCCGACGTGGACCCCACGACGCTCGTCGAGCAGCAGGTCGAGACGTTCACGCTGTCGCTGTCGGGTGCCGGCAGCGCCCAGGCGGTCGATGCGTCGCCGATCGAGGCGATCGCCGCCCAGCGGCTCGAGGACGCGATCGGCGAGGGCTACGAGCTCGTCGACGGCAGCACGACGATCGACATCGGCGAGGGGAGCGTCGTCGGCGGCGTCATCACGTTCCCGGTCGACGGCAGCGCGAAGCAGGTCCGGCCGCTCGACGCGGCGGCGCTCGAGCGCGATGTCCTCGGCCTGTCGAAGGCGGACGCCGAGGCGGCGCTGGCCGAGTACGGCGAGGTCGCCATCGTCCTGTGGCCCGGCTACGTCACGAGCGTCCCGACGATCGACGGCCGCGTGACGGTGGTCGTGGCACCCGCGGTGGACCCGGATGCGGGGAGCCCGACGCCGAGCCCGCGGCCGACGACCGCGCCCGCGTGCGACGGACGAGCCGGATGCCTCGACCGACCCCGAATTCCTCGCCGCTCGAGGAGTCCGGGACGGACGCGGAATCGGGCGAGCCGCTACCATCCGGCTGATGCTCCACCTGTCGACGACCCTGCCGCCGCACGCCTCCTGCGCCGATCCCGGGCGCGCCGCGTGACGCGCATCCTGGGGATCGACCTCGGATCGAAGCGGATCGGGCTCGCCGTCGCAGACGCCGGGATCGGCATCGCGCGCCCGCTGTCGACCGTCAACCGGGGCGCGACGCTCGACGCCGACATCGACGTGCTGGGCGGCGTGTGCCGCGAGCAGGACGTGACGGAGCTCGTGATCGGCCTGCCGGTCGAGGCGGCCGGCGACGAGGGGACGATGGCGGCCGCCGCGCGTGAGTGGGCGGCGGCGATCGGCGAGCGGCTCGCGCTGCCGGTCACCCTGCGCGACGAGCGCCTGTCCTCGTTCGAGGCCGAGCGCCGGCTCGGGCGGATGCCCCGCGGCCGGTCGGGCGGCCCGCCGTCGCGCACCCAGCGCAACGCATACCGGGCGCGAATCGATCGCGAGGCCGCGAGCGTCATCCTCCAGGACGAGCTGGACGCGCGCCGCGCGGTCGGGCCGTCGAGCGCGACGGAGGACCGATGAGCATCAGGGGCGGCCGGGGCCCGCGCGACCCCGTACGACGGGTACCGCAACGGCTACCAGCGCACCGGCCGCTACGGCCGCGGTCCGGGTGACCAGCGCAAGTACGAGCGCTACGGGAGCCGTGGCGGCGGCCTCGCCGGGATCCTCCGGTTCGTCCTGTTCCTCGCGCTCCTGTCCGCGGGCGTCCTGCTCGTGATGGTGACCGTCGCGCGGCCGCTGGTGCGGGCGGTCGTCGTGCCCTGGGCAGACGACAACCCTGCCGCCCTGCGCATCCCGTTCGTCGCGGACATGGTCCGCGAGGACATCGGCCCGGCCCTGACGGCGCCCGCCTCGGGATCCGCGGACGAGATCACGTTCCTCGTCCAGGAGGGCGACACGCCGCGGACGATCGCGCCCCGCCTCGCTCGAGGACGAACATCGTCGAGAGCGAGCGGGCATTCCTGTTCCAGGCGCGCGAGGCGGATCTCGCGACGAGGCTCACCGCGGGGCGCTATGCGCTCGCCGGCAACCTCACCCCGGAGCAGGTCGTGGACGGGCTGATCAACAACCGGATCGTCGTGTCGACGATCGACGTCCCGTTCCGGGAGCAGCTCCGGCTGGAGCAGATGACGGCCAAGCTCCAGGTCACGGAGAACCTGCCGTTCGACCCGAAGGACTTCTACGACCTCGTCACGAAGCCGACCGATGCGCTGCTGGGCGACTACCCGTGGCTGCTCGACCCGGACGTCCGCCCCAAGGGCGCGTCGCTCGAAGGCTTCCTGTACCCGGCCACGTACTCGCTGCGCGTCGACGCCGAGCAGCCGTCCACCGCCGATGACCTCGTCCGGATGATGCTCGACACGTTCATCGACCGCGTCGGCGAGGACCGCCTCAAGGTCCCCGAGAAGCGCGGCCTGACGTTCTACCAGATCCTGACGCTCGCCTCGATCGTCGAGCGCGAGGCGGTCCTGGACGACGAGAAGGCGAAGATCGCCGGCGTGTACCAGAACCGGATCGACCGCAAGCCCCAGGTCAAGACCGGCCTGCTGGAGGCGGACCCGACGGTGATCTACGCGGTCGACACGAACAAGCTCGACGGGTACAGCGAGGACTGGGAGAAGTACGTGTTCTGGACCGTCCCCGACGGCGGGATGCGCGACCAGGCAGCTGCCCGAGGCGCTCGACGCGTACAACACCTACAAGCACCGCGGCCTGCCGCCGGGCCCGATCGCGGCGCCGACCGTGACGTCGATCGACGCCGCGCTCAAGCCCGACACGAAGAGCGGCCTCAAGTTCTTCGTCGCGATCCCCGAGGGCCAGGGCGCCCACGACTTCAGCAAGACGCTGGCCGAGCACGAGAAGAAGCTCGACAAGTACGGGTACTGAGGTGACGAGCACGGCGCCGACCGGCGCGCTGCCCGTCCCCGCGGACTTCGCCTCGCCGCCGGACGCCGCGACGCGTCGTCGCTGGATCGAGGCCGATCGCGAGCACCGGCCGGCCCGCGTCGCGCGGCTCCGCGAGCAGCTCGCCGCCGCGGGCGTCGACGCGTACTTCGGCGTTCGGCCGGAGCACATGCGCTGGCTGACCGGCTTCACGCTCGCCGAGGGCGAGGACAAGGTCGCCGGCCACTCCGGCCAGTTCCTCGTCGGCGCCGACGAGGTCATCCTGCTCACCGACTCCCGGTACACGGTCCAGGCGAAGCGCGAGGCGCCGGACGCCACGGTCGACGAGATCGGCCATGCGCTCGCAGATGCGCTGGCCGCGGCTGCTCGGGCGGATCGGGGCCCGCCGGGTGGCGCGTGGAGGCGACCGCGGTCTCGCACGCGTTGTGGACGACCCTCGTCGCGGCTGCGCCCGACGTCGAGCTCGTCCCCGCCGGCACCTGGCTGGAGGAGATGCGGGCCGTCAAGACGGCGGACGAGGTGGAGCGCATCGCCGCCGCGTGCGCGGTCGCGGACCGGGCGCTCGCGGCGCTGCTCCCGGAGATCCGCCCGGGCGTGACGGAGCACGACCTCGCGCTGCGCCTCGAATGGCTGATCCGGACCGGCGGCGCGGAGGCGCTCGCGTTCGACGTCGCGTGCCTGGCCGGTCCCGAGGCCGCGCTGCCGCACGGGGCACCGGGCGACCGTCCGGTGCTCGACCGGGAGGTGCTCCTGTTCGACTTCGGCGCCCAGGTGGAGGGCTACCGGAGCGACATGACCCGGACGCTGTTCGTCGGCGAGCCGGTCGAGCGTGACCTCGCCGTCTATGACCTCGTCGCCCGCGCGCAGGCTGCCGCCATCCAGCAGCTCGAGACGGCGATCGAGGGCGGCGCGATGCCCGACGGCCGCTCGCTCGACGCCACGGCGCGCGCGGTGATCGACGGGGACGGCCGGTGGCCCGCGTACGGTCACGGGCTGGGCCATGGCATCGGCCTCGCCACCCACGAGCTCCCGCGCCTGGGGCGCCAGGCGTCGGAGACCGGCCTTGACCGGCCCGACGGTCTTCTCCGTCGAGCCCGGCATCTACCTCGAAGGCGAGACCGGCGTCCGGATCGAGGACCTCGTCCACGCCGACCCGGGCCGCCGCCTGCTCGAACGCCTCACCCACTTCCCGGCCGACGTCGTCGTGCTGCCCGGCTGACCCGTGGTCTCGATCCCGAGGCTCCTGGCGCTGATCCTCCTGGCGGCTGCGCTCGCCGCCTGCTCGATCGGGCAACGGGCGGCCGGACCGCAGTCCGCAAGCTGCGGGAACATTCCCACGCGGCGCGTGTGACGAGCAGCTCGAGCGGCTGGGCCAGCGGCATCCCGGCGCCGTGCAGATCGACGTCGAGTGCGGCCCGGCGCCGTGCACGCGGGCGTTCGGGTCCGGCACCGCGACGATGACGCAAGCCGACGGGACGACCGTGACGGAAGCCTTTGCCTACGCCGGCGATCCGGGACCCATGCCGGTGCCGATCTGTGCCGGGACGGCGCCCGGCTCGTGCCAGGCGATCGCCGAGAGCGTCGTCGAGAACATCCGACCGTCGAAGCAGGTCGCGGGGATCGCCATTCGATGCCGGGTGGGCCCGTGCGACGAGAGCAAGGGCGACGCCGAGGTCACGATCACGCTGGCCGATGGGACGAGCGAGATCACGGGATACGCGTGGGAGGATGCTGCTCCCTGATCGTCGGCGGAGCCCGTCGGCGCGGCCGAGCCCCGACCCCTCTGGTAGCATCCCGGCGCACATCCATCGATCCCGCGCGGGGTGGCCCGATGCCCCCGACCGCGCCACGCGCCACCGGAGCACCCACCACATGATCAGCACCGGCGAGCTGCGCAAGGGTGTCGTCATCGAGCTTGACGGCGACCTGTGGCAGATCCTCGACTACCACCACATCAAGATGGGCCGCGGCTCGGCCCAGGTCCGGATCAAGCTGCGCAACGTCAAGAAGGGCAGCACGGTCGAGAAGTCGTTCCAGGCGGGCGAGCGCTGGCCGCGCGCCGTCATCGACCGGCGCCCCGTGCAGTTCCTGTACCGCGACGGTGACGACCTCCACTTCATGGAGGCCGAGAGCTACGAGCAGTTCAGCCTGCGGGCCGAGACGCTCGACGACGCGATCGGCTTCCTCAAGGAGGGGATGACCGTCGACCGGACGACGTACCAGGGCGAGACGCTGGGCATCGAGCTCCCGGTCACCGTCGACCTGCTCGTCGCCGAGACGGAGCCGGGCTACGCCGGCGACACCGCCCAGGGCGCGCGCAAGAACGCGACCATGGAGACCGGCCTCGTCGTGACCGTGCCGCTGTTCGTCAACGAGGGCGACACGCTGCGGATCGACACCCGCACCGGCGAGTACCAGACCCGCCTCTAGCGGGCGCCGGCGCATGAGCGGCACGCCCGAGCCGCCCGACTGGCTGCTCCCGTCGTGGGACACCGCTGCCCGATGACCCCGACGAGCCACGTCGCGCGCCCGTCCCGGGCGGCACGTTCGGGCTGCGCGTGCGGACGGTGTCCGAGGTCAGCCGGGCGATCCGCGAACGCGTCCGCGCCGATGACGGCCTGCGCGACCTGTGGGTCGAGGGCGAGGTCGGGCGGGTCACGGTCTCGACCGCCGGCCACGCCTACTTCACGCTCAAGGACGCCCGCGCGCAGCTCCAGTGCGTGTGGTTCCGCGATGACCGGGCGCGGTCGCCGTTCCAGCCGCAGACCGGGCTCCAGGTCGTCGCCCACGGGCGGATGGACGTGTTCGAGCCGCAGGGCGCGCTGCAGCTGTACGTCGAGTCGCTCCAGCCGTCCGGGTTCGGCAACCTCGCGATCCGGTTCGAGCAGCTCAAGGCCGCGCTCGCCGCGGAGGGCCTGTTCGACGCCGGCACGCAAGCGGCCGCTGCCCCGGCAGCCGCGGACGATCGCCGTGATCACCTCGCCGACCGGCGCCGTGTGGCGCGACGTGTGCACGGTGCTCGCGCGCCGCTGGCCGATGACCCGCGTCGTGCTCGTCGCGTGCCAGGTCCAGGGCGACGGGGCGCCGGCGTCGATCGTGACCGCGTTCCGGCGGCTGGAGCGGTGGATCGGCGAGCTCGACGCGGACGGCCGCGGGGACGAGGCGCCGGCCGTGACGATCCTCGCCCGAGGCGGCGGCTCGCTGGAGGACCTGTGGTCGTTCAACGACGAGCGGGTCGTGCGCGCGGTCGTCGCGCACCCGATCCCGGTCGTGTGCGGCGTGGGCCACGAGGTCGACGTCACGCTCGCCGACTTCGCCGCGGACGTGCGCGCACCCACGCCGAGCGCGGCCGCGGAGCTCGTCGTGCCGGACCGGATCGAGGTGGCGGCATCGGTGGCCACGCTCGGCCGGCGCGCCGAGGCGGCGTCGATGCGGCGGATGAGCGTCGCGCGGCGCGAGCTCGACGCGGAGCGCCGGGCGCTCGACCGGCTCGGGCCGCGGGCGCAGCTCGCCGCGTCGCGGGAACGGGCGGGGCTGCTGCTCGACCGGGCCGCGCGCGTCGTCAGCGAGCGGCTCGCCGCGGCGCCAGCGTGGCCAGGAGCGGCTGGGAGCGCGGCTGCTGCCCGTCCTGCCCGCCCGCCTCGACCTCGAGGCGCGCCGGGTGGACGCGCTCGGGCTGCGGGCGCCGCGCGTCGTCCAGCTGCGCCTCGCGACCGCAACGACGTCGCTCGCGGCGACGCGGGCGTCGCTCGGCGCGCTCGGGCCCCAGGCGACGCTCGACCGCGGCTACGCGATCGTCCGGCGGGCAGCCGACGGCGGGATCGTGCGCAGGCCCGACGATGCGCCCGCCGGCACGCCGCTCAGCCTTGCGCTCGCCGATGGCACGGCTCGCCGCGACCAGCGACGGGCCCGCGCCCGAGGATCGGGGAGGGGAGTCGCGGTGAACGCGGACGACCTCGGCTGGGCCTTCCTGTTCCTCGTGATCGTCGGGCTGTTCGTCACCGTCGGCGTCGTCGTCGGTATGATCGCGGCCGGACGGATCGACCGGCTCATGGCGCCGCGACCCCGCCCGCGCCCCGACGATGCCGGCTCCCGACGAGCCCGGCCCCTTCGGGCCAGGAGGATCCATCGTGACGGACGCCACCGGCCGCGCCGACGCCCAGGCCGAGGCCGATGTCGAGGCGCTCGCGTACGACGAGGCCTTCGCCGAGCTCCAGCGGGTCGTCACCGCGCTCGAGACGGGCGGCCAGTCGCTCGAGGCGACGATCGCCCTGTACGAGCGGGCCGTCGCGCTCCAGCGGCGGTGCGAGCGCCTCCTCGGTGAGGCGGAGCTCCGCGTCCAGCAGCTGCTCGCCCGGCCCGGCGGCGTCCTCGCCGCCGTCGACGTCGTCCCGGAGGACGCCGAGGAGGCCTGACCGCCCCAGCCGGGTGCGAGCCCGGGACCATATACCTGCTACCATCGACTAGCACATAACCACCGTTCACGCATCGAACGCATCACCGTCACCGGCCCGGGCGTCCCAGCGGACCCCGAGCCGAACCAGGAGCCCGAAGCCCGTGCCGATCCTCGACCGCCTCCAGGGGCCCGCCGACCTCCGTGGCCTCACCGAGCCCGAGCTCGAGCAGCTCGCCGGCGAGCTGCGCGAGACGATCATCCGCACCGTCGCCGCGACGGGCGGCCACCTCGGCTCGTCGCTCGGGGTCGTCGAGATCACGCTCGCGCTCCACCGCATCCTCGAGTCGCCGCGCGACCGGATCGTGTGGGACACCGGGCACCAGGCGTACGCCCACAAGCTGCTCACCGGCCGGCTCGACCGGTTCCACACGCTGCGCCAGATCGACGGGGTCGGCGGCTTCCCGCGCCGGACCGAGTCCGAGCACGACGTGTTCGACGGCGGGCACGCGGGCACGGGCCTGTCGATCGCCGAGGGCCTCGCCACCGCGCGCGACATCCGCCACAGCCTCGAGCGGGTCGCGGTCGTCGTCGGCGACGCGGCGCTGCTGTCGGGGCTGAGCCTCGAGGCGCTCAACGACATCGGCCACCGCCAGAGCCAGCTGCTGATCGTGCTCAACGACAACGAGATGTCGATCAGCCCGTCGGTCGGGGCGCTGTCGAAGTACCTGTCCGAGATCAAGCTCTCGGTCGCGTGGCAGCAGAGCAAGGGCGTCTACGACAGCGTCACCGAGGCGATCCCGCGGATCGGCCCCCGGCTGCTCGAGATGTCGCGCCGCTTCCGGCAGTCCGTCGTCTCGTTCGCGCAGCCCGGGCAGCTGTTCGAGGACCTGGGCATCACGTACATCGGCGTCATGCCCGGCCACGACCTCGGGGCGCTCGAGGAGACGTTCCGCCGCGCGCTCGCCCTCAACGGGCCGGTGATCGTCCACGTCCGCACGCAGAAGGGGAAGGGCTACAAGCCCGCCGAGGCCGACCAGATCTCGTTCCACGGCGCGGCCCTGCCGCCGATGACCGTCCCGACGGCCGACTCGCACGACCGGCTGGCCGGCGTCGAAGCCGCCTCGACGCCCCCAGACGCCGCCTTCGACCTCCGTCATGGCCGACCGCCGCTCGCCCGCCCACAACGCCGAGGGCCAGGCGGAGCCGCCGCCCGCCGAGATCGCGGCGCGAAGAAGACGCCCAACTACACGGCGTTCTTCGCCAAGGAGCTGGTGGAGCTGGGCGCCGAGGACCGGCGGATCGTCGCGATCACCGCGGGGATGCCCACCGGCACCGGCCTCAACAAGTTCCAGGCGGCGTACCCGGACCGGTTCATCGACGTCGGGATCGCGGAGCAGCACGCCGTGACGCTCGCGACCGGACTGGCGCTGGCCGGCATGCGGCCGGTCGTCGCGCTGTACTCGACGTTCCTCCAGCGGGCGTTCGACCAGACCGTCCACGACGTGTGCCAGAACGACGCGCCGGTGCTGCTCGCCGTCGACCGCGCGGGCCTCGTCGGCGAGGACGGGACGAGCCACCAGGGCATGTTCACGATCCCGGCCCAGCGGACGCTCCCGAACCTCATCGTCGCCAGCCCGCGTGACGAGCAGGACCTCCGCTCGCTGCTGCGCACGGCGCTCGCCCAGGACCACCCGTTCGCGCTCCACTACCCGCGCGATGCCGGCTTCGGCGTCCCGGAGCGCGAGGCGACGGTCCTCCCCGTCGGGCGGGGCGAGGTGCTGCGGGACGGCCGCGACATCCTGTTCGTCACGCTTCGGCCCGATCACGATGCGGGCGCTCGAGGTCGCCGACGCGCTCGAGGACCAGGGCTGGTCGGTGGGCGTGCTCGACGCGCGGTTCGTGAAGCCGCTCGACCGCCAGCTGATCCTCGACCAGGCGCGGGGCAAGCAGCTCGTCGTCACGTTCGAGGAGAGCGTGGTGACCGGCGGCTTCGGCTCGGCCGTCCTCGAGGCGTTCGAGGAGGCGCGGCTCGTCGACCCGGCGTACCGCGGCATCCCGCTGCGGCTCATCGGCATCCCGGGCGACCGGTTCGTCGATCACGGCGCGGTCACCGACCTGCGGCGGCTCATCCGGCTCGACGTGCCCGGCCTCACCGAGCAGGTCAGCGAGGCCATCGCGCAGCTCGGGATCACGGCGGGGGCCGTCGGCCAGAGCTGATCCGGGGCGGTGCCGCGCGGCGCCCGGCGTACGTCCGCGGTGAGCCGGCTGTGCCACGATAGGCGCATGCCCACGACGACGGCGCGACGCATGCGCCTCGACCAGCTCCTCGTGGAACGCGGCCTCGCGGAGACGCGCGCCCGCGCCCAGGCGCTCGTGCTCGCGGGCCAGGTGCGCGTGGGTGAGGGCGACGGCGCCCGCCGCGACCGGAAGAGCGGTGATCTCGTGGCGGTCGACGCCCCGATCGAGGTCGCGGGCGGTCGCCAGTGGGTGAGTCGCGGCGCGCACAAGCTGCTCGCGGCGCTCGACGCGTTCGGCGTGGATCCTGCGGGTCGTGTCGCGATCGACGTGGGTGCCTCCACCGGCGGCTTCACCGACGTCCTGCTCGAACGCGGCGCGGCGCGGGTGTACGCGGTCGACGTCGGCTACGGGCAGCTCGCCGAGAAGCTCCGCCACGATCCGCGCGTCGTGTCGATGGAGCGCGTCAACGCCCGCTCGCTCGACGCCTCGACGCTGCCCGAGCCGGTCGACCTCGCGGTCGTCGACGTCTCGTTCATCTCGCTCGGCCTCGTGCTCGCGCCGATCCGCGCCGTGCTGCGCGACGGCGCGGGGCCGATCCTCGCGCTCGTGAAGCCGCAGTTCGAGGCCGGCAAGGCCGATGCCAAGGGCGGCGTCGTGCGCGACCCGGCGATCCATCGCCGCGTGCTGCGCGAGACCGTGGCGCGCGCCGAGGCCGCCGGGCTCGGGGTGCGGGGCGTGATCCCGTCGCCGATCCTCGGGCCGGAGGGCAACCGCGAGTTCCTCGTCCATCTCCAGGCCGGCCCCGGCTGCGCGGACATCGACACGCTGATCGACGACGCGGTCGATGCCGCCTGGGAGGGCGCCGGGTGACGGTCACGCGGATCGGCTTCGCGTACAACCCGACCAGCGAGGACGCGCTCGAGCTCCGGGAGCGGGCGGCCGGCTGGTGCCGGATGCACGGCGTGGAGCAGTGGGCGGCGCCGGCCGGCGAGACGGCCGACAAGCTCGACGAGCTGCGCCGGACGGACGCGCTCGTCGTGCTCGGCGGCGATGGCACGTTCCTCCGCGCGGCGCAGTCGATCGCCGAGGTCGACGTCCCGATCATCGGCATCAACCTGGGCAAGGTCGGCTTCCTGTCGATGGCCGAGGCGAACGAGCTCGAGGCGCTGCTCGAGAAGCTCAAGGCGGGCTCGTTCGTGATCCGCGAGCGGATGGCCCTCACCGGGCAGATCCTCCAGGCCGGCCGGACGCCGGACGGGACGTTCACGGCGCTCAACGACATCGTGGTCGCGCGCGGCTCGCTCGCCCGGGTCGTCCGGCTGGACGTGAGCATCGACGAGTCGCACCTCGCGACGTTCGTCGCGGACGGGCTCGTCGTCGCGAGCCCCACCGGCTCGACCGGCTACTCGTTCTCCGCCGGCGGCCCGATCGTCGAGCCGCACAGCCGGAACCTCGTCGTGACGCCGATCGCCGGCTACCTGTCCGCGATCCGCTCGATCGTCGTCTCGCCGCGCCAGGTCGTCCGGGCCCGCGTGACCGACGCGCACGAGGCGCTCGTCTCGATCGACGGCCGCGAGGACCGGCGGATCGCCGTCGGGGACGTCGTCGAGGTCCGCGCGATGGAGCGGCCGATGCGGTTCATCGAGCCGGCCGGCGCGCTGCCGTTCTGGGACCTGCTGCGGACGAAGGTGGAGCTGCTGCCGTCGTGACCGACGACGGAGTCCGGCCGGGCCGGCTGCTCGAGCTCGCGGTCACGGACCTCGCCCTCATCGACCGGCTGCGGCTCGAGCTCGCCGACGGGCTCAACGTGCTCACCGGCGAGACCGGCGCGGGCAAGAGCCTGCTCATCGACGCGCTCGGGCTCGCGCTCGGGGCGCGGGCGGACTCGTCGCTCGTCCGCCACGGGGCGGAGAGCGCGCGGGTCGAGGCGCTGTTCGACCGCGTACCGGAGCCGCTGATCGCGATCCGCGAGGTGAGCGCCGGGGGACGGTCGCTCGCCCGGCTCGACGACGAGTCGGTGACCGCCGGGCGGCTGAACCTGGTCACCGGGCCGCTGGTCGAGATCCACGGCCAGCACGACCAGCAGCGGCTGCTCGACGAGGACTGGCAGCGGGACCTGCTCGATGCGTTCGGCGGCCACGGCGACGCGCGGGCGGCGGTCGGGGCGACCGTGGACCAGTGGCGCGCGAACCGGACGGAGCTTGCGGCGCTCGCGATCGACCCGCGGGAGCTGCTCCGCCGCCAGGAGCTGCTGGAGCACGAGGCGGCCGAGATCGCGGCGGGTGGCCTGCGACCCGGCGAGGCGGCCGAGATCACCGCGCAGCTCGCCGCGGCCCAGCACGCGGAGACGATCGCGTCGGGGGCGGTCGACGTCCGCGATGTGCTGCTTGGCGAGGGACGCGGCGCGCGGGAGCGCATCGCGGCGGCCGAGGCGGAGCTTCGCGCGATCGCGCGGCTCGACGGTCGGTGGGCTGGTCTGGCGGACCGCCTGGCGGGGCTGGAGGCGGAAGTGGAGGACGTCGCAGCGGAGGTGCGGGTGCTCGCCGAGACCGTCGACCATGACCCGTCGACGCTCCAGGCCCTGGAGGACCGGCTCGGGCGAGATCCACCGGCTGCTGCGCCGCTACGGCGACGACGAGGCGACGGTCATCGAGCACGGCGAGCGGAGCGCGGCGGAGGCGGCCCGGCTGCGCGGCCTCGAGGACGAACGGGCGAGGCGGGCCGCCGAGGATGGGCGCCTCCTGCTCGCCGTGGCGGACGCGGCGGCATCGCTGTCGCTCCTCCGGGCCGGGACCGCGAGCGAGCTCGACGGCGCGGTGTCGTCGGTGCTCGCGGAGCTCGGCTTCCCGGCGGATGCGTTCGAGGTGGCGCTCGGGCGCCGTCCGGCCGCCCGCGACGACCCCGCGGTCGAGGTCGACGGCGACGCGGTCGCGTTCGACGCATCGGGCATCGACACCGTCGTGTTCCAGTTCCGCCCGAACGCGGGCGAGCCTGCGCGTCCACTGGCGCGGATCGCCTCGGGCGGCGAGCTGTCACGGGTGGCGCTCGCCATCAAGCAGGTCCTGGCCGAGGTCGACGCCACGCCCACGCTCGTGTTCGACGAGATCGACACCGGCATCGGGGGGCGGAGCGCGGACCCGGTCGGGCGCAGCCTGTGGACGCTCGCCCGCGAGCACCAGGTCCTGTGCGTGACCCACCTGCCGCAGATCGCCGCCTACGCCGACGCCCACTACCGGATCGCGAAGCGCGAGCGCGAGGGACGGACAGTGACCGAGATCATCCGCCTCGACCGGACGGAGCGGGAGCGGGAGCTGGCCCAGATGATCGGCGGTCCCGAGGGTGGCGATGCGTCGCTGCTGTCCGCACGCGAGCTGCTCGACCGGGCCGAGGCGTGGCGTGGCGGCCGCCTGGCGGACGCGCTCGTCTGAGGATGGGCACCACCGCGCGTGACCTCGACGGGGCGATCGAGGACTACCTCGCGTACCTCCGCGTCGAGCGGGGCGTGGCCGACGCGACGCTCACGGCCTACCGCTCCGACCTCACCGACTTCGCGATGAGCCGCGGCGCCGTGCGCGACTGGGCGGACGGGGCCGGAGGTCGCGCAGCGCTACCTGTCGGCCCGGGCACGACGCGGCCGGCCCGGCGACCCCGGCCTCGCGCCCACGAGCCTGCGCCGCCGGACCGCGGCGATCCGCGGCTTCTACCGCTTCGCCTACGGGGACGGGCTCATCGGGACGGACGTGGCGGCGCACCTCGACCTCCCGCGCCAGCCGCGGCTCCTGCCCGAGACGCTGACCGTGGACGAGACGATCCGGCTGCTCGAGGCGGCCGGCGATGCGCCGCCCGACGACCGCGAGCCGACCGACGCCGACGGGCTCCGCCTGCGCGACCGGACGCTGCTCGAGGTGCTGTACGCGGCCGGGCTCCGGGTGTCGGAGGCGCTGCGGCTCGACATGGAGCACGTGTCGCCGGACTCGGGCTTCGTGCGGGTCATCGGCAAGGGCGACAAGGAGCGGGTCGTGCCGATCGGCGACATCGCGCTCGAGTGGCTGGGGCGGTACCTCGCCTGGCCGCGCGGCGCCTGGCTGGCCCGTGCCGGACAGCCCGACGGGCCGGGCAGCCCGGTGTTCGTCACCCAGCGCGGATCGAGGCTCGGCCGGCAGCAGGCGTGGCACGTCGTGAAGGGCGCGGCCGAGGCCGCCGGGCTCGGCGACCGGGTCTCGCCGCACACGCTGCGGCACAGCTTCGCGACCCACCTGCTCGAGGGCGGCGCCGATCTGCGGGTCGTCCAGGAGCTCCTCGGACATGCGAGTATCTCCACCACGCAGCTGTACACCCACGTGACGGGGGAGCGGATCCGCGAGGTCTACACGCGGGCCCACCCCCGCGCCTGAGGAGGACGAGGGCACATGGCCAACTACGCCGAATCGCTGCTCGCGTCAGGCGAGCGCGTCGTGCGCCGCGAGCACCAGCACTGGTTCATCCTCGTCGCGAACACGCGCTACGCGATCCTCGCGCTCATCGGCGCGGCGCTGCTGACGTTCGTGAGCGTGTGGTTCGGCATCGATGGCGTCCTGTGGCAGGCGCTCGGGGTGCTGACGCTCGTCCTGTTCGTGTACGGCGTCGCGGCGTTCCTGTGGGGCATCCTCCGCTACCGGAACGAGGAGTACCTGATCACGAACCGACGGCTGATCCATGCCGAGGGCGTCGTGAACAAGAAGACGACCGACTCGTCGCTCGAGAAGATCAACGACGCGGTGCTCAGCGAGTCGCTGTTCGGGCGGATGTTCGGCTTCGGCGACCTCGACGTCCTCACGGCGTCGGAGGAGGGGATCGAGCGCCTGCGCATGCTGCGCGACGCAAAGGACTTCAAGAAGGCGATGATCGAGGCCAAGCACGAGCTCGAGATCGAGGTCGCCCGGCCGGTGATGCCGCCGATCCGCTCCGAGCCGGCACCCGTTCGCGGCAGCGCCTGTCGCCGCGCCCGCCCCGCGCCGGCACCCGCGCCTGCCGCTCCGGCCGCACCCGCGTCGACGGACATCGGTGCGGCGCTCGACCGCCTCGGCGACCTGCGCGACCGCGGCCTGATCACGCCCGAGGAGTACGCCGCCAAGCGCCAGGAGCTGCTCGACCGGCTGTAGCCCATCGACCCGGGGCCGGGCAACCCGGGCATGCCGGTACGATAGGCCGACCCTCCCGACCAACCCCGAGGTTTCCGTGCTGCTCGAAGAACCGGTGCTCGCGGTCGTCCTTGTGGCGATCTTCCTGCTCGTCGCGTACCCGGTGCACGAGTTCGCGCACGCGTGGGCCGCGTACATGCAGGGCGACTCGACCGCGAAGCTGTTCGGCCGGCTCACGCTCAACCCGATCGTCCACTTCGACCCGCTCGGCGGGACGCTCACCGCGCTGTCGCTGCTGTTCAGCCCGATCCTGTTCGGCTGGGCGAAGCCGACGCCGGTCAACCCGTCGAACTTCCGCGACCGGCGCAACGGCGACGTCATCGTCTCCCTCGCCGGCCCCTTCTCGAACCTCATCATGGCGACGCTCGGTGCCTTCGTGTTCCGGGTGCTCAACCAGACCGGGGTGCTGCTCGACCTGCCGCAGAACGTCGTGCTGGGCATCTACTACTTCGTGGCGTTCAACGTCCTGCTCGCGATCTTCAACCTCATCCCGGTCCCGCCGCTCGACGGCTCGGCGCTCCTGTACCGCTTCCTCACCCCTGCCCAGGCGTGGAGGGTGCGGCCGTTCCTCGCCCAGTACGGCTTCTTCCTCGTCCTCGGCGTGTTCCTGCTGGCCGGGGGCTACATCTCCCGGTTCATCGGCGATGTCACGAACTTCCTGGTGGGCGTCTAAGGCCCGCCAGCTCGGCCGCCACCTGGTCGCCCGCGTGAGCGACAGGGAGCGGGACGAGCTGGCGGCCTGGCTCCGGCCACCCGAGCTGGAGCTGTTCGACACGATGCACGTCGCGGACCGGCGCCACGGCCTGGATGTCGCTGCCGTGCTGCGGCGTGGCGGGGTTCGCGACCGGGACGTCCTTGCCGCCGCGGTCCTCCACGACTGTGCGAAGGGCGACACCGGGCCGCTGCCACGGATCGCGTGGTCCCTGGGCGAGGCGTACGGGCCGTGGGTGTGGTCGATCGCCCGGCGTGTACCCGGCTGGAGCGCCGCCCTGACGCGGCTCGAGGATCACGCCGAGGCGTCGGCGCGGCTGGTCGAGTCAGCCGGCCTGCCGCCGTTCGCCGTCGATCTCGTCCGCTACCAGGCCGAGCCGCAGGACCCGACCTACGGGCTCGCGTTCCACGCCGCGGACGAGGCCTGCTGATGGTCGTGCCGGGCTCGGGCGCGACGCCGCCCACGATCGCGTTCGGCGAGGGCCGGCGGCCCGAGGCCGCCACCCACGTGACGCTGCCCGCCTTCGACGGCCCGCTCGCGCTCCTCCTCGCGCTCATCGAGGCGCGCCAGCTCGACGTCCTCACGGTCCCGTTGGGCAGCCTCGCGGGCGCCTACCTCGAGGCGCTCGCCGCGCTCGAGGACGACCGCATGGGCAACGTGTCGACGTTCGTCGCGATCGCCAGCCAGCTCATCCTCATCAAGTCGCGCGCCATGCTGCCGCGTCGAGTGGCGGAGGGTGCCGTCGCGCTCGCCGACGAGGGGCCGGATCCCGAGGCGGAGCTCCGAGCGCGCCTGATCCTGTACCGCGCGTTCCGCGACGCCGGCGGCGCGGCTCCTCGACGAGGCGCACGCGCGGGTCGGGCTGTTCCACCGCGAGGCGACCACCGCCCGGACCGCCGGGCTCGCCGGCGCACGGCCGCCCGCCGCGGCGCCGCTCTCGACCCAGGTGCTCCTCGACGCGCTCGACGGGCTCGCCCGGGTCGCGCCGCCGCCGCCACCGCCGCCGGAGACCATCCGCCGGACCGTGCTGCTGACCGACCGCGCGCAGCTCATCCGCCGTGCGCTCCGCGGCGCGGACGTCGTCGTGCTCCAGGACCTGCTGGCGGGGGTGCGCGACCGGGTCGTCGTCGCCGTCACCTTCCTCGCGATGCTCGAGCTCATGAAGCGGCGCGAGATCGTCGTCGAGCAGGCGGAGCCGTGGGGACCGATCATGGCGAGGCGCACGACGCCCGAGGAGCGTGCCGCGGCCGGTGTTCCCGGCGCGATCGACGAGGAGGCCCCGCTGGACGAGTCGCTGGAGTCGTTCGCATGACGATCGACGACCTGGGACCGGGCACGGGCGACGCACCGAGCGCCGGTCGCCCGCGGATCGCGGGGTACGGACGCCGCCCCGGCGGGCGAGCTGACCGAGGCGCAGCTCGAGGCGCTGCTGTTCGTCGCGGAGCGGCCGCTGAGCCGGCGCGAGATCGCGTCGCTCGCGGGTGTCGACCGGGCGACCGTCGACGACCGGCTCGGGGATCTCGAGGTCGCGCTCGCCGCGCGTGGGATCCGCATCCTCCTGTCGGGCGACCGCGTGGAGCTCGCGACCGCGCCCGAGGCCGGCGCGCTCATCGCCCGCTACGTCGGGGCGGACGCCGTCCGGCTGTCGCCCGCGGCGCTCGAGACGCTCGCGATCGTCGCGTACCGCCAGCCCGTCACGAAGGGCGCGATCGAGCGGATCCGCGGCGTCGACTCGGACTACACGGTGCGAGCGCTGATCCACCGCCGGCTCGTCGTCGAGCAGGGTCGCTCCGAGGCGCCGGGCCGCCCCATCCTGTACGGCACGGGCTTCGAGTTCCTCGAGCGCTTCGGGCTCGACGTCGCTCGACGAGCTGCCGGTGCTCGACCTCGACATCGCGTCGCGACTCGTCGACGGCGACGGTGACGACGCCGCGGCCGAGGCGAGCGACGGCGACGGGGTAGGGGAGCCCGCCCCTGCCGAGCCCGAACCGGCCGAGCTTGCCGATCCCGACGGCGAGGGCTGACCGCGTGCCGCCCGAGCGGATCTCCAAGGTCCTCGCGGCGGCCGGCATCGCATCCCGGCGCGGCGCCGACGAGCTCGTGACCGCCGGCCGCGTCCGCGTCGACGGGCGGCTCGCGGTCCTCGGCGAGCGAGTCGATCCGGAGACCCAGCAGATCGAGGTCGACCGGCATCGCCCTCGTCGCCGCGACCGGGCGCCCGATCTACCTCGCGCTCCACAAGCCCGCCGGCGTGACGTCCACCGTGCGCGACCGTCACGCGGCGACGACCGTCGTCGACCTCGTCCCGCCGGAGCTCGTCCGCGGCGCCCGCCTGTACCCCGTCGGCCGGCTCGACCAGGACTCCGAGGGGCTGATCCTGCTCACCAACGACGGCGACTGGGCGGAGCACGTGCTCCACCCGCGGTACGGCGTGGAGCGCGAGTACGCCGTCGCGCTCACCCGGATGCTCAACCGCGACCAGGCCGAGGCGCTGGAGGGCGGCGTGGAGCTGGCGGAGGGTGTCGCGACGCTGACCGGGCTGCGCGCCCAGACGCGGACCGAGGACCGTCGGCTGGACGACCTGCTCGAGCCGCAGCCCGATCCAGGGCTCGTGTGGGTGCGGTGCACGATCCACCAGGGCTGGAAGCGCCAGCTGCGGCGGATGTTCGCGGGCGTCGGCGCCCCGGTGCGGCGCCTCGTCCGCGTCCGGATCGGGACGCTCCGCCTCGACGAGCTCGCCGCGGGCGACGTCCGGGTCCTGACCACGGCCGAGGTGCGGCGCCTCGTCCCTCGCCACGCAGACCGCTGATCGTCGGCACGGTTCCGACCGCTATCCTCAGCGCATGCCCAGCCGCTCCGCAGAGTCCACGCGACGGATCGTCGTCGCCCTCGATGGGCCGGCGTCGAGCGGCAAGAGCTCGGTCGGCGCCGCGGCGGCCGAACAGCTCCAGCTGCGGTTCGTCGACACCGGGCTGTTCTACCGCGCGCTGACGGCGCTCGCGCTGCTCGAGGGGGTCGAGCTCGACGATCCCGCGGTCCTCGTGCCGCTCGTCGACCGGGTGTCGCTGGGCGACGACGGGTCGGGGCGGTTCACGCGGGTGCTGCTCGACGGCTCGGACGCGACCGAGGAGGCGCGCAGCGCGCTCGTCGACGGGTCCGTGTCGACGGTCGCCCGGGTGCCCGAGGTTCGCGCGGCCCTGCTCGAGCGGCAGCGCGAGCTCGCCGCAGACGGCGGGATCGTCATGGCGGGCCGCGACGTCGGCACGGTGGTGCTGCCCGACGCCGATCTGAAGCTGTTCCTCGATGCCTCGGTCGAGGAGCGGGCACGACGCCGGATCGACGAGCGTGGCCTGGACCCGGACGGGGCCGAGGCGGAGGAGGTCCGGGAGCAGCTCCGGGCCCGCGACGCGATCGACACCGGCCGCGAGGTGGCGCCGCTCCGGGCCGCCGATGATGCGGTCCACGTCCTGACCGATGGCAACGCCTTCGACGAGACGGTCGAGATCGTCGCCGCGGAGATCGCCGGCGTGATGCTGACGCCTCGGCCCCGGACGCGAACGCGGAAGGCGCCGGCCGCGGCGGTCGGCGGAGGACGAGGTCGATGGCGCTGCGGATGCCGAGGTCGCGGAACCCGAGCCGACGCCGACGCCGAAGCCGAAGCGAACGCGGGCACCGAAGGCGGCAGCAGCAGCAGCGGTCGCATCGAAGCCCAAGCGTGTGCGCAAGCCGAAGGCGGCGCCCGAGCCTGAGGAGCCCGAGTCGAGCTCGCGGCGCCGGTTGAGCCTGAGCCCGAACCGGCCGCGGCGTCCGAACAGCCGCGACCGAACCGGCCGCGGAGCCCGAACCGGCCACCGAGCCCGGGCCGACGAGCCCGAAGCCGACCGCGGCTCCCGACCGGAGCCCGAGCCGACCCCGAACCCGAGCCGGAGTCCGAACCCGAGCCGGCACCGGAACCCGAGGCCGAACCGGCGCAAGAGCCCGAGGCCGACGCCCAAGCGGGTCCTGCGCCCGCGCCGACGCGACGAGCCCAGGCCCGCGCTCGCGCGACCGCACGGCGGGCCGCGCTGGCAGCCGCGCGCTCCCGAGGCCGTCGCTTCGACCTCCCAGGACGAGGAATTGGCCGATGCCGGTCAGGACTCGTCGCACCAGGACGAGATCAGTCCCGACGAGGGCCACGAGGCGCGTCGAAGCCGGTCGGGACTCGTACCCGGAGGACGACGATCGCGCTCCGGAGCCCGATTCGTCGTACTCGGAGGGCGAGGACCGCCGAGGGCGGACCCGAGGCGGCAGCGAAGCCGCGGCACACCCCGACGCGCCGGTCGCAGGAACGTGCGCGAGCGACCGCACGACGCGCGGCACTCGCGGCCGCCGCCGCTGTCCGACGAGAACCCCGAACCGACCTCGGAACCGGACGCCGAGGCGGCCGCCGGAGTCCGCCGGCGAGCAACAGCCGACCACGAAGCCCGAACACACGCCGACCAGGCGGTCGCAGGCTCGCGCCAGGTCCACGGCGAGGCGCGCGGCGCTCGCGACAGCGGCGACGCCCGATCAGGAGACGATCCCGGACTCCGAACCCGAGCCGGACGCCGAGCGGCCGGGTCAGGCGCGCCCGAGGCGGCGGCATCGAAGGCCGCCCACACCCCGACCAGGCGGTCGCAGGCCCGCGCGAGGTCGACGGCCAGGCGAGCGGCCATCGCCGCGGCCGCGGCATCGGACGACGAGGAGAGCCCGGCATCGGACGCCGGACCGGACCCTGCGCCGGAGCCCAGCGACGCGGAGTCGCAGCTCGAGCCGGCGTCCAAGCCCGACCACACGCCGACGAAGCGGTCGCAGGCACGCGCCCGAGCCACCGCCCGACGAGCCGAGCTCGCGGCCGCGGCAACGCCCGACGCCGAGGCCGCCCCGGAGCCCGAGGCCGTGCCGCCGCCCGAGCCCGACGCCGCAGCCGGAACCCGAGGCCCTGAACCCGAGGCCGAACCGCAGAGCCGGAACCCGAGGCGCCGGAGCCGCGCCAGAAGCCTCAGAGCCGCACGAGCGCCCGAGCCGAACCGGCCGCTGCCGCGCCGCTCGCTGCCGGCCCCGGCCGCCGCCGTCGCCCAGCGCCCCCCGCGGCCCGCCGCGAAGCCCAAGGACACGCGACCCCATCCTCGAAGCGGCGATGAACCTCGACAACGACCAGTCGATGGTCGTCCGGATGACCGCCCTCGTGGCGCGGATCGGGTCGCGGCTGGTCGCGGACGTCGACGTCCAGGGCCTCGACCACATCCCGCGCCGTGGCGCGGTGATCCTCGCCGTCAACCACATCTCGAACGCCGATCCCGTCGTCGTCGGCGCCTGGATCACCGATGCCCTCAAGCGGCGCCGGATCCACTGGCTGGGCAAGCGCGAGCTGTTCGCGTGGCCCGTCGTCGGCTGGCTCGCCGCCCACGGCGGCATCCACCCGGTCGACCGTGACTCGGCGGACATCGAGGCGTTCCGCCTCGCGACCAAGATCCTCGACAACGGCTACGTGCTGCTCGTGTTCCCCGAGGGCACCCGCAGCCCGACCGGCGAGCTCCAGGAGGCGAAGGACGGCGTCGCGATGCTCGCCCTCCGCACCGGCGCGCCGGTCGTCCCGATCGGCGTGAACAACACCGACGCCGTCTGGCGCAAGGGTCGCAAGCTGCCGCTGCCGTTCCCGCGGCGCCGGATCACCGTCCGCGTCGGCATCCCGTTCCGGGTCCAGGACGTGATCCCGGCAGACGTCGGCCGGCGAGAGTCGAAACGCCTCGCGACGACCGTGATCATGGGCCGGATCGCCGCCCAGCTCGATCCCCGTCACCGGGGCGTCTACGCCGACGCCGTGCACGAGGATCGACCCCCGAAACGGTGATCGAAACCGCGCCCCACGAGGGCGGAATCGGCCCACGTGTGCGAACATCGAGCCGTATGGGAACCGTGCAGGACGTCCGAATCGCGAAGCGCACCGGCTTCTGCTATGGCGTCCGCGAGGCGATCGACAAGGCGAAGGAGTCGGCTGCCGCGGGCAAGCTGACCCACACGCTCGGCCAGGTCGTGCACAACGAGGGGGTCGTTCGCGACCTCACCCAGCTCGGGGTGCGCAGCGTCGAGACGCTGGACGATGTCGATCACGGGGCCGCCGTCGTCATCCGCGCCCACGGCGTCAAGCCCGAGGTGATGGAGCGCGCCGAGACGCGTGGCCTCGAGGTCATCGACGGCACCTGCACCTGGGTCATCCAGGAGCAGCGCCAGCTCCAGGATCTCGTCGAGGAGGGCTACACGATCGTCCTCCTGGGCACGCCCAAGCACCCCGAGGTCGTCGGCCTGCTCGGCTTCGCGCCCGACGCGATCGTCGTCGACGAGGAGGAGGACTGGGACCGGATCCCGCGCCGCAAGCGGATGGCGCTGATCACCCAGTCGACCCAGCCGCCCTGGAAGTTCGAGAAGCTGGCCGCGTTCATGGTCAGCCGCGCCCACGAGCTCAAGATCCTCAACACGGTCTGCCCGGTCACGATCCGGCGCCAGGAGGACACGCTCGAGCTCGCCAAGGACGTCGAGCTGATGGTCGTCGTCGGCGGGCGCCACTCGGCGAACACCAAGGAGCTGACGCGGCTGTGCGAGATCGCGGGCACGCACGCGATCCAGATCGAGAACGCGAAGGACCTGACCGATCCCGCGCCGTTCGACGGCATCGTCTCCGTCGGCGTGACCGGCGGCACCTCGACCCCGATCGAGGACCTCCGCGACGTCGCGGAGCGGATCTACTCCCTCGGCGGCACGCCCGACGAGCAGGCCCGGGCATCCGAGCTTGCGCGTACGGCGCTCGACGCTGCCGCGACCCCTGCCGGCCGGACGACCTCGCTGCCCGAGCTCAAGGTTTCCGCGGGCGCGGCCTGACCGTGCCGTCGCGCTCGGCCGGGGTGCCGGTCGTCGCCTTCGTCGGGCGACCCAACGTCGGCAAGTCCACGCTGTTCAACCGTGTCGTCGGTGACGCCCGCGCGGCGATCGTCGAGGACCGGGCACGGACGACCCGCGACCGCCTCTACGGCGATGCCGAGTGGAACGGCCGGCGGTTCGTCGTCGTCGACACCGGCGGCCTCGAGATCGCGCCGGGCGACCCGATCGAGGAGCAGGTCCAGGTCCAGGCGCGCCTCGCGATCAACGAGGCGGACGTCATCGTGTTCATGGTCGATGCCGCGACCGGTCCCACGCCCGCCGACCAGGATGCCGCCGAGCTCCTCCGCCGCACGACGAAGCCGGTCCTCGTCGCCGCCAACAAGGCCGACAACCAGCAGCGCGAGCTGAGCGCCGCCGAGTTCTACGCGTTCGGCTGGGACGAGACGTTCGCGATCTCGGCCAGCCACGGGCGCGGCGTGGCCGACCTGCTCGACGCGATCGTGTGGGCCCTGCCGCCCGAGAGCGACGCCGAAGTTGCGCGCAAGACCCGCGAGGACGAGGCGGAGGCGTGGGCGACCGAGGTGGCCACCGGGCGGCTGGAGCCGTACGTGGTGACGGAGGCCGACGAGACCGAGGGCGACGACGAGCCGACGGCGACGAAGACGACGACGACGCGACCGCTCGACGGCGACGCGGTCCGAGGCCGAGGCGATCGCCTCGCGCTGGGACGCCCAGATGGCCGCCGATGACGACGAGCCGCCGGCGATCGCGTTCGTGGGCCGGCCGAACGTCGGCAAGTCGAGCCTGCTCAACGCGCTGCTGCGCGAGGAGCGCTCGATCGTGTCGGAGACGCCGGGCACGACGCGCGACGCCATCGACACGACCATCCCGTGGGGCCGCAGCGAGGTCGTGCTCATCGACACGGCCGGGATCCGGAAGCGCGGCAAGGTCGCGTCGGGTCCGGCGGCCGAGAAGTACTCGACGATGCGGGCGCTCAAGGCGATCTCCCGGGCCGACGTCGCGGTCCTCGTGCTCGACGCGCACGACGGGCTGACGGCGCAGGACGCGCACGTGGCGGGCTACGTGATCGAGGAGGGGAAGGGCCTGATCATCGCCGTCAACAAGTGGGACATCATCGAGGACAAGACCCACAAGACGTTCGACGACCTGGTCATCGAGCTCCGCCGCGAGCTCGCGTTCATCGACTATGCGCCGATCGTGTCGATCTCCGCGAAGACCGGCCAGCGCGTGCAGAAGGTGCTGGAGCTCGCGGTCGACGTGTGGGGCGAGCGCCGCCGCCGCATCCCGACCGGCGAGCTGAACCGGCTCATCTCGACCGCCATCGAGCGGACGCCGCCGGCGGTCGTCAAGGGCAAGCGCCCGAAGATCCGCTACGCGACGCAGGTGGCCGTCGCGCCGCCGACGTTCGTGCTGTTCGCGACGGACCCCGCGCACGTCCACTTCTCGTACCGGCGCTACCTCGAGAACCGCCTGCGGGACGCGTACGACTTCACCGGGACGCCGATCCGGCTCGTGTTCCGGGAGCAGGTGCGCGAGAAGCGGCCGAAGGGTCGCGGCGGCCGGAAGCGCGCCTGAGGCGCTGACTTGCGGTTCGTGACGGATCGGCGCAGGATCGCGCAGCCGCGTGAGGGGCAACAGGTGGTCGAGATCGGTCGGGTATTGATCGTGGCGGCGTTCTGGGTCAGCGCCTGGCATACGAGCGCCGCGCCCGCAGCAGCAGTCGGTCCGACGCCGCAGACCGACTTCAATGGGGATGGCTTCGCAGACCTGGCGATTGGAGCGCCGCGTCAGGACGTCGACGGCAAGATCGGCGTAGGCCAGGTCAACGTCCTGTACGGCTCCGCAGCCGGCCTGAGTGCGGCTGGCGACCAGCGGTGGACCCAATCGACCCGGGAGTCAGGGGCATCGCCGAGGGAAACAACGACGACGAGGATGACCCGATCCCCGGTGACGCATTCGGGTACGCGGTGGCGACCGCAGACTTCGATGGCGACGGCTTTGGCGACCTCGCGACCAGCTCGCCGTGGGATCTCGTGAACGGCGTGCCGAGCGGAGCTGTCAACGTGATCTACGGATCGTCGAGCGGCCTCACGGAGGCGGGCGACCAGCTCCTGTCCCATGCCAACCTGCCAGGCGATCCAGTGAGCTGGGGCCGTTTTGGCAATCGTATTGCTGCGGGCGACTTCGATGGCGACGGGTTCGGCGACCTTGCGATCAGCAGCCTCACGTCGAGCGAAAGCGACTTCGGCGAGAAGGTGCTCGTCGTGTACGGCACCAGCAGCGGGCTGTCGGTCAACCGCACGACCGGGATGTGGCCCGGTACGCCGGCATTCCCGTACCCCTTCAATGACAGCACGGGGTTCGGCTCTGCGCTCGCCACCGGCGATCCGGATGGCGACGGCGACGATGACCTGGCGATCGGCGCACCGTCCGCGCGGGTCGACGGCGAGGTGGGTGCCGGCATCGTGTTCGTCGTGCCGGGGGCTCCCACGGGGCTTGATCTCCGATCCGTCCAGGTGCTCTCGCAGGACACCGAAGGCGTGCCGGGTGATGCGCACGGGTGCCCTGGTCGTCGCATGCAGGGGCGACGAGTTCGGTTCAGCGGTTGCGTTTGGAGCGCTCGATGGTGACGGCTACGCCGACCTGGCGATCGGTGTGCCGCAGGAGACGGTTACCGCGTCGCATGAGGGGGCAGTGAACGTCCTCTACGGCAGCGCGTCCGGCGTGACGGGCGATGGCGCGCAGCTCTTGTCGCAGGGCACGCCGGGCGTGCCGGGCAAGCCGGAAGCCGGGGATCATCTGGGCGCCGCCGTCACGACAGGCGACTTCGACGGTGACGGTCATGACGATCTCGCGATCGGGACCCCGGGCGAGGGGATCTCCGGCCTGAACGCCACCGGTGCCCTGACAATCCTGCGGGGTTCCGATGCAGGGGTCGTGGCGAGTGGGGCCCAGCTCTGGACACAGGACAGCCCTGGCGTGCCGGGGACCGCAGAGGGCGGTGACGCGTTCGGAGGCCAGATTGCCGCGGGCAACTTCGGTCGATCAGGTCGGGATGACCTCGCGATCGGCGTGGGGGCCGAGACAGTCGGGGGTCTCACCTCCGCAGGTGTGGTCAATGTCCTCTACGGCTCCAGTGGCGGCCTGACCGGCGCGAACGCGCAAAGCTGGTGGCTCAACAGCCCGGGCATCAAGGGGATCGCACAGCGGTCCGGCCTGTTCGGGTTCGCCATCGGCTCCTAGCGCAGCCCGGTACAACCGAACTATTCATCCGGTGTATAGTCGCTGGCATGAGTGTGCAGCTGGCGTTGCTCGGCCTCCTGGAGCAGGAGCCCCTCCACGGGTACGAGCTCAAGCAGCACTTCGACCGGGTGTTCGCGCCGACACGACCGCTGCCGTTCGGCCAGGTCTATGCCTCGCTGGCACGCCTCGCGAGGGACGGGCGCGTCGTCGTCGACGGCATCGAGCGTGCCGAGGGCCCCGACCGCAAGCGCTACTCGATCACGGGCGCCGGCCGGACGGCGGTGCGCGCCTGGCTCGCGGAGCCGATCGACCCGGAGCCACAGCTGCATGCGGAGCTGTTCACGAAGGTCGTCCTCGCGATCCTCCTCGGGCAGCCGATCGACGAGCTGCTCGATGGCCAGCGACGCGCCCATATCGAGCGCATGCGGCAGCTGACCGCGCTGCGCCGCACGGCGCCGTTGCCCTCGGCACTCCTCGCCGACTACGCCTCGTTCCACCTCGAGGCGGACCTTCGCTGGATCGAGCTGACCGCCGCGCGCCTCGACGACCTGCGCGCGAACATCCGAACCGAGGAGCTGGCATGACGCTGATCGCGCCCGAGACGCCCACCAGCCACGTGTCCGCCGCCCCGGTCCTCGTGGCGACAGGCCTGGTCAAGCGCTTCGGCCTGACCGAGGCACTCCGTGGGGTGGACCTCGCCGTGGGTCGCGGCGAGATCCTGGCCATCATGGGTCCCGAGCGGATCGGGCAAGTCCACGCTGCTCCACTGCCTCGCCGGCATCCTCGCCCCCGACGAAGGCTCCGTGGAGCTCGACGGGCGTCGCATCGACGACCTCGGCGAGGACGCCCGGAGCACGCTCCGCCGCACCGAGTTCGGGTTCGTGTTCCAGTTCGGCCAGCTCGTGCCGGAGCTGCCGGCGGTCGAGAACGCGGCGCTGCCACTGCTCCTCAACGGCCAGTCCCGGCGCGAGGCGCTCGACGTCGCACGCTCGTGGCTCGGCCGCCTGGGCCTCGAGCGGCTCGCGGACCGGCGCCCCGGCGAGCTCTCCGGCGGCGAGGCGCAGCGGGTGGCCATCGCCCGCGCCCTTGCGATCGCCCCGCGCGTCGTGTTCGCCGACGAGCCCACCGGCTCCCTCGACTCGCTCGCCGGCGAACAGGTCATGAACCTGCTCACCGACGCGGCCCGCACCGAGGGCGTCACCGTGGTCCTCGTGACCCACGATCCGCGCGTCGCCGCGTACGCCGACCGCGAGATCGTCGTCCGCGACGGGCGGGTCGTCACCGGCGACGCCGACCGGTGATCCGGCTCGGGCTGCGACTCGCGTTGCTCGGCGGCGCGTGGAGCATCGTGCCCACCATCCTCGCCGGGGTGGCCGTGGGATTCGGGACGGCGATCCTCCTGTTCGCCCTGTCGTTTCAGCCTGCGCTCGACACGCGCTTCGACCGCGGGGCGTGGCGAGAGACGCCAGGGCCCGGGAGCGGCGAGGAGCAGCCACCGGAGAGCACGCTGGTATCGCTGACGCACGACTTCCTCGACGGCCGTCCGATCGAGCGGGTCGACGTCGCCGCGCTGGCAGCCGGCGCCCCGGTCCCGCCCGGCCTGCCGCGACTACCCGAGCCCGGCGAGGCGTTCGTCTCGCCGGCCCTGCGCGAGCTCATCGCCACCCGGCCTGCCGACGAGCTCGCCGAACGATACGGCCGGGTCGTCGGCGAGATCGCGCCCGAGGGGCTGGCCGCGCCGAACGAGCTCGCGGTCGTCCAGGGCCTCGACATGGCGACGCTGCGGGCGTCCGGCGCACGGGCCGTCACTGCCTTCGACACCCAGGGCCAGGGCCCGTTGCTCGACACCATCGTCCAGCTCATCGTCGGGATCGTCGTCGTCGGCGCGATTGCGCCGGTCGCCGTGTTCGTGGCCACCGCCACGCGGCTCGCCGCGGCGCGCCGGGACCGCCGCCTGGCTGCGCTGCGCTTGTCCGGCGCGACGCCACGCCAGGTGGCCATGCTGGCCGCCGTCGACGCGCTGCTGATCTCGGCGCCCGGCGCGATCCTCGGGGTCGCGCTCTTCGGCCTCTTCCGGCCGTTCGTCGCCACGATCCCGCTCTCACAGCTCACCTGGTTCGAGGACGCCGTCGTCCCACCACTGCTCCCCGCGATCGCCGTGGTGTTCGCGGTGCCGATCGTCGGCGTCGCGGCGGCCATCGTCGCGCTCCGGCGACTGACGATCTCGCCGCTGGGGGTTGCTCGCCGGACGCCCGCGCGGCCGCTGAGCCGCCTGCGGCTCGTGCCGCTCGCGGTGGCGCCACTGCTCCTCGTCGCCTCACTCGTCGCCGTGCCCTTCTCGGCGGACCTCTCGATGTACGCGATCATCGGCGCGTTCCTGGGGATCATCTTCGGGATCGTGATCGCCGGGCCGTGGCTGACGGCGATCGTCGGCCGGGTCATCGCTGCGCGCGGCGGCGTCATCCGGCTGCTTGCCGGACGCCGGCTCATCGACGAGCCGCGGTCGTCGTTCGGGGCGGTCGCGGGCGTGGTCATGGCGGTCTTCGTCGCGTGCACGTTCTTCGGGTTCATCGCGTTCATGAGCGTCGCCTTCCACCCGGCGGTGCCCGTCCGCGCATCGACCGTGTACGCGCCGGTGCCCGGCGGGATGGGCGAGGCTGCGTCGCGAATCGCGGCCGACATCCGTGCCCTCGATGGCGTCGACGACGCGGTCGTCGTGCGCGAGGCGATCCTCCGTCGACCCGGTTCCACCGATCCCGTGGCCGAGGCGTGGATCGCGCCCTGCGACGCGCTCCTCGCCGCGTTCGACACGACCGCGACCTGCGGCGATGGCGACGCGCACGTGCTCGGCGGTGTCAACGTCCTGGCGGATCCCGCCCTGGCGGCCGGATATCCGCCCGATGCGGGCGTCACCGAGCTGGAGGGCCGGCGCGGCGTCGAGGTGCCGGTGCTGGCGGGGTTGGCCGTCGGCCAGCTCACGGCGGGCGAGGACGACGGCCTCCGACTGCCGGAGGTGATCCTCGAGCCGGGCGCGCTGGCGGACGACGGCATGGCGATCCGTCCCGCGTTCCTGCTCGTGGCGACGAACGGCGACCCGGCGACGATCGAGCGCGTCCGGACGTCGATCGAGGCAGCCCTGCCCACGAGCGGCCCTGCGACGGGTGCGGACCTCTCGGCGGTGCTCACGCGCGTGGTCGACGAGCTCGCCCGGGTCGTCAGCCTCGGCGTCGTCCTGACGCTCGTCGTGGCCGGTTGCAGCCTCGCGATCGCCGTCACGACCGGCCTGCTGGATCGGCGCCGGCCGTTCGCGCTGCTCCGGCTGTCGGGCGTCAAGCTCGGCCATCTCCGGGCCGTGCTGGTGCTCGAGGCTGCCGCGCCGTTGATCGCGGTCGCACTCGCCAGCGGGGTCCTCGGCGTGGCGTTCAGCCAGATCGTGATGCGGGCACTGGCGGGGGAGGCGGTCCCCTTGCCCGACGGCTCGCTCCTCGTCCTCGTGGCCGGCAGCGTCGCCGCCGCGCTCCTGATCGTCGCGGCTGTCCTGCCGCTCGTAGGCCGGGTGACCAACCTCGAGGAGACACGGTTCGAGTAGGCCGTCGCTTCTCGCGGCGGCTTCGTCGTTCGCCAGCGGTCGGCGCGCGTGAGGTAGACTCGTCGGCCTCGGGGCGTGGCGCAGCCTGGTAGCGCACCTGAATGGGGTTCAGGAGGTCGAGCGTTCGAATCGCTCCGCCCCGACCACAATCCACGCACGAAATAGCCCCTCCGGGCAACCGGAGGGGCTTTCGTTTTGGGGTCCATACCCCGGTCAGTCTCCGACCACCGCGCCATTCTGGTCGTAGAGGCTGCCGTCCTTGAACTGGACGTAGGCCCCGCCAAGGCCAACGCCACTTGCGGTGCTGGCATCGACTCCCCAGCACCGCGCTATCGACGGGCGGTCGAGGCCGTCGCAGGCAACCGGCTGCACCACGACCCACACGATGGGGCCCTCCCTCGCGGCGTCCGCGGGGTCCCACAGGCCGACGATGTCGTCGGCCAACCTGGTGCAGACGTCGTCAGACGCCTCCCTGCACTCCAGGTCCCGGCTGTTGATCGCCTCGTTGACCGGCACGCACGCGGATGCCGTCAGCATCGCAAGTGCGAGGGACGCGCCCACGAGGGCGGGCCGAGACGTGACCACGCGCGCATCGTGACAGGTCAGCCCGGCCCCTCCGCGCGGGAAAAGGCCACGTCAAGCCCTAGCTCCCCAACGTTCCTAGCAAGGCCGGGGTCTCCACGCGGAGCTCCCGGTCTTCCTCGTGCAACAGAAGGTCGCCCCGTTGACAGCGGGGACGCCACGCATCGTCGCTGCATCTTCGTGGTGTTGAGCACCCTCGAATGCAGGGCCCTCCCGCAATGACGCTGGCACCAGCGGGACCTAGCGTGGTGGGTATGGGGAAGCGCGTGCTCGTGTTGGTCGGGGTTGTCGTGCTGGCGTCCGGGCTCCTGGTCCTGTGGGGCGGCCCGGTGGAGATGGATCCGCAATTCAGGGGTGGCGTCTGCCTGGGAGTACCCGCTGAGCAGCCGTGTCCGACGGCCACGTCGTGAAGCGGGACATCGCTATCGTCGCCGCTGTCGTCATCGCGATCGCGATCTACTCGTATGTGTTCTGGCCGGGCCAGGTCATACACGTCGAGGGTGAGCACAGCGGCGGACCACCGCGGGAGGTGGCGTCGGGCTGCCGCGACGTCGGTCCCGGACTGGTGCCCGACTGCTCGCCGTGAAGCGTCGTGCCGTCGCCCTCGGCGATGGGCGTCGTTGCCTGAACAGCGCAGTCGCGGTGCGTCCCTTCTGCGTGGTCACGTCGTTGAGTCGATGGCTCGGACCTTCGACCATAGACGGGAGGGACTCGCGTTGGCCCATCGTTCCCCCGGCGGTAGGGCGTCGCGGGTCCCTCAGTCCTTCCCGGCCTCGTGCAGGGCGTGGTCACGCCGGCTCGGACGGCACCTTCGGCTCGGAGTGGTAGGGCGGCGGAGTCGTCGAGGCTGGGACCGGTCGGGGCGCCGGGAGCGCTACTCCGCCTTCGTCTGGGTGAGCTGGTAGTCACAGCCGTCGGCGACGCAGATGTACGTCAGGATCTTGCCGAGCCGCGGTCGCATCTCCTGCCAGCCGCTGCGATCGTGCCAATGCGCAACCTTCTCGACGTCCGCTCCGTTGGGCGTCTCCGCGCGATCCTCCGGTACGGATGTGCTGCCGGCGTTGTTCGGTTCGTCCATCTCGATCGTGCCCTCTTGGCGGCTGGAAGAAGGCACAAGAATTACACGCCGTCACCCGTGCGCCGCAGGGCGGGAGCTCACATCGACATGGGCTGACGGCTCAGCTTTCCCTGACGACGTTGTCGTGGAAGGTGAACGAGCCGTTGGGCAGATCGAGCACGCACAGCAGGTCATCGCCGTTGTGATCAGCCGCCTGCGGCAGGTGAATTGGGAGGACGATCCGCCACCAGGCTCCCGTCGGACATCCGCCGACCGGGCCTGCCGCCGATGCCGTTGCCGGCACCATCGCTGTCACGAGCGCGCCCGCGGCCAACGCGAGCATGAGTCGTCGCTTCATTGAAGCGCCCTCCACCTGTCAGGCCGGGCATCGGGAGGCGAGTCCTCTCTGTGCCGGTTCGCGGTGTATGAGTGCGACAGGGCGCGATTCATTCAACGTCGATCCCTGGCGCTAGCCGATGTCCCAGCCCTCGTCGAGCGTGAAGGTGATTCGGATGCTGCCTCCCGGCGTCTGCTCCGCGCGGATCGTGTCGAGGATGGCCTCGGCGGCCGCCAGCTCCGCGTCCGTCGTCGACGGATGCCAGGTCAGGAACACGCACAGCGTCCGGGTGCCAACCGCGAGCGCGTAGGCCCGGGTGATGGCGCCGTGGCTGTATTGCCGTAGCCAACCGGCGGCCGGTATGGCTCGACGGACACGCCATCCAGTCCCGCGACCCGCACGGGTATCGCGCCCCCGGGCGCTCGCCCGCGAGGCAATCGACCGCGAAGACCAGCACGGCGACTTCCCCGCTCTCGCCGACCTTGTGCATGCCGGCGCTCGCGCCCGGCCCGCCCTCCCAGCCGTAGTCGCCGGCCGCGCTCGCCCTCGCTCCCGGGAGACCGAGCCGCGGCAGGGAGGGCACGGAGGCGGCTGTGGATGGCGATGGCGATGGCGACGGCGATGGCGAAGCGGCCGACGGCGAAGCGGACGACGGCGACGGCGATGGCGAAGTGACGACGGGCGAGGCCGCCGACCCATCCGGAGCCGGTCGCTGGAGGACGATGACGCCGATCACGGCGACGACCGCGACCGCGGCGGCCACCATCACGAACCTGGCGACGGGGGCTCATATCGATCCTCCGCGGCGGCCACCAGGGCCGGTGCTGGGAGGTCGTGGGGACGTCGGCCAGCACGGCGTCGAGGACATGGTCCGGGAGCCGCGTGCGGCCGTCCTCCAGCCACGACCGGACGATGCGGCTCAGCTCCGCGTCGGTCGTCATCGGGCGACCTCCTGGAGCGGCGAGCGGCTGTCGGCTTCGAGCGCCGCGCGCAGCCCGCGCATCGCGTGATGGAGTCGGGATCGGACGGTACCGGCGGGGACGCCGAGGGTGTCGGCGACCTCGTCGATGGACAGGTCGAGGAACTGGTGGAGCACGAGCACCGCCCGGTGCTCGACCGAGAGCCGGCGGAAGCCGCGCTCGAGCTGGTCCCGATCGATGACGCTGCCGAACGCGTCGCCGGCCGCCGGGTCATGGTCGGCCATGACCCGGATAGTCGGTCTCCAGACCCGGCTCCGGCGTCCCTCGTCATAGCAGGCGTTGACGAGGAGCCGGTACGACCAGGCATCGAAGCGGGCCGGGTCGCGGAGCTGGGGGAGGATTCGCCAGATCGTGAGCAGCGCCTGCTGCGTCGCGTCCTCGGCGAGTTCGACGTCGCGCAGGATCCGGTGTGCGATCGCGTGCAGCCGGTCCCCGCAGGCGAGGGCGAGGCTCGCGAAGGCCTCCTCGTCGCCATGCTGTGCCCGGACCACGAGATCGGGATCCATCCCTGCGCCCCTTCGGTCGAGCCCCGTGGGACGGGTGCTCCTGCAAGGTATGGGCCGGGCAGGGCGACGTTCGACTCATTCTTTGCCGGGAGTCACCGGGCGAATGCCGACAGGGAACGTGAAACGGCCCTCCGGCGGTTGCCGGAGGGCCGTTCGATGTCGCGGTTCGGCCGGCGCGAGTCCGCGCCGGCGGTGCGTTACTTGCTGCGGTTGTAGGACGCGAGACCCGACCAGTCGCCACGCGACGCGTAGGACGCCTGGGCGGGCCAGCTGGCGAGGCTGGACGGGGGGAGGGCGCCGCCGAGCGCGATGATCTCGCGGAGCTCGTCGGGGCTCATCTGCTCGAGCTGCTGGAACGACGTGACGCCGCCCCGCTCGAGGATCGACGCGAGCCGGGCGCCGATGCCGCTGATCTGGGTGAGGTCGTCGCGCTGCGCCGGGGCCGCCGCCGCTGCCGCGGGTGCGGCCGCCGCTGCGGACGCCGCCGGGCGCGACTTCTGGTTCCGCTTCATGAGGCCCTGCCAGTCGCCACGGGCGGCGTAGTCGGCCTGGCCCGGCCACGTGTTGATGCTGCCGGGCGGCATCATCCCGGCGGCGAGGAGCGCCGCGCGGAGCTGGGGCTCGTTGGACGTGGCCAGCGCCGCGTACGTCGTGATCCCGGCTGCCGTCAGTGCGGCGGCGGCCTTGGGCCCGATGCCCACGAGCTGGGTCAGGTCGTCCGCGGGTGCCGCTGCAGCCGCTGCGGCCGCCGGTGCTGCCGCGGGGGCTTCGGCTTCGGCGGCCGCGGTCTCCTCGGCGCGTCGCGGCCTCCTCGACCTCGAGCTCGTAGTCGGCCACCGCCTCCTCGCCGCCGAGCTCCTCGGTGGCGGGAACGATGAGCGCCTGCAGGGCGGCGGCCTTCTCCGGCGGCAGCGTGCTGTTGAACAGCACCGCCTGCTCCTCGCGGATGGCGCGCTCGACCATGCCGATCGAGCCGGACCAGTCGCCGTGGTACAGGACGAACAGGGCGCTCCGGCCCTTCTCGATCTCCTTCGAGACCTCGCGCATGAACTTGTCGTCGATGCCCGAGTCGTGGATCCGGTTGCGGATGCCGTTGAGGACACCGCCGGCGGCCCCACCGACGACCGCGCCCGCGGGTCCCGAGGACGATTGCGCCGACGATGACGCCGATCCCGACGCCCTTGGCGCCACCCTTGAGCGCGCCCTTGTCGTGGGTCTGGTGGACGACGATGCGACCGCGCTTCGACCGGTCGACGACCGCGGCGTCGAGGATCTCGACATTGCCATCGACCGCGTCGACCTTCTGGATGTTCTCGAGCAGCCGCCTCGCGGACTTGCCGTCACTCACCGTGAATGCGGCCAGCGTCTGGCCACGATCCTCGATCGCCATGGGTCACCTCCTTGGGTCGCCCGCGCGACGTCACTTATCGACTTGGGCGGGCGTCGAGCGGCAGCGGCGGTGCGTGGGTCAGTTTCGAGGCACGCGTCCCGCGCCGCTCAGCGATCCCCGCGTGCGTGCCGCATTCACCTGCCGCCCGAGGTCGGGCGTCGGCCAGGCGCGCGGCCCGTCATGGCCAGCTGAGCGCCACCTCCCTTCGACGAACGCCGCCAGACGGCAGTCGGGGCGACGTCGCCGGGCCCGAGACGGGCATTGGGCAGGCGCCGCGAGGAAAAACCCTAGAACGCCGTCCGCGTTGCGGGCTTCATCCCGATCGTATGACGTCGCATCGCGCCGCGGCACCGCGGTGTCCGGCGCACCGGCTCCCGCACGAGCGTCGCCTGGCCGACACCCGTTCCTCATCCAAACGGACGATGGCCCTCGGTCAAGTGTGGGTAGATCCTGCGAGACGTGGAGACCTGCTCGTGATCCGGATGACGTTGGCGTTCGCTTCGGCGGCGCACGCGCGCGGCAGCCTGGCGTTCATCTCGCGCTCGGAGGTGCCGTTCGAGCAGGTGTCGCCGATCTCCGACGATGACCCGGGCTCGTTCGCCCGTGTCGACGTCGCCGTGAGCGCGGTCGATCGCGTCAGGCTGATGACGCTGGTCACCGGGATGCACGGGATGCACGTCGCCGAGCGGTCGCTCGAGGTCGCGGAGGTCGCCTAGCCCGGCGGTCCGGGATGGAGGTCCCGGAACAAGCAAAGGACCCGGCATCCCGGAGGGGGTCGGGGCCGGATCCTTCGCACGATGAGTGCTGGCGGCTCCGGGACCCACCGGATCAACGGAAACGAGTCTGGTTTGGAGGAACAAGGCTCGTGGTGGGCCATCCCGAAGCCGGAGCCACGCCGGACTGCCACCGCCGCAACTCGATACCGAGTCTGACGGGTCGACCGCCGTGCACCAGCGCCCGAGGACTGAAAGGCGCTTGCAATGTCGTTGCAGCCTCGTAAACGGCGGCTGACAACCGGCCGTCGCGTGGCGCGAAAATGGCGGTGCCACCCGGCTCGCATGTGGGTAGGCTTCAACGCGGAGGTGTCACCCATGGCGATGAAGGAAGCCCTCGAGGCCGCGATGCACAGCGGCAGCGCCGAGGCAGCCGTCTCGGCGCTGCAGGCCAACGGCGCCGCGCTCGCGACCGAGGACACGATGACCCAGGCGGTCCACGACGTGTACTGCGGGATCATGGCCGACCACCAGCACCCGAACGAGAAGGATCGCGAGCAGGCGCGCCAGCTCCTCGCGGCGCTCGGCAAGACGACCGCGGCCTGACCGCCGATCCGGGTGCGCGTGATGCGTCCCGGCCAAGCCGAGAAGCGACCGGGACGCACTCGTGACTACGCCGCGCCGCCCGCCGCGGATGCATCGCGCGTCCGGGCGAGCGCGGTTGCCAGCTCCGCGATCCGCCTGCGGCGGTGACGCCGCGCGGGTAGGATCAGTCGCATCCGGCGGTCGAAGGCGAGGGAGACTCCGATGACGTGGCAGGGTTCGGGTACCGGCGCACCGGGCGAGCCGGACGACGATGCGACGAGGACCGACATCCCGGTCCCGGGGCAGCCGGCGCCGCCGCCGTTCACGCCACCGGCCGACGACACGGCCACGGCCCCCGTTCCCGAGCCCCCGAGCCCGTTCGCACCGGGTGGTCCGCTCGCCGACGACGCCGCCCTCGGCGCGGCCGGTGATCCCAGCGCCGGCGGCGCCCCGCTGCCGCCGCCAGCCGGGCCGCCCGATGCGCCGCCGGCCGGTCTGCCGCCGGCACCCGCTCCCCAGACGCCGGCGCCGGCGCCGTGGGCCGCGCCGGTCGCCGCCGGCGGCGGCTGGGGCACCGTTCCCGCCGGACAGCGGCCGGTTCGCCGTCCCGGGTGCGCCGGGCCTCGTCTATGCAGGCGCAGGCCCCCGCCTCATCGCGTACATCGTCGACGCGGTCCTCCTCGGGGTCGTGGGCGCGATCATCACGCTGCCGTTCACCGCCAGTGTCGCTGACCGAGTCGCTCAGCGGCTCGGCGGCGCTCGACCCGGCGAACCCGGTGCCGATGATGGCGCCGGTCGCGGGCATCAGCACGATCATCGCGCTGGCCATCGAGGCGGCGTACTTCTCGCTGCTGTGGGCGAGCGGCGGCCGGGCGACCATCGGCATGCGGCTGCTCAAGCTCCAGGTGGGCGACGCGACGACCGGCAACCGGATCCCGATCGCCACGGCGTTCCGGCGCTGGCTGGGCTTCGGCGCCTGGCTCAACCTGATCGCCTTCGTCCCGCTCCTCGGCGCCTTTGCCTCGCTGGCGGTGCTTCGCGTGGCAGGTGATCCTGCTCGTGACCACGGCCTCCCATCCGCAGAAGATGGGCCTCCACGACCGGTTCGCGAACACCGCGATGGTGCGGCCCGCGAACGCCGGCAACGCCGCCGGCATCGTCATCGGCTGCCTCCTGATCATCATCGCGGTCGCCCTGCTGTCCATCGTCGCGCTCATCTTCCTCGGCAGCCAGGTATCGGCGATCCTGTCCGAGGTCGGGGAGTCGGTCTGACGGACGAGGCGGGCGACACGGATCCGATCGGCGAGGACCAGCGCACCGGGCTCCGCGACATGGACCCGGACGCGTTCCGGGCGGCGGCCCACGAGGTCGTCGACCGGATCGCCGACTACCTCCGGGACATCGAGCGCTACCCGGTGCTGCCGCCGATCGAGCCCGGGTCGATCGCCCCGCTGCTGCCGTCCGCCGCGCCCGACAGGCCCGAGCCGCTCGCCGCGATCCTCGCCGACATCGACCGGCTCGTCGATCCCGAACGCGACCCACTGGCAGCACCCGGGCTTCTTCGCGTACTTCGCCACGCAGCGCGTCCGGGCCCGGGATGCTCGGCGAGTTCCTGACCGCCGCGCTCGGCCAGAACCCGATGCTGTGGCGCACGTCGCCGATCGGGACCGAGCTCGAGGGCGTCGTGGTCGGCTGGCTGCGCCAGGCGCTCGGCCTGCCCGACGCGTTCGACGGCCTCCTGACCGACACCGCCTCGACGCTCGACGCTCATCGCGCTCGCGGCGGCGCGCGAGGCGGCCGGCCTGGACGCCGCGGCCCTCGGGCTCGCCGGCGCGCGACGAGCTCGGCCGGCCGCGGGTGTATGCCAGCACGGAGGCCCACAGCTCGATCGAGAAGGCGTGCATGACGCTCGGCCTCGGGCGGGCGGCCGTCGTCAAGGTCGCCGGCCAACGACCGCTACGAGATGGACGTCGAGGCGCTGGAGCGGGCGATCGCGCGCGGACCGCGACGCCGGCCGCCGGCCGATCGCGATCGTCGCGACCGTCGGCACCACGTCGTCCACCTCGGTCGACCCGGTGGCCGCGATCGCCGACGTCGCCGAGCGCGAGGGCGCTGTGGCTCCACGTCGACAGCGCCTACGCCGGCGTCGTCGCGATCCTGCCCGAGCGGCGGGCGCCGTTCGCCGGCTGGGAGCGCGCCGACTCGATCGTCGTCAACCCGCACAAGTGGCTGTTCACGCCGCTCGACGCGTCGCTCCTGCTCAGCCGGCGGATGGACCAGCTGCGCGCGGCGTTCAGCCTCCAGCCGGAGTACCTGCGGACGCTCGACCGCGACGAACCCCGTCCACGACTACACCGAGTACCAGCCGCAGCTCGGCCGGCGGATGCGGGCGCTCAAGCTGTGGATGCAGCTCCGCTGGTTCGGGCTGGACGGGCTCCGCCGCCGGATCGCGGCGCACCTGGCGGAGGCGGAGCGCGTTCGCGGGCTGGGTTGACGCGGACGTGCGCTGGGAGCGGCTCGCGCCCGTCCCGTTCTCGACCGTCTGCTTCCGCTACCGCCCGGCCGGGCTGGCGGCCGACGAGGCGGCGCTCGACGCGCTCAACACGCAGCTGATGGATGCCGTGAACCGCACCGGCGAGGTATTCCTCTCGCACACCCGGCTGCCGCGGCCGGTTCACGATCCGCCTCGCCGATCGGCAACCTGCGCACCGAGCCGCGCCACGTGGAACGCGCGTGGGCGCTGCTCCGTCGCGAGGCCGCCGCCCTGTACCCGGAGGACACCGATGACGGACCCGATCACGATCCTGTACTTCTACCGGACGAGGTGGGGCAGCCACGACGAGTTCATGGCGCTCTTCCGGCGCAACCACTGGCCGATCCTGCAGGAGCAGCTCGCGGCCGGCCGGTACACGGCGGTCGAGCTGTCCACGCCGCGGTTCCATGGCGACGGCCGCGCGGACTGGGACATCCTCGTGTCGATCACGTACCGCGACTGGGCGGCGATCCAGGAGCACAGCGACGCGGAGATCGCGCGCCGGCTGTACCCCGACCAGGAGGCGTTCAAGGCGCGAGGAGGCAGCGGCGGTTCGCGCTGCTCGATGCGCACTGGGACGTGGTGCTGGAGTCGCGCCCGCTGGACCGGCTCGACCTCCGCGATACTGTGTCCCTGACCCGATCGATCAGCGGAGGCCTCGCGCAGCCCGTGCCGCCCATCACCGAGCTCACCCGGATCGAGCCCGTGCATCTCGCCCGCCTCGAGAAGCAGGGCATCTTCACGACCGGCATCCTGCTCGAGGTGTCCGAGACGCCGACGCGCCGCACGACCCTCGCGGACCACGTGAAGGCGACCACCAACGACGTCTCGCGCTGGCGCGACGAGGCCCTGATGCTCAACCTGGCGGGCTTCGGGTCGGACGAGCACCAGCTGTTCATCCAGTCGGGGCTCGAGGGGCTGCGCGACCTGCTGGAGATCGACCTCGACACCTTCCGCGCCCGCCTCGCCCGTGGCGCGACCGAGCTCAACTGGGAGCCGCCCGCCGACCTGATGGTCGAGACGTGGTGGGAGCAGGCCCGGACGCTCGAGGAGGAGTAGCCGCCGGGGCCATCGCCCCGATCCGGCTACCATCGCCCCCTGATGGAGTCCCTCCGCGGCGCGCTTGCGGCGCTGATCATCGGCGTGGCCACGGCCCTCGTGATCGTCGCCCTGGCGATCATCCCGTTCCTCAACCCGATCTGGGTCGGCTTCGGGCAGGACCGCGCGCAGGCGCAGGCGTGGACGGGCTACACGACCGAGCAGCTGCGGCTGGTGACGAACGAGATCCTGGCCGACCTCGTCATCGGCCCGGCCGCGTTCGACGTCACGCTGGACGGTGTCCCGGTGCTCGAGGCCCGCGAGCGGCAGCACATGGTCGACGTCGCCGTCGTGTTCCAGCGCTTCTTCCTCGTCGCGGCCGGCTCCGCGCTGCTGATCGCGGGGTCGTTCGCGTTCTCGCGCAGCGACCGCGCCCGGTCGGTGCTCTGGCGCCGCCTGTCGACGAGCGGGCTCGTGATCGCCGTGGTGACGGTCGTCGGCGGGATCGGCGGCGTCCTCCTGTTCGACCAGGCCTTCGCGCTGTTCCACGAGCTGTTCTTCCCGCCCGGGTCGTGGACGTTCGACGCCGGCTCCGAGAAGCTCGTCCAGCTGTTCCCGCAGCAGTTCTGGGTCGAGACCACGATCGCGGTCGGGGTCGTCATCGTCGCGCTGTCGACGCTGCTGTGGTGGTACGGCGGCCGGCGGGCCCGGGCCCATGCGGCGTACGAGGCGGAGGCCGCCGACGCCCGGTGCCGTCGGAGGTGCCGGCCTGATGGGCGGCAACGGCCTCCCGATCGCGCGCCTGTTCGGGATCGAGATCCGGGTCTCGTTCACGTGGGCGATCCTCGTCGCGATCGTCACGCTGCTGGGCGCGCAGCAGGCAGCCCTCACGGCCCCGGGCCTCGCGGCGCCCGTCCAGTGGCTCATCGGCGTGGCGATCGCGGTCGGCTTCCTCGTGTCGGTCGTCGCCCACGAGCTGGCGCACGCGCTCGTCGGGCGGCGGTACGGCGTCGAGTCCACGACGATCGTGCTCGGCTTCGTCGGCGGGCTCGCGCCGCTCAGCATCCAGGCGCCCACGCCGCGCAACGAGCTCGCGATCGCGCTCGCGGGGCCGCTGCTGTCGCTGGCGCTGGGCGGGATCATGCTGGCGCTTCGGCGTGCTCGACGCGGTCGTGGCGCCGGGACTGGGGGCGCTCGCCGGGAGCCTCGTCGTGCTCGGGGCGCTCAACGTCATCCTCGCGGGCATCAGCCTGCTGCCCGGGATGCCGCTCGACGGCGGCCGGGTCGTCCGGGCGCTCGCCTGGGCGCGCACGAAGGACCAGCGACCGGGCCGGGGCCGTGACCGCGCGGGTCGGCCGGCTGCTGGGGTTCACGGTCATCGGCGTCGGCATCGCGATGGCGCTCGCCGACCTCGCCACGGAGGGCCTGCTGGTCATCGCGCTCGGCTGGCTGCTCGACGACCGGCGCCCGGACGCTCGACCGGCGGCTCGCGCTCGAGCGGCTGCTGCGCGGCGTCACGGTGCGCGAGGCGATGGAGGCCGACCCGCCGTCGGTGGGGCCGAACCTCACCGTCGACACGTTCGCGGACCGCTACGAGGGCCCGGACGGGATCCCGGCGATGCCCGTCGTCGAGGACGAGCACGTCCTCGGGCATCATCGGCCGCCGGCGGCTCCAGCGGCTCGGACGGCGCCGGTTCGGGTCCACCCGCGCGTCCGAGGTCATGACGGTCCCGCCGCAGGCGCCGGTCCTCGCGCCCGACGATCCGCTGTGGGAGGCGCTCGACACGATGAACAGCGGGGGCATCGACGGGCTTGCCGTCGCGGTCGAGGGCCGGCTGGCCGGGATGCTCACCCGCAACAGCGTGTCCGAGGCGGTCCGCACCCGGGCGGCCGCCGATGCGGCGCGTCGCGCGGCCGGGCGCGTGAGCGGCGAGCTGCTCCGGGTCGAGGAGGCCCAGGCGACGGTCCTCGCCGGCGTCGCGCCGATCGCGGACTCGGAGTCGCATCGCGCCCGAGGCGGCGCTCGGCCGCGTCCTGGCCGCGCCGGTGACCGCCGCCGTGTCGCTGCCGCCGTGGGACAACTCGGCGATGGACGGGTTCGCGATCCGGGCCGCCGACGTGGCATCCGCGACCGAGGACGCGCCGGTCCGGCTCACGGTCGTCGGGGAGTCGCGGGCCGGTGGCGCGCCCGACGCGCGGGTCATGCCCGAGACGGCGATCCGCATCGCGACCGGGGCGCCGCTGCCGCAGGGCGCCGACGCCGTGGTCCCGGTCGAGGACACGACGCCGCTCGACGAGCAGGGCGGGGCCGGACCGCGCGGACGCCAGGTGCTGGGCCCGGTGCCGGCCGCGACGCTCGTCCATGCCCGCGTGAAGCCGGGCAACGCGATCCGCATCGCTCGGCAGCGACGTCCGGGCCGGCGACGTCATCGCCCGGCCCGGCGACCTCGTGACGCCCGCCGTCGTGGCGCTCGCGTCCGGGGCCGGCGTCGGCACGGTCGCCGTGCGTCGCCGCCCGATCGTCGCGGTCCTCGCCACCGGCGACGAGGTGCGCGCCCCCGGCACGGACCTGGGACCGGCCGGGATCCCCGACGCGCAACGGTCCCGGGCCTCCGCGCGCTCGTCCGCGACGCGGGCGCGGTCCCGCTCGACCTCGGGATCGCGGTGGACACGCTCGAGGACGTCGAGGCACGGCTCCGGCGCGGGCTCGCCGAGGCGGACCTCGTGGTCGTGTCGGGCGGCGTCTCCGTGGGGCCGTACGACGTCGTCCGGCTGGCGTTCGACAATGTCGGGCACATGAACCTGTGGCGGGTCGCGGTCCAGCCGGGCAAGCCGTTCGCGTTCGGGCGCGCGGACGTGGATGGCCGCGACGATCCCGGTGCTGCTGTTCGGCCTGCCGGGCAACCCGGTGTCGGCGTTCGTCACCTTCGAGCTGTTCGTGCGGCCCGTCCTCCGGCGGCTCGCCGGCCAGGCGCGCCTCCACCGGCCCGCTCGACCGTGCGGTGCTCGAGCAGCCGGTGAGCAAGAGCCTCGGGCGGCGCGGCTACCAGCGGGTCACCGCCGTGCGCGACGCCGACGGGCTGCCGGTCCGCGACGACAAGGGCCGGGTCCGCGTGCGGCTCGCGGGCGGGCAGGGGAGTCACGTCCTGTCCGCGCTCGCCGCGGCCGACGCGCTCGCGGTCATCCCGGAGCCGATCGAGACGGCGGCGGCCGGCACCGAGGTCGAGATCCGCTGGCTCGACCGCGGCTGACCCGCGACGCGGCCGCGCGTGACGCGCGACCGGACGCCGCCCACCGCGCCCCGGTAGCATCGGACCTGCAGGAGGGTCCATGGATCGCAGCGACGCCCCGCGCGCGGAACGCCGCCGCCTCACGCACGTCGACCGCCGCGGCCGGCCGCGCATGGTCGACGTCAGCGCCAAGCCCCCGACGGCCCGCCGCGCCGTCGCCGAGGCCGAGGTCGCCGTGTCGGCCGAGACCCTGAGCCTCGTCATCGACGGTGGCGGATCGAAGGGCGACGTCCTCACCGTCGCGGAGCTCGCCGGCGTGATGGGCGGCAAGCGCACGGCGGAGCTCATCCCGCTGTGCCACCCGATTGCGCTGACCGACCTCGTCGTCGACGATCACGCCCGACCGTGCCGCGTCCGTCGCTGCGGATCCGGGCCGAGGCGGCAACGACCGGGCCGACGGGCGTCGAGATGGAGGCGATGACCGCCGCGTCGGTGGCCGCCCTGACGGTCTACGACATGGTCAAGGGCGTCGAGCGCGGCGTGGAGATCCGCGGCGTCCGGCTGCTCTCGAAGACCGGCGGCAAGAGCGGCGAGTGGCACCGGCCCGCGGCGGGCGAGGTGCCGCAGGGGCGCCGGAAGGGCGGCGAGCGCATGGCCGGCCGGATCGGGAAGAAGAAGCCGGGATGACCGGCGAGGCGACGCCCGGCGCACGCTCCGCGCTGGTCGTCACGTGCAGCGATCGGAGCGCGGGCGGACGTCGGCCGGATGCCTCCGGCGCAGCGCTCCAGGAGCGCCTCGAGGCCCTCGGGTTCGCCGTCGAGCGGCGCGTCGTGCCGGACGACCGCGCGGCGATCGGCGCGGCGCTCGTCGAAGGGGCGGCGGCCCATCCGCTCGTCATCACGACCGGCGGCACGGGCCTGACGCCCCGTGACGTCACGCCCCAGGCGACGGCCGCCGTGCTCGACTACGAGGTGCCCGGGATCGCCGAGGCGATGCGCGCCGACGGCCGCCACTCGACGCCGTTCGCGGCGCTGTCGCGCGGCCTCGTCGGCGTCCGCGGCGGGACGCTGATCGTCAACCTGCCGGGCTCCCCGAAGGGCGCGCTCGAGTCGTTCGAGACGGTCGTCCCGCTGCTCGACCACGCGCTCGAGACGCTGCGCGGCCCGTTCGACCATGCCGCGGCGCGCGCGGCCGGCCGGGACGACCTGCCGCCCGGCACGCCGGGTGACGCCTGATGTTCGAGCCGTTCGCCGAGGTCCCGCTGTACCCGCTCGTGTTCCCGGTGTTCTGGGGCGCGGCGGCGTTCTTCGTCCTCGCGATGGCGCGCCACCTGCGCGTGTTCGCGGCCACCCGCAACGCGAGCCCCACGGACCGGCCGCTCGCGCGCCTCGCGGGCACGGTCCGCTACGGCCTCGTCCAGACCCGGATGTTCCGCGACCTGCAGGCCGGCATCCTGCACTTCGGCATCTTCTGGGGCTTCGTCCTGCTCACGATCGGGACCGCCAACATCGTCACCGGCGGCCTGATCCAGGCGGTGCTGTCGATCCCGTTCGACGGCGCGCTGTGGGTGGCGGTCACCGCGATGCAGAACGTGGTCGCCGTGATCGTGCTCGTGTGCGTCGCGTGGGCGATCTGGCGCCGGGTCGTCGTGCGGCCCGCCCGCCTCACGCTCAGCCGCCACGCGCATCGACATCCTGCTGCTCATCGGCGCCGTCGTCCTGACCGAGGTCCTCGCCCAGGTGTTCGAGGTCGCGGCGCACGGCCCGATCGAGGGCGCGTTCGTGAGCAATGCCGCGGGCGGGGCGATCGCGGACGCCGGCGCGGACCCGGCCGTCGTCCAGGCGCTGTTCGCGGTCAGCTGGTGGGCGCACATCGTCCTCGTCGCGGTGTTCCTGTGCTACCTGCCGTTCGGCAAGCACCTCCACATCGCGACGGCGATCCCGAACATCGCGCTGCGCAAGCTCCGGCCGCGCGGCGAGCTGCCGGCGATGGACCTCGAGGCGGAGGACGCGACGTTCGGCATCCGGACCGTCGCCGACCTCAACTGGAAGGACCTGCTCGACGGGTTCACCTGCACCGAGTGCGGCCGCTGCCAGGACGCGTGCCCGGCCTGGCACACCGGCAAGCCGCTCAACCCCAAGACGTTCATCATGGGCATCCGCCACGAGGCGGTCGAGGCCGAGGCGGGCCTGCCGCTCATCCCCAACTCGCCGACCGTGCGCGCCGCGGGCCTGGACGACACGCTCAGCGCGACGGCCGTCGCCCGACCGCTCGTCGACACCGCGATCCCGTACGACGCCGTGTGGGACTGCCTGACCTGCGGCGCCTGCGTCGAGGCGTGCCCGGTCACGATCGAGCACGTCGACAAGATCGTCGGCATCCGGCGCAACCTCGTCCTCGAGGACTCGCGCTTCCCGCAGGAGCTCACCGGCGCGTTCAAGGGCATGGAGAGCGTCGCCAACCCGTGGGGCCAGCCGCCGTCGGCGCGCCTCGACTGGGCGAAGGGCCTGCCGTTCCCGGTGCGCACCGTCGCGGACGTCCAGGCCGCGGGCGAGCTCGACACGCTCGAGGTCCTGTACTGGGTCGGCTGCGCGGCCGCGTTCGACGACCGCAACCGGCGGGTCGCCCGGGCCGTGGTCACCTGCCTCGACGCCGCCGGCGTCTCGTTCGCCGTCCTCGGCCAGGAGGAGTCGTGCACCGGCGACCCGGCCCGGCGGATGGGCAACGAGTACGTGTTCCAGATCCTCGCCGGCCAGAACATCGAGACGCTCAACCGCTACCGGATGGGGGAGCGGACGATCGTCACGGCGTGCCCCCACTGCTTCAACACGATCGGCAACGAGTACGGCCAGCTGGGCGGGTCGTTCTCGATCCGCCACCACAGCGAGTTCCTGTCGGGCCTCGTCGCGGACGGCCGGCTGGCGCTCGGCGCGGACGGGCTGCCGCAGTCGGTCACCTACCACGACTCCTGCTACCTCGCCCGCTACAACGGCGTGATCGCCGCGCCGCGCGACGTGCTCGGCTCGATCCCGGGCGTCGAGCTCGTCGAGATGGAGAACAGCGGCCGCCAGACGTTCTGCTGCGGGGCGGGCGGCGGCCGGATGTGGATGGAGGAGACGCGCGGGACGCGGGTGAACGCCGCGCGGACGCTCCAGGTGCTCGAGACGGGGGCGTCGACCGTCGCGACCGCGTGCCCGTTCTGCATGGTCATGCTCCGCGACGGCCTCACCGACGCTGGACGCGCCGCGGGCGAGGACGCCGTCAGCGCCCAGGACATCAGCGAGCTGCTCGCGGCCGCGATCGCGCCGACCGGCCGCGTCGTGCCCGAGGGCCGCGCGCTCCCGATGGTGTGAGCGACGCGATGGCCGGCAACGACGAGCACGCGACCGAGCTCACCCCGCGCATCGGGCGGCCCGCGACGGCGGCGCTCACGCTGGCTGGGCTACACGACGTACGCGAGCCTCACTCGGGTCAGCGCGAAGGAGCTCCTGCCCTGCACGGCGTCGGCACCAAGGCGATCCGGATCCTCGAGGAGGAGCTCGCCGCGCGCGGCCTCGCGTTCCGGCGCTGAGCCGTCGCGGAGCGCCGACCGGGCCGCTAGCCCTTGAGCGACGACCCGCACGCCGAGCACCGGCGCTCGGCCCACATGTTGCCCATCCCGCACTTCGGGCACACCTTCATGCCCTCGGTCGAGACGGCGAACGGCGATTCGGGCGGCCCCAGCGCGGCCACCTCGGCGCGACGCCGCGTGCGGCTGAGCAGGATGGCCGCGATCGCGATCGCGACGGCCATGACGAGGAGGACGAGCAGCAGCTGGTCCATGACGTACACCTTTCCGGCGGACCCACGACGCCCCCGCGATCGTGTCGGTACCGCCCGCCGGCCCTGTCGCGGAGCGTACGCGCACCATTCGCCGATGTCACCCCGGACGTTTCGGCCACGGGCGTCGCCGCCCACAGTCGCGCTGCTAGGATGGCCGCCGTGAGCATCAGTGCCGCCGCCCCCGGATCGGCCCGCCTCACCGAGGAGCAGGTGCTCCTCCGCGACGCGGTCCGCGAGCTCGCCGACGAGCGCGTCGCTCCCCGGGCCGCGGAGATCGACCGGACCGGCGAGTGGCCCGACGACATCCGCCGCCTGCTCGCCGACCACGACATCTTCGGGATCCCGTTCGCCGAGTCGTACGGCGGCCTCGGCGCGGACCTGCTCACCCTCTGCCTCGCGATCGAGCAGCTCAGCCGCGCCTGCGCCACGACCGGGCTGATGCTCGCGGTCCAGGCCCTCGGCGCGATCCCGATCCAGGTCGCCGGCAGCGACGAGCAGCAGGCACGCTGGCTGCCGGGCCTCGCCTCCGGGGAGCGGCTGATCGCGTTCGCCCTCACCGAGGCCGATGCGGGCTCCGATCCGTCCGGGCATCCGGACCCGCGCGGTCCGTGACGGCGACGACTACGTGATCGACGGCTCGAAGCGGTTCATCAGCCACGCCAGCGTCGCGGACTACGTCGTGGTGTTCGCGGCGACGAACCCCGATGCCGAGAAGCCGAGCCGGCGCCTGTCGGCGATCCTCGTCGAGACCGACCGCCCGGGCTTCGCGGTCACCCGCACCGAGCACAAGATGGGGATCCGCGGCTCACCCACGGCCGAGCTCGCGTTCGACGGGCTTCGGGTGCCGGTGGCGAACCGCCTCGGCGACGAGGGGCAGGGCTTCGCGATCGCGATGCAGACGTTCGAGCGCAGCCGGCCGGGCATCGCGGCGCAGGCCGTGGGCATCGCGCAGGGGGCGCTCGAGGTGGCCGCGCGCTATGCCAACGAGCGTCGCCAGTTCGGCAAGCCGATCGGCGAGCTCCAGATGGTCCAGGCGATGCTCGCCGACATGGACGCCCAGACCGAGGCGGCCCGCCACCTGCTGTACACCGCGTGCCAGGAGATCGAGGCCGGAGCGCCGGACGCGGCACGCTGGGCCGCGATCTGCAAGCTCGTCGGCGGCGACACGGCGATGCGCGTGACGACCGACGCCGTCCAGGTGCTCGGCGGGTATGGCTATATCGACGAGTACCCGGCCGAGCGCATGATGCGTGACGCGAAGATCACCCAGCTGTACGAGGGGACGCAGCAGATCCAGCGCCTGCTCGTCGCCCGGTCGCTCCTGGCGCGCTACGCGTGAGCCGACGCCACAATCGCCTCTCCAACCCGCCATCCGCAGGAGCCCTGACCGCGTGCGAATCCTCGTCCTGACGAAGCCCGTGCCGGACCCCGCCGCGGGCGCGGAACGCCTGGGGCCGGACTTCCGGCTCGACCGCGCCGCCTCGCCGAGCGTCGTCAACGGCAACGACGAGTACGCGCTCGAGGCCGCGCTCCAGCTCGTGGAGACGCACGGCGGCGAGGTGGCGATCCTGTCGATGGCGCCGGCCAACGGCACCGACACGATGCGCAAGGCCCTCGCGATGGGCGCGCCAGCGCGGCGTGCTCGTCACGGACCCGGCGCTCGAGGGCGCCGACATGGCGGCCACGATCCGCGTCCTGGCGGCGGCCGCGGCGGCCGAGGAGTTCGACCTGCTGCTCGCCGGCCTCGACACGTCCGACGGCCAGGGCGGCGCGGTCGCGGCCGGCGTCGCGGCCCTGCTCGGGCTCCCGCTCCTGTCCACGGCCGCGGCGATCGAGCCCGATCCGGCCGCCGGCCGCGTCCGCGTGCGTCGCCTGTCCGCGAAGGGCTACGACGTCATCGAGGCGCCGATGCCGGCGGTCATCTCGTGCACGCAGGCGCTCGGCGCGCCGCGCTACCCGAGCCTCAAGGGGATCATGGCGGCCCGCTCGCGCGAGATCGCGCAGCGCTCGGTCGCCGAGGTGGGCGACGCCGGACGTGCCCGCGCGGTGGCGCCTGGTCGACCCGGGTTACGGCCGCGGAGGCGCCGCCCGCCCGTGCCGCCGGCCGCGTCGTGCGTGGCACACCGGACGAGGCCGCACGAGAGGTCGTCGACTTCCTCGCGGCGCGGAGGCTCATCTGATGCCGCCGGTCATCCTCGCCGTCGCCGAGGTCGCGGACGGCGCCCCCACGAAGCTCTCGACCGAGGTCGCGACGCTCGCCCGTGCGCTCGCCGAGGCGGCGGGCGGCGAGGCCGTCGGGCTCGTCGTCGACGCGGCACCGGACGCCACGGCCGGCGCCCTCGCCACCTACCTGCCGCGGGTCGTCGCGGTCACGTCGCCCGCGGTCGCGGCGAGGTCTGGGCGCCGCACGCGGCGGCCGAGGTCGCGCCGGCTCGTCGACGAGGGCGTCACCCACGTCCTGGTCGGGGCGACGGCCGATGGCCGCGACCTCGCGGGGACGCTGAGCGGCCTGCTCGGCTGGGGCGCTGCTCGCCAACGCGAGCGGCGCGACGTGGGCCGGCGACTCGCCGGAGGTCGAGGCGAGCGTCCTGGGCGCCAAGGCGATCACGCGGAGCGTCCTGACCGGGCGCGACCGGCATCGTCACCGTGCGCCTCAACGCCGTCGAGGCGGCGCCGGCGGCGAGCCCCGGGACGGTCGAGGCCCGCGCCGCGGCGGACGCGCCCGCGACCCCCGCCGCGCCGTCCTGGACCGGGTCGCCGAGTCCGGCGCCGAGGCGTCGCTCGAGGAGGCGCGGATCGTCGTCGTCGGCGGCCGTGGCGTCGGCAGCCCGGAGGGCTTCGGGATCGTCGAGGAGCTGGCGGCCGAGCTGGGCGGCGTGGTCGGCGCGACGCGCGCATCGGTCGATGCCGGCTGGATCCCGTACGCGCGCCAGATCGGCCAGACCGGCAAGGTCGTCAAGCCCGCGCTGTACCTCGGGCTCGGCGTCTCGGGCGCGATGCAGCACCGGGTCGGGATGCAGTCGGCCGACGCCATCGTCGTCGTCAACCGTGACCCGGACGCCCCGATCGGGGAGGTGGCCGACCTGTTCGTCGTCGGCGACCTGTTCGCCATCGGCCCCGCGCTCCTCGCCGAGCTCCGCGCCCGGCGCGGCGGCTGACGCCGGGCCGGGGCACGAGAGGGCACGCGGATGGAGCAGGCAGCGCTCCTGTGGCTCGTCGTGCTGGTCGTCCTCATCGCCCTGTTCCTGCTGACCCTGCGCCGCCTGTCGGTGCTGGTCGGGCGGACGCGGTCGCTGGAGCGCTACCAGAAGCTGACCCGCCAGCTGGCCGACCGGCTGGCCGCGACCGCTGACCCGTTCGTCACGCAGCTCGACGAGATCCGACGCCGCAGCGGCGACCCGCGCAGCCTCGCCGAGGCGATGCCCGGCGCCCAGGACGCGCTGCGGGCGATCGCGGACGAGGGCCGCGGGGCGAAGGTGCCGCGTGGCCTCGCGCCGCGAGGCGGCGGCGTTCACCGTCGAGCTGGAGCGGGCCGTCCGTGCCGCCGAGCTCGTGGGCCACGGGCTGGACGCGCTCGTCGCGGACCGCGGGGGTCGCGACCTCGAGGCCCAGACGTCGCTCAAGCGCGGCACGCTCAACCTGCGGCACGCGACCGAGGCCGCGTCGCGGATCGTCGCCGAGATCGCCGCGGTCAGGCCCGGGGACCTGCTCACCCGCTCCGACCAGGCCGACGCGCTGCGGTCGTCGGTGCCGACCTACATCGTCGACGGGGACCTCGACGACCGCTCCTGACGGCCGGCGCAGACGCCGCGTCGGACACCGTATGTAGTGGTATCGTCGAGGTACACCACTACTGGTTGTGGTTGCTCGAGGCTGGAGGGCCGATGCGCTGTCCGCATTGCGGGACCCGTGACACGCGGGTCGTCGACTCCCGGGACCTGGACGAGTCGGCGGTCATCCGCCGTCGCCGCGAGTGCCCGGCGTGCAGCACCCGGTTCACGACCTACGAGCGCGTCGAGGCCGCCCGGCTCATCGTCGTCAAGCGCGACGGCGTCCGCCAGGAGTTCGACCGCGACAAGCTCTCCGACGGCCTGCGCAAGGCCCTGACCCGGCGCCCGGTGCCGGACGACGCGGCCGATCGCGCCGCGGACGAGATCGAGGCCGAGCTGCGCAGCTCCGGGCTCAACGAGGTGCCCAGCTCGCGCGTCGGGGCGCTCGCGATGGACAAGCTGCGGGCCATCGACCACATCGCGTACATCCGGTTCGCGTCGGTGTACCAGAGCTTCGAGGACCTCGAGGACCTCAAGCGCGAGGTCGACTCCCTGATGGCCGAGCACGGGACGACGACGCGCAAGAAGGGGAAGCGGACGCCATGAGCGTCCTCGCCGATCGGGACATCCGCGCGGAGCTCGAGGCGGGCCGGGTCCGGATCGACCCGTACGACCCGGCCGACCTCCAGCCCTCGTCGGTCGACCTGCACCTCGACCGCAGCTTCCGGGTGTTCCGCAACAACCGCTACGCCTTCATCGACCCGCGGACGCCGCAGCCGGACCTGACCGAGCTGCTGACCGTCGAGGACGACGAGCCGTTCATCCTCCATCCCGGCGAGTTCGTGCTCGGCCAGACCACCGAGTGGGTGGAGCTCCCGGACGACCTCGTGGCGCGGCTCGAGGGCCGCAGCTCGCTGGGCCGGATCGGCCTGCTCATCCACTCCACCGCCGGCTACATCGACCCCGGCTTCCGGGGCACGGTGACGCTCGAGCTGTCGAACGTGGCGAACCTGCCGATCGCGCTCTACTGCGGGATGCGGATCGGCCAGATCAGCTTCTTCCGGATGAGCTCGCCCGTGGAGCGGCCGTACGGCTCCAAGGAGCTCGGCTCGAAGTACCAGGGCCAGCGCGAGCCCACGGCGTCGGCGATCCACGCCGACCAGGACCGCGGTCGCCCGGCGGGCTGAGATGGCGGGCACGAACGACGCCGTCCACTGGCGGACCGACCTCGGCGGCGGCACGACCGTCGCGCTCATCCAGGCCGGGACGTTCCGGACGGATGCCGGCGCGATCATGGGGCCGGTCCCGTACATCCTGTGGCGGCCGTGGGCCGAGGGCGAGCTCGACGCGAACCGCCGGCTGCTCCAGGCGCTCAACTGCCTGCTGATCGAGACGCCGGCGGGCCGGGTGCTCATCGAGACGGGGATCGGGGAGCGGCTGGACGACAAGAACGTCGCGATGCGCGAGTACCTGGGCACGCCGGTCGTGCCGGCGATGCGGGCGGCGGGCTTCGATCCCGGCTCCGTCGACATCGTCGCGATGAGCCACCTCCACTTCGACCACGCCGGCGGGCTGCTGCTCGCGGACGGCACGCGGGCGTTTCCGCGGGCGCGGATCGTCGCCCAGCGCTCGGAGTGGGAGATCGCGCTCGGCGGGAACTCGAGGCTCGTCGCCTCGTACGACCAGCCGGAGCTGCGGCTCGTCGCGGACTGGGGCGCGGAGGGCTGGGCCGAGGGCGACCGCGAGCTGCTGCCCGGGGTGTCCGTGATCCGCACCGGCGGCCACTCCGCCGGCCACCAGGCGATCGTCGTGCGCGGCACCGGTCCGGGCGCGAAGTCGCTCGCGTTCTTCGGCGACCTGTGCATGCGGCCGTGGGCGGCGAACCCGCGCTGGGTCACGGCGTTCGACGACTTCCCGCTCGACTCGGTCGAGGTCAAGGGCGAGCTGTTCCGGCGGGCGGTCGAGGAGGACTGGCTCGTGGCGCTGTCGCACGAGTCGCGGATGCCGGTCGGGACGCTGGTCCCGGACCGGGACCGCTACCGCTTCGAGGGGCTCTAGCCGCCGCGGGAGTCGTAGTCCTTCGGCAGCCAGGCGTCGATCCGCGCCTGCGCGTCCTGGTGGCTCAGCGGGCCGTTGACGACGTCGAGGATCGTCCCGTCCGGCCCGATGAAGAACTGCGTCGGCAGCGCGTAGACCTTGTACAGCCGGAAGATGTCGGCCGACGTGTCGAACGCGATCCGGTAGCCCAGCTGGTAGCGCTCGGCGTACTCCTTCACGTTGTCGACGGTCGTCTCCTGGACCGCGACGCCGACGATCTCGAGGCCCTTGTCGCCGTACGTCTCGTCGAGGTCGCGCAGGACCGGCGTCTCGCCCTGGCACGGCGGGCACCACGACGCCCAGAAGTTGACCCACACGAGCTTGCCCTTGAGGTCCTCGAGCCGGACCGGGTTGCCGTCGAGATCCTGGAGCTGGAACGCCGTCCCGTCGTCGTGGGTGACGGCGAACTCGGGCGCCTGGTTGCCGGGCCGGAGGCCCTCGATCGGCGCGCCGACGAGGAACGGGGTCGCGGCGGGGAGCGGCGTCGCGGAGCCCGGGCCCGGGGCGATCGGCCGGGTGACGAGCGTGAGCCCCACGACCGCGAGCACGATCACGCCCAGCGCCGCGACGAGGTGGCGCCCGGTGAACGGGCCGATGAGCGTCTTGCGGGGCGGCGGCGGCTCGGTGCGGAGGGGCGACTCGATCGGGTCGCTCATACGAACGACGTGAAGCGGAAGTACTGCGGCAGCAGGATCAGGAGGTCGAAGATCATCGCGAACCCGATCGCCGCCACGAGCAGCCCGCCGACCATCGACACGGCGCGACCGTGCTTGACGAGGAAGCGGACCATCCGCTGCGAGCGGTCGTAGAACGCGGCGATGATGATGAACGGGATCCCCAGCCCCAGCGTGTAGCCGACGAGCAGCAGCGCGCCCTGGAGCCGGCCATCGGCCGTCGCGGCGAGGGTGAGGATGCCGCCGAGGATCACGCCGATGCACGGCGTCCAGCCGATCGCGAAGATCGCGCCGAGCGCGAACGCGGTGCCCAGCCCGGCCCGTCCCCCGACGAGGCGGCTGCCGACCTTCGTGCCCACCGTCCCGCCGCCCGCCGGCGCCAGCGTCATGCCGCCGGTCATCGTCGTGAGGCTCGCCGACGCGCCGGCGTCCAGCGGCCGCCACGTCCGCTCGAGGATCGGGATGCGGAGGATGCCCGCGAGGCTGAGGCCCATCACGACGAGGATGCCGCCGCCGATGACGCGCAGCGCGGGCAGGTAGTCGGCGAGGACGCCGCCCGCGAACGTCGCCGTGATCCCCAGCAGCGTGAACACGCTGCCGAAGCCCGCGACGTACGCGACCGAGTGCCGGACCGCGGCCCAGCGGGAGGGCTGCGCGCCCGTGCCCTGCGCGGCCACTGCCACCGCGGTCAGCTGCCCGAGATAGGCCGGCACGAGCGGCAGCACGCACGGCGAGACGAACGAGATCAGGCCCGCGGCCACGGCGAGGAGGAACGTGTAGTCGCCGGTCACGCGGGCGCTCCGGCGTCGAGCGCGTCCGCGAGCAGGCGCCGCAGCCGTGCGGGGCTCGTGGCGAGCTCGACCTCCTCGTCACCGAGCGCGACGACCGGGATCACGAAGGCATACCGGTCGTGGAGCGCCGGGTCGGTGTCGATGTCGCGCTCGACGAGGCGCGGGGTCGCGAGGCCGCGAGCAGCGCGGTCGCGCAGCAGCGCCTCGAGCACGGCGCGCGTCTCCTCGCACAGGTGGCAGCCCGCGCGGGCGTACAGCACGAGGTCGGGGAGGGGATCGGTCACGTCGCGGATTGTAGGCGGGCCGCGCAGATCGGCCCTCGAGCGGTCGCCGGACCTACACTCGATGCCGATGACCGAGCAGACGACCCTCTTCGAGCAGGTCGGCGGGCAGCCCTTCTTCGACCGGCTCGTCGACCGGTTCTACGACGGGGTCGAGGCCGATGACGTCCTCCTGCCGCTGTACCCGGACCACGCGGACCTCGTCGGCGCGCGGCGGCGGCTCGCGCTGTTCCTCGGCCAGTACTGGGGCGGCCCGACGACGTACAGCGACGAGCGCGGCCACCCGCGGCTGCGTGCCCGCCACTTCCCGTTCTCGATCGGCGCCCTGGAGCGTGACCGCTGGCTCGTCCACATGCGCGAGGCGATCGACGAGTCGGACGCGGCGCCGGACGCGAAGGCGCGTCTCCACCACTACGTGACGATGGCCGCCGACGCGATGCGCAACCGCGACGAGGCCGCGGCCGGGTAGGGGAGTGCGGCCCGACGACCGGCGACGTCAGGCCCGGACCGGCTCCCGCGCGGCCGCGAACCGCTCGATCGACGCCTCGATCATCTCGTCGCTCGCGGTGAGCGAGATCCGGAACCAGCCCGGCAGGTTGATCGTCGAGCCCGGCAGGACGAACACGTCGTCCTCGGCGAGCCGCGCGACGAACGCCTTGTCGTCCTCGATCGGGCTGCGGGCGAGGACGTAGAACGTGCCCTCGGGGGTCGTCGGCTCGTACCCGAGCTCAGCCAGCGCCGGCACGAGGCGGTCGCGCCGCCGCTCGAGGGCCGCGATGTCGACCACGAGGTCCGCGATGTCCGGCAGCGCCCGCTGGAGCAGCGCGTTCGGCCACGAGTAGCTGTTGACGAACTGCGCGGTCCTGACGGCCTCGCGCAGCGTCGCCCGCTCCTCGTCGGGATCCGCGGCGAGAGCGCGAGGTAGCCGATCCGCTGGCCGGGCGCGAGCAGCTGCTTCCCGTACGAGTAGAGGACGAGCGTGCGCTCGTAGTGCTCGGCGGGGCTCGGCGCGCGCCGCCCGTCGAGCGCGATCAGGCGGTACGCCTCGTCCGACAGCAGGTAGATCGGCCGCCCGTGGCGATCGGACGCCGCACGGAGCACCTCGGCGACCGCGTCGAGCTCGGCGTCGTCGAGGATCCGCCCCGTCGGGTTGTGCGGCGTGTTGAGCAGGACCGCGCGCGTCTTCGGGCGTGATGGCCGCGGCGAGGGCGGCCGGATCGGGCGAGAAGCGGGGCGGCTCGAGCCGGAGCGTCACCGGCGTCGCCTCGGCGCCGCGGATGAGGAGGTCGTAGAAGAACCACGGCGGGTCGTAGTAGATGACCTCGTCGCCGGGCTCGACGAGCGCCCGGATCCCCACGGCGATCGCGCCCCAGCCGCCGTTGGTCATCGCGATGTCGTCGGGGTCCCAGTCCATGCCGGTGTGACGGCGGAGGCCGTCGGCGGCGGTGCCGGTCGCACCCTCGTCATCGAACATGTACGCGAACCAGCCGGGGTGCTGCGGCACGACGTGACGCTGGAGCGCCTCGACGTAGGCCGGGATCGGCATGTCGTGCGGGTTGCCGAACAGGAGGTCGACGACACCCGGCTGCCCGCCACGCTCCTGGTGGGGCGACGAGCCGTACCACTCGAAGAACGGCAGGCTCTGCTGGAGCGTGGCGATGCGCGACGTCATGACGATCTCCGATGAGGGTGCACGCGCAGCATAGGCCGAGCGCGTGCACCCGAGCGCTGGGTCAGGGCGTGGCCGCGACGATCGACGGGCCGACGCAGATGCCCGGGAGATCCGGCGTGCCGGGCTCGTAGCCGTCGGGATAGGTCCACGCCCAGTCCATCAGGTCGGAGGTGTCGTCGCGGGCGCCGAGGATGCCGATGTAGTCGTTGTCGCAGACGAGGCGGACGTTGGCGCTGTCGAACTCGTCCAGGAAGCACCCGTTGCGCTGGGTCACGAGCGCCTCACCCTCCCAGTCGAACATGCCGGGCGCGTCGACCGGGCTCTCGCCGTCGCCGGGGAAGTAGGCGCTGTCACCGGCCGTGTCGGCGAGGCAGTCGCCGGTGTTGGGGGCGATCCCCGCGTCGCTCATCCGCGTCATGTAGGCGAACGCGGCGTCGTTCGACGTGGCATAGCGGTACACGCCGACCCGCTGGACGAGGGGATCGCCGGGCTGGCACTCGATGGCGTAGAGGGCGCCTGCGGGGAGGTCCGTCCGGCGTGGCACGCAGTCGATCGCCGCGTCCGCACGCAGGCGGCCGATGAGCTCCGCCTCGTCGGCGGAGAGGCTCGGAACCGGGGTCGGCTCCGGCGTCGCCGTTGGCGCCGGCGTCGCGGCGTCGCTCGGCGACGCGGACGGCGCCGCGGGGGCGGACGGCGAGGCTGCGGGCGGGGCCGAGGGCGACGGCGTGGGCGTCACGGCGGTCGAGCATGCGGCGACCGTCCAGAGCGCGCCGGCAAGGATCAGCAGGCGGAGGTGGCGCATCGTCGGGAGACCTCGTTCAGGTGGGCTGAGGGCGACCGGTACGACGAAGCATGCTCACGCCCGGTTACTCCCGACTGTGCGACAAGTGACGCGATTCGGCATGGACGAACGTCAACAACCGCGGCGAGCCCCGGTCCGGCGCTCGGGTACGATCTGCGTCTGGCCCCCGTAGCTCAGTGGATAGAGCGCAGCCGTCCTAAGGCTGGCGTCGGCGGTTCGAATCCGTCCGGGGGCGCCAGAGTGACGCAGATGCGGAGTCGAAGAACGGCTCCGCCGGTCCGGTCGGCAGCCAGCCGACGACGGCACGGTCGGCGGTCTCGACCCGCGCGACTAGCAGGGCGACGATCTGCTGGATCGCCTCCGGGGTCGCGGCGGCCAACTCGTCCCCGAGAGACTGGATCACCAGCCGGTGCCGGTCGAACAGGACGACCTTCTCGGCGTCCTCCGGGATCGCCAGCAAGTCGGCCTCGACCTCGGACCGGAGGCGCCGGTACTCGCTGTCGGGCAGGTCGCCCCACTCGTTCTGCTTCCGGAGCTGCTCCATTCGGGTCCGGAGACGCAGCCGCTCCTTGTCGCTGTTGCCCGGGGTGGGGGAGGCGAGCCGCCGCCGCAACTCGGCGGCCACGGCGTCGATGGCATCGGGCCCGACGGGGAGCGCGCTGGTCGCGCGAGCCCTGGCCAACCGGAGCGAGTCGAGGATCGCGTCAGGGCGCTCACGGCTTCGCGTCGGCCGAAGGAGCGAGCCACCCGGCATCGGGGGCATAGTCCGTGGCCACGACCCGACCATCCTGGATCACCGATGCCCATGCGTAGAAGCGCTCAGGCAGGCCACCGAACGTGGCTCCACCGGTCGTCTCGCCGCCAACTCGGAGCATCGCCGCGCTCAAACCGTCTTGTTCGCCGCCGCGCCCGGGGAACGAGGTCACCAAAGAGATCGCATCCCTGCAGAGGGGCTCGGGGACGTTCTCGCAGTCGTCGTCGGGCCTGTCGGATGACACCGTTTGGCCAGTGTGGAGGTCGGTGATCCACGTGCGATGCAGCCAGTGACCTGTCGCGTCGATCGGCACGTTATCCATCCCGAACCGCCGGTCCGCGACGCCGTCGCCATCGTCATCCGCGACTAGGCCATACGCGATCCACTGCTCCGTCGGATCCACGTCCGGCGGCTTCGGGACCCAGGCCTCCGACGCAGCGCTCGCCCACAGAAACTGACCGCCTTGATGTCAGCCCACGAGATGTCAGATACGGTGTCGTTCGTCGGATCCGAATGTCGACCGGACTCGATCTTGCAGCAACCCTCCGCGCCTCGGACGACGTTCAGGAGGATCGGCAGAACGATCGCGCCTCCAGCCGGCTCGGCGCGGACTGGCGCGGGCCAGTCCTCCTTCAGACTCGCCTGGTCCAGGCTGGATCGGCGGTCGGGCGTCGCGCTGGGGACGCGGGGTGGGCGATGCCAACATGCTCGGGCTCGGGGACGTCGCATCGGGCGATGTCGTGGCGACCGCAATCGACCGATGGGGCAGGCACGGGCGGGACGACGGTCGGCTGCCGCAGGATGCCGGAGCCCGCCGCCAACGCCCCGCCGACGAGCACAGGGCTGCGGCGGCAAGCAGGGTGATGCTGCGACCGCGGCCGGATCGTCGGGCAAGCCCTTTGGCCTCCCGGCGGCGATCAAGCGCGTCGACCGTGAGGTCGAGCGGCAGCGCTCCCAGGTGCTCCTTGAGGACCCCGCGAAGGCGACGTTCGAGGGCGGCGTCGTCGAGCTCAGGCATGTCGCACCTCCGCGACGGACATCGGTTCGTCGGCGAGGGCCGTCCGCAGGTGCGCGAGGGCCGACTTCAGTTGGGTCTTGATGGTGTTCGGGCTGACCTGGAGGACCTCCGCCACCGTCTCGACCGGCAGGTCGAGGTAGTAGCGCAGGCCGACCGCGGCACGCATCCGCGGCGGCAGGTCGCGGACGGCCTGCCAGAGCGCCAACGAGTCGTCGGCGGTCGGTCCCCTGGGCTCGGCGATGGCTCCCTCGACGACCTGGAGCTCGACGACGTGGGCGGCGCGCTGGCGATAGCGAAGCGCCTTGTTGGTGGCTATCCGGAGCAACCACGGTCGCAGGGCATCGTCGTCACGGAGACTCCGACCGTGGTCGAGCGCCGCGAGCAGGCTGTCGGCCACGATGTCCTCGGCGGCGGGCCGGTCGCGGACGATGAGGTAGGCGACGGCCTGCATGTCCCGGCCGTACCGGTCGAGCAGTTCGGCCAGCACCTCGGGGCGTCCTCGGCGCAGTGCCCGGACCGTCATCCTTGCCTCCCGTTTCATCCGAAGGCCCGATCCGCCCTGGATCTGGCCTCACATGGTAGATACCGGGCGTCGGGCTTTTGGGTGAGTCAGCGGGATGATGGCCCGGCCTCGACTGCGGATCGATCAGGCCTCCGTCATGCGACGCCCGCGTACCATGCGAGCGGGTCGCTCATGTGACGCCCGTTCCCCGAGGACCGTCCGGGGGCGCCAGTACCTGCCCAGCCTGCCGAGCGTTGGCGAGACAGGGGGCCGCCGAGCCAGCCGCGGACGTCGCGAGGGCGAGCCGCTAGCCTGCGGGAGTGAGAGACTCCGCGGCATGGCTCCCGGCGACACGGCGCGGCTTTACCACCGCCTGAGTTCGTATGGTGGCGACCCGGGGGTCGACTGGCCGACTGCCGATCGACCATCCCCTGGTGCGTCGGGACTTCGCCCCCAACGACCGTCCGACGTTTCCCGCCCACCGCAAGCGTCTATCCCGACGGCCTACCCTCGATCGAGCTGCCAGCGGCGTGGGCGCCCGTGCCGCGCCCCGACGATCGACCTCCTGGCCGGACGCTACGCGTACGGTCCCGACGCTGCTCGACCTGGGCGGCTTGCCCGCCTCCTCCACCTCTCGGCCGGGGTCGTTCGCATCGCCGTGCGTCGGGACGGCCGGCGGTTCCTGTTTCGCCCTGCGGGGTCGGCTGGCGGTCTCTTCCCGCTCGAGCTGTACGTGGCGGCGCGTGGCGTCTCCGGGCTGCGCGATGGCGTCCACTGGTATGACCCGGTAGGTCATGCGCTCCGGCTCGTCGCACCTCCGCCGACGGGGGACGCCACGACGCATCGTCGTGACCGGGAATCCCGTGGCGGACTGGATGGCGATACGCGGAGCGCGGGTTCCGGCACCTCTACTGGGACGCCGGCTCGATGCTCGCGAACACGCTCGCGCTCGCGCGAGTCGAGCGGCTATCGGCCCCGGCTCCTGACCCGCTTTCCCGACGCAGGCGTCGCACGCCTGGTCGGTGCCGACGGGACGCAGGAGTTTCCGCTTGCCCTCGTGACGCTCGGCGTCGGCGCTCCGGCGATCGGCCCCGGCGGCGATGCAGCAACCGGCTCGATCGACGTGGCGCCGGTCGAGTTCCCGCTCGTGTCGCTCGCCCAGCACGCCGGGGACGACGAGCGGCTCGGCACTGCCGTGGCCGATCGCACCGCCGCTCGAAGGCGACCTTCCGGTGGCCGACGACCTCGATGCGGTCATCCTGCGTCGCGGCTCGGCGCGGACGCTCGATTCGCGAGGCCGCTGTCGACTTCCAGACGTTCGAGCGATTGGTCGCCGTGTCGCTTCGCGGAACCCGGGTACCGCACTTCATCGCCGTCCATGCCGTCGAGGGGCTCGAAGCCGGACTCTACCGGTGGCCGGACCTCGCGCGTCCGCTTCGAAGCGGTCCGCTGCGGGACGAGCTGTGGGTCGCGTGCTACGGGCAGGACCTGGGGCGCGACGCCTCGTTCGTCGTCATCAGTGCCCTTGACCTGGACCTGATCGACGACCGTGGCGTACCGCGAGGCCCAGCTCGATGCCGGCATCGTGGAGGGACGCCTGCATCTGGCCGCGTACGCGCTCGGCGTCGGCGCATCCGGGATGACGTTCCTCGATTCCGAGATCCCGGCGCTCCTCGGGGAGCCGTTGGCAGCGCTGCTATTCACGTGCGTCGGGGTTCCGCATCACCACACCAAGCGTGCCGGCACGCCGCGCGACCCGGCTGACGTGAGCGAGCCCTGACCGCCAGACATCGGGTCGGCGCTGGCGACCCTGGACGGTTGGACAAGTGGCACTGTTACCCAGTCGTCGAAGCACTGCATGATCTTGGAGGTCGCGCGCATGGCGAACGATGCTTCGGCCAATCGAGAGTTGGTCCGACGGGCGCTGACCGAGGCGTTCATCGACAAGGACGCGAGCGCGATCGACCGGTACTGGGCGGGGCCGGCCTATATCCAGCATCAGGCGCAGCTGCCGAACGGCACCGACATGCTCAAGGGCTTTGTCGGGATGATCGGCCCGACCGTCAGCTACGAGATCGGCAAGATCGTCGCCGACGGCGACATCGTCATGGTCCACTCGCGGCACAACCTGCTGACACCCGAGATGATGGTCGCGGTGAACATCTTCCGCGTGGAGGACGGCCGCCTGGTCGAGCACTGGGAGGTCATGCAGCCGGAGGTCGCCGAGACGGTGAGCGGCAACCCGATGTTCACGCCGGCCTGACCGCGGCCGGATGGCACGTCCACCGCAGGTTCGGCTCGTCCCGGCAACGGTGCCGCTGTTGCACGCGTTGAACGACGACCGCACCCTGTTCGGCGAGCTGATGGGCTCGCCGGTGCCGGACGGTTGGCCCGAGTTCCCGGAAGCCATCGGCTTCACCCTGGAGCTGCTCCAGCACGCGCCCGAGGCCGATCACGCCTGGTCGATGCAGTTCTTCGTCGACGCTGCGACCGGGCGCCTGCTCGGCTCGGGTGGCTTCGCGGGCCGGCCGGTCGGCCGCACCGTCGAGATCGGCTACGAGGTCGCCCCCGAGTTTCGAGGTCAGGGTTCGGGACCGCCGCCGCCCGGGCCCTGGTCGAGCGTGCCGTCGCCAGCGGCGAGGTCGATCACGTCATCGCGCACACGCGGCCCGGCCCGAACGCGTCGACCGGCGTGCTCATGTCGTTGGGCTTCGAGCACGTCGCCGACCAGGAGGACCCTGAGGTCGGCATAGTCTGGGAGTGGAGATGGACGCGGAGTCGGGCGCCCCGCATAGCTGGACGTCGATCGCGCCAGACCCGAGCATGGCGCCTCGTGCGAGGCGCGCATGAAGGTTGGATACGTCGTCCTGTACGTGAGGACGCGGAGGCATGCCGCAGGTTCTGGGTCGAGCAGATCGGCATGGTCGAGAAGCGGCGGTCCGAGGCGGGCAGCTTCACGATCGCGCAGGTCGGGTTCGCCGACCAGCCGTTCGCGTTCGAGCTCGTGCCGCTCGAGCTGATGAAGGACAACCCGGACGGGCTCGACCTCGCGACCCCGTCGATCGCCTTCACCGTCGACGACCTCGAGGCCACGCGCGCCGGCCTCGTCAGACGTGGGGTCCAGGCGACGGATGTGGGCGACCACGAGGGCACGCCGAGCTTCGCCTTCTCGGATCCCGAGGGCCGCTGGTTCGCGGTGACGCAGTGAGCACGACGACCGGACACCGGATCTTCGCGACGACCGTTGCCTCCGTCTATCCGCTCTACCTCGCGAAGGTGGAGAGGAAGGGCCGCACGCAGGACGAGCTCGATGCCGTGATCCGCTGGCTCACGGGGTTCGACGAGGCCGAGCTCGAGCGGCACCTGGCCGCCGGCACGACGTTCGAGGAATTCTTCGCGGCGGCGCGGCTGAACCCGAATGCCGCGTTGATCACGGGCGTGGTCTGCGGCGTGCGCGTCCAGGAGATCGAGGACCCGCTCATGCAGCAGATCCGCTACCTCGACAAGCTCGTCGATGAGCTCGCGAAGGGCCGGGCGCTGGAGAAGGTGCTCCGCACCTGAGACGTGGCGTCGATTTCGATTGACGGGCCCACCTGGACGCCTAGGCTCAGGTCGAGGGCGCCGTGCAGCTTGCGTGAGGCTCCCCGAGGGTTGGAGGGCGCGCAATGATTCGGCGGATCACCGGGATCATTCTCGGCATCGCGGCATTCTTCTTGGTGTACTGGCTGTCCGGCGGGTTTGCGACACCGTCCACGCCCAACTGGGCACTGGCGATCCTCGTCGGCCTGGTGGTGGCGCTCCTGTGGCCGTGGGTCTTCGGCCTGATCATGGTCCGGCGCACTCGGCAGCGCCGCCAGGACGAGATCGACCAGGAGGTCGCGAAGCAGCTCGCGGCGCAGCAGAAGAACCCGCCCGCCTCCTGAGACTCGGACGGAGCCCGTCGTCGCCAGGGCGCGAACACACGGAGCTGCCTCATGCCGCTCACGCACCTCAACCCGTCAACTCATGCACCGCAACCCGGCGTTCTCCCAGGGTGTCGTGATCGAGCCCGGGAGCCGCCTGGTCGTGGTGGGTGGCCAGAACGGCGTCGACGCGACGGGCGCCGTCGTCGGTCCCGGCCTCCGCGAGCAGACGGCGCAGGCGCTCCGGAACGTGCTCACGGTGCTCGACGAGGTTGGCGCGACCCAGGAGGACGTGGCGAAGCTCACCATCCTCCTCGTGGACGGGTCCGACGTCGAGGAGGGGTTCGAGGCGTCGCGCGAGGTCTGGGGCGCGCACCCGACCGCCGTGACCGTGCTGATGGTGGCGCGACTCGGGCGCCCGGACGTCCTCGTCGAGATCGAGGCGCTCGCTGCGGTGCCCGTTTCGACCTCGTAATCGCTGCACCGTTGAGTTCGTCGACGCCGATGGAGCACAGCGGCTGCACACCAATCCGACGGGCCGGGCCCGACGCCGGCGCGGGACATGGCGTGGATCCCGGGCGGCACGTTCCGGATGGGTCGGACGACTTCTATCCCGAGGAGCGGCCGGTCCACGAGGTGGCGGTCGACGGGTTCTGGATGGACGACCACCCGGTCACGGTCGCCGAGTTCCGGCGGTTCGTGAAGGCGACCGGGCACGTCACCCTGGCCGAGCTGCCACCCGACGCGGCCGACTATCCGGATGCCGACCCGGCGCTGCTCGTCCCCGGTTCGCTCGTGTTCCACCGGACCCGCGGCCCGGTCGACCTCGACGACTACGCGAACTGGTGGAGCTGGGTCCCCGGGGCCGAGTGGCGTCACCCCGAGGGCCCGGGCAGCACCCTCGACGGCCGCGAGCGTCACCCCGTCACGCACGTCGCGTACGGGGACGCCCTTGCCTACGCCGCCTGGGCCGGCAAGGAGCTCCCGACCGAAGCGGAGTGGGAGTTCGCCGCCCGGGGCGGCCTCGACGGCGCCACGTATGCCTGGGGCGACGAGTTCGCGCCGAAGGGACGCCAGATGGCGAACACCTGGCAGGGCGAGTTCCCGTGGCAGAACCTGCTGCTCGACACGTTCGAGCGCACCTCGCCGATCCGGTCGTTCCCACCCAACGGCTATGGCCTGTATGACGTCACCGGCAATGTCTGGGAGTGGACGAGCGACTTCTACACGCCGGCCCACCCCGACGAGGTCATCCACGCCTGCTGCGGCCCGAGCGGCCCGCGGCTGAACCCGCGGGTGACGTCGCCCGACTCGAGCTACAACACCGGCGGCCCCGGCGAGGCGTTCCCGCGGATGGTCGTCAAGGGCGGCTCGCACCTGTGCGCCCCCAGCTACTGCCACCGCTATCGGCCGGCGGCCCGCTCACCGCAGACGATCGAGACCTCGATGGGCCACCTCGGGTTCCGGTGCATCGTCCGGCCCGGTCGCGACGCCTCGCAGGATCAGGCGGAGGAGAAGCCGCGATGACGACGATCTTCGACGCAGCCGGCGGCGAGGCCGGGTTGCTGCGCCTGGCGCAGGCGTGGCACGAGCGGGTGCTCGCCGACGAGGTCGTCGCCCACGCCTTCAGCCACGGGTTCCGGCCGGACCACACCGTGCGCCTCGCGGCGTACTGGACGGAAGCCCTGGGCGGCCCGGCCGCGTTCAGCAGCGGCCTCGGCGACGAGACAGCCGTCGTCCGGCTGCACAGCGGGAACGGTGAGCACGCCGAGATGGATGCCCGCGCGATCGAGTGCTTCGATCGGGCGCTGGAGGACACGGGACTGGCGGCGGACGAGCGGCTGCGTGCGGCGTTGCACGACTACTTCGCCTGGGCAACGAACGAGCTTGCCCGATACCCGGAGTCGCCCGACGCCGTCCCCGATGGGCTGTCGGTCCCACGCTGGTCGTGGGCTGGACTCCAGCGGTAGGTCCGAGGAGGGCCGTCACTGCCTTCGCGCACGCGGCAAGCGCCTGGCCGACGCCTACCCGACGTGCGCCGGCAGGAACACACGACCGCCCGTGGCCTGCGCCTCGTAGACCGCCCACAACAGGGCGACGGCGCGCCGGCCGTCCTCGCCGCTCACCGCGGGGGTCCGGTGCTCACGGATCGCCGCGGTGATGTCGCGCAGCTGCAGCTCGTGAAAGTGAGTCTCGAGATCGATTCCCGCCATCACGGCCGCGTCCTCGGCGGGCCAGCCCTCGGCAAGCTGCGCCTCGCCGGGGATCGCCCACAGGTCGTTCCGGGCCGGGCTGGGAGCGGACATGCCGGCGACGAATGACGATCCCGTGTCCGTCTCGACGCCGACCGACGCGCCGTTCCGTCCGTGGACGTGGACCCGGCCCCACAGCCCTGGCCGCTGGGCGTTGCTCGCGGTCACCGTGGCGAGCGCGCCCGACGCAAACCGGACGACGGCGACCGCCGTGTCCTCGACCTCGATCTCGGGATGGTTCACGTTCGCGGTGAAGCCGTCGACCTCGACAGGCTCACCCAGGAACCAGCACAGCAGGTCCAGCTGGTGGACGGCCTGATTGACGAGGACCCCGCCGCCCTCGCCCGCCTGTGTCCCGCGCCAGGCGTCCATCCCGTAGTACTCCGGCCCGCGCCACCCGAGGACCTCGAGCGTGGCGAGGGCAGGCGTGCCGATGCGTCCCTCGTCGATCGCCACCTTGACCCGTCGCACCGCCGGATACCACCGGCGCTGGCTGATGACCGACAGGAGGACCCCGCTCGCCCGTGCCGCCGCGATGACCCGGTCCGCGTCCGCCGGATCGAGTGCGAGCGGCTTCTCGACGATGATCGCGAGCCCCGCCGCCGCCGCCTCGACCGCCTGGTCGGCGTGGAGAGGATGCGGCGTGCACAGCACGACGGCGTCCACACCGCCACGAGCGATGGTCTCCGCGAGCCCGGTGTCAGCCCGTCCGCCGAACCGCTGCGCGAAGGCAGCTGTGCGGCGGGGGTCGCGCCCGGCGACGGCTTCCAGGCGCGCGCCCGGGATCCGTCCGAGCGCCGCGGCGTGAAGCGCGGCGACCTTGCCGGGGCCGACGAGAGCGAAGCGGACATCGCGGCCAGGGTCCACGTCGAGCCGGCTCACCCCGAGACCGGGACGAGCATGACCTTGACGGCGTCCAGGCGGCCATAGGCGAGTTCGGCGAACAGCTCGATCGCGTCCTCGAGCGGTGCGCGGCGCTCGATGAGTGGCCGCAGATCCACGCGGCGGTCGGCGATGGCGCGCGCAGCCAGGTCGAACTCGCCGACGTACCCGTAGGCGCCGCGGAGGTCAGCTCCTTCGTCACGACGTCCTGCATCCCGAGCTCCACGCGCGGTTCGCTGTTGCCGATCCACGTGACCTGTCCGCCGAGGCGCGCCACGCGCACGGACTGGTCCACCGTCGGACTCGATCCGACGGCCTCGAACACGACGTCCGCGCCACGCCCGCCCGTCGCAGCCAGGATCTCATCCACGGCGTCAGCACGTGTCACGTCGAAGGTGCTCGTCGCGCCGAGCACGCGTGCCACCTGGAGCCGGTGCGAGCTGCGGTCCGTGACGTAGATCTGCCGGACACCCAGGAGTCGCACAGCGAGGAGCGTGAGGAGTCCGATCGGCCCCGCCCCGACGATCGCGACCGAGTCCAGGGGCGCAAAGGATGTGATGGCGACCGCATGCATCGCGACGGCGAGCGGCTCGATGAGGGCCGCTTCCTCGAACCCGAGGTCAGCGGGCACGCGCAGCAGCGCGTCGTGCGGGAGGACGACGGCATCGGCGTAGGCGCCATCGATGTGCATCCCGAGTCCGCGCCGATTGACGCACACGTTCGGTCGCGCGCGACGGCATTGATCGCACGTCCCGCAGGGGAGGATCGATCGGAGGGCGACGTGGTCGCCGGGGACGAGCGTGGTGACGCCCGGGCCGACGCTGGAGACGACGCCCGCGGCCTCGTGCCCCATGACGACGCCCGGCCGGCGACGGCCCGTCGTACCGAGATAGCCGTGGACGTCGGACCCGCAGATCCCCGACGCGCGCACGTCCACGACGACTTCGCCGGGGGACGGCAGGGGATGTGCCCGCTCCTCCAGGCGGAGTCGCTCCGGCCCGTCGTAGACGAGGGCCCTCATCTGGGTCGTGGTCGCGCGCTCATCCCCCCATCATCCGATCCCGCGGGCGCGGTGTCGATTGCCGCCGCTCGAGGTCGAAGGTCGGCTGTGGCGTGCGTCCGGACACGCGAAAACCGGCCGGCTCGTGGCGAGCCGGCCGGTCTGTGTACGTGCGGGGGATCAGCTGCCCGGAAGGAGCACGCTGTCGATGACGTGGATCACGCCGTTCGACGCGTTGATATCCGCGATGAGGATCTGCGCACCGCTGATGTACGCGGCGCCGCCGGCAACCGACGGGTACACGAAGTCGCGGTTGAGCGTCCGGATCCGCGTGGAGTCCAGGACATCGCCGCTGAACCGCTCGCCCGGGGCGACGTGGTGGAGCAGGACGGCCCGCAGCGTCGGGACGGAGATGTCGTCGACCCCGCCAACCCCAAGCGCCTCGTACAGGTCCTGGAATGCCGCATCCGTCGGCGCGAAGACGGTGAACTGGCGATTGCCGTCGAGCACGCCGAGCAGCCCCGCGCGATCGGCGGCGGCAATCAGCTGATCGAACTCGCCCGTGTCGGCGTTCACCGCGGCGGCGATATCGACGATCGTCGGCCCTGGCTGGCGGGCGGCGACGGGGCCGGCCACGACGGCAATGGAGAGGGCGACCGCGGCGATGGCGGCGGAGAGGCGTAGACCTCGCATGAGTAGATCTCCTTCGATCGATGGGGTTCTCTCGCTGTGGGCTCGGAAACCGGTGCTAGGCGATCGCGGGCTCTTCGGGCTGTGCGACCCAGCGGACCAGGGTCGGGACCAGCCCGATCGCCGAGACGCCCACGAGCACGTAGATCACGCTCGAGATGGCGTTCGTCTGGCCGAAGGTCTGTCCCGTCATGGCGGCGACCATGTCGATCCCGGCCAACCCGACGAGCAGCCAGTTCAGGCCGCCGACGATGACCAGGAGCAGGAAGAGGGGATTGAGGTAGCGCATCGCATTCCTCCGTGGGATGTGGGGCTCGTCGCTTGTACAACCGTTGTCCAAGGTCTGTAGAGACATTGCCCTATCTGTTGAGGGCTTGTCAAGTGTTGATCGAGCAGTACACTGCACCAACCATGTACACGATCAAGGAGGCCGCGCTCCGGACCGGCCTGACCGAGCCGGTGCTCCGCGCGTGGGAGCGGCGCTACGGCGTCGTCACACCGGTACGGACGCCCGGCGGCTACCGCGTCTATGACGAGGCGGCGTTGCGCCGCCTGCGGTCGATGCGCCGCCTGATCGAGGATGGCTGGTCGGCGAGCGCCGCTGCCGCCGCGATCATCGCGGGCACCGAACCGGCGACCGGCGACATCCCCGGAGGGGCGGGCGGAGCGACGAGCAGCGAACAGCCGGCCGTGCTCGTGGAGCGCCTCGTGAACGCGGCCGAGGCGCTCGACAGCCAGCAGATCGAGGCGGTCCTCGACGAGATGTTCGCCGCCGGCACCTACGAGCGCGTCGTCGAGGATTACGTGATCCCGTCTCTCCGGGCGCTCGGCGATGCCTGGGCGTCGGGGCGCGTCGCTGTCGCAGGCGAGCATGTGGCAAGCAACGCGGTCCTTCGCCGCCTCGCGGCTTCATTCCAGGCGTCGGGGTCCGGTCGTGATGGCGCCCGGCCGGTGCTCGTCGGGATGCCGCCCGGGGCGCGTCACGAGCTCGGTGGCCTGATCTTCGCAACGTCGCTTCGCCGGAACGGGATCCCGGTTATCTACCTGGGGGCGGATCTTCCCCTGGACGACTGGATCGCGGCCGTCGAGCGGACGGATGCCCGGGCCGTCGTGATCGGCGCCGTCATGCCTGAGGACACCCCGGCGGCACGGTCGGTCGCCGCCGGCCTCCTCGCAGCTCGCCCGGAGGTCATCATCGCGTTCGGCGGAGCCGCCGCGCCCGAGCCGGACGACTCCCTGGGCTCCCCGGCCACCACGATCCGCCTGCCGTCAGAGGTGGGAGACGCGGTCGAGGTGCTGGTCGCCGCCCTGATGAGCACCGGGACCGGGGCCCGGGGCCGGCCGTCGTAGGCCGGGCGGCGGTCCTGGGCCCGCTCGCGGTCCGCGGCGCAGAACGCCGCAGTACGATGCCTGCAACCGGAGAGGTGCGCGGCATGAGCTTCGACCAGCACGACCCGCGCTTCATCGAGGATCCCGAGCGCGTCTTCGGGCCGATGCGCGACGAGCATCCGCTCGTGCACTCGGACCTGTACGGCGGGTTCTGGGTCCTGACCCGCTACGACGATGTGACGGCCGCCGCGCTGGACTGCGAGGCGTTCACGTCCGCGGTCCCCGGCACGACGCTCATCCCGCCCACGCAGCCGCGTGAGTACCCGCTGCTCCCGCTCGAGCTCGACCCACCGGAGCACAGCGTCTATCGCGCGCTCGTCAACCCGCTGTTCGCCAAGCCGCGCATCGACGCTATGCGCCCCGACCTCGAGGCACTCGCGACGCGGCTGCTCGAGCCGATCGTGCGCAACGGCGGCGGCGACATCATGGCGGAGTTCGCGCACCCCATGTCGCTCGGCTCCCTGGCGCGGCTCATGGACCTGCCGGAGGGCGACGAGGGTCGCTGGTTCGACTGGGTCGAGCGCATGTACTCGAACGCGATCCTCGACAGTGCGGACCACGCGCAGGCGGCGCTCGAAGCCGAGGCCTACATCGACGAGCTGATCGAGGACCGCAAGCGACGGCCCCGCGACGACTTCCTCGGCACGTTGATCCGGGCGGAGGTCGATGGTCAGTGCCTGTCCGATGCCGAGATCCGCCAGTTCGGGATGGTGATGCTGCTGGCCGGCTACGAGACGACCTCTGGCGCGATGGGCATGAGCCTCCTGCACTTCGCCGCGCACCAGGAGCTGCGCGCGCAGCTGTTCGGCGACACCGACGGGCTCGCCCACACGGCGGTCAATGAGCTGCTGCGCCTCGTCTCGCCGGTCCAGGTCTTCGGCCGCAACGCGGCGCACGATGTCGAGATGCACGGGGAGACGATCCCCGCGGGCGACGTCGTCCTCCTCGCCTATGGGGCAGCGAACCACGACCCGAACGCCTTCGACGATCCCGAGCGATGCGTCCTCGACCGCCACCCGAACCGCCACGTCGCGTTCGGGCATGGCCGCCACCTGTGCCTCGGCGCGAACCTCGCCCGGCTCGAGCTTACGATCATGATCGAGCGCTTCGCCGAGCTCCTGCCGGAGTTCCGCCTCGATCCGGCGCATCCGCCAACGTGGAAGCCGCGCGGTGACGTTCGCGCCCTGTCGTCACTGCACCTGGTCGCCGGGGCTCGATAGCGTCCGTTCGCGGGGACCGACGCCGGCCGCGCGATGATCAGTGGGCCTGGCTCGGCTCTGGCGTGGCTGGAGCCGCCGGGTACCGGTCGCACCGCCGGTGTTCGGCCGTCAGGCACAGCCTGGCCTGGTGGTCCGCGCTGATCGGCAGCGTCCGCCCACCCCCTCGGACGCCGCGGAGGAGGCGTCGTGGGTTCGCGAGCGACGACCCACCTCCCGCCGATGCCGCGTGGCAGACGTTGCGATCGTCCGGGTAGCTGCACTGCGTCGCCCGATCGTCCTTGAACCCGAGGTAGGGGCAGACGGGTGGCGCGATCGTGGGTGTCACCTGCGGCAGGTTCGTCGCGGGTTCGCTGGCAGCGGGTTCGATGGCAGCGGGTTCGATGGCGGCGGATGCGATCGCCGTCGGCGGAGCCGCGGTCATGTGCGCAGCGACCGACAGCTCCGTAGCGGTTGCGGGTTCAGCTGGCGAACGAGGACGCCTGGGGGCGCGAGGACGCTTCGTCGCGCGCGATGCCGCCACCCCGCCCGCGGGCACCATCGCGGTCTCAGGCGCGGGCTCGGGCGAAGGACTGACCACAGGGGGCTCGGGAGGAAGGGCGCTCGACAGCTCCGTAGCGGCGGCGGGTGCGGCTGGCGAACGAGGACGCCTGGGGGTACGAGGACGCTTCGTGGGTTGCGAGTCCGCCAGCGCACCCGCGGCGACCATTGCGGGCTCAGGTACGGGCTCAGGTGCAGGCTCGGGCAGGGGAGCGACAACGGGCGGATCGGGAGGGCGCACGCTCGACGTCGGCTCCAACCGCGTCACCGGGGCTGGCTCACCGGAGGGCCGCCCGAGCGACTGATCCATCACGGGAACCCAGCCGTTGCCAGCGCGCACGGGATCCGCCGCGACCGGTTCGACCGGTTCGCGTTCGATCAGGCAGCTGTAGCAGTGCATCGCGCCCAGGTGGTTGACGGAGCGACAGTCCTTGCAGATCCAGTAATCGCGCCGGATCCCCGCCTCGAGCGGAAGCTGCTCGGTTCGTTGTGCGGCGGGCTCACCCCCGAAGGATTCCCGGGTCCCGCCGTTCGGCCCGCGGACGACGCGGAAGATCAGCCACAGGAGCGTCGGGCCCCAGAGCAGGGCGAAGATGATGGCCGCCGCCTCGAGGCTCATCGATGGAATCCGGCGTCGCGCGCCCGGGTCATCTCTGGTCGTCCCCCTGTCCGGGACCTGGTCCCGGGCTGAGCATCTGCCGGGCGGCCGATCCTGTCCCGACATTGCCCTGCCGACGGGCGGATAGTAGTCGAGGACGTGCGTGAGGTCGATTGCGTTCGCATCGCAAGCAGGTGCGCCGACGCACCACGCAGACCTGTTCCAGCATGCGACGGGTACGCTCCCGGGCGTGATGCCTGACATACCGTTCGTCCCGCCGGACTTCGAGCCGCCGGATCGCCTGTCGAACGATGCGTTCGTGCTCGAGCCGCTCGGCCCGCAGCACAACGAGCGCGACTACGACGCCTGGATGTCGTCCATCGACCATGTCCGATCGACGCCCGGGTTCCCCGACGGCAGCTGGCCGCACGAGATGACGCTGGAGGAGAACCGCGGCGACCTGGAGCGCCACCAGCGCGACTTCGTCGAGCGGAAGGGCTTCACCTACACCGTGCTCGACCGGGCCGACGGCGATGTCATCGGCTGCCTCTACATCTACCCGATCAACGACGAGGCGGGCGCGGAGGTGAGCTCGTGGGTGCGCGCCGACCACGCGCCGCTGGACGTCCCGCTCGCCACGGCGGTCGCCGCCTGGCTCGAGTCCGCGTGGCCGTTCGAACGCGTCCGCTACATGGGACGGCCCGACCTGTCCCGCTAGCGCAGGCTCGCCCCCGACACGATGCGTCCCCAGACCGTGCACGACCGCGCAATCTTGCAGCGGACTGCATAATGGTGTACCGTAGCGCCATGCACGAGACCACCGGGCTCCGTGAGCGCAAGAAGGCAGAGACGCGTGCCGCGATCAGCAAGGCGGTCATGACGCTCGCGATCGAGCGTGGGCTGGACGAGATCACGGCAGACGAGATCGCCGCCGCCGCGAACGTCTCCGTCCGGACCTTTCACAACTACTTCGGCAGCAAGGAAGAGGCGCTCGGCAGCGGCGTGGCGCTCGGAGTTCCAGGTCCACGTGGACGCCCTTCGGGACCGCCCCGCGGAGGAGCCGATCATGGTGTCGCTGGAGCACGTCTTCACCGGGATCGCGGCGGCGGTCCTCGACCAGCCCGACGAGGCGGCGACGCACGTCGACCTCCTGTGGACCAACGTCGCGCTCGCGAAGCACCGTTCGGTGCTGCTCGACGAGGCGATCCGCATGGTCACCGACGTGGTCGCCACCCGGACGGGACCGACGCCGACACCGACGTGTACCCGCACCTCGTGACCTCCGTCGGGATCTCGGCGATCGTCACGGCGTTCCAGTTCGCACCGGCGGGCAGTCCTGCCGAGCCCGACCGGGTGCGCATGCTCCACGACTGCTTCGAGCTGCTCCGCACCGGCCTGGCCCGCGCAGGGGAGCCGCCTACCTGATACCGCCGCCGGGCCTGAGCCCCGCCGACTCCCCGACCGCCACCTCCCGTCCACCCCCACATCGCTGACCGCTTGGCCGGCGCGTGCTTCGACGCGCCCGCGAGCGGCCGCACCACTACCTCCCGGAGTTCGACATGGCAGAGCTGCTCTACCGGATCGGCCGGTTCGCCTCGCGACGACGCTTCGTCGTGATTGGAACCTGGCTGGCCATCCTCGTGATCACCGTCGGTGCCTTCCTCAGCAGTGGCAGCGCACCCGCCGGCGAGATCACGATTCCCGGCACCGAAGACCGCCAAGGTCACGGACCGCCTCGCCGCCACCTTCCCTGACGTATCGGGTGGCAGCGGCACCATCGTCTTGCACACGGTCGACGGCGCGCCGTTCACGGACGCGCAGCAGGCGGCCATCGGCAGCCTCATCGCCCGGGCGGCAGGCGTCGACGGGGTGCGGCAGGTCATCGATCCGTTCACGACGCAGGCCGAGCGCGAGGACCAGGCGGCGCAGATCGCGGACGGACGGACGCAGCTCGCCGATGCGCAGGCAGCGCTCGTCGACGGCCAGGTGCAGCTCGACGAGGGAGCCCGGAAGCTGGTCGACGGCCAGGCCGAGATCGACGCCAACACCAGCAAGCTCGATGACGGCCAGGCGCAGCTCGACGCGGCGAAGGCGAAGCTTCCTGCCGCGCAGGCGAAGATCGACGCCGGCCGCGACAAGCTCGACAAGGGTCAGGCGGAGCTCGATGCCGGACGGCGGCAGCTGGCCGACGGCCAGGCGAAGCTCAACGCCGGCAAGGCCGAGATCGCAGCCAGCCAGAAGAAGCTCAATGCCGCACGGAAGCAGCTCGCCGCGGGCCAGGCCCAGCTCAACGCCGCCGCCGCGCAGCTCGCCGCGGGTCAGGCCCAGCTCGATGCGGGCCGCCAGGACCTCGAGACACAGCAGGCGCAGCTCGATGCGGCGCGCGCCCAGGCGGATTGCCGACGGGACGATCGACATCGTGGGCCCGCAGCTCGACGCCGCGCAGGCGCAGCTCGACGCCGGGATGGCCCAGATCGTCGCGAAGCAGCGTGAGCTCGACGCCGGCAAGGCCGGGATCGCCGCCAACCAGAAGCAGCTCGACGCGGGCAAGGCCGAGACGAAGGCCGGGCAGAAGCAGCTCGACGCCGGCAGGGCCGAGATCGCCGCCAACCAGAAGCAGCTCGACGCCGGCCGCGCGCGGCTCGTCTCGGGGCAGCGGACCCTCGATGCCGGGCTGGCCAAGCTGGTCGCCGGACAGAAGAAGCTGGACGCCGGCGCGAGGACCATCAAGGACAAGCAGGCCGAGATCGCCGACGGGCGCTCGAAGCTGGCCGACGGCCAGGCGGACATCGACGCCGGCTGGGCGACCATCAGGGACAAGCAGGCCGAGATCGACGCCGCCCCCGAGCGACTCGCAATCGAGACCCACAAGGTCGAGGCGGGTGCCACGCTGCTCGACCTCTCGTCAGGCCTGCGCCTCGTGTCCGACGACGGCAGCGCGGCGGTCGTCGCGGTGATGTTCGACGCGAGCCAGACGGCTGTCCCGGTGGCGACCAAAGAAGCGCTCATGGACGGCCTTCCAGTCCACGCCTGTGGACGGCGTCGAGGTCGACTTCTCCTCGTCCATCGCATCCGCGATGCCCGAGGTCTTCGGCAGCGGCGAGGCCGTGGGCCTCGTGGTCGCCGCGATCGTGCTGTTCGTCATGCTCGGAACGCTGATCGGCGCGGGCCTGCCGATCATCACCGCCCTCCTCGGCGTGGGGATCGGCGTGCTCGGGGCGATGTCGCTCTCGAGCGTCGTCGAGATGGCGTCCGTGACGCCGACCCTGGGCGTGATGCTCGGCCTCGCGGTCGGGATCGACTACGCGTTGTTCATCATCAACCGCCATCGCCGCCAGCTGGTCGACGGCTACGGGGTGGGGGAGTCCATCGCGCTCGCCACGGGCACCTCCGGCAACGCGGTCGTGTTCGCCGGGTCCACGGTCGTGATCGCGCTCCTCGCGCTCAACGTGACCGGCATCCCGTTCCTGGGCCTCATGGGCACCGTTGGGGCGGCCTGTGTCGCGATCGCCGTGCTCATCGCGGTGACGCTCACCCCCGCACTGCTCAGCCTTGTGGGGATCCGCGTGCTCCGGCGCAGCGAGGCCACCCGCCTCGCCAGCCAGTCCGGTCCGGCGCCCGCCGCGCCCGCCAGGCCGATGGCCACCCGAACGGCCGTCGCCCGCGCGCTGCTGGCGATCGCGATGCTCGGCGTCGTCGCGGTCCCCGCGGCGTCCATGCGCCTCAGCCTCCCTGTCGGCACCAGCGAGGGCGCCGAGACGACCCAGCATCGCGCCTACGAGATCGTTGCCGACAAGCTCGGCGACGGCGCGAACGGTCCGTTGCTGGTCGTCGCCGACCTTCCCGGTTCACCGACCGAGGCCGAGGCGCTCGACTACCAGGTGAAGGTCGCCACCGCGATCGCTGGCTTCGACGATGTCGTCGCGGTCGCGCCGATCGGGACCTCCGACGACCGCACCGTTGCGGCGTTCCAGGTCGTGCCTGCCGAAGGACCGACAAGCGTGTCGACGGAGCAGCTCGTGGGGGCACTGCGCGCGGCCTCGCCGCTCGACGGCGGGATCACGCTCGGCGTGGCCGGCCAGGCGACGGGGAACATCGACATCAGCCAGAAGCTGGCCGACGCGCTGCCGCTCTACCTCGCCCTGGTGGTCGGCCTGTCGCTGATCATCATGGTCGTCGTCTTCCGCTCGCTGTTCGTGCCCCTGGTGGCGACGGGCGGGTTCGTGCTCTCGTACTTCGCGGCTCTCGGCGGCACCGTCGCCATCTTCCAGTGGGGCTGGTTCGGCTCCGTGTTCGGGGTGGCAACCCCGTCGCCGATCCTCAACTTCCTGCCCACGATCCTCGTCGGCGTCCTGTTCGGCCTCGCGATGGACTACATGCTGTTCCTCGCCTCGGGCATGCGCGAGGCGTATGCCCACGGGGCGCCGGCACGGACCGCGGTCGTCCTCGGGTTCCGGGCCGGCCGCTCCGTGGTCGCCGCCGCGGCGATCATCATGGTCGCGGTTTTCGGCGGCTTCATCTTCAGCGACAGCGCGATCATCCGGCCGATCGGGTTCGCCCTCGCGTTCGGTGTCCTCGTGGACGCCTTCATCGTGCGGATGCTGCTGATGCCCGCGCTGATGCATCTCGCCGGGGACAAGGCCTGGTGGCTGCCCGGATGGCTCGACCGCCTGATCCCCAACGTCGACGTCGAGGGCGCGTCCCTCGAGCGCCGGCACCCGCACGTGGCCGTCGACCACCTCGACCTGCCGCAGGGCCTGGTGGAAGCGCCGGCCATCGACGGCGCGCCTCGACCGACCACCCCCGCCGGCGCCGCCGGCTGATCCATGGGGCCGGGGCGACAATCGTCGCTCCGGCCCGCCTCCACCCGAAGGACCCACGCCATGACCGACACAGCGAGCTCCGTCTTCGAGCTCTCGTTCACCAGCTCCAAGGGCGAGGCCGTCCCCCTCGCCACGTTCGAGGGCCGGCCGCTCCTCGTCGTCAACACCGCCAGCCAGTGCGGCTTCACGCCCCAGTACGAGGGCCTGCAGGCGCTCCACGATGAATACGCGGCCGACGGCCTCGTCGTGATCGGCTTTCCGTGCGACCAGTTCGCGCACCAGGAGCCGGGCAACGACGCGGAGATCGAGGAGTTCTGCCGCATCAACTACGGCGTCGAGTTCCCGCTGTCCACCAAGGTGGACGTCAACGGCAAGGAGGCGCACCCGGTGTTCGCGTTCCTGAAGGAGCGCGCCGGCGGGCCGGCTTGGGTCGGCGATCAAGTGGAACTTCACGAAGTTCCTGGTCGCCCCGGATGGGACGACCGTCAAGCGCTACGGCCCATCGACCAGCCCTGACGCCATCCGCGCGGACATCGACGCCCTGCTCGGCTGACAGGCCCGCGACCCGCTCCGACGGTGGACCGGGGTCGCCGCCGGAGAACGGTCCGCTACGGCAGCGGCCGGATGTCGAGGTGCGAGCCGCGGCTCTGGTTCGGGGTCAGGAACCGGTCGTTGCTGCCGTCGATGTCGACCAGGCCCATCGGCCGGCGCAGCGTGCCGTCCAGCACCTTCGTGAACGCGATGCCGGAGCCGTCGGCGAGCACGTGCGGCTGCGTTGCGCCGCTGTTGTCCTCGGTATAGCTGGTCAGCTGCCGGAGATTGCCGCCGTCGGCATCCACGACCCACAGGTTCGCGGCTCCCGCACCCCCATCGTTGTAGACCCCGAGGCTCGGCGAGTTGAACAGGATCCGGCCATCGGGCATCCAGTCGGGCCGATCGAGGCTGTAGTCGTACGGCGTCAGCTGGCGTTCCTCGCCGGTCGCGAGGTCCACGACGAAGATCGCCGCCCGCTCGGCGTCCGTGAGGATGTCCCGGACGAACGCCGCCTGCTTCCCATCGGGCGAGAGCCGCCAGTTCTCGGCGGTCGCACTGTCCTCGCGGACGACGACGTCGACCACCTTGCCGCTGGCCAGGTCGAGCCTCGAGAGCATGAACTTCCCGAGCCCTTCGTCTCGCCCGACGTAGATGCCGCCCGGATCGGCCGCTCGCCACTCGGGCACGGTCATGTTGTTGCACGGCGGCTCGCAGGTCGCCACCGCTCGGGCGTTGGTTCCGTCGGCCCCCACGACCCACAGCTCCTTCCTCCCGTTGGGATTCTCCTGGATGAAGGTGACCTCCTCGCCGTCGGGCGACCACGCGGGGTGCATCTGCATGCCGTCGAGGTCGGGGACGAGCCGGTGACTGCCGGTGCCGTCGGGCCGGACGAGGTAGATGCCCGTCACGTCCGATACGCCGAGGTCGACGAGCCGCTGGCTCACGATCCATGCCTCGCCCGGCCTGACCGTGGTGTCGCCCTCATCGGAGGGCGCAGCCGACACGGACGCCGCTGACGTCGCGGCGTCGTTCGCGGCGTCGGATGGCGAACCGCTGGGGAGGACCGCCGATGCGTCGCGCGGCGCCGGACTGGTGGATCCCGTCGGGACGCCGGCACACCCGGCGCTGAGCGTGACCACCGCCACGAGTCCCCCGAGCATGACCAGCCGGCGTGTCATGGGTGATCCCTCCAGGGCGACCGATGGGCGGCCCCTCGACCGCCTCACCCACTATGGCGACGCGACGTTCCGGATTCGTTCCGCCGCGAGCCACGAGGCGCCCGGATCGGCTACCGCGAGTCGATCGCCGTGGCGAGACCCGCCATCGTCGCGACCGCCACGGCCTCCGTACGGCTGGCGACGTCGAGCTTGCCGAGGATGTTCGAGACGTGGACGCCGGCCGTGTTCTCGGTGATGAACAGGGTCTCCGCGATCAGGCGGTTCGAGGCGCCCTGACACAGCAGCCCGAGGACCTCGCGCTCCCGCCGGGTCAGCGTCGAGCCGATCGAAGGACGGCGTGCCGCGGCCGAGTCGCCGGCAGCGCGCTCATCGGAATCGGGCAGGGTGATCCGCGCCCGGGCCGCGACCGATGCGACGGGGGTCGAGATCGCGCCGGCCCCCAGCCGGTGCGCGATCAGCGCCGCCTCGGCGAGCCGATCGCGCGCCTCGGCGCGCCGCCCGCCCTCGGCGAGCAGCGCCTCTCCCTCGCGCCAGCGGGCGTACGCGACCTCGAACGGCCGCCCGAGCGCGTCCCACGCATGCGCCGCGGCAGCCCAGAGCTCCGGCTCAGGACGACCAGCGGCACGTGCGGCCTCGGCGCGCGCGAGCGCCACGCTGCCGGGGAGCTCGTCGCCGTGACGTTCGCGGTACGTCAACGGTCCCGCTGCGAGTGCAACGAGCTCGGCGGCCGCCGTCTCGGCGCGTCTCGCTGCGCCCTGCGCTTCCTCCGGGCGGCGACGCCGGCGGGCTCGCTCGGCGAGGTCCGCCTCAGCCCGCGTCAGCGCTCGGTAGAGCCAGCCCTTCCACGACTCGAACGCATACGGCTCGTCCGGCGCAGCGAGGCCGACGCGCGCATGCGCGGCGGCGTCGTCCGGACGGTCCGACCACAACGCGCACTCCGCACGTACGACCGCGTCTGTCGACACCTCCGGGTTCGCGGCGCGCTGCGACTCGTGCAAGGCCGCCGCCTCGCGTCGACCTGCGCGCGCGCTGACGAGCGCCGAGAGCAGGTGGAACCGCACGTCGAACGGGGTTCCCAGGCGCTCGTGCTCGGCGAGGATCGCGTCGGTCGTCGCCCAGTCACCGATCTGGAAGTGGTTCCAGGCCCGGACGATCTCGACATCCGCCGCCCTGATCCGGAGGTCGGCGGTCAGCGCAGCCGCCTCGTCGTGGATGCGTGCCGAGCCGACGGCGTCGCCCCCGCCCTCGTGGACCCTCGCCGCGAGCGAGAAGACCAGGCCGACGGTCGATCGGTCGCGGGCGCGTCGCGCGAGCTCCAGCGCCCGTTCCGCCTCCGCCTCGCCTTCCGCCTGGCGTCCGACCGCGGCCAGGGCGCGGGCGACCCGGACGCGCGTGACGGCCTCGGTGGAGGGGTCGCCGACGAGCAGCGCGATCTCGAGCGCGCGTTCGGCGGCGATCAGCGCCTCCGGCCATCGCTGCGTCGCGCTGAGCTCGCGGGCGACCGCCGATGTCGCGCGGGCGAGCAGGGCGGACGGTGGCGATCCGGCGAGGAGGACGCTGGCCTCTGTCGTCGCCGCGAGGGCCTCCTCGTAGTCGAACGCGCCGTTGTCCGAGAGGTCGAGCAGCACACGCGCCCGCACGGCCGGCGGCGCATCCGCGGGCAACGCGGCGACCGCCGCTCGACGGAGGGCGAGGCTGCGCGCGTCGTCGGCGGCAAACTCGGCTGCCTGAGCGGCGAGGCCGATCAGCGTGACCCGGTCGACGTCGATCCAGTCGGCGGCGTCGGGCACCGCATCCAGCAAGCCGATCGCCCGCTCGAGGTGTTGTCGGGCCGCGACGAACGCACCCGCATCGAAGGCAGCGCGTCCTGCGCCGAGCGCGGCCACCAGCCCGCCACGGAGGTCATCCGCCGCCAGGGCGTGGTGGGCGCACTCCGCCCACCACGACGCGCGCAGCGCGGGCTCCGGTTCGCCGTCCCGCTCGAGCGCGGCGGCAAATGCGATGTGGAGGCGGCGGCGTTCGCCCGGGAGGAGCTCGCCGTAGACAGCCTCCTGGACCAGGGCGTGGCGAAAGGCGAGCGCGCCGGTCGCCTCGTCGTGGACCGTCACCACGTGGCGCTCGATTGCCTCGCGCGCGTTGGACTCGATCTCAAGGCCGGTGACGCCGAGGACATCGGCAAGCAGCACGGGAACGGTGGGTTGTGCGGCGACCGAGATCGCGTCGACGAGACGGCGGGCTCCGTCGTCAAGCGTGGCGAGCCGCCCCAGGAGCACGGCACGCAGCCCGGGTGAGACCACGTCCTTGCCGCTGCCACCCGCGGCGAGCAGCTCCTCCACGTAGAACGGATTGCCGTCCGTTCGCTGGACGACCCGTTCGATGAGCGCATCGTCCGGCGGTGTCCCGAGGATCGCCTCGACCTGCTGCAGGGTCTCGGCCCGGCCGAGTCGCGGGAGGTCGATCTGCTCCACGCCGTCCAGCCGCGCGATCTCGGCCAGCCACGGCAGCAGCGGATGGCGTCGGTGGAGCTCGTCGCTCCGGAAGGTGGCGACGATGAGCGTGCCCGCGCGCCGCCGGCTGCGGATGACGAAGCCGATCAGGTCCAGCGAGGCGGGATCTGCCCAGTGGAGGTCCTCGAGCACGAGGACGATGGGCTGCCGGGAGCCGAGCGACTCGAGGCACGCGATGACCGCCTCGAACACCGCGGGCCGGATCCACTCGACGTCGCTCGCGGCCGTCACGCCGGGCAGCCGGTCCGCGAGGCCTGGCACGACCGCCGTGAGGTCGCCGGCGCCCCGACCGAGGACGTCGCGCAGCGTCCCGTCGTCGAGCTGGCGGGTCAGGTCGCGGATGAGCGCGGCGACCGGGACGTAGGGGAGACCGCCCTCGCCCAGGGCGACGCACTCGCCCGTCGCCCACAGGGCGCCGGCGGCACGAGCAGCGTCACGAAGCTCCGCGACGAACCGGGACTTGCCGACGCCGGCCTCGCCCGAGACGAGGACCGTCGCCGCGCCGCCGGCGACGACGGAATCGAGCGCGGCATGCAGGCTGCCCTGCTCGTCGACGCGGCCGATGAACGTGCGACTCGAGATCCGGCTCGCCACCGGCGCAGCATACGAGTCCACGGCTGCCTCAGGGGACGATCACGGCCCGGCCGCTGACCCGACCGGCGCGGAGGTCGGTCATCGCGCGCTGGATCTCCGCCAGCGGGTACACCCGCGTCGTGACCCGCACCGCGGATCGCTCGGCGAGCGCGACGAGCTCTCCGAGCTCCCGGATCGTGCCGATCAGCGAGCCCATCACCGTGAGCTCGCCGACCACCAGATCGGCGGTGTCGACCTCCAGCCGCCCGCCGTAGCCGACCGCGACGTAGCACCCGCCTCGCTCGAGCATCGCGAGCCCGTCGGCCGGCGTCGTGCCGTCGCCGACGAAGTCGAACACGACGGTGGCGCCGCGGCCGCCGGTCGCGGCACGGACCGCGGCCACCTGCCCGCCGTCCGCCTGGATGACGCTGGTCGCGCCGAGGCTCGGCGGCGAGCTCGAGTGCCGCCGGCGACTGGTCGACGGCGATGACGTCCGATGCCGTCATCGCCCGCAGCACCTGGACCGCGATGTGCCCGAGCCCGCCCGCGCCGAGCACGACGGAGGTCGACCCGGGAGGCAGGAGCGGCGACGGCTCGCTTGACCGCGCGATACGCGGCGAGCCCGCCGTCGGCGAGGCCGGCCGCTCGACCGGACTCGTCGACGGATCGAGCTTCACCAGCGAGCGCCAGCTGGTGCGCAGGCAGTCGGCGAACCCGCCGTCCACCATCGCGCCCGGCGAACTGGAACCGCTCGCACAGCTGGTCCGCACCGACGCGGCACGGTGCACACCTGCCGCAGGTCAGGTACGGATGGACGATCACCGCATCGCCCGGCGCGAACCCCAGGTCGTCTCGACCCCACCTCCTGGACCCAGCCCGCCGTCTCGTGGCCGAGCGTGTACGGGAGGGGCCTCGAGATCGACGCGAAGACGCCGTCGATCACGTGCAGGTCCGTCCGGCACAGGCCGGTCGCTCCGACCCGGACGATGACGTCGTCGGGACCCGTGATCACCGGGTCGGCGACCTCCTCGACGCGAGGTAGCTCGCCGTACGCCTGGAGCCGCGCCGCGCGCATCGCGTCCGCCGTCCGCTACAGGGCCGCGGCGCCGGCCGCCGCGATGTCCTGGTCCTGGTCGACGCTGCCGCCGCTCACGCCGATCGCCCCGACGACCTCGTCGTCGCGCACGATCGGCGCACCGCCGCCGAACGCGGCGATCCGGCCGCCGGCCGCGTCGGCGAACCCGTACAGCGGCTGGCCCGGCTGCACGAGGTCCGACAGCGCCTTCGTCGGCACGCCGAATGCGGCCGCCGTGAACGCCTTGTTCGCCGACACGGTGAGGGTGCCGAAGCGCGCACCGTCCATGCGCGACTGCGTCCTGACCTGCCCACCACCGTCGACGACCGTGATCGTCACGCCGGTGGCGAGCGTCCGCGGCCTTCGCCTGGGCCGCTGCGGTGATGCGGTTGGCATCGTCGAGTGTCAAAGTGGTCATCGTGCTCTCCCGATCCCGCCGGACGTCGGCGTCGCCGCCGATGCTGGTCGGAGCGGGGGACACGCGCATGTCGAGAAGTCGGTAGATACCGGCGCGGCTTCCGTTATTTGTGCGACCGGGAGGCGGCGATGACGAACGAGGGTGCAGGGGAGGGGAGCCTGACGGCCGACGAGGCGCGCAATCGCGCGTCGTGGGATGCCTTCAGCGACGAGTACCAGGCGATGCACGCCGAGTCGCTCCGGATGGACGGCGGCCTCAACTGGGGCACCGGCCGCGTCCCGGAGTCGCAGCTCCAGGTCCTGGGCGACGTCGCGGGCCTGGACATCCTCGAGCTCGGCTGTGGCGCGGCGCAGTGGTCGATCGGGCTCGCTCGGGCGGGTGGCCGGCCGGTCGGCCTCGACAACTCGGCCCGTCAGCTGGAGCACGCTCAAGCGGCTCATGGCCGAGGCCGGCGTCGACTTCCCGCTGGTCCACTCGAGCGCCGAGGACGTGCCGCTCCCGGACCGGTCGTTCGACATCGTGTTCTGCGACCACGGGGCGATGACGTTCGCGGACCCGTTCCGGACGGTCCCCGAGGCGGCCCGGCTGCTCCGCCCGGGCGGCCTGTTCGCGTTCAGCCACCACTCGCCGATCGAGACGATCTGCTGGGAGCTGGGTGCCGAGGTGGTGGGCGACCGGCTCGTCAACGACTACTTCGGGATGCACCGGGTCGACGACGGCGAGGACGTCTTCTACCAGCTCCCGTACGGCGAGTGGATCCGCCTGTTCCGGGCCAACGGGTTCGCGGTCGAGGACCTCATCGAGCCGCGGCCGGCCCCGGGCGCGACGAGCACCTACCGCCAGCCCGAGGAGCTCGAGTGGGCACGACGCTGGCCGGCCGAGTCCATCTGGCGCCTGCGCAGGACGGCGGACACCGATTCCCGCGCAGGCCGGCGCCGATGACCGACCGCGCCGCCGATCCGTACGACGCCACGCCGCGCCCGGCAGGGCCGCGTCCACATCGTCGGTGCCGGACCCGTCGGCCTGTTCCTGGCCGCGCTGCTGCAGTCGATCGACGGCCAGCGGGTCCGGCTGTACGAGCGACGGCCCGAGTACACGCGGACGCGGATGGTCATGCTCGCGCCGTACCTCGTCGCGGACTCGATCGAGACGTACCAGGCCGACGTGCTCGACGGGCCGAATGTCGCGGCGATCTTCGACCCGGCGGAGCTCGAGACGCGGCTCGCCTACCGGCGCACCGTCGCCGCCGACCTCAAGGCGCTGCTCCAGGAGTGGTCGCTGGGGTTCGTCGCGCTCAAGACGATCGAGCAGTCGCTCGCGGACCTCATCGAGGGCCGGGCGACCGGCACGGTCGAGCGCGTCGACGGCGAGGTCACGCGCGACGACGTGCTCGCGCAGCTCGAGCCGGGCGACATCGTCGTCGACACCACGGGCACGCGGTCCCTGTTCCGCGATGCCCTCGTGCCGGGTGGCGATGCACCGGACCACCCGAACCTGATGCGGGTCCGCCTCGAGTACGCGCTGGTCGTGACCTTCCTGTACAGCCAGCACTACGACTGCAACGAGTTCTGCAAGTACGTCAAGAACGTCGAGAACACGTCGTACAAGTTCATCCCCGGGGTCCAGCGCACGTTCTACGACGGGTCGATCAGCCACGTGACGGGCATCGTCGTGATCTCGAAGGACGAGTTCGACGCGATGCCCTCGAAGGTTCGACGGGCCGTACCTCCGCGAGCACCACCCGGCGGTGGCGGAGTCCATGGACCGGTTCATCGAGAAGGTCAAGGAGGAGACCCACGGCGAGCTCATCGGCGAGCTCGAGATCGTGCGCATCCCGCTCGACGTCTACCACGCGCGGAACGCGACCAGCCGCCGATGGCATCGCTCGCCCGATGCGAACGCGCTCGCGACGACGCCGGCGTTCCTGCTCGGCGACGCCGCGATCGGTTCGCCGTACTTCCAGTCGATCTCGCTCGGCTTCGAGTGCGCGTTCTTCCTCGCCGGCCACATCGGCAACCGCGCCCTGCCGATGGCGGAGGTGTTCGACCGCTACGAGGCGTTCATGGACCGGCAGTGGCTGCGCGTGTACATGCGGACGCTGACGATCAAGCACAACAAGGACCTGCTCCAGCTGGTCGACGACCCGATGGGCCTGCTGGCCGAGCTGCACGTCTTCTAGCGGCTCGTCGCGGCTCGCGCTCTGGGGCGCGTCGCTGCGCTCAGCCGCCGTCGCGCTCGGCGACCGAGTGGTTGGCGCGGAACAGGCCGGTCGGGTCGTAGCGCGCCTTCGCGGCGCGCAGCCGCTCGAACGACTCGGGCGGGAAGATCGAGCGGGGATCCATCCGCGTCTCGGCGAAGTTCAGGTAGCGCCGGCCGCTGTCCCACGGCTCGAGCGAGGCGAGCACCCCTGCGACGCTCTCCGCCACGGCGGTGCGCGCCTGCCGCATCCGGCGTCAGGCCGAAGGTGAACGCGAGGAACGGCTCATCGATCGCGTCGAGCACGCCGTGCCCGGGTGACCGGCGGGCGAGCGCGCCGCCGAGGTGGCGGACCTCGACGTGGAGGAGGGGAGAGCCGGCGAACGCCTCGACCACGCGCTCGATCGCCTCGCCCGGCAGGTCGGTGAGCAGGATGCCCTCGCCGACATACGGGAGCGGGAAGTCCGGGTCCATGTTCACGAGGCTCAGGTCCTGGGTCGGGATCACGGCCATCGTGTCGATCTCCGGCCCGAGTGCGCGGAGCGGTGCGACGAGGGCGTCGCCGTCGCTCGCGTCGCCGATGATCGCCGCCTCGACGAGGACGAACGATCGCGCCCGCAGGTGGTCGGGCAGGAACGGCACGTCGGGGAGCTGGAGCATCCTGCCCAGCGACTGGCACGCCTCCGGCACGCCATCGGTCCACGCCCGCCAGGCGCCGAGGATCTCGGCCGCGCGCTCGATCGGCCAGAACAGGGCGCCCGCGTAGATCTCCGGCAGCGGCAGGAGCTCCATCTCGAGCGCGGTCACGGCGCCCACGTTGCCGCTGCCGCCGCGCAGCGCCCACAGCAGCTCGGGCTCCGTCTCGGCGTCGGTGCGCACGATCCGGCCGTCGGCGAGGACGACATCCGCAGCCACGATCGTGTTGCACGCGAGCCCGTGCGCGCGGGCCATCCAGCTGATCCCGCCGCCGAGCGCATAGCCGACGACACCGACGTCGGGCGACGTGCCGGCGAGGTAGGCCAGGCCGTGCTCCGCCGCGGCGTGGGCGAGGTCGCCGGCGAGGACGCCCGCCTCGAGGCGGGCGCGTCGGGCAGCCGGGTCGATCGTGATCGCCCGCATCCGCTCCGTCTTGAGCAGGATCGTGTCGTCGGTCCAGGCGATGGGACCCGCGTTGTGGCCGCCGGCGTTGAACGCGATCCGGTACGAGCGTGCGGCGGCGTGCCGGACGACGGCGGCCACGTCCTCCGCCGAGACCGGGTACACGACGGCGGCCGGACGCTGGTCGACGTCGAGGTTCCACGCCTGCCGCGCGACGTCCCAGCCATCGTCGCCCGGCAGGACGACGTCGCCGGCGAGGTGGCCGCGGAGCTCGCGAAGGTCGGTGGCGTCGGGCATCGCAGCGGAGCATAGGCACGCGACGGCAGCCCCGGCCAGCCGGCCACGCCCCGCTTCTCGCCCCGATCGGGCGATGCGGGACGCCGTCCACCGGGGTTCACTGGAGGCCAGCCGGGGGATCGGCCGGTGGTGATCCACCGCCGAGCCCATGCGATTCGGGTATTTCCCACCCCGTCGACGACCGTCGACTCGCTCGGCTGGAGCACGACCTGGAGCGTGCGCACAAGCGTGGAGACGTGATGACCGAACGTTCGATCGACGAGCTGGGGCCCGTCGACTATCTCGTCGTCGAGTTCCCGGCCGGGCAGCAGAACTTCACCGGCGAGGCCGCCGAGGAGCTGCTCCGCCTCCATGACGCGGGGATCATCCGGGTGATGGACCTCGTGCTCGTCGGCAAGGGCGACGACGGCACGGTCATGGCCCAGGAGCTCGGCGACCTCGAGAGCATGGGCGAGTTCGAGCGGCTCGAGACCGAGCTGGCCGAGACGCTGGCCGAGGAGGACGTCTCGCCCTCGGCGGCGTCATGGCGCCCGGCAGCCTGGGCGCCATCCTCGTCTACGAGAACCTGTGGGCCGCGAGCCTCGGCTCGGCGCTCCGCCGCGCCGGCGGCCAGCTCGTCACCAACGGCCGGATCCCGGTCCAGGCCATCATCGCCGCCGTCGAGGCCGACGAAGCGGCGCTCGTCGCCGAAGGAGTCTGAGATGCCGCTGCGCCCGTCCCGCCTCGCCAAGGCCGCCGTCGTCACCGCCGCCGTCAGCCCCGGCCCGTCGCCGGTCGCCAAGGCCGCCGTCGTCGGCGCCGCCGTGTCGAGCCCGGGGCCGGGGCGGGGCATCCGGTCGCCAAGACGGCCGTCGTCGCGGCCGCGGTCACGCCGGGCCGCCGCCGGTTCTAGGTCACGCGTCGCGGAGGGTCGGGATCGACCGGCCCTCCGTGGCTCCTCAGGCCGCCAGCTCGTCCTCGCGGGCCCGCGTCGCCCGGTAGATCCCGGGCAGCGTCGGGGCGATCAGCTGGCGGACGATGAACGCGGCCACCGCCGCGATCGCGATGACCGACGTCAGCGACGGGTCGACGATCAGGGCCAGGAACACCGTCACGCTCAGCGGCGCCACCGCGGCCGACACGACGAGCCCGGCGACCATGCCCAGCACCGCCACGTGCTCGGGGACGATCGGCAGCATGAGGTTGATCGCGAGCCCGAAGCTCGTGCCCGCGAAGATCGCCGGGAAGATCGGCCCCCCGAAGAACGCCGTGGACAGCGTCCACACGTTGAGCGCGAGCTTGGCGAGCCCGATCGCGATCAGGCCCAGCACGCCGTACTGGGCGGCGTTCGACATCAGCGGCGGTGTCGGCTCCTGGCCCGAGAACAGGAGCTCCGGCCACAGGACGGCGGTTGCGGCGATGACCACGCCCCCGGCGAGCGCGGCGAGCCATGGCCGGGTCCGCACCGGCTGCAGCCGGACCCGCGCCTGGAGCATGGTGCCGCCGTAGACGAGCCCGATGAGGCAGCCGAGGATCCCGAGCGGCACCGCGATCGCGAGGTCGAGCAGGGTGACGACCGTCGTCGGCGCGAAGTGCAGGATCGGCGAGATCGCCTGACCGCCGAGCTGCGCGTAGACGACCCAGCCCGACGCCCCCGCCGCGAGCCCCGCGACGATCTGCGTCCGGCTGATGCTCACCGACTTCGGGCTGATGAGCTCGGCGGCGAGCAGGGCGCCGACCGGTGCCGCGCCGAAGAACGCCCCGAACGCCCCCGCGACGCCGGCGTACGTGAGCGTGCGCACCTGCTCGCGCGTCATCGACAGCCGGTCGGCCACCCACGTGCCGATGGCGCCGTTGAGGTCGATCAGCGCCGCCTCCGGCCCGATGACGGCGCCCGACCACAGCGACGTCAGGGCGTACGCGACGCCGGCGGGCAGGTGCCTGTAGTGGATCCGGCCCTCCCGGTCGTACTCGGCCTCGGCGCGGCCCATGTCCGCCGGCCGCCCGCGCGAGACGACGACCACGAGCGTCGCGAGGACGGTCATCACGGCCACGACGCCGATGGCGACGAGCGCCGGCGGCACGCCGTCGAGCGCCTCCGGCAGCGCGTGCCACAGGAGCTCGATGCCGTAGTGGCTTGCCGCGACGAACAGCCACGTGGCGAACCCCGCGAGGATGCCGACGATGATCGCCGCGAGGAACAGCCGCGCCGCGGCGCGCGTGGCCGTGACGCTGTCGACCGCCTCGTGCGGGTCCGTCGAGGAGGCGTCGGTCGGCGTTGTCGGTGGGATCGGCCGGGCCCGGGGAGACCATCGCGCAACGATGCCATGTGACGATTCGTCCCGTTCGGTCGTCAGCGCCGAGCAGGCCGCGCCTCATCCGATTGGCACGATGCCGTGCGTTAACGTCGGGCCGAGACTGCCGCGTGACGTGGAACCTGTCATGACGGCTCACGAGCGCGACGGCTCGATCGAGGTGGCGCTCCCGCCGCGGGAGCGGCCCGCCCGCGTCCGGGCGCTCAGATCCGTGCCCGAGCGTCCCTCCGCGCACGCGGGAGACGGCACGTCGCTCGAGCTGCGCGCCGACGACCCATGGGCCGAGGCCGGCCGCCAGGCGCTCCGCTTCCACTTCGCTCGCACGCTGGCGAGGGTCCCGTCGGTCATCGCGGACGAGGATCCCGAGGCCGTCCACGCGATGCGCGTCTCGGCCCGCCGGATGCGTGCCGCGTGGCGGGTCTTCGGCGACGGCTTCGAGCGCGACGCGGTCCGGCGCTACCGCGAGGAGCTCCGGGCGATCGGCGCGCAGCTTGGGCGGGTCCGCGATCTCGACGTCCTGATCGAGCTCGTGGAGGCCCACGGCGCGCGGCGCGGCGTCCGCCAGCGGGCCGGCCTCGCGTCGCTGGTCGCGGCGTGGCGGGCCGAGCGGGACACGCAGGGTGACGATCTCGTCCACCTGCTCGGATCGAGGCGGTTCGGCGCCTTCGTCCGTGACTACGGATTGCTCGTCGAGACGCCCGGCCACGCGGCGCGCTCACTGCGCGCCGCACGCGCCGGCGCTCGTGCGGACGCGGATGCCCGCCCGGATCTGGACCGCCTACCAGGACGTGTGGGCGTTCGACGGCACGGTCGCGACCGCGGACCTGGCGACGCTCCACGAGCTGCGGATCGCCGCCAAGTGGCTGCGCTACACGCTGGAGTTCGTCCGTGGTCCGCTGGACCCGGAGGCCACGGCGCTCATCCGGCCGGTCGTCGCGCTGCAGGACCACCTCGGCGACCAGCACGACCAGCACGTCGCCGCCCAGCGGGCGCGTGCGTGGGCCGGCAGCACGATCATGGCCGATCGGGAGGTGCGCTCGATCGGCAAGCTCGTCACCGCGCTCGACGCGGGCGTCGAGCGGCTGGGCGCGAGCCTCGATGCGGCCTGGCAGCCGCTCGTCGCACCCGGCTACCGCCGCCGCCTCGGCCGCGCGATCGCGAGGCTGTGACGATGACTGCCGCGTCCCCGGCCGTGCAGCGGGGCTGGGTCGAGAAGTGGGTGCCGGGCATCGCGGCGATGCGCACCTATCAGCGGGCGTGGCTGTCCCGCGACCTCATCGCCGGGATCGTGCTCGTGACGCTGCTCGTCCCGCAGGGCATGGCCTACGCGGAGCTCGCCGGCCTGCCCGCGATCACGGGCCTGTACACGACCGTCGTCTGCCTCGTCGCGTTCTCGCTCGTCGGGTCGTCGCCGGTCCTGATCCTGGGGCCGGACTCCGCGTTGGGGCCGATGATCGCGGCGACGATCCTGCCGCTCGCCGGCGCCAACGACGAGCTGAAGATCGCGCTCGCCGGGATGCTCGCGCTGCTCGTCGGGACGATCACGGTCGCAGCGGCGATCGTGCGGCTCGGGTTCGTCGCGGACCTGCTCTCGAGCCCGGTCCGGACCGGGTACCTCGCCGGTCTCGCGATCACGATCCTCATCGGCCAGCTGCCGAAGCTGTTCGGGTTCAGCACGGACGCGAGCGGCCTCGTCAACGAGGCGGTCGCCTTCGTCCAGGGCCTCGACGAGACGAACTTCTGGGCGCTGGCCATCGGCGTGATCAGCCTCGTGATCATCATCGGCCTGCGGATCGTGTCGCCACGGACACCGGGCATCCTCGTCGCGGTCGTCGTCTCGCTCGTGGCGTCCGCGGGCCTGGACCTCGCCGCGCGCGGGGTCGACGTGATCGGCGCGCTGCCGCAGGGCTTCCCACTGCCGTCGATCCCGAGCGTGCCGCTCGAGGACATCGCGGTCCTGTTCGCCGCGGCGGTCGGGATCACGCTCGTGGCCGTCGGCGACACGATCTCGACCTCGAGCGCGTTCGCGACCCGCGGCGGCTACGAGGTGGACACCAACCAGGAGCTGGGCGGGATCGGGACGGCCAACATCGCCACCGGCCTGTTCACGGGCTTCCCCGTCACCACCAGCTCGTCGCGCACCGCCGTCGCGTTCCAGTCGGGTGCGAAGACGCAGCTGACCGGGCTGATCGCGGCCGGCCTCGTGCTGCTCATGCTCGTGTTCCTGCCGGGCCTCGTGCAGGCGATGCCGCAGCCGGTGCTCGCGGCGATCGTCATCGCCGCATCGGTGACGCTGTTCGACGGCGCCGAGCTCGCCCGCCTCTACCGCGCCCGCACGGCCGAGTTCGGGCTCGCGATCGCGTGCCTCCTCGGCGTCGCCTTCGTCGGCGTGCTCCAGGGCATCGTCATCGCCGTCGTCCTGTCCGTGCTGTACATCTTCAAGCGCGTGTGGGCGCCGTACTCCGCGATCCTCGGCCGCGTGCCGGGGATGCCCGGCTGGCATGACGTGGAGCGCTATCCCGACGCGTCGCAGGTGCCGGGCCTGGTCATCGTGCGCTGGTCCGCGCCGCTGTTCTTCGCGAACGCCAACCAGTTCCGCGACCGGATCCGGGCCGCCGTGCGCGGCGCCGAGACGCCGCCCCGCTGGGTCCTCATCGCGGCCGAGCCGATCAGCGACATCGACATCACCGCGAGCGAGATGCTCGTGGACCTCGACGAGGAGCTCACGGCGAGCGGTATCGTCCTCGCCTTCGCGGAGGTGCAGTCCGCCGTCAGGGACTGGATCGCCCGCTACGAGATCCTCGAGACGTCGCACGGCACCCGCTCGTTCGGGTCGGTGAAGGAGGCGGTCGAGTCCTTCACCCGCGAGGCTGCCGGAGCGATCCCGACGCACCAGAAGACACCGCTGCTGGCGGCCCCGACGCCGCCGGCCAGCCGAACGCCTAGTCCGCAGCACACCACCGGGAGGGATCGACATGGGCAAGAAGCAGGACCGCAAGGCGGCCAGGCGGGCGCACGACGCGGAGGCGGGCGCGGCAACCGCCGCGGCCGACGACGCCGCCGCACCTGTCGGCGACGATGCCGCCGATCCGGCGACGCCCGACGCGGCGGCGCCGCCGGCGAAGCTGAAGCGCAAGGCCTACGAGGCCGAGATGCGCCAGCTGCACGGCGAGCTGGTCGCGATGCAGGAGTGGGTCAAGGCGACCGGCGCGCGGGTGTGCATCGTGTTCGAGGGCCGCGACACGGCCGGCAAGGGCGGCACGATCAAGCGCATCACGGAGCGGGTGAGCCCGCGGGTGTTCAAGGTCGTCGCCCTGGCCGCCCCGACCGAGCGCGAGCGGTCCCAGATGTACATCCAGCGCTACATCGGCCACTTCCCGGCGGCCGGTGAGGTGGTGATCTTCGACCGCAGCTGGTACAACCGCGCCGGCGTGGAGCGGGTGATGGGGTTCTGCACGCCCGAGCAGGCGGACCGGTTCCTGGAGCAGGTGCCGGCCGTCGAGAAGGCGATGGTCGACAGCGGGATCATCCTCATCAAGTACTGGCTCGAGGTCAGCCCCGAGGAGCAGACACGCCGGCTGGAGCGGCGGATCAATGACCCGCGCAAGGTCTGGAAGCTGACCGACATGGACATCAAGTCGTACGCGCGCTGGGACGACTACTCGAGGGCCCGGGACACGATGATCGCCGCCAGCGACACGCCCTGGGCGCCATGGTTCGTCGCCGCGACCGACGACAAGGAGCGCGGCCGGCTGAACATCATCAGCCACCTGCTGAGCCAGGTCCCGTACGAGGCGCCGGAGCAGCGCGAGGTGGAGCTGCCGAAGCGCAAGACCGGGACGCGGTACAAGGGCCGCCAGCTGCCGCTCACCTGGGTGCCGGAGCGCTTCTGAGCCCGGCGACGAGTCCCGGTCGCTGCCCCAGCGATCCGCATCGCCGACTGCGCGCGTATCCCACCTGGGAACGTGCTCGATACCACCATGCTCGGGGCGTGAAGGAGGACGGAATGTCCGACCAGACGCTCTACGACCGGCTGGGTGGCGTGTTCGCCATCGCCGCGGTCGTCGACCACTTCAGCGACGCCATCGTCCGGAACCCGATCGTCGGCGCGCGCTCGCCGAACCCGGTGCTCCGCGAGTGGCACACCCAGCAGCTGGAGCAGGCTGCCCGGCCTCAAGTTCATGCGCACGCTGTGGGTGTGCGACGTGGCGGGTGGCCCGTTCACCTACAGGGGCACGCGACCGGGACACGACGCGCTCGCCCTCGAGGAGGCCCACCGCCGGCTGCGGATCACCCCCGCCGAGTTCGACGAGGTTGCCGCGGAGCTCGGCCGGACGCTGGACCACTTCGGGGTGCCTGCCACGGAGAAGGACGAGGTTCTCGCCGCCTTCGCCGCGCACAAGGGCGAGGTCACGGAGGGCGCGACGGCGACCTCCGGCGTCTGACCTCGGCCGAACCTGGTGCGAGGCGGAGCGTGCCGTCGCCACGGCAAGCGCGTAGGCTCCGCGCGTGGCCGCCTGCCCCGCCTGTCAAGCGGAGTCGCCGGACGACGCGCGCTTCTGCCCGTCGTGCGGGTCGGCGCTGGCGCGGGCGAAGCATGAACGCCGCGAGCGCCGTGTGGTCACCTCGCTGTTCTGCGACCTCGTCGGGTTCACGTCCCAGTCCGAGGCGGCGGACCCCGAGGACCTCGACCGGATGCTCGAGGCGTACTTCGCGCTCGCCCGGGGCGCGATCGAGCGGCACGGGGGCATCGTCGAGAAGTTCATCGGGGACGCGGTTGTGGGCGTGTTCGGGGTCCCGCTCGCGCACGAGGACGATCCCGCCCGCGCCGTGCGCGCGGGCCTCGAGATCTGCGCCGGCGCGTCCGCGTTGACGAGCGCTTCGGGCGACCCCCTGCCGTCTGCGGGTCGGTATCAACACCGGTGAGACGTTCGCGCACCTCGACGTCCGGCCCGATTCCGGCGAGCACATCCTCGTTGGAGACGCGGTCAACACCGCCGCCCGGATCCAGTCCGCGGCGCCGGAGCTGGGCGTCGCGGTCGGCGCGCGGACCTGGGAGGCAACGCGCCTCGCGTTCGAGTACGTGGAGCTCCCGGCGGCGAGCCTCAAGGGCAAGGCCGAGCCCGTCCGCCTGTTCCACGCTCGCGCTGAGCGCACGGCTCGCGGGACTGACCTCAGCCGCGCCCACGGCGGTGCCTACGTCGGGCGTCAGGCGGAGCTTGCGCGGCTGCGCGACGCCTACGAGCGCGTGCGTGCGTCGGGATCCCCGTGCCTCGCGATCGTCGGCGGAGAGCCGGGCATCGGCAAGAGCCGGATCCTGGCTGAGCTCGCGGGCGCCATCGCAGGGCTCGATCCGGCGGCGACGATGGCTCCAGGGACGCTGCCTGCCGTACGGCGACGGGACTGGGTTCTGGTCGCTCGGGGAGATCGTCAAGACGCACGCCGGGATCCGCGAAGACGACGACGGGGCCGGCAGCGCTCACGAAGCTCGAGGCCTCGCTTGCCGGCCTACCGGAGGCGGCGTGGCTGCAGGAACGCCTCCTGCCGTTGCTGGGCCTGCCCGGCGGCACCGCGACGCGCGAGGAGCTGTCTGCCGCGTGGGGTCGCTATCTGGCCTCGATGGCCCGGCCCGGCCCGGCGGTGATCGTGTTCGAGGACGTGCACTGGGCCGATCCCGCGCTCCTCGCGTTCGTGGAGCAGCTCGCCGCCACGGCCGGAGCACCGCTCCTCATTGTTGTGACCGCGCGTCCGACGGTCTACGAGACGGCGCCAGACTTCGCCAGCGGCGTGACGGACGCCGTACGCATCGACCTCCGGCCGCTCGACGACAGCGACACTGTCGAACTCGTCGACGGCCTCCTTGGGTCGGTCGTGCCGCAAGCCCTCCACGACCCGATCCTGCGCCGAAGCGAGGGCAACCCGCTGTACGCGGAGGAGCTCGTCCGCCTCCTCGTGGACCGCGATCTGCTGATCCGGGACGGCGGCGCGTACGCCCTTCGGGCCGGCGCGATCATCCCGCTCCCGGAATCGATCCACGCGCTGCTCGCATCGCGGCTCGACACGCTTCCCGCCGATGAGCGACTCACTCGTCGCTGCAGCCGCAATCGTCGGCTCGGTGTTCTGGGACGGCGCGGTAGCGGCGCTGGCGGGCATGGACTCCGTCGCGACCACGAGCGTGCTCGCGTCGCTCGAGGAACGCGAGCTCGTGCGTCATCTGCCCGCGTCGTCGATGGCCGGTGAGGCGGAGTACGCGTTCTGGCATGCCCTCGCGCGCGACGTCGCGTATGGGTCGCAGCCACGCGGTTCGCGGCTGAACGGGCACCTCGCCGTCACCGCCTGGATCGAACGGCGCGAGGGTCGCCGCGAGGACGTCGCGGGCGTCATCGCCCACCACCTCGCCACAGCGCTGGAGCTCGCCGTCGCTACGGGAGATGCGCGGGCCGAGGCGATCAGGGACCGGGCGCGCGCCGCGCTCGCCGACGCGGCGTCGAATGCCATGGGCCTCGATCCCGCGGCTGCGGCGGCGCTGTACGCGAAGGCGACGGAGCTGGCGGCCCTGGGGACATCCGAGCGCGCCGACCTTCTGGTGGCGTTCGGAAAGGCTGCCACTCGCGCGGCGCAGCACCGACCCGCGCTTGATGCCTTCGATGAAGCCCTCGCGTTCGATCGAGCCGTGGGCGATGTGGAGCGCGTGGTGCGGACGATGCTGGACATGCGCCCCGCGCTGATCGCCCTCCAGGACCAGCGATGGGTGACCGATCCCGACGAAGCCCTGCGCATTATCGAGCCACTCGGTCCGTCACCACTTCTCGTCGAGGTGCTCATCAGTCGCGCGCACGCCGCGCTCTGGGACTGGTCGTGGGACGACGTCCGGTCGTATGCACAACGCGCACTGGACATGGCGGCGGTACTCGGAGTGCGGGCCCCGGCACGTGCGCTCAACCTGCGCGGCCGGGCCCGCCTCGCCGCGTCCGATCTCGGCGGGATTCCAGGATTGCGAGTCGGCAATCGAAGCCGCGGGCTCGGCGGGCGATTGGGATCAGGCCGGTTGGTTCATGACCAACTACGCGGCGGACGCCGGGATCCACCAGGGACTCGCGGCGTCGCTGGAGCGTCACGACGCGCGGCATCGAGCTGTGCGAGGCGCACGGCCTTCGGTCCAGCAAGACTCCTGCTCCTGTCGATTCTCGCCGGCATCCTCGTCGACACCGGCAGGTTCGACGAGGGGGTCGCGCTGATCGATGGCGTCGTCGATGAGGTCGGAGGCAAGTGGGGATGTCATCTCGACGGCCTATCTCCTCGGCTTGCACAGCCAGGTCGCACTCGTGCGCGGCGATGTCGAGACGGCCGCAAGGCTCCTGCCGCGCATGAGGTCGATCGCCGACGCCCATCCGGAGCAGGACGACCTGCACCCCGTTCGGATCCAGGCGGCAGCGGTGCTGCGCGCGGTCGGCAACGAGCGCGAAGGTCTCCGCATGCTGCGCACAGTCGTCGAGGACCCGAATGCGGGACCGAGCCTGGAGCTCTGTCTCGCCGCGACGACCCGGCTCGCAGTCGCGTTGGGCGACCTCGAGCTGGCGGATGCGGCGGTGGCTGGCCGGATCGGGAACCACCGCGTCCTCGCCGTCAACCTGCGCGCAGCGCGCGCGGCGATCGCCGAAGCACGCGGGGACCACCGACGTGCAGCTGCGGAGTATGCAGGGGTCGCCGAGGAGTGGTTGTCGGTCGACACTCCCTTCGAGGCGGGTCTGGCGTCACTCGGCGCGGCGCGCTGCCTCGCGGTGACCGGCGACATCGCCGGCGCGACGGCAGCCCTTGCCGCCGCTCGTCCCGCGTTCGAAGCGCTGGGCGCCCAGCCGGCCCTCGATGAGGTCGGTGCGCTGGAGGCCGTCCTCGCGGGCGAGACGCTCGCCCGATAGTCGCGGACTGCGAGAATGCCCGACAGAGCGCGACAGGAGGTCCAGGACGATGGCAGACGACGATCCCACGTGGCCGACGCTCGAGGAGCTCGAGGCGCAGGAGCAGCGGCTGGTCCTGCCGCGCGCCGACCTGGCCGCGCTGTACGCCCTGGGTCGCCGGATGGCCGACACCGCGCTCGAGCGGCAGCTGCCGGTCCTGATCCAGGTCCGGCACGGGAGCCGGCTCGTGTTCGTCGCGTCGCTGCCCGGCAGCACCGCCTCGAACGACAGGTGGGCGGAGCGGAAGTCGCGGCTCGCCGCGTGGTTCGAGCAGAGCTCGCTGCGAGTGGGCGTCGCGCACCGTGGCGACGGCCCGGACGTGCACGCCCGCCATGCGCTCCCCGTCGAGCGGTTCGCGGCGCACGGCGGCGCGTTCCCGCTGCGGGTGGACGGCGTGGGCGTCGTGGGGACGGTCGTCGTCTCGGGGCTGCCGCAGCTCGAGGACCACGCATTCGTCGTCGAGATGCTCGAGGCGCACCTCGCCGCAGCCGAGGGCTAGACTCGGTTCCATGCCCAGCCCGCGGTTCACGATGGTCGTGCTCAACGTCGCCGACCTCGCACGCTCAGCCGCCTTCTACCGGCGCCTCGGCGTCACGTTCCCCGACGATGTGGAGCGCCGGCGAGACGTCGTCGTCGACCTCGGCGGCGGGCACAACCTGGTGCTCGCGACGACGTTCGCCGGCAACGTGCCGGCCTACGGGCCGCAGCCCGGCGACAGTCGGGTGATGCTCGAGTTCTTCGTGGATGGCGACGACGCCGTGGACGCGACGTACGCGGAGCTGCTCGACGCCGGCTACCAGGGCCGTCGCCCGCCGTTCCGCACCGACTTCGGCGCGTGGATGGCGCTCGTCGACGACCCGGACGGCAACACGGTCCTCGTCACCGCCGGCTGACGGGCCGCGCGCCCGGACCCTGGGGGCGCCAACCCCCGCCCCTCAGCCCGCGAACGTCGCCCGGACCTCGCCCGTGGCGGAGCGGATCGCCGCGACGTTTACCCGCGGGTCGATCCAGTGCTCGCAGAACTGGAACCGGTACGTGGTCACGAGCGAGCCGTCCTGCGCGACGACGAACTCGCCCGGCAGGAGCCACGGGTTGTCGACCATCGGCCGCCCGGCGGACGCGCGCGTCTCGAACAGCGAGCGACCCGCCTCGACGTCGCAGCGCAGGTACTCGTCCGGCGCGTCGAACAGCACCTCGACCGGCGTCGCCTCCAGCAGCCCGTACGCCTCGTAGGCGCGCTCGTCGGGGTCGCACAGCAGGCGGACCTCGTCGGGGATCGCATTCGCCGCGGCGTACACGAGCGTGCGCTCCGGCTCGCCCTGCCCGATCAGCGTGACGGACGCGCCTGCCGCGCGATACGCGGGCAGCTCGTCGATCAGGCGCGCGGCGCGGTCTCGGCCGCAGCTGCACCCGAAGTGGCGCCAGAACAGGAGCAGCGCAGGGCCCTCGGCCCACGCCGACGACAGGGGCACGGCCCGACCCAGGCGCGCATCGACGAGGTCGAGCGACGGGGCCCGGTCGCCGGCCTGCACGGGCAGCGACGTCCACCGCGTCCGGCGGGGACCCGATGCCCAGCGGTCCTGCCACTGGCGGCCGGCGGCCTCGGTCTCGGGAGTAGCCGGCTGCTGCCGGACCGGGTGGGGTGGCCATGGAGCTCCTTTCGTGCATCTCGGCACGATACGCGCCGGTGGGACGATCGGACTCCCCGGGACCGGGACCTCCGTTGTCCGGCCTCACCCCGATCGGGCGTTTCCGGTGCCGCCCGGATCTGCTGACATTCGACGTGCAACTGGTCAACCGGGGAGCGCCCATCGTCGACAACTGCCGTCGACGCCCGTCTCGCGCGTGCCCCAATCACTGAGAGGACGGACATGGCCGACAGACAAGTACAGCTTCCTGGTGATCAAGTACCCGTGGCCCGACACGGCGGACGACGCCCTGCGCGCGCTCAAGGAGCTCTCGGACGACAAGGTCGTCAAGCTCCGCGACGCGGTCGCGATCCGGAAGACGGAGAAGGGCAAGATCAAGCTCCACCAGACCAAGGACGACAGCATCGGCAAGGGCTTCGTGAAGGGCGGCGTGATCGGCGTCCTGTTCGCGATGCTGTTCGGCCCGGTCGGCTGGATCGCCATGGGCGCCGCCGCCGGCGGCCTGTTCGCCGCCTTCGACCGCGGCATCAAGCAGAAGCTGCTCAAGGAGCTGGGCGAGAACATGACCGCGTCGGAGAGCGCCGTCGCGATCCTCGTCGAGTCCGCCGACTGGCCGGTCGCCGTCGAGCGGATGAAGGCCCACGGCTTCCAGGGCACGCTCGTCGTGTCCGAGATCGTCGAGCAGGACGAGGCCGAGGTCGACAAGCTCCTCGCCGACCCGGAGAAGGTCGACGACCGCCCCCGACGTGCTCGAGATCGTCGCGGTCGCGGCGGTGGTCGAGTCGGCTGCCGACGTCGAGCCCGAGGAGACCGTCGTGGTCGCCGCGGCAGCCGACCACGACGGGCGGCTACGCGATCGCGGAGATCGAGGGCATCGGCGCCGCCCATGCCAAGGCACTCGCCGCCGCCGGCGTCAAGACGACCGACGACCTGCTCGCCAGCGCGGGCAGCCCGACCGGCCGCGCGGCGCTCGCCCGCGAGACCGGGATCGGCGAGGACGTCCTGCTCGGGTGGGTCAACCGCGCCGACCTGATGCGCATCCCCGGCGTCGGGTCGCAGTACAGCGACCTGCTCGAGGCCGCGGGCGTCGACTCGCCGGCCGAGCTGGCGCGCCGCAACGCCGCCAACCTGGCGACGACGTTCGCCGAGGTCGCGGCCGCCAAGCCGGGCATCGTCCGGCGCGTCCCGGGCGAGTCCGAGGTCGCCGAGTGGATCGCGGCCGCGGGATCCATCGACAAGGTCGTCACGTCACTGACCCATCAGCCACAACGAACGCGGCGCGCCGGTCCCGGCGCGCCGCGTTCTCGTTTCCGGTGCCGCCGGGTGACGTCCCCGCCGTGTCCTAGACCCCCTTGACCTTGGCCTTCGCGGTCTTCGGCTTCTTGGGCGTCTTCGCTTTCTTGTCCATGGCGGGTCCTCCTTCGCAGCGCGTTCGAACGCGTGACCGTGATCATGCGCCCCGCCGTCCAGCGTCGTGCGGTCGCGTCCACCCCGGACCGGCGCCCGTGGCTGACGCCTGGCCGGTACCCTAGGCCGATGCCCGCCGAATTCATCTACAGCACGTACAAGCTCGCCCGGCACTACCCGCCGGACCGCACGGTCCTCGAGGACATCTCGATCTCGTTCTACCCGGGCGCCAAGATCGGCGTCATCGGGCCCAACGGGTCGGGCAAGTCCAGCCTGCTGCGGATCATGGCCGGGCTCGACGACGGGTTCGTCGGCGACGCGCGGCTCACGCCCGGGTTCACCGTCGGCTACCTCGAGCAGGAGCCGCAGCTCGACCCCACCAAGAACGTCAAGCAGAACGTGCTCTCGGGCGTGGGCGAGGTCGCCGGCCTGATCGAGCAGTACAACGCCGTGATGGCCAAGTGGTCCGATCCCGATGCCGACTACGAGGCCGTCGGCGCCGAGCAGGCGGCCCTCGAGGACCGGATCAACGCGGCGGACGCGTGGAACCTCGAGCGCAACGTCGACATCGCGATGGACGCGCTCCGCTGCCCGCCCGACGACGCGGAGGTCAGCACGCTGTCCGGCGGCGAGAAGCGGCGCGTGGCGCTCTGCCGGCTGCTCCTCAGCCACCCCGACCTGCTCCTCCTCGACGAGCCCACCAACCACCTCGACGCCGAGTCCGTCGACTGGCTCGAGCGGTTCCTCCAGGAGTACAGCGGCACCGTCGTCGCGATCACCCACGATCGCTACTTCCTGGACAACGTCGCGCAGTGGATCCTCGAGCTCGACCGCGGCCGGGGCATCCCGTTCAGCGGCAACTACTCGGGCTGGCTGGAGCAGAAGCTCGCCCGCATGGCGACCGAGAACAAGCAGGCCGACGCCCGGCAGCGGACGCTCGCCCGCGAGCTCGACTGGGTGCGGATGAGCCCCAAGGCCCGCCAGTCGAAGGGCAAGGCCCGCCTGTCCGCGTACGAGCAGCTGCTGGCCGAGGCGAGCGACGAGCGGACGGTGACCCGCGAGCTCGAGATCGCCATCCCGCCCGGCCCGCGGCTGGGCGACCAGGTCATCGACGTCCAGGGCCTGCGCAAGGGCTACGGCGACCGGCTGCTGGTCGAGGACCTGACGTTCAGCCTGCCGCGCTCGGGGATCGTCGGGATCATCGGGCCCAACGGCGCCGGCAAGACGACGCTGTTCCGGATGCTCGTGGGCGAGGAGCCGCCCGACGCCGGCGCCATCGACATCGGCGAGACCGTCCAGCTCTCGTACGTCGACCAGGGCCGCGACGAGCTGGACGCCGTCGAAGACCGTGTTCCAGGAGATCACCGAGGGCGTCGAGGTCGTGAAGGCCGGCACGCGCGAGGTCCCGGCCCGCGCCTACGTGTCCAGCTTCAACTTCCGGGGCACGGACCAGCAGAAGCCGGTCGGGACGCTGTCGGGCGGCGAGCGCAACCGCGTCCACCTCGCGAAGCTGCTCCAGACGAACGGCAACGTCCTGCTGCTCGACGAGCCCACCAACGACCTCGACGTGGACACGCTGCGCGCCCTCGAGGCCGGCCTCGAGTCGTTCCCGGGCTGCGCCGTCGTCATCAGCCACGACCGCTGGTTCCTCGACCGGATCGCGACCCACATCCTCGCGTTCGAGGGCGACAGCCAGGTCCGCTTCTTCGAGGGCAACGTCAGCGACTACGAGGCGTTCCGCCACAAGGAGCTGGGCGCCGCGGCCGATCAGCCGCACCGGATCCGCTACAAGCGGCTGGAACGCTAGGGGAGCCGCCATGGGCACCGACGCGCAGCCGCGCCACCCGCAGGTCACGACGAGCATCGAGGCGTTTCCCGGGCTGGCAGGCGGCCCTCGCCGCTCGCATCCGGGAGCTCGTCCACGAGGCGGAGCCGGAGATCCTCGAGGAGGTCCGCTACGGCAACCGCCCGTACTTCCTGTTCCGGGGCGCCGTGTGCGCGATGCAGACGACGAAGGACCACCTCAACGTGTTCCTGTACGAGGGTGGCACGGCGCCCGACCCGCACGGGATCATCACCGACGGGTTCGGCAACGCGACCGGCCGCCAGATCAAGCTGTACGAGGCCGATGCGCTCGACGAGCGGGCGTTCGTGGAGCTGATCTGGGCGATCGCCGCGCAGAACCGCGCCGGCGGCTGGCGGGCGCTCAAGCGCGGCTGAGCACGCGCCGCCGGTCGGCTCCTGCGCAGGGACGGCGCCGGCTACGCCGTCCAGGGGCTTCGCCACCCGCCATGCGGAGCCGCGAGCGCCTCTGCGGCCTCCGGGCCCCACGATCCGGGCGCGTACGGCAGGACGGGCGGCGGCGTCTCGATGAGGGGACCGAAGACGCGCCACGCCTCCTCGACGCCGTCCTGGCGGGCGAAGCGGACGCTCCGGCCGGCCATCGCGGCCTCGAGCAGGACCTCGTAGGGCGTGGCGCCTTCGCCGCCCTCTTCGGCGAACGTCATGTCGAGGCTGATCGAGTCCGGCATGGGGGCATCGGCCCGCTTCGCATTGAGGATCAGCCGGACGCCGGTGTCCGGATCCATCCGGATCACGAGCTGGTCGCGTTCGCTCCGCTCGTGGCGCAGCCCGAACCCGAGCCCCGGAGACGGCTTGAACACCAGCCGGATCTCGGTCTGCCGGATCGGCAGTCGCTTGCCGGTGCGGATCATGAACGGGACCCCCGACCAGCGCCAGTTCTCGATCTCGAGGATCAGTGCCGCATAGGTCTCCGTCTCCGAGTCCGGTGCACACGCCCTCGATGGCCGCGATATCCGTCGTACTGGCCGCGGACGTAGGCGGCGGGATCCGCGGTCCGGATCGACTTGAAGACCGTGGTGACCGCCGTCCGCAGCGTCTCGGGGTCGCCACCCGCGGGCGCCTCCATCGCGGCCATCGCCACGACCTGCATCAGGTGGTTGACCACGACATCGCGGAGCGCCCCGACCGGGTCGTAGAAGCTGCCGCGCGTCTCGACGCCGAAGTCCTCGGCCATCGTGATCTGCACGCTCTCGACGTGGTTCCGGTTCCACACCGGCTCGAGCATCGTGTTCGCGAACCGCAGGAACAGGATCTCCTCCAGGCCCATCTTGCCGAGGTAGTGGTCGATCCGGTAGATCTGCGACTCGTCGAGGTGCCGGTGGAGATCGGCGGCGAGCACCCGTGCCGACGCCAGGTCGTTGCCGAACGGCTTCTCCACGATGACCCGGGCGTTGGCCGTCATCCCGGCGCCCGCGAGCCCGCCGACGACGGTGGCGAACAGCCCGGGCGGGATCTCGAGGTAGTACACGGGGGCCACGGCGCCACCCATCGCGGTCCGGATCCGCTCGTAGGTCTCCGGCTCCTTCAGGTCACCGCTCACGTACGAGAGCCGGCGCGGCCAGCCTCGCGAACACCGCCTCGTCCAGGGGTTCGCCGGTGGCGACGATCGATTCGCGTGCGCGCGCCACGAGCTGCTCGACCGTCCATGGCCGGCCGGCCACGCCGACGATCGGGCACGTCCAGCAGGCCGCGCCGCTCGAGCCGGTAGAGCGAGTGGAACGTCATCACGCGCGCGAGGTCGCCCGTGATGCCGAAGATCACGAGCGCGTCGGCCGGCCGGGCAGCGCTGACGGGGTCGATGGTGGTCACGACTGGGCCTCCATGCGGCGTGGGTCGCGTTGGACGTGACGCGCGACTCGGCGACGCGACCACCGTACGCCGGACGAGCGGCGCATCCGAGGCGCTCGTGCACGAGGCGGAACCGGCCGTCGAGGAGCGCACGCCCGCGGATCGCGGCCTCGCAGCCGGCATCGGCGCTGCTAGGCTCCGGCGCACGGGCCTGGCCGGTCGTCGGGCTTCATCGAGGGCACCACCGTCATGCGAACGCAGCTGCTGGATCCGATCCCGGTCCTCGGCGTGTTCCTGCTGTTCGCGATCATCACCCTCGGGTTCTACGAGATCGGGTTCCGGGTCGGTCGCTGGTGGCAGGACCGGCTGCCCGGCGAGCAGGAAGGCCCCACGGACATGCTCGTGGGATCGCTGCTCGCGCTCATGGCCTTCCTGCTGGCGATCACGATGGGCATGGCGGCGGACCGGTTCGACGCCCGGCGCGGCCTCGTGCTGGAGGAGGCGAACGCCATCCAGGCCGTCTACCTGCAGGCCGGCTACCTCCCGCCGGCCCAGACCGACCAGATGCGCGAGCTCGTGCGCGAGTACTCCACGCTGCGGATCGCCACCAGCGACCAGGCGCGGGTCCTCGAGAACGCACGCGATCTCCGAGTCGCATGCACGCAGACATGTGGGCGATCGTGGAAGAGGTCGTCCAGACCGGGTACAACCCCGACGTCATGTCGTCGTTCGGCGACTCGGTGACCGACCTCATCACGCTCCACGAGCGACGGATCGTCGCGGGCATGTACTCGCGGGTGCCGCAGACCGTGCTGATGCTGCTGCTCGCCGGCTCCGCCCTCTCGCTGGGCATGGTCGGCTACAGCGCCGGCCTGGCGGGCCGGCGGAGCGTCCTCAGCGCCGTCGTGATGGTCGTCGCGCTGGGCGCCGTGCTGATCCTCGTGATCGACCTCGACCGGCCACAGGACGGGTTCCTGACCGTCAGCCAGCAGCCGCTGATCGACGTCCAGCGGGTGATCGGCGCACCCACGCCCTGACGCCGCGCCGCCGGAGCGGCGGCGCGGCAGGCGGTTGGGCCCACCCGGCATGGGCCATTGGGACCGCGGCATTGGTGCCCGGGCACGCCGCAGGGGGCCACCTGACCCTGCCGACGCCGAGAGCCCGCCGAGCGCACGATTCAGCCATCGAGAAACACGCAGACGAGGCCGCGAGCCCCGCGAGCGTGGGACACACCTACGTCGTTCCACCGTCCGCGTCCCATGAGCGGATAGGTGTCAGAGGAAGGGAACAGATCCCATGTACGCACGGTTCAAGATCGTCGGGATCGGACTCGCCATCGCCGGTATCGCCTTCATGGGCGTCGGCGCCTACACCTACACGAAGGCCCAGGCAGGGGCCGATGCGCTGAACGCGTTCAGCGCCGCGCAGAACGTCACGCTCGCCTACAACGACCAGGGCCAGCTCACCGACCGCGGCACCACCGAAGGCGCCGCCCCGATCCTCGCGCTCCTCCAGGACGACTGGGGCTACACGGTCGACCAGAGCGAGCTCAATCCCAACGACCCGGTCGTCAACACGGCCTCCGAGTACATGTACCAGATGGCCACCATCGCGCATCACACCCTCGCGCGGCACGCAGACGGTCGTGCTTCCCGAGGACGTGACCACCGATGACGGCACGGTGTTCAAGGCCGGCACGTACGAAGTCCCGGTTGACGGGCGCTACTGGAGCCAGTTCGACCGCACGAACCCGCTGGACGCCAGCGTCCGCGAGCAGGCCTGGACCGGCACGGCCCACGCCCTCATCGCCGAGCTGGGTGTCGGCAGCGTGACCGCCTCGGCCCTCCAGATGGGCCTCGGGATCGCCGCCCTCGCCGCCGCCCTGGGCGGGGTCCTGCTCCTGACCGGGCTCGGGATCGTCTGGGCCGCCCGCCCGGTGACCGCTCCCGTGACCGAGAAGGTGACCAAGCCCGCGACGGTCCCCGCCGCGATCTGACCACCAACTGGAGGCTGCGACCTCTCTCCAGCAGCCCTCCCTCGCACGCCGGGTCCGCCAGGGCCCGGCGTGTTCGCGTGTCCGGGGTCCGTGCCGGCGCGACGCGCACGTGCCGTACGATCGGGTTCGTGATCGCACCCCCGCGCACCGCTGACGGCCCGCTCCTGCTCGCGCGACATCGGCGGCTACACGGGCTTCCTGCGGACGGTGCAGACCGTCCACGCGGACGACGCGTTCGCGAACGGGGCGGTCCCCGATGCCTACGGCCTCGTGTCGAGCCTGCTCGATGCGATCGTCGGCCGGCTGGTCCCGCCGTTCACGCTGTCGAAGCTCGAAGGCGACGCGGTGTTCGCGTATGCGCCGAGCGACGCCGACGTCCCACGCGGCGACGAGCTGCTCGCCGTCGTCCAGGCCTGCTACGACGACTTCCGCCGGCTCCTCGCCGATGCGCACGACGTCTGGACCTGCCGCTGCGATGCGTGCATGCGGATCGACCAGCTCGAGCTCAAGTTCATCGTCCATGCGGGCCGGTACGTCATCCAGTCGATCGCCGGCACGGCGGAGCTTGTCGGGCCGGAGGTCGTCATGGCGCACCGGCTGCTCAAGAACGATGCCGTGCGCGCGCTCGGGTCCGGCGCCTACGCGCTGTTCACGGCGCCGGTCGTCGAGCGCTTCGGCGTGCCTGTCGAGGACGCGCTGCCGATGACCGCCGAGTACGAGCACTACGAGCCGCTCGAGACCTAGCTGTACCGGCTCCGCGCGGACGGCTGACCGCCACCCGCTGCGCGCTCAGTCGAGGACGACAACCAGCGCGAGCCAGTCCGCGTCCCCGGGGATGAACGTCCGGTGACCCTCGCCGGTCGTGTCCTCGAGCAGCACGACATCGCCCGGCACGAACGTGCGCGTCTCGCCGTCGGACACCGTCGATCGGACGGTCCCGCGCAGCATGACGATGTACTGCCGCGCCGGCGCCGGGTGGGGAGGGGAGTCCCAGCCCGCGGTGGCACCGAGGAAGCGGACGGCGCGGGCGGGGACCGGCTCGGACCGGAGCATCGGCGGGGCGGGCGGCGCGAAGTCGCCCAGCTCGAGCGTGACGTCGGCATCCGCGAACGCGGTGCCGCCGTTCCCGTCGGTCACGATGCGGGTGACGTGGGTGCGCGTCGGGTCGCTCATCCGGCGAGGGCCAGCAGCGGGTCGCCCGCGTTCATGGCCAGCGAGCTGACGAGGAAGATGACGACGCCGTCCATCGGCGCCGCCGGCCGCTCCAGGACGGCCCCGAAGGCGTCCTGCACCTCGCCGACGATGGATCCCTGCGTCGACTCGCTCGCCGACCGCGACCCCCGGGTGCCAGTACCCGGTGTGGCGTCGCTCGCATCCAGGCCTCGGTGGGCAGGAGCTCGGTCGGGTGGGCGGGCTCGGACGGCGCTTCGTCGATGAGCCCGGCCGCGCGCAGGAGGCGCCGGAACCCGGCCGCGTGGAGCGCGACGTCCTCGGCGGGCCAGCGACCCTGCCCGCCGACCTCGCCGAGCACGGCGGGGATGCCGAGGGCGGCCGCCGCCGTCGTCGTCGTGCCCGGCGACGGCCCGATCAGCAGGTAGCGCAGCCCGTACGCCTCGGCGAGCTCGCGGCTGCGGGCGTCGACCGCCGCGTCGCCGGTGTCCTCGATGCCCGTGAACGACACGAGCGCCTCGTTCATGTCGCCGCAGTGCAGGTCGACGAACGCGTCCGAGCCGGCGATGACGTTCCGTGTCAGCCAGTGCGCGAGGCGCTGGGTCGGCGACCCGTCCGGATCGCCCGGGAACTGCCGGTTGAGGTTCAGGCCGTCGATCGGGTTGACGTAGATCGTGCGGGCCGCGAACGCCGCCGGGCTCGCCGTCAGCACCGCGACGAGCGACCCGTGCACGGTCGCGGGGTCCAGGCCGAGGGCGACCTCGCGCAGCGCGGCGATCGACACGTACTCGGCGCCGTGGATCCCGGCCGTCGCGGCGACGCGGGGCCCGGGCCGCGCGCCATGGACGAGGACGACGGGGAGCTCGACCGTCGTCGAGCCCAGGTCGACGGGGACGAGACCCGTCACGCGCGTGCCGGGGCGCGCGGTCAGCGGGCCGACGGTCAGCGGGGGAGGGGAGTCCGACGCCATCGCCCGAGGGTACCCAACGCCGGCGGCCAGCGATGCCACCGGGCCGCCTGATCGTCGGTCCGGCGGCGTGCTGGCCGCGAGTGCCCGGTCCGACCGCGACCGCCGGTATCCTCGGCCCCATGCCGCCCGACGCCGTCCCGCCCGAGATCCGCGCCATCGCCGATGCCCGCTCCGACGCCCGGCGGGAGCGCGACTGGGCGACCGCCGACCGGTTGAAGGGCGAGCTCGAGGCGGCCGGCTGGAAGGTCGTCGACGCCGCGAGCCTGTACACGCTCGAGCACGCCGCGCCACCCGATGTCGAGGTCGGCGGGTCCGTGCGCTACGGCTCGACCGCCTCCGTGCCCTCCCGGCTCGACGATGCGCCCCTCGGCGTGGCCACGGTGGTCATCGTCGCCACGGACGACGTCGCGGGCGCGGTCCGCCAGGCGGAGGCCATCGTCGACGGATCCCCGGACGGGACGCAGGTCGTGATCGTGGCCAACGCGCCAACGGACGGGGAAGGCGAGGCGCTGGCACGCGCTGGACCGGCTCGACGCCGCCGACCCGGGCGCGCCGGGCGTGGCGACGGAGGTGGTCCGGACGGCGACCCGCGTCGGCGCGGCCGCGGCGTGGAACGCGGGGCTCCGCCGGGCCGCGGCGCCGGTCGTCGTGCTGGTGGGACCCGGGATCGCCGCGCCTGCGGCGCTCGTGCCCGCGATCGTCGCGGCGCTCGAGGACCCGTCGGTCGCCGTGGCGGGTCCCATCGGGCTCGTGTCCGACGACCTCCGGTCATTCCGCGCCGCGGACCGCCGACGCGGTCGATGTCGATGCGATCGCCGGCGACGCCATCGGATTCCGCCGCGAGGACGCGGCTGCCCGCGGGCTGCTCGACGAGCACTTCGTCGCCCCCGACCACCTCGCCACGTGGTGGAGCCTCGTCCTCCGCGACCCGGCCGACGACGACGCCGAGGACGCCGAGCCGCGCCGGGCCATGCAGGTGCCGGTCGAGCTCGGGCACGCCGGCGTGCCATGGGCCGATGACGATGCTGATCCCGCCCGGGCCCGCCTCGCCAAGCGCAACTTCTACCGGTTCCTCAAGCGGTTCGCGACCCGCCGCGACCTCATCGGCAGCGCCGCCCGGGGCGACGACTGACGGCGTTGCAGGCATCGGGCGCGGGTGCGGGAAAACACCCGGCCGCGGGCCATAACAGATGGGCATCGCCCTCGTTGTCAAAGCAGAGGCCTCGCGGACAGCATCGTTCCCCCGGCGGTGTGGCACAGCGAGGCCTCACTTTCTGCCCGCGGGCCGGTTGGGGCACCCCCGCCTATACTCCGGCCGTGCGTCGCTGGGTCTGCATCGTTGCCTTCCTCGTCGGGTTCTCCGGCGATCGGCTACGTGTGGACGGCCCGCCCGCGCATCCCCGTCCCGGTCGAGCGCCTCCTGGATCCGCGCCGTCCTGACCCCGCGATCCCGGAGGCCGCCTGGTGGCGCACGAGCTGACCCCGCACGAACCTGACGGCGACGATCCGTTCGCCATCGAGCCCGCCCGGCCCTCGCGCGCCCGCCGCCTGGCCGTCGCCGCGATCGCCGTGGTCGTGGCGGTGACGATGGTCGCCCAGCTGTGGCCCGATCCGGGGATCGAGCCCGCGCCGGTCGCGGCCGCCGCGGACGACGACCCGGAGACGGTGACGATCCTCGCCGGCGCCCCTGCCTCGATCGATCCCGCCAAGCACGGCGACCTCGGCTCGGCCTCGTACGTCACCCAGCTGTTCGAGACGCTCACGGCCGTCGATCCGTCGCTCGCGGTCCGCCCGGCGCTCGCCGAGTCGTGGAGCGTCGAGGAGGGCGGCACGCGGGTCGTGTTCACGCTCCGTGACGGCCTCACGTTCAGCGACGGCAGCAGCCTCACCGCCACCGACGTCGTCCGCTCCTGGCGCCGGCTGTTCGACCCGCGCGAGCCGTCGCCGCTCGCATCGCTCATCGCCGACGTCAAGGGCGCCCGCGCCCTGCTCAACGGCGAGACCGACGACGTGAGCACGCTCGGCGTGCGGGCGGACGGAGACCGGCGCGTCATCGTCGACCTCGAGCGCGGCGGGTCGGACCTGCCGGCGATCGTCTCCGGGCGCGCCGTTCGCGATCGTGCCGCGGTCGGCCGGCGACGGCGAGATCCTGCCCACGGCCGGCAGCTTCGTCGGCAGCGGTGGCTACCTCGTCAAGGAGGTCACCGACGACGCGTTCGTGCTCGAGGCCAACCCGTCGTACTGGGCGGGCGAACCGGCCATCAAGACCGTCCGCATGCTCACCAACCTCGGCGGCAACAGCCCGGTCGACGCGTTCGTCGGGGGCGACATCGACGTCGCCCCGATCTCGTTCACGGACGCGGGCTGGATCGCGTACGACCGCGACCTCGGGCCGTCCCTGCGGAGCGACCCGTCGCTGTCGGTCGACGTACTACGGCTTCGACACCCGCCAGAAGCCGTTCGACGACCCGCGCGTCCGCCGCGCGTTCGCCCAGGCGGTCGACTGGCGCCGCCTCGCGACGCTCGACGAGCTCGGCTCCTCGATCGCGGCCACGAGCATCGTCCCGGCCGGGATCCCCGGGCGCCCGGACGGCGACTTCCTGCCGCCGTACGACCCGGCCGCCGCCCGTGCGCTGCTCGCGGAGGCCGGCTACGCGACCGGGGCCGCGCTCGGCCCGATCTCGTTCATCGCCAGCGGCGGCGGCTACGACGGCGCGCTGATCACGATGCTCGAGGAGAACCTGGGCGTCACGATCGACTACGCGACGATGGACTTCGGCACCTACCAGGACCGCCTGGCGACCGACCCGCCGGACCTGTGGAGCCTGTCCTGGGTCGCGGACTACCCGGGCTCGAACGACTTCCTGGGCGTGCTCCTCGGCACCGGCTCGACCTCCAACGAGGGCGGCTGGTCGAACCCCGACTTCGATGCCGCGATCGCCGACGCGGGCGGCGCCGGCGACGCCGGAGGACGCGACCGCCGCCTACGCCCGCGCGCTCGAGATCGTGCGCGACGAGGCGCCGGCCGTCCCGGTCTCGTACGGCACGTCGTACACGCTCGTCCGCGACGGGCTGCTCGGCGCGACCCAGAACGGCCTCGGCATCCTGCGCCTCGCGGGGCTCGCATGGGCACGCTGAGCGTGGCACGGACGCGCGGCACCCGGCGTGCGGCACCGGTGCTCGTCGCCGTCGTCGCGCTGCTCGCGGCGCTCGTCGCCGCGCCGGTCGCCCTCGCCGCCGACATCACGTTCGGCGAATCGACGGCCGATGCCACGTTCGGCGAGTCGATCGACTTCGCGGTGGACGTGACCTCCGCCCAGCCGCTCGCGCGGATGGAGCTGCGGATCGGGTTCCCGGACGCGCTCGGGCCGTACATCGTCGACGTCCCGGTGCCGGCGACCGGCGGCCAGCACACGGTCCGCTACGAGCTGGACCTGAGCGGCGGCGGCCACATCGTGCCGAACACCCCGCTCAGCTACACCTGGGCCGCGTTCCCCGAGATCGGCGCCGAGCCGGTGCTCAGCGGGGCGCGAGCGCATCCGCTACCGCGACACGAGCCAGGACTGGAAGACCCTCGAGGGCGACCTGATCAGGGTCCACTGGTACGGCGGGCGGCGAGTCGTTCGCCCGCAAGGCGCTCGACATCGGCGAGCAGGCGGTCCGCGACACGTCCGCGCTGCTCGGCGTCACCGAGACCGAGCCGATCGACTTCTTCATCTACTCCGACGAGACGGCGTTCCGGACCGCGCTCGGGCCGGGGACCCGGGAGAACGTCGGCGGCCAGGCGCACGCCGACATCCGGACCCTGTTCGCGCTCATCACGCCCGACCGCGATCGACGACCCGTGGGTCGGCATCGTCGTCCCGCACGAGCTGACCCACCTCGTGTTCGACACCGCGGTCGAGAACCCGTACCGGTTCCCGCCGCGCTGGCTCAACGAGGGGCTGGCCGTGTACCTGTCCGAGGGCTACGGCTCGGGCGACCAGAACCGGGTCGCGGACGCCGTCGAGACGCGGGACCTCATCCCGCTCGTCGCGCTCGGCGGCGCAGTTCCCGACCGACCCCGACAAGACGTTCCTCGCCTACGCCGAGTCCGTGTCGGCGATCGACTACCTCGTGCGCGAGCACGGCCGGGACGCGATGGTCGCGCTGGTCGTCGCGTACAAGGACGGGCTGACCGACGACGAGGCGTTCACCAAGGCGCTGGGCATCGACCTCGCCACGTTCCAGGCGGGGTGGCTCGAGGGCCTCGGCGCGCGAGCCGCCGGAGCAGTTCGGGCCCGCAGCCGGCGCCGCCGGGGCCGCTGCCGTCCGGCTGGAGCGGCGAGGCGCCCGACGGCGTGCCCGACCCGATCGCCCCGACCTCCCGACCCGGTGCCACGGCCGTCCCCGGCGACGCGAGCACGGAGCCGGACCCCGAGGCCGCCGGCGCATCGACCCCGCTGCTCGTCGGCGGTCTCGTGCTCGTCGTGGCGGTCGTCATCGGCGGTCTCGTGATCGCCGCGGCGCCGGAGCGGCACCGCGTGACGGCGCTCGGGACGCGGATCCGGCGTATCCCGAGCTGGCAGGTGACGCTCGGCGCGGCGTTGCTCGCGCTGGGCTTCCTCATCGCGGCCCAGCTCGCGTCCGAGGGGCCGCGGATCCGCTACACGAGCCTCGAGCGGACGCCGCTCGTCGAGACCGCGCTCGACCTCCAGGCGCAGCAGGAGGCCCTCAAGCAGCAGGTCCTCGACCTGCGGACCGTCGATCCAGCAGCTCGAGGCGGCCGGCCAGGGCGGAACGGCGGTCACGCGCGACCTCAACGACCAGCTCCAGAAGGCGCGGATCGCCGCCGGCCTCGTCGCGATGAGCGGCCCGGGGGTCGTCATCCGGCTCAAGGACTCGACCCTGGCCGTGCCCGCAGGACGGGAACTCGCGCGACTACCTCGTGTCCGGCCAGGACGTCCTCGCGGTGGTCGAGGAGCTGTGGCTCGCGGGCGCGGAGGCCGTCGCGGTCAACGGCGAGCGGGTGACCTCGTCCACCGCGGTCGTCGACATCGGCGGCTCGGTGCTCGTCAACTCGGCCTACCTCGCGCCGCCGTACGACGTGAAGGCGATCGGCCCGGCGCCGATGTACGACACGCTCCTCGCGGCGCCCGGCTTCGTCGACTTCGTCCGCAGCCGCGCCGAGACGTTCGGCATCGGCGTGGAGTACGCCGTCCTCGACCAGGTCGACCTCGACGCCTACGCGGGCTCGCTCAACCTGCGCTACGGCCGCGTCGACGCGTCCCCGTCGCCCGGGGTCGCGGCCAGCGACGCGCCGCCGCCACGGAGACCCCTGATGCGGCGCCGGTCGGCGCAGCTGGCCATGACGGCCGTGCTGTTCATCCTGGGCGTCCTCGCCGTCGCCCAGTTCAACGCGCAGACCGCCGACCAGGGCCTGACGGCGCTGTCCGTCTCCGAGCTCACGGAGCTCGTCGCCAACGTCACGACCCGCAACAACCAGCTGCGCGAGGAGATCGCGACCCTCGAGCGCCAGCGCGAGACCGTCGAGGCGGCCGTCGCCCGCGGCGACACCTCGTCCACCCAGATCCGCTCCGACCTCAACCGGGTGCTCGGCTGGTCCGGCGCCCTGCCGGTGACCGGCTCCGGGATCCGGATCACCGTCAGCGGCGCCATCCCGGGCGACGCCATCGAGCTGCTGCTCAACGAGCTGCGCAACGCCGGCGCCGAGGCCGCCGCGATCGGCGGCGTGCGCATCGTGCCCGGGCGTCGTCGCGACCGGTCCGGCGGGCGACGGTCGTCGTCCGTGGCGTGCCGCTCGGGGACCCCGTGGAGCTCACCGCCGTCGGCCAGCCGCAGGTCCTCGCGGGCTCGCTCGGTCGTGCCGGCGGCCCGATCGCCCAGCTCAGCGCGCGCTTCCCGGACGTCATCATCGGCGTCGTCGCGGTCGACCTCGTGACGCGTCCCGGCGACCGACCGCGACCTGACCCCGCAGCTCGCCCGGCCCCGGACTCTGAACCGGCCGGCTCCGGCTCCGATCCCGGCCCCTCTGCTACCCTCGGGACCGATGTCAGGCACCCCCGTCGAGCTGTACCTGGGCGACGTCCTGCGCCTCCGCCGCCCCCATCCGTGCGGCGGCGACACGTGGCTGATCGACCGCCTCGGCGCCGACATCGGGCTCCGCTGCCAGACCTGCGGGCGCCACCTGCTGCTCGAGCGCGCCGCCCTCGAGCGCCGCCTCGCGGCCTTCGTCAGCCGCGGCGACCCTGCCCTCAGCGCCGCCGTCGGTCCCCACCCCGGCATGACCGACGTGTCGCTGGCGGGGGCCGGCCCGGGCGTCCTGGATCCCACGGGTCCCGACGAGCCGGACGAGTCACAGCGTCCTCGCCGTCTTCCGCAACCGTCCGTTCCTGCTGCTCTGGCTCAGCCAGGCGTTCACGCAGATCGGCGGCAACATGGTCATCTACGGCCTGACCGTCATCATCCTCGAGGCGACCCGGTCCAACACCGCGGTCAGCATCCTGATCCTGACCTTCCTCGGGCCGGCCGTCCTGTTCTCGGCCATCGCCGGCGTGTACGTCGACCGGCTGGACAAACGCGTCGTCCTGATCGTCACCAACGTGCTGCGGTCGCTCGCGTTCGTCGGGCTGTACCTCGTCGGGCGCGAACCTCGGGCTGATCCTCGTCCTCAACGTCGTCGTGTCGACGATCACGGTGTTCTTCGGGCCGGCCGAGGCGGCGATGATCCCGCAGCTCGTCCCGCGCAAGCAGCTCGATCGCCGCGAACGGCATCTTCACGCTGACCCTGAACGCGGCGTTCGCGATCGGCTTCGCGCTCCTGGGCCCGATCGTCGTGACGCTCATGGGCGCCCCGGCGCTGATCGTCGTCGTGGCGGCGTGCTACCTGATCGCGGCCGGGTTCTGCTGGACGCTGCCGGCCGCCCCGCCCACCGCGGCGGCCACCGCCGGCGCCGGCGTCGCCGCACGATGCCGAGGAGGCGGTGGGCTCCGTCGTCGAGCAGCTGCGCGAGGGCATCGCGTTCATCCGGACGACGCCGAAGATCAAGTGGGCGCTGCTGTACCTCGGCATCGCGGCCTCGCTCGTCGGCGTGCTCGGCGTCATCGGCCCCAACTTCGCCCGCGACGCCCTCGGCCTCGAGCCCAAGGACTTCGTCGTCATCGTGCTGCCGCTCGGGTTCGGCATCGTGATGGGCATCCTCGTGCTCAACAACTACGGCCAGCTGTTCCCGCGCCGCCGCCTGATCGAGGGCGGCCTCGTCGCGCTGGGCATCCTGCTCGCGCTGCTCGCGGGCGCCGGGCCGATCACCCGGGCGCTCCAGCGGGCCGAGACCGCCACCGGCCTCGGGTCGCTCGCCGACTTCACGTCGCTGCTCGCGATCGTCGTCCTCATCGCGCTGCTCGCCGGCATCGCCTACGCGTTCGTCGCCATCCCGTCGCAGACGCAGCTCCAGGAGGAGATCCCGGAGGAGGCGCGCGGCCGCGTGTTCGGCATCCTCAACATGCTCGTCTCGGTGGCGAGCTTCGCGCCGATCATCATCGTGGGGCCGGTTGCGGATCTGTTCGGCAACGCCACGGTCCTGTTCCTGCGTCGCGATCGCGATCCTCATCTCGGGCATCTTCTCGATCATCCGACGGGGCCGGCTGCGGCCGGAGGAGACGAAGGAGACGTCGAAGGGCCCGAAGAAGGCGGCGGGCCTGGACCCGGTGTCCGTCTCGCTGCAGGCCGACCTCGAGGTGGGGCATCGCCGGACCGGCAGCAAGACCGGCGTGGCCGCGGCCCCGCCAGCCGACGAGCCGGATGACGTGGCGACGCCCGACGCCGCTGCCGACGGCCGCCGACGCGACGGCGGTCATCCCTGCCGCGACCGCGGCCGCCGAGAACGGCGACGACGACCCGGTCATCAACCCCTCCTGACCACCGGAGGCCTGCCGTGCCGCACGCGACCCTCGTCGTCCGGGGCCGGATCGCGACCCTCGCCGGTGACGACGGCCCGGGCTGGGTCGAGGCCATCGGCGATCGCGGACGGGCGCGTCGTGGCGGCGGGGAGCGTCGGCGACGTCGACGCCGCGACCGGACCGGGCACGCGCGTCATCGAGCTCGGGCCGGACGAGGCGGCCGTCCCGGGCCTGACCGACTCCCACCTGCACCTCGTCGAGGCCGCGCTGGCGCGGGCGCGGGTCCAGCTCGAGGACGCCGACTCGATCGACGTGCTGGTCGCGCGCGTCCGGGCGGCCGCCGCTGCGCAGCCCGTCGGGGACGCGTGGATCGAGGGCGCCGGCTGGGACGCCGACCGCCTCGGACGCTGGCCGACGGCCGACGACCTGGAGCGCGCGGCGCCCGGCCGGCGGGTCGCGCTCTGGGCGCACGACCACCACTCGCTGCTCGCGAGCCACGCGGCGCTCGCCGCGGGCGGGGTGGGGGAGTCGACGCCCGATCCGGACGGGCGGCGTGATCCGGCGCGGCGAGGATGGCACCCCCACCGGCGTCCTGCACGAGGTCGCCGCGCGGCTCGTCGCGGGCCGGATCCCGCGGCCGACGGTCGATGCGCTGCGGGCCGCCATGGTGCCGCTCATCGACGACCTCCTCGCGCTCGGCGTCACCGCCGTGCACGACCCGGGCGGCCTGTCCGAGCAGCACGACCTCACCGGGCCGATCGAGGCCTACCGGGCCCTCGCGGCGGCCGGCGAGCTCGGCCTCCGCGCGCATCCGTGCATCCGCCCCGAGCAGCTCGACGCCGCGGAGCGCGAGGGGATCCGCAGCGGGCAGCCGCTCGGCCCGGACCCGCTCGACCGGCTCCGGCTCGGCTGGCTCAAGACGTTCGCCGACGGCTCGCTCGGGTCGCGCACGGCGGCCCTGCTCGAGCCGCTCGTCCGTGGCGCCGGCGAGCCCGAGCCGCCGAACGGCGGGTACGGCGTGTGGCTCACGCCACCCGAGGTGCTGCGGGCGCAGGCCGACGCGCGCCGCGGCGCTCGGGATCGCGACCCAGATCCACGGCATCGGCGACGCGGCGGTCCGCGCCGCGCTCGACGTCCTCGGCCCGACCGTCGGCGCGACGCCGCTCGTGCCCCGGATCGAGCACACGCAGCTCGTCCACCCGGACGACGTGCCGCGGTTCGCCGCGCTCGGCATCGCCGCGTCGTTCCAGCCCGTCCACGTCCGCAGCGACACGGAGAAGGCGCGCCGGCTGTGGGGCGACCGCGCCGATGCCTGGGCCTATGCGCTCGGGGCGATCGCCGCCACCGGGGCGCTCATCCCGACGGGAACGGACGCGCCGGTCGAGCCGATCGACCCGTGGCCCGGCGTCGCCTGCGCCGTGACCCGGGCCGCGCCGTCGTGGCCGGCCGGCGTCGCGCCGCTCGGGCCCGGCAACGCGATCCCGCTCTGGCGCTCGCTCCGGGCCGCGTGCGTCGACCCGGCCCTGTCAGCGGGGGAGCGCGACCGCGGGCGGCTGGTCCCGGGCCATCGCGCCGACGTCGTCGTGCTGCCGGCGGCCGCGCTCGACGAGCCGGTCGAGGTCGGCGGGGCGCTGTGGCATGCCCGGCCGCGGCTGGTGCTCGTGGACGGCGAGGTCGCCGCGGGCTCGGTGTAGCGCCGACCGCGTCGCCGCGCCCGCGCTAGTGGCCGGCCGTGCCCCGGCTGCGGCCGTCGAGCGTCGCCAGCGCCTCGGCGAACAGCCCGTTGAAGATCCGCGACGTCGACGGGAACGCGTGGATCGTGTCGGCCAGGACGTCGATCGGCACCCGCGCCTTGATCGCGACCACGCACTCGTGGATGGCCGCGGACGCGTCCGGGCAGGCCATCGCCGCCCCGACCAGCTGCCGCGACGCCGCGGTCGACGACGATCGTCACGTGACCGGTCTCGGCCTCGACCGAGTAGCCCTTCGCGGTCGTCGGGAACGGCACGACGCACTCGAACGCGTCGAGACCGGCCTCGCGCGCCTGCCCGAGCGACAGGCCGACGGACGCCGCCTCGGGGTCCATGTACGTCGCGCGGGGCAGCGCCCGGTAGTCGGGCGCGACGTCCTCGCCCATCGCCATCCGGGCGGTCATCTCGCCCTGGTAGTGGCCCTGGTGCGTGTGGAGCTCCGGGCCGGCCGCGTCGCCGATGATCCACAGCCCGTCGGCGATGCGCAGGCGGCCGTCGCGCGGATAGGCGTCCGGGCCGCGCGTCGCGACGTCGTAGTGCTCGAGCCCGAGGTCGTGGACCGGGAAGTCGCGGCCCGACCGCGAGCAGCACGACGTGTCCCTCGGCGGTCGATCCGTCGTCGAGCACGATCACGTGCGCGCCGTCCGTCCCGGCGCCCGCCATCGCCTGCAGCGCGCGCACCCCGAGCTTCACGGTGACCCCGTCGTGCTCGAGCGCCCAGCGGATCGACTCCGCGTTCCGCGGATGCTCCATCGGGACGAGCCGCGGACCGGACTGGACGATCGTCACCGGCACGCCGAACCGCGCGAACACCTGCGCGATCTCGCACCCGGTCGGCCCGCCACCGAGGACGAGCAGGCTGCGCGGCAGCTCGCGGGCGAGCGTCGCCTGCTCGTTCGTCCACGGCTGGACCTCGGCCAGGCCCTCGATCGGCGGCACCTTCGACGTGGACCCGACCGCGACGACGACGTTGGCGGCCTCGAGCTCGTGGGTCGTGCCGTCGTGGGTCACCTCGACCCGTCCGCGACCGACGATCCGGGCGGATCCCCGGTACACGACGGCGCCGTCGTCCTCGAGCGCCTTCACGTGCGAGGCGTCGTCGGGCTCGGCGGCGCCCGCGGGCCGGTTGACCATGTAGTCGCGTCGCTCCGAGGCGCGCGACCACGGGTAGTCGCCGCCCTTCGCGTGGACGTCGGCGCCGTGGAGCAGCGACTTCGAGGGCACGCAGCCGATGTGCGGGCACGACCCGCCGAACCACCGCTTGTCGACGACGGCGACGGTCGCGCCGAGCGCGCGTGCCTTGTGGACGGCGGCCTCGCCGGCCGGGCCGGCACCGATGACGACGAAGTCGAACTGCATCGCCGTATGGTGCCCGGCTCCGCGCTGCCGCGTCAGGCGCGCTGGCGGCGTGCCTCGTACAGCAGGACGGCGGCGGTGATCGACACGTTGAGGCTGTCGGCGACGCCGTGCATCGGCAGGGAGATCGGACGTGACCCCGTCGCCCGTCCAGGCGTCGGTGAGCCCGTCCGCCTCGGAGCCGAGGACGAGCGCGACGGGCCCGCGGAGATCGGCTTCCGTGTACGCGACGCTCGACCCGACGCGCGCGGCGAGCACGGCGATCTCCCGCTCGTCGAGCCAGGCCCGGACCTCGGCGCTCGTGCCGGCCGCGACCGGCAGCGCGAAGATCGTGCCCAGCGACGCGCGGATCGCGTTCGGGTTGAACAGGTCGGTGCGCGGGTCGGCCACGATCACGGCGTCGGCGCCCGCCGCATCCGCGGACCGCAGCACGGCGCCCAGGTTGCCCGGCTTCTCGACCGCCTCGAGGACGACGACGAGCGGGTCCGGCCCGAGGTCGAGCGCCGCGAGCGACTGGTCCGGGATCGCGACGACGGCCACGAGCCCCTCGGCGCGGTCGCCATACGCGAGCCGGGCGAGCACGGCGCCGCTGACCGGGATGATCTCCGCCCCGGCGGCACGCGCTCGGGCGACCGTCTCGTGGCCGGCCGGGGTCAGGCCGTCGTCGTCCACGAACACCGTCTCGACCGCGGCCCCGCCGGTGAGCGCCCGGTCGAGCTCCCGCGCGCCGTCGACGATCGTGCGGCCCGCCTCGTCGCGGGCGCGCCGGTCGCGGAGGTCCGCGGCGGCCCGGACGCGCGGGTTCTTGGGGCTCGTGAGCACGAGGTCGTCGTCGAACGGCATCGGCCGGCTCAGCGGTGCGGGCCGCGCGCCCAGGCTCCGAGCGCGAGGGTCGCCCCTGCGCGGGAGCGGGTGACGAGCGCCTCGCCGTGGCCCGACACGAGGATGTGCTCGCGGATGAGCCCGGCCAGCCGCTCCCCGTCGTAGCCCGGCGTGTGGGCGCTGAGGGCGATGAACGACGGCCTGGGTCCGACGATCGCGGCGATGTCGATCAGGAGCGCGGGCAGGTGCTCGTCGATCTCCCACGCACCCTTGCCGTGCCCGTACGACGGCGGGTCGAGGACGACGCCGTCGTAGGTCTGGCCGCGGCGGCGCTCGCGCTGGACGAACACGCGCGCGTCCTCCACGAGCCAGCGGATCGGCGCCTCCGCGAGGCCCGACAGCTCCGCGTTTCGCCGCGCCCAGCCGAGCGCGGGTCGCGACGAGTCCACGTGCGCGACCGCGGCGCCGGCGCGGGCGCACGCGAGCGTCGCGCCGCCTGTGTAGGCGAACAGCGACAGCACGCGTGGCTGGCGCCCGAGCTTCACGGCGGCGTCACGCACCGACTTGTCGAGCCACGCCCAGGTGGCGGCCTGCTCCGGAAAGACGCCGACCTGGCCACCCGCCGCCGCCCGGCACTCGAGCGTGAGGCCGGCCACGCGCACCGGCCACGGATCCTGGGCCGCGCCGCGGACCCAGGCGCTCTTCGCCCAGCGGAGGGTCGGCTTGGCCCAGTGGGCAGGCCCGAGGTGGCGGTCCAGCGTCGCCGTGGGCGCCGGCCGGTCCACGATCACGTCGCCGAACCGCTCCAGCCGGCGCCCGTCGCCGCAGTCCAGGAGCTCGAGGTCCGCCATGCGGTCATCGTCGCACGAGCCCGGCGACCGGGGCGGGCGGCGCCGACTCGGCGTCGGCACGGCCGATCCGTCGGCATGGACCATAGGATCGGTATCCATCGACGACGCGGGCGTACTGCGTGTAGCCGAGCGTGATGGTCTCTCCGTCGACGGCCAGCTGCACATCCTTCACGCCGTGCCGATCCGGCGGGCGCAAGACCTCCGTCTGCCAGTCACGTCGCGGGTGCCGGGTCGCGTACACGATGTCGTCGGTGCAGATCGCGGCGATGTGATCGCTGCCGTCCTCGTCGATCGTCGCCACGACATCCGAGCAACTGCGCTTCGTGACCCGCTGGGGGTCCGTCCACCGAGGGCGTGGGGTCGGCGACGGTGTCGCTTCGGGCTCGGCGGGCGACTCCGCGACGACCGGCGCGGGGGACGCGTCCTGTTCCAGCGGTGCGCGCACGCCTGCAGTCGACGGCACGGCGGGCGACTCGAGCGCGGCATCACCACATGCCCCAGGATGATCGCGAGCACCGGGATCAGGAGGATGACGCGACGCGTCATAGACGGGATCCTCACGTTCGGTGGTGCGGCGTGCGGGCCGGATGTCGTCGTGAGACGCCTCAGCCGCGTCAATGTTGCGCGACTGGCGTCGGGTGCGTTCCGGGCGCGGTCAGGACTGCGGGTCGTCCTGGAACTGGCGCACCTCCTGCGAGCAGCGGCACGCGACCGCGAGCTTCGCCGCCCATTCCATGGCGGCCTCCCGCGTCGGCAGCTCGAGGATGCAGTAGCCGCCGTTGGGCACCTTGACGCCGGGGTACGTGCCGTCGGTCACCGTCCCGTCCGCGGCCACGACAACGGGCGGACGTCTTCGTCGATGCCGCCGCCGAAGACGTAGACGCCCGCGGCCTTGGCCTCGTCGACGACCGCGTGCGAGTCCCTGCCAACGGCTTCCCACTCGTCATCGGCGACGATCATGGCTTCGCTGGGGAACGAGATCAGGTACTTGGTCATGTCACTCCGAGGTGGTTCCAGCAGCGCCCAGGCTGACCGGCCGAGCCCTGCCTCGCGTCGCCGGCCGTGCTATCCTCCGCGGCCGAGGGCGATTAGCTCAGCTGGTTAGAGCGCATGCTTGACATGCATGAGGTCACTGGTTCGAGTCCAGTATCGCCCACCAGATAGCGACGACCGGGACACGCCCGCCTCGCTTGACCCACCAGAGAGACGCGGCCATCGGCTGCAAGCCGCGTCGGGGATGCAGAGCGCCGGGTACCACCCGCGAGCGACCGGTGAACCGGTCCGGGATCCGCCCGATAGCGCGGCACGGAGAGCGCACCGCCCGTCGATCGAGGCGCGGCGGCGCGAAGGCGGGTGGAACCGCGGGAGGTCGAACCTCTCGTCCTGTCGGGACGAGAGGTTCTGTGATTCCTGGGGAGACGTGATGGCCGAGGACAAGGGACAGGGCGGCGCCGCCGCCGCGATCGAGGACGAGGAGCCGGCGTTCGACGCGCCCGAGCGCGGGTCCGCCGACGAGCTCCTCGACGCCGGCGCGCACGCGCCCATCGACGCCATGCGCCACTCCACGGCCCACGTGATGGCCGAGGCGGTCCTCGACCTGTTCCCGGGCGCGAAGCTCGGCATCGGCCCGGCCATCAACGACGGCTTCTACTACGACTTCGACCTGCCGCGCCCGCTCGTCCCCGCCGACCTCGAGGCGATCGAGGGCCGGATGCGCGAGTCGATCGCCGCCGACCATCGCGTTCGTCCGCAAGGAGATCTCGTGGGAGGACGGCCGCGCCCTCGAGGAGTCGAAGGGCCAGCCGTTCAAGGTGGAGATCCTCGACGACCTCGCGCGCAAGGCGCAGGAGGCCGGCACGCCGCTCCCGGAGACGAGCCTCTACGAGCACGGCCCGTTCAGCGACCTGTGCAAGGGCCCCCACGTCGCGTCGACCGGGAAGATCGGGCCGTACAAGCTGCTCGCCGTGGCCGGCGCCTACTGGCGCGGCGACGAGAAGCGGCCGATGCTCCAGCGGATCTACGGCACGGTCTGGGAGACGCAGGAGCAGCTCGACCAGTACCTGTTCCGGCGCGAGGAGGCCAAGAAGCGCGACCACCGCAAGCTGGGCGCGCAGCTCGACCTGTTCTCGTTCCACGACGTCTCGCCGGGCTCCGCGTTCTGGCATCCCAAGGGCCAGCGGATCTGGCGCACGCTCGAGGGCGCGATGCGCGAGCTCCAGGACCGCCGCGGCTACCAGGAGGTCTCGACGCCGATCGTCGTGTCCGAGCGCCTGTGGCAGCAGTCCGGGCACTGGGACCACTACGCCGAGAACATGTTCATCGTCGAGTCCGAGGGCCAGCAGTTCAGCCTCAAGCCGATGAACTGCCCGGAGTCGACGTTCATCTACCGCTCCCACCTGCGCTCGTACCGCGACCTGCCGCTCCGCTTCAGCGAGTTCGGCCGGCTGCACCGCAACGAGCGCTCCGGCGCGCTGTCCGGCCTCACCCGCGTCCGCCAGTTCATCCAGGACGACGCGCACGTCTACGTGCGCCCGGACCAGCTGACGGCCGAGATCGAGGCGCTCGTGGGCGAGGTCCGCGAGTCGTACGGCTGGTTCGGCCTCGAGCCGCGGTTCGCGTTCGCGACCCGGCCGGACAAGGCGATCGGCGACCCGGCGCTGTGGGACCTCGCCGAGGGGCTGATCAAGGACGCGCTCGACCGGGTCGGCGGCGACTACGTCGTCAAGCCCAAGGACGGGACGTTCTACGCGCCCAAGATCGACATCTACATCGATGACGCGCTGGGCCGCGAGTGGCAGATGGCCACGATCCAGATCGACCTCACGATGCTGCCCGAGCGGTTCGACCTGACCTACATCGACGAGGACGGCACGGCCAAGCGGCCGATGGCGATCCATCGCGCGATCCTCGGCTCGCTCGAGCGGTTCATCGGCATCCTCATCGAGCACTTCGCCGGCGCGTTCCCGCTGTGGGTCGCGCCGGTCCAGGCCGTGATCATCCCGATCGCCGACCGCCACGTGGACGCCGCGCAGGAGCTGGCCGGCGTGCTGCGCGAGGGCGGGCTGCGGTTCGTCGAGGTCGACGACTCCGACAACCGGATGCAGAACAAGATCCGGCTGGCGCAGGGCCAGAAGGTCCCGTACATGCTCATCCTCGGCGACCGCGAGGTCGAGGCGCGTTCCGCGGCCGTCCGGCGCCGCGGCGCCGCAAAGGACGAGCCGCAGGAGGTGCTCGGCTGGGCCGAGCTCGCCGAGCGCTTCGGGACCGAGGTCCGCGAGCGCCGCCTGGGGTAGGGAGCCACCGTGTCGGCCGGGCCTAGCGTTCGCTGCCAGCGAACGCGGTCGGTCGAGGGCCTGACAAGCGACCGGTACGCGTCCAGGTTCTCCAAGGCGAACGGGAGCTCTGGTGACCGGCCGTGGGGGTTGGAACGGGCCCTGGGTTGGCAAGTTCACTCGTGGGAACGCCGAGCGGCGACGTCGGGCCGCGAGACGGCTTCGGAGGGCCTCGCGCCGCACCCGGGAGGCATCGCGGACCCTCCCGCCGTTGCCGATCGTCGAACGCTCGTGCTATCCTCCCGCGGCGACCGCCCAGGGCGTCAGCCGCTGCGCGCCGCGCACCCACGTCACGATTCAACGGAGAACCTGTCATCAGCCGAGACCTGCGCATCAACCAGATGATCCGTGTCCCCCAGGTCCGGGTCCTCGACGAAGATGGCTCACAGCTGGGCGTCATGCCCACGGCACAGGCCCAGGCGATGGCGCAGGAGCGCGGCCTCGACTTGGTCGAGGTGGCGCCCACCGCGGCCCCCCCGGTCGTCAAATTCCTCGACTACGGTCAGTACAAGTACGAGCTGACCAAGCGGGAGAAGGAGGCGAAGCGGAAGCAGCGGGCGGTGGAGTTCAAGGAGGTCCGCCTCACGCCGAAGATCGGCACGGGCGACTTCGAGACCAAGGTCCACCGCGCGATCGAGTTCCTCGAGGACGGGGACCGGATCAAGGTCACCGTCCGCTTCCGTGGCCGGGAGCTCACGCATCCGGAGATCGGCCGGAACCTGCTCGCCAAGTTCGGCGACCGGGTGAAGGACCACGGCACCGTGGACCGCACGCCGGCGCTCGAAGGCAAATCGATGTTCATGACGCTCGCCTCGGTCCACAAGCCGAGGACGCACGAGCACCGCATCCCGACGGGCAAGCCGGAGGACGCACCGAGCGTCGAGCCGGCGAGCCCGTCGCCGCCACCGATCGAGACGCCGGTGGACGCCCAGAGCGCCACACCGGCTCCCGTCACCGCCACGGCGGAGTCGCCTGCCAGCGCCGAGCGCGCCGAGCCGGTCGAGTCCGCCATCGCCACGGCGGAGTCGCCTGCCAGCGCCGAGCGCGCCGAGCCGGTCGAGTCCGCCACCGCCCCGACGCCCTCCGCCGAGCCGGCGGTCGAGGCGGCGCCAGCAGGAGAGTGAGGCCAGCGTGCCGAAGATGAAGACCCACAAGGGGACCCAGAAGCGCGTCGGCGTGACCGGCAGCGGCAAGTTCGTCCGCGTGAAGTCCTGGCGTGGCCACCACCTCGAGATCAAGTCGTCCCGCCGCACCCGCCGCTACGCGGGCAAGGCCGTGATCGGCCCCGAGCACCAGGAGCAGCTCCGCCGGCTGCTGCCGCACCTCTAGGAGCACTCCATGGCACGCGTCAAGCGCGGCGTCACCGCGCACAAGCGCCACAAGCGCCTGCTCAACGCGGCCGAGGGCCGCTCGGGCACGAACCGCAAGCTCGTCAAGCGAGCGCGCGAGGCCCAGCTCCACGCCCTCGCCTACGCGACCCGTGATCGCAAGCAGCGGAAGCGCGACATGCGCGAGCTGTGGATCATCCGGATCAACGCCGCCGCCCGCCTCAACGGCCTCACCTACGGCAAGCTGATCGCCGGCCTCAAGAAGGCCAACGTGGACCTCGACCGCAAGATCCTGGCCGACATCGCCGTCCGCGACAGCGCCACGTTTGCGAGCATCGCCGAGGTCGCCGCAAAGGCCTGACAGCTCGTCACAGCCGACACGGAACCCTCGATCGTCGATCGAGGGTTCGTGATTCAGGAGCCCAGCCGCACGATGGACCTGGCCCAGCTCACCGCAGACCTGGACGCGCTTCGCGAGCGCGCGACCGGTGCCGCCGGCGACCGCCCCGGACACGGCCGCGCTCGACGCGCTCGAGCTCGAGGTGCTGGGCAAGAAGGGCGAGCTGACCGCGATCCTGCGCGGCATCGGCGCGCTCCCGCCGAGGACCGGCCGAAGGTCGGCGCGATCGCGAACACGGTCCGCCAGGCGGTCGAGGCCGCGCTCGCCGAGGCCGCGACGACGCGTCGGCGGCGCCGAGCTCGCGGCCCGCCTCGCCGCCGAGGCCGTCGACGTCACGACGCCCGGCCGCCCGATCCGCCGCGGCAGCCTCCACCCGATCGTCGAGACGGCCCGCGAGATCGCCGACGTGTTCGCGCAGTTCGGGTTCGTGGTCTACGAGGGCCCGGAGATCGAGGACGACGTCACCAACTTCCAGATGCTCAACATCCCGCCCGACCACCCGGCGCGGGACCTGTGGGACACGCTCTACCTCGACGTCGAGGGCCGCCTGCTCCGGACGCACACCAGCCCGGGCCAGATCCGGGTGATGCACCAGGAGCAGCCGCCGATCCGCGCGCTGCTCCCGGGGCGCTGCTTCCGCTACGAGGCGGTGGACGCGAGCCACGCGAGCGAGTTCTTCCAGGTCGAGGGGCTGATGGTCGACGAGGGCACGTCGATGGCCGACCTCAAGGGCCTGCTCGACCAGTTCGCCCACGCGATGTTCGGCGAGGGCCGCGCGACGCGCTTCCGGCCCGGCTACTACCCGTTCACCGAGCCGTCGGTCGCGTTCGACATCCTGTGCGTCATCTGCGACGGGGCGAAGTGCCCGGCCTGCTCGCGCACCGGCTGGATGACGATCCTCGGCGCCGGCATGGTCCACCCGGTCGTGCTCCGCTACGGCGGCATCGACCCGGAGCGCTACCAGGGCTTCGCGTTCGGCATGGGCGTCGAGCGGATCGCGAACCTGCGCCACCACGTCGTCGACCTCCGCGCCTACATGGAGGACGACCTGCGCTTCCTGGGAGCGTTCCGATGAGGGTGCCGCTGTCCTGGCTGCGCGAGTTCGTCGACATCGACCTCACGCCCGGAGCAGCTCGCCGAGCGGCTGACGCTCCTGGGCATGGAGGTCAAGACGATCGAGCGCTGGGGCGCCGACTGGCAGCAGGTCGTCATCGGGCGAGCTGCTGACGGTCGAGAAGCACCCGCGCGCCGACCGCCTGAGCCTGACGACCGTGACGTTCGGCGACGGCGCCGAGCCGCTGTCGATCGTGTGCGGCGCGACGAACATCGCGCCCGGCCAGCGGATCCCGGTCGCGCTGCCCGGCGCCGTGCTGCCCGGCGACCGCCGCATCGAGCGCGCCGAGAAGATGGGCGTCGTGTCCAACGGGATGCTCTGCTCCGGCGCCGAGCTCACCTCACCGCGGACGCCGACGGGATCCTGATCCTGCCCGCGGACACGCCGCTCGGCGTGCCGCTCGCCGACCTCTACGGCGACGTCGTCCTCGACGTCGACGTGAAGCCGAACCGCGGTGACGCGCTGTCGATCCTGGGCCTCGCGCGCGAGGTCGCGGCCGCGACCGGCGCAGGCGGTCCGCTGGGCCGAGCCCGAGGTGGAGGAGGGGAGCGGCCCCTCGACCGCCGAGCGGCTCGTCGTCGACGTCCAGGACCCGAGCCTGTGCACGCGGTTCGTCGGGCGCTGGGTGAGCGGCGTGACGGTCGGGCCGTCGCCGGACCGCGTCCAGATGCGGCTGCTCGCCGCGGGCCAGCGCCCGATCAGCAACGTCGTCGACGCCTCGAACTACGTGATGCTCGAGCTGGGCAAGCCGATCCACACGTTCGACGCCGCCGCGATCCACGCCGGCGCCGACGGCCGCCCGACGATCGTCGTGCGCCGCGCCGCGCGCCGGGGAGCAGCTCGAGACGCTGGACCACGTCGACCGCGACCTCGACCGACGACATGCTGCTCATCGCCGACCCGGAGGGCGCGATCGGCATCGCCGGGCGTCATGGGCGGGGCCGACAGCGAGGTCTCGGACGCGACCACGCGACGTCGTCGTCGAGAGCGCCGATCTTCGACCCGGTGAGCATCCGGCGCACGGCCCAGCGGCTCGCGCTCCGCTCCGAGGCGAGCTCGCGCTTCGAGAAGGGCCAGGAGCACGCGCCTGGCGCGCATCGGCGCCGACCGCACGGCCCAGCTGCATCGCGCGAGTGGGCCGGCGGCGCGATCGCGCCCGGGCGCGCGTGGACACCGCGCCCGACGAGCCGCCGCCCGTCGCGGGTCGCGTTCCGGCCCGGCGCGCGTCAACCGCCTCCTGGGCACGTCGCTGACCGCCGACGAGCAGCGGGAGCTGCTCGCCCGCGTGGGCGTCGAGACCGAGCCGGCCGCGACCGGGGAGCAGGTCGTCGTCGCGCTCCAGCCCGACCGGCTCGCCGTCGATGGCGACGCCGGACGGCACGCTGGCCGCGCTCGTGCCCACCTGGCGCCGCGACATCGCGATCGAGGCGGACGTCGCCGAGGAGATCGCCCGGGTCCGCGGCTACGAGCTCGTGCCGTCGGTCACGCCGGACACCGAGATGCCCCACTTCCGCGCCGTCACCGCTCGAGGTCCGGGAGCTCGTCCGCGACACGCTCGCCGGCGCCGGCCTCACCGAGGTCGTGACGACCGCGCTCGTGTCCCCCCGGCACGTCGAGACGTTCGTCCTCCGCCGCGAGGTCCCGTCGATCGGCGACGACGACGCAGCCCGGCGGCGACCCGATCGGCGTCGGCAACCCGCTGTCGCGCGACCACTCGGTGCTCCGCCGGAACCTGCTGGGCAGCCTGCTCGACGTCGTGGGCGGCAACCTCCGCCACGGCACCGCGGACGTCGCGGTGTTCGAGATCGGCAAGGGCTACGCCCGGACCGGCGACGAGCCGCGCGAGTGGTGGCGGCTCGGGTTCGCGCTCGTCGGCGCGGCCGATGCGCCCGCCTGGAACCGCGCTGCCGCGCCCGTACGACCTCGACGACGCGAAGGGCGTGCTCGAGCTCCTCGCGACGCGGCTCGGCCTCGGCCGGCGTGACCTACGACGCCCGAGCGCCGACGAGCCGCTGTTCCACCCCGGCCGCACGGCGCGCGCGCGATGTCGCGGGACCGGCTGCAGGCCATCGTCGGCGAGCTCCACCCGCACATCGTCGAGGCCTGGGAGCTGCGCACGACCGACCGCGTCATCGTGGCCGAGGTCGCGCTCGAGGGGCTCGCCGCGGGCCGCCTGGCGCCGGAACGGGCGGCCTGCGGTCGGCCGCTTTCCCGAGGTCGACCGCGACCTCGCGATCGTCGTCCCCGAGGCGACGCCGCGGCCGCCGTCGAGGCGCGTCATCCGCGCCCACGCCGGCGAGCTGCTGCAGGGCGTCGCGCTGTTCGACATCTACCGCGGCGTGCCGCTCGCGGCGACGAGAAGAGCCTCGCCTACCGGCTGCGGCTCGGCGCCGCGGACCGGACGCTCACCGAGCCCGAGGTCGAGGCGGCGGTGGCCGCGGTCGTGGCGGCGCTGCCCGCCGTCGGGGGCCGCATCCGCACCTGACGCCGGCCGATAGGACCATTGCCCGACGGCGGGCGCGCACCGGAACCACGCGCCGGGCTGTCGGAATCCGTTGCGGGGCCCGTTCGGCCGCTGCTACCCTTCGCCGGGGTCACCGGCCGACCGGGGCACACGGCCGCCGTCACACGAGGGATCGTCGTTGGACATCAGGCAACGCTGACGTCGATCAACGTCGTCGACATTCTCGTCGTCCTGTTCCTGTTCGGGATGTTCATCCTGGGCTACGCCCAGGGCGCCGTCCGCCGCCTCATCGGCATCCTGTCGATCACGTTCTCGTTCTTCCTCGCGCTCCAGCTCAACGCCTTCTGGCTGGGTGGCTTCCTGAGCCAGAACTGGACGCAGTACCCGACCGAGTACTCGGAGATGATCGGGTACCTGGTGATCTTCTTCGCCGCGGTCATCGCGTTGTTCCTCGTCGTCCAGGGGACCTACACCAAGACCGAGGTGTTCGCGAAGTACCCGTCGTCGACGAGATCCTGGGCGGCATCCTGGGCGTCGTGCAGGGCGTGCTGTTCCTGCTGTTCATCACGATCCTCCTCGACCAGTACTACCTCTACACGGGCATCCCCAAGGACGACGACGAGCTGGCGTTCCTGCGCGACTTCTGGAACGCGATCAACCTGTCCGAGACCGGCCGGATCCTCCACGAGAACGTGATCCCGGCCTTCCTGGGCATCGTCTCGTTCCTCGTCCCGCAGTAGTCCTCGAGCTCTACGGCGTGTGACCGTGCCGGGTGACCCGCGACCGCCACCCGGCGCACGTCACCCAGGCCGGCCAGCCCGTTCCCGCGCCGGCGGCTCGGCAGCCGACGCTCGAGGCCGCCCGTGCGCTCCTCGGCGCGCGCCTCGTCCGCGACGCCGTGCCGGCAGCCGACGACGGCCCGGGGCTCGCCCGTCGCGTCGGGCGGATCGTCGAGGTCGAGGCGTACATCGGCGAGGACGATCTCGCGTCGCACGCCCGCTTCGGCCCGACCGACCGCAACCGGGTCATGTACGGGCCTCCCGGCACGGCCTACGTGTACCTTGTCTACGGGATGCACCACTGCCTCAACGTCGTGACCGAGCCCACGGGCCGGCCCGCCGCGCTGCTCGTGCGCGCCGTCGAGCCGCTCGACGGCGTCGACGCGATGCGCGCCGCGCGCGAGGCGCTCTCGGCCGGCGGAGGCGTGCCCGGCGACCACGGACGCCGCGCCGCGCCGCATCCCCGATGCGCGCCTGGCCGCGGGCCCCGGCCTCGTGGCCGCGGCGTTCGGCATCGACCCGGCGTGACACCGGCATCGACCTGTGCGACCCGGCGTCGCCGCTGCGGCTGGAGTCCCGCCCCGGACGGCGAGCCGCCCCCGGAGGTCGTCGCCGGCGCCCCGGGTCGGCATCGGCTACGCCGCGGAGCCGTGGACGTCGGTCGCGTGGCGGTTCATCGTCCCGGCAGCCCGTCGATCAGCGGCCGCCCCCGATGAGCGAGGCGATGGACGCGCGCTCGATCGCGCTGCTCGAGTTCCCGCCAGGTCCGGGCACGGCTCGCCGAGAAGACGTCGTTCGACCCGTCGCGCCGCCTCGCCGAGACGCTCGAGCCGTCGAGCGACCCGGTGATCGTCGGGCGCGGCCTCGACGAGACGGACCAGACCCGGCAGCTGCTCCAGGAACGGGCCGGCGTGGGCATCGGCGCGGCGCACGACATCGAGCCGTGGATCGGGCCGCGCGGCGCGCGGCGGCCGGCTCGACGCCGCCGCAGTTCCTCGAGATCGCCGAGACGCTCGACGCCGCCGCGCGCCTCGCAGACCTCGCTCGCGGACGACCGCCGGCCGCTGCTCCGCGACCTCGGGCGCCGCGCTCCACCCGCTGCCGGCGCTGCGCAGCACGCTGTCGCGCAGCTTCGACCCCGTCGGGCGAGCTGCTGGACACGGCGTCGCCGCGGCTCGGCCCGCTCCGGGCGTCGGTCCGCGATCGCGTACGACCGGCTGCGCCGGCGCCTCGACTCGCTCGTCGGGTCGGAGCTGGGCGGCGCGCTCCAGGAGCCGATCGTCACGATGCGCAACGGGCGCTACGTCGTGCCGGTCCGCGCGGACGCCCGCGGCCGGGTGAAGGGCATCGTCCACGACGCGTCGGGCAGCGGCCAGACGCTGTTCGTCGAGCCGCTCGTCGTCGTGGAGCTGGGCAACGCGTGGCGCGAGGCGCAGGCCGCGGTCGAGGAGGAGGTCGGCCGGATCCTCGACGAGCTGTCCGCGCTGGTCGGGGCCAACGCGACGATGCTCGCGCGAGACGCTCGAGGCGCTCGCGCAGTTCGACTTCTGGACGGCGAAGGCGCAGCTGGCCGCGGAGCATGGACGGCGATCCGGCCCGCGCCGGCCGCGCGACGAGGAGGTCGTGCTGCTCTCGGCGCGCCACCCGGGGCTCACCGGCCGCGTCGTGCCGATCGACATCCGGCTCGGCGACGGCTACACGGCGCTCGTCATCACGGGCCCCAACACGGGCGGCAAGACGGTCGCGCTGCGGACGCTCGGGCTGCTCGCCCTCATGCACCAGGCCGGGCTCCACGTCCCGGCCGAGGCGGGCTCCGTGCTGCCCGGTGTTCCGCGACGTCCTCGCCGACATCGGCGACGAGCAGTCGATCGCGCAGTCGCTGTCGACGTTCTCGGGCCACCTGCGCTCGATCATCCGGATCGTCGAGCGCGCCGGGCCCGGGCACGCTCGTCCTGCTCGACGAGCTCGGCGCCGGCACCGACCCGACGGAGGGCTCGGCGCTGGCCCAGGCGCTGCTCGACCACTTCATCCGCTCCGGTGCGCTCGTCGCCGCGACGACCCACTACGCCGAGATCAAGGTCTACGCCCACGAGACGCCGGCGGCGCGCAACGCGTCGGTGGAGTTCGACCTCGAGACGCTGTCGCCGACGTACCGGCTCACGATCGGCCTGCCCGGGCGGCTCGCAGGCGTTCGCGATCGCGGAGCGGCTCGGGCTGCCCGACGCGATCGTCGACGACGCGCGCGGGCCGGCTGACCGAGAACCAGGCGGCGTTCGAGGCGACGCTCGCGTCGATCCGGACCCAGGAGAAGCGAGATCGCCGAGGCGGTGGAGCGGGCCCGGGCCGCGGAGCTGCGCGCGACCGAGGCGCTGCGGACGGCCGAGGAGGAGCGCCGCAAGGCCCGCCGGGAGCGCGACGAGGCCGTGCGAGCCGCCCGGGCCGAGGCGGAGCGGCTCGTCGAGGGGCTCAAGGACGACGTCGCGGGCGTCCGCCGCCGGCTCGAGCGCGAGACCGTGACCGCACCGGCGATCGACGCCGCGGTCGCGCGCGCCGAGCAGACGCTCGGCCGCCTGCCGGAGCGCCGCCGTCGCGGCACCGGCCCCGGTCGCCGGCCGACGCCCCGCACGTGGCGGCTCGGCGATCGTGCCCGGAGCCGGAACGGTGGCTGGGAGGGCCGGATCGCGGCGCTCGAGAAGGGCGGCACGCGGGCGACGCTGGAGGCGGGCGGGATGCGCGTCTCGGTCGCGGTCGAGGACCTCGAGGAGGCGGTCGGCGGCGGAGCGGGGTCCGGCGGGTCGGCCGACGATCGGAGCCGAGGCGGGCAATGGCGGCCGCGGACGCGGGCCCGGGCTCCGGGCCGGCCGGCGCCGGGCATCGGCAACCTGCAGCTCACCAAGGCGCGCAGCGTCGCCTCGTCACTGGACCTGCGCGGCGCGCGGGTCGACGAGGCGCTCGAGGCGCTGGACCGCTACCTCGACGACGCGTCGCTCGCCGGCCTCGAGCAGGTGCTGATCATCCACGGCCTCGGCACGGGCGCGCTGCGCGACGCGGTCCGGGTGCAGGCGGGCGCGAGCCCGCTGGTGAAGAGCCTGCGACCCGGGCGAGCGGGGCGAGGGCGGCGACGGGGCGACGATCGTCCGCCTCTGAGCGTCCGGCCGCCGCGTGCGCGTCGAGCGCTACGGCTTCTTGCACGGCTCTTCGCTGCCGTCGCCGTTGCCGTTGCCCGGTCCGCCGCCGTTGCCATTGCCGTTCGAGCCGTCGGGCGGCAGGCAGGGGTTGAAGAAGTCGGGGACGCACGGCGTGGGCTCCGGCGGGGCGAGCGGGCACTTCTTGCTCGGCGGCGTGCCGCTGCTGCCCCAGCTCTGGCCGAACGGGTAGAACCCGCCGCCGTAGAAGTAGGCCGTGCGCGTGCGCTTCGGGCCACCCGAGACCCCGGAGCCGCGGCTGGCGCGGGCCTGCCAGCGCGAGGTCGGCCTTCACCCAGCTCTTCGGGCCGCCCTCGATCTTCGAGTAGTCCATGTACGCCCTGGTGACCATCGGGCCGACACAGCCGTCCCGCCAGCGGAGGCCGCTCGCGGCGTCGATGTCGACCACGGTGGACGCGCTCGCGGCCTTGGTCGGGCTCGGTGCCGTCGATGAACAGCTCCTCGACCGTGCGGCGGGTCGAGCCGCTCGGCTTGAGGCCGGTGAACGCGTCGACGGTCCCGGTGACGAGGCCCTTGGGCTTGACGCGGCTGAAGCGCTCGATCGGCATGCCCTTGGAGACGTCCGACAGCAGCGCCGACCACAGCGGGGCCGACGTGTCGAGCGACAGCTTGCCGTCGTTGGGCGTGTTGTCGGAGTTGCCCATCCAGATGCCGGCGACGAGCGCGGGCAGCTTCTTGTCCTTGGGCGGCGCGAGGTAGCCGTACGCGTGGACGTCCTTGTTGTCGCTCGTCGTGCCGGTCTTGTACGCGGCCGGGCGGACCTTGGACGCCGGTGACGCCGTCGGTGACCCGCCATTCGCCCCAGAACGGGTTGACGGACCGGATCGTGTTGCCGGCCATGATGTCGGTCATGATGTAGGCGGCCTGGCGGGAGACGACCCGCTCGCCGCTGATCTTGCGTGTTCGCGGGCGGCCACACCTGCTTGCCCTCGTGGTCGACGCACCTTGAGGATCGTGTGGCGCGGCATCATCACGCCGTTGTTCGCGATCATCCCGTAGGCGCTGATCATGTCGATCGGGTGGTTCACGTTGCGTGCCGATGCTCATCGAGGCGACCGCGGACTCGGACGCGGGATAGACGAGCCCGAAGTCCTGCATCCGCTCGAACTGGTGATCGAGGCCGTTGATGAAGCCCGCCTTGATCGCCGGGATGTTGAGCGAGAACTGGAGCGCGCTGCGCACCCGGACGGGGCCGCGCTCGAGGCCGTCGGCCTGGGTCGGGTACCACGCCTTGGAGCCGCCGAGGAGGCGAAGTTGGTGACGACGTCCATGAACATCGTCGCCGCCGTCATCGTGCGGTCCTCGATGCCCACGAGGTACACGAGCGGCTTGATCGACGACCCGGGCTGGCGCCAGCCGTCGCCCAGGACGTCGAACTGCGGCTGGAGCTTCTTGGAGCCCTTCGCGGTGTACGACGCGGAGCCGGCATAGGCGAGCACCTCGCCCGTGCGGTAGTCGATGACGCCGCCCGCCGCGTTGTGGATGTTGTGCCCGCGGAGACCCTTGATCCACGCCCACTCGCGGCGGGGGATGCCGCGGTCCTTGAGGACCTTGTCCGGGTTCTTGAGGTTGGGGATGATCGCCGCGGCGTAGACCCACTTCTCGGCGATCCGCTGCATCTTGTAGTTGAGCGTCGTGGTGACCTTGTAGCCGCCGGTGTTGATCTTCTCGCACTCGTCCGCGGGCGTCCCGCACAGGATCTGGCCCAGCTCCTCGCGCACCTTCCACACGAAGTGCGGCGCGCGCCACTTGTCGGGCTCCTGGGAGCGCGAGGATCGCGGGCTCGGCCTTGGCGGCCTCGAAGTCGGCATCGGTGTACTGGCCGACCGTGAGCACGGCGCGCGTCTTCATCAGGTCGAGGATGAAGTTGCGCCGGACGATGACCTCGCTGTTGGGCGGGACGACGAGGCAGGTCGTGCTCCTTGCCGTCGACCTCGATCGTCCTCCTCGACCGCGTTCTTCACGAGGTCGAACTTCGTGGGCGACTGGGGGATGGCCGCGAGCAGCGCCATCTGCGCCAGGGTCAGGTCCTTGAGGTCCTTCCGCCAGTAGCTCTGGGCCGCGGCCGCGACGCCGTAGTCTGCGGTTCCCGTAGAAGTTCTGGTTGAGGTACTTCTCGATGATCTGCTGCTTGCCCTCGATCCCCGGATACGCCTCGGTCAGGCGGATCGACTGGATGATCTCCTTCGCCTTGCGCTCGTAGACCGAGCCGTCGAAGGCGCTGGTGGGCAGGAGGCGCGCGCGCACGAGCTGCTGGGTGATCGTCGAGCCGCCGCGGTCGTTGCCGTTGACGGTGTCGATGGCGGCGGAGACGAAGCCGACGGGGTCGAAGCCGGAGTTCTCCCAGAACGTCTTGTCCTCGACGGACGTCGTCGCGTCGACGAGGGCGGGCGGGATCTGGTCGAACGTGACCACCGTCCGGCGGTCGTCGCCGAGCTTCGCGAGCTGGACCTTGTTGGCTCCGGTCGAACACGACCGACTGCGACGTGAAGTCCAGCTTGTCGAGCGCCTCCTTCGGATCCTCGAGGTCTTTCGCGAGGTACGTGTACCCCGCGACCGACGCGAGTGCGCCGCCCGCGCCCAGCACGAGCAGGGCTACGAACATGAGGAGGGGAAGCGCGATCGCGATAATTGCGATGACGCCGTTCCCGCGGCGGCGCGGCGCTGGTCCGCCTAGCCGGCGATGGCGCTGCCTCCGGACGAGGCTGGTTTGCATTGCGGCCGAAACGATACCATGCAGGGGATGAACGCCCGATCGACGGGACCGGGCCGGACACTCGACGGTCGCCGTCCCGAGGGTGTGACGGGCGGGCTCCTGTGACCGACACCTCGACGCATCCCGGGCTCGCCGGGTTCCTCGACGAGCTCGAGTGGCGCGGGATCCTCCACGCGACGACGCCGGGCCTGCGCGCGCGTCTCGAGACGAACCGGCCGATCGCCGGCTACAACGGCTTCGACCCGACCGCCGACTCGCTCCACGTCGGCCACCTGATCCCGATCTTCGGGATGGTCCGGTTCCAGCGCCATGGCGGCAAGCCGATCGCGCTCGTGGGCGGCGGGACCGGGATGATCGGCGACCCGTCGGGCCGGTCGTCGGAGCGCAACCTGCTGGACCTCGAGACGCTCGCCCACAACGTGGCGGCGATCCGCGGCCAGCTCGAGCACTTCCTGGACTTCTCGCCCGGCCCGACCCAGGCCGAGATGGCGAACAACCTCGACTGGCTCGGCAAGCTGTCGCTGATCGACTACCTGCGCGACACCGGCAAGCACTTCACGATCCCGTACATGCTGGCCAAGGACTCCGTCCAGCAGCGGCTCGATCGCGGCCTGTCGTTCACGGAGTTCAGCTACATGACGCTCCAGGCGCTCGACTTCGCCACGCTCTACCGCGAGCAGGGCGTCGAGATGCAGATGGGCGGCGCGGACCAGTGGGGCAACATCACCGCCGGCCTGGAGCTCATCCGGCGGACCTCGGGCGACGCCGAGGAGAGCCCCGCGCACGGGATCGCCTACAAGCTGCTGCTGTCGCCGTCGGGCGCGAAGTTCGGCAAGAGCGAGGGCGGCGAGTCGGTGTGGCTCGACCCGGCCCGGACGTCGCCGTACGCGTTCTACCAGTACTGGCTCAACGCCGACGACCGCGACATCGGGACGTACCTCCGCTGGTTCACGCTGTTCGAGCGCGACGACGTCGAGGCGCTGGACGCCGCGGTCGCGAGCCGGCCCGAGCAGCGCGAGGCGCAGCGCCGGCTCGCGTTCGACGTCACGTCGCGGGTCCACGGCGAGGAGGCCGCGCGCGAGGCGGAGCGGCAGGGCCGGGCGGCGTTCACGCAGGATCTCGCGGCGCTGTCCGTCGACGACCTCGCGGCGATGCGCGAGCAGGTGCCGCACGTCGTCGTGGACCGCGAGGCCCTCGGCGATGCGCTGTCCGTCGCGATCGCTGCCGGCGCGTACCCGTCGAAGGGCGAGGCGCGGCGGCAGATGGCGAACGGCGGGTTCTACGTGAACAACGAGCGGATCACGGACCCCACGGCGCCGCTGCCGGAGCCGCTGCACGGCCGGTTCTGGGTCGTACGGACCGGCAAGCGCAACGTCCGGCTGGTCGAGCCCGCCGAGTGACCGGGGCGCTGCGACCGGCGCCCGAGACCGCCCTCGTCCTCGTCGTCTCGCTGCCACCGGCCCTCGAGGCGCTCCGTCTGCGCTCGATCGACGGACGCCTCGGCCGGGGTGCCGGCGCACGTCACGCTGCTGTACCCGTTCGCCGAGGAGGCACAGCTCGACGCCGGGGTCCTGGATCTCGTCGCCGCCATCGCCGCGCGCCACCCGGTCCTGCGGCTGACGCTGGGCGAGGGGCGGCGCTTCCCGGACACGCTGTATGCGTCCGTCGAGCCCGATGCCCCGCTCCGGGCGCTCCACGACGAGCTCGCGGCCGCGTTCCCGACCCTGCCGCTGTACGGCGGCGCGTTCCCGTTCGTCCCGCACGTGTCGATCGCGGAGGGACCGGCGGTCGTCGGACGCCTGGGGCGCTGGAGGATCCGGCGTGGGCGACGCTCCCCGTCGACGCAGCTGGTGGACGCGATCGACCTGATCACCGGCCGCGACGGGCGATGGGCGACGCGCCGCCGGTTCCCGCTTGGTGGCGCGATCAGGGTGTGATCGAGCCGCGCCAGATCGCGTACTGGTCGCCGTCGCCGAGTCGGCCGCTGACGATCAGGTCCGGGCCTGCTCGGGCGACCGCGTCGAGCTGGTCGAGGCCATCCGGTAGCGGCGTGACCTGCGTCCAGGTGCGTCCCTCGACGGACAGCCAAATTGCGACCTCAAGTGGGTCCCCGTTGCCGGATGCGATGAGGCCATCGGGACTGGACTGGATGGTGAACAGCGCGGCCTGACCTGCCGCCCCAGCGAGTCCTTCGACCGTCGCTTCGGACCACTCGACGCCATCGGGCGACCACCAAGCGAGCGGGTTCGAGCTTTCATCGGAGGTCTCGAACCGCTGGCCACCGAGCGCGAAGCCACCGTCGCTGCCGCCGATCGACGACGCGCTGTGCCACTTGGCAGGACGGCGACGTCCGCGGACGCCCACGTCGACGCATCGTCCGAGTACTGCACCACGAGCGGCGTCGGGCCGTTGTCGGTGATTGCCCCTCCCGGGTCAGGAACCGCGAACCGTCCGACACGACTTCACTGCCGGTGTCAGGCGGCCATGGTTGCTCGGTCCACTCATGCATGTCGGCCGAGAACAGCAGGTGCGACCGATGGCGCTCGGGGTTGATGACCTCCACGCCGACCGCGAGCCAGCCCACCGCGCCATGCGCGACCGAGCGGACCCATCCGGGACCGAAGTCCAGTCCACGTGCTTCGAGGTCCGTCCAGCCGATCCCATCGGTCGTCTGCCGACCGCCGGCTAGCGCGGCTCGTCGGCTCGTTCAGGCGCGGACCTTGCGCCCGTGGCGGGCCCGGAGCGCCGCGACGACGGCACGCGGCTCGACGCCCCGCTCCGCCAGCAGCACCAGCGCGTGGTAGACGAGGTCCGCCGCCTCGCCGGTGAACAGGGCGCGGAGCTCGGGCCGGTCGGCGCCCAGGGCCTCGGCCGTCTCGTCGTTCTTGGCCGCGAGCAGCACCTCGGTCGCCTCCTCGGCGACCTTGCGGCCGGCCAGGTCGACGCCCCCGTCGAGCAGCTCCACGGTGTACGAGCCGCGAGGCCGCTGCTCGGCCCGCTCGGCGATCGTCGCCCACAGGTCCTCGAGCCACGCGAAGCCCTGCCACGCGTCGTTCGCCTCGGGCAGCTCCATCGGGTCGCGAGCCGGGCGCCGGGGTCGTGTCGCCGGGTTCGAAGCCCGGGACGGCGCGCGACAGGGCGTCGGGGTCGAAGCAGGAGCGGGTCTCGCGGTGGCAGGTCGGGCCGAGCGGCTCCGCGCCGATCAGCAGCGCGTCGCCGTCGCAGTCGAGCGCGAGCGAGCGGAGCCGGAGCACGTGACCCGACGACTCGCCCTTGCGCCACAGCCGGCCGCGCGACCGGGAGTGGAAGTGGACCTCGCCCGTGCCGAGGGTCGCGGCGAGCGCCTCGACGTCCATCCAGCCGACCATCAGCACCCGCCCGTCGGCCACGTCCTGGACGACGCCGACGACGAGGCCCTTGCGGTCCCACCTGAGCGTGCCGGGATCGACGCCCCCGTCGAGGTCGAAGGGGCCGGGTCGGGCGAGCGGGCTCATGCGGGCACCTCCGTGCCGGTGGTCAGGCGGACCGGCATGCCCGCGGCCGCGAGCTCGGCCTTGACGTCGCCGATCGACATCTCGCGGCGATGGAAGATCGAGGCGGCGAGGACGGCATCGGCACCGCCGTCGCGGATCGCCTCGACCATGTGCGCGGCGCCCGACGCACCGCCCGAGGCGATCACCGGCACGCGGACGCGGCTCGTGATCGCCGCGAGCAGCTCGGTGTCGTAGCCGGACTTCGTGCCGTCCCGGTCGATCGAGGTGACCAGCAGCTCGCCCGCGCCGAGCTCGACGGCGCGCTCCGCCCAGGCGATCGCGTCGAGGCCGGCCGGCTCGCGGCCGCCCTTGACGACGACCTCGAACCCGGACGGGAACGTGGCATCGCGCCTGCGATCCGCCGGGCGTCGATCGCGACCACCACCGCCTGGCTGCCCGAACCGGGCCGCGCACGCCGTCACGAGCGTCGGATCCGCGACGGCGCGGGTGTTGAGGCCGACCTTGTCCGCCCCGGCCCGGAGGACCTCGCGCATCTCGTCCACGCTCGCGGACGCCGCCGCCGACGGTCAGCGGCACGAACGCGCGGCGCGCCGTCCGCTCCACGATGTCCAGCAGCGTCCCGCGTCCCTCGGGCGCGGCGGAGATGTCGAGGAACACCAGCTCGTCGGCGCCCTCCTGCGCGTAGCGCTCCGCGAGCTCGGGCGGGTCGCCCTCGTCGACGAGATCGACGAAGCGGGTGCCCTTCACGACCCGGCCGTTCGCGACGTCGAGGCACGGGATCACGCGCCGGCGGAGCATCAGGCGGCGCTCCGCGACGACGTTCGCGATCAGCCGAGGCCGTCCGTCGCCGGACCGCTCCGGGTGGAACTGGACGCCGAGGAGCTTGCCGCGCGCGACCGCGGACACGAACGGCGAGCCGTGCTCGGTCTCGGCGAGGACGGCGTCGCCGGCGTCCGGCCGCCGGCAGCCCCGACGTACGAGTGGACGAAGTAGAAGTCCGCGTCGGGCGCGATGCCCGCGAAGGCCGGGTGCTCGCGACGGCGCTCGACCTGGTTCCAGCCGATGTGCGGCAGCGTCGGGGCGTCCTCGAGGCGGACGGTCCGGCCGGGCAGGACGCCCAGCGTCTCGGCGCCGTCCTCGTCCGAGCCCTCGAACAGCAGCTGGAGCCCGAGGCAGATGCCGAGGAACGGGCGGTCCTGCTGCGACCCAGGCCGTGATCGGCTCGACGAAGCCGCCGGCTCGCAGCCGCTCCATCGCGGGCGCGGCGGCCCCGACGCCCGGCACGACGAGCAGGTCCGCGCCGTCGATCTCGTCGCCGGTCGTCGCCAGGCGCACGTCGGCACCGGCGGTGCGCAGCGCCTGCTCGATCGACACGAGGTTGCCCGCGCCGTAGTCCACGACGACGACGAGCGGCCGGGTCGCGCTGCCTCGCTCACCCGAGCGAGCCCTTCGTCGACGCGACGCCCTCGCGGCGGGGATCGGGCTCGCACGCGACGCGCAGCGCGCGGCCCGAGCGCCTTGAACGCCGCCTCGGCGAGGTGATGGTCGTTGCGGCCGGTGCCGCGCAGGTGGAGCGTCGCGCCGGCCGTGCGCGCGAACGACTCCAGCGCGTGGTCGACGAGCTGGAGCGGCAGCTGCCCGGCACGCTCGGCGCGGAACGGCAGGTCGATCACCGCGTACGGCCGGCCGCCGACGTCGATGACCGCCGTCGCGACGGTCTCGTCCATCGGCACGCTGCTGTCGCCGAAGCGGCGGATCCCGGCCCGGTCGCCGAGCGCCTCCGCGAACGCCGCGCCGAGCACGAGCGCGACGTCCTCGACGGTGTGGTGCTCGTCGATCTCGAGGTCGCCGGTCGCCCGGATGTCGAGGTCGAACAGGCCGTGGTGGGCGAGCGACCCGAGCAGGTGGTCGTAGAACCCGATCCCGGTGGCGATCACGGCATTCCCGGTGCCGTCGAGGCCGAGCGAGATCGTGATGTCGGTCTCGCGCGTCCTCCGGGCGACGGTCACGCGGCGGCCTCGCGCGCCTGGACGTCGAGCGTGCCGAGCGGCGTGGTCATGCGGCGGTCTCCGGGGCGGGCGGGGGGGCAGGGTCGGGTCGATCTCCCACGCGGCCTCGATCAGGCGCTCGTCCTCGTCCGGCGTTGCGGACGGTCACGCGCAGGCAGAGCGCGAGCGGATGGCCGTGCCCGAACGTGCGCGGCACGAGGCCGCGGGCCATGAGCGCGAGCGCGGCGGCCTCGGCCCGTTCGGCGGTGGCGAGGTCGAGCAGCAGGAAGTTGGTCACGCTCGGCTGCGGGTCCCAGCCGACCTCGGCGAGCGCCGCCGCGAGCCGCGGCCGTTCCGCCTCGACGCGGTCGACGTTCGCGTCGCATCTCGTCGGGTCCTCGCAGCGCGGCCGCGACCGACGTCGCGGAGATGGTCCCGATCGAGCCCGGCGGCCGGTAGATCGCGAGCCGGCGCGATCGTCTCGCGCGGCCCCGACCGCGAACCCGACCCGCAGCCCGGCCATCGAGTACGCCTTGGAGGCCGTGCGGACCGAGACGACGTTCGGGTACCGGGTCCGGAGCGGGATCACCGAGTGCCCGGACGAACTCGCTGTAGGCCTCGTCCACGACGACCGCGGGCGCCGCGCGCCCGTCGGCCGCGGCGTCGTCCTCGATGCCCTGGAGCGAGCGCCTCGATCGCGCCGTCGGGCTCGGGGCGGCCGGTGGGGTTGTTCGGGTTGCAGACCCAGACGAGCGTCGCGCTCGCGGGCCGCGGCACGGACCGCCGGGACGTCCATCGCCCAGCCGTCGGCCTTCGAGCGGCGCGGCACGGCGATGACCTCGCCGCCACGCTGCTCGGCGTGGACGCGGTACATCGGCGTAGGTCGGGATCGAGATGACCGCCGCCTCGCCCGCGGGCAGGAACGCCTTCGTGCACATGTCGAGGATCTCGTCCGCGCCGGCGCCGGGCACGACCTCGTCGAACGCGACCCCGTAGCGGGCCGCGGCGGCCTCGACGAGCCGGCGGTAGTCGCCGGGCGGGTACTCCGAGAGGCGTCGTCTCGAACCGGTTGGCCGCGAGCAGGCCGGGGAGCATCGCGGGCGGCGCGGGCGACGTGTTGAGGTCGAACCGGAGCACCTGCGACACCGGGATCCCGAACCGCTCGGCGACGCCCTCGTCGGTCGCCTCCCAGCTGTAGGACGCGGGATCGGTCGGCGAGGTCACCGCGAACGGGCTGGGGCTCATCGGGCGGCCTCCTGGGCGGCTGGGGTCGGGTGGGCGCCTCGTCGTCGAAGCGGGCCTCGACCGCGTCGCGATGGGCGAGCAGGCCCTCCGCCTCGGCGAGGGCGCGGATGGCCGGTCGGAGCGTCGCCAGCCCCTCGCGCGTGATCCGCTGGACCTGGTTGAACTTGCCGAACGTCTCGACGGCGAGCGGCCCGCAGGCGCGCGCGAGGCCGCCGGTGGGCAGGACGTGGTTCGCGCCCGAGGCGTAGTCGCCGGCGCTCTCCGGGCTCCAGCGGCCCGACGAAGATCGAGCCGGCGTTCCGGATCCGGTCGACGGTGGCCTCCAGCGGCTCGACGTCCACGCGACAGGTGCTCCGGGCCGTAGTCGTTGACGAAGGCGATGCCGGCCTCGAGGTCCGGGACGAGCACGATCCGGCCGTGGTCGGCGAGGGCCCGGCCGAGGATGTCGCGGCGGCTCGCGGTGGCGAGGCGGCGGCGGACCTCGGCCTCGACCGCATCGGCGAGCGCCTCGTCCGGCGTCACGAGCAGGGCGGGCGAGTCCGGGCCGTGCTCGGCCTGGGTGACGAGGTCGGCGGCGACGGTCCGGACATCGGCGGTGGCGTCCGCGAGGACGAGCCCCTCGGACGGGCCGGCGGGAAGGTCGATGCCGACCTCGCCGGCGATCTCGACCTTGGCGGCCGTGACCCAGGCGGATCCGGGCCCGACGACGAGGTCCATCGGCGCCAGGCCCTCGGTCGGGCAGCCCGTACGCGAGGGCGGCGATCGCCTGGACGCCGCCCGCGACGAGCAGCGCGTCGACGTCGAGCAGGCCGGCCGCGCCGAGCAGGACCGGGTGGACGTTCCCGTCACGTCCGCGGGCGACGCGACGACGATCGTGTCGACGCCCGCGACCCGCGCCGGGACGACGCCCATGACGAGCGAGCTCGGGTAGGGCGCCGAGCCACCGGGCGCGTAGACGCCGGCCCGGCGGACCGGGAGCCAGCGGCGCTCGAGCTCGACGCCCTCGACGATCGTGGTGCGGGTCGTGACCGGCCGCTGCGTCTCGGCGAACCGGCGGACGTTCGCGATGGCCGTCTCGAGGGCGGCCCGATCGGTCGGGCGCCAGGCGTCGACGGCGGCCCGGAGCTCGGTCGCGATCGATGAGCAGGCGACCGTCGGGCCGCCCGCCGCCGAAGCGCGCGGCGGCGTCCCGGACGGCGTCGGCGCCGCGCTCGCGGACGTCGGCGAGGATCGTGCGGGCCGCGTCCCGGACGGCAGGATCGGGGACGGCGCCGCGGCGGCACAGGGCGTCGCGCTCGCGCTCGGCCGCGGCATCGGGCGCGCGGAGGTCGAGGCGGCGGAGCGTGAGGCCGGCGGGGTCGCCGAGCGCGGTCACGGGAGGATCTTCTCGATCGGCAGGACGAGGATCCCGGACGCGCCGGCGGCCTTGAGCCGCGGCAGGAGGCCCCAGACCTCGTCCGAGCCGACGACCGAGTGGATCGCGATCATCCCCTCGTGCGCGAGCGGGATCACGGACGGCGACTCGAGGCCCGGGAGGAGATCCTCGAGCTCGGTCAGCTTCGTCGCGGGCGCGTTCATCATCAGGTACTTGCGGCCGCGGGCGGCGATCACCGAGCCGAGCATCGTCACGATGGCGTCGAGCTCGGGCGCGCGCTCCACGCAGGCCACCGGGTTGGCGACGAGGATCGCCTCGGAGGCGAGGATGTCGCCGATGGCTCGCAGCCCGTTCATCTGGAGCGTCGAGCCGGTCGAGACGAGGTCCACGATCGCGTCGGCGAGGCCGAGCCGCGGCGCGACCTCCACGGCGCCGGAGAGCGACACGACCTCGACGGCGATGCCCTGGCGCTCGAAGAACCGGCGGGTCACGTTGGGGTGCGATGTCGCGACCCGGACGCCGTTGAGGTCCGCGAGCTCCTGGTACGGGGCGTCGCCGGACACGGCGGCCGCCAGGCGGCAGCGGCCGTAGCCGAGCTCGCGCAGGACCGGCAGGTCGACCCCGGACTCGGCGAGGATGTCGCCGCCCGTCACGCCGACCTCCGCCACGGCATCCGCGACGAACTCGACCACGTCGTTCGTGCGCACGAACAGGATGTCGAGCGGGTGGTTCTGGACGCGTGCGACGAGGCTCCGGTCGTGCGCCTCGAACACGAGCCCGGCGTCGGCGAGCAGGCTGAGGGTGGATTCGAGCAGGCGACCCTTGTTGGGGATCGCCAGGCGGAGGCGGTCCCTCATCGCTCCGTGCCGGTCGGGTAGGGGAGCGATCCCTCGCCGGACGTCGACTTCAGCTTCTCGAGCATGCGCCGGTAGCCGCCCTCACCGTGGTTGAGCCACGACGCGATGCGGGTGATCGTCGCGGTGCTCGCCCCGGTCTGCTTCGAGATCTCGGCGTAGTGGAGGCCGTCGTCGAGGAGCCGGACGACGGCCCATCGCTGGCCCATGTCGCGCAGCTCGCCGAGCGTGCACAGGTCGCGCAGGAATCGCTCCGCCTCGTCGCGGCTGTCGAGGCGCAGAATGGCGTCGATCAGGGCGTCGGTCTCGGGCGTTCGCCACTCTTCGGCCACGGGCGTGCGGCTCCTTCCGGGGGTCGCGGCGCCAGCGACCGGCGCCTCGTGTGAGCATGCTAGCGTATTAGCGTGCTAAAACGGTAGCAGGACGGGGGATCGCATGTCAACGGAACAGGGGGCGTTCGAGCTGCTGCCCGCCATCGACCTGCGCGGCGGCCAGGTCGTGCGGCTCGAGCAGGGGGACTTCGCGCGCGAGACGGCCTATGACGGCGACCCGGTCGCCGTTGCGGGGCGGTTCGCGGCGATCGGCGTGACCTGGCTCCACGTCGTCGACCTCGACGGCGCGCGGGCAGGGGAGCCGCGCCAGCTGGAGGTCGCGGCGGGGATCGTCGCCGAGACGCTCGGCCGGGCACGCGTCGAGCTCGGCGGCGGCCTGCGGACCGCGGAGGACGTCGCCGGGGCGCTCGGCATCGGGGCCGCGAGGGTGGCCGTCGGCACGGCGGCGCTCCGCGACCCCGCCTTCGCTCGCGAGCTCGTCGACCGCCACGGCTCGTCGAGGATCGTCGGCTCGATCGACATCCGCGACGGGCTCGCGCTCGGCGAGGGCTGGCGTCCGGGCGCGGCCGGGCGTGCCGGCGACCGATGCGATCGGCATGCTCGCGGACGCCGGCGTCGACACCTTCGAGGTGACCGCGATCGAGCGCGACGGATCCCTCGAAGGCCCGGACCTCGCGCTCCTGCGCTCGCTCGTGGCGCTCGAGCGTGGCCGGATCATCGCCTCCGGCGGCGTGGCATCGATCGAGGATGTCCTCGCGGTCCAGGCGGCCGGCTGCGCCGGCGCGATCGTCGGCAAGGCGATCTACGAGGGCCGGATCGACCTGCGGTCCCTGCTCGAGGCGCTGGACGGCCCGGCGGCCTGAGGCGTCCCGCTCCTCGTCCGCTACTCGTCGACGGAGACCGGCTGCGCCATCCCACGTCCCTGTGATCCGCCAGTGGTCGTAGTCGCCGTCGAGGTGCAGGTCGCCCCGCGGCGAGGTCAGGTCGAGGTCGGCGCCCCAGCCCGACAGCTCGAGCGTCCCGGAGCCGCTCAGCTGCGCGCCGGGCACGTACTGCACCGGTCGAGGCTGACCGCCGTGCGCCAGCGCTCGTCGACCGGTTCGAAGGTCGCCGTCCCGCCGTCCGCGCAGCCGAACTCGAGCGGCTCGTCGCCCGACCAGCCGAGCACCAGCGGGTCGCCGAACAGCTCCCAGTACAGCCCGGAGACCACGTCGTCGGCCGTCGTCGCGGGCAGCGGCGCGATCGGGATGTAGACGTCGATGATCTAGCCCACGCAGGTCGACGTGCGCGACGCCGAGGGCAGCGTCCCGTCGACGAGGAAGCGCGTCATCCGCTCCATCGGGCAGTCGTCGCCCAGCGAGCCGTGCGCCCCGCCGCGGGTCTCGACGAGCCGCGCCTCCGGGTGCCGTCCGAGGATCGCTCTCGCCTCGGACACGGGCGTGATCGGGTCGCTCGTCGCGGCGAGGATGAGCGTCGGGACGGTCGTCGCCTCGGCCGGTGCCGCCATTGCTCGGGCTGCGAGGGCCAGTACAGGCAGGGCGCGGTGCTGTACGCGACGCTCAGCGAGCGCCGGATCGTAGACGCCGGCGCGCGGGCGCCACGCGGACGTAGGCGTCGAAGTCGTCGGCCGCGGACGTCGGCGAGTGGCGCCCGTCGGCGCACCAGGTCGCGAAGTACGCGAACGACGAGTCGGCCGACGCGCCGCTCCACGCGTCCCACAGCCGCGCGAGCCCGCGCGAGTCCTCGCGGTCGATACGCCGCGAGCGCACGCAGGAACGACATCCGGTCGGTCGATGTCGTACATCGCGCCCTGCATCATGTTGACGAGGCCGGCGCGCGTGATCGTCACCGGGTACTCGGAGCCGTGGTCGTCGAACAGCTGCGTCTCGAGCGGCCGGCGCTCCGTCGCGTCGAGCAGCCGCGTCCACGCCCGGCCGGGGTCGGGGAGGTCGTCGTGGCACGAGGAGTCCGCCCGGCACGCGGCGAACGTGTCCTGCAGCGCCGACTCGAATCCCGACCGCGCTCACCGCCCAGCTCTCGGCCGGTGGCAGCGAGCGATCGACCGGCGCGTCAAGGACGAGCGCGTCGACGCGGTCGGGATGGGCCGCCGCGTACGCCTGGGCGACGACCGTCCCGTAGCTCACCCCGTACAGCGAGATCCGCTCCACGCCGAGGACGTCGCGCAGGGCGTCGATGTCCTCGGCGACCGCACGGGTGCCGTACCGGGCGAGGTCGAGCGCGTCGGCGCCGCTCTCCGCGATGCACCGTTCCGCGAACGTCCGGGCCGATGGGGCCGTCGGCAGCCCGTCCTCGGCGTAGTACGCCGTGGCCGCGTCGGGACAGTCACGGAACTCGGACTGGCCCGTGGAGCGCGGGTCGTAGACGACGACGTCGAACTGGTCGCGGACACGCGGCGTCGAGGCTGTCGTACATCCAGTCCGCCTCGGGCAGCCCGGCGACGCCCGGCCCGCCGACGGCGAGCACGAGCACCCGTCGCGGCGCGCCCGGGGAGAGGGCGGTTGCCGGGTGGATGGTGTACGCGATCTCGAGCACGCCCGACGACGGCGCATCACGATCGGCCGGCACGCGGACGAGGCCGCACGACCAGCCGGGCCCGACGTCGCACACCGCCGGCTCGGCATCCGCGACGTTGATGCCGAACGCAAGCGCCGTGGACCCGAGCGATGGCGACCGCGAGCAGCGGCGCGACGACGACGTTGCGCCGACCCGGATCCACGACCGGCCCGCCCTCCGCGGCGCGGCTCGCCTCCGTGAGCCGGCGATCCGTGCCCCGGAACACGACCGGCAGGAGCGCCGCGGCGGCGATCAGCGCGATCGACCCGCCGATCGCAAGCCACGCTCCGGCGCGAATTGCCGGCTCACTTGCCGCGAACCACAGCACGCCCTGGCCGATGGCGAGGACGACCGCTCCCGCGATCGCGGCGGCGAGCGCGACGAGGATCGTCCGCCGCATCGGCCGGATCGACAGCGGCCCGACCTGGGCGCCGCCGTGCCCGACCGGCGCCTGGCCTCGTCCGTCGCGGATTCGACGAACGCCCCGACCCCGTCCATGCCCGCCCGCCGCCGGGCGCCATCGAGGTAGTGACGCGCCGCCCCCACCGTCAGCGCGAGCATCGCGATCACCAGCAGCAGCACCAGCACCGCTGCCGGGCCTGTGCCGGGACCGTCGGTTCCGACGAGGCTGGAGGGGTACGTGCCCGCGACCCGGAGCGCCGCGATGGCGAGTGCGAGGAGGACGGTCACGCCGATGACCCCGACGGCCGCGAGCCGCGCGACGGTTCGGCCACCTGCCGCCGGCGCGACGATCCGGCCCGGCTGCCACGCGGCTGGGAGCCAGCCCGTGGACGCGTCCGTGGGCGCGACCGGCCAGCCACGCGGCGACGACCAGCCCGGCGGCGGGGTGAGTCGGCGGCGGGGCAAGCGGCGGCGCGAGGACCGGCAGCGGCGGCGGAGGCGGCAGCGGGACGCCCGACGCCGGACCATGCGCGGTCACGCCGACGGCCGGCGCGACGGGATCGCGCGACGGCGGCTCGTTCATCGTCCTCTCGTCCCCTCGGGCGCCTCGGACGGGATCAGTGGCCCTCGCCGTGCCCGTCCTTCTTGTGCGCGCTGACGATCTTCTCCGCGAGGTGTGACGGCACGTCCTCGTAGTGGTCCAGGGCCGCGCTGAACGTGCCACGCCCGCCCGTCAGCGACCGCAGCTCGGTCGCGTACGAGAACAGCTCCGCCTGCGGCACGTGGGCGCTGATCACCTGCTGCCCGTCGGCGAGGTCCATGCCCAGCACGCGACCGCGGCGCCCGTTGAGGTCGCGGTTGACCTCGCCCATGTACTGCTCGGGGATCCGGACGTCGACGTGTCATGATCGGCTCGAGCAGCACGGGCTTCGCCTGCAGCACGCCGTCCTTGAGCGCCATCGAGGCCGCGATCTTGAACGACAGCTCGTTCGAGTCGACCGGGTGGAACGACCCGTCGTAGAGGGTCGCCTTGAAGTCGACCAGCGGGAAGCCCGCGAACACGCCCTCGGCGGCCGTCTCGCGGATGCCCTTCTCGATGCCCGCGAAGAAGCCCTTGGGGACCGAGCCGCCGACGACCTTGTCGGCGAACTCGACGCCGGCGGCGGGGTTCGGCTCGAGCTCGATCCACACGTCGCCGAACATGCCGTGCCCGCCGGTCTGCTTCTTGTACCGGCCGTGGGCCTTGGTCGAGCCGCGGATCGTCTCGCGGTAGGGGACCGTGGGCGTCCGGGTCGCGATCGCCGCCCCGAACTTGCGCTTGAGGCGCTCGGTGATGACCGCGACGTGCGCCTCGCCGACCGCGCGCAGGATCTGCTCGCCGGTGTCGGACCGCTCGACCCGCGCCGTCGGCTCCTCCTCGAGCATCCGCTGGAGCGCCGGGCCCATCTTGTCGAGGTCGCCCTTGGACACCGGGTCGATCGCGACCTGGAGCGTGGGCTCCGGGAAGTCGATCGCCGGCAGCACCAGGCGCGGCGTCGCGCGTCGTGAGCGTGTCGCCGGTCTCGGTCAGGCCGAGCTTGGCGACCGCGCCGATCTCGCCCGACCGCAGCTCCGCGGCCGGCTCCTGCTCCTTGCCGTGGAGATAGAGCAGCTGGCCGATCCGCTCGTCCTCGCCCTTGGTCGCGTTGAAGATCGACGCCCTGGCTCTTGAGCGTGCCCGACAGGACGCGCAGGTAGGTCAGCCGCCCGACGAACGGGTCGGCCGCGGTCTTGAACACGCGGACGAGGAGCTGGCTGCCGATCCGCCGCGACCTCGACGTCCTTGCCGGCCTTGTCGGTCGCGGCGTACGGGCCCTCCTCCTCGGGCGAGGGCAGGTAGCGGACGATCGCGTCGAGCAGCGCGTTGAGGCCGATGCCCTTCGTCGCCGAGGCCACCAGCACCGGCGCCAGGACCGACTCGCGGACGCCCTTGTGGAGGCACGCGTCGAGCTCCGCGTCGCTAGATCTCCTCCTCGCACGAGGTACTTCTCGAACACGTCGTCGTCGGCCTCGGCCGCCGCCTCGAGCAGCTGGTCCCGACGCCGCGCGACCTCGTCGGCGAGCTCGTCCGGGATCTCGGATCTCGACCTCGGCCTGCCGTCCTCGAACCGGTACGCCTTGCGATGGACGAGGTCGACGTAGCCCGAGAACGTGTCCGCGGCGCCGATCGCGAGGTGGAGCGGGGCGATCTTGTTGCCGAACGTCGGCGCGCAGCGCGTCGAGCGCCGCCGACGGGTTCGCGTTCTCGCGGTCGCACTTGTTGAGGACGAAGCAGGCCGCGGTGCCCGTCGCGCGGCCCGCCTTGACCGCCGTCTCGAGGCCCGCCTCGACGCCGCCCGACGCGTCCATGACGAACAGCGCGGCGTCCGCGGCGTGGAAGCCCTCGATCATCTCGGCCACGAAGTCCGGGTAGCCGGGCGTGTCGACGACGCGTGATCTCGTGCTCGCCGCGCTCGAACGTCCCGACCGCCAGGCTCAGCGACCGGTGCTGCTTCTGCTCCTCGGGCTCGTGGTCCAGGTGCGCCGTGCCGTCGTCGACCCTGCCGAGCCGCGGGATCGCGCCGGCTCGAAAGAGCACCTGCTCCGCCAGCGTGGTCTTGCCGCGCGCCGGCATGGCCGGCGAGCACGACGCTCCGGATGTGGGCGAGGTCGTGGCTCTTCAACGTCATCGCGCGCGGTACCTCTCGGTGCAACCGTCGGACCGGCCCCGGCCGCGACGGAACGGTGGGCGCAGGTGGTGCGCTGGAGCTGCGATGCGGGCCCGCTGGCATGGTGCGGGCGGGGCGCTCACGCGCCCGGGCGACGATCCCGTTCACTCGATGATAGTCGGTATACTCGCGCCCGATGTCTGGACATTCCAAATGGTCCACGATCAAGCGCCAGAAGGGCGTCAACGACGCCAAGCGCAGCGCGATGTTCACGAAGGTCGCGCGCGAGATCGCGGTCGCGGCGCGCGCGGGCGGCGGTGACCCGGACGCCAACTACCGGCTCCGGCTCGCCATCGACAAGGCGCGCTCGATCAACATGCCCGCGGACAACATCAAGCGGTCGATCGAGAAGGCGACCGGCGGCGGCGAGGCCGAGCAGTACGAGGAGATCGTCTACGAGGGCTACGGCCCCGGCGGCGTGGCGGTCCTCGTCGAGGCCGCGACCGACAACCGCAACCGCACGGCCGCCGAGGTCCGCTCGATCTTCACCAAGACCGGCGGCCAGCTCGCCGGCTCGGGCGCGGTCGCGTGGCAGTTCGAGGCCCGCGGCCTGATCACCGTCCCCCGTGACGGCGGCGACCCGGACGAGGTGGCCCTGGCCGCGATCGACGCCGGGGCCGTCGACGTCGACACCGAGTCCGACCCGATCGAGATCTACACCGAGCCGGGCGACCTCGAGGGCGTGCGCAAGGCGCTCGACGCGGCCGGCGTGAACGTCGATGGCGCGGAGTCCGCGATGCTCGCCAAGCAGACGGTGAGCCTCGAGGCGGACCAGGTGCGCAAGGCGATGCGCATGGTCGACCTGCTCGAGGACCTCGACGACGTGCAGCGCGTGACGACCAACGTGGACATCCCCGAGGAAGTGCTCGCCGAGCTCGCCGGGTGATCATCCTCGGGATCGATCCCGGGACGGCGACGATGGGCTACGGGATCGTCGAGCGGCGGGGCGGAAGCCTCCGCGCGGTCGACTACGGCGCCCTGACCACGTCCGCGGACCTGCCGCTGCCCGATCGCCTGGCCGCGATCCACGCGTGCGTCGCGGAGCTGATCGAGACCCATCACCCGGACCTGCTCGCCGTGGAGCGGCTGTTCTTCTCGCAAGAACGCCCAGAGCGCGTTCGGCGTCGGCCAGGCGCGCGGCGTCGTGCTGCTCGCGGCCGCGCAGGCCGGCGTGCCCGTCCGCGAGGCGACGCCCAACGAGGTCAAGGTCGGCGTCACGGGCTACGGCAACGCGGACAAGGAGCAGGTCGGGCGCATGGTCGCCGTGATCCTCCAGCTCGCCGAGGTGCCCGCATCCCGACGACACCGCCGATGCGCTGGCGATCGCGATCTCGACCGCCAACGCCGAGCGTGCCGGGGACCGCGTGAACGGCGGGACCGCCGGTGCCAAGGCCGGCGTCCTGGACCGCGCCGCGATCGCCCCGATCGCACGCGGCGAGACGCCCTACGAACGTGCCGTCCGCGAGGCGATCGCGACCGAGACCCGGGCCTCGCAAGGCGGCGGCCGGCGCCAAGGCCCGCGGCTAGGCACCGCGCGCCGTGATCGCGTCGGTCGAGGGCAGGGTCGGGGCGGTCGCGGTCGACTCGCTCGTGATCGAGGTCGGCGGGATCGGCTACCGGGTGTTCGCCGCGCCGTCGGTCATCGCCACCGCGACGCCGGGCGGGACGCTCAAGCTCCACACCTACCACCTCGTCCGCGAGGACCAGCAGGCGCTGTTCGGGTTCCGGACGCCGGAGGAGCTGGGGTTCTTCAACCTGCTGCTCACGGTGACCGGCGTCGGGCCCGAAGGTGGCGCTGGCGATCGTCGGGTCGCGGGCCACCGCGGACCTGCAGCTGGCGATCCTCCAGCAGGACCAGGCGGTGCTCGTCGCGATCCCGGGCATCGGCAAGAAGCTCGCCGAGCGGATCATCTTCGAGCTCAAGGAGAAGGTGTCCGCGGCGGGTGTCGCGGCGGGCTCGTCCACCGCGGTCGCGAGCGCGTCCGAGGGCGAGGTCGTCGCGGCGCTCCAGGCGCTCGGCTACTCGCTGGGCGAGGCGCGCGAGGCGTCGCGGCTCGCGCTCAACGACGCGACGGTCGGCGCCGGGCTCGAGGAGCGGGTCAAGGCCGCCCTGCGGACGCTGCTGCGCGACTGACGGGAGGCCGGCCATGCGGATCGCGTTCGTCACGAACCCCGCCCTCGGCCACGTGCTCCCGCTGCTCCCGCTCGCGCTCGCCGCCCGCGACGCCGGACACGACGTGGTCGTCGTCGGTGGCGCGAGCATCGGCCCGGCCGTCGAGCGCGTCGGGCTGCCGCACCGGGTCGCCGGTTCGCCCGACCTGCCGTCGGTGTTCGTGCAGGTGCCCGAACGCGAGGGGCTCACGGGCCGCCGACGCGCGGCCTTCGTCTGGCAACGGGTGTTCGCCGGGATCCTTGCCCCCGAGCTCGCCGCGGCGACGCTCGAGCTCGCCCGCGACTGGCCGCCGGACCTCGTGATCCACGAGGACAGCGAGCAGGGCTCGTGGATCGCCGCCGAGCGGCTCGGGATCCCGCATGTCGCCTACGCGGCGACGGCGTGGCGGGGGACCAGCCTCCGGCTCTCGTCCGAGCCGCTCAACGCGCTTCGGGCGTCCCTCGGGCTGGCCGCGGATCCCGGGCTCGAGCGTTGGCACCGCCACGGCTATCTCGGCACGCGCCCGCCGTCGCTGCTCAACCCGGACGACCCGCCGCCCGCGACCGCCGTCCCGGTCCGGCCCGTCGCGCTCGACGACGTCCAGGGCCCCGTCCCGTCGTGGGTCGACGAACGACCGGCGGGCCGGCCGCGAGTCGCCGTCACGCTGGGCACGATGCTGCCGGATCGCACGGACGCCCTCGACGGGCTGCTCGACGGGCTCGAGACGCTCGACGCGGAGATCGTCGCCGCCGTCGGGCAGGAGCTGGATCCCGCGGCGCTGGGCGAGCGCGGGCCGCGCGTCCACGTCGAGCGCTGGGTCCCGATGTCGCGCCTGCTCGCCACCGCCGATGCGCTCGTGTTCCACGCGGGCTCCGGGACGATGCTCGCGGCCCTGGCGGCGGGCGTGCCGCTCGTGCTGCTGCCCGTCGCCGCCGATCAGCCCGAGAACGCGGACCGGTGCGTCGCGGCGGGCGTCGGCATCGCGCTCCCGCCCGAGGCGCGTGGCCCCGACGACGTCGCCCGCGCGACCCGGACCGTCCTCGACGACCCGGCCTACCGGACCGCCGCACGGCGGGTCGGCGGCGGAGATCGCCGCGATGCCGGAACCGGCCGCGCTGCTGCCGCGCCTCGAGGCGCTCGCGGCGGCCGGCGCAGACGGCGTGCTGTCGGCCTGAGGCCTCGCCCGGAGCCGCGCCCGGTCAGCCCCGGTCAGCCGCCGAGCAGCGGGTCGCGCTGGAACGGGATCCCGCACAGGTGCTCGTCGAGGAACGAGAGCACCGTCCCGTACCAGAGCCGGGCGTTCTGCGGCTTGAGGATCCAGTGGTTCTCGTCCGGGAAGTACAGGAACTTGCCGGGGATGCCCAGGCGCTGCATGTCCGTCCACAGGATGAGCGCCTCGGAGATCGGGACGCGGTGGTCCTTCTCGCCGTGGATGACGAGCATCGGCGTCTTCGCCTCGGCCATCGCGGACAGGAACTCGCGGGGCGAGTTGCGCAGGTAGCCCGACGGGTCCACGTACGGGTCGCCCATCTCGTGCTCCCAGGCCGGCCCGTGGTCGGTCGTCCCGTGGAACCCGAGCAGCTCCCACAGCGAGGCGTGGGTGACGATCGCCTTGAACCGGTCCGTGTGGCCGGCCACCCAGTTCGCCATGTAGCCGCCGTACGAGCCGCCCATGAGCCCGACGGTTCGCCGTCGATGTCGTCGCGGGCGACCGCGACGTCGGTCACGGCCATGATGTCGGTGTACGGCGTGCCGCCCCACTGCCCCCAGCCGCGGTCGAGCATCTGCTGGCCGTAGCCGGTCGACAGCGCAGGGTCGGGGAGGACGATCGCGTACCCGCGCTCGACGAGGATGTGCGGGTTCCAGCGCCAGTGCCACATGTTCCACGAGCCGAGCGGCCCGCCATGCACGAACACGACGAGCGGCGCCGGGTTCGCGGCGGACGCGGTCGGCGGGCGGACGAGCCAGCCGCCGAGCGGCGTGCCGTCCTCGGCGGTCGCGCTGACCCGCTCGACGACGCCGGGCGCGACGATCCCGTGCTCGTCGACGCCGTTCGCGAGGTGGTGCGGGACCTGGTCCGCGGTCCGGGCATCGAACCGCACGACGCGCGGCGGGTGCGCGTACGACGACTGGAGGGCGTACACCGCCGTGCCGTCCGGGGTCGGGCAGAGGTCGGTGACCGCGCCCTCCGCGGTGAGCCGGGTCACCGTGCCGTCCGGCAGGTCGACGCGATACGCGGAGTGGTTGCCCTCGTCGTCGGCCGTGAAGTAGAGCGTCGACGCATCCGGTCCCCAGACGATCGAGTCCGGACGGCGGTCCGCCTCCGCGGCGAGCTGGCGCTGCTCGCCGGTCGTCGCGTCGAGCAGGACGAGCGTCATCCGCTCCGCCTCGTCGGGCGTGGCGTACGTGAACCGCGCCGCCGCGACCCAGCGGCCGTCGGGCGAGATCATCGGGTGGACGTACGCGGCATCGGCGTGCGTCAGCTGCGTGGCCTCGCCGCTCGCGACGTCGTAGCGGACGAGGTCGTCGTACGTCTCGGGGAAGCCCTGCGTACACGCGCCGGACGGCGACGACGAACGAGCCGTCCGGGCTGATGTCGGCGTCCGACTCGTCGAACGTGAAGCCGGTGACCGCCTCGTCGAGGTCGCGCGGCTCGTCGATCCGCTCCTCGCCCTCGGGCACGGTCGCCGCGTACAGGCGGCGGAGCCGCGGCCCCAGGTAGTGGTCCCAGTGGCGGATCGGGTAGTCGTCGAACAGCAGCGCCTCGACGCCGGCGTCCTTGCGCGCCTTCGTCCGCTCCGTGTCGCCGGCGAAGTCGCGCGAGCCGCGCTGGACGTTGGCCCCGAACACGAGCGCGTGCGCGTCGCGCGCGACCGCGATGCCGCACACGCCGCCCTCGGGCGCGACGAGGAGCCGCGCCTCGCCACCGGCGGCCGGCAGGGCCCACAGCGCGTTGACCTTCTTCTCGGGGTCCGGCTTGGCGTCCGGGTCCGGTCGCATCGACTCGAACAGCAGCGCGCCGTCGGGCAGGAACGCGATGCCGGCGCCCTCGCCCTGGACGGAGCGGGTCAGCCGCCGCGCCGGGGCCGCGTCGTCGGGGTCGACCTGCCACAGCGAGGTCGCCATCGACTTCCCGTCGGGCGCGACGCCGCCCACGGCGACGACGAGCCGCGTGCCATCGGGGCTCAGCTTGAGCGACGACAGGCGGGGGAGGCGGAGCATGGTGTCGATCGTGAACGGATCACTCATGGGGCCATCATTGCACCGGTCGCATGCGGCGCGACGGACCATTCTCGGCTGTCGAACATCTGTACCAAACGAGCACGCCACCTGCTAGACTCCGCCCGATGAGCGACGACCCGCTGAGCCTCCTGGCGGCCGGCGCGAGCGACCTCGGCGAGCTCGCCGTGGAAGGCTCGCTGCGCCCGCGGACGCTCGACGAGTACATCGGCCAGCGCGAGGTCAAGGCGAGCCTCGACGTGCTCCTCCAGGCGGCGAAGGGGAGGGGAGAGGCGGCGGACCACGTCCTCCTCTACGGCCCGCCCGGCCTCGGCAAGACGACCCTCGCGACGATCATCGCCCGCGAGCTCGGCGTGAACGTCCGCTACACGAGCGGCCCGGCGGTCGAGCGGGCGGGGGACCTCGCCGCGATCCTCACCGCGCTCGACGAGCGCGACGTCCTGTTCATCGACGAGATCCACCGCCTCAACCGGGCGGTCGAGGAGATCCTCTACCCGGCGATGGAGGACTTCGCGCTCGACGTGATGATCGGCAAGGGCCCGAGCGCGCGGAGCCTGCGCCTGAGCCTCAAGCCGTTCACGGTCGTCGGCGCCACGACGCGTGCCGGCCGGATCAGCGGCGCCGCTGCGCGACCGGTTCGGGATGACGTACCGGCTCGACTTCTACGACGAGGACGAGCTGACGGCGATCGTCCGGCGGTCGGCGGGGATCCTGGGCGTGGAGGTCGACGCCGGACGCCGCGCGCCTGATCGCGAAGCGCGGCCGGGGCACGCCGCGGATCGTCAACCGGCTGCTCCGCCGGGTCCGCGACCACGCCGAGGTCCACGGCGACGGCACGATCCACGAGACTCCGTCGATCGAGGCGATGCAGGTCCTCGACATCGACGACGCTGGGCCTCGACACGACCGACCGCAAGCTGCTCGCCGCGATCATCCAGAAGTTCGCCGTCGGGGCCGGTCGGCGTCCAGGCGCTCGCGGCGGTGCTCGCCGAGGAGCCCGAGACGATCGAGGACGTGTACGAGCCGTTCCTCCTCCGCCTCGGCTTCCTCGACCGGACGCCGCAGGGCCGGATCGCCACCGAGGCGCGCCCGCGCAGCACCTCGCGAGCCTCGGGCTCGAGATCCCGCCCCGCGCGCGCCGAGCCGACATGCCGGCGCTGTGGGACGACTCCCGACCCGATGACCGCGATGGCCGTGGGCCGGATCCTGTCGTCGTCGGGCGTGATCGTCCCGGGCTGGTGATGTTCGGCCGCGGATCCCGTCTCGGCACCTGCCGGGCGACATCCGATCGAGCGCGAGAACGTCACGATCTTCATCCCGCTCGGGACGATGCTCGTGGTGTCGATCGTCGCTCGGTGTCCTGCGCTGCTAACCGCGCTGACGTGACCGGCGCCGCCTCGTCCAGTCCCGCCGCCGCCGACGGCCACGCGCGCCCGGCTCGGCCGCCTGACGCTGCCCCACGGCGTCGTCGAGACGCCGCAGTTCATGCCCGTCGGCACGAACGCGACGATCAAGGCGCTCCACCCCGACGAGGTCGCGGCGGCCGGCGCGTCGATCGTCCTCGCCAACACGTACCACCTCTACCTGCGGCCGGGCCACGAGCGGATCCGAGCGCCTCGGCGGGCTCCACGCGTTCATGGGCTGGGACCGGCCGATCCTCACCGACTCGGGCGGCTTCCAGGTCGTGTCGCTCGGCGACCTGCGGGTGATCGACGACGACGGGGTCGACGTTCAAGTCGCCACCTCGACGGCTCGATCCACCGGTTCACGCCGGAGCACTCGATCGCGGTCCAGGAGGCGCTGGGGCCGGACATCGCGGTGGCGTTCGACCAGCCGGTGTTCCCGAGCTCGCCGCGCGCGGTCGTGCGCGAGGCGATGCGACCGGACCCACCGCTGGGCCGAGCGGTCGCTCGCCGCCCACACGCGCACCGACCAGGCGCTGTTCGGGATCGTCCAGGGCGGGCTCGACCCGGGCATGCGCGCGGAGTCGGCGCGGTTCATCGCGTCGCTGCCGTTCGACGGCATCAACATCGGCGGGCTCGCCGGCGACGAGACGCCGGAGCAGCGCAACGCGACGCTCGACGCCACGGTCCCGCTCCTCGACGGCGACGCGCGCGGTCGCGCTACCTCATGGGCCTCGGCTCGCCGCTCGACCTGCTCGACGCGGTCCACCGGGGCATCGACCTGTTCGACTCGGTGCTGCCGGCCCGGGTCGCGCGCAACGGCCAGCTGTGGGTCCCGGGCGGCCGGCTGAACCTGCGCAACGCGCAGTATCCTGGACGATCCGCGACCGGTCCAGGAGGGCTGTCCGTGCCCGCTCTGCACCCGGTTCTCGAGGGCCTATCTGGCCCATCTGTTCCGGGCCAAGGAGATGCTCGCGTACCGGCTCGCGACTTGTCACAACCTCACCTTCACCCTAGACTTCATGCACCAGAATCCGGGCCGCGATCCGCGCCGGAACCTTCCCCGTCCGAACTGCCGGAATTGCGCGCACGCGCCGTCCGGATGAGTGGCGGTGAAGGCGCCGCCAAGCCCGCGTGAAGTCCGTGTCGATACCGTCAATGCAGCGCGGAGGCGACTCATGGGTTCACGAGACCGCCCCTCCAAGGAACAAAGAAGAAGCCCAAGGACAAGTCCGTCCAGCCGAAGCTGACGCCGCTCTCGGAGGCTCCGCAACAGGCGGAGGTCATCAAGAAGCAGCGCAAGCCGCGGTGGGACGAGGAGTCCGGCGAGGGCTGACGCCGCGCCACGGGCGGGGACCGGGTCCCGCTCCGTCGGTTCGGCTCAGCGCCGCCAGGAGCGAGGACAGGATGACGATCACCGGCAAGGACATGGACGCCCGCAACGGGACGACAACGGACAAGGCGGTCGCCGAGCGCGGACGCGCCGTGGACGCCGCGATCCTCGCGATCGAGAAGCAGTTCGGGCGCGGCTCGATCATGAAGCTCGGGTCGGCCGAGCGGCAGTCGGTCGACTCCGTCCCCACCGGGTCCATCGCGCTCGACCTCGCGCTCGGCGTCGGCGGCATCCCGCGCGGCCGGATCACCGAGATCTTCGGCCCGGAGTCGTCGGGCAAGACGACCGTCTGCCAGCACGTGATCGCCGAGGCCCAGAAGCGCGGCGGGATCGCCGCCTTCATCGACGTCGAGCACGCGCTCGACCCGGGCTACGCCCGCGCCTGCGGCGTGAACGTCGACGAGCTCCTCGTCAGCCAGCCCGACACCGGCGAGCAGGCGCTCGAGATCACCGAGACCCTGATCCGCTCCGGCGGCATCGACATCGTCGTCGTCGACTCGGTCGCGGCGCTCGTGCCGCGCGCCGAGATCGAGGGCGAGATGGGCGACAGCTTCGTCGGCATCCAGGCCCGGCTCATGAGCCAGGCGCTGCGCAAGCTGACCGGGCGCCGTGTCGCGCTCGAACACCGCGCTCGTGTTCACCAACCAGCTGCGCGAGAAGATCGGCGTCATGTTCGGCAACCCCGAGACGACGCCGGGCGGCCGCGCGCTCAAGTTCTACGCCTCGGTGCGCCTCGACATCCGGCGCGTCGAGACGATCAAGACGGGCACGGAGTCGGTGGGCAACCGGGTCCGCGTGAAGGTCGTCAAGAACAAGGTCTCGCCGCCGTTCCGCGTCGCCGAGTTCGACGTGATGTACGGCGAGGGGATCAGCAAGGAAGGCGGCCTGCTCGACGTCGGCGTCGCGATGGACGTCGTGACCAAGACCGGCGCCTGGTTCACCTTCGGCGAGACGCGCCTCGGCCAGGGTCGCGAGGCGTCCAAGGAGTTCCTCAAGACCAACGCGGACGTCGCCGCTCGAGATCGACCGCCAGATCCGCGCCAAGATGGCCGACGTCGCCGTCCCGGTCGAGGGCATCGAAGAGGCCGAGTAGGCCCAGCGCTGGCCGTGCGATGACCGACGACGCGCGGCCGCGGCGACGCGACGCGCCAGGGCACGTCCGGCCGCGCAAGCCGACGCCCGCGGAGCGCCGTGCGCAGCGCGCCGAGGTCGAGGATCCGGCGCAGGTCCTCGAGGCCGGCGCGCGTTTCCTCGAGGCGCGGCACCGCTCCGTGGCGGAGGTCCGCCGCAAGCTCGTCCGCCTCGGGTATCGCGCCGACCTGGTGACGGACGCGATCGAGCGGCTGGGCGAGCTCGGCTACCTCGACGACGACGCGTTCGCGCGCGCCTGGGTCGAGTCCCGGGACCGCGCGAAGCCGCGCGGCGAGCACGCGCTCCGCCGCGAGCTCGGCCAGAAGGGCGTGGACCGCGACGCTCGTGGACACGGTCCTCGACGACCGGCGCGAGGACGCCGTCGGTCGCCGCGGCCGAGTTGGACGAGCCGCCGCGTCAGCGCCGACGAGGCGGCCGCGGAGCGACTGCTCGCGAAGAAGCTGCCGGCGATCCGCCGCGAGGCCGATCCGCGACGCCGGCTGCAGCGGGCGTACGCGCTCCTGGCCCGGAACGGCTTCGGGCCGGACGTGTGCTCGTCGGTGTCGAAGCGCCTGCTCGCTGAGGCGGACCTCGAGGACGAGGCGTTCGACCCGGAGTAGCGCCGGCCGGACCGTCAGGCGGCGGGCGTGCCGAGCACCGCGTGCACCTCGCGGGCGATCGAGGCGACGAGCGCCGGCGCGACCCGGGTCTCCTCGAGCCCCTGGGTCAGCACGACGAGCACGTACGGGACTGCGCCCGGCGGCTCCACGAGCGGCGTCGTGGTAGAGGTCCGTGATCGATCCGGTCTTGTGGGCGACGACCACGCCCGCCGGGATGCCCGGCCGGGATCCCCTCGTTGAACGCCTGGGCGCGGAGGATCGCGAGCATCGCCTCGCACGCCGCGGGTGACACGGCCTCGCCACGGGCGATCGCCAGCAGGAGCGTCGCGAGCCCGCCGGCCGTGACGGTGTTGTTCAGGCCCGCCCGCCACGCCGCATCGTCCTCGACGCCCCGCCGCACGACGAGCGTCGACGCGCCCAGGTCCGCCATCGTCGCGTTGATGCGCTCGGCGCCGAGCCGGTCCACGAGCAGGTTCGTCGCGAGGTTGCTGGACTCCGTGATGGCGAGCACGACGAGCTCCCGGAGCGTGACCCGCTCGCCCTCGCGCTCGTAGAGGCGCATCTCGGAATCGTCGGCCGGATCGAGGACGTACGACGACCCGTCCGCGAGCGACCGGAACGCGTTGTGGACGACGAGCGTGTCGTCGAGGCCGAGCTCGCCCGCTGCCGCGATCCGTTCCAGCTCGACGAGCACGGGGACCTTCATCGTCGACGCCGCGTGGAACACCAGGTCGGGCTCGATCGCGAGCGCCGCCGGCCCGCCGGTCGAGGCGGGACCGCCACGACGGCGACCGATGCGGCACCGGAATCATCGATCAGCCGATGAACCGCTCGCTCCAGGGTGCCCACGCCGACGACGGTACCGCGCGTGCTCGGGAGCCGGTCCGGTGTCAGGACGGCGACCCGTCGGATTCGGTGCCGCCGTAGTAGGCTGTGCCGATCAACCGGATGCGGACCCTCGAGGCCGCTTCCGGGCGAGCCGCAGCACCGGATGAGAGCGGGAAGAGCCCAACTGACCTGCCCGCTCCCGAGCCCACGCGAAGACCGGCGCCGCGTCGCCCGCTACTGATTCGACAACGCCTCCGGCGCGCAATTCGTCCGGAGGGGAGGAACTGAAGATGGAACCGATCGTCTTGATCGCGGCGGTGGTCGCCGCGGTCATCGGCGTGGCCGTTGGATTCGTCGCCCGCGGCGTCGTTGCCAGCCAGACCATCAAGGCCGCCCAGGAGAAGGCCGCCCGGATCGTCGCCGAGCGCGGACCCAGCAGAAGGACCTGATCCTCGAGGCGAAGGACGAGAAGCTCCGCCTGCAGCGCGAGGCCGAGGAGGAGGCGCGCCAGCGCGGACGGAGCTCCAGAACCTCGAGCGCCGCCTGCTCCCCCGCGACGAGCAGCTCGACCAGCGCGCCGACATGCTCGAGGAGAGGAGCCGCAAGCTCATCGACCGCGAGCGCGACCTCGAGCACGAGCGCGAGGAGCTCGCCAAGCTCAACCAGGAGCGGGTCGCGGCCCTCGAACAGGTCAGCGGCCTGTCCGCCGAGGACGCCAAGGGCATCCTCCTCGAGGCCATCCGCGAGGAGGCCGAGCACGACGCGGTCAAGCTCGCCCGCTCGATCGAGCGACGGCCCGCGACGAGGCCAGGAGAAGGCCCGCGACATCATCGTGACCGCGATGCAGCGCGTCGCCGCCGACCACACCGCCGAGCACACCGTCACGGTCGTCCACCTGCCCAGCGACGAGATGAAGGGCCGGATCATCGGCCGCGAGGGCCGCAACATCCGGGCCCTCGAGCAGGCGACCGGCATCGACCTGATCATCGACGACACGCCCGAGACGGTCGTGCTCTCGGGCTTCGACCCGGTCCGCCGCGAGGTCGCCCGCATCGCGCTCACGAAGCTCATCGCCGACGGCCGCATCCATCCCGGGCCGCATCGAGGAGGTCGTCGCCAAGGCCCGCGCCGAGGTCGACCTCGTCATCCGCCAGGCCGGCGAGCAGGCCGCGCTACGACGCCGGCGTCCCCGGCCTGCCGCCCGACCTGCTCAAGCTGCTCGGCCGGCTCAAGTACCGCACCAGCTACGGCCAGAACGTGCTCGTCCACGGCGTCGAGACGAGCCGCCTCGCCGCGATCATCGCCGCCGAGCTCGGCGCCGACGTCCAGGCCGCCAAGATGGGCGGCCTGCTGCACGACATCGGCAAGGCGGTCGACCACGAGGTCGAGGGGCCGCACGCCGCCATCGGCGCGCAGATCGCCCAGAAGCACAACCTGCCGATGCAAGGTCGTGAACGGGATCGCCGCCCACCACCAGGAGGTCGAGTACGCCTGCATCGAGGCGCCGATCGTCCAGATCGCCGACGCGATCAGCGCGTCGCGCCCGGGCGCCCGCGGCGAGACGATGGAGACCTACGTCAAGCGCCTCGAGGACCTCCAGGCGATCGCCGAGAGCTTCGCCGGCGTCGAGCGCTCGTTCGCCGTCCAGGCCGGCCGCGAGGTGCGGATCCTCGTCCGCCCCGAGGAGATCGACGACCTCACCGCGACCCGGCTCGCGCGCGACATCGTCAAGAAGATCGAGGAGACCCTGACCTACCCGGGCCAGATCAAGGTCACGGTCATCCGCGAGACGCGCGCCGTCGAGTACGCGAAGTAGGGAACGGGCGGCCGGCCACGCGGACGCGCCGTGCGGCGATGCCGGGGCCGTGACGGCGAGCCGGTAGACTCGGGCCGTGGTCGACAACATCGGGCGAACGCGGCTGGGCAACCCGCCGAACGGCGACGCGCCCCGCCCGCCCGGCGCCTGCCGGGTCCTCATGATCGGCGACGTCATCGGCAAGCCCGGCCGCGTGGCCGTCGAGCAGACGCTGCCGCGGCATCCGCGAGGAGCGCGGGCATCGACTTCGTCACCGCGAACGGCGAGAACCTCGCCGGCGGCATGGGCCTCACGTCTCCACCGCCGAGGCGCTGTTCGACGCCGGCGTCGACGTCATCACGAGCGGCAACCACATCTGGGACAAGCGCGAGATCTACCCGTTCCTCGACAGCAGCGAGCGCGTCCTGCGGCCGCTCAACTACGGCACGCACGAGCGTCCCGGGCCGCGGCTGGGGCACCTACCAGGCGCTCGACGGCACCGAGCTCGCGGTCATCAACCTCCAGGGCCGGACCTACATGCAGCCGATCGAGAACCCGTTCACCGAGGCCGACCGGCTGCTCGACGAGGCGAGCGAGCCGCTGCCGCCGATCCGGCTCGTCGACTTCCACTGCGAGCTCACGTCGCGAGAAGAACGCCCTCGGGCTGTACCTCGACGGGCGGGTGAGCGTCGTCGTGGGCACGCACACCCACGTCGTCACCGGCGACGAGCGGATCCTGCCCAAGGGCACGGCGTACCTGACCGACCTCGGGCATGACCGGGCCCGTGTCGAGCGTCATCGGCTTCAACCCGGACACCGTCCTGCCGCGCTTCGTCAACGCGCTGCCGACGCGGTTCGAGGTGGGCGATGGGCCCGGTCGTGCTCAACGCCTGCCAGATCGACATCGACCCCGCGACCGGCCGCGCGCTCCAGATCGAGCGGATCCAGCGCCTCGTCGAGGTCTGATGGCGCATCCGGCTCGCGCGCCACGCGCCGCGACCCGAGGACGGCGAGCCGTTCACGCCCGGCGACGCGGTCGCGACGTCCACGCCCACTCGACCCGCTCCGACGGCGTCCTCGAGCCCGCCGAGCTCGTCCGCCAGGCGTACGACGCCGGGATCCGGCTGTTCGCCGTCGCCGACCACGACAACCTCGCCGGGTACCGGGAGCTGGTCGCGCCCGGCGCGGCGCCGCTCCCCGCCGACCTGACGCTCGTCCCGGCGGTCGAGATCAACGCCGTGACGCGGGGCCTCGGCCTCGACCTGTTCGAGGGCGAGCTCCACGTGCTGGGGATCGGCGTCGACCCGACGGACGAGGCGTTCGAGGCCGCGCTCGCGAGCCAGCGCGGCGCCCGCCGGACCCGCTTCCACGCGACCGTCGAGCGGCTGCGCGAGATCGGGCTGCCGATCGACGCCCAGGTCGCGGCCCTCGACCTCACCGCGGACGACGCGCTCGGCCGCCCGACCGTCGCCCGCGCCCTCGTCACGGCCGGGTTCGCCGAGAGCGTCGAGGACGCGTTCCGGCGGCTCCTGTCGCACGGCCAGCCGGGCTACGTGCCGCGGACGGGTCTCGCGCCGGTCGAGGCGATCCACGCGATCCGCGCCGCGGGCGGCCTCGCGTCGCTCGCGCACTTCTGGCAGGCGCCCGACCGCATCTCGCTCCTGCGCGACCTCATCGCCGAGGGGCTCGACGGCCTCGAGACCCACCACCGCTCGTTCGACGCCGAGGCCCGGCGAGCAGATCGGCGCCACGGCGCGGGCGCTCGGCCTCGTCGAGACCGGCGGCACGGACTACCACGGCGACACCGGGCCCGTACGCCGAGGCGCATGCCGGCCTCGTGATGCCGGACGCGCTGGTTGCCGGCCTCCGCACGCGGCTGGCGAGCACCAGGGCGGGCGCGTAGCCCGCAGCACTCGCCGGCGTCGCCCGGGTCAGCCCTCCGTGGCGGCCTGCGCGTCCTTCACGAACGTCGGATGGAGCTCGACGGGCGTGGGCGGCTGGTGCCGCCGCCGCGCCGCGACGAGATTGAGGATCTCGACGAACACCGAGAACCCCATCGCCGCGTACACGAACGCCTTCTCGACGTGGAGGCCGAAGCCGTCGGCGATGAGCGTCACGCCGATCAGCAGCAGGAACGAGAGCGCGAGCATCTTGACCGTCGGGTGGTCGTGGACGAAGTGCGAGATCGGCCCCGAGGCGAACAGCATCACGCCGACGGCGATCACGACCGCCGCCACCATGATCACGATCTCGTTGGACATGCCGACCGCGGTGAGCACCGAGTCCAGCGAGAAGACGATGTCGAGCAGCACGATCTGGAACAGCACGCCCCGCATCGTCGCCACCTTGACGTCGCGCTGGTGCGGCCCTTCGCCCTCGAGCGCCTCGTGGATCTCCGTCGTCGCCTTCCAGATCAGGAACAGGCCGCCGACGATGAGGATGATGTCGCGCCACGAGAACTCGTTCCCGGCGATCGTGAACACCGGCGCCGTCAGCCCGACGATCCAGGAGATCGACAGCAACAGCAGGATCCGCATGCCCATCGCGAGCCCCAGGCCGATCGTCCGCGCCCGGTCACGCTGGGCGGCGGGGAGGCGCTGGACGAGGACCGAGATGAAGACGACGTTGTCGATCCCCAGCACGATCTCCATGAGCGTGAGGGAAACGAGCGCGATCCAGGCCTCGGGATTGGTGAGCAGTTCCATATGCAGAGGGTATGGGTACGGGCCCTCTCGCGGAAGGCGATGACGACAGGCACTACCATCACCAGCGCATGACGATTCGCAGCCTCCCCGTCCTCGACATCGCGCCGCCGGCACCCGGTCCGGCCGGGCCGCGTCGACCCGTTCGCGCCCGACGACGCCCGCCTCGAGGAGTTCCGGCCCGAGCCGCGCGCCCTGCCCGCGTTCTTCGTCTGGACGCTCGGCTGCCAGATGAACAAGAGCGACTCCGAGGAGATGGCCGGGCGGCTGCTCGCGGCGGGCTGCGCCGAGGCGCCGTCGATGGACGCTGCGGACGTCGTCGTGATCAACACCTGCGCGATCCGCGAGGCGGCCGAGGCGAAGGTGATCGGGCGCCAGGGCCACCTCAACCGGCTCAAGGCCGCCAACCCGTCGATGCGGGTCGTGATGACCGGCTGCTCGGTGCGCGAATCGAACCGGACCGGGCTCAAGCGCCGCTATCCCGCGGTGGACCTGTTCCTGCGGCCGGACGAGGAGCCGGAGCTCGTCGACCGGCTGGGCCTCGCCTCGGCGCAGGCACCCGTGGGCGCGTCGGCGACGACCGCCGCCACGACGCTCGTCAAGGGCGCTCCCGTCTCCGACGCGACGCACCTCGTGCGGGCCCGCGCCGATGCGATCGCGGGCGGCGCGGTGAGCCGCGGCTCGGCGATCAGCGCCTGGCTGCCGATCATCTACGGCTGCGACAAGACCTGCACCTACTGCATCGTGCCGTTCAGCCGCGGCCCGGAGCGGAGCCGGCCGTTCGACGAGATCGTCGATGAGGCACGGGCCCTCGGCGCGGCCGGCTACCGCGAGGTCACGCTCCTCGGCCAGAACGTGAACTCCTACGGCCACGACCTCGCGCCCGAGCCGCGCTTCGCGCACGTCCACACCGAGCGCACGGTGGGGCGGCACCAGGACCGCGACGCCCGCCCCGACCTGGCCGAGCTGATCCGAGCCATCGACGGGCTGCGGACCGCCGACGGCGCGCCCGCGATCCCGCGGCTGCGGTTCGTCACCTCGCACCCGTGGGACCTGTCCGACCGCCTGATCGAGGCGCTGCGCGACTGCCCGTCGGTGTGCGAGGCGCTCCACCTGCCGGTCCAGTCGGGCTCCGACTCCATGCTCCGCCGGATGGGCCGCCAGTACACGATCGAGCACTACCTCGAGCGGCTCGCGGCGCTCCGCGCGGCCGTGCCCGGGCTCGCGCTGTCGACGGACGTCATCGTCGGCTTCTGCGGCGAGACCGAGGCCGAGTACGAGGCGACGCTCCGGCTGCTCGAGACCGTCCGCTACGACCAGGTGTTCGCCGCGGCCTACAGCGAGCGGCCCGGGACGCCGGCGACCCGCATGGCCGACGACGTGCCCGCCGCCGAGAAGCGCCGCCGGCTGAACGAGCTGCTCGCCGTGCAGGAGGGGATCGGGCTCGAGCGGAACCGCGCGTGGGTCGGCCGCGAGACGGAGGTCCTCGTCGACACCGTCGTCCCGCCGCGCAGCCACGACCACGACGACGACGAGGCCGCGGGCACGACCGAGTCACGCGACGCGTTCGCGCACCTGCCCGAGGGCATCGCCCACCTCGCCGGCCGGTCGCGCGAGGGCAAGCTCGTCCACGTCGCGGGCGCGCCGGCGCTGGTCGGCGAGCTCGTGCGGGTCCGCGTGGAGCACGGCGGGCCGTACGCGCTCCGGGGCACGCTCGCCTGAGCCCGGACGAGGCGCCCGGGCGCGAGGCGTCCGGGCACGACGCGCCGGCGCCGCTGATCGTCCTCGGCGGGCCGACCGCGACCGGCAAGACCGGCCTCGCCATCGAGCTCGCGGAGCGGCTGGCCGCCCGCGGCATCCCGTCGGAGATCGTCTCCGCCGATTCGCGGCAGGTGTACCGCGGCCTCGACATCGGGACGGCCAAGGCGACGCCCGAGGAGCGGGCACGCGTCGTCCATCACGGCATCGACCTCGTGGATCCCGACGAGCCGTACACGGTCGCGGACTTCCGGGCACACGCGCTCGATGCGCTTGCGGGCGCTGGGCGGCCGCGGCGGCGTCGGGATCCTCGCCGGCGGCACGGGGTTCTGGCTGCGGGCCGTGACCGCGGGCATCGACACGGACGCCCTGCCGCACGACCCGGCCGTCCGCGCCGGAGCTGGAGGCGACGCTCGCGGACGACGGGGTCGAGGCGCTGGCGGCGAGCCTCCAGGCCCTCGCGCCGTCGATCGCCGCCCGCACCGACCTCCGCAACCCGCGTCGCGTCGTCCGCGCGCTCGAGATCGCGACGCTCCGCGGCGACGGGCCGCTTCCCGAGCCACTCGGCTACGGGGCGCCCGTCGCTCGGCGTGCAGCTCGTCGTGGAGCCTGCCGAGCACCGCCGGCGCATCCACGAGCGCGCGCGACAGCAGTTCGACGCCGGCCTCGTCGACGAGGCACGGGCGCTGCGCGACCGCTTCGACCCGGCGCTGCCCGCCTTCTCGGCCATCGGCTACCGCGAGAGCTGGGCGTTCCTCGACGGCACGCGCACGCTGGACGAGGCGATCGCGCTCGACGCGCTCCACAACGAGCAGTTCGCCAAGCGCCAGAAGACGTGGTTCCGGCGCGAGCCCGCGCTGGCCGTGGTCGACGCGACCGACCGATCCGCGGCCCGGCCGTCCTCGCGCTCGTCGATCGCTGGCTCGCGGCGCGCCCCACCTCACCTTCGCGGACGATGACGCGGCCGCGGCCCGCCGCCGAGCCTGACCGCATGCTTGCCGACGCGACCACCTCGACCGCCACCGGCGCCAGGATCATCGGGCCGGGGACGCCGGACCCGCTCGGGGCCACCTGGTCGCCGGACGGCGTCAACGTCAGCGTGTACGCGAAGCGGGCGACGGGCGTCGACCTGCTGCTGTTCGACACGCCCGAGGACCGATCCCCGAGCCGCGTCCTCGACGCTGTCGCCCGCCACGAACCGCACCGGCGCCTACTGGCACGCGCTCGTCGGCGGCATCGCGCCGGGCCAGCTGTACGGGTACCGCGTCACCGGGCCGTGGGCGCCGGAGCGCGGCCTGCGGTTCGACCCGACGAAGGTGCTGCTCGACCCGTACGGCACCGGGGTCGCCATCCCGGACGGCTACCGGCCCGCGTCCCACGGCGGCGCCCCCGGCGACCCGGTCCCGATGAAGAGCGTCGTCACGGACCCCGGCGCCTACGACTGGGAGGGTGACCGCCCGCTCGGCCGATCGGTCCGGGACACGATCATCTACGAGGCCCACGTCGCGGGCTTCACGGCGGACCCGGGCTCCGGCGTCGCCGACGACCGGCGAGGGCGGTACCGCGGGTTCATCGAGCAGATCCCGTACCTCGTCGACCTCGGCGTCACCGCCGTGGAGCTGCTGCCGGTGTTCGCGTTCGACCCGTACGCCGCGCCCGCCGGGCTGATCAACTACTGGGGCTACCAGCCGGTCTCGTTCTTCGCGCCGCACCCGGCCTACGCGACGAACCCGGCCGGGCAGGGCCCGCTCGACGAGTTCCGCGACCTCGTGAAGGCGCTCCACCGCGCGGGTCTCGAGGTGATCCTCGACGTCGTCTACAACCACACGGCGGAGGGCGGCGCCGGCGGCCCGACGTTCAGCCTCAAGGGCTTTGCGAACGAGGAGTACTACCTGCTGGGCGCGGACCGCTCGACGTACGTCGACGCCAGCGGGACCGGCAACACCCTCAACGCGAACGGCACGATCGTGCGCCGGATGATCCTCGACAGCCTGCGCTACTGGGTGCGCGAGATGCACGTCGACGGGTTCCGGTTCGACCTCGCCGCCGTGCTGTCGCGCGACGAGGCTGGGCAGCCGGATGGCCAACCCGCCGACGCTGTGGGACATCGAGACCGACCCGGTCCTCGCCGGCACGAAGCTCATCGCCGAGGCATGGGACGCGGGCGGCCTGTACGAGGTCGGCAACTTCGTGGGCGATCGCTGGGCGGAGTGGAACGGCGTGTTCCGCGACGACGTCCGTGCGTTCGTCCGCAGCGATCCGGGCAAGGCCAAGGCGGCGGCGCTGCGGTTCCTCGGCAGCCCGGACATCTACGGCCCGCGCGGCCGGGACCCGCAGGTGAGCGTCAACTTCGTCACCTGCCACGACGGGTTCACGCTCCAGGACCTCGTCTCGTACGACGCCAAGCACAACGAGGCGAACGGCGAGGACGGCCGTGACGGCAACGACCAGAACCTGAGCTGGAACTGCGGCGTCGAGGGCCCGACCGACGATCCCGCGATCGAGGCGCTCCGCGCGCGGCAGATCCGGAACCTGCTCGTGTTCACGCTGCTCGCCTCGGGCGCCCCGATGCTGCTCATGGGCGACGAGGTCCGGCGCACCCAGGGCGGCAACAACAACGCCTACTGCCACGACGACGCGCTCGCGTGGTTCGACTGGTCGGACGTCGAGCGGCACGCCGACGTGCACCGCTTCACCCGCGAGCTCATCCGCCTCCGGCGGCGCCTCGTGCCGCTGTTCAACGAGGGCGCGGGCATCGGCCTCGTCGACATCCTGCGCGACGCGGCGATCGAGTGGAGCGGCGTCCACGTGGGGCAGCCGGACACGAGTGACGGGTCGCGCAGCATCGCGCTGACCAGCCGACGCCCGGCGGGCTCGATCCACCTCGTGTTCAACGCCTACTGGGAGCCGCTCGAGTTCGAGCTCCCCGGCACCGGCATCGACGGGGTCGGCTGGACCCGGATCATCGACACCTCGCTTCCGTCGCCGTCCGACATCGAGGTCGACCGCGGCGGCACGCCGGTGCCGGAGTGCGTCGTATCGGCGTCGACGCGCGCGGTCCATCGTCGTGCTCGTGGCGCGGCCGGCGGCCCATTGAACGTTCGCGGCATGCCGATGCGCTCCTGAGAGTGTCCGGCGCCGGGCACGGCGTCGACTGACAGGCGGCGTCGTCCGGCGCCGCGCCTGGAGGGATCGGTCCATGAAGCGTCTCGCGTTGGCCGCGGCTGCGGTCCTCATGCTCAGCGCCGTGGTTGCGGCACCCGTTGCGGCGAGGACCGCCGTATCGCGTGCCCGGCCGAGGCATCCGGGCAGCTCCGGCGCGTGGATGTCGACGAGTGGTGGGATCGCAGCGTCACCGGCTGGGCGGAGGAGGGGATCCCGGTCTACGACGGCAGCGACTACAGCGCCGAGTTCGATGCCTGGGCGCAGAGCTTCGGGTTCGCAGACGGGGCGGCGATCGAGGACTTCGTGCGCAACGCGCAGTGGGACGAGATCGACAAGAACGGCAACGGCTACGCCTGCATGAAGGACCTGCCCAACACGGCCGGCACGCCCGGGTTCATCTTCGGCGGCACCGACGACAACGCCCGGGGGTAGGGCCCGGCTCGAAGGCTCGTGGGATGCGGTAGCGGGGGCGCCATCGCGGTTTGGAAGCGGCCGCCGGGTATGCTACGGCTCCCATGAGCTCCCGAGAGACGATCGACCTCGCCCCGCCCGTCGAGAAGGCCTTCCTGCTCGCCGTCGACACCGGCGACGACCAGGGCTGGCACGCCGAGGACAGCCTGACCGAGCTCGCCGCGCTGGCGACCACGGCGGGCGCTGACGTGGTGGGCGCCGAGTGGCAGAACCGCCGTCACGTCGACCCCAACTGGTACGTGGGCAAGGGCAAGGCCGAGGAGCTGCTCCAGGCGAAGAGCGAGACCGGGTTCGACATCCTGATCGCCGACGACGAGCTCAGCCCGGCCCAGCAGAAGAGCCTCGAGAGCCTGCTCAACACGAAGGTCATCGACCGCAGCCGGCTGATCCTCGACATCTTCGCGCTCCACGCGCAGACCCACGAGGGCCGGCTCCAGGTGGAGCTCGCGCAGCTCGAGTACCAGCTGCCCCGCCTGACCCGGCTGTGGACGCACCTTTCGCGAACCCAGGGCGGCATCGGCTCCCGCGGTCCCGGCGAGTCCCAGCTGGAGACGGACCGCCGGATCATCCGCAACCGGATCAAGAAGATGAAGGAGCGGGTCGACAGCGTCCAGCAGCAGCGGCAGACCGCCGCGCGCGGCCGCGACCGGCGCCTGTACCCGACGGTCGCGATCGTCGGCTACACGAACGCGGGCAAGTCGACGCTCCTCAACGCGCTCGTCGGCAGCGAGGTCGCCAAGGCCGAGGACAAGCTGTTCGCGACCCTCGACCCGACCTCGCGCCAGGTCAAGCTCGGCGACGGGCAGACGGCGATCGTCACCGACACCGTGGGCTTCATCCACAAGCTCCCGCACCAGCTCGTCGACGCGTTCCGCGCGACCCTCGAGGAGGTGACCCGCGCCGACGTCCTGGTCGAGGTCGTCGACGCCTCGGACGAGCACCAGGAGGAGCACCGCGCGACGGTCCAGACCGTCCTCGACGAGCTCGGCGCCGGCGACAAGCCGCGCCTCCCCGCGTTCAACAAGGCCGACCTCCTGTACCCGAACCTGACCGGGGAGCTGCCGGCGCCCGCGGTGACGGGCTCCGTCCTCGTGTCGGCGGAGACGGGCTTCGGCCTCGACACGCTGCGCGCGGAGATCGCGGTGCTGCTCGCCTCGATGTGGGAGCCCGTCGACGTGGCGGTCCCGTACGCCGCGGGCGAGCTCCTGGCCCGGGTCCGCGAGCGCGGCACGGTCGACCTCGACTACGGCAACCGCGACGTCCGCGTCCGCGGGCGCATGGCGCCGGGCCTGGCGGGCGAGCTGCGCGCCGCCGCCGACCGGTGGGCCGAGACGCTCGCCGCCGAGGGAGTCGCCTCCTGAGCGATCCGTCGGGGGACGGGCGCCCGCGTGCGACGCGCCGGGACCGGGCTCCTCGACTGGGGCGGGCGGATCACCTGGACGGTCGCCGACGGTCGGCATGGCCGCCGCTGGCGGTCGATGCTCACCGACGACGGCGTGCTCGTCGGCTCGCTGCTGCTCGAGACACGGCCGGACGGCTCGGTCGCGAAGCTTGAGCTGGCGACGGCGGCCGGGCTGCTGACCCTCCATCCCGAGGGGTCGATGCTCCACGGGAACGTGGCACGCCCCACCGGTGCTTGAGCACGTGGCGCTGCCGTGGCCCGAGCGCGGGCTGCTGCTCGTCGTCGGGACGCCGGCGACCGGCGCCGCCGCGGCGCGGCTGCTCGAGCCGCACGTCGGGGTGGGGGAGGGGCACACGCTGCCCGGCGTCAGCATCGGCGTCGAGCTCGCCGTCACGCCGACGACGTTCCGGGTCGCGCGGCTCGCCGAGCGGCGCTGGGTGTTCGTGGTGGCGTCGACCGGCGACACGCTCGCGGTCGACCTGGACGAGGACGGGATCCCGTCCCTCGCCGACGGCGAATCGTGGCCGCTGGAGCTCGATCACGCGCATTAACCCGCGTCCAGGTCGACGCGTTCGTGGATCGGCTGTGGACAACTTCGGCCGCCGGCGAGCCGAAGTCGGATTCTCGTGGATAACCGCGTTGTGGAGCCTGCCCGGGACCCGATAGGATTCAGGTGCCCGAAGGGGCAGCAGCACTGACTACGGACCGGACGTTGTTTACTCAGCGACTGGACCGAAAGCGGGGCGGCGGTTCCTTCGGGCGTTTTGCTGTCTCCGGCCGGGTTCGCCCCGGTCCGTCGAGCGCACGACCCCCACCCTCGATCGGTAGGCTGGGCTCGTGTCCACGTCCCGCGGCCTCCAGGCCCCGACGATCGCGCGCGCCGCCGCGCCCGTCCTCCTGTTGCTGGCCGCGATGGCGATCCCGCCGTTCGCGGCCGTCGCGACCGTCATCCTGGCCGGCCGGAGCGGTCGTCGCCGCCCGGCGCGATGCGCCAGTCGCCTGGGCGTGGGCCGCGATGGTCCCCGCCACGGCGCTCGCCACCGTCCGCTGGGCCTCGGGCGTCGTCCCTGCCGACCTCGCTGCGGCCTGCGATCCGTCCGGCCCGCCCCGGGTCGCTGGGCCGTCGTCGAGGCGGTCGTCGTCCTCGGCACGTTCACGGCGCTTGCGGTCCTGCTGCGCACGCGTCGGTCGAGCGTCGGGCTCCGGCGCCCGGCTCGGCGCGCGGTCCGCAACGCGATCCTCGGCTTCGGCGGCGTTCGCGATCGGCGGGGCTGGTGTGTCGTCTCGATCCTGCGCGGCGGCATCCCCGGGCCCAGCGGCCGGCGGCTCGGCGGTGTCCTACGTGCTGGTGGTGCTCGCTCGGCGCGGCCGCGATCGCCCTCGCCGAGGAGCTCGCGTTCCGCGGCGTCGTCCAGCACTGGCTCGCGCGCACGACCGGTGAGTGGCCCGCGGTCGTCGTCCAGGGCGTCGCGTACGGGCTGTGGGTCGCCGCGGTCGGCTGGGGGCCGCTCGTCGGGATCCTCGCCGTGGGCGCCGGCCTCGTGGCGGGCGTCATCACGATGCGCACGAACTCGATTCTCACGGTGCTCGCGTGGCACGCCGGGATCGCCGTCCCGCTGTTCGCCGTCATGGTCTGCCAGTGACCGGCGGGGGAGGGGACCCGCGGGCGGCGCGCCCGGAGTGGGCGGCCGAGGTCGACCTCGACGAGGCGGCGTCCGCGCGATCGTCGGCGGGCAGTTTCCGGACGTGTCGCTGGACGGCCTCGCGCCGCTCGCGGCGGGCTGGGACAACGCGCTGTGGGTGACGGGGGAGGGGATCGCGTTCCGCTTCCCGCGCCGGGCGATCGCCGTGCCCGGCGTGGAGCGCGAGATCGCCGTCCTGCCGCTGCTCGCGCCGCGGCTGCCGCTGCCGATCCCGGTGCCGACGCTGATCGGCCGCCCGGCCGAGGGCTACCCGTGGCCGTTCTTCGGCGCGCGGCTGCTGCCCGGGCGCGAGATCGCCGACGCGCCGCTCGACGGTGACCGCGAGGCGTTCGGCGGTGGCGCTCGCCGGGTTCCTGCGCGCGCTCCACGAGCCGGCGGTCGTCGCGGCGCTCGGATCCGGGCTGGCGCGCGACCCGATCGGCCGGGCCGACATGACCCGCCGCGTGCCCCGGACGCGGGAGCGGTTCGCGACCCTGGCGTCGCTCGGGCTGTGGACCGCGCCGCCGGCCGCCTTCGCGCTCCTCGACGAGGCCGAGCCCTCCCGGCGACCACCGACGAGGCGCTCGTCCATGGCGACCTCCACGTCCGGCACGTCCTCGTCGGCCCGGACGGGCGGCCCTCGGCGGTCATCGACTGGGGCGACCTCGCCGTCGCGGACCCGTCGGTCGACCTGTCGCTCTACTGGAGCCAGCTCGATGGGCCGGCGCGGGACGCGTTCCGTGACGCGTACGGCGCCGAGCGGCTCACCCCGGCGCGGCTGCTGCGGGCCCGCGTGCTCGCGCTGTTCCTCGACGCGGCGCTCGCGGCGTACGCGCACGACACCGGCAACGACGCGCTGCTGCGGACGACCCTCGACGGGCTCGAGCGCACGCTGCGGGACTGAGCGCTACGGTGGGTCGATGATCCTGCCCACGGTCCGGGACCCGCGGTTCATCACCGTGCGCCGCGGCGGCAGCCTCTCGGACGACGATCACCACCTGCTCGCGCTGTGGGCGGCCGACTGCGCCGAGCACGTGCTGCACCACTTCGAGGACGTGCGGCCCGGGGATGACCGGCCGCGACGGGCGATCGAGCTGGCGCGTGCGTGGGCGCGAGGCGAGGTGACGATGACCGAGGCGCGCGTCGGCCGGCGGCCATGCCAACGCCGCCGCCAGGAACCTTCGCGGGGCAGCGCGACACGCCGCCTTCGCCGCCGGCCAGGCCGGTGTCGTCGCCCACGTCGCGGCCCACGAGCTCGGTGCCGCGGCGTATGCGGTCCTCGCCGCCCGCGCCGCCGCGCCCGACGGCCGAGTGACGACGCCGGGCGCCAGGAGTGCCGGTGGCAGCGCGCGCGGCTGCCCGACGCGATCCGCGAGCTCGTGCTCGACGACCAGCGGCTCCGCAACGAGCTGTGCTGGTCCGCGTTCGACTGCTGATCGGCCCAGTCGGGGCGCGGGCTCAGGTGCGGGCGACCTCGCGCTTGACCGTTCGCGGGTCCTTGCCGAGGTCGATGCCCTTGTAGGCCGCCTGGCGGACCTTGCCGTCGCCCGTCCAGCCTGCGAACTCGGCGCGGATGACGAGCTCCGGGCGGGCCCACGACGCCGTCTGCGCCACGGGCTTCGGGGGCGGTGGGTCGAACGGCGTGGTGTCGGTCGCGAGTGGCTGGAGCGCCGCCTGGAGCTCGCCGCGGCTGGTGCCCATGAACGCGCCCACCTTGCCGGCGTAGCGCAGCGCGCCGTCCTCGTACACGCCGACGAGCAGCGCCCCGAGCCCGAACGCCTTGCCCGCGCCCGGCGTCCAGCCGCCCACGACGAGCTCCTGCTCGGGCCGGATCTTGATCTTCTGCCAGGCCATCGTCCGCCCGCCCGGCACGTACGGCGAGCTGCGCTTCTTGGCCATGATCCCCTCGAGGCCGCGGGCCCGGGCCGCCTCGAAGAACGCCAGGCCGTCGGTGCTCGATGTGCTCGCTCAGCCGGACACGGGGATCGGCTCGCAGGACGCCCGCCAGCAGGTGTCGTCGGGTCTCGAGCGGCTCGTCGAGCAGCGACCGGCCGTCGAGATGGAGGAGGTCGAACACCTCGTACACGAAGCCCGATCTGCCCGGGCAGGTTGCGGTGCTTGATCCGCTCCTGGAGCAGCGCGAAGTCGGGCTCGCCGGCGTCATCGAGCGCGATGACCTCGCCGTCGACGACCGCATCCGTGGCGGCGATCCAGTCCGGCGGCGCGAGGAAGTCGCCGAAGTAGCCCGCCGCGTCCTGCTGGCCCCGGGTCCAGATCCGGACCGCGCCGTCCTCGACCACGGCCTCGACGCGGAACCCGTCCCACTTGACCTCGAACAGCCAGTCCGGGCCGTCGAACGGCGCCGCGACGAGCGTGGCGAGCATCGGCGGGACGAAGGCCGGGCGGGTGCGTGGCGTGCGCGCGGTCACGGCTGCAGCGTAGCCCGTCAGACTGGGGTAGGGGAGGGGCGCACAATCCCCTCCGGCCAACTGCAACGTATCCGCCATCGGGAGCGGTTGCTCCGCAGCGCGATGGTGCGCGACGATCCGGGGATCGGGGACCTCACTGCTCGGAGGACGGGATGCATCGCCAGGTCGGACGCGTCATCGATCAGCAGGCCTCGTGGGCCAAGCCGCTCGGCGAGGGGGCGCAGGAGGTCCTCAAGGAGGTCTTCGAGGCGACGCGGCCGCTCAAGGACGTGCTCAACGGGCGCTGGCTCGGGCATCCGTTGCATCCCGTGGTCACGGATGTGCCGGTCGGGGCGATGACGGTCGCCGCGGTCCTCGATGTCACCGGGCAGGACACCGCGGCCGACATCGCCGTGCTCACCGGCCTCGCGAGCATGGCCGCCTCCGCCGCGACGGGTGCCGCCGATGCCGTCGACACGTACGGGAAGCCGCAGGTCTACGCGACGGTGCACGCGACGCTCATGGTCTCGGCGTTCACGGCGTATGCCGGCTCGGCGCTGCTCCGGCTCGGGCCGCGCGGCCTGCGGCCGATGGCGCGGCTCCTGTCGTTCGCGGGCTACGGGGCGATGGCCGCCGGCGCGTACGTCGGTGGCGACCTCGTGTTCCGGCAAGGCAACCAGGTCGACCGCCACGCGTTCGACTCGCATTCGACGAAGTGGAAGGCGCTCGACGTGACCGAGGTGCCGGCGGGCACGCTGGTCAAGGCGAAGGCCGGCACCGACACGCTCGTGCTGTACCGCGCCACGGACGGCGACCCGATCAGCGCGCTGTCGTCGGTGTGCGCGCACGAGGGCGGGCCGCTGGACAAGGGCGAGATCGTCGACGGCTGCGTCCAGTGCCCGTGGCACGGGTCGCAGTTCAACCTGGCCGACGGGCACGTCACCCGCGGGCCGGCCGTCTACGACCAGCCGGTGTATGAGGTGCGCGAGACGGCGGACGGCGGGCTCGAGGCACGACGCGCCGAGCACGAGGACTGACGGCGACCCACCAACGGGTCAAGGCAGCTCGACGAGGTCGAGGCGCCCGGTGTCGGCGAGCGCCCACGCATGGGTGCCATCGCGGACGAGCCCAACGGGATAGCCGGGGAGCCGGACGGGCGGACCCTGCGCCAGCGTCACGGGGTCAAGGCGGAGGATGTCGGTCCGGCGGGTGACCCACACCGCGTCGTCGCCGGCGAGCAGCTCGCCGAGCGACCTGGGATCCGTCGGTTCCGCCACGACCGCGGAGGTCGCCGCGCCCGTCGCACGGTCAATCCGGGTCACCGTGCCCTCGACGCCCTGGCTCACGACGTAGACCGCGCTGGACGTCGCGGCGATCCGGAACGCATCGGTGCCGACCCCCGCGGCCGGGCCGTCGGGCTCGAGGGTATCGACGTCGTAGCGGTGCACGAGCGCGTCGTCGGCTGCGACCCAGATCGTCGTTCCCGTATCGACGAGAGCGAGCGGTTTCGCCCCGACGTCGATCGTGCCTGTCACCACACCCGTCGCGGGATCGATGCGCCGCACCTCGGTGCCCGTCGTCCCACCCCAGAGGGTCGCGTCGCCGACGGCGAGCACCGCGATGCCGGGGACATCGAGCGTGCGACCCGGTCCAGTCGCAGCGTCGACCTCGACGAGGCCGCCGGATGGCGGGGGAGAAGCGGATCCATGCACCCGTCGCGTCGCCGATGATCTTGCCCCTGTCGGGGCTGCCGAGCGACCACTTGGCCCCGGTGTCGGTGACGGCGACGTCCGCCTGCACGACCGTGCGCAGCTCGAGCGTCTTCGGGTCGAGGATCGCCACACCACCGGTGGGGGAGCCCACGTAGACGGCGTCCGGGCCCACGCCGATCGCCGACCCCTTCGCGTCGACGATGTTGGACGCCTCGATCGACGAGCCGTCGAGCGCCAGGCGGTAGACGGCGTCCGAACCGGCCTTGAACACCGCGTCCTCGCCGATGGCGATCCCGCAGCCGTTGCCGCACCCGCCGACCATCGGCATCGACGTCACCGTGCCGGTCGTGGTGTCGATCGAGCTCGCCATGTCCCAGCCCATGTGCCAGATGCGGTCTCCGACCCGGTACAGGTCGCCGCCCTCGTCGGGTACCGGGATCGACCGGTTGGTCAGCTCGTTGGTTGCCGGGTCAATTGCCCTGATCGCGCGGGCTTCGCCGTCCATGATCCAGACGGCGTCATCGCTCGCCGCGATGCCGTCGGTGCCGGCCGACACGTGGACGCTGGATACGACGTCGTTCGTCGCAGGATCGATGCGGCTCAGCGTGCCGTCATCCATCGTGCCGATGAACCCGCTCGTCCAGATCGAGCCGAACGCGTCGACGATCTCCCAGGCGTCCTTGGCGGGCACGAACGCCAGCTCGTCGAACGCGTGGAGCTCCGTGGTGCCCGGCGTGGCCGGCGCTGGGGTTCCCGCGGCGGCCGCGCCGCCGCATGCCGTCACGAGCAGACTCAGGCCTGCGAGGCCTGTGATCGTCCCGACGCGCGGGTTCCGGCCGCTCCGGCCCATCTGGCTGCGCACTCGCGTCCCCTCGTGGTCGCGGTGCGTGCTGCACCGCCTGTCGAGGTCATGACGCGTGTCGCCGCCCGTCCGGATCTGTCCTCGTCAATGGGCGAGCCCGCGGGCCCTCGAAGCCCGCAGCGTGGCTTCTGTATCACTTCCGATAATGTGAGTTATGTCATCGTATCAGGTCGAGGCGAGCTCTGATACCACTACAATTCCGCAGCGGTTAGCGTGTCTCGACGGTCACTGAACGCGCCCTAAGTGCGCGGTAACGGCTCGGGACGGGTCTGATGGCGTTCCCTTGCCAAACGCGTTGTCGCGCATAAGAGGTAATCAAAGCCCCACGGGCTCGCGTCATCGACACGTAAGAAGCGAGAGCGCGCCCTTCGAGGACCAAGCCCGGGTTTGCCGCGCGCCGAGGTCCCCGGGAGGATTTGTTCCTCGAGCCCTGGAATGTAGACGAATCCACCCCGAATTCCCTTTGCTCCGTGCATCGTCATGACGCGAACGCGGGGCTCCGGCAATCCTGCGGGAACGGGGCGTTCCAGTCGCTCAAAGATCGCCTTCATCACGGTCTCGCGCTGCTCCTCGTTCTCTGCCTCGAGCTGCGGCCGAGTCGCGAAGCGTCGTTTCGTCTGGCAAGACGCTCTGCGGCGTCCCATTCGGCAGCTTCGGGCTCCGATCTCGCGGCGACCAAGAGTCGTCGGATGTCGTCGCGCCTAACGGATAGTTGGTCGTCAGGGGCGTAGCCTGCTAAGTCTCTACAGACCGAGCGCGCCTGGTTGAGGGCTGTTAAACGCCGGCCTGTGAACACGCCAGTGGGCAATGGGTCAACGAACAACGACCGGTAGTCGAGGAAGTTGGCCAATGCGGTCTGAACAATGTCCGCACAAATCCCGCGTGCCTACACCACGTCGACATCCAACGATCAGTCGAAGGGCCATGTAGTCACTGCGTCTGCGATCCACCTCGACCGAGCACGAAACGCCGACTCTCGGCGGAGGTCTAGCCGTCTTCCCTCGGCGGCATGAAAGCCACGCCAGCGCCATCCAGGGCTCACGGAGCGTTAGGATCGCCCCTTGTTGGCAAGCAGGATCACGAAGCTCCCCGCCTTCATCGCGGCTGCGATCAGCTCGCGAGCCGAGTCGGCCATCCTTGTCGCCTACTCGAGCGCCGGACGGGGTGCGCCAGCGATAGACGACTCCGTCCTCAGGTGGGGCCGCAGTTCGCCAGAGGGACTCGAGTGACTTGGGAATGCGACCGGCGGGGCTGAATCGCGCTATGAAACCATCGGCCGCCTCAGCGATGGATGACGCGCAGCGAAGCAACCCTCGAGTACATGGTCGCCGGAACGGGCGTGCCTCACCGGAAAGTCTTGGATCCCGCCAGGTGCTGCGAACCGGAAGGAGTGAACGCTTTGATCGTCGTCGCCGGCCGCGAAAATATCGACTCCATCGTCCTTGATTAGATCAACGAGGCGAATGTCAAGAGGATTGAGATCTTGATACTCGTCCACCATGAGGTAGCCCATGTCAACCACCTCACCGAATCTCGGGACGCCGGACTCGATGCTTTCGACTGCTAATCGAACAATTGCGCAGGGTCATAGCGGCTACGCTCGCTGGGCGGGTACACGCCAGAAGTCGGCTCTCCTTGGCGAGTGGGTGGTTCGTGGCTATGTACCCAGGCGGCGCCGGAACACCCGTGTTCCAAAAGGCCTCGTGCTCGCGGCGGATGTCCTCACAGCGCGAAGGAGTCCGACCGTGCAGTTGGCTGAACTCTGCGTCGAAGACGTGGATCACCTCCCACTCGTCGATGATCCGCGGTCGATGTGTACGTACCAAGAGCTGGGCGCCGCGAGAAGCGTCGCGCAAAGGGAGTGCAGGGTGCTGACACGAAGCATCTCCAGGTTCGTTCCGGGAGCGTGATCGTGCACATACTTGGCCACTCGAAGCTGCAAGTCTTGTGCAGCGGCCCGAACCCTGAAAGGAAACCCCATAGACGGACTCGGGTGCGACTCCCCTGTCTACAAACAGCCAGCGAAATCGTTCCTCGATCGAGCGCGACTTGCCGGTACCCGGCCCGGCAACCAAGCGAACTGCACTGGCCGGATCGTGCGCGGCTGCGTCTTGAAGTGCACGCGCACGAGCCACATCAGTAGCGTCGAGAGGCATCGCTCCCCTCCCCCCATTGGGACCGTGTCACTCGCCACCGGCCTGATGGGCCCCTGGTGGCAATCCGATCGTCTCTGCGGAGCCTACCGCCGATGCTTCACGTCGGCAACAAACGACGGCTCTGTGTGGGTGCAGACGACGCACGATGCCCGATCGGACGTCCTCCTCATGAGCACGGAACCACTTGCCCCTAACGGGCCCCGACATCAGGGCCGATGCCACCGTAGCGGCCCGCGGACGACTCGAAGGTGGCATTCTCTATCGTTGCTGCCACACGACCGCCACGACAGACTGGAGCCGTCCCGCCCATGTTCCGCCGCTGGGGAGCGTTCACCTACCGCTTCCGCCGTCCCGATCGTCGTCCTCGCCATCCTCCTCGCGGTCGGCTCCGCGTTTCTCGCCGCGCAGGTCACCGGGTCGCTGAGCGCCGGCGGCTGGTCCGACCCGAACAGCGAGTCGGTGGCGGTCGCCGACCGTCTCGAGGACGAATTCGGGGCATCGGGCGGCTCGATCGTCGCGGTCTTCCAGGGCGGCGCCGACGCGGACGCGCGCTCGCCCGAGTTCCAGGCCACGATCGCGACGGCGCTCGAGCGGCTCGTCGCCGACGACCGCGTCGACGGCACGTTCGGCTACGCGGAGACCGGCGACGACCGGTTCATCAGCACGGACGGCACCGCCGCGTACACGGTCGTCCGCCTGTCGATCACCGACGAAGCGGCCGTCGACGAGATGCATGACCTGCGCGCGCTCATCGACCAGCCCCGGACCTCACCCTGCTCCTGACCGGTGTCGGGCCGGCGACCGAGGACCAGGCCGTCCAGTCCGAGAAGGAGCTGGTCCAGGCGGAGACGGTGTCGCTCCCGTTCGCGGCGCTGATCCTCATCCTCGTCTTCTCCTCGCTGATCGCTGCGGGGATGCCGCTCGTCGTCGCGGCCCTTGCCATCCCGACGACCCTCGCCGGCGTGTACCTCGCCGCGCAGGTCACCGAGCTGTCCATCTACGTCCAGAACGTGGCGACGATGCTGGGCCTGGCCCTGGCCATCGACTACTCGCTGTTCATGGTGAGCCGCTTCCGCGAGGAGCTGCGCCGCGGCCGTGACGTCGCCACCGCCGTCGAGATCACGACCGCGACGAGTGGCAAGGCCGTCGCATTCTCCGGGTTGGCCGTCGCCGTCGGACTGTCCGGGCTCCTGCTGTTCGAACCGGCCGCCCTGCGCTCGTTCGGCATCGGTGGCGCGCTGACCGTGGCCGCGTCCGTGCTGTATGCGCTGACCTTCCTCCCGGCCGTCCTGGGCATGCTCGGCCCGCGGGTCAATGCCGGCGGTACTGCCGCCCTGCGCGACAGGGTGCGGCGCCTCTTCGGCCGTCCCGTTGGCGTCGCGGCGGACGTCGCCCGCGAGTCGCGCTGGGAGCGCATGGCCCACTGGGTCATGCGCCGACCGGTCGCCGTGCTGATCCCCACCCTCGCGCTGCTGCTGCTGATGGGCGCCCCCTACCTGCGTCTCGAGCAGGGCATCCCGGACGCGTCGATCCTGCCCGCGGGCATCGAGAGCCGCGAGGCCGCGGTCGCGCTGTCGCGCGACTTCCGCGCCGGTGAGACCTCGCCGATCATCGTCCTCGCCGACGTCGACGGCTCCCCCACCGACGCGGCCAACGTCCAGCGCGTACTCGACCTCTCGGCCGCGATCGGCGGCATCGAAGGCGTCGACCGGGTCGAAGGGCCGTTCGCGAACCTGCACGACCCGGCCACGGGCGCCGCGCTCGACGCAGCCGGGATCGCCGCCCTGTTCGCCACACCGCGTGATCAGCTGCCGCCCGAGCTCGCGGCCGGCCTCGACCAGCTCGAGGCGGCCTACATCCGTGGCTCGACCGTCCGGCTCGACGCGATCAGCCCGCTCGCGCCGCTCAGCCCGGATGGAACGGCGGTCGTACCCAGCGTGCGCTCGACCGCCGTCGACGGCATCACGACCCAGGTCGGTGGACTCGCAGCCACGGGCCACGACTTCATGACCAGCCAGTCCGAGACGATCCCGTACGCGATCGGCCTGACGCTGGGCGCGAGCGCCCTGATCCTGTTCTTCCTGTTCGGCTCGGTGGTGATCCCGATCAAGGCCGTGCTCATGACCCTGCTCTCGATCACGGCCTCGTTCGGGGCCCTGGTGTTCATCTTCCAGGAGGGCAACTTCTCGAACATCCTCGGGTTCACGTCGCCCGGGTTCACCGTGGCCGGCAACCCGATCATCATGTTCTCGGTCCTGTTCGGCCTGTCGATGGACTACGAGGTCCTGCTGCTCTCGCGCATCCAGGAGGCGTATCGCCGAACCGGCGACAACACGGCCTCCGTCGCCGAGGGGCTGGCCAAGACCGCCGGCGTCATCACCGGCGCGGCGCTGATCATGGTCACGGTGTTCTCGGCCTTCGCGCTGGCCGAGTCGATCACGATCAAGAGCATCGGCGTGGGCATGGCGATCGCCGTCCTCATCGACGCCACGATCGTCCGGATCCTGCTCGTTCCGGCCACGATGCGGCTGATGGGCAAGTGGAACTGGTGGGCGCCCGGGCCGCTGGGCCGCTTCGCCAGCCGGCTCGGGTTCAACCACGCCGAGGACGACGAGACGACGGCCCCCCACGAGCCCGTTCCAGTGCCCAGCTAGCATCGACGACACGTGAGCGAGTCGCGCGGACGTGGCGGCACTCACCACCTGGAGGACGGACCCTGATGACGACCGACGCTCGCGTCCCCGCGTCCGCGACGCCGATGGTCGACGGCCAGGCGCAGACGACGGCCTGGGACGTCGCCCTGGACCGCCTGCAGCACCCGGCGCCGGGCCAGAACCACTGGCTCGCCACCGTGCGGCCCGACGGGTCGCCGCACCTCATGCCGCTCATCGCCTTCTGGATCGACGGCGCGTTCCACTTCCTCGCGGGGCCGAGCACGCGGAAGGGACGCAACCTGGCGGCCGACGAGCGGTGCGTGATCGGGACCGGGAACCTGACGATGCCGTCGATGGACCTGATCGTCGAGGGCAGGGCGAGGCGGATCACCGACGAGGCGACCGTCCGGCGGCTCGCCGATGAGTTCGGTGGCCAGGGTTGGCCGCTCGAGGCGCGCGGCAGTGACGTCTACGGGCCGCACGGCCCCACCGCCGGTCCCCCGCCGTATGCGATCTACCGGCTCGAGCCGACGACGGTCTTCGGGCTGCCGGGGATGCACGGGATGTTCGACGACGACCGCCACCACGAGGCGACGCGCTGGACGTTCGGGCAAGACTGACGCGGGGCCGATTCGGCGACGGCCGGCTGACCCTCCCCTACCCCGGCCAGCCTGCGAGTGTGCACTCGTCTACCCTCGAGACGTGACGAGATACGTGGTGCTCCTGCGCGGGATCAACGTCGGCGGCAAGAACCCCGTGCCGATGGCGCGCCTGCGCGAGGTGCTCGGCGAGCTGGGCTACGAGGACGTCGTCACGTACATCGCGAGCGGCAACGCGATCCTCAGCTCCAAGCACAAGCCTGATGGGATCAAGCGGGAGATCGAAGGAGCACTGCCGAAGGCGTTCAAGCTCACAGACCGAGCAGATCGCCGTCCACGTCCTGACCGCCGCCAAGCTGCGGGCCATCGTCGCCGACCGGCCGCGCGGCTTCGGCGATGAGCCCGAGAAGTACCACAGCGACGCGATCTTCCTGATGGGGATCTCGGCGACCAAGGCGATGGCAGCGTTCGACCCGCGCGACGGGGTCGACACGGTCTGGCCGGGCAAGGGCGTCATCTATTCGCAGCGGCTGAGTGCCCAGCGGACAAAGAGTCGCCTGGGCAAGATCGCGGCCAGCCCGATGTACGCGTCGATGACGATCCGCAGCTGGACGACGACGACAAAGCTGGTGAGCCTCATCGAGGACTGAGCGCTTTCCCCACTCCCACGCCGGCCAGGCTGGACGGCGCGACCTAGGACAGCGGCGAGGCGAGCCGCCAGGCGACGAGGAGCGCGAGGGCGACGAGCACGACGACATAGACCGCCGCGGCAACGCGACGACGTCGCTTCACATCCGTCGAGAATTCCGGTGCTCTGGTCATCGGTCCACCCCTGCCGCCGCGAGGCCCAGCGCCCCCAGCGCGGGGATGGTGGCCTGTCCAGGTACCGGGAGGCTAGGACCCGATGGTGCTAGGCCGTCCGGCCTAGCGGCCTCAGCTCGCGCCGGTACGCCGCGATCGCTCAACGCGGAGAGCAAGGCCCGAGCCCACCCAGGGCGTCTCCGCGAACATCGTCAGCGGGCCTACACTCCGAGGAATGAGGGTCGGTTCGTGACCGTCCACACGCTCGCTCAGGTGCGCGTCGACAGGACAGCCGCGCGGACGCACCGCGAATCGGTCGCGGGTCGTGGCCGGGCTTGGATCATGCGAGGTCGAACCATGGCGCTGCCCGAGGTCCGTCGCGGCTTCCCGACGTACCGCGCCGCCTCAGGGGCGGAACCCGCCCGCGCCGCCGGCCTCGATCACCGGACCGGCCTGTCCGCCACCGATCAGGTCCTGGCGGTCGTCGAGCCGTTCCTGGCGGTGTCGGCCTCATGACGCCGCCCGACAAGGGATACCAGCTGCCGGCGGCCATGACCGGTAAGGCGAGCCCCGCGAAGGCCGCGCTCGGCGACAAGCCGGTCTTCGCCTACATCGCCAGCCTGCCGCAGCCGCAACGCGCCATCGCCGAGCGCGTCGATGCGCTGGCGGCCGAGACGCTCCCCGGCCTCCAGCGCGCCATCAAGTGGGGCATGGCGTGGTACGGCGTCGGCGATGGCTGGTGTTTCGCGTGCGGCGGCTTCGAGGGGCACGTCAAGCTCGCCTTCGGGCGCGGCACGTCACTCACGCCCGTCCCGCCGGCGACCCCGATCGGGATGGGCAAGACGACCCGCGGCGTGGATCTCGCGTCCCTCGACGACCTCGACGACGACCAGGTCACGTCGTGGATGGAACAGGCCGCTGCCCTGCCCGGGTTCGGGAAGCGATGAGCCGTGGCTCGATACACCATCACCACGCACGTCGCGGCGCCGCCTGACCAGGTGTTCGCGCTCTGGACGAACCTCGAGCGCATGGGCGAATGGGTCGGCGGGGTGACCGGCGTCAGCGACGTGTCCGGGCCCGTCGATCAGGCCGGCACCACGTACGTCGTCCACTTCGGCCCGATGAAGAGCCCGACAACGATCCTCGAGGTCGAGCGCCCGAGGCTGTTTGCCACGAAGTTCGGCAACCTGATCCTCCGCGGCCGGTCGAGTGCGACCTTCGAACCCGACGGCGACGGGACGCGGATCACGCAGACGTTCGAGACGGTCGGCGTGATCTCGGCGATCTCGTCGTGGATCTTCTCCCGCGGCTCGTACGAGGGCAGCTTTCGTGGCGAGCTCGAGAAGTTCGCCCGCATCGCCGAGCGCGAGGCGCCGACGCCTCCCGCCTGAGGCCCCGGCCTCCCCTCCCCATCGCCCTCAGGCGATGATGCCGGCCCGCATCTCCTCGACCGCGCGTCGGGCCTCGTCGACGGAGCCCTCGTCCTCGATCGTGCTGATGTCGCCGGGGTCGAGGCCCAGCGCCACGGCCTTGAGCACCCGCCGCATGATCTTGCCGCTGCGGGTCTTCGGCAGCATCGCGACCACCTGGAGGTGGCCGATGACCGCCACCGGCCCCAGCTCGTGGCGGACGGTCTTGAGCAGCTCGCCGTGGAGCTCGTCCGACCACTCGTAGCCCGCCCTGAGCGCGACGAACGCCTCGATCACGTGGCCGCGCAGCTCGTCGGGGACCCCGGTGACGCCCGCTTCCGCGACCGCGGGATGGCGCATGAACGCGGTCTCGATCTCGATGGTCCCGAGGCGGTGGTCGGCGATCTTGATGATCTCGTCGGCCCGGCCGGCGAACCAGACGTAGCCGTCCGCGTCGACGTGCGCGGCGTCACCCACGTAGTACCCGCCCGGCGTCTTCTCCCAGTAGTCGGTGACGTAGCGCTCGGGCTCGCCCCACAGGGTCGCGATCAAGCCGGGGAACGGCCGCTTGATCCGCATGATCCCCTTCTCCCCCACCCCGACCGGGTTGCCGTCCTGGTCGACGACGTCCGCGTCGATCCCGGGCAGCGGGATGCCGGCCGATCCGGGCTTGATGGGCAGGAGCCCGTAGCCATAGGGGTTGCCGAAGATCGGCCCGCCCGTCTCGGTCTGCCACATGTGGTCGATGACGGGTACGCGATCGTCGAACACCGTGTGCTGCAGCCACTCCCAGGCGGGGGCGTTGAGCACCTCGCCGGCCGAGAACGCCCGCTCCAGCCGGCCCAGGTCGTGCCGCTTCGGGATCTCCTCGCCATAGCGCATCAGGAGCCGGATGCCGGTCGGTGAGCTGAACACCCCGGTGACCCGTTCGCGCTCGAGGATCGCCCACGGCGCCTCGGCGTCCGGGTGGTCGAGCCCGCCCTCGTAGGCGATCGTCGTGGCGCCGGCCATCAACGGGGCATAGACGATGTAGCTGTGGCCGACGACCCAGCCGATATCCGAGGTCGACCACCACGTGTCGCCCTGGCGCAGCCCGAACACCCAGTCGCCCATCGAGGCGATGTGGACGGCATACCCGCCATGGGTGTGGACGGCGAGCTTCGGCTTCGCCGTGGTGCCGGAGGTGGCGAGGATGAACGCCGGATCCTCAGCTGCCGTGTCCTCCACCGCGCCCGACTGCCCCTCCCCTGCCCCGAGGAGGTCGTCCCACGCCAGCTCGCCGTCGCGCGGCGGGCGGGACGCGTCCGACCGCCGCAGCACGACGACGCGCTCCACGTCGCTCGGCCCGGCGTCGATGGCGTCGTCGACGATCGCGAGGAGGTCGACGTCCTTGCCCTTGCGGTACGTGATGTCCGTCGTCAGGACGAGGCGCGAGCCGCTCGCCCGGATCCGCTCGCCCAGCGCGCCGGCCCCGAAGCCGGCGAAGACGACGCAGTGGATCGCCCCGATCCGGACAGTCGCGAGCATCGCGATGATCGCCTCGGCGGAGGTCGGCATGTAGATCGTCAGGCGGTCGCCCTTGCCGATCCCGAGGCCGCGCAGCCCGGCGGCGACCCGCTCGACCTCGGCGAGCAGCGCCGCGTACGTGAACGTGCGCCGTCCGCCGCGCTCGTCGAGCGTGATGAGGGCCGTCGCCTCGCCCCGGCCCGCCGCGACGTGGCGATCGAGCGCGTTCGTGGTGAGGTTCGTCCGGCCGCCCGGGAACCAGGTGAAGCTCGACCTCGGGCGTGGCTCGAAGGCGCGGTCCGGCTTGCGGGTCCACTCGAGCCGCTCGGCCTGCTCGAGCCAGAACGTCTCGGGGTCACTGAGCGAACGCTGATACAGCTCGTCGTAGCGGCTTCGGGCTGCGGCGGGCGTGGCGTCCGTCATTTCCGGCAGTATCGGCCCGAGTGTCGCGGCGGTCCAGCCCGCCAGCGATCTCCGTTGTCGTCAGCCGGGCGCCGGCGTCAGGAGCCCTTGGTCCCCACGACCGTGACGCCGTCGACCGCCGGGTAGTCCGAGAAGTAGCGCTTCGACCAGTGGAGCTTGCCGTGGTCGTAGATCGACACGGTGGTCCACACCTTGGCGCCGTCCGCCGGGGCATTGTTGAAGTAGCGGTACCCGACGGGCTTGCTGGGATCCCGCTCGATCACGCTCTTCGCCTTCGGGCCGTGCTTGATCACCGTGTTGCTGATCTTGTAGGTCCGGTGGTTCGGCACGCTCCAGATCTTGAACGTGAGCCAGCGCTTGGCGCTGTTGCCGGTGATGACCCGCTGGATGAGGATCGGGAAGTTGGTGTCGTTCCGGAAGCTCATCGTCTGCTTGGTGTTGCCGATGATCCACACGGTCGCGTCGAGGCCCGCCGGGTAGCGGGTGATGTACTCGTTGTGGTTCTGGCGGGCCATCGGGATCATGCCGGCACGGAAGGCCGCGTTGAACAGCGTCGTGGACGTGGTGCAGATGCCGCCGCCGAACGCGCCGGTGACGGTGATCTTGCCGCCCTCGATCGCGTTGCCCGGCCCGGTGCCCGGGAGCGCCCGCAGGTTGCCGACGACCTCCCAGAAGTCGAACTTCCCGCCCGGCGGCACGACCGTGCCGTTGATCTTCGTCGCCGGCGCCTCGATGTTGCCGCCGAAGTGGTTGTTGACGATGACCTGGTAGTAGACGCTGAACGAGCTGATGACCCGCATCTTCGGCGCGAACCGAGCTGCGTCCGCGGATGACAGTGCCGGCTCGAGGGCCTTGGCGACGGCCGCGACCTCCGATGCATCCGCACCTGCCTGGCGCGCCCCGACCTCGCTGATGATCGCCGCCTTGGTCCGCGACATGATGAGCCGGCGGCCATCGCGGCTCTTGCCCGTGGCGACGATGCGGCTCCCGACCCGCTTGAGGCTCGCGTCCTTCGCCGCCCGAGACGCCTTCTTGGCGAGCTTCTTGACGATCGGGTCGAGGCCCGCCTCATCGCAGCACGGGGGCGATGGTCCCGTCGGCCGCGGTCGAGAACGAGATCAGCGACGCGAGCTTCGCGCCGGCGACGGTCCAGCTGTCCTTGCCCTCGGTGACGACGACGTCATCGGCCATCCGATCCGCGGCCGCCTTCGCCTCCTCGGCCGAAGCGGTGGCGACGGCCGGGGCCACCGGCACCATCGGGACGTCCATCGCGATCGATGCCGGCGTGCCGGACGCCGCGAGCTGCTCGTCGAGCGCCGCCACGAGGGCCGCCCTGTCGACGGCGCGACCGTCCTTCGCGGGCGCGACGGTGAACGTCCCGCCGTCTGCAGTCGACACGGCCGCATCCGTAGCCTTCTGGTCGATGGTTGAGGCGAGATGCGCGACAGCCGCGGACAGCTTGTCGCGGTCGTAGACGACGGCCGGGTCGAGGGTGACGCCGTGGATCGCGGCGCGGGGTTCGTCGATCAGGCCGCCGATGACGTCGTCCTGGTGTCCGGCCGCGACCGCCGCGTCGACCAGCGCCAGCGTGTCAGGCCCGCGCTCGACGTAGTCGTAGCTGATCGTCGTCACCTCCCCGTCCGGTCCGGTGAGCGCGATCTCGCCGGTGCCAAGGTCGGCGTAGGCGTCCTCGATCGCCGCCGCGGCCTGTTCGCCGCTGAGCCCGCCGAGCTCCGTGCTGCCGATGCGGACGCCGGGCAGGACCAGGCCCTCGTACTGCTGGCCCCAGGCGTACAGGGCACCGGCGCCGAGGCCGACGGCGAGCAGGACGCCCAGGACGAACGAGACGCCGAACCGGAGGGCGAGCGACCGCCGACGCCTGGGCCGAGCCGCGAGCTCGCCGGGCGTGGACGCGGTGGCAGCTCCGTCGGCTGCGGCGGTGGGCTGGTCGATCATCAGAGGCTCGTATGCGGTCGGCACGCGGTGGGCACCGTGCCTGATCGCGGCGACATCTTCGGACGTTCTGACGGATCTGTCATCCGACGTTGGTACTGCTAGCGCCAGCCGAGGTCCGGGGCCACGTACTTGAGGATGCTCTCGACCGCGTGGGCGTTGTACTCGACGCCGAGCTGGTTGGGGACGGTCAGCAGCAGCGTGTCGGCGGCCTGGATCGCCGTGTCACTGGCGAGCTGCTTGACGAGGGCATCGGGTTCCGCGGCGTAGGAGCGTCCGAAGATCGCCTTCGTCTGGGCATCGAGGTAGCCGACCTTGTCCGACTCCTCCCCTCCCCTCCCGAAGTAGGCGCGGTCGCGATCGTCGACGAGCGCGAAGATGCTGCGGCTCACCGAGACCCTTGGCTCGCGCTGGTGGCCGGCCGCCGTCCATGCCTCGCGGAACAGGCGGATCTGCTCCGCCTGGAGCTCGTGGAACGGCACGCCGGCATCCTCGGTCAGCAGGGTTGACGACATGAGGTTCATCCCCTGCTCCCCTGCCCACTGGGCGGTCGCGCGGGAGCCGGCGCCCCACCAGATCCGCTCGCGCAGGCCCGGTGCGTGCGGCTCGGGGCGGAGCAGCCCCGGCGGGTTCGGGAACATCGGCCTGGGGTTCGGCTCCGCGAACCCGACGCCGGACAGGGCCTCGAGGAACACCTCGGCGTGGTCGCGGGCCATGTCGGCGTCGGTCGTGCCGTCCGCCGGTGCGTAGCCGAAGTAGCGGAAGCCGTCGATGACCTGCTCCGGCGACCCGCGGCTGATGCCGAGCTGGAGGCGACCACCGGCGATGAGATCCGCGGCGCCCGCGTCCTCGACCATGTACAGCGGGTTCTCGTAGCGCATGTCGATCACCGCGGTGCCGATCTCGATGCGCTTCGTCCGCGCGCCGATCGCCGCCAGGAGCGGGAACGGCGACCCCAGCTGCTGGGCGAAGTGATGGACACGGAAGTACGCGCCGTCCGCCCCGAGCTCCTCGACGGCCTCCGCCAGCTCGATCGACTGGATGAGCGCGTCAGACGCGGACCGCACCTGCGAGTACGGCGATTCGGACCAATGGCCGAACGAGAGAAACCCGATCTTCTTCACGCCCGAAGTCTACGGTCGGGCGACCTCGAGCAGCGCCTGCTCGATGACCTCCACGACGATGTCGGGGTGGGACACCATCGAGACGTGCGAGGCGTCGATCTCCGTGATCGTCGCGCCGGCGTGCTCGGCCATGGCTCGCTGGGCCTCCGGGACGATGATCCGGTCCTGCGTCCCGACGATCGCCCACGACGGGATGTCCTTCCAGGCCGGAGGACCTGAGGGCTCCACGACCGCGGCGAACGAGGCCGGTCGCTGCGTCGCGTGGATCAGCGCCTGGTCCTCGGCCGACAGGCCGTTCGCGAAGCTCTCCGCGACGACGCTCGGCAGGAGATATGTATCGGCGACCTGGGGCGGCGCCCCGGGAATGGGGACGAGCTTGAACAGTGCGGTCGGGTTCGCCGCCGCGGCCGCGAGCGCCGACGCCGCGCCCGTGAGCGCCGCGACCGGCTGGCCCTCATCCGGGATGAACGCATCGACGTAGACGAGCGCCTTCACGTTCTGCGCGCCGGTCGCGGCGTTCGTGATGACGAAGCCGCCGTACGAGTGCCCGACGAGGATGACGGGACCGTCGATCGTGTCCAGGTAGCTCCGGACGACCGCGGCGTCCGCTCCCACGCCGCGGAGGGTGTTCGGGAGCGCCACCACCGAGTGGCCGGCGGCCTGAAGACGCTGGATCACGCCCGTCCAGCTGGAGGCATCGGCCCACGCGCCGTGGACAAGGACGATCGTGGGAGTCGCGGACATCAGGCATCACCCCTTCTTGGATCGGCCAAGGCCACCTCGGCCCCGTTGACCCGATGCTCGTCGGGTGTCGTCAACGTTCGACGCACCGTCACGCAACGATGGATTCCGGCGCGATACGTTTCCGTTGCGGCGACGACGCTGTGACAGGCACGCCGCACGTCCTCGTCGACGACCGCACATACTGCGGCGATGTCGTTCCTCCGGAAGCTGTTTGACCGCGATGGCGGCAAGCCAAAGCCACGCCCCGATCGCCGGCCCTCCCCTGCCCCGTCACGACCGAAGCCGCCGGCGGAGGCGTCTGAGCCCGCGCCAAAGGCGCCGACCCTCGCCGACCTGTCACCTGCGGCACAGCATGCCTACTTCGAGTTCATCGGCGGCAGCTCCGCGAAGTTCTATGCGGTCAGCCTCGAGGAAGAGGACGGCGGCACGTGGCGGGTGCGGTTCACGTTCGGGCGCATCGGCTCGACGCGGGCGTGGGACACGCGCGTGGAGGGGGCGTCGTGGCCGAAAGCCGCGCGCGCCTACATGGCGATCGTCGACGAGCGCACCGGGAAGGGCTACGAGATCAGGCCGTGGCCAGCGACGCTCAAGCTGCCGGACGGCGGGACCGTCGACGATGGCGAGACCTCGACGGACCAGGCAGAGCAGGTCCTGTTCCGGGCCGCAACGCGTGGCGAGCTCCCACCGGCGCGAGGCGGCACGATCGCGGGCATCGAGCTGCCCGACGGGGTGCTGTACGCGCCCGAGCCGGACGGCGGCTCGCGCGGCGATGGGCCGGTGATCTGGGCATCGACCGCGCCGGTGCCCAAGGTGGGGCAGCTGTGGTCGCGACTGGCGGCCGCGTTCGAGGACACCGGGATCTGGCCGCTCGTCGTCGATGCCCAGTACGGGTTCAACGGCTACCAGGACTACCTGATGGACTTCCCGCGCGGGCGCCACAAGGAAGCCGTGGCGGTGCTGCGCAAAGGCTGGAGCGACCTGGTCGAGTTCGACGAGGACTACCCGGACGAGTCAATCGCTCCATTCGGCAAGGCGTTTCCGGGGCTCGCGGAGCCGACGCCTGGCCCGCGGGCGACCTCGGTCGATCACATCGTGGCCGGCCTCAGCGGGCACCTTGCCCTTGTCGCCGTGCATCGGCCGGCGGATGCGGTCGACGCCGTCGGCTGGATGGGCGCGGTCAACTACGACGGCGACCCGCTGGACATGTCCACGGTGCTCCGCTCGTGGGAGCTCCGCTTCGACGCCTACCTCGTCGGCCTGGGCACCGACACAATGACCCTGGCCGTCGGTCGTCCGCCGCGGGATCTCGCCACAGCGACCGCGATCGCGGCCGAGCACTACGCCTTCTGCTCCGACAACATCGACCAGGGCGTCGGGTCGATCGGCGAGTACGCCGAATCGCTCGTCAACGAGTCCGTGTGGCCCTTCTGGTGGGACTGACGCGCTAGGCGTCGCTCGAGATCAGCGGGAGGTCACCGCTGTCCAGGCGTGATCCTTCGGGCTCCGGGATCCACGTGTCGTGATCGCGGTCGCGCGCGGCCTTGAGCCAGTCCTGCTGCCTCCCGACATCGATCGCCGCAGCGCGGAGCGCCGTCATCCCCTCGCTCGCGGATCCCCGCCGCCACGCCATCGACCACGGGTAGAGCGGGACCGGATCCACCAGGGGTCGAAGCACGCCGCCACGGACCTCGACGTGATCCGCCGACGCGATGATCGGGAGTCCCTGTCGGACCAGGTGATGGCTTGTGTCCTCGGGCCCGATCGCCGGCGGGTGCGGCGGCGTCGAATGCGCTCCGGACAGGGCGAAGAACTGCACCATCAGGTCGGCCCACTCGGGCGCATCCGAGTGCGTCGGCAACCCGTCGATCTCGAGCCCCTGCAGGCTGCGAACCGGAACGCGCTCCTGCTGCGCCAGCGGATGCCCGGCGGGCAGGAGCAGCGCCAGCGGCTCGAGGCGAACGAGCACGCGATCGAGGGTCGGCATGGGGCGGGACCCGAGCCAGTCGACCCGCCCGAAGACGACATCCAGGCCACCGGCCTCGAGTCGCTCGAGCGCAGCCCCGGTCCCGCCACTGTGACGAGTACGGAAGTCGAGCGTCGGCGCTGCGGCGCGCGCCGCATCGAGGATCCGGGTCGCCGTGAGCCGGCCCTCGCTCATGACGTCGACCACGGTGGGCTGCGCGGGAGGCACGTGGACCTCCGCCCAGACGGCGTCGTGCCGGGCAACGAGGTCGCGGGCGAGGACGAGCAGCCGCTCCCCGGCGGGCGTCAGCGTGACGCGCCGGGTCGTCCGCACGAACAGCGTCGTCCCCGATCGTGATTCGAGTCGCTTGATCTCACGACTCAGCGCCTGCTGGGCGACGAACAGGCGTGCCGCGGCCCGCGTGAAGCTGAGCTCCTCGGCCACCGCCACGAAGTAGCGGAGGGAGCGGATCTCGAGCTCGTTGCCGATCGGGCTGCCTGGAGTATTCACGCATTGCTGATGGTAATCGCTGTGCCACAGGTGTTGGACCTGCGTGCGCCCGCGACGGAAGGTTGGTGACGCAGTCCCAGTCGTGGGACGCGTCCCACAGGAGACCAGACATGATCGATCCGGGAGCGCTCGGAACCCTCCGCATCGGACTCGACGCCATCGACGCCGAGTCGCACACGCACCGACCGCGGCGGTCGGTCACCGCACCCCGTCGCAAGCGCGCGGGCATCCGCGCTGGCCCTCGCGTCCGGCCTCCGCCGCGTTGCATCCGCCCTGGAGCGACCGGCGGTCAGCGAAGGCGCCAGCCGATGACGCAGGTCATGACCCCGTCCCGGCTGCCGGTCCCGGGCGCCGCGATCCACTACGAGACCCGGGGGACGGGTCCGCTCCTGCTGATCATCCCCGGGGGACCGCAGGACGCCGGCGTCTTCGCCGACCTGGCGACGGGCCTCGCCGACCGTTACACCGTCGTCGCGTACGACCCGCGCGGCAACTCCCGCAGCGTCGTCGACGGCGAGCCCGCGGCATTGGACCTCGACGTGCAGGGTGACGACGCCGCGGCGCTCATCCAGGCATTCGGAGGGAGCCCGGCCGCCGTGTTCGGGACCAGTGGCGGCGCCCAGATCGGGCTCAACCTCGCCGCCCGGTACCCGGACCTGGTGTCCGTGCTGGTGGCGCACGAACCGCCGACGATCATGCTGCTCGACGATCCGTCGGTGGCGCTGGCGGCCGACACGGAGATCCACGACACGTATCGACGCGAGGGTGTCGATGCCGCCATGCAGCGCTTCTTCGCCCTGAACGGCCTCGAGGACGAGGCGCGGAGACGGACGACGACGACGTGCCGCCGGCCTTCGCGCCGACGCCCGAAGAGGCGGCGACCTTCGAACGGGTGAGCGGCAACTTCGAGTACTGGCTGGCGCACGGGATGATCCCGCTCTCGCTGTACCGTCCCGACGTCGAGGCGCTGCGCGCCGGCACGCCGCAGGTCGTCGTCGGCGTCGGCGAGCAGTCCAGCGGGCAGCCGATCCACGAGATGTCGATGGCGCTCGCCCGGCACCTCGGCACCGAACCGGTGGTCTTCCCGGGCGATCACATGGGCTTCGGCACCGACCCCGAGTCGTTTGCCGAGGTCCTCGACCAGACGATCAGGGCTCGAGACGGGTCGGGCCGTGAAGCCAGGTCTGCCTCCGCCGCCTAGGAGCGCACGCGAGACGTGGAGAAGGCCCGCCGGAGCGGGCCTTCTCGATGCGGTTGGGCGACCGGCGAGTGGTCAGTGGCCCACCGGCTGGAGGTAGTGCTCGATGCCGTACCTCGCAACGTTCCCGCCGAGCGCCTGGCCCTGCTCATCCGCAGTCGCGATAGTGGAGCCCGGCCCAGATGCGGGCCTCGATGAGCTCGGCCATCGGCTGCGAGAACGTGTCGAACGAGCGCGTCGCAGGTCCCCCGGGATCCGCGAAGGTGGTCGTGATGTGGAAGCTGCCCGGCGCATCGCCGAAGAACAGCCGCAGCACGGCGACGTGCGCGCCGTCGAGGCAGTTGTGGCCGGAGACCCACTCCGGGTAGGGCGCTGTGAGGAGCGCCACCCACTCCGAGTCGGTGGTCGTGTCCGGGTTGCCGTCATCCAGCGTGGTCGTGATCGCGTTCCACGGGCGCCAGAAGTCGAAGTAGTACTTGTCGTTCCAGCAGTTGATCGCCGCGTCGGCGCCGCTCAGGTTCTGCAGCGCGAGGAGTCGCGCGCTGTCGGCGGCGTCGAGGTCGTTGCGGTCGATGAGCTGGCGGGCGACGTCGTTCCAGCTCAGGACCGGGGCACTCTGCCACCACCTCGCGATGTACGTCTGCTCGGCAGTCCGGGTGGAACCCGTGGCACGGCCGAGGGTCTTGACCTCGTTGAACTGGGCCGCCCACTCGGCGCTGTCAAGCTCCGGCGGGGGCTCGCTGCGGAACTGCGACGAGCTCTCGATGAAGAACGGCGTGACGCCGCCCACCCACGGGGTCGGATCGAGGATCGGCGCCCCCGACGCATTGAGGAGCGGCTGCCAATGGCCGACGGTGGCGTCCGGCTCCCACTGGGAGGCCCCGAACCGTCCGTCGCCAACCCTGGCGTCGAGCATGGCCGACGCCGCTGCATGCCCGATCGCGATGCCCTGCTTCTTGGAGGCGCCGTTGTCGATCGCGTCGAGCGAGGCGGCGTACTCGGAGGAGAGCGTCGCCAGGAGGGCGCCCCGACCCGGGAACGGAGCCCGCTCGGGTGCCGTCGAGACGAGCTCCGAGAGCACGTCGTACGCCGCGGTTGCGACGGCGGCGTCGACCGAGGCGGTCGCCCCCGCACGCTGCTTGAGCAGATACGGATCAAACCGCTTCTTGCCGATCGCGTTGACCGCGTCGTAGACGGCACCTTGGACCATGCCCATGTTGACCTGGAAGGCCGGCGGCGCACCGCCGTCCGGCCCCGGCACCGCGACGAGCGTGGTCGCAGCGACCCGGTTCCAGTGGGACACCTCACTGGCGTCGGTTGTCGCTGGTGGCGCGGCCGAGACACCGACGCCGACGAGCGCGGCGAGCACTGCACCGACCGCCACCGGGATGAACACGACGGATCGTCGGCGGGACTTCGTCGTCCGCGTTGACGTCCGCGCCTGGGTAGGTCGCCGCATGGCGTCCTCCTCTCCCCCCGGAGCGCCTGGCGGGACCGGTATGTTCGGTCCCTGCCTGGGGAGAATCCGGATCGACCATGGGTCACCGGGTTGGCCCGCCTGTCGAACACCCCTCGTCAGGCGGGACCGTCGATCCGATCCTCACGTCCTCGGGCGCACGGCCCGCACGAGGCGACCACTCTTCGCCGTCGCGCTTCCCTCACGCCAGCGTTCATTCTCTCGCGCTTGGCAAGCCCCAACCGCCCGATGCCCTGGAGTTCTCGGCGAGGCGGTTGTCGCGAGCTGACGTCATCCTCCTGGCGCGTGACCGCTACGCTCTCCGCCCATGGATGCGTCGACGCCGTTCGACCAAGGGTGGATCGGTCGTGTCACCGCGATCGGCGCCGATCCGAACGACAGCGACGAGGTGCGGCTCCTGATGGCGGCGCCTACTCGGTGACGGTGAAGGGCGTCCGCATGCCGAGCTGGTAGTGCGCCTCCTGCTCCTCCGCCGAATACACGTTGCACAGCAGCACGTACTTCCCAGCCGTCAGCGTGGCGGTGACCTCCTCCGTCGCGCCGATGGCAAGGTCCTCAATCTCGTCGACGACCTCCATCCCTTCGGCCTCCTCCGTGACTGCACCGGTCCCATCGGTCGGCAGCGCACCAGGATCGAGGTCCGTGCGGAGAATGACGAACTCGTGCACGTCCTCAGGGCCATTGTTGATCACGGAGAACGTCACGGGTCCGGCCGCGACGGAATCGGCGTCTGGCACGACGGCCCACTCCTGGAGCGTGACACCGACGGTGTTGGCCGTCGCCCCGGCACTGGCCGTCGGGACGACGGACTCGCTTTGCTGGGCGCCCCCGCAGGCCGACAAAGCGATACCGCAGACCAGCAGCCACGCGACGTTCGGTTGCAGCCGCGTTCGAGCCATGACACGCCTCCTTGCGCCGGGCCACGGCCGAAAACGCAGGGGGATAGATCCGGCGCTATGCCAAGTCCCGTATCGCGCGCCTCCATGGTGGCGTGCTGACGTTGCAGGCGCATCACGGTGCAAGCGCGCCGCTCATGCGGCCGTCGCGCATCACGCCGCGGCCGCAGCGGCAAGTCGCGCGCGAGCGACCTCCTAGGAGCGCTCGGGCGCCTACGCTTCGGCGGCCGTCGTGCCACCGTCCGGCCAGACGGCGATGCACACGCGGTTGCCGGCCCGGTCCGACAGGGTCCAGTGCTCGTTCGACTCGGTGACGATCCGGCCGCCGGCGGCGAGCGCCGCATCGAGCCTCGCCCGCGCGTGCTCGCGGGCGACCGACACGTCCACGTGCATCGCGTGCCTGAGCGGCTTCGCCGCGTCGAGCTCCTGCATCCAGACGGTGGAGCCGTGGCCCAGCGGGTCGACGACGTTGTCGTCGGCGAGCGGCGTGTACCCGAGGACGGCGGCCCAGAACGGCTTGTCGATGTCATCCGGCTTCGCGGCGATCGCCAGCTGGACCTCCTGGATCGATGCGCGATCAGACGTGGCGCCATGCGAGCGCGCGACGGCCGAGACCTCGCGGGCGAGCTCGACGTCGTTCGTCTCCAGCCGCCAGATGTCGCGGGTCAGCCGCACCGTCAGGCGTGATCCGCTGATCGTCAGGACCGCGCCGGCCGCCTCGAGCCCGGGTACCGCGGCGATCCCATCCGCGAGCCGCGCCGCCTCCCCCATCGAGTCGACGCGGAACGCGGCGGTCGCGCCGCCGTGGAGCACGGCCCAGTCGTCGATGTCATCTGCCGCCAGGAATGCCTTCCAGCCAGCCTCGCTCATGCTGTCACTCCCTCCGCTGTCGCCAGGGCGTAGGCCACGGCATCGTCGAGCGCCATCGCGGCTCCCGAGGCGCGCGCGGTGGCAAGCGCCTCCGGCGACAGGCCCGCCGTCACGAGCGCCAGCGCGCCGTCGTACTGCTCGCGCTCGTCGGCGGGCCACTCGCCGCCGGCCTGTTCGAGGAGTGACTCCGCGATGCCGATCAGCGTCGCGGCGCGTGCGAGGCGGCCCTGCGCGGCCGTCACCGCCGCGAGCCCGTTGATCACCCACGGGATCGCCATCTCGTCGCCCAGGCGGCTGACGGTCCGCAGCGCCTCGAGGGACAGCGCCTCCGCGCCGTCGAGGTTGCCGAGCTTGCGCTCGACCATGCTCAGGTTCGCGGACTCGACTGCGACCACGAAGTCGTTGCCCGCCGCGCGGGCGTGCTCCAGCCGCGCCGACATCACGTCCCGGGCGCCCTCGAGGTCGCCCGACATCTGGAGGGCGACGCCGAGCACGTGGTTCGCGCTGGAGCGCCCGTCGCTCTCCGGCAGGTCGGCGGTCACCTCCAGCGCCTCGCGCAGCAGGCGGACGGCGTCCGCGGGATCGGTGTTCAGGGCGACCCGGGCCGATCCAGCCAGGGCGAGCGCCACGACATCGGCATTCCCGGTCTCCGCCGCGAGGCGGCGCGCATCGGCGAACCGCGCTTCGGCCAGCTCGTAGTGCCCCGCGAAGAAGGCGAGATAGCCGTAGTCGTACTCGGCCCGCGCGCGACGCGGGTCCGCCCCGGGCTCCGGGATCGAGCGCTCGAACCACGCCTGGCCCTCGTCGATCCGCTTGCTCGCGATCCAGAACGGCACGAGCGCAGTGGCAATGCGGTCCGCCTGGTCCAGGCGTCCCTGCTCGAGGTTCCATGCCAGCGCCGCGCCGAGCTCCGGGTAGAACCCCTCCACCCGCTCGACGGCAGCGTCATCGCCGCTGCGCATCGCGGCGCGAGCCTCCTGGGCGGCCACGAGGAGTGCGTCGGCGGTCGCGGCGTCCATGGCCCGATCATACGGACCGATTCGCACCGATTTGACGTGTTCTCCGATCGATAGAAGCATTGCCGCACATGCAGCGGTTTCTGGGTGCGCTCGTTTCGGTCGGCCTCGTCGTGTTCCTGTTCCTGACGCCCGCGACCGCCGACGCCAAGGGGAAGCCGAAGCCGACACCCACCCCGATCGCGAGCCCGACGCCCTCCCCGACGCCGAGCCCGACGCCCATCCCAACCCCGACGCCTACCCCGACCGCCTCTCCCACCGCCACCCCGGCTCCGACGGCGACGCCCACGCCCACGCCGAACCCCACCCCCGCTCCCGGGCAGTACCTGAGCGGCATCGACGTGAGCTACCACCAGGGGACCATCGACTGGTCGCAGGTCGCCGGATCCGGCACCCGGTTCGCGTTCCTCCGGGCGAGCGCGGGGACGCTGACCGCCGATACGGCGTACACGGCGTACCGATCGGGCGCACGAGCCGCGGGCCTCACGGTCGGGTCCTATCACTTCGCCAATCCGGACGGCGCCGCGAACGATGCCGCCAACGAAGCCACCTGGTTCCTGCGCAATGCGACGATCGCGTCCGGCGACCTGCTCCCCGTGCTCGACCTCGAGGTCGCGAACGGCCTGAGCCCGGCGGCGCTGACGACGTGGGCGCAGACCTGGCTCACACGCGTGACGGCCGAGACGGGTGTCCGGCCGATCATCTACACGAACAACGCCTTCTGGTCGAGCTCCATGGCGAACACCGACTGGTTCGCGCGCAACGGCTATGCCGTGCTGTGGATCGCCCACTGGACGAGCGCCGGCCAGCCAGGCGTCCCGGCCGCCGGCTGGGGTGGCGCCGGCTGGACGTTCTGGCAGCACTCGAGCACCGGAACGGTGCCGGGCATCAGCGGTCCCGTCGACCTCGACCGGTTCAACGGCACATCGCTGCCGGCCTCGCTGCTGGTGCCCTGACCGCGCGTGGCATGACGAAGACGCGGCAGATCCTGTTCATCCAGGGCGCCGGCGAAGGCACCTACGACGAGTGGGACGACAAGCTGGTCGACAGCCTCCGACGCGCGCTCGGTGACGGGTACGAGGTCCGCTACCCGCGGATGCCCGCCGAGGCTGACCCGAGCGACGCGGTGTGGGGCCAGGCGATCCGCGCGGGGCTCGCGACGCTGGACGACGGCGCCGTCGTCGTGGGGCACTCGGTCGGCGGCACGATCCTGCTCCACACGCTGACCGAAAACCCGCCGGAGGTGCGCCTCGGGGCGATCGTGCTCCTCGCGACGCCCTTCGTCGGCGACGGCGGCTGGCCAGCCGACGAGTTCGCGTTCTCCGATGACCTCGGTGCGACGCTGCCGCACGGCGTCCCCGTCCACCTGTTCCACGGCCTCGACGACGACACCGCCCCGCCCGCCCACGCCGAGCGATACGCCCGCGCGATCCCGCAGGCGGAGGTGCACCTGCTGCCCGGGCGCGACCACCAGCTCTCCAACGACCTGCGCGAGGTCGCACACGAGATCCGCACCCTTCGATCGCCTGCTTCCCCGCCGGTAGCCTAGTCCGCGACGATCTCTCGCAGGAGCGATGACGATGAAGCTGACCGCGACGATGATGCTGTCCCTCGACGGCGTGTACCAGGGCCCCGGCGGCCCCGACGAGGACCGGCGCAACGGGTTCGACCGCGGCGGGTGGACCGCGGCGTTCGGCGACGAGGAGGGCTACCGCCTCCTGACCGCCATGTTCGAGCGCGCAGATGCGCTGCTGCTCGGCTGCAAGACCTGGGAGATCTGGCTGCCGTACTGGCCGAACCACGATTCGGGTGATCCGATCTCCCACGGGATCAACGTCCTGCCCAAGTACGTGCCCTCGAAGAAGCTCACGGACCCGACCTGGCAGAACACCCACGTCATCACGGGCGACGTCGAGGCGGCGGTGCGCGAGCTCAAGGCGCAGCCCGGGCGCGAGCTCCAGGTCCACGGCAGCGGCAAGCTGCTCCGCTGGCTGCTCGAGCGCGACCTCGTCGACGAGCTCAACCTGCGGATCTACCCGGTCATCGTGGGCGACGGGATGCGGTTGTTCCCGGAGCAGGGGCAGAGCCACAGCCTGGAGCTGGTCGACTCGACGACGACACCGTCGGGCGTCATGTTCCAGACGTACCGGCCGGCAGGTCGGGCGACCTTCGCGAACGTCGGCGACTGACGCCGCCGGCCCGTTCGGTTCAGTCTGACCCAGCCGAGGGGGCGCCTCAAGCGCGGACGAGCTGCCGGGCTACGCGACCCCCGGCCGTGAGCTGGTCTGCGCGCCCCGTGCCGCAACTCGGAACAGCCAGGCCGCGGCGGCGAACAGCACGACGAACAGGGCGTTCACCATCAGGATCTCCCCGACGGAGCTCACCGGTGACTGCTGCTTGCCGAGGATCAGGGCGAGGACCGTGATGGTCGCCACGGCAAGCGCCATCGCAGCGAGGACCACGGCCATGCCCGGCGCCCGGAAGCGGGCGAGGAGGGCGCCGCCGACGCCGATCCCCACGACCGCGAAGTACAGCCGGTCGAAGGCGTCGCCCTCGGCGCCGACGATGCCCATCGCTGCGACTCCCCAGAGCAGGAAGAGCATGGATGCGACTGCAAGCGCAAGCCCGAGTCGATACGCCATGGTGGTGTTCATCGTGTCCTCGATCCGGTGTCGGGGGCGGGCAGGCCTGGCGGCATCCCACCGCCATGCGATGTCGGCGCCGATGCCGCGGACCATCCGCGACAGGATGCTGCGGGCGATCTGCCCATCGTCGATGCCCTTGGCGCGCTCGGTGGCGATCTGGTCGTGCAGGTCGGCCTCGAGCTCGTCGATCCGCCGTTCGGCGACCACCGAAGGCAGGCTGCGCGTGTAGGCCCGGACCCATCGACCGACGAGACCCGCCACCCGCTCGGGCGTCATGCCGGCTCCGGCGCGGGGCGGCCCGCGGTATCCGGACCCGACGACGGCGCCGGTTCGCTGACGACGACGGCGCGCGCCTGCCCGGCGACATACGCGCCCTCCACCGTCAGCTCGTACAGCCGTCGGCGGGGACGACCCTCGGCCGCCGGATCCTCCCAGCTCGATCGAACCAGGCCAAGCTCCTCGAGCCGCCCGAGCGCCTTGTACAGCGTTCCGTGCCCCGTGAGCGAACGCGCGTCGCTCCGTTCGCGCAGACGCAGCGCCAGGCCGAACCCATGGAACCGGCCTTCCCCGGAACGGCGCAGCGAGAGCGCGACGTCGAGGATCTCGCGCTCGAGGCCGATGAGGGTTCCGGGCTTGCGACGTGACATGCGGTGAAGAATAGGAAGATATCTTCCCGACTGTCAAGGCGAGCGCGCACGGGCCGGTGGATTTGCGTCCGCCTGTAACCCTTGACGGATGCGGACGTTCCACCTGCTCGTCGCGAACACGCTCGCCGCGAGCGTGACCAACAACTTCCTGTGGTTCGCGCTGACCTTCTGGATCTACCTCGAGACCCGGTCCGTCGTGGCGACCGCGATCGTCGGCGGCGGGTACATGCTGCTCGCAGCCCTGTCCGCGATGGCGTTCGGCACGTTCGTGGACCGGCACCTGCGCGCGACGTCGATGATGCTGTCGAGCCTGGTCACGCTCGCCTGCTTCGGGGCCGCGGCCGCCCTCTACCTCGTGGCGCCGGCCGAGGCGGTCCGGGACATCGGCGAGCCCCGCGTTCTGGGGCCTGACGGTGCTGGTGCTCGCGGGGCGCGATCGCCGGCAACCTGCGGTCGGTCGCCCTGTCCACGACCGTGACGCTGCTCGTGCCCGAGGACCGGCGCGACAAGGCGAACGGCCTGGTGGGGACGGCCAACGGCCTGGCGTTCGCGATCACCTCGGTGTTCAGCGGGCTCGCGGTCGGGTTCGCTGGGCATGGGCGGCGAGCCTCGCGATCGCGGTCGTGCTGACCGCGCTCGTGACCCTCCACCTCCGGACGATCCGGATCCCCGAGGACGCCCCGACGCCCGCGCGAGGGATCGCCTCGGCTCATCGACGCGCGCGGCGCGCTCCGGGCGGTCCGCGCCGTGTCCGGCCTGCTCGCCCTGTTGCTGTTCTCGATGTTCAACAACTTCCTTGGCGGCGTGTTCATGGCCCTCATGGACCCGTACGGGCTCACGCTGATGTCGGTCGAGGCGTGGGGCGGGCTGATCGCGTTCACGAGCCTCGGGTTCATCGTGGGCGGGATCATCGTCACGCGGCGCGGGCTGGGCTCCAACCCGGTCCGGTCGCTGCTGCTCGCCAACGTCGTGATGTGGACGGTCACGATCGTGTTCCCGATCCGGTCCGAGATCCTGCCGCTGGCCATCGGCTTCTTCGTGTACCTCGTCCTCGTCCCGATCGCGGAGGCGTCCGAGCAGACGGTCATCCAGCAGGTCGTGCCGTTCCAGGAGCAGGGCCGCGTGTTCGGCTTCGCCCAGACGCTCGAAGCCGCCGCGGCCCCGATCACGGCGTTCCTGATCGGTCCCATCGCCCAGTACGGGATCATCCCGTCGATGACGGATGGGTCGCTCGCGGACAGCATCGGCAGCTGGTTCGGGACGGGGCCGGACCGCGGGATGGCGTTGATCTTCATCGCCGCCGGCGTGATCGGGCTGGTGGTCACGCTCCTTGCGCTCATGTCCGGCCCATACCGACGCCTCACTGCCCGGTACCTGCAGGCGCAGGCGGCATCGGATTCAGAGCGCGAGGACCGCGATCAGCAGGCATCGGCCGCCTGACCATGGCGAACCCGGCGCTCAGTGGGCGGCGGCGAGGCGCTCCTCGTTGGTCGCGATGAGCTCGTCGATCAGCCGCTCCAGGTTGCGGTCGGAGAGCTTCCGGCCGCCTTCGGACTCGATGCGCTCGCGGGCGAGGCGCATCGCCTCCGCCTTGGGGATGCGGAAGCCGTCGACGATGCGGATCGCCTCGATCTCGCCGTCCTTGATCTTGTCGCGGACCGTTCCCGGAGACCGGCCGATGATCCAGGCGAGCTCCTGGGTCGAGAGGTGGTCGTTCACGGTCAACCCTCGACGCCGGCGGGCTCCCCTTCCAGCGCCGTTCGGCCTCGGCCTCGGCGGCGGCCCGTTCCGTCCGGCTGACGTGGCTCGCCTCGACGAGCGTCGGCTCGCCGTCGCGGTCCTTCCAGCGCGTCTGGAGCTCGACCTCGTCCGTCTCGCCGAGGAGCCGGAGGGCGACGTTGCAGCCGGATCCGCTGCGCTCGACCAATTCGACCGTCGACTCGTTGGTCGGCAGCGGCAGGAGCGCGAGCACCTCGCCGAGGTTGCGCCGCAGCTCCGGGCTCATGAACGCGGTCGCAGCCTCGACGTCCCCGGCATCAAGTGCCGCGCAGAACGCCGTGGCGCGGTCACGAACGATATCGATATCCATCGCAATCTCCTCTGGGCGATGGCGCCCAGTGGAGCAGGAACGGGCGCACGGCCGGGCACGCCCGGGTCAGCGTTTCCGTTGCAGGAACGCGAGAATCGGGCCGAATCGCGCCTGCGGCGGCCTCAGTCGGTCACGTGCAGGCGCGCACCCACGATCACCTCGTTGCCATCGGGGTCGCGAACGCGGGCGACCCGCTCGCCCCATGGCTGGTCCTCGGGCTCCACGTCGATCCGCACCCCGGCCGCGCGGAGCGACTCGACGGTCGCGTCGCAGTCGGCCACGTAGATCCAGAGGGCGATCGAACGGCGTGTCCCGAGCTCGGCCGGGTCCGGGGCGGCGGGATCGCGCCCGATGCCGAGGTGGGATCGACCCAGGTCGATGCCGACGTAGCCAGGGACGCCATCCGGCCCCGGGAACTCGAAGCTCACCCGCCCGCCGAGCAGGTCGCGGTAGAAGCCGAGGGCCGCACCGAGGTCTCGCGTCGTGATGATCGGGAACAGCTCGGTCGCCATCGATCCGTCGTCGTCCATCGGGATCTCGTCCTCCCTGCCGGGGTCTTCACGGCCTTCGTAGGATGAGCGCATGGTCACGGATGCGCGGCCCGCGTGGGCCGGTGGCGCCAGCCCCTGGTGGATGGCCCTGCTCATCCTGCCGCTGCTCGGGCTCGCGATGCTGCTCGCGGTGCCCGCGCTGGACCTGCAGTGGGAGCACCAGCCGAGCCACTTCTGGATCGTGCTGGTCAGCGCCGCGCTGAGCGCGGTACTGGCGTACGCCACGAACGCGGCCGCTGCCCGGCACCGCGACGCCCGCGTGATCCTCGTCTCGCTCGCGTTCCTCGTGGCGGCCGGGTTCCTCGGGCTGCACGCGCTCGCCACGCCCGGCGTCCTGCTCCATGGCCCGAACACCGGGTTCACGATCGCGACGCCGGTCGGGCTGACGATCGCCGCCGTGCTACGCGGCGGTCTCGGTGACCTCGCTCGGCGGGCCGGGCGCCGCGACGGTCCTCCGCTGGCGCCGGACGCTGCTCGTGCTCACGGTCGCGGCCATCGCGGCCTGGGGTGTCGTCTCGCTCGCCGGGCTGCCCCCGCTCGACGGTCCCCTGCCCGCTCGCGAGGGCCCGGGCATCCTGGCGGCGCTCACGATCGTCGGCGTCGCGCTCTACGGGTGGGCGGCGTGGCGCACCGCTGGACCTGTATCGGGCGCGACCCGGTCCCCTCCCCCTCTCCGTCGCCGTGGGCCTCGTGCTGCTCGCCGAGGCGATGGTCGCCGTCGCGCTCAGCCGCAACTGGCACCTCTCGTGGTGGGAGTGGCACCTGCTGATGCTGGCGGCGTTCGTCGCGATCGCGCTCGGCGCGCGGCGCGAGTACACCCGCGTCGGGTCCCTCGCCGGGGCGTTCGGCGGGCTGTACCTCGAGCAGACGCTGGCGAGCATCGATCGCTGGCACGCCGGCGCGATCGCCCGGGTGATGGACGCCGACGAGCGCGGCACGTCCGAGGACATCGTGCTCGCCCGGCTGCGTCGTGAGGGCGCCAGCACGGACGAGGTCCGGCTGATCGCCCACGCCGCGGGTGAGCTCCGGCGGCTCGACGCGGCCTTCCGGCCGTACCTCCCGTCGATCATCGCCGACCACGTCCCCGACGAGCCGTCCATGGCCCGCCTCGGCGGCACGGAGCGCGAGGTGAGCGTCCTGTTCGCGGACCTCTCCGCGTTCACGACGTTCAGCGAGCGTCATGCGGCGACCGAGGTGATCGCGATGCTCAACGACTACTGGGCCGCGGTCGTCCCCGGGATCGACGCGGCGGGCGGCGAGATCGAGCAGTTCGTGGGCGACGCCGTGATGGCCGCGTTCAACGTCGAGGGCGACCAGCCGGACCACGCGCAGCGGGCCACCCGCGCGGCGCTGGCGATCATCGACGCGGGCCGGGGCGTGCTCGCCACCCATCCCGACTGGCCCGCGTTCCGGGTCGGCGTCAGCACGGGCACCGCCGTCGTGGGCAACGTCGGCACGCGTGGCCGCCGCAGCTTCGCGGTCATCGGCGACACCACCAACACGGCCGCGCGCCTGATGTCGGTCGCGTCCCCGGGCGAGGTGCTCGTCACCGGCGTCCACCTGGCGCCTCCTCGGCGAGCGGTGGCAGGGCGAGACGCTGGGGCAGGTCGACATCAAGGGCCGCCGCCAGCCGGTGGAGATCTGGCGGGTCAACCCCGAGCGGCGCACCGACTGAGGCGGCTGCGCCGCCACGGCGGTCGAGTACGCTCCGCGATGCGGGGGTGGAGGGCACCTGGAGCGTGGTCTGCGGTCAATGCGGCGCCGAAGCCGCACCCGGGCAGCGGTTCTGTGGCCGGTGCGGCACGGCCCTGACCGTCGTCTGCCCCGTGTGCGGCACCGGCAATCCCGCGGAGAACCGCTTCTGCGGCAACTGCGGAACCTCGCTCGACGGCGTCGCCCGAGGCCGAACCGGACGCGCCGCCCGCCTCGCCGGTCGCCGAACGCCGCCTGGTCAGCGTGCTGTTCGCGGATCTCGTCGGGTTCACCACGTTCTCGGAGGCGCATGACGCCGAGGACGTCCGCGACATGCAGAGCCGGTACTTCGAGATGGCCACGACGGTCGTGACCCGGCATGGCGGCACCGTCGAGAAGTTCATCGGCGACGCGGTGATGGCCGTGTGGGGGACGCCGACGGCGCGCGAGGACGACGCGGAGCGCGCCGTCCGGGCGGCCCTCGAGCTGGTCGCGGCGGTCCCGGGCCTGCACGCCGGGTATCGAGGCCCGGTGCGGCGTCCTGACCGGCGACGCGGCGGTCACGCTCGGCGCCACGAACCAGGGCATGGTCGACGGGCGACCTCGTGAACACCGCTGCGCGCCTGCAGTCGGCGGCCCAGCCGTCGACGGTCCTCGTCGGCGAGGCGACGTACCGGGCGGCGTCCGGCGCCATCGCGTTCGAAGCCGGGCGGCGAGCAGCAGCTCAAGGGCAAGGCCGAGCCGGTGCCGACGTGGCGTGCCCTGCGCGTGGTCGCGGAGCGTGGCGGTCGCGGCCGCGTCGAAGGCGTGGTCGCGCCGTTCGTCGGCCGCGACGCGGAGCTCCGGATGCTCAAGGAGCTGTTCCACGCGACGGGCTCGGAAGGGCGCGTGCGCCATGTCTCGCTCGTGGGCCAGGCGGGCATCGGGAAGTCCCGCCTCGCGTGGGAGCTCGAGATGTATCTCGACGGGATCGACGAGCCCGTGTGGTGGCACCGCGGCCGGTCGCCGGCCTACGGCGACGGGCTCACGTTCTGGGCGCTGGGCGAGATGATCCGCGGCCGGGCGGGGCTGGCGGCTGCCGACGATGCCGACGCGACCCGTGCGGCGATCGCGACGCTCCTCGATGCCCACATGGCGGGCCACCCCGAGCGCGAACGGTCCGAAGCCGCCCTCCTGCAGCTGCTCGGGATCCCGGCGGGCGTGCCGCCGGACGAGCTGTTCGGGGCGTGGCGGGCGTTCTTCGAGGCGCTCGCGACTAAGGGATCCGTCGCGCTGGTCTTCGAGGACGTCCACTGGGCCGACTCCGGCACGCTCGACTTCATCGACCATCTCGTCGAGTGGTCGCGCGACCTGCCGATCTTCGTCCTCACGCTCGCGCGGCCGGAGCTGCTCGACGATCGGCCGGCATGGGGAACGGCCCGCCGGGGCTTCACCGCCCTGTATCTCGAGCCCCTGCCGCGCGACGCCGTCCGCGCGCTTCTCGGTGGGCTCGCACCACGCCTCCCGGCATCGACGGCCGAAGCGATCGCCACTCGCGCCGAGGGCGTGCCGCTGTACGCCATCGAGACCGTGCGGATGCTGGTGTCTGACGGCCGCCTTCGATCGGTCGATGGCGTGCTGGAGCCGGCGGGCGACCTGGGCGAGCTCGCCGACCTCGCGGTCCCCGAGACGCTGACGGCCCTCATCGCCGCCCGGCTCGACGGGCTTGCCGCAGGGCGATCGGGCCCTGCTCATGGACGCCGCGGTCCTCGGCCAGAGCTTCGCGACCGAGGGGCTCGCCGTCGTGTCAGGCCGGACCGAGATGGCGCTCGCCCCCCGCCTCGACGACCTCGTCCGGCGCGAGCTCCTCCGGCCGATCGCCGATCCGCGCTCGCCAGAGCGCGGCCACTTCATCTTCGTCCAGGCCCTGATCCGGGAGATCGCGTACGGGACGCTGGCCAAGCGGGATCGGATCACCCGCCACCTCGCGGTTGCGCGCTGGCTCGAAGGCATGGCGGACCCCTCGCTCGCGGCGGCGGTGGCCGATCACCTGCTCGCGGCCCACCGGCTCCTCGCCGATGGCCCCGAGGCGGACGAGGTGGCCGCCCGCGCGGTCGTCGCGCTCCGCGCCGCGGGTGACCGCGCCGCGTCCCTCTCGGTCCCCGCGCAGGCGATGTCGTTCTACGAGCAGGCCGCCGACCTGGCGACCGAGCCGGCCACCCAGGCGGAGCTCCTCGAGCTGGCGGGCGAGAACGCCGGCGTCCACGCCGAGTTCGATGCCGCCGACGCGCTCCTCGTCCGCGCCATCGAGATCTGGCGACGCCTCGGCGAGCGGCAGGCCGTCGTGCACGCGACCGCGCTTCGCGCACGCAGCCTCCTCAGCAACAGGCACCTCGAGCAGGCTCGATCCGTGCTCGATGACGCGATGATCGAATTCGCCGACCTCGAGGGCAGCCCGCCGTATCGCGTCCTGAAAGGCCAGCATGCGCGCCTGCTGTTCCTGACCGAGGACCTGGAGCCGTCGGTGCGGCTGGCGCGGGAAGCTGGTCGACGAGGCATCTCCCGAGCATGAGCCTGCCGTGCTTGGGGATGCCCTGGTGACGCTCGGATCCGCACTCGTCGATCCTGGGCCGCGCCGAGGAGGGCCGGCAGGCCTTCGAGCGGGGGCGCGAGATCGCCGAGGCGCATGGCCTGAACGACCTGCTGCTGCGCGTCATCAACAACTCGGTTGTCGCCCTGATGGAGGAGGACCCGGCGACGGCATTCGAGCTCGGTCGTCAGGGCCTCACGCTCGCGACACGGCTCGCCCGACGCGTCCATGGTCCACACGCTGGGGGGCAACCTCTGCTCCATCGGGCTCTGGACCGGGGACTGGGAGGAAGCGCGGCAGCTCGGTGCGGACGTCCTCGAGGACACGTCGGACCCCTTCGACCGCGGGCTGTCACTGAATTCGTTCATCCCCCTCAAGCTCTTTCGCGGCGAGTCGGTCGAGTCCGAGATGGCCGAGCTGGACGCGATCGCCGCCATGCACGACGAGCAGCAGCGCCGCAACCTGCTCGAGCGACATCCTGGGGTGGGTCGCGTTCGTCGACGGCCGCCCGTCCGACGCCGCCGCGATCTGGCGGCCGGTTGCGACCAACCAGGGCATGGCGTCACTGGTGCCGATGGTCGCCCACGTGGACATCTGGCGCGGTGATGCCGATGGCGCCGAGCAGATCCTGCGGGAGGGCACGAGCAGCCTGCCGGACGCCAACGCCGCCGGCGTCATCCGTCGTGGCCTGCTGGCGGGGATCGCCGGCCTTCGGGGCGACCGCGAGGCGCGCCATGCTCGCCTATCGCGAGCTGGTCCGTGACCTGCCGGGCTGGCGCATCCCCCTCCACGAGGTCTTCTTCGCGGTCGACATGGCGTTCGTGATCGGCGCGGACGATCCGTTCGTGGCCGCCGAGCTCGATCGCGCACGCGGGATCGCCGAGCGCCTTCGGTCGCCGGTGCTGGCGCAGCATGCTCGACGCGGTCTCGGCAGGGACGTCCAGCGATGAACGACTCCATGAGGCGGTTGCTCGCGCTGACGGCGGTGCTCGTTGCCGCGTGCGGCGGTGGTCCGCCGCCACCGCCAGACCAGATGGCCGAGCAGGTCGCGCGGCTGGACCGCGTCATCCCGATCGTCGAGGAACTGCGCGTCACCGACTTCGAGAACAGCGCGTGGTGCCGGAACCTCGGCTACGCGCGCGGCGCTTTCGGCGATCTCCAGCAGACCCGACTCGACGATCCGTGGTGGTTCGTCCTGACGCCCGACGACTAAAGGCCCGGATCCCCGTCGTCTCCATCTGCAGTCGTTGCGCGGGCCGGCTCCCAGCATGCGACGCTAGGTCAATGGATGGCGGGTCTGGCGTCCCTCCACCCGTCGATCGGACCGTGATCGACGGATCCGTCGGTTCCACGCCCGGCGGCACTTCGGATGGGATGCGCTCCTGATCGGCCGGCGACCCCGGCCGCGGTCGGACGGCCCTCCTCGATGCGGCATCCGCGGCCGACGATGACAGGGGCGCCTGCGCGCCCGGCCCCAGCCCGAGCAGACAAACCCAGCCGCTCGCGGCCTTGCGCGACATGGTTGGTCCACGATACTCTGACGTCTCCACCAGATGAACCCACCGCTTCGCACCACCCTCGCGGCCGCCCTCCTCCGTGAGACAGACCCGCAGGCCGAGGCAGGCCTGCAGCAGATGCTCTCGATCGGCGACGACTTCTGGATTGAGAACGGCGCCGGCGAACGAGTGTTCAAGGTCGACGGGAAGGTCCTGCGCATCCGCAAGACGAACTCCACCTCCAGGACGCGGCAGGCACGACCGATACCTCATCAAGGAGAAGTTGGTCACCGTCCGCGAGGTCATGACGATCGGAGACCGAGGCCGCCGGGTGCGTGACCTCGATGCGCTGATGGGAGCTGCCGCAGCCGAAGCGCTCGAGGAGGCCGAGGCAGCCGGTGCGGTCGTCGAGCACGGCGGCGAGCTGCGGCCGTCGGGCGCCCTGGTCACGACCGTCGTCCTCGGGCGCGCGACGGCGGCAGCCATTCGAAGGGCACACGCCCCGCTCGCGACGGTCAAGCAGGCGCGCCCGATGATCGGGCCCGGCACCTCGCGGGCCTCCGCGACGCGGGCGCTACATCGGGGAGTTGGCGGCGGGGGCTTCATTCGCGGCGCGACGAGGGGCCGCCTCGGCTGCAGCCGAGCTCTACATGACTGCAGCACAGCTGACGCCGGTCGACCGCCCGGTCGACCGCGCCAGGCGCCTTCGGGGACAGGCACTGAGCCTCCTCGGCGCCGGCGATCCGGCATCCGCGCGCGACATCGTCGACACCAGGCGATCGAGATCGAGGCACCCGCCGGCAGGCCGAGGCTGATCGCCGACCTCGTCGACATCGCGTGGGCCGACGGCTCGATCGCCCGTGAGGCGCGGCGCGTCCGAGATGCGCTCGCCGCCGCGACTGAGCCGCAGGACCGCCTCGACCTCACTACGGCGCTCGTGGCGTTCGGCGTCGCGAACGATCCGCTTCAGGCAGTGCTCGATGCCGACGCCGCGTTGCGCATGGTCGAGACGACGGACGACCCGGCGCGCGCGGGTTATCTGCTCATCCACCGCGAGATGGCATCGGCGCTCGCGGGTCACGGGGTCGCCTGGGATCGGCTGGACGAAGGCATCCGGCTCGAAGGCGGCGGGCAGGTGCCTGGTCGTGGCCCAAGCTCGCCGCCGCTGGTCCTGTTCACCATGTGCGACAAGCCCGATGAGGCGCGAGCGCGGTTCGTCGTCGACGACCGCTGGTATGCCAGTCGGGGTGAGGAGGGATGGCAGGCGGAGCGAGCCGGCCAGCTGGCCCTCGTCGAGCTTCGCGCCGGGAACACCGATGCCGCGCGATCACTGGCGAACGATGCCTGCGAGCGACTCGATCGGCTCCAGGTCGGCGGCGGGTGGCCGCTCGTCTATGCCTGGCGCTCGCTGGTCGACGCACACACGGGGCGTGCGGGCCGGGCGCTCGAGACGACGGCCGGACTCCTCGAGGATCTCGGGTCGACGTTGTGGACGGCGATCGTGCATTCCGTCGCGGTATTCGCGTCCCATGCCCAAGGCGATGAGCCGCGCGCCCTGGAGCACGCCGTGCGCATGCGGGCGATCCTCGAGTCCCTCGGCATCGCCGACCTCCTCGCGGACCGGAGCGAGCCGGTGCTGGCTGAGCTGCGCGCGGCCACCGGTGACATCGCCGGTGCGGCGGACGAGCTCCAGCGCCTGGAGCAACGGCACGCGTCGCTGCCGCGTCCGTGGACCGCGGCAGCCCTCCCGCGGACGCGAGCCGCTGCTCTGGCTGCCCGAGGGGACATCGACGGAGCGCTTGCCGCGCTCGCGACGGCCGATGCGTTGGCACCGACGGTCCCGCATGAAGCCGCCTGGAACCAGCTCGCTCATGGCCGGCTCCTCCGACGAATCCGCGACAAGCGCAAGGCGGCAGCCGTGCTGCAGGAGGCACGGTCAGCGTTCGGGCGCCTGGGCGCGACGGACTGGGTCGCGATGGCGGACGCCGAGCTCGCCCGGGTTGGCCTGCGTCGGCGTCCGCCAAACGAGCTGACGGACAGCGAGCTCGTGATCGCCCGTCTCGCGGCACAGGGCCTGACGTCGCGCGAGATCGCCGCCGCGGCGTTTGTGAGCCCCAAGACGGTCGAAGCCAACCTCACACGCATCTACCGCAAGCTCGACATCGGCTCCCGCGCCCAGCTCGGCGCATGGATCCAGCAGCGAGAGGGCTCGAAGGGCCAAACGTAGGGACCTCCCCGATGAACGCTACCGTCCGTCGCCCCTAGCGTTCGGACGGTGACCGCCGACTCGGCGTGCTGGCACTTGGAGGTCCCTCGGATGCGCGTGAAGCTCACAATCCTCGGTGGTGTCGCAGCCATCGCCCTGGCCGCGACTCCCGTCGCTGTCGCAGCCTCGCCCGAGCCGGTGACGATCAACGTCTCGGTCGTGTTGAGTGGCAACCTGGAGGCGTCCACCACGACAGGTACGTTCGTGATCGGTGGCTCGGTCTCGGATGCCGGATCGGAGTCCGGCAGCGGCTGGTTCGCGGGTCAGGGCCACCTGCGCACGGGTGATCCGAACGCGCTCCACTCGACGATGCTGCTGACCGGATCAGACGGGACGATCACGCTCGACCTCGTCGGTCAGTTCGGGCAGCTGCCGGCGCCGATCGCCACCGGCGACGGCCGTTGGATCGTCGCGGACGCGACCGGGGACTACGCGTCCCTCCAGGGTCGCGGAACGTGGACCGCCGTGGCCGACTTCCGTGATGCGATCGCGCACATCGGCCCGCCCCGCGTCACGTTCACGCTGACCGGGTCCGTCAACTAGCGCGAGGGTTGGCGGGACGGGTCGCGGTCCGTCCCGCCATCAACGTCTCCGTCGGAGCCGCCGAGGCGGCACCGGGTCTCCGCGCCGGCGCGGGCGGGCGGCCTCCCGATCCGCCCCCATCCAGCTACTCCTCGCGGCGGTGGGTCGCGTCGAGCGAGCTGAGCGCCTCCGGGTCCAGCGCGTCGGCCGGGACGCTCGCGACGCGGGCGGGCGTGCGGGCCCATAGCGTCGCGGTCCGCGTGCCGTTCCGGAGCGACGCCCGCTCCCCAACCACCGCGCCGGGCCGATCTCGGCGATCTCCTGCTCATCGACCTCGACGACGAACATGCCGTCGAGGATGAGGTAGACCTCGGTGCCGGATTTGCCCTGGCGGACGAGCGTGTCGCCCTCCTTGAGGGTCTTGATCTCGGGCTTCGCGCCGCCGTGCATGATCGCGCCGGACAGCGACCGCTCGAGCGCCGACTCGACCGCCGCCACGACAGCCGGCGAGTCCTGCTCGCCCCACGGGGTCCGGTCGCCGAACGAGTGGTTGAACCACTTCCCGAAGTCGATCGTCGCGGACTTCTCGACGAGCGTGCCGTTGTCGTCGTAGATCCAGTGGCGCGGGAACGGGCTGGCGCCGACCACCTCGTGGCTCGACGTGCCGTCCGCGTTGATCGTCAGGGCGAGCGTGGTCCACGCGATCGACGGCCAGAACTGGACGAACGGCTTGTGCGGGATCGGTCGCGGCGTGGGCAGGCCCATCCGGCCGCCGACGGTCTGGACGAAGCGGGCCGACGTCTCGCCGATCTCCGGCTCCTGCTGGATGTCGGGCAGGTGCACCGCCGGGAAGCGCATCGCCGCGGGCCCGACGCGCACGGTCGTCGCGCCGATGTGGCCCTGGCCGAGATGCCCGGCGCTCACGATCCTGCCGTCCTCGACCTCGATGAACGCCCGCAGCTCGTTCGCCTCACGGAACTGGTCCCCGGTGCGGAGCATCTCGAGATCCTCGATCTGGTCCGGCGGCGGCTCGTCGTAGTGGGTGATGCCCATCCCGAACGGGACCTTGGACGGACCGGTGATCGCCTCCGACGGGATCCAGGAGATCGCGGTGACGGACGACTCGAAGCGCTGGCTGGCCACGGAGCGGGTACCTCGTGCGTGACGGGTGGATCAGTCCTTGGGCGGCGTGGATTCGCCGCCACCGGCGGCCGCGGCGTCGGCGGCCTGGCGAGCGCGGATCTCGGCGAGGTCGCGCTTCGCCATGGCGTCGAACAGCGGGATGAAGAACGGCAGCATGCACAGGCCGGCGACGAACAGGGGCACGAACAGCAGCAGGGCGTTGCGCACGCCGTCCGCCAGGTCGAGGCCGGACAGGAGGGTCGACGCCACGAGGTAGCCGATCGCGCCGGCCGGCAGCGCGAGGATGGCGAACAGCTTGGGTCGGGTGATCACCCTCGGAGCCTACGCCCACAGACGGCTCCGCGTCCGCGAGCATCGATGAGCGACGGCGCCCGACGCCACCACGTAGGATCGGCCGTCCGATGAGCGGCACGGATTCTCCGGAGACGCGGCCACGCTGGACCCCAGCCAGCCCGCTCCGCCGCGTGCTCGCGATCGCGGACGAGCCGGGCGACGACGACGACACGCACCTCCGGAAGCGGGTTGGCGTGATCGCGGGCGCCGCGACGATCGTCGCCCCGCTGACACTGCCGGTCCAGGCGCCGGACAACCCGTTGAGCGTGCCGTTCGCGATCGGCCTCGCCGCGTACGCGCTCGTGAACCTGCTCGTGCTCGCGCGGACCCGCGCCTTCGACCGCTACGTGGTGGCGCTGATCGCCGGTGGCGTCGTGTTCGTGCCGGCGGCGACGTTCCTCGGCGGCGGGATCACCGGGTCGAGCTCCGGCCTCGTGTGGGGATTCCTCATCCCGGCGTACGCGATCATGGCCATGGGTCCTCGTCGGGCGGCGCCCTATTTCGTGGTGTACCTCGCGGTCGTCGTGGTCATGGTCGTGCTCGACCCGATCGCCCGTGCCTCTTCCGCTCCACCCGGCTACGCGCTCGCAGGTCTTCGGCGTGGTCCAGAACACCGTCGTTCCGCTCGCGATCGTGTTCCTGCTGCTGCTGTACACGGACACCCGTCGTCGGGCGGCCGAGGCGCGCGTCGACGAGCTGCTCACGAACGCGATCCCGGCGTCGATCGCGGTGCGCCTCAAGCATGGCGAGCGACGGATCGCCGAGCGTTACCCCGATACGACCGTGCTGTTCGCGGACATCGCGGGCTTCACGCCATGGGCCCAGGCCACCGTCCCGGACCGCGTGGTCGAGCTCCTCGACGACCTGTTCACCCGCTTCGATGCGCTGGCGGCGACGCACGGGCTCGAGAAGATCAAGACGATCGGCGACGCGTACATGGCCGTCGCGGGCGCACCCCTGCCGCGGGCGGACCATGCCGTTGCGGCGGTCGGCCTCGCCCTCGCGATGCTGGAGGCAGTCGTCGGGTGGCGCGCCGAGCACGGGATCGGCCTGCAGGTACGGGTCGGCCTGGCGAGCGGACCCGTCGTCGCCGGGGTCATCGGCCAGCAGCGGCTGTCGTTCGACCTCTGGGGCGAGACGGTAAACCTCGCCGCTCGGATGGAGTCCTCGGGCGCGCCGGGCCGGATCCAGGTGGCGGCCTCGACCGCCGCGCTCGTCGAGGGGCGCTGGGCGCTCGAGCCTCGCGACGTCGACGTGAAGGGCCTTGGCCCGATGCGCACCTACCTCGTCGCCGGCGGCTGACCAGCGAGCATCCCGATCACGATGTCGTGCGTCTCGGGGTGTGACTCGACGTACGAGTGGACGAACGGGCAGGTCGCGATCACCTTCAGGCCGCGACGGCGCGCCTCGGCGATGGCGAACCGCACGAGCCCGCTGCCCACGCCCTGCCCCTCGTACTCGGGCAGGACCTCCGTGTGGATCAGCGCAAGGCGGCCGTGCTTGACGACGTACTCGATGGAGCCCGCGAGCTCACCGTCGATCGTCGCCTCGTAGCGCTCCGCTGCCGCGACATCGGACACCGCGAGAACGGGCTTGGTTTCCACCGCGCAATTGAAGCACGTGACCCGACGCGCCGGGTCGTCGGTCAGGCGGGCGCCACGTTGTGGTTCAGGTGGAACACGTTGTCGGGATCCCAGGTCCGCTTCAGCTGCGCCAGGCGGGCGACCTTCGCGTCGCCGTAGAGGAGCCGGGTCTGCTCGGGTCCCACGTCCGCGTTCTCGTTCGCGTAGCGCCCCAGCGTCAGGTCCGGCTCCACCACCGCCATCGCGCGGCGGACCCAGTCGCGGTTGGCGTCGTCGAGCGCCGGGTCCTCCCAGCCGGAGTCGGCGCTGAGGTCGAACGCGGCATCACGGCCCGCGTAGGCCATCGCGTCCTCGGGCACGCGGCCGATCGCCCCGCGCATCGCCGTCGCCGAGAACGTGCCCTCTCCGGGCGCTGTCCCGACCAGCTCCACGAGCTCGTCGAGCGCCTCGAGCCGGATGTCGTCCGCGTTCGCGCCCAGCAGGAACGAGCGGTGGCCGAAGCCGAGGACGAGGTCGTGCGCGGTCTGGACCTCGAGGTAGTCGGCCGTGCCCGCCGGTCTCGGACACGGGGGCCGGACCCTGTCCTGAGGCCGGCGATGTCGCGCTCCAGGTCCTCCGCCGCACCGCTGTGGTTGTACGCGACGTAGACGATCGGCCGGCCCTTGAGCGCCTCGGGGATCTCGACGGTGGGCCCGGCACGGTCGATGCCGAAGATCAGCGACACCGTGTCGGGCGCCTGGAGCGCGTAGTCGCGGAAGATCGGCCAGATCTCGCGCGCCTGGCTGCCCGGGTACATCAGCACGCCGCGGTTGAGGGTGCCGCCGAACGGGTGGAGCCGGAGCTCGAACCCGGTGACGACCCCGAAGTTCCAGCCGGCGCCGCGGATGCCCCAGAACAGGTCCGGCTCCTCGGTCTCGCTCGCCCGGACGATGCGGCCGTCGGCGGTGACGAGCTCGACCGCGGCGACGCTGTCGAGCGTGAGCCCGAACCGCCGCTGCAGCCGGCCGACCCCGCCGCCGAGCGTGAGGCCGGCGACGCCCGTGTGGCCGACGACCCCGACCGGGCAGACGAGCCCGTGCGCCTGCCCCGCGACGTCGAGCTCGCCCAGGAGCGCGCCGCCGTTCGCGCGGGCCGTCCGCGTCGCCGGATCCACGTCGACGCCGCGCATCGCGGACAGGTCGATGACGAGACCGTCGTTCACGCTCGAGTGGCCCGACGGGCTGTGACCGCCCGACCGGACGGCGATCTCCAGCCCCCGATCGCGGCCGAACCGGATGGCGGTCGCGACCTGCTCGGCGCTCGTCGGGCGGAGGATCACGGCGGGCCGCAGGTCGTGGACCGCGTTCCACAGCCGGCGTGCCTCGTCATACGACTCGGCGGTCGGGGTGATGACCTCGCCGCGGAAGGTGCGGCGGAGCTGGTCGAGGTCGGTGGACGGGAGCGGCGCGAGCGCGTCGGCCATGGGCGGGGCCTCCTCTGCGATCCCGGAACCGCTCGATCATGGCACGGGTGGCCCGAACCTTCGAGGAGCCGGACCTCGCGTCTCCTCGGCCTCGTTCCTCGGCTTGATCAGCGTTCCAGCCAGGCGCGGACGGCCGGGACGTGCTCCTCGTGCAGGTGGCTCGTGAAGTCCGCGTCCGTCAAGGGTCCCTCGAGCCACGGGAACGCGCCCGGGTCAGCGAGCATCGCGTCGGGCACGCCTCGATGGCCGCGATCAGCCGGTCGTAGGAGGCGTCGTAGTCGGCGACCAGCTGCTCCGGCGCGCGGCCGGCGTCCTGGTCGCGGATCCAGTCGTTGATGGGACCGTCGTCGTCGAGCTCCGGCGGCCACGGCGGCGCGGGCTCGGGCTCGCCGCGGCCGAGCGCATCGAGCCGCGCGATCGTCCGGTTGCGCCAGCCCAGGAGGTGGCCGGCCATGTCGGCGAAGCTCCAGTCGCCCATCGGCCCGGGCTCGGCGTAGCGATCGGGCCCGACTGCCGCGGCGAGGTCGCGCCAGAACTGCTGGTCGGCGCGGATCGACTCGACCTGCTCGGCTCTCGTTCGCATCGGATCTCCTCGCGCCTCGTCATCGTGGACCATGGCCGAGGGTACCGCGGCCGCCCCGCGCGCCAGGACCGTCAGGTGGGTAGCGGAGGGTGCGGGTGGAGGTGCGAGACTGCACGCGTGCACCTGACCCGCCTCCACCGCCGTCACGCCGTCGCCTCGTGACGACTGACGTCGCCGTCGAGGCCGCGGCGCCGCCCATCGCCGAGCCGCCCTCGATCCCGCGCGGCCGGCCGTCGTGGCGCAAGCTCGCGATCCCGTTCGTGATCCTCGCCATCGTGTTCGTCGTGGCGCTCCCGCGGATCGTCGACTATCGCGCGGTGGCGCTGGCGATCGCGTCCCTTGGACCACAGGACGTCCTGCTGCTCGTCGTGACGTCGTGCATCGCCTACGTGGCCAACGCAGCCCCGTACCGGATCCTCGTGCGCGAGATCTCGTGGCCGCACGCCGTGGGTGCGGACCTCGCCGGTCGCGCCGTCGCAAGCACGATCCCGGGCCCGACGGACATCGCCACGCGGCTCCTGCTGTACGCGCAGTGGCGCGTGCCGCTCGACCGGGCGAGCGCGGGCCTCGTCATCGGTGGCCTCCTGGAGACCGTCTCGGCGCTCGTCCTGCCGTTGATCGCCGTCGTCGTCATCCTCGTCGGCGGCGGCCGGATCGAACCGGCCGGGGCCATGCTCGCCGCGATCGGCGTGCTCGTGCTGGCCCTCGGAACGGCGCTGTTCTCCGCGATCGTGCGCTCCGAGCGACTGGCGCGGCGCATCGGCGACTGGCTGTCACGGGCGATCGCATGGGTGTTCGCCCGGCTCCGACGCCGTGGGCCGGCCGGCGTGTCGGACGCCGTCATGGGCCTCCGCGTCCAGTTCCACGACATCCTCAATCGCGACGGGCTCGAGGCGTACGGCGCGGCGGTCCTGGCGAAGCTCGCCTGGTTCGTCGTCCTCATGGTGTCGCTGCGGGCGTGCGGCGTCGGACCCGAGGTCATCTCGCCCGCGACCGTCCTCGCGACGATGGCCGTGGTCAGCATCGTCGCGCTGATACCGATCACCCCGGGCGCCCTCGGGGTGAGCGAGGTGGCCTACATCGCGTTGCTCACGGCGTCCATCGACCCGGCCTACACCGCGCAGGTCGCCGCCGCGGTGCTCCTCTACCGCGTCGCCCAGTGGCTCGTCCCGATCCCGCTCGGCTGGGCGCTGTTCATCGTGATGCGCCGCGGTCACGGCCTGTTCGCCGAGGCCGCCTAGCCGTCATCTCGCCGGCCCTCGCCCGGGCATTGAATGAATCCCGAACCGCCCGACTCATACTCCGCGAACCAACCGGGCCGGGGGGACCAGGGGTGAGGGATGGAGCGAAGACTCGTCGAGCGAGCGATGCACGGCGACGAAGCGGCGTTCGACACGTTGATCGAACGCGTGGGCGACCACCTGCATTCGGTTGCGCGACGGATCCTGCGTGACCCGTACCTGGCCGAGGACGCCATGCAGCGGGCGCTGCTCGATGCGTGGCGCTTCCTTCCCCGCCTCCGCGACCCGGAGCGGTTCGAGGCCTGGGCCTACCGGCTCGTGGTCAACGCCTGCTATGCCGAAGCGCGCCGCGAGCGACACCACCGCGGCAACCTCCGGCTGCTGGCGAACGACCATCCCGGTGACCCGGACCCGGCGACCAGCGTGTCGCTGTCGCACCAGCTCGACCAGGCGTTCGGCGCACTCGGTGTGGAGCACCGGACGGTTGTCGTGCTCGTGCACTACCTCGGACTCACGCCGGCAGAGGCGGCCACGGCCATGGGGACGCCCATCGGCACGGTCCGCTCCCGCCTGCACTACGCCCTGAAACACCTGCGCGCCGCCCTCGAGGCCGACGCGCGACTCGAGAGGACTGCGGGCACCGCATGAACCGCGACGACGACTTCATCGAGCAGCTGGAGGACTACCTCGACACGTACGAGGGCATCGTCCCGCTGCCGGCGAGCGTCCGGGACGCGGTCCACGCGCGCCTGCCGGAGACCCGGCAGGTCCGCGGCGCCGGCCGTCCCGAAAGGATGCTCGACATGGCCTCCCGCCTTTCGGCGCCCGCGCGATGGGGCATCGGCATCGCTGCCGTGCTCGTCGTCCTCGTCGGCGCCGCGCACTCTTTCCACGTGGAGCCGCGCCCGGGATCGGGGCCGCCCCGACGCCGACGCCGGCTCCCAGCCATCGCTATCCCCGTCCGATCCCCTCCTCGTCGGCGTCCGCCGGCGCCATCCCGCTCGAACGAGGCGCGATCGATGTCGTCATGCGGCGACGGAATCGGCCACTGGTGCCTGCCGCCCGGCACCTACCGGCTGTCATCCGACGACTGGCCCCGGACGATCTCGTTCGAGGTCCCGGAGGGGTGGTTCCCGTACGATCCCCACGGCAGAGTCGGAAGGCGTCCTCGTCGAGAGCGGCCAGGACGCCCCCGAGGGCTCGGGCTGGGGCCTGATGTTCCTCATGGTCGGCGACGTGTCCAAGGATCCGTGCGACGCATCCGCGGGCCAGTTCCCGACCACGCGACACCGCGACCGTCGATGGCCTGATCACGGCCATGCGGTCGTGGCCGGACTTCGAGGTCTCGGATGCCCAGCCGGTCGAGGTCGATGGACACGCGGGCCAGCTGGTCACGGTGACGTCCACCCGGACCGACTGCCGACTGCGCCTGTCGAGTCCGTCTGGGCGACGCCGGGCGGCACTGACATCGACGCCTATCCGTGGTCGGCGAGGCGGGGCAGGCCGCGAACTGCGACGTTCCGGATCCTCGACATCGATGGCACGCTGGTCGTCATCCGGACGACCGACTTTGCCGACCCGTCGCCATTCGAGCTCGAGCAGGGCGTCGCGCCCGATCCTTCGCGCCACGCGGCCGACCAGGTCGAGATGCAGGGGATCATCGACTCGATCCAGATCGGCTCCTGACCGGTCCGCTGCTCACACGCCGAGCGGCGGCGGAGGAGCCCCCCACCGCGCTCGCGCGCCAGGCGCGCGGCGGGAGCCTCCCCCGCCGTACCCTTCCTCCGACGAACGACGGAGGACGAAACGATGGAGCTCGGCGCATTCTCGGTGAGCCTGGCGGTCAAGGACCTCGCCGCGTCGCGGGCGTTCTACGAGGCGCTCGGGTTCGAGGCGTTCCACGGCGAGGCGACGCAGGGCTGGCTGATCCTGCGCAACGGCGCGGCGACGATCGGCCTGTTCCAGGGGATGTTCGAGCGGAACATCCTGACCTTCAATCCCGGCTGGGATGCCGACGCCCAGCCGACCGACGCGTTCACCGACATCCGCGAGATCCAGCGCGGGCTCAAGGCCGCCGGGATCCGGCTCGAGATGGAGGCCGACGAGGCGACGACCGGCCCCGCGAGCGTGGTCATCGAAGACCCGGACGGCAACCAGATCCTGTTCGACCAGCACGTCTGACGATCGACCACGCGTATCGCGGCGGAGAGGTGGAACCTTCCGGGGTTCGCCAGCGCCGTAGGCTAGCGAGTGCGATCATGGTGGTCGTGCCGATAGCCGAGAGGCGGTCGTGGACCAGATCGGACTCGTGGATCGAGCGCGGCGAGGCGACAGGTACGCCTTTGCCGAACTCGTCCGCGCATCCGGCGCGCGTCTGGACGCCACTGCCCGCCTCATCCTTCGCGACCCGGAGCTGGCCCAGGATGCCGTCCAGGAGACGCTCATCCGGGCCTGGCGCAGCCTGCCTGGGCTGCGCGACCCCGAGTCGTTCGACCACTGGCTCCACCGCCTCGTGGTGCGGGCCTGCATCGACCAGATCCGGCGCCGCCGGCGGCGCGTGATCGAGGTCGAGGTCGATCCCATCCTCGAACCCCACGCCCACGACGACACCGGGCACATCGCCGATCGCGACCAGCTCGACCGGGCGCTCGCCCGGCTCGAGCCGGAGGCACGGGCTGTCGTCGTCCTCCACTTCTATCTCGACCAGCCGCTCCCCGAGGTCGCGGCGATGCTCGGGATCCCGGTGGGAACCGCGAAGTCGCGGCTCCACCGCTCCCTCGGCACGTTGCGCTCCTCGTTGGCGATCGACGAGGTGACGTCCGCACCCGGGCTGTCACCGGTCACGGGAGGGCCGCTCCGATGACGATGCGCGGCCAGCGGTTCGACCGCACGCTCCCCGACCTGTTCGTCGAGCTCGCCAACGCCTCCACCCCCGACTACCTCGAGGCCGCCATCGAGGAGGCCTCTTCCCGCCCCCAGCGTCCCGTATGGACGTTCCCCGGAAGGTGGCTCCCTGTGCAGATCACGACCCAGGCGGTTCCGGCCGCCCGGATGCCGTGGCGTCAGCTCGGCATCCTTGCCCTCATCGGCATCCTCCTGGCGGCCGCGGCCATCGCGTACGTCGGTTCGCGCGGCGACGGTCGCCCCGGCGCCGCCATTCGGCCCCGCCGCCAATGGCGCCATCGCACTCGAACGCGACGGCGACATCGTGAGCGTCGATCAGGCGACGGGCGCCGTCACGCCGATCACCAGCGGCCCGGAGATGGACCGCGCGCCTGCTTACTCACTAGACGGCACGCGGATCGCCTTCGAGCGGCTCGCGCAGGGCGTGCCCGGACGTTTGCTGATGGTCGCCGCGGCCGACGGCATCAGGCCTGGTCCAGGCGACGCCGGAGCCGCTCGCCGGGCTCCTGCAGTGGACCCTCTCACCGGATGGCCGGGAGCTGCTCGTGGCGGCATTGAGCGGCGGCACTACGCAGCTCAACTCGCTTGCCGTCGATGGATCCCGGGAGCCCAGGCGGATCGACGTCCAGCTGCCGCCGAGCGCGGACGGGGTTGAACCGGCTGCCTACCGCCCGCCTCATGGCCATGAGATCCTGGTGATCGGCCAGCCTGCCGGCTCGACGACGCGCGGGATCTATGTCGCCGACGCGGCGACGGGCGCGATGCTTCGGACCATCGTCGAGCCCGTCCCGGATACCGACATCTTCGGTGCCTCGTGGTCGCCGACCGGCGACGCCATCAGCTACGGCCGCTTCGCGCTCCGCGGCGACGGGTTCCGCGCTCTGACCCACGTGGTGTCCGCCGACGGCAGCGACGACCGGCCGATCGACACGGCACCGGGTATCGCGTACAACGGCGCGCTGAGCGAGTGGTCGAACGACGGATCCCGGCTGGTCGTCATCCGCGGTCAGAGCGGCGATGACAGGCGCGCAAGCATGCGGATCGTGTCCGTGCAGGGTGACGCCGCCCCGGTCGAGCTCATGTGCGACGCGAACACTGATGGTGCGTGCCCGGGCCAATGGGTCTGGTCGCCCGATGACACGACGCTCCTGGGTGCAACGACCGACCAACGCGGCGTGTTGCACTTCCACCTCGCCGATCCGGCCACCGGACGGATCACCGCGACGAGCTGGACCGGCGCCGGCGCGGCGACCTGGCAGCGGACGAACCCCTGACCCGGAGATGCCGGCCGGCGACCCCGGCCGGCATCCTGCTCATCCCCGCTTCGCGAGCGAGGCGAGCCACGCGTCCCGATCCAGGGGACTCGGGCTCGACCGCTCGCGGCGGGGCGGGTTGTCGCCGCCGACCGGCTGATAGCCGTCGGGCCGTGACTCGAGGATCCCCTCCCCCATCGACAGGCCGGGCAGCTGGTGCTGGAGCGAGCGCAGACGCGCGATCGGCAGCACGGCGCCGGCATGAGACACGCCGTTCGCGGAGAACTGGCCGGTCACGCGGCCGCCGAGCCTGCCGAGCGCGGACAGCACGCCCGGGGCCGTGACGCTCGGCATCTCGAGCCGGAGATCCGCGAGGGGCTCGCAGATCCAGGTGCCGGCCCGCGCGATAGCGGTCGCCAGGACGAGCTGGGTCAGGCGCCGGAAGTCGGCCGTCGACGTCTCGGGCGAGGCGTAGCCGCAGTCGGTCATCGTGACCCGGCAATCGGTGACCTGCCAGCCGGCCAGCCCCTCCTCCAGCGCCTCGTGGACGAACGCCTCCATCTGGGCCAGGAACATGTCCGGCGTCTTGAACAGGTAGAGCGGGACGAGGCGCGGCTCCACCTCGGCCCGGAACGCCGTACCGGACCCGAACGGCGCCGGCTCGACCCGGAGGGCGAGCGTCGCCTTGAACGGGTTGGTGCTCAGCGGCGAGCTGCGCCCCGTGATGTTGGTGTGGGTCTTCGCGCGGATGACCTCCTCGGCCTCCCCCACCCCGGCGGGCCGCTCGATGCACACGGTCGTCGTCTCGCGGAAGTCGGCGGCGATGCCGTACTCGCGCTCGAGCGTCGCCTGGATGACCTCCTTCTGCACCTCCCCGTACAGCGACACCGAGATCTCGTGGCGGTGGTCGTCCTGGCGGACGTCGATGAGCGGGTCCTGCTCGGCGAGCTGCGCGAGCGCGGCGCGCAGGCTGCCCGCGTCGTCCGGCCGCAGCGGGTAGACGACCGCCTCGAGCGCGGGCCGCGGGAAGCGGGCCGTCGCCACGTCTCCCGGCGGCGGTTCGCCGATCGCGTCGCCCACCCGCACGGCGCCAAGTCCTCGGACGGTCGCCATCTCGCCGGCGGCGAGCGTGTCCCGCCGCGGCGCACCGGCGGGCGCGAACACCTTGATCGAGGTCGGCTTGGCGTCCTCACCGTCGCCCACCCGGACGCGCTGGCGCGGCCGCAACGTCCCTGCGTAGAGGCGCACGTACGCGACGCGCTCGCCCGAGGCGGTGCGCTCGATCTTGAACACGCGGCCCGAGACGTCGGCCGCCGGATCGCGCTCCAGACCGGAGAGGAGCTCGTCGACGCCGGCGAGCAGCGTGTCCACGCCGATGCCGTGTGCCGCCGAGCCGAAGAACACGGGATGGACCCACCCTCGCCGCGCCTGGTCGCCGAGTGCCGCCCGGAGTCGCGCGTACGGGAGGCCCGCTTCGCCGTCGACGTAGTCACGCATGATCGTGTCGTCGTGGTCGGCGAGGACCTCTGTCAGACGGGCGCGATGTGTCTCGTCGCCGGTACCGAACGGCAGGACCGTGGCGTCCCGGGTCCCGGCGTCGCGGACCGCGGCCATCGGGACGACGCCCGGCGACAGCCGGCGCGACATCGCGGCGAGGACCGCGTCGGGATCGGCGCCCGAGCGGTCCACCTTGTTGACGAACAGCAGCGTCGGGACGTGGAGCCGCTGCAGCGCGCGGAACAGGAGCGGCGTCTGGGGCTGGACGCCCTCGACCGCCGACACGACGAGGATCGCGCCGTCGAGGACGCCGAGGACGCGTTCGACCTCGGCGATGAAGTCGGGGTGGCCGGGGGTGTCGACGAGGTTGACCGCGAGGTCGCCGACGAGGAACGAGGCGACCGCGGACCGGATGGTGATGCCGCGTTCGCGCTCGAGCTCGAGCGAGTCGGTCTGGGTGGTGCCGGCGTCGACGCTGCCGACGTGATCGATGGCGCCTGCGGTGTAGAGCAGTCGCTCGCTGAGGGTTGTCTTACCGGCGTCGACGTGCGCCAGGATTCCGAGATTGAGCGTGCGCATGGGGCCTCATGTCGTGCAAGGAGGTTCGGACCTTCTGGCTGGACATGGGTGCTCCCATCTCGCTCCCTTCTCGTGAATCACACGCGGCTGCGTCCCCCGACTGTCGCACGCCGCGTCAAGCCCGGCTCCGCTCCACCTCCCGGGCGGCCGAGCCCAGCGCGGCCCAGTCGAGCACCCGCGAGGCGATCAGCGTGATCCAGCGGCTGGGCTGCCCCTCGCCGTCATCCATCTCCAGGTGCGACGCGCCCTCGTGGACCCGCTGGCGCAGCCACCGGCCGTCCGGCTGGCGGGCGTCGTGCACGATGTCGACCGCCTCGGCGACGCGCTCGTCGGCCGGGACGCCCGCGTCGCGCAGGTAGTCGAGGCCGCGCAGGACGTCGTAGTGGTACCAGGTCGGGAACGCGAACTGGAGCCAGGTGGGGTCGATCACCTCGCCGGTCGACTTCCGTCGGAACAGGCGGCGCTCGAGCATGTAGCCCTCGCCACGTCGGCGTGCCTCGGCGACCCGCTCGGAGCCGCCGACCGCCCGCTCGTACGCGAGCAGCGCCTTCGAGCACGTTGATCGTCGTCCCGAACGAGGACACCGTCGCGCCGTTCTCGACCTCGCAGTTCCAGCCGCCGTCGGCCAGCTGCTCCCCGAGCAGGCGCTCCACGAGCGGCGTCATGTCGACGCCGAAGTACGCGCCCGTGGCGACGGTGTTGCCGTTGATGCACGGCTCGACCTCGCCGTCGAAGAAGCGGTTGTCCGCCCAGGGCGTCTCGAAGTCGGGATCCCGCCAGGTGACCTGCGCCTGCACCAGCGCGACGGCCCGCCGGGCCTGCTCGCTGTCGGGCTCGAGGCCGAACCGCCGGAGCAGCTCGAGGACGTGGAAGGTGTCCGTCCAGTCCTGGGACCACGGCCGCCCGGCCCACCGCCCATCCGGCGCCTGGAGGGCGAGCAGCTGTGCGCCCCAGCCCTCCGTGGCGACCCGAGCCCGCTCCGCGGCGACGACCTCGCGCCGGCTCGTGGGTCAGGTCACGCATGACCTGCCAGCGGATCGAGGGGTCGGAATCGAGCAGCCAGTCGATGACGTTCATGCCCTGATCGTCGCGCGGATTGTTGTCAGCCGGCGTCATGTCCCCAGTTGGAGCGATCTCGCGAATGCGTGGCATCCGTCAGGGAGCGAGCAGGAACACCTCGATCGGTCGCTCCAGGCCCTTGACCTTGTGACGCCCGCGTTCCTCGAAGCGCAGGTCGCTTCCCTCCACCAGGCCGCGCGTGATCGACGACACGATGATCTCGGACGCGCGTCCGAGGGACATGATCCGCGAGGCCGCATGGACGGCGACACCACCGATGTCGTCCGGCAGCACCTCGACCTCGCCGGTATGGACGCCGATGCGAAGCTCGATCCCCAGGCCTCGTACCGCGTCGCGCATCGCGACGGCACATCGGATGGCGCCGCCGGCACTGCCGAAGGTCGCCACGAAGCCATCGCCCGTGGTGGTCACCTCCCTGCCTCGGAAGCGATCGAGCTGCGCGCGGACGAGGCGGTTGTGTTCGGCGAGCACCTGCTTCCAGGCTGCGTCCCCGAGCTTCGTCGCGGTGAGGGTCGAGTCGACGATGTCGGACATCAGGAGCGTCGTCACGATGCGCTCGTGCTCGCCCGGGACGCCGAGCGCCGCGATATTGCCCAACACGTCCACGACCACCACCGGCTCGTCCCCGACGACCCAGACGTCATGCCCGGGCGGGACGTTCATGACGTCGCCGGGCCCGAACTCGGCACTCTCGCCGTCGTCCATCTCGACGTGGAACCGTCCCTGGACCATCAACTGGAGGTGGTGGATCTGGCACGAGTGCGTGCCCTGGATCGGCCGCAAGGCCGTCGACCATCGAAAGCCCGGCTCCAGGGTGCCGCGACCCATCGTCACGGAGCCCAGGTGCACCAGGTTGACGACCCCGTTGGGAAACCGGCGCACGTCATCCGGTGCGTCGAAGCTCTTCCGCTGGATGGCAGCGCCGGAACGTGCAACGTGCTCGCGCATCGGCCGTCCTCACGTATCGCGGGCCCGCGCGGCCCTGGGCCGGACACGGGCAGGTTCACCGTTCACGGTAGCCACTCCGGTCGACGTCCGTCAGGCGGGCTCCGTCGCCACCCGTAGGCCGAGGCCGATCGTCGGGCAGCACCACTTGACACGGCCGACATACAACCATATGGTTGTATCAATGCAGCCGACCTTCGACCCCGACCAGGTCTTCGCCGCCCTCGCCGACGCCACCCGCCGCGACATCGTCCTCCGCGCCCTCGACGGGCGCGAGGGGGTCGCGCAGCTGGCGACCCATTACCCCATGAGCTTTGCCGCCGTGCAGAAGCACATCGCGGTGCTCGAGCGGGCCGGCCTGGTGACGAAGGCTCGCGACGGGCGCCGCAAGGTCGTCCAGACCAACATCGAGCGGCTCCGCCTTGCCCGCGGGCTGCTCGACCGGTACGAGCTGCTGTGGCGCGGCCGGATCGACCGCATGACGGACCTGCTCACCCGCACAGAGGAGACGCGACGATGACCGTGACCGCAGTCCGCAAGGACCCCGAGACCCTCACGATGACCCTGACGGCCGAGTTCCCGGCGTCACCCGAGCGCGTCTGGCAGCTGTGGGCCGACCCGCGCCAGCTCGAGCGCTGGTGGGGCCCGCCCACCTACCCGGCGACCGTGACCGCGCACGACCTCCGGTCCGGCGGCCGCGTCGAGTACCACATGACCGGCCCGACCGGCGACCAGCCCAAGGGCTTCTGGGACGTCCTCGAGGCTGATCCGCCCCGTCGGATCACCTTCCGTGACGGGTTCGCCAACGACGACGGGACGGTCAACACCGACCTGCCCGGCACGACCGGCGTCGTGACGATCGAGCCGATCGACGCCGACCACACCCGGATGTCGATCGAGAGCCACTTCCCCAGCAAGGAGGCGCTGGAGCAGCTCCTCGCCATGGGCATGGAGCAGGGCCTCACCGAGGCCGTCGGCCAGATCGACGCGATCCTCGCCGAGCAGCCCGTCGCCTGACCGCGCAGCAACCACAGGAGCGATGCCATGACCACGATGACCGAGCCCACCACCAGCACCCTCGAGGCGCCCGGCGCCGTCCTCACCTACGACGTCCGGCGCAACCCGGACAGCGGCGAGCCCGCGCTGCTGCTCATCGGGTCGCCGATGGGTGCCAGCGGGTTCGGGACGCTTGCGAACCACTTCCCCGACCGGACCGTGGTGACCTACGACCCTCGCGGCGTCGAGCGGAGCACGAAGGCCGACCCGGCCTCCCAGTCGACGCCCGAGCAGCACGCCGATGACCTCCATCGGATCATCCAGGCGCTCGGCGGTGGGCCGGTCGACCTGTTCGCGAGCAGCGGCGGCGCGGTCAACGCGCTCGCCCTCGTCGCGGCGCACCCGGAGGACGTGCGCACGCTCGTCGCGCACGAGCCGCCGCTCGCGGCGATCGTCCCCGACAGCGAGTTCGCCCTCGCCGCCTGCCGCTCGATCTCGGACACGTACCAGCAGCGGGGCATGGGCCCGGCGATGGCGATGTTCATCGGCATCGTCAGCCACCGCGGACGCATCGACGCCGCGTATGTCGCGCAGCCGGCGCCCGATCCGGCGATGTTCGGCCTGCCGAGCGAGGACGACGGGACGCGGACCGACGTCCTCCTGGGCCAGAACCTCGTGACCTGCACCGGCTACCAGCCCGACTTCGACGCGCTCCGTGCCGCACCCACCCGGATCGTCGTCGCCGTCGGCGAGGAGTCGGACGGCCAGCTGGCGCGCCGCGGTGGCGAGGCGGCGGCCGCACGGCTGGGCATCGAGGCGACGCCCTTCCCCAGCGACCACGGCGGGTTCCTCGGCGGCGAGTACGGCCAGTCCGGCAAGCCCGACGAGTTCGCCGCGAGCCTGCGCGAGGTGCTGGCCGGCTGAGCCCGGCGCGATAGGATCCTCCGGGGCATCCGAATCACCGCCCCGGAGGATTTCCTCGTGATCGTCGACCGCACGCTGGGGGTGGCGCGCGATGTGCCCGCAGCGTCGTCGGACGCTCCCGCCATCCGCGTCGAGGGCCTCGTCAAGCGCTACCGCAAGGCGGAGCGCAACGCCGTCGACGGCATCTCGTTCGACGTCCGCTCGGGCGAGTTCTTCGCCCTCCTCGGTCCCAACGGCGCGGGCAAGACGACGACCCTCTCGATCCTCACGACGACGCTCACGCCGACCGGCGGTCGCGCCCTCATCGACGGGCTGGACGTCGTCGCCGACGCGGCCGCGGTCCGCCAGCGGGTCGGGATCATCTTCCAGCGGCCGAGCCTCGACAAGAACCTGACCGGCGAGGAGAACGTCCGCTTCCACGCGATCCTGTACGGCCTCTACCCCTACGCGCCGGCCTACCGGCTGATGGCCGCGGGCTACCGCCGCCAGGTCGAGGAGTGGTCCGAGCTGCTGGGCCTCGGGCGCGACATCTTCCAGCCCGTCAAGACGTACTCGGGCGGGATGCTGCGCAAGCTCGAGATCGTGCGCAGCCTCGTGCACCGGCCGCACGTGCTGTTCCTCGACGAGCCGACGACCGGCCTCGACGCGCCGAGCCGCCGCGCGCTGTGGAGCTACCTGCGCGACGTCCGTGGCGAGCACGGGACGACGATCGTGCTCACGTCGCACTACCTCGAGGAGGCCGAGCAGGCCGACCGCATCTGCGTCATCGATGCCGGCCGGATCGTCGCGACCGGCTCGCCGGCGGAGCTGACGGACGCCCTCGCCGACGAGTACCTGCTGGTGGATGCCGAGGATCGTCCTGCGCTCCGGGCGGAGCTCGTGGCGCTGGGCCACGAACCCGACGGCGACGGGCCGTTCCGCCTCCCGATCGGGACGGGCGAGGCGCACGCGACGCTCCGCTCGATCGAGACCCCGCTCACCGTCGTCCGGACGCACGCGCCGTCGCTCGAGGACGCGTACCTCGAGATCGTGAGCCACGCCGAGCTCGGCGACGAGGGCCTCGGCCGGCTGGCCGACGAGCCGACCGACGAGGCAACCGCCGATGGCTGACGCCGAAGGCGCGCTGCCCCGGGAGGCGGCACCCGTCGTCCGTGCCGGCACGCCGCCGCGCCGCCGCATGGCGCGCGAACCTGTCCGCGATCGCGGTCATCGCCCACCGGGACCTCATCAAGCTCCTGCGCGACCGGGTGCGGCTCGTGTCGGAGCTCGCGTTCCCGCTGATCCTCGTGCTCGTCCTCGGCCCGGCCCTGCAGGCGGGCTTCGGGTCGACGGGCGGCTTCGACCTCACGTTCTTCGTGTTCACCGGCGTGCTCGCCCAGACGATCTGGCAGTCCTCGGTGCTGGGGCTCGTGTCGCTGCTCGCCGACCGCGAGGAGGACTTCAGCCAGGAGATCTTCGTCTCGCCGGTGTCGCGCTACTCGATCATCGCCGGCAAGGTCATCGGCGAGTCGCTGGTCGCGATGCCGACCGGGGTCGGGATCATCGTCATCGGCATCATCGCCGGGGTGCCGCTGACGCCGGTCGTCCTCCTGGCGCTCGTGCCGACGCTGTTCCTGGTGGCGGTCTACGGCGGCGCGTTCGGGCTGCTGATCCTCGCGAACCTCAGCACCCAGCGCCAGGCGAACCAGATCTTCCCGTTCGTCCTGCTGCCGCAGTTCTTCCTCGCCGGCATCTTCAACCCGATCCATGACCTGCCGCCGCTGCTCGCCGTCCTGTCGGCGCTGTCGCCGCTGCGCTAGGCCGTGGAGCTGACCCGGCACGTGATCTACGGGCTGCAGCCGGACGTGCTCGCGCCCGAGCTGACGCCGCTGCCGGTCATCGTGGTCGCGGTGATGGCGGTGTCGTTCGTCGGGTTCATGGCGGTCGGGACGCTGCTGTTCGTCGGCCGGGAGCGCAACCGGTGACGGACGACGGCTTCTTCGGCGAGCGGATCGCCGCGGGCTACGACGCGGAGACCGCGGGATGGTCGAGTCGCCGGCTTCGCGACCGCAGGTCGACCTGCTCGCGGAGCTCGCCGGTGACGGGCCGGCGCTCGAGCTCGCGATCGGGACGGGCCGGCCGCGCTGCCGCTCGCCGCACGCGGGGTCCGCGTGTCCGGAACGACGCTCCCACGCGACCGGCTGCCGAGGGCGAGTCTGTCGATCGCCCGATGACGCTCATCGCCGTCGCCGCGATGGTGGTGTCGGGCGGTCACCCCGGCCGCTCCCACGGTTCGACCGGCGCGCCAGCGCCACCTCGGAGGACATTCCCATGACGACACGGCGACGTCTCATTGCGACGGGCCTGGCCCTGGTGGCCATCACCGGCGCGGCCTGCCCGCCGCTGCAAGCGGCACCTGCGCCGGCGACGCGGCGGCATACACGCTGCCAGAGGCAGCGCGGGACGCGACCCTCACCGCCTATGACAGCAACGGCGACGGCGTCATCTGCGTGCTCCAGGAAGCATCGCCGGCTGCCGTTCCGAACACGCTTCCCCGGTCTGCCCTATCGCAGCATCCCGTCGTAGGCCACGGCACCGGATGCACGAGCGTCCGACGAGGCGGCTCGACCGGCCTGCCTACCAGACCCGGTCGAGCGTGCGCTCCACCCACACATCCACGTCAGCGTTCCCGTCGTACGGCGGTCCGGTGCGGTAGCCGGACCGCTGCCACGGGACAAGGGCGTCCGCCAGGAACGCCGAAGAGTCCAGCCGGATCCGGCTGGAACCGGCCTCGAGGGCCAGGGCCTCCAGCACGTCGACCAGCTCGGCCACTGCGGCACCGTCCGCGCCATCGGTCACGCACAGGCGGCTGACCCGCGAGACCGCATCCTGGTCGTGGCGGATCGCCGCGCCGGCCACGGGCACCTGCTCCGCGTACCTGACCACGAACTGGTCCGCGGCTTCGACGTCCCAGCCGGCGGCCCAGTGCGGGTACGCCGTGCGACGGGCCTCCGTCAGCGCAACGGGCATCGGGATGCGTCCCCGACACGATGGCGACGTGGTGCCAGCGTGGCGCCACCTCGATCCCGGCGACCATCGCGCCGGTTGCCACCCGCAGGTCATAGGCGGGTGACGCGCCTGCGGTCTCGGCCGGGAGTGGCGCATCCGGTCGGCCGGCGAGCGTCGGCGACGAGCGTCCAGCGACCGGCGGTCACCGGCAGCGCCTCCACATGCGTCCCGAAGGCGGCAGATGGGCCAGCCCCTCGCAGCGCGATGTACCACGACGCCTGGTGCGCATCGCGTGCCACGGCGATGGGCGAGGGCAGCTCCCACGCCGCGCACAACTCGTTCGCGTCGAGCGGACGCGTCGGGGTGAGCGTGAGGGTCGGCACGAGGGTCGTGACGAGACGCCCGTCGATCCGGATCTCTGCCGCCCCGGTGACTACGGACCGTCAGCCCCTCGATGTCGCGGAGTTGCCTCGAGCAGCGCTCCGGCAGTCTGCACGTGCGCAAGCTGCGAGCGGAGACCCGCGACGCCGGGCACGGCGAACGACCGCTAGTCGGAGGGGGTGAGGCGGATCATCGGGATCGCCCGCTGCGCCTGCTCGGGATACGCCGCGAACCACGGGAGCGCCTCGACGTGCGCATCCCACAGGCGCTGGCGCTCGGCCTCGTCCCCGACGATCGACGCGTGGGCCGCGAACGAGCGCTGCCCGATCTCCAGCGTCAGGTCCGGGTGCGCCCGCATGTTGGCGACCCAGGCCGGCGGCTTCGTCGAGCCACCCGCGGTGCCGGCGACGACGTAGTCCTCGCCGTCGCGCGAGTAGGTCAGGATCGCGTGCCGCGGCTCGCCGGTCTTCGCTCCCCTGCCCTGCATCAGCATCAGCGGATGGCCCTCGAGCGGCCCGGACGTCGGCCGCCCGTCGTGCTCCCGCATGTCGGCGATCAACGCCTGTTCCCAGCTCTGCTCGTCCGCGTTGCCCATCAGTTCGTCGACGTCCTCGTGCGATGCGTGGTACGGTTGTTGCAGTAGCAACGATATCCCCACGCGTCGACCCGTGTGGTGCGGCCCAGCCGCCCGCCCGACGCCGAGATCGTGATGCCGCTGCGAGAGCGGCCGGGCATTGCGACACCTGCCAGCCACGCCATCTCGTGTTTGCTGGCCTCGAGAGCCCTGAGTCCGCCCTGGCGGCGCCACATGTGCCCCGCGGACCCCACCAGGAAGGCGTACATCCTGCATCCCACCCACACCCGGTACGGGCGCGCCCTGTCGCGCCTCACACCCGCGCTGGCGCTCATCGCGCTCGTCGCGTTCGCCACCACCGCAACCGCGAAGCCGCCCACCTCGGCCGGCACCGCCACCTCGTTCGAGCCCGTGGCGCTCCCGCTCAACGGGCTCGTCGCGGACGTCGCGCGCCCGTCAGCCACGCCTCGGTCCGCGGCGGCAGTCGCCGAGGACACGGCGATCGCCGACCCGGGCACCGCCCCCACGGCGACCCACGCCCCACGCAAGCAGCCCGCCGTCAAGGCTGGGGTGTTCGTGAAGCCGGCGCCCAAGCCCAAGGTCTACTCCGACCGCCGGCACGGGCCACGTGCTCAAGGGCCGCGCCTCGTGGTACTGCAACAACGACGGCTCGCGGGCGCAGATCAGCTCCTGCCACTACCAGTACCCGGATACGGGCGCGTACAACGCCTACGCGGCAGCCGGCCCGAAGCTGCGGGCGGCCCTCGGCGCCAACTGGCGCGGCAAGGTCGTGTTCGTCGACGGGCTCCGGGTCAAGCTCGTGGACTGGTGCCAGTGCTACGGCGGCCAGTCGGGCGTCGAGAAGCTGATCGACCTCTACTACGACGTCTACGCGCGTGCCGGCAGCTCGGTGACCATCCGCTGGTAGCGCGCGCGTGCCGAGCGAGCGGCCCTAGCCGTCCTCGGCGAGCGCGCCCAGGCGATCCGTGAGCCGCAGGTTCTCGCGGTAGTCGATCGGGACCTCGATGAGCGCCGGGCCGTCCACGGCCAGGGCCTCCGTCAGGCAGCGGGCGAGGTCGCTCGATGACGACGGCCGCCAGGCCGGGATCCCGAACGACGCCGCGAGCGCCACGAAGTCGGGGTTGCCGAACTCGACGCCGAACGGCCGCCCGAACTCGTTGCGCTGCTTCCAGTCGATCAGCCCGTAGCCGTCGTCGCGCCACACGACGACCGTCACCTTCGAGCGCAGCCGGACGGCGGTCTCCAGCTCCTGGACGTTCATCAGGAAGCCCCCGTCGCCGCACAGCGCGACGACCCGCCGGTCGGGATGGACGAGGGACGCGGCGATCGCACCCGGCAGCGCGATCCCCATCGATGCGAAGCCGTTCGAGATGATCACCGTGTTCGGCTCGTACGTCTCGTACAGCCGCGCGACCCAGATCTTGTGGGCGCCGACGTCCGAGACCACGATGTCGTCCGGCGCCAGGGCCCGGCGCAGCTCGAGAATCGCCTTCTGCGGCTTCACCCGTGGCGCGTCGTCGTCCTCGACGGCGCGCAGGTCCTCGAGCAGGCGTGCACGCAGATCGGCGTGGACGAGGATCTCGCGCGAGGCGTGGCGCTCCTCGGCGGTGCGCCCCGAGATCCCTTTCGGCTGCACCACCTCGAGCAGCCGGCGCAGCGAGCCGTCGATGTCGCCGATGAGCTCCACCTCGGGCCGGTAGCTCGAATCGACCTCGGCCGGCTGGGTGTCGATGTGGACGATCCGCTTCTTCCCGTCCGGGTTCCAGCGGCTCGGGCCGTACTCCACCAGGTCGTACCCGACGCAGATGACGACGTCCGCCCGGTCGAAGCCGGACAGCACGTGATCGCGGGCCTGGAGCCCCACGGCCATGAGTGACAGGTGGGAGCGGTCGTCGATCGCGCCCTTGCCCATGAACGTGGTCGCGACCGGGACGTGGAGGCCGCGCGCGAACGCCCGCAGCTGCTCCGCGGCGCGTCGCCGCAGGACCCCGTTGCCGGCGAGGATGATCGGCCGCGAGGACCCGGCGATGAGCGACGCAGCGTGGGCGATGGCGTCGTCCGTCGGCTCGGGGAAGTAGGTCCGCGACGGCGTGAGCGGCACGAGGCCCGGGTCCACCCGGGTGGCGGCGATGTCCTCGGGCAGCTCGATGTGCGTCGGCCCGGGCTTCTCCAGGCGGGCGGTCCGGAACGCCCGGGCGACCGTCTCCGGGATCGCGTCCGGGCGCCCGATCCGGGTCGTCCACTTCGTGACCGGCTCGAGCATGCGCGGGATGTCGACGAGCTGGTGCGACTCCTTGTGGAGCTTGTCCGAGCCCGTCTGGCCCGTGATCGCGACCATCGGCGCGCGGTCGAGGAACGCATCCGCGATCCCCGTGACGAGGTTGGTCGCCCCCGGGCCGAGCGTCGCCATCGCCACCGCCGGCCGCCCCGTCAGCCGGCCGTGGACGTCGGCCATGAACGCCGCGCCCTGCTCGTGGCGGGTCGTCACGTGCCGGATCCGGCTGTCGTCCGCCAGCGCGTCGAGGATGTCCATCGTCTCCTCGCCGGGGACGGAGAAGACCCACTCGCAGCCCTCGGCGGCGAGACAGTCGACGAGCAGGCGCGAAGCGGTAGGGCGAGGGTCGGTGGGCATGCCCCAAGTCTAGGCGGTGGACGCGCGGGCGGGCAGGACGGCACCATTCGTGGATGCCCCTGTCCGCCCGTGCGCTGAACCGCGCGACCCTCGCCCGCCAGCTGCTGCTCGAGCGGGCGCCGCTGGACGTTGCCAGCGGCGGTGCACCGCGTCGTCGCGCTCCAGGCCCAGGAGCCGGCGTCGCCGTACCTCGCGCTGTGGAACCGCGATCGAGGGCTTCGATCCGGCCGACCTCGACCGGGCGTTCGCGACCCAGGCGGTCGTCAAGAGCATCGTCGGTCCGGTTCACGCTCCACGCGGTCCATGCCGGCGACCATCCGGCGATCCACGAGGCGATGCTGCCGAGGCTCCGCGAATCCGGCCTCGACGCCCGGTTCCGCGTCGCCGGTCTCACGATCGCCGACGTCGACGCACTCGTCCCCGAGGTGCTGGCCCATGCGGGCACGCCACGCTCGAACGCCGAGATGGAGGCGTGGGCCGACGAGCGGCTCGGCGTGCTCGAGCCACCGGGCGTGTGGCCGGCGCTCCGCTCGTACGCGCCCTTCGTGCACGCACCGACCGGCGGCCCGTGGTCGTTCGGGACGCGGCCGATGTACGTCGCGGCTCCCGACCAGAACGGCGTGGGCGACCCGGAGCACGCGCTCGCGCACCTTGTGCGGCGCTACCTCGAGGGGTTCGGCCCCGCATCGGTCGTCGACGTGGCCAAGTTCTCCATCATCCAGCGGACACGCATCCGGGCCGCGATCGAGGCGCTGGGCGACGAGGTCGTCCGCGTGGAGGGCCCGGCGAAGGAGCCGCTGTACGACATCGCAGGTGGACCGCTGCCCGCCGAGGACACGCCCGCCCCGCCGCGACTGCTCGGGATGTGGGAGGAGACGCTGCTCGCCTATGAGGATCGCTCGCGCATCGTCCCCGAGGCGTATCGCAAGGCCGTGATCCGGGTCAACGGCGACGTGCTGCCGACGCTGCTCGTCGACGGGTTCGTGGCGGGGGTCTGGCGCCCCGTCGAGGACGGCATCGAGGCGACGGCGTTCGGCCCGCTCGACGAGGACGCGTGGGCGGGGCTCGACGCCGAGGCCCGATCGCTCCGGGCGTTCCTTGCCGACCGGGAGCCGCTCGTCTACCGGCGGTACGGCCACTGGTGGTCGAAGCTGCCGGAGGGCACGGTCCGCATCCTCGGGCGCTAGCGGATCAGCGCTCGTCGAACCGGAGCCGGTAGGCGAGCAGCCACTCGTCGGGCGCGAACGTCTCGTCCTGCTCCGGCGCCCGGACGAACCCCATCGATCGTACAGCGCGTGGGCGGCGGTCATCCGCGGCCGCGTGAAGATCGCGATCCCGCGCCGACCCTCCGCCCGGGCCCGCTCGATCACCGCATCGACGAGGAGGCGGCCGATCCCCCGGCCGCGCGCCTCGGGCGCGACCGCGAACGCCCGGATCCCGGCCTCGTCCTCGCGCTCGACGTCCGAGTAGCGCGTGCCCGGACCCGGGACGTACGTGACGGTGCCGAGGATGGCGCCCTGCGCATCCACGGCGACGAGGACCGGCACCGCGGCCGCCCGCCTGGTCGTCTCGCGCATGCGCTCGAGGTACCAGTCCGGCTCGCCCCCGACCGCCGTGTACGCCTCGAACAGGAGGTCGCCGACGCGGTCGTGCTCCTCCGGGCGGATCAGGCGCACGACGATGTCGCTGGCAGGCATCGGCCGATGGTAGGGCGGGCGCGACGGATTGCGAGCGGTCTGGCACGCCACCGGTGGCCGGCGAGGGCGGGTCCGTGGCGCAGTGCTCCCCTACCCTCCCGCGATGGCCAGCTACACGCTCAACGAGGACGCCGTCGCGCACGCGAAGCGCCTCATCGACAAGCGGCAGTACGTGCTCGACAGCGACTGGGGCGAGGCGCAGCCGTCCGCCGAGGACGAGAACCGGTACCTCGCCCGGCACGACTGGGAGGAGTACGCCGCCTGGCATCTCGGGCTCACGGACGGCGCCAACGACGGCACGAAGGCGCGCCACGCGTTCGTGTTCGGCGACTTCCGGCGCATCCACCGGACGGCGATCATCGCGTGCCACTTCCGGGCCGCGGAGTGGCGCCACAAGGCCGTCGAGCTCGCCGCGCACGACCTGCTGCAGTACCTCGACGAGCGGGCCCCGGGTCGCTAGGACGCAGGGCCGGACTGGCCCTTGACGAGGCGCCCGCGACGCCCGAACGTGGTCCCATGACGCCGATCCCGTTCCGAGTCAACCCGGCGTTCGTCACGATCGGCGACGCCCTCGAGCTGGCGGTCGCGACACCTGCGAGCCAACCTCGCCATCTGGCTCGTGCCGACCGCGCATCTACACGCTGGTCAGCGGCGCGGTGACGTGGGCGGTCCTGAGCGCGTTCGCCGACCGGGTCGCCCAGTACCGCTACGACCCCAGCAGCCTGGAGTCGATCCGCCAGGCGTTCTTCGACAACCTGCCGGGACTCGTCGGCTTCGTGATCATGCTTGTCATCGGCGGGCTGGCGCTGTACTGGATCGCGATGGCACTGGCGCTCGGCGGCCTGCCAGGACGGCGGATGACGGCCGACCTGGCGGTCAGCGCGGGCCTGCGGTCGATCGCGCTCGGGGTCCTGTACGTCGTGGCGGTCATCCCGATCATGTTCGCGCTCCTCGCCATCGGCCTGCTGGCGGGCGACGCGGCGCTCATGGCTGCTGGTGCTGTTCATCCCCGCGGTGATGGTCGGGTTCGCGTATGTCGCCATCCGCCTCGTGTTCTCGCTGTTCGCGATCTTCGACGGCGTGGGCGTGTTCGACAGCATCCGGCTCAGCTGGTCGATCAGCAGGGGCGGCATGCTGCGCACGCTCGGCTGGCTGCTGGCGCTCGGCGCGATCTCGTTCGGGATCTCGATCGTGGGCGGGATCGCCAGCCCCGCGTTCGCCGCGTTCCCGTTCATCAGCACGGTCCTCGGCACGCTGCTGACGACCGTGTTCCAGTTCTACCAGGCGATCGTGCTGGCGATCCTGTACGAGAGCCAGCGCATGCGCCAGGTGTATGCGACCGGCGCCGCGCTGCCCGGTGGCCCGCAGTGGCAGGCACCACCCGCCGTGACGGACGGCCCGCCCGGCCCGCCCGTCGACCCGCTCCTGCCCCCGCCGCCGCCCGCCCGGTAGGGCTCAGGCCTCGCCGGGGCGACGTCGGTCAGCGCGAACGCGGGGTGGCGCCGGGCCGCCGCCGCATAGTCGTCGCTCGTCGATGCGCGGGTGATCCCGTACCAGCCGGCGACCATCGGCCCGATCACCGGCGCGCCCATGAACTCGCCCAGCCCGATCTCGAGATACCGGGCGGCCTCGTCGGGCGCGAGCTCGACGGCGGTGACCTCGCGGCGGCGACGACCGCGCCGGACCTCGGCCTGACCGGCCGCGCGCAGGTTGTGGACCCACGCGACCTCCCCGAACGGCGAGAACACGACGTCGCGCCCATCCGCGCGGAGGATCGCGACAGCGACGGTCCGCGGCAGCCCCGACTTCCGGCCGCGGATGGTCATCAGGACGTTCGGACCCATCGGGATGCCCATCCGGAGCGCCGCGTTCACGAGCGGCTGCAACCGGTGCACGATGGACGGGATGGGAAGGACGACGGGCGTGGTGGCGTGCATGACAGCTCCTGGCAGGCGCCCGGCCTTCGGGCTCCACCACAGGCACGGATCGGGCGGACCGAACGTGACCGGACGCCCGATGACCACGCCCGGTCACGTTTCGCGTCCACGATCCGTATCCCGTGTGGATGACCGCGATGCCTGACGCCCCCGACCGCCACGCCTGGCTGGCCGACGAGTTCGAGCGCCACCGTCCCCGGCTGCGCGGCGTCGCGTACCGGATGCTCGGATCCGTGACGGAGGCGGACGACGCGGTCCAGGAGGCCTGGATCCGCCTCCAGCGCGGCGATCCGGGCGGCACGGAGGACCTGCGTGGCTGGCTCACCGTCACCGTCGGCCGGATCTGCCTCGACATGCTCCGGACCCGCACGAGCCGGCGCGAGACGTACGTCGGCACGTGGCTCCCGGAGCCGATCGTGACGCCGGCCGAGGCGCAGCCACGAGCCCGACCCCGAGGACGCGACGATCCTCGCCGAGTCGGTCGGTCTTGCCCTGCTCGTCGTCCTCGACCGCCTCACGCCGCCCGAGCGCCTCGCCTTCGTCCTGCACGACGTGTTCGCGATCCCGTTCGACCAGATCGCGCGGCTCGTCGACCGGACGCCCGAGGCCACCCGCCAGCTGGCGAGCCGCGCCCGCCGCCGTGTCCGCGCGGAGGCGCCCGAGCCTGACGCCGACCTCGCGGTCCAGCGGCAGGTGGTCGACGCGTTCGTCGCCGCGGCGCGCGCCGGGGACATCGCCGCGCTGCTCGAGATCCTCGACCCCGACGTCGTGTTCCGCGCCGACGGCGGCGGCCGCGGGCCGCTCGCCCGGCCGCCGCTCCAGGGCGCCGAGGCCGTGGCCGCCGGAGCGCGGCTGTTCGGGATGCGGTTCGCGGCACTACGCCCGCCCGGCGATCGTGAACGGCGAGGCCGGCCTGATCGTCGAGGGTGCCCCCGTCGCTGCCGCTCATCGTCGCCGGCTTCCGGGTCCGCAACGGCCGGATCGTCGCCATGTTCATGAACGGCGACCCGGCGAAGACCAGCGAGGCGATGCGCGCCGACCGGGAGACGCACGAGCGCGGCTAAGGCACCGCACCCGGCCATCGGCGCACTTTGAGGTAGGGCGGGCGCCGGCAGTGGGAACCCTGCCCGATGGCGCGACGGCGCCCGCGGACGAGCATCGGGACGTGATCGAGATGCCGGTCCGACGGACCCGACACCGGGACCAACCGGCATCCACGGAGGATTGGAATGTCCGCAACGTCCCGCACCATCCCGGCCACCCCGACATCGGCCAGCTGGCCATCGTCTTCGCGGCGCTGCTCGTCGGCATCGCCCTCATGGCCGCCCTGGCCTACGGCCCGCTGACGTCTCGCAGGTCTCGCTCGCCCCGGCCGCCGCCCCGGCGCCCGCGGTCACGCACGACCACGGCTGGAGCTCCACGTCCCTGGGGGCCCCCGCCGGCCGTGACTCCGGCTGGATCGACACCACGCCGATCCGTTCCCGCCGCAGGCGGCAACACGTTCGACAAGGCCCACGCGCCCGGCGCCGCGTCGAGGGCCCCGAAGAGCGCGGGTTCGGCTCGAACCCGGTCCGTCCGCCCGCAGTGACCGCCAGCCCGGTCCTCCGGCCGGGCATCCACCGCCTCCTCCGACGCCCCGCCCCCACACCGGGGGTGGGGCGTCTCCGCGTCTGCGGCCCGGCGCGGCATCGGGGCCGTTGTGGACCCGGCCGTACCATCGCACGGATGCCTGCCCGCCTCTCGTCTCCCGACCTTGTCGGACGCGACGATGCGCTCGCCGCTCTGACGAGCGCGATCGGTGCTGCGACGGCGGGTCCGCGGTTCGTCATCGTCCGGGGCGAGGCCGGCATCGGGAAGACGCGCCTGGTCCGCGAGGCGATCGCCCAGCTCCCCGACGACACGCTCGTCCTGCTCGGCGACTGCCTCGACATCGGCACCGGCGGCCTCCCCTACCTGCCGATCGTCGAGGCCCTCCGGCGCCTCGCCCGGACCGCGGATCCGGCGACGCTCGCCGCGGCGCTGGGCAAGGGTCGCGCGGAGCTCGTCGCGCTCGTGCCGGAGCTCGGTGGGACGGGACCGCTGGCCGGAGCCGCGGCGGTCGGAGCCGCGGCCGAACCCCCGCCCGAGGCCGGCCCGGCGCAGCTCACGACGGGCCTCGCCCAGGCGCGCCTGTTCGAGCGGGTGCTCGGCCTCCTCGGACGCGCTCGCGGAGCGCTCGCCGGTCGTGCTCGTCATCGAGGACGTCCACTGGATCGACCGCGCGACCCGCGACCTGCTGACGTTCCTCGCCCGGAACCTCACCGACGAGCGGATCGCGATCCTGCTCACGTTCCGCGAGCACGACCTGCCGCGCGGCCATCCCGATCCTCGCCTGGCTGGCCGAGATCGAGCGGTCGCCGTCGACCGTCGTCGTCGAGCCCGCCCGCCTCGATGCGCGGGCCGTCGCCCGCCAGCTGCGGCTCATCGCCGGGCCACGACGTCGCCGGCCGACGTCGTCGACCGCGTCGCCCGCCGATCCGATGGCAACCCGCTGTTCGTCGAGGAGCTGTACGCGTCCGAGGGCGACGACGTGGCGGGTCCCCGGTCGCTCACCGAGGTGCTCCTCGCCCGCATCGCGCAGCTCGATCCCGGCGGCGCGGGCGGTCGTCGACGCGGCGGCGGTCGCCGGCCGGCCGGTCGAGGAGCGGCTGCTGGCGCGGTCCTCGAGATCCCCGAGGCGGACGTCGACGAAGCCCTGCGCGCGGCGATCGCCGGCTGGGTGCTGCTGCTCGATGCCGCCCGCGAGCGCTACCGGTTCCGCCACGAGCTCCTGCGCGAGGTCGTCGAGGACGAGCTCCTCCCCGGCACGCGCCGCCGCCTCCACGAGCGGTTCGCGCTGCGGCTCCAGGAACGGCCGGACCTCGCCGATCCGAGCCCCGCCGGCGCCGCCGGCGAGCTCGCCGTCCACTTCGCGGAGGCGGGCCTCGCCGACGAGGCGTACGAGCACTCGATCCGGGCCGCCGACGCGGCCGATGCCGTGCACGCCTACGCCGACGCCTATCGCCATCTCGAGCGGGCGCTCGACATCGAGCCGAAGCTGCCCGCGCTCGCCGCCGACACGGCCGGGACGGATCGCGCTCCGCCGCCGCACCGCCGACAACGCAGATCGGGCCGGTGAGTTCGAGCGGTCGCTGGAGCTGACGCGAGAGGCGCTGGCGATGGTCGATCCGGACGCCGACCCGGTCACGACCGGCGTGCTGCAATCCTCGATCGGGTATCTCCAGTGGAGCCTCGGGCAGGGCGAGGCGGCGCTCGCCTCGCACGAGCTGGCCGTTGCCCTGGTACCGGCCGAGCCCCCGAGCGCGGAGCGGGCGAAGGTGCTGGGCGGGCTCGCCGGGGCGCTCATGGGCGAGGGTCGCTGGGCGCCGAGCCGGGTCGTGAGCGAGGCGGCCGTCGAGTGCGCCGTCGCCGCGGGCGCGACCGTCGAGGAGAGCCGCGCCCGCAACATCCTCGGCTCGGACCTCGTGGCGCTCGGCCAATCGGACGCGGGCATCGAGCAGCTGCGCGAGGCGTGCCGCCTCGCGGCGGCAGTCCGGGCGCGTCGACCTGCTCGTCGTCGGCCACCACAACCTCGCCCTGAACCTCGCCGCATCGGACCACCTGGAGGAGTCCGTCGAGCAGGCGCGGGCCGGGCTGGCCGTCGCGCGTGACGCCGGCGTGGAGCGCCGGTTCGGCCAGGACCTCGCGGCGCTCGCGGGCGACGCGCTGACCCGCCTCGGACGGCTGGACGAGGCGGCCGAGGCGATGGGCCGCGGCCTCGCGCTCGATCCCGTCGGGCGCGGGACCGTCTACCTGTCGATCGCGTCCGCCCGGCTCGCGGCCATCCGGGGGAACGCCGCGGAGGCCGCCCGGCGCCGGGCCGAGATCGACCAGCCCGCGCTGGACCCGGACGACGCGGCGTACGTGGCGGCGGTCGGGGCCGAGTCGCGGCTCCTCGTCGATGATGCCGCGGGCGCGCTGGCCGAGGCCGGAGGCGGGCCTCGCCTCGCTCGAGGGGCTCGACGACGTGATCTGGGCGACGCCGCTCGTCGCGCTCGGGCTGCGGGCGGTGGCCGAGATGGCCGAGGCGGCACGGATGCACGCCGGCCCGCCCGATGCGACGGACGCGACGGCGCGGCTCGCCGAGCGGCTGGAGTGGCTGTCCTCGCGGGTGACGACCTCGAGCGGGCGCGGGCTCGTGGCGCTCGGCCGCGGGGAGCTCGCCCGGTCGCGTGGCGAGGACGATGCCGACGCGTGGCGCGAGGCCGTCGAGGCGTTCGACGCCGTCCCCGAGCCCCTCGACGCCGCCTACGCCCGGTTCCGGTTCGCCGAGGCCGGGCTCCGGGCGCAAGGCCTGCGGGCCGACGTCGCGGGCGAGCTCCAGGAGGCCGCGTCCACGGCGGCCGACGGCCGGCGCGCGGCCGCTCGCCGAGGCCATCACCGCGCTCGCGGGCCGGGCGCGGATCACGCTGGATGCGCTTGCGCCGGTCGACGGACGGAGCTCGCGGTGGTCGCCGCCGGCGGCCCGTCCGGCCGATCCACGGGCCGCGGCGGCGGCGCTCGGGCTGTCGGCGCGCGAGATCGAGGTGCTGGAGCTCGTGACGGCCGGAATGACCAACGGCGAGATCGCGGACCGGCTGTTCATCACCCGCAAGACCGCCGCGGTCCACGTGACCCACATCCTCGACAAGCTCGGGGTGCCGAACCGGGTCAGCGCCGCGATGATCGGCGCCCGCGTGGGCCTGGCCGCGCCGGCCGAGGACGACGAGGCCTACGCCACGTCCGAGTAGCGCGGCGCGGACCGCCGGACAGGTGAAGACCCGCGCCACCTCCCCTCGGGGCGACGCGGGTCTTCGGGTGCGACCGGGGTCCCCGAGCCCGGCGGCGAGGGGGATGCGGGTCAAGCGCCGGCGGCGGCGGTGCCGCGACCGACGGGTCGGACCGTCTCGAACAGGCGGGACAGGCGCTCCCGGAACGGCACGGCGTCGATGGCGCCGTCCGAGCCGGATCCGGCCTGGCGGACGAGGCGATCACGCTCGGCCTGGCGCAGGTCGTCGGCGATGCGCAGCTTCGCCAGGTCGTACATCACGAGCGGGTGGTTCATGGTCTTGCCTCCTGTGGCTTGGTATCCCTGATCGGGCGTGCCGCCATCGTCGTCGCGACGGGCCGGCGTGCCATCGGGCCGCGATCCCGAAACCGGCCCCGGGGTACCTCAAAGCGCCCGATACCCGATCGGCGAAATGCCTTATGTCGCCATCCACGTGCCGGCACGTGTCGCGTGGCTGTCGCGCAGCCGCAAGGCGCACGCAACGTGAGGCCGGATCCGGCGTGCGGACGGTGCTCGTACCGTCGGTGTACCCCGAGCCCGCCCCGCGCCGCCGCGCGCGCCGCCAGACGGAGGATCCACGATGTCCCGACGCCTGCTCGCCCCCGCCGCCGCGCTCCTCGCGCTCAGCCTCGCCGCAGCGCCCGCGCTTGCGGGCGCGTTCCCCGCCAGATCCCCCTGCCCGACGGCTACCGGCCCGAAGGCATCACCGACGGCACCGGCACGACCGCGTACGTCGGCTCGCTCGCCGACGGCGCGATCGTCAGCGTGAACGTGCGCACGGGAGCGGTGGCTCCGTTTGCCGACGGCGCGGACGGGCGCGTCACGGTCGGTCTCGACTACGAGGACGGCGCGCATCGACTGTGGGCCGCCGGCGGCCCGACCGGCGAGGTGCGCGCCTATGACGCCCGGACCGGCGACATCCTCGAGACCTACGCATTCACCGCCGGGTTCCTCAACGACGTCGCGGTCACCGAGGACGCGGTCTACGTCACCGACTCGCTTCCTGCAGCAGCTCGCCGTGATCCCGCTTCCGGACGACGGCTCGGTGCCCGATCCGGCCGATGCATTCACGCTCCCGCTCAGCGGCGATCTCGAGTACCTCGTCGGGTTCAACGTGAACGGCATCGTCGCGTCCGACGGGTGGCTGATCCTCGTCCAGTCGAACACCGGGCTCCTGTTCCGCGTCGACCCGACGACCGGCAGACACGGACGACGATCGACCTCGGCGGCGCCAGCGTCAGCTTCGGCGACGGCCTGGAGCTCGTCGGCTCGACGCTCTACGTCGTCCGCAACCAGCTGGGCGAGATCCTCGAGATCCGGCTCGCGGACGACCTGCTGTCGGGCACGGTCGTCGACACGCTCGAGCCCGAAGGCGTCGATGTCCCGACGACCGCCGCGTTCATCGCGGGTCGCCTGTGGCTCGTCAACGCCCGGTTCAACACGGCGCCCGGGCCCGACACCGCGTACTGGCTGACCGGCACCCGGCGCTGACGCGGCGTGCCCCGCAGCGGGCATGCCGGACCGGTACCACGGGAGGGTCGCGGGACGCGGCCCTCCCCGTATCCTCTCGCCCATGACGGACGTCTGGGTCTGCTCGAACTGCAAGTCGATCAACCGCATGCGCGACACCCGCTGCTACAGCTGCGGGCAGCGCCAGGAGGAGGTCGCGGTCGTCTCGAGCACACGCCGAACGTCCGCCTCGCCGAGGCCACGGCGGAGCGGACGGTCCGCGGCTACGAGTCGTCGGCGCCGTTCGCGATCGCGGCCGGGGTGCTCATCGTCGTCGTCGCCGCGCTGGGCCTGTGGCTGCTGGTCGAGAGCATGCGCGGCATGGACGTCCTCCGGGATGCCTTCGTCCAGGCCGGTCATCACCGGCAACGACGCGGCCCTCGACCCGCTGCTCGCCGAGCAGCAGCGGCTCGCCAGCCCATCCTCGCTGCGGCTGCTGCTGCTGCTCCTCGCGGTGCTCGCGTTCGGCCTGTGGCTGAGCCGCGTCCGCCTCAACATCCCGCGCGCTCGGTGGCGGCACGCCCGGCTGGGGCCCGTGGAAGGCGCTCCTCTACCCGCTGATCCCGATCGTCAACCTCGTCCGGGTCCCGGTCATGGTCCAGGACGCGCTGTACCGGCTCGATCCGCGCGGCGGCGGGCTGGGGATGGTGTTCCTCGCCTGGATCGGGTTCGTCGGCAGCTGGATCGTCGGGATCGTCGGCGGCGTGATCATCGTGTCGGCGTTCGTCGGCGCGGTCGTCAGCGCCCGACGGCGGACGTGCTGGCTGACGCGTTCGGCTCGATGCTCGACCAGACCGTGATCCTGTCGATCATCACCGAGATCATGACCGCGCCGGCGCGCTGCTCCTCGTGGCGATCATGGCGCGATCGAGTCGCGGGCGACCGCGCGTGACGAGGAGATCCGCGCCCAGCTCGCGCCGGCGCCCGTTCCATCGCGTCCCGACAGCGGCCGGGTCCCACCGACGGCCCGCCCCCGGGCCCGGTCCGAGCGTGTCGCAGCCGTTCGCGCCGGCGACCTCCGTGTCGCAGCCATTCGCACCGGCGAGGCGCCGCTGCCCGATGCTGCGTCGAGACGGGCCGCTCGCGCCGCCTCCCCCGCCACCGCCGCCTCGCTGATCGAGGACACGCGATCCCGGGGTCTTGCCAAAGTCGCTATCCTCACTTTGTCAACCGACTTTGCAAAGTCGACGAGGGCCCGACCCGCGATGCCGCTTGCCTCGAATGGGACCGATCCGCAGACCGGACGCGTCGGGTTGGAGCGATCCGCGCTCCGCTCCCCTCCCCGACCCGCGCGGCCGCCTGATGCTCGCGTTCTCCGGGACGACGCTCCCCGACGCGACCGCGGCGCGGCTGCGCGACGCGCCGGCCGCCGGCCTGAGCCTGTTCCGCTACGAGAACGTCGAGACCCCGGCGCAGGTCCGCGAGCTCACCGGCGCGGCGCAGCGGGCGAGCGCCGCAGGGCGGGCACCCGACCCCGCTGCTGATCGCCGCGGACCAGGAGGGCGGGCAGCTCGATCGCGCTCGGCGACGCGCACGACGCCGTTCCCGGGCAACATGGCGCTCGCGGCGACCGGCGACGTCGAGCTCGCCGAGCGGGTCGGCCACGCCATCGGCTCGGAGGCGCTCGCGATGGGCGTCAACGTCGTCTACGCCCCCTCGTGCGACCTCGCCACCAGCCCGGCCAACCCGCACCTCGGCATCCGCTCGTTCGGTGACGACCCGGCGCTCGTGGGCGCGTTCGCCGCGGCGATGGTCCGCGGCATCCGGTCCGCCGGCGCCGCCGCGACGATCAAGCACTTCCCGGGGCTCGGCGAGGCAGACCTGGACACGCACCTGGGCCTGCCGGACCTCGGGCTCGACGAGGCACGGCTGGCGGCGCGCGAGCTGGTGCCGTTCGTGGCGGCGATCGAGGCCGGGGCCGACCTCGTCATGTCCGCGCACGTCGCGCTCTCGCCCCTGACCGGCTCCGCGGACCTGCCCGCGACGCTCGCCCGCGAGGTGATGCACGACCTGCTGCGTGACCGGCTCGGGTTCCGGGGCGTCACGATCACCGACGCGCTGGACATGGAGGCCCTGCCCCAGGGCGACGCGCAGGCGATCGACGCGATCGCGGCGCTCCAGGCGGGCAACGACCTGCTGCTGTGCGTCCCGGACCAGCGCAAGACCGCGCGGATCGAGGCGGCGGTCGTGCATGCCGCGGCCCGCCGGCTGTTCGACGCCGACCTGCTCCGCGCCACCGACGCCCGGCTGGCCGCCCTGCGCGCGCGTCTCGCCGCCGCGGCGGTGCCCGACCTCGACGTCGTCGGCGGCTCGGCCCACCAGGCGCTCGCGCATCGAGGTCGCGGAGCGATCGATCACGCTCGTGCGGAACCGGGACGGGCTCCTGCCGCTCCGCCTCGAGCCCGGGGCGACGGTTCTCGCGGTCATGCCCCGGCCGCGGGCCCTGACGCCCGCCGACACGTCCGACTCGGTCGAGCCGGGGCTGGCCGCCGCGCTCCGCGCGCACTGGCCGGACGTGCGCGAGATCGTGACCTCGCATCCCCCGACCGACGAGGAGATCGCCGGCGTCATCGCGGCGGCCGCGGACGCGTCGATCACCGTCGTCGGGACGATCGCCGCCTCGGCGGACCCGGCCCAGGCGATGCTCGTCGAGGCGCTGCTCGCGACCGGGCGTCCGGTCGTCACCGTGGCGCTGCGAACGCCGTGGGACCTCGGCGCGTACCCGGCGGCCGGCACGCACGTCGTCGCCTACGGCATCCTTGGGCCCACGCTCGCCGCCCTCGCGGGATCGCTGTTCGGCGAGCGCCCGTTCCGCGGCCGGCTCCCCGTCGCGCTGCCGGACGGGCTCGAAGAGGATGGTCCCGCCCGATGACCCTGCGTGACGAGATCCACGAGCAGCCCGAGGCCATCGCCCGGCTGGTCGACCGCGCGCCATCGTTCGGGCAGATCGCGGCCCGGCTCCGCGCGGACGAGCTCGACCACGTGCTCATCGCCGCCCGCGGCACCTCCGACCACGCCGCGATCTACGCGCAGTACCTGTTCGGGATCCACCTCGGCATGCCGGTTGCCCTCGCGACGCCGTCGATCCTGTCGGTGTACGGCGCGGAGCTCCGCCTCGCCCGCACGCTGGTCATCGGCATCAGCCAGTCGGGCGCCTCGCCGGACATCGTGGGCGTGCTCGAGGAGGGCCGCCGGCGCGGCGTGCCGACGGTCGCGATCACGAACGAGCCCGGGTCCGAGCTCGCCGGCGTCGCCGACGAGGTGATCGACCTCGGCGTCGGGCCCGGAGCTCGCGGTCGCCGCCACCAAGACGTACACCGCCGAGCTCGCCGCCCTCGCGCTGCTCGTGGCCGCGATGCGCGACCCGGCGGACCCGCTGCGGGCGGACCCGGCGCTGCGCGACGTGCCCGCCGCGGTCGCGGCCGCGCTCCGGACCGAGCCCGAGGTGGCCGCCGCGGCAGGCGAGCTCGCGGACCGGGCCGCGTGCGTCGTCGTCGGACGCGGCTACGAGTACGCCACGGCACGCGAGTGGGCCCTCAAGCTCAAGGAGCTCGCCCACGTCGTCGCGGACCCGTACTCCGCCGCGGACTTCCGCCACGGGCCGGTCGCGCTCGTCGACGAGGGGTTCCCGGTGCTCGCGATCGCCCCGTCGGGCAGGCCGGCCGCGGACATGGCCGCGCTCGTGACCCGGCTGCGTGACGAGCTCGGGGCGAGCGTGCTGGTGCTCTCGGACGTGCCCGAGACCCGGGCGCTGGGCACGGCGTCGGTCGCGCTGCCCCCGCTCGCCGAGCACCTGATGCCGATCGCGTCGATCGTGTGCGGCCAGCTCCACGCGCTCCACGCGACCGTGGCCCGCAAGCATGACCCGGATCACCCGCGGCACATCGCGAAGGTCACCCGGACCGCCTGAGAATCGACGAGCCCGGCGTCCGTCGGGACAACCGGGCTCGACCGTGGCGTCGGTGACGGCGTGTCAGCCGCCTGCGGCTACCAGCTGTAGAAGTCGGTCACGAGGCGGGTCCGGCCGTCGGCCTTCCAGACGCCGATGCCGATCCACTTGAACCGCTCGTTCTTGATGTTGCGCCAGTGGCCGCCACCGTACGACTTCTCGTCCTGGAACCGCCGATGGCTCCACAGGACGGACTGGTGCGCGTTGCGGAGACCGTCCATGCAGCCGATGTTCTCGCCCCACGTCCCGCTCGTGTAGCCGGCCGCGCGGAGGCGTCCCGCGGCGTCTCCGTGCCGGCAGGCGCCGGCGATGTTGAGCTTCTTGGCCCACACCCGCGCCACGTTCGACAGCCCGGACGACAGCTTGAGCGGCGGCACGTACTTGGAGTAGCGCCCGGAGCCGTAGCCCTTGCACGACCCGTCGCTGAGGACCCAGCCGCCGGTCCGCGTGCAGTTGACGAGCTTGAGGTAGTACAGCTCGACCGAGTAGAAGGGCGGCGTGTACGCCTGTGCCGGAGCCGGACTTGCGGCTGCGACGGCGAAGCCGAACACGGTTGCGAAGAACGTCCCGGCCATGACGACCGTCAGACGCTGCTGCAGTGACGCCCGCTGGGCGCCGATTTCGAACCACTCCCACGACCATTCCTCTCTACCTGACGCCGCGAGGACGACCCGCGACGACGCGTTCCAGCGCCACCACCCCGCCGGCGGCGCGATTGCTTGGGACGTGCCCGAGGGTACCGGAGGTCCGCGTTCCGTGGCGTCACCCGATGGTCGTAGTCTGCCCGGGACCAATTGGCCGGGGCGTCGCACGGAGGCGAGAACCTGCGTCGCAAAGTCTGTCAGACGAGGGCGCCCGTTGCGGGCCGATCCGGACCGCGGATCAGCCGGCGGCGTCGAGCAGCTCGGTGACGTGGTCGACGTCGTCGACGAGCGCGGACCGCTCCTGCCTGATCGAGGTCGAGGGCCTCGGCGGCCTCCAGGGAGGCGCGCGCATCCGCCGTGCGGCCGAGCCGGATCTCCAGCTCCGCGCGGTACAGCAGCGCCTGACCCCGCTCCAGGGCCGGCGCGTCGGGGGCTCGCTCGAGGCCGCCCACCAGCGTCTTGAGCGCCTGCTCGCTCGTCACCCTTTGCGTCCGCCAGGCGCGCCGCAACCTCGATCGACCGCGGCTGAGGCCCGGCTCCGTCGCGTCGCGCTCAGCCTCGCGGTCGCCCGTCTTCGAGATCCGCAGCCAGTTGCCGCCCACGTCGACGACGCTGAAGCCGTACACGGTCCCCCACCGCTTGCGCGGCCGGACCATCCGCGGGATGCCTGCGACCGGGCAGCCGCCCGTACGCCGCCCGCAGGCCGGCGGCGAACGGCCGCGTACAGCGCGTCCGGGTCGGGCACCGTGATGATCACGCTGCCGTACGAGTCGGCGGGATCGAACCCGTCCATCCCGAACAGGTGGACCGCCAGCTCGCCGCGCTCGACGACCGCGTGCGGGTTCGGGCGCACCTGGCGGTAGGTCCGCGTGAACCCGAGCGCCTCGTAGAACGCGATCGCCTCGTCGATGTCGCGACACGGCAGGAGCGGGTACATGCGCGTCGCCCGTCACGCCTTCCTCCGTGGTCACGCCGCCTTGCCCTCCGGCTCTGCGGATGGGACTCCGCCGTCGAGGACCCGCAGCAGCCCGGGCCGGGACCGGATCGCCGCCTCGAGCGGGCCGATGAGCCGGAACAGGAACGGGTTGAGGGTGATCGACACCAGCGCCGCCGCCACGACGAGCTGGAACGCGTCCTCGGGGATCAGCGCGAGCGACAGCCCGAGCGTGGCGAGGATGAACGAGAACTCGCCGACCTGGCTGAGCGCCGCACCGACGGTGAGCGCCACCCGGAGCGGCCGCCGCAGGAGCACGACGATCGCGAACGCCGCGAGGCTCTTGGCGACGACGACCAGCAGCGTGACGAGGATGATCGCGCCCGGCTGACGGGCGAGGAACGCCGGGTCGAACAGCATCCCGACCGACACGAAGAACAGGACCGCGAACGCATCACGCAGCGGGAGCGCGTCCTCGGCGGCCTGGTGGCTGATCTCCGACTCGTTGAGCACGACGCCGGCGAGGAACGCGCCGAGGGCGAACGACACGCCGAACACCGCGTAGGCCGCGACGGCGATCCCGATCGCGACGGCGAGGACCGACAGCGTGAACAGCTCGCGCGAGCCGGTCGCCTTGACCCACAGCAGCAGGCGCGGCACGACCCGCACCCCGACGACGAGCATCAGCGCGGCGAACGCGCCGAGCTTCGCGAGGGCGACGACGAGGTCGATGACGACCCCGCCCGTGTCGCCGCCCTGGCCGAGCAGCATCGGCGCGAGGCTGGGCAGCAGGACGAGCACGAGGACGGTGAACAGGTCCTCCACGATGAGCCAGCCGACGGCGATCCGCCCCTGTGGCGAGTCGACCTCGTCACGCGCCTCGAGCGCCCGCAGCAGCACGATCGTGCTCGCCACGGACACCGCGAGGCCGAGGACGAGGCCGCCCGCGAACCCCCAGCCGAGCGCGATCCCGAGGCCGATGCCGAGCAGCGTCGCGACGAGGATCTGGCCGATCGCGCCCGGGATCGCGGTGGACCGCACGGCGAGCAGGTCGCCGACCGAGAAGTGGATCCCGACGCCGAACATCAGCAGGATGACGCCCAGCTCCGCCAGCTCCTGGGCCGTGCCGGTATCGGCGACGAGGCCCGGCGTGAACGGCCCGACGAACACGCCCGCGACGAGGTAGCCGACGATCGTCGGCAGGCGGAGCTTGGTCGCGACGAGCCCGCCGATGAACGCCGCCACGAGGCCGATGGCGAGGGTCTCGAGGAGCGCGGCGGAATGGTCCATCGCCACAGAGTGTCGCGGATGCCCGGCGATCCGGCGAGCCCGCGCGGGTTGCGTGACGGGTCAGTCGGAGGGCAGCCGGAGCTCGTAGCAGGGGCTCAGCGGGTCGTCGCGATACGGCCCGAACGGCGCGCAGCGCTGGAAGCCCATCGACTCGTACAGCCCGATCGCCTGGACCTGGTCGATGCCCGTCTCGAGGCGCAGGAGCGTGATCCCGTTCTCCCGCGCATGGTCGGTCAGGTGGCGGAGCATCCGCCTGCCGTAGCCGCGGCCCCAGTACGCCTCGCGGACGTACATCCGCTTGAGCTCGCCGTAGGGCTCGTCGTCCTCGTCGCGCACGAACAGGATGCCGCCGCACCCCGCCGCCACGCCGTCGTCCCGGAGGACGAAGAAGTGGACGTCGAGGTCGACCAGCCGCTGCACCGAGAACCCGTGGCGGCTCTCCTCCGGGTAGCGGGCCGCGAGGTGCGCCTCGAGCTCCTCGACGAGCGCGGCCGCCTCGGGCTGGTCCGGGCGCTCGGCGGCTGATCGTGACGGCCATCGGACCGTGTCAGCGCCCGGAGAGGTGGCGGCCGACCGTCCGGACCACCTGCTCGATCATCTGGCGCACCTCGGCCTCGTCGACGTCGTCGCGGGTGTGGAGCCGGATCGTGACGTCGGAGCTGCTCGCCGTCCCCGGCGCGACCTCGATCGAGCCGCCGTAGTCCTCGCCCGCCACGCCCCACTCGATGCGATGCGTCTTGCGGTCGGGCACGAACCGCGCCTGCGCACCGGCGCTCCCCAGCTCCGGATCCGGCTCGGCCTCGGGATCGCCGTCGACGGCCACGGACTCCTCGAGGCGGACGGTCGGGACGTAGAGCGGCAGGTTGGCCGGGTCCGCGAAGAAGTCGAAGGCCTGCTCGACCCCCACCCACACCGTCGTCCTGCGCTCGAAGTCCATGCCCGCTCCTCGTGCCGTCGAGCGCAGCGTACCGCGCCTAAAGGCGTCGGGCTCGGCGAAATTCACCCGGTGTCCCGATGCGCCGGACGGGCCCTGACGGCGAACCTGCGGCGGAGCACTTCCCGCTCGCCATCAGGAGAACACCTTGACCGCACTCGACGCGATGCCCACGCCCGACCTCGCCGCCATCAAGCAGAAGCAGCAGGCCACCTGGTCCAGCGGCGACTACCACATGATCGGGACCCAGATCCTGCTCACCTCCGAGCGCCTCCTCGAGGCCCTCGACGTCCACTCGACCGAGCGCGTGCTCGACGTCGCCACCGGCTCCGGCAACGCGGCCCTCGCCGCGGCCCGCCGCGGCTGCGAGGTCGTCGGCATCGATTACGTCCCGGCCCTGCTCGACCATGCCCGCAAGCGCGCCGAGGCCGAGGTCGTGGAGGCGACGTTCATGGAGGGCGACGCCGAGGCGCTGCCGTTCGCCGACGGCTCGTTCGACGTCGTGACCTCCGTGTTCGGCGCGATGTTCGCGCCGGACCAGGAGCGCACCGCAGCCGAGCTCGCGCGGGTCACCCGCTCGGGCGGGCGGATCGGCCTCGTCGCACACACCCCGGAGGGCTTCATCGGCCAGCTGTTCAAGACGAACGCGCAGCACGTGCCCCCGGTCCCCGGCCTCAAGTCGCCGCTCCTGTGGGGCACCGAGGCCCGCCTGCGGGAGCTGTTCGGCGACGCGATCGCCGACCTCCAGGTCCGCAAGCGCCACTTGGTGTTCCGCTACCGCTCGCCCGAGGCGTACCTCGACTACTGGCGCCACTGGTACGGCCCGACGCTCAAGGCGTTCGAGGCTGTCGGCCCCGACGGCGAGGATGCCCTGCGGCACGACCTGCTCGATCTCATCGGGCGGTTCAACGTCGCGGTCGACGGCTCGATGGTCGTCCCCAACGAGTACCTCGAGGCCGTGATCACGCGCCGCTGACGCGCTCCACACGACGGGCGGGTGCCGACGGCCCCGCCCGTTTTGACGTCGCCTCAGGGACGGATGCGTCCACCAGCACCGCGTGCAGCTCGAAGATCTCACCCGATGCGGTGGAGGCGGCTCCAGTCCGGCGCCGCGAAGACGTCCTCGACCGCCGGCCGCAGCCGTCCTCAGGAATCGATCCCACGCGGCCCGGGACTCCCAGACGTCATACGCCACCCACGCTCGAGGCCGACGCCCGCCGCGTGGAAGACAGACCTGCCGCCGGGCGGTGCTCGAGGTCGAGCCGCTGCCTCACCTGTCGTACAGCTCCGGCGTCATCGCGGGGTTCTCTTCGAGCAACGCGACAGCCATTGATCCTCCTGCGCCGCGCTACCCAACCCCAGCTTCGCGGCGATCCCCGCCGCCTCCGTCCGGGTCGACACGCCGAGCTTGCCCAGGATGTTCGACACGTGGACGCCGGCCGTGTTCTCGCTGATGAACAGCGTCTCGGCGATCTGGCGGTTGGTGCGGCCCTGGACGATCAGCGGCAGCACGTCACGCTCGCGCGGCGTCAGGCCGAACGGGTCGCGCGGCGTCTCGACGACCGGCGCCGGCTCGGGCTCGACCGGTGCCTCGAGATCGATCCGCGCCCGCGTCGCGAGCGCCTCGACCTCACGGGCGAGGGGCCGCGCGCCCAGGTGCACCGCGGTGGCATGGGCCGCGCGAAGGGCATCGGTCGCGGTCGCCCGGTCGCCGGCCGTCATCGCGGCCTCGGCGAGGCGATAGCCGGCGTACGCGGCCAGGTACACGTTGTCGCGGGCGGCCCACCCGTCGCGGGCGGCCGCCCACGAGGCGACGTCCGATCGACCGTGGAGACGCGTCCGTTCGGCGACGGCGAGCGTGCGCTCAGCCTCCGTCTCGGAGAGCGCCAGTCCCTGCTGCGCCGTCGCCGCCTCGGTCGCGAGCCGGACGAGCGTCTCCCACGCGGCGTCGCCGGTCTCGCGGGCGCGGGCCTCCGCTGCCTTGTCCCGCCGCGCGCGCGCAACCTCCGCCGTGTCCGCGGCCGCCTGCACGCCGAGCCGGCGGAGCCGGATGTCGTACCAGCGCCAATCGCGTTCGCCCAGCTGCGCATCGCCGGCGACGTACGCATCGAGCGCCGCGCCCGGGTCGCCCTGCCACAGCGCGTATTCGGTCTCGGCGATCCACAGCGGGGCGTGGAACTGGCCCTCCACAGCGGTGGCCGCGAGGATCGTGCGGAGCTCGTCCAGGCGCGTCCCGGTCCGCTCGTCGCCCCGCGCCACGAGCAGTGGGAGGGCGTTGGCCAGGCCGTACCGCCGGTGGACGCGGCCGTCTGCCGGGGACCCGATCGAGGCATCGGCGAGCGCCATGCCCTCGTCCCAGGCGTCGAGCTCGGTCGCACACTGCACGCCGTTGGAGCGGATGAAGTAGGCGTACGTGCGATCCAGCCCGAACTGGGTCGCCGCGACGACACCGCGCCGGACGACCTCGAGGCCACCGGCCGGATCGCCCGCGTAGCGGTAGGCGCTGCACAGGTTGACGTAGGCCCGGCCGATGTCGTCCGGGCTCCCGATCTCGTGGGCGATCCTGAGGGCCGCCTCGAGCGATGCGTACCCCTCGCGGTACAGGCCCCCGACAGCGAGGCACAGCCCGAGCGAGTTGCGGGCGTGGCCCTCGGCCTGGCGGGCGCCGGTCCGCCGGGCGAGGTCCACCGCCCGCGACAGCACCTCGGTCGCCTCCGTCCAGTGGTCGACGAGCATGAGGATCTGGCCGTAGCCCGCGAGGACGCGCGCGAGCTCGGGCGTCGGCGGATCGTCCGGGATGAGCCCGATCGCCGTCTCGTGCGCCGCCAGCGCCCCCTGCGTGTCGCCGTGATACCACAGCGCCCGCCCGAGCCGCTCCTGGGCGATCCCCAGCCGGACCGGGTCACCGCCGGCCAGCGCGACGATCGCCTCCCGCCGCAGCGCGACCGACCGCCGGCTGTCGCTCGCGAGCCACGCGGCCTGCGCGACCATGTCGAGGAGGGCCGCGCGGTCCATGCCTGCGATCGCCTCGGCGTCGTCCACCGCGGACCACTGCTCGAGCGCCCGCTCGCCGTGCCGCTGCGCATCGGCGAACGCGTAGGCACGGGTCGCCGCGTCCGTCGCCCGCACGGAGGCCTCGAACGCACCGCCGGACGTCGCGCGCCGCCGAGAAGTGCCAGGCGAGCTCCGCCCAGTGGCCGGCCGCCGGTGCCCCGGACCCCGGGCCGCGCGTCGCGAGGACCTCCGCGAACGCGCGGTGGAGCCGCTGGCGCTCGCCGGGCAGCAGGTCGTCGTAGGCCGCCTCCTGGAGCAGCGCGTGGCGGAACGCGTAGTCGCCCTCGAGCCTCGTCCCCGGAGCCCGCCGACGTGACGAGGACGTGCCCGCCGACCGCCGAGCGGAGGCCCGTCGATCAGCGCGGCGTCGTCCATGCCGGCGACCTCGGCGAGCAGGTCGTGGTCGACGCGCCGGCCGGCGACCGCGGCGACGTGGACGACGCGCTGGGCCGGATCGGGCAGCGCGACGATGCGGGCGAGCAGGACCTCGCGGAGCGTGGCCGGGATCGGCCCGGACGCCGCCTTCGCCCCGGCCCCGAGGAGCTCCTCGACGAAGAACGGGTTGCCGTCGGATCGCCGGTGGACGCGGTCCACGAGCGACGGCGTCGGCGGCTCGCCGAGGATCGCCTCGAGGAGCTCGGCGGTCTGGTCCTCGTCGAGGCGCACGAGCGCGACCCGCTCCACCCGGCCGCTCCGCTCGAGCTCGGCGATCCACGGCAGCAGCGGGTGGCGCCGGTGGAGCTCGTCGGCACGGAACGTCATCAGCAGGAGGACGCGGTCCGTGTCCAGCTGGCGGGCGAGGAACGCGATCGCCTCGCGGGTCGCCGCGTCGGCCCAGTGGAGGTCCTCCACGATGAACAGCACCGGCCGCACCTCGGCCAGCCGCTGGAGCACGCCGAGGATCCCGTCGAGCAGCCGCGGCGCCACGAACTCCGTGGGCGTCGACGGCTCGGGCGCCGAGCCGAGGGCCGGCACGAGCCGGGCGAGGTCGCCGCGGGCGTCGCCCACGATCGAGTCGATGGCGGACGGCTCCAGGCCGCGGACGAGCGTCCGCAGCGCCTCGACGATCGGGCCGTACGGGACGCCGCCCTCGCCGACGTCCGCACAGGCGCCGCTGAGCACGCGGAAGCCACGCGCCGCCGCGAGCGACGACGTCTCGCGGACGAGCCGTGACTTGCCGACGCCGGCCTCGCCGGCAACCAGCTGGTGGACGGGCGTGCCGCGCACGGCACGATCGAGCGCGTCCTCGAGCGCGGCAAGCTCGGAGGCGCGCCCCACGAGCGTCGGGCTGACGAGGCGACCGGCCATGCCCGGATGATAGGTCGTGGCGGGTACCGCTCCGTCGCGGACGAGGGTGATCTGGAACGGCACGAGGGACGCCTCCGCTGACACCGCCCGACGCGACGGCGGTGTCAGCGTCGTGGATCCGGCGCCCGGTGCGCATCGGGCGATCCCATCGATTCGCGAGCGCGCCGCGCCGTTAGGCGGCCACTTGCCGCAGGGCGTACGGTGGCGGCATGGCGCATGAACACCACGAACACCAGCACACCCTGACCTACGAGGACGCGGTCCGTGCCCACCGGGCGGACAAGGACGAGTTCTTCCGGACGTCGCACGGCAGCCCGGTCCCCGCGGCCGAGCGGGCGACCTTCGAGGGCCTCCCCTACTTCGAGGCCGACGAGGCGTGGGTCGTCGACGACCTGCAGCTCGAGCCGTACGAGGGCGACGAGCCCGTGTCGTTCCAGATCCCGACCACCGACGGGCGGCTGCGGCCGGCCGAGCGCGCCGGCCGGTTCCGGTTCCAGGCCCCGGGCGGCGACGGCGTCCTCACGGCCTACCGCCTCGCCCGGTCCGACGGCACGGTCGACGAGTCCCTGTTCGTGCCGTTCCTCGACGCGACCACCGGCACCGAGACGTACGGCGCCGGCCGCTACCTCGACATCGAGGCCGAGGACGACGGCACCTGGACCCTCGACTTCAACCTCGCCTACCACCCGTCGTGCGTCTACGACCCGAAGTTCTCGTGCCCGCTCACGCCGGCCGAGAACCGCCTGTCGTTCCGCGTCGAGGCCGGCGAGAAGCTCGCCGAGGGTCACTGACCGCCTGAGCGACGCCGCCCGCCGTGTAGGATAGAACGCGCGTTCTATTCGAAGCAGGAGGCGGGCGAATGACGGACTGGCTGGTCGACATGTCCACGGATCCGCGGCGGTTCCCCGTCGTCCGGCACCGGCACGCGAACGGGACGCTGCAGGCGGACCGGGACCGGACGCCGGAGGTCGTCGCGCACCTCGGGCAGCCACGGGTCGAGCGCTGGAACTACCAGTGCGCGTGCGGCGAGGTCTACGTCTGGGAGCGCCGCCCGGCCGCCTGATCCGACGACCGTGCTAGGAACCGCCGTGCCGACGCACGTCGGGCGTCGAGACCATCGTCGTCACCCTCCGCTGATCGTGCTGCTGTCGGATTGCCTCGCCTGCCGCACCGGCTCCGGCGGCGGCACGGGCATGAGCGTCGAGCTCGCCGCGCTCCCCGCCTGGCTCGACGACCGCGCCGCCCGCGGCGAGTTCAGCGGCGTCGTCCTCCTGCGACGCGACGGCGAGACCGTCTTCGAGCATGCCGCCGGGCTCGCGTCGCGTGCGCACGGCATCCCGAACACGATGTCGACCCGGTTCGCGATCGCCTCGGTCGCCAAGTGGCCGCTCGCGGTGACCGTCCTGCGGCTCGTCGAGCGCGGCGAGCTCGACCTCCACGCCCCGCTTGCGGACCTGTTGCCGGCCGAGCAGGTCCCGACGGCGGTGACACCCGAGCTCACCCTGCATCACATCCTGTCGATGTCGTCGGGCCTCGGGAACTACGTGGACGAGGCCGACGAGACCTGGACGCAGTTCGAGGGCGTGATCAACTCGCTGCCCGGGCGCGGCCGCCGGCCCGCCGACATCGTGCCCGCGATGCGCGACCTGCCCGCGAACCGGCCGCCCGGCGTCGCGTACGAGTATTGCGACACGGACTTCGTGCTCGTGGGGCTCGTGCTGGAGGCGGTCACCGGGCGCGAGTGGTCGTCGGTCCTCGCCGACGAGGTGCTGCGGCCGGTCGGGATGGCCGACACCGCGGTCGAGGAGATCGACCGCGACCCGAAGCGGATGGCGACGGGCTACATCGTCGAGGACGGCCCGTTCGAGGAGCGGCGGACGAACGTGTTCAGCCTGACCGCGCGTGGGATGCCGGACGGCGGGATGCTGTCGACGGCGGGCGACCTCTCGAGCTACGTCGAGGCGTTGTTCGCCGGACGGCTGCTGGGCCCGGATCTCCTGGCGGCGATGCAGACGCCGCACGCGCCGTCACCCGAGGATCCCGAGTTCTACGGCTATGGCTGCCTGCTGGGCGTCGTGGACGGGCAGGTCACGGTCGTCGGCCACAACGGCGGCGACCCGGGCGTGTCGTGCGTGCTCGCGCACCATCCCGCGGCCAACGCGACCGTCGTGGTGCTGTGCAACCAGGACAGTGGCGTCTGGGTGCCCGCGATGACGGCGACCGAGGCGCTGGGCCTGCGCGACCCGCGCGCCTGACCCGATCAGCGGTCGCGATACCGCCAGCCGACGGCCGGGTCCGTCTCGAGCGGCGCGAGGTAGATCCGCCGCATCCACCAGATCCCGATCAGGATCCCTGCGTAGCCCACGCCGCTCGTGGCGAGGATCTCCAGCGTCGACGGCACCGTGGATGCCCCCGTACGAGAGCGCGTACCTGCAGCCCAACCGTCGCCAGCGCGAGCATGACGCCGGCGAGCCCGAACTCGAGCCGCGTCGCCCACCAGCCCGACGTGCGGGAGCGCGGCCAGGCGATGAGCGAGCGGATCAGCCGGCGGATCGCGGTCGACGCGTCCGCGCTCGCGATAGCGCCAGCGCGACTCGCCGCGGAGGAACGGCCCAGGCTCGGTGAGGTGCCGCATCCAGAGGAACCCGACGACCATCATGCCGATCGCCGCGAGCATGATGACCACGTTTGCCGGCAGACCGAAGATGCTTGAGCGCGGGTCGAACATCGGCATCAGGAACATCGTCACCCCTCGCGATGCGTGACCGCCCCCGCGGCCCTCGACGCGGATCGTACGCCGCCGCGCAAGCCCCGGACATGCGGATGCGCCGGGCCGTCCTGCATGGACGCGACCCGGCGCGGTGTGGGTGACGGTCAGGCGGCGGCGGCAGCCGCCTTCATCGTCGCGCTCTCCTGGACGGCCCACGAGTTGCCGTCCGGATCGTCGAAGAAGAAGAACGAGTTCCAGTCGCCGCCCTTGCCGTCCACGAAGCCGCTGCCGTCGTGGTGGCGGATCGGCGTCACCGGGACGCCGTTCCCCGTGTACAGCGCGTGGGCGGCGTCGATGTCGGCGACGCACAGCTGGAGCCCCTTGAGGGAGCCCGGCTCCATGGCCGCGATCCCCTTCCCGATCGTCACCGAGCAGCCGCTGCCCGGCGGCGTCAGCTGGACGATGCGGAACGACGGGGTCGGCGAGTCGTCGACGTCGACGTTGAAGCCGCAGCCGTCCGCGTAGAAGGCCTTGGCCCGGTCGACGTCCGACACGGGAACCACCACGACCTCGAGCTTGATGTCCATCCTCGATTTCCCTCTCGTCTGTCGATCAGTTGGCGCGGAGCCGGACGAGCAGCTCGTCGAGCCGCTGGAAGCCCTGGGTCATGCCTTCGGCCATGCCGCTCTCGACCATGGCGTCGCGGGCCTCCAGGGTCTGGTACACCGAGTGCCCGCGGACGAGGGTTCGCCCGTCGCCCAGGTCGACCAGCGTCATGTGGTCCAGCGAGACGTGACCGGGTGCCCCGTCGAACTCGAACGTCTGGAGCATCGAGTCCGCGGTCTGCGGCCCATGGAACACGCCGTGGAAGCCGTACTCGGTGCCGTTCTCCTCGATGTGCGCGTAGCGGTAGCGGCCGCCGTCGCGGAACTCGTACTCGTCGACGCGCATCTCGAGGCGCCGCGGCCCCAGCCACTGCTTCAGGAGCTCGGGCTCGGAGAAGCAGCGGAACACGAGGTCGCGGGGGGCATCGAGCACGCGCTCGGTGTCGATGAACGGCTGGCCGGCCTCGGCGGTCACGGTGAGCTCGTTGGCGGTTCGGGTGGTCATGTCATCCGTCCTTTCGCGACGCTGTGTCGGGATCCGATGCGCCGTCCGTCGGCGCGGAGCGCTTGAGCGTCTCCAGCAGCTCGTCGAGCTGCTCGTAGCGCTCCTCCCAGAACCGGCGGTAGCGGGCCAGCCAGTCCGACGCGTCCTTCATCGGCTCGGCCTCGAGGTGGCTCAGCCGGGCTGTCGCCCGCCTCGAGCGCGAGATGAGCCCCGCGTCCTCGAGCACCCGCAGGTGGCGCGAGATCGCGGGCTGCGACATCGTGAACGGTGCCGCGAGCTCCCCCACCGTGAGGTCGCCCTGCGCGAGTCGCGCGAGGATCGCCCGCCGGGTGGGATCCGCCAGGGCCCCGAAGACTGCGTCCAGCTCTGCTGTCATCACTCCATAACCACTACGTTCTAGAAGATGTTGGCTATATAAGCAGCCCGAGCCGACGGTGTCAACCCGTGTTCGTCTCGGAGCTCCGCTGCGCGCGACGGGCTAGGGCAACGTCTCGCCGGCGGTGAAGGCGTCCATCAGCTCGCGGTAGCCCGCCAGGCCACGCTCGTAGCCGATCGCCCAGAACCCGCCGCCTGCGAGTCCCCGATCGTTGGCGAGGGTCAGCTTCGGAGCGAGCGTCCCGGGCGAGTCGACGTAGATCGCGGTCCACGTGCGATCGAGGTCGTCCGGATCCAGCGACGCCCCGGGCGTGGGCGCGCCCCACGACCCGTCCGACGCCTGGACGTACACCTCGACCTGCTCGATCTCGTCGCGCATCGGCTCGATGTCGTCGTCGCGCAGGATGTCCCGGTGCTGGGCAGGGATCCAGTGGTCGCCGCGACCCGTCTCGGGCGCCCCGATGACCGGCCCCGCGACGGGCCAGGTGAGCCCGTACAGCGGCAGGCCCAGCAGCAGCCGGTCCGCCGGCACGCCGAGCGTCTCGTACAGGTCGAGCGACCAGCGGAGGCTCCGCAGCCCGCCGTCGGACCGGTCGAGCGGCGCCGAGGCGCCGGGCGACGATGACGCGACGCGGTAGTCGTAGCCCATCAGGAAGATGCGGTCCGCGCCCGCATCGGCCGCGACCTTGGCCATCGCGGCGCCGGTCGGGCCGGCGCCGGTGGCGACCGAGACCGTCGCGTCGCGATCGCGCTCGAGGACGGCCGTCCGCAGCCGCTCGACGAACAGCCCGTACGCAGGCACGAGCGTCGGGTCGAGGACCTCGACGTCGACGTTGATCCCGTCGACGCCGGTCTCGTCCACCAGGTCGACGAGGCTCTCGATGACCGCGTCCTGGCGCTCGACGTCCTCGAACAGGCGCGTGTTCCGCCGGCTGCCGAAGCTCGTGTAGACGAGCTCGACGCGCGTATCCCGGTCGTGCGCCTCCGCGATCAGCTGCTGGCCGAGGTCCCCCGTGATCGCGCGATAGCCGGGCTGGGTCTTGTTGATCGCGCCGCGTGACGTGTGGGTGACGCTGAACAGCGCGAGGGTCGTGAGCGGCAGGTCGCGCAGGTGCGCGTCGATCCCCTCGTCCATCTCCCAGTACGGCAGGTACCCGTACAGCTCGTGACCGGGGATGGTGGGCGCCCGCGACGCGGCCTCCGAGGGCTGTTCGGCGACCGCCGCCGGCGTGGCGGGCGCGGTCGATGGCGCCGCCTCGCACCCGGCGGCGACGACGACGGCGAGCACGACCAGGCACAGGCTCCGGGGTGACGGCACGCCGCAAGCGTGGGGTCACCGGCGGCGACCGTCAAACGGGTCGCGTCGCGCACGCGTCGGCCGGATTTGTTATCCCGCCGTTATCCCCGCGGGGGTTGACGCTGCGTTGCGCGTGCCACGCACGATTCAGGGCCATCGCAGCGGTGACTTCGGGGAGCACCAATGGATCGAGCACCGGCCGCCGGCTACTTCGAACGGCGGGCCCTGGCGCTGTGGCCGCGCCTGGATCGAGCAGCGCTGCGTCGCTGCAACCAGGATCCGGAGCGGATCGCCGCCCTCGTCGCCCGACGGACCTCGATGCCGCCCGAGGCCATCAAGTCCGTCCTCACGATGCCCAGCGTGTCCGAGGACGAGACCCGCACCTGGTTCGGCTGACCGTCGCGTCGTCCGTCAGCCGCCGGCGCCACCCGCGGAGGAGACGGGCTCGGGCAGCGAGGTGGCGCCCGCGTCGCCGTCCATGAGCCCCTCGGCGAACTGCAGCTTCCACAGCCGCGCGTAGAGGCCCTCGCGCTCCAGCAGCTCGTCGTGCGTGCCGAGCTCCACGAGCCAGCCGTCGTCCAGCACGGCGATCCGGTGGGCGGCGCGGATCGTCGACAGGCGGTGGGCGATGATCAGCGTCGTCCGGCCCTGCATCAGGTGGTCCAGCGCCTCCTGGACCAGCCGCTCGGACTCGTTGTCGAGCGCCGAAGTCGCCTCGTCCAGCAGCAGGATCGGCGGATCCTTGAGGATCGCCCGGGCGATGGCGATCCGCTGGCGCTGGCCGCCGGACAGCCGCTGGCCGCGATCGCCGACCGGTGACTCGTAGCCCGCCTCGAGGGCGCTGATGAAGTCGTGCGCGTTCGCCGCCCGCGCGGCCGCCTCGACCTCGGCGTCCGTCGCATCGAGCCGGCCGTAGCGGATGTTCTCCGCGATCGTCCCGCCGAACAGCGTCGCCTCCTGGGGCACGAGGCCGATCTGCGCCCGCAGGCTCCCCGTGGTCACGTTGCGCACGTCCGTGCCGTCCACGCGGATCGTCCCCGGCTGACGTCCCACAGCCGCGGGATCAGCCCGACGAGCGTCGTCTTGCCCGATCCGGACGGCCCGACGACCGCGAGCACCTCGCCGGCCGGCACGTGGAGGTCGAGGTCGCGCAGGACGTGCCGGTCACCGTCGTACGCGAACGAGACCCCGTCGAGCTCGATCCGCCCCGTGACCGGGCCGAGGTCCACCGCGTCCGGCGCGTCGACGACCGTCGGCTGGGTGTCGATGATCTCGAACACGCGCTGGACCGCCCCGGTCCCCTCCCGGAGCTGCCCGTACAGCCCGGCGATCGTCGCGAGGCTCGCCCCGATCGTCACGCCGTAGAGCAGGAACCCGGTGAGCGTCCCGATCGACAGCCGCCCGTCGATGACCTCGTGGCCCGTGTACCACAGCAGCACGGCGATGGCCCCGAACCCGAGGAAGCCCATGAGCGCGCCGAACAGCGCCCGCCACAGCGCGAGCCGCGTGCCGGACGCGACGACGCCGGCCAGGTCGCCGCCGTAGCGCTGGTTCTCGTAGTCCTCCCGGACGTAGCTCTTGACGACCCGGATGCCGCCCAGCGCCTCCTCGGCGGTCGCCGTGCTGTGGGCGATCGTGTCCTGGACCTGCGTCGACACCCGCTGGAGCGGCCGGCCGAACACGATCGCGACGGCGAGCAGGGCCGGGGCGAGCAGCAGCGCGACGAGCAGCAGCGTCGGGCTCAGCGTGAACAGGATGAGGACGGAGCCGATGAGCCCGATGAGCGACGACAGCAGCGACGTCGTCGTCTGGGTCAGCATCGTCCGGATCAGCGTCACGTCGGACGACAGCCGCGACACGAGCTCGCCGACCCGGTGGCGGCCGTGGAAGTCGAGCGACAGGCTCACGAGGCTCGCGAACAGCTCGCCGCGGAGCTGGGCGACGATCCGCTCCCCCACCACGCCCAGGTAGTAGGACTGGACGAGCCCGCCCAGCGACTGGGCGAGGAACAGGATCAGCATCCCGACGATCAGGCGGTCGAGCCCGGCCGAGTCGCCGCCGGCGACGACCTCGGTCACGAGCCCGGCGATGACGAGCGGCACCAGCAGCCCGAGCCCCGAGCCGATGAGCAGGCCCACGATCGCGACCGAGAACGGTGCGGCGTGCGGGCGGAGGTACCGGAGCAGCCGGCGCCACGGGACGCCGCCCACGGCGCGGACCCGGTCGGTGACGAACTTCGGGTCGGTGGGGATCAGGCTCTCCGTCGGGTCCACCGCCCGATCATGCCACGGGCTGGCGCGCGCACCGCCCGATGCCCCACGATGGGTCCGTGCACGCGAGGAGAGCCACGCCATGAGCGACACCCGCGGCGGGCAGCCGCTGCCCGGGTATCCGGTGCCGCCGGCCACGATGACCGACCTGTACGAGCTGACGATGGCCGCCGGCTACTGGAAGCTCGGGCGGACCGACGAGCGGGCGATCTTCACGCTCAGCTTCCGCCAGGCGCCGTTCGGTGGCGGGTTCACGATCGCGGCCGGGCTGGAGGGCGTCATCGCGTTCATCGAGCGCTTCCGGTTCACGCCGGACGAGCTCGCCCACCTCGAGGGCCTCCGCGGGACGGACGACAAGCCGCTGTTCGAGCCGGCGTTCCTCGCCTACCTCGCGGACCTGCGGCTGCGGCGTGGACGTGGACGCCGTCCCGGAGGGCACGGTCGTGTTCCCGCACGAGCCGCTGGTCCGGGTCACGGGCTCGCTGCTCGAGGCGCAGCTGCTGGAGACGGCGCTGCTCAACCTCGTGAACTTCCCGACCCTCGCCGCGACCAAGGCGGCCCACGTGACGCTCGCGGCCGGCGGGGCGCCGGTGCTCGAGTTCGGGCTGCGCCGGGCGCAGGGCCCGGACGGCGGCCTGACGGCGTCGCGGTCGGCGTACCTCGGCGGCTGCTTCGCGACCTCGAACGTGCTCGCCGGGCGGCTGTTCGACATCCCGGTGCGCGGCACGCACGCCCACAGCTGGGTGCTCTCGTTCGCGAGCGAGCAGGAGGCGTTCGACGCCTGGGCCGACGTCATGCCCGGCAACGCGGTGATGCTCGTCGACACCTACGACTCCGTCGAGGGCGTCGCGAACGCGATCGACACCGGCAAGCGGATGCGCGAGCGCGGCCACCGGCTGGCGGGCATCCGCCTCGACTCGGGCGACCTCGCCTACCTCTCGAACCGGGCCCGCGAGATGCTCGATGCCGAGGGGTTCGAGGAGACGCAGGTCATCGCGTCCAACGACCTCGACCCCGAGACGATCGAGTCGCTCCAGGCGCAGGGGGCCCGGATCGACGTGTGGGGCGTGGGCACGAAGCTCGTGACCTGCTACGACCAGCCGGCCCTGGGCGGCGTGTACAAGCTCACGGCGATCCAGGACGGCGACGCGTGGCGGACGCCGGTGAAGGTCAGCTCGGACACGGCGAAGATCACGGTGCCGGGCCGGCTGGGCGTCCGCCGCTTCTACGACGCCGACGGCACCGCCCGCGCGGACATGATCTGGGACGAGCTCAACGAGCTGGACGGCTCGCGCGTGATCGTGGACCCCGCGGACTCGCATCACCGGATGACCATCGACGCCGCCTGGACGCACAAGGAGGTCCTCGTCCCCGTGTTCCGGGGCGGCGAGCGCGTCTACGCCCTGCCCGCCCTCGCCGACGCGCGCGACCACGCCCGCCACGAGCTGGGCACGCTCCACCCGGGCATCCTCCGCCAGCTCCGGCCGCACTGGTACCCGGCGGGCCTGGAGTGGTCGCTCCACCGCCGGCGCGAGTCGCTGATCGAGGCCGCGCTCGAGGCCGAGGCGTCCGCCGTCGCCTGAACGCACCGGGGGACTTGACGACGGCTCGCCGGAGGCCGATGCTCCCGCCTTCTGAGCGTGGGGTGGGGCGATGCTGCTCGGGTTCATCCGTCGCGTGGGGATCTTCATCGGCTCGCTGATCGCGGCGGCCCTCGTCATGGGCCTGATCACGTGGGTCGTGCTGTTGCCGATGGGGGCGCAGCTGCGCGAGTCCGGGGCGATGCCGGCGATCAGCGCCCTGATCGGGCTGCTGACGATCGTGCTCGGCGGGCTGATCTACCGCGACATCATGGAGCGCGACGAGCGCGGCGGCTGACCGCGAGCGCGCGGCGCCGGCTCAGCGCTCGGTGACGTCGTCCGGCGTGACGATCAGGCGGCGCGGCATGTCGTCGGCGCCATCGCGGGCCGCGGGTCGCTCGATGAGCCGCCAGCCCGGCAGGTCGCGGCCGGCGCCCTCGGCACGGTCCGCGCCCGTGACGACCCCGAGGATCGCCTCGAGCACGCGCGCGGCCACGAACGAGGCGTAGGCGGCGAGCGCGGCGTCGTCCGTGTCGCGCAGCTGCTTCATCGGCCCGGGCAGCGCGGCCTTCGCCGCCGAGGCGAGATCACCGGGCTCGAGCGACGCACTGAGGGCCGCCGCCACCGAGCGGCCGATGAGCCGTGCGGCGATCGCCGGCTGCCGGCCGAGGACATCGCGCCGCACGACGCCGTCCGCGTCGCCGACGCCGAGCTTCTCGAGCGCTGCGATCGCCCGGCGGGCACGGGCTGCGGCATCGGGATCGTCGTCGTCGAGCTCGTCGAGCCAGGTGCGCGGCGGGGGCTTTGGCGGGCGCGCGCTTCGATGGCGTTCGCGCGGGCGGTTCGTCGTCCTCGGCCGCTTCGTCTTCGGTCATGTCGCGCTTGGCGGTCGCCGGCGCGGCCTTCGCAGCCGGCTTCGGCTTCGCCTTCGCCGCAGCGAGGCGTTCGGCGAGCGGCGATGCCTTGCCCCCACCCTCGCGCTGCCCGTCCGCGGCCGCCTTCGCCTCGTCGAGCGTGTCGTACGGCCCGAGCGTCCGCGCGAGGCCCAGCTCGTCGAGCGCCTCGGCGTCGGTCAGGAACCAGCGGCCGGCGCCGCCACCCTCGATCGTGAACCGGTCATCGGTGGAGCGGTAGGCGCCGTCCTCCCGTCGCCACGGCTTGGGCGGCTTGGGTGCCTTGGGCGTCGTCGATCGGGCCATCGGGAGCGATCGTACGCCCCGTGACGCGTCCGGTCAGGCGTCCATCTCCTCGTCGCGGACGAGCTCGAACCGGAATGCCGCGCCGCCGTCCGGCAGGTCCTCGGCCCAGATGCGTCCGCCCATGCCCTCGACGAGCGCGCGGCACACGAACAGCCCGATCCCCGACCCCGCGGCGCGGCGGGCCGCGCTCCGGCCGCGCTGGAACAGGCGGAACAGCTGCTCCGGCGCGAGGTCCAGGCCCGGACCGTCGTCCTCGACGGAGACCCTGACCGCGCCGGTGACCCGTTCCGCGGTGACGTGGGCGCCGGTCGATCCGTACTTGGCGGCGTTGCCCAGCAGGTTCCGCAGCACGACCTCGAGCTGGCCGGCGTCGCCGAGGACCGGTGGCAGGCCGGGCACGAGCGTCGCGGTGAACGTCGCCTCCGGCCAGCGGCGGGCCTCCTCGGCGATGACCCGCCGGACGACGTGCTGGATGAGCAGCGGCTCCCGCGCGGCGACGGGAAGCCCGCGCTCCACGCGTGCGATGACCAGCAGGTCCTCCACCAGGCGCAGCAGGCGGAGGCTCTCCGCCGCGACGTCGTCCACGACCGGCTCGAGCGACTCGGGCACCTCGTGGCGGTGGCGGGCGAGGAGCATCGACCCGCCGTAGATCGCCGTGACCGGCGTCCGCAGCTCGTGCGACAGCACGCCCAGGAACGCCTCGCGCGCCTCGTCCGCCGCGCGCTCGCGGGTCACGTCCGAGAACACCGAGACCGCCGCCTGGACGCGGTCGTCGTCGCCGAGCACCGGCCGCGCGGCGGTACGGACGATGATCTGCGTCCCGTCCGGCCGCTCGAACTGCGACTCGTGGGCGATGACCGTCTCGCCGCCGAGCGCGCGCTGGATCGGCCACTCCTCGACGGGCAGCGGCCGGCCGTCGGCGTCGGTCCGCTTGATGCTGGTCGCGTCGAACGGGCCGAGCGGGAGCGTCATGCCGAGGATGCGCGTGACCTCCTGGTTCTGGAACACGAGGCCGCGACCGGGCTCCGCGACGAACACGCCGATCGGCAGCTGATCGAGGGTCGCGGCGAGCAGCTGGCGGGAGTGGCGCTCCGACTGGGTCAGCCGCGCGCGGTCGAGCGCGGACGAGGTCGCCTCCGCGAGCGCCCGCACGTACGCGAGCTGCGCCTCGTCGAACGGCTGCGGCGAGGCGAAGCCGAGCGTCAGGCAGCCGATCGCCCGGCCGTCGCGGACGATGGGCATGCTCGCCGACGCGCGCTGGCCGTCGGCGATGAACGCCGGCGCGAAGTCGGGCCAGCGATGGGCCTCCGCGGCAAGGTCCCGGATGAGCACCTCGCGACCCTCGCGGATCGCCTCGACCGACGGGACCGCCGTGTCGAGCGGCAGGACGGCCGCAGCCGCGGTCGGGCCGCGGTGGCCCTCGCTCGCGAGGAGCGTGGTGGATGCCCCGTCCTCGCCCAGCACGCGAACGGCGCCCCACTGCGCCCCGGCGCCCGGCATCGCGGCCCGCAGCAGCGTCCGCGCGATCGACTCCGGCTCGCGCTCGCCGGCGATCGCGGCGAGGGTCGCGGCCACGCTCGCGGACCGGAGGCGCGCGAGGGTCTCGGTCCGGACGCGGCCCAGGGCCTGGCCGGCGAGCCGGCTGCACGCCTCGAGGAACGACCGGTCGGCGTCGCCGATCACGCGCTCCCGCGGCCAGGCGAGGATGATCCCGCCGGTCGGCACCTGTTCGACGGGCATCCCGACCGCGGCCAGGGCGCCGCCGCCCGCCCGGCGTCGCTCGAAGCGCGGGAAGCGTGCCCGGACCTCCGCGTCGGTGGCGAACACGAGCGCCTCCCCCGTCCGGCTGACCTCCGCCAGGGGGTCGTCCGCGTCGATCGCCCGGTGGAGGCGCTGCGGCGTGAGCTCGCCATCGCGATAGCCGCGCGAGCCGACGACGTCGAGATGCGAGCCGTCGGCGGTCACGAGCGAGACCGCGCCGCGGTCCGCCCCGAGCGTCCCGAGCACCGCGCCGAGCACCGTCTCCGCCACGTCCTCCCCGGTCACCGCCGCGCCGAGGCCCGAGGCGAGCGCCTGGAGCGCGCCGACGTAGCGCGAGCGGCGCAGCTCGTCGGTCACCTCGTCGAGCGTGAGCACGAGCCCGCTCGCCGATCCGCCCTGGGCGACGAGCGGTCGTGCCGTCGCGACGAACCATCGCTCGGCATCGGTCGCCGATCCGCTCCCGACCCGCAGCTCCAGCTCGACCGCAAGAGTCGCGCCGGTCGCAACCTCCGTGAGGCGCGCCGCGCCGGCGTCGCCGAGGCCCGGGAGCACCGTGGCGAGCGGCTTCCCCACGACGCCATCGGGCGCCACGCCGAGCAGCCGGACGAACGCGGCGTTGGCGTGCGCCACGACCAAGGCGCGGTCGAGCACGGCGACGCCGACCGGCACCGCATCGAGTGCCTGCTCGACGGGCGACGGGACGGCGGAGACGGACGCCGGCTGCACGCTCACGACGGCCAGAGTGTGGCGTCGGCGGGCCGACGCCCGACATCACAGTGGCGTTGCAATCCGGTCCAGCATCGCTGCAGCGGCATCGCGCGCCGCGAACGACGATTGCGTGCCCGGCCGGGTCACGCTGTCCGCCGCGAAGGCGCAGCCCAGCCGCGCGGCGTCGGCCGCGTCCCACCCCAGGGCGAGCCCGACGGCGAACGCCCCGACGAACGCGTCGCCGGCTCCGGTCGTGTCGGTCGCGCGGACCTGGGGCGATGCGACTCTCGTGACCTGCCCGCCGCGCGGCAGGACGGCCGCGCCCCGCTCCCCGAGCGTCACGACGAGCGAGACGTGCAGGCGCTCCGCGAGCTCGCGCAGGGCGGCGTCCTCTGCATCCACGTCGCCGCCGAGCACCCCGCCGCCGATCAGCGCGAACTCGTGCTCGTTGGGGACGAGCCAGTCGGTGGCCGCGATGACCGCGTCCTCGATCGCGGCTCCCGGCGCCGGATTGAGGACCGTGGTGACGCCGGCGGCCCTTGCCCGCGCGAACGACGGCGGCGGTCGTCGCCTGCGGCGTCTCGAACTGCGCGACGACGACGGCCGGGCCGACCGCGTCGAACGCCGCGACCGCCAGCTCGGGGCTCGTCTCGTCGTTGGCGCCCGGGACGCAGATGATCCGGTTCATCCCGGCCGCGTCGACCCAGATCGGCGCCACGCCCGACGAGCCCGGCACCTGCCGGACCCAGGTCGCGTCGACGCCCTGCGCCTCGAAGTTGCGGAGCGTGTCGGCCCCGTACGAGTCCTCGCCCAGGCAGTTGACCATCGCGACCCGCGCCCCGAGCCGGGCGGCGGCGACCGCCTGGTTGGCGCCCTTGCCGCCGAACCCCATCGCGAACCCGGTGCCGACGATCGTCTGGCCGGCCTCGGGCAGGACGTCGGCGTACGCGATGAGGTCGATCATCGTGCTGCCGACGACGAGGATGGTCGGCGCGGGCTCAGGCATGCGGGGTCACCTCGACGCGGGATCGATGGGTGCTCACGGTCATGCGTGGATCGCGATCGGCAGGCGGGCCCAGCCGCGGAACTGGAACGTGGGCCGACGGGCCGCGCCGGGCAGGATCTCGAGCTCGGCCTCGGTGCGGAGCAGCTCGGCCAGCGTCGTCTCGAGCTCGAGGCGGGCGAGCGGCGCGCCGATGCAGAAGTGGATCCCGCCGCCGAACGAGAGATGCGCCGCGTCCGTGCGGCGGATGTCGAAGCGGTCGGGCTCGGTGAACCGCCGCGGATCGCGGTTCGCGGCGCCGATCACGAGCGCCACCCGTGACCCCGGCGCGAGCGGGACGCCGCCGAGGACGACCTCCTCGTCCAGTACCCAGCGCTCGAACCACTGCAGCGGCGGGTCGAAGCGCAGGATCTCCTCGATCGCCTCGCGGATCGACGCCTCGCCGGTGCGCAGCAAGCGCCACTGGTCCGGATGGGCCGCGAGCGCCGCGACCCCGTTCGACGTCGCGTTGACGGTCGCCTCGTGGCCGGCCATCAGGAGGACCATCGCGGTCGAGGCGACCTGGTCGTCGGTGAGCCGCTCGCCGTCGACCGTGGCCTCGAGCAGCGCCGGCGAGGAGGTCGTCGCCCCCGCCGGCGCGCCGCAGCGCGATGACGTCGAGCAGGTAGGCGCGGAAGTCGCCCGCCGCCGCGTTGGCCCGGGCTCGCGTGTCGTCGTCGGTACCCGGCTCGTACATCGCGACCGTGTCGTCCGAGAGGCGCTTGATCGTCTCGCGGTCGTCGGGCGCGACGCCGATCAGGTCGCAGATGATCCCCAGCGAGAACGCCTGGGCGTAGTCGTCGACGAGGTCGAGCGACCCGCGCTCGCGGGCCGGCGCGAGCAGCGCGCGGGCGCGCTCGGCGACCGGCGTCCGGAGGGCCTCGACCGCCCGCGGCGTGAACGCCTCGAGCACGAGGCGGCGCAGCCGCGTGTGGACCGGCGGCTCGAGGTTGAGCAGCTCCCAGCGCTCGAACTCGTGGAAGTCCGTCCAGCGCGGGTCGCGCCAGGCGGGGACGTCGGCCGGCAGCGAGAGCTCCTCGGGCGTGTAGCGATGGAGGAACGTCGAGCCCAGCCGCCGGTCGCGGAACCCCGCGTGCACGTCCTCGTAGCGGGTGAGGTACGTGCGGTGGTCGCCGGGCTGGCGTGAACGCGGCCGCCGCTCGCGGGCGATCGCGTAGGCCGGGTACGGGTCCGCGGCGAAGCCCGGGTCGGACGGGGCGAGGACGGTGTCGGCCACGGGTGCAGTCTGCCCGATGGCGCGGGCTCGGGCGCACCCGCGGCGCCCCGCCTACGCGTGCGCCTCGCGCAGGGCGGTTGGGAGATCGTAGGACGGCTCGCGCCGCTTGACGAAGCCGATGACCGGGTAGGTGACCGGCAGGAGGACCACCTCGAGCAGCGTCTTGTAGGCGTAGCCGACGATGACGTAGTTGAGGAACTCCGCCCCGGTGATGACGCCGAAGAACGCGATGGTGCAGAACACCACAGTGTCGCCGAGCTCGCCAACGGCGGTGGAGCCGATGAGCCGGGCCCAGAGATGCCGCTCCTTCGTCCGCTCCTTGATCCGCACCAGGACGTAGGCGTTGAGCAGCTGGCCGACGAGGAAGCCGAGGACGCTCGCCAGCACGATCCGGGGCACGAACCCGAGGACGGCCTCGAACGCCGCCTGGTTGTCCCAGGCGTCGGCGGCCGGGGCCACCTGGACGACCAGAAAGGTGACCGCCGCGAGGACTGCCATCGCGAACCCGACGAGGATCGCCCGGCGGGCGGCCCGCCAGCCGTAGACCTCGCTCAGCACGTCGCCCACGATGTAGACGAGGGGGAACAGGAAGGCCCCGCCGTCGGTGATGAACGGGCCCAGGACGATGAGCTTGACCGCGGCAACGTTGCTGATGAGCAGCAGCCCGACGAACACGCCGACGAGCACCGGGTACAGGCTCGTGTCCCCGGCGGCGAAGTGGGCCCGACCGCCCCCCGGGCCGGTGCCGCCGTCACCCCGAACCGCCACCGACACCGCGACCTCCAGCTGCCCGGGCGGACGCCCGCGTCGGTGGCAACTGTAGAAGGTCTGGGAGGGCGCGGGTCGCCCCGGTCGCCGTCCCGCACCCGTGGGTCAGGCGCCCGCCGGCGCCACGTTCTGGTTGCGCCGGAACACGTTGTCCGGGTCGTACTTCCGCTTGATCGCGGCGAGGCGGTCGTACGTCGCGTCCGGGTAGGCGTCGTGGACGCGGGCCGGGCCCTCGTCGCTCACGAAGTTCACGTACGCAGCCGTCCCGTCGCGCAGCGCGTCGGTCAGGCCGTCGACCCACGCGGTCTTCGCGTCGACGTCCTCGGGGCCGGCGTAGAACGCCGCGACGTTCGCCATCACGGCGCGGTCGCGGTGCCCGAACGCGGTCGCGTCGTTCGCGACCCGCGCCATCGCCCCGCCAAGCGGCCGCAGCTGCACGACGCGCATCGGCGCATCGGACGCGTTGAGCTGCTCGAGCATCACCCTGGCGTCCGCGGCATCGACCGCGTCCATGAACAGGGTCCGCGACACCGCGAGCGGGTGGTAGTCGGGGTCCTCGGGCCCGTACATGCCCGGGTAGCCCTGCGGCTCGAGCATGTCCGTGATCGGCGTCGCGGCCGCGCGGATCGGCGCGAGCGCGGCATCGGCCTCGTCGACCGGGCCGCTCCAGCACACGAGCGAGAAGATGACGAGCTCGCCGTGCAGCTCCTCGGGCACGAACGGCATCGGCGGGCAGGTCATCACGTTGGCGATGAACGAGAGCTCCTCGGGCGCCGCCGCGCCGGCGGCCATGAGCGCGACGATCGCGTCCTCGGTCGCGGGCTGGATGAGCATCCCGCCCACGATCTGGGGAACCTCGTGGAGGCGGAACCGGAACCGCGTCGCGACCCCGAAGTTGCCACCGCCGCCGCGGAGCGCCCAGAACAGGTCGGGATGCGACGCCTCGTCCACGGTCAGGACGTCGCCGTCCGCGGTCACGAGCTCCACCGCGAGCAGGTTGTCGATCGTCATGCCCTGGCTGCGGACGAGGTAGCCGATGCCGCCGCCGAGCGTGATCCCGGCGACGCCGACCGAGCCCGTGTCGCCGAACCCGATCGCGAGGCCGTGCTCGGCGAGCGCGGTCGTGATCTCGCCGGCGCTCAGGCCGGACCCGACCCAGGCCGTCCGGCCGTCGACATCGATGTCGAGCTCGCGCAGGTCCCGGACGTCGAGCACGATGCCGCCGTCCGCGGTCGAGTGCGCGGCGCCCGAGTGGCCGCCGGACCGCACGGCGAGCTCGAGGCCGGTCTCGCGGGCGAGCGCGATCACCGTGGCGACGTCGGCCGTGTCGGCGACGCGGACGATCACCGCCGGGTGCGGGTCGATGCCGCCGTACACGATGACCCGGTCCGCGTCGTAGGTCTCGTCGCCGGGCGCGACGACCCGGCCGCGCACCGACGAGCGGAGGCGGTCGAGGTCGAGGCGTCGCGGCGCCGACGCCCCCGGTCATCGGGCCGCTCCCGTCGTCGCCGGCTCGAGCGACGCGGCGAGCGCGTCGATCAGCTCGTTGGTGCCGTGCTCGCGGGCGGCGTTGGTGTCGAGACCGTCGAGGAACACGCCCTGCTCGGTGAGGCGGAGGCGCGTGCCGCCGGCCGCGTGGCGCGAGCTCGATCGTGGCGACGGACGCGGAGATGCGGTTGCCGTCGATCGTCATCGCGTAGGTGTAGACGATCCGCTCGCCCGGGACGATGTCCTGGTACGTCGCGTCGTACGTGAACCAGCCGCCGGCCTCGGGCGAGCCGCCGGACGAGTGCTCGAGCCCGCCGACGCGGAAGTCCAGGGCGTGCTCGGTGTCGGTGCCGCCCGGGTCCCCGAACCAGCGGCGCTTGGCGTCGAGGTCGGCGAAGGCGCGGAACACGGACGCGGGCGGGAACGCGATGTCGCGCTCCACGGTGAACGTGGCGAACTGCGTGGATCGGTCGGGCACGGGTCGCTCCTCTCGGGACTGGTGAGGCACGCGTCGGTCAGGCGGCGATGGCGGCGATGGTCATCCGGTCGGCTCCTGGGGGTCCAGCTCGCGAAGGAGCGCCTCCATGCGGTCGAGGCGGCCCTCCCACAGGACGCGGTAGCGCTCCACCCAGGTCGAGACCTCGCGGAGGCCCGTCGGGTCGAGGCTGGCACGGCCGCCACTGCGCGTCCCTCCCCTGCACCACCAGCCCGGCGTGCTGGAGCACCTTGAGGTGCTTCGACACGCCCGGGAGCGTCATCGCGAACGGCTTCGCGAGCTCGCCCACGGTCGCGTCCCCCTGCGCCAGTCGCGCGAGGATCGCGCGCCGGGTCGGGTCGGCGAGGGCGGCGAACGTGGTGCTCAGCGGGTCGGCGGCGGGCATTCGGGCGGGCTCGTCCTTCGCGTGGTGGAGTATTTAGCCAGTTGGTATAATACCAGCCACCCCGGAGGCGTCAACCCGATACGGCGCCTCGTCGTCGATGTTGCCCACGAACTGCGGGAGGCGCGCATGCCCCAGCTGCTGGCGGATCGCCTGGTTCTCGCCCTGGTGGTACCAGTAGTGGTAGATCGTCCGCTGGAGGCGGGTGCCGAGCGACGTCGCCGGCGGGCGGCCGCGCCGGACGGGCCCGGTCAGCAGCGCCTCGGTCGATGGCCGTCGCGAGCCACTCGTCCGCGGCGGCCGTGATCTCGCGCCACGCCGCGAGCACCTCGTCGAGCGCGGGCTGGCTGCCCGGCGCGCCGACGGCGAACCCGGTCGCGATGTCCGGGCGCGGCGTCCGGTCCTGCGCGATCGTCACGAAGTAGCGCTGCTCCTGCCACGCGAGATGGCCGACGTTCCACGCGATGCAGTTCATCGGGCCCAGCCGGACCGCCGCGTCGTCGGCGGCGACGCCCTTGATGCCGCGCAGGAACTCGCGGCGGGTGAACCACAGCTGGTCGACGAGGGGATGCACGTCCATCGGTTCGAGCATCGCCGGCAATGGCGACACGGCCCGTCATGTTTGGCTGCGATCGTCGCCGGTGAACCTCGCCCCGCGACGGCGGCGTACGCTTGATGAACCACACCCGAGCCCCCGATCCCGGAGGACCCGATGACCGGCCGCAGCCTCGTTCTCGTCGGCACGCCCAAGGGGGCGTTCATCCTCGAATCCGACGCCGACCGGCGCGACTGGTCCATCCGCGGCCCGCTGTGCGACGGCTGGCCCGTGCACGACATCTCGGTCGAGCCCGGCACCAACGCGCTCCTCGCCGGGGCGGGCAGCCCGTGGTTCGGCCCGGCCGTCTGGCGGAGCGAGGACCTGGGCGAGACGTGGACCCACTCCAGCGAGGGGCTCACCTACGGCGACGACGGGCCGAAGGTCGCGACGGTGTGGAACGTGACCGCGGGCACCGACGGCATCTACGCGGGCGTCGAGCCGGCCGGCCTGTTCCGCAGCCTCGACCGCGGCAGGACGTGGGAGCACGTCGAGGGCCTGACCAACCACTACAGCCGGCCCGAGTGGGGGCCGGGCGCGGGCGGGCTCATCCTCCACACGATCATCCCCCACCCCACCGACGGCGACCGGATGTGGGTCGGGATCTCGGCGGTCGGCGTGTTCGAGACGCAGGACGGCGGCGCGACCTGGTCGACCCGCAACAAGGGCGTCCGCGCGGAGTTCAACCCCGAGAACCGCTTCCCCGACTTCGGGCAGTGCGTCCACAAGCTCGTCATGGCGGCGGACGGCGACGAGCGGCTGTACCAGCAGAACCACTGCGGCGTCTACCGCTCGACCGACGGCGGCGCCCAGTGGGAGGAGATCACGCGCGACCTGCCGAGCGACTTCGGCTTCGTGATGACCGCCCACCCGCGCGATCCGATGACCGTGTGGAACATCCCGCTCACCGATCCCGAGCAGGGACGGCTGATGCCGGGCGCGTCGGCGGCGGTCTGGCGGACCCACGACGGCGGCGACACGTGGATCCGGTCGGGCGACGGCCTGCCCCAGGAGAACGCCTTCGTCGGCGTGCTGCGCGAGGCGATGGCGCACGACGATCGCGACCCGGTCGGCGTCTACTTCGGGACGAGCTCGGGCCAGGTCTACGGGTCGGCCGACGAGGGCCGGACGTGGAGCCGGATCGCGGACAACCTGCCGCCGATCTGGAGCGTCGAGGCGCTCGCCCTTGACTGACGCGGGCGTCCCCGCCGTCGTCCACCTGCCGCGCAGCCTCGCGGGCCTGTTCCCCGAGGCGGAGCGGCGCATGGATGCGCGCGGCGGGACCGTGCTGGAGGTCGTCCGCGACCTCGACACGCGCGTGCCGGGCCTCGCCAACCGCGTCCTCGACGCGGGGCCCTCGATCCGGCGCCATCTCAACGTGTTCGTCGACGGCGAGCTCGCGGCGCTCGACACGCCCGTGCCCTCGGGCGCGCAGGTGCACGTGATCCCCGCGGTCTCCGGCGGCTAGCTCCAGCCGAGCCGCTCGAGCACCTCCGTCGCCAGCGTCCGCCGGCGGCCGGTCCGCGTCGACCGACCCAGTCGGCGCCGTCGTCCCGCGGGCCGCGCTCGAGGTCCGCGAGCGCATGGGCGAGGTCGTCCTGGCGCGACGCGTTCGGGTCCTCGGCGAGCCGGCGGCGCAGCGCGTCCGCGCCGACCTCCAGCCGCACGACGGCGAGCGGCATCCCGACCGCGGCCGCATACCGGTCCCGGGTCCCGGCCGGGATCGTCCCGGCGAGCACGATGCGCTGGACGCCGACGCCGGCGTAGCGCGACGCCATCAGCGCGAGGTGCTCGAGCGTGAGCCGCGGGTCGTGGTGCTCGTCCCAGCCGGTCGGCGCGTCGTACCAGCCGAGCCAGTCGAGGTCGATCGCGGCGGCAGTCGACGCCCGCGTCGCCGAGGCGGTCGACGAGCTCGATCGCGAGCGTCGTCTTGCCGGAGCCGTAGACGCCGGTCAGCAGCACCGCCGCAGCGCCGTCGACGGGCGCTGGTTCAACCGGAACCGGCTCGACGGGGTGCGCGACCGCGAACGCCGTCGCACCGGCCGCCTGGAACCCGCCGAGGACGTCCGCGGCCTCGTCGACCGACGCGCGCTGGTCGTCCGTCTGGAGGTGGCGGCGGTCGTGCGCCGAGGCATGGGCAAACGCGGCCAGCCGGTCACGGAGCGCCTCGAGCCGCGCGACCTGGCGCGCCTCGACCGCCGCCCACGTCGGCGGCGGCGGGCGGACGTCCATGAGCGCGAGGACGTGCGCGAGGCAGAACGGCGCGACGGCCGCTGCCTCGGCCCAGTCGTCGTCCTTGGTCAGCCGGACGACGGTCTCCACCGAGCGCTCGTCGGCCGTCGCTCACCCGCTCGCAGGCCGGACAGACCGGCGGGCGACGCGCATCGGCGACGCGCCGCGACCGGGCCCAGCCACGCGCCGTCGTCGCCGCCTCCACGTCGCGCAGCCGCGCGACGAGCGTCGCCCGCAGCAGGATCGACGCGCCGAGGCTCCCCGCCCGGGCCCGATCCGCGTCCAGCACCGCCCGCGCATGGCGGGCGCAGAACCCGCGCGCCTCGTCGAACGCCTGGCGGAACGGGATGTCGTTGACGCTCTCCGACAGGATCGACTCGAGGTACGCGGCCTCGGTCCGGCGACGCTCGCGGCACAGCGGGCAGCCCGGCAGGCCGAACGCGTCGGCGAGGTTGATGTCGGCGCCGGAGCGCACGCGGAGCGGAGCCATCGACGCCATGGTGGGGCACGCCCGCATCGTGCGTCGACCTTGACGGCGGACCGTCGCAGTCCGTAGCATCGCCGCACAACTGAAGAGCACTATCAAGAGTGGCGGAGGGACCGGCCCGAAGATGCCACGACAACCTACCGGCGTCGGCCGGCAAGGTGCCAATTCCGGGCAGGTCCTCCTGCGAGATAGGGCGTTCCCCCTTGGACCCTTCCTCGTGTGGAAGGGTCTTTCCATCTCCGGTCCCCGAACCTCCCAGCGTTCGCGTGAGGACCTCCGATGACGATCGAGACGGCGCCGCCCGGAGCGGCGACCAGCACCGGCACCAGCCCCACACCCACCGTGACCGGCCTCGTCTGTCGCGGCTGCGGCCGACCCGAGGCGGCGGGCCTCAACTACGTCTGTCCGGCCTGCTTCGGCCCGCTCGAGGTCGCGTATGACCTCGACGCCGTTCGGGCGGCGGTCACGCCGGCGATCCTCGCCACCCGGCCGGCGGGCGTCTGGCGCTACCGCGAGCTGCTCCCGGTCGAGCCGCCGGTCCGCGGCCTTGCCGTCGGCGGGACGCCGATCGTCTCGGCCGGACGCCTGGGCGAGGCCCTCGGCGTCGACACGCTCCTGATCAAGGACGACACCCGCAACCCGACCCTCTCGTTCAAGGACCGCGCGGTCGCGATCGCGACGGCGAAGGCGCTCGCCCTCGGGCTCGATGCGCTGGCCTGCGCGAGCACCGGCAACCTCGCGGGCGCGACCGCGGCGGCCGCGGCGGCAGCGGGCCTGCCCGCGTACGTGTTCGTGCCCGCCGACCTCGAGCCGGCCAAGATCGAGCACGCGCTCGCCTACGGCGCGACGGTCGTCCCGATCGACGGCACCTACGACGACGTCAACCGCCTGTGCCTCGAGGTCGCCGACGAGCTCGGCTGGGGCACGGTCAACGTCAACCTCCGCCCGTACTACGCCGAGGGCAGCAAGACGCTCGCCTACGAGATCGCCGAGTCGCTCGGCTGGCGGCTGCCCGACGTCGTCGTGGCCCCGATCGCGTCGGGCGCGATGATCACCCGCGTCGCCCGCGCGTTCGAGGAGCTGGTCGAGCTGGGCTGGGTCGCGCCCCACGAGGTCCGCTTCGTCGGCGGCCAGGCCGCCGGCTGCTCGCCCGTCGCCCAGGCGTTCGCCGATCGCGCGGACACGGTGTCACCGGTGCGCACGCCGGACACGATCGTCCGCTCGCTCGCGATCGGCAACCCCGCCGACGGGCCGTACGCGCTCGAGCTGGCCCGCCGGACCGGCGGCTCGATCGAGGCGATCGACGATGCCACGACCGCGGACGCGATCCGGGCCGCCGCGCGGCTCGAGGGCGTGTACACGGAGACGGCCGGCGGCGTGACGCTCGGCGCGGTGGCCGCGGCCCGCCGACGCGGCGTCATCCGCCCCGGCGACGAGGTCGTCGCGCTGCTCACCGGCAACGGCCTCAAGACGCCGGACGCGGTGCGCTACGGCCTGCCCGACGCGCCGGCCACCCCGGGGCATCCCGGGCTCGCGCCGGTCCTCCCCGCCCGCTTCAGCGCCTTCGAAGGATGGTTGTCCGTCATGAGCCAGGTCCGCATCCCGCCCGTCCTCCGCCCGTCGGCCGGCGGGCAGAAGCTGCTCGACGTGCCGGGCACGACCGTCGGCCAGGTGCTGGACGCGCTCGTCGCCCAGTACCCGGACCTCGGCCCGCGGCTGCTCGACGACGCGGGCGACATCAACCGCTTCGTGAACGTGTTCGTCAACGAGACCGACGTCCGGCACCTCCAGGTGCTGGAGACGCCCGTCGGCGAGCGCGACACGCTGCTCCTGCTGCCGGCGATGGCCGGCGGCTGAGGCCGGCGCGCTGATGCGGCGCATCCCGGCGTTGGCTCCTGCACGCGGCCGAGCGCGCCGACGCCGTCCAGGCGGCGACGACCGCCTCGACCGGCTCGCCGGTCTCGATCGGGTTGTTCACCGGATCCGCGCTCCACTCGAGCCAGCCGCCGTCGTAGACCGCGGGCCGCTCGAAGCCCTGGATCAGGGCGTAGAACCAGGTCTCGCTCGCGCGCCACCCGGTGCCGCAGTAGAACGCGACCCACTTCTCGGGCGTGATCCCGGCCTCGGCCCAGTTGGCCGCGATCTCCGGGTACGCCCGCATCGTGTTGTCCACGTTCCGGTAGTGCTGCATGTGGTACGCGTCCGTGCCGCAGTTGCCCCACACGTCGCCCTTGATCCGGCCGGCGGGCTCGATGTAGTTGTAGCCGCTGACCCGGCCGATGTGCTCCTTCCAGCTGCGGACGGAGACGAGGGCCGCGCCGTCGGGGTCGGCGATGATCGCCTTCGCCTCGGGCAGGTCGGCGATGTACGTCGGGTTGACCGGGATCTGGGCGCCGAACTCCGGCACCGAGATCGGCAGGTTCGGCGTCAGCTCCAGCGGGTTGCCGTCGCGGACCCACCAGTCGTAGCCGCCGTCGAGCAGCCGGACGTCGCGGACGCCGGCGTAGCTGAGGATCAGCGCGGCGCGCGTCGCCGCGATCTGCCCCGCCCGGCGACCCGGCCACTTCTCGTTCGGGTTGCCCTCGGTGTCGCGGCCGTAGAGGATCACGGTCGTGTCGGCCGTGATCCCCAGCGCGCGGAGCGCGTGGTCCAGCTCGGCCGGCGAGCGGCGGTTCCAGTCGGCGGGCGACTCGAGCCAGTTCGTGTCGAGGAAGTGGGCGCCCGGGATGTGCCCGTCCGCGTACTCCTCGGGCACGCCGAAGTTGACGTGGAACAGGAGCGCGTGCCCGGTCGGCCCGGCCTCGACCGACTCGCCCGCGAGGAGCGCGCGGAGCCAGCCGACGTGGACGAGCCGCTCGTAGTGGAGCAGGCGATCGACCGGGTTCCGCGTCATCCGCAGCCCAGGCGGTGAAGCCGCCGTCGAGCGTCGCGACGTCGTGGAGGCCCTGGGCCCGCAGGTAGGCCGCGAGGGCATGCGCGTCGCGTGTCGCCGTCGCCGTACACGACGATGTCGCGACCCTGGATCGCGCCCTTCTCGGCGAGGAGGCGGGCGATCTCGGGCTGGTCGACGGAGCCGAGCCACGTGGCCGGGAACGCCTTCGCGCCCGGGACGTGACCGCCGCGCGCCTCGCCGGCGAGCCGCCAGCCGTTGTAGGCGGCGATCGGCCGGACGTCGACGATGGTGAGGGTCGGGTCGTCGAGCCGGGCGCGGAGCTCGTCGGGGGTGATGGAGGCCGCCACGGCGGCCGGTTCGAGGATGCTCATCGGATGCGGGTTCCTTCGCGTGTCGAGCAAACAAGAAACCCCTGCCGCCTGCAGGGGTTCGGGGGTCCGTCAGCGCGGATCGGGTCAGGCCGTCCGCGCTCCGATACACCCGACGCCTTCCAGGCGGGCGGGGCGACACGGACACGAGCACGCGTAGTGACGGTAGTGCATCTCGGCGCGAAGGATGCCCGGTCGACGCCCGTCGCGCAATAGCCGGATTTGCGTAGACCCGCCTCGCGCGCTCACCAGCCGCGCGCCACCCGCGCGTCGTGGAGCGCGTTCCAGACCTCGCCCTGGCGACCCGCAGGATCACCGGCGCCGGCACGGGTCGCACCAGCAGGTTCGAGCCGTCCTTCCACGTCTCGAGCCGGTCACCCGGCAGCCCGTGCGCCGCGAGAAGCGTGCGCACGGCCCGAACGCGGCGGCGTGGCGGTCGAGGGAGCCCATCGTCCGCGCAGCCTGGCGCCCGAGCGCGGCGCGGCACCGCCCGGACGATGGGACTGGTGCGGTCTGGGACCTTCACGGGATGTTGCGCGAGCGTGCGGGACCGCGAGGATCGGTGGAGCGTCGTCCCTTCCGCCCTGCAGGAGCCCACCTGGTGCATCGCGCCCTCGCCGCCGTTCTCGTCGCCCTGCTCGCGGCGCTCGTCCTCCCGGTCACGCCCGTCGCGGCGGCCACGCAGGCGAAGGTCGTGGTCGTGGTGGGGCCTGTCGGCAGCCACAACGCGCACTACAAGGACGACGCGAACGACATCGTCACCGAGGCGAAGCGCTACACGAGCAACGTCACCAAGATCTTCACGCCGAACGCGACCTGGGCGAAGGTCAAGGCCGCGGCGCAGGGCGCGAACGTGTTCGTGTACCTCGGCCACGGCAACGGCTGGCCCAGCATCTACGCGCCGTTCCAGATGCAGACGAAGGACGGCCTCGGCCTCGACCCGTCGACCGGCGCGGACGGCAGCAAGACCGTCTACTACGGCGAGCAGTACATCCGGGACAACATCCGCCTCGCCCCGAGCTCGGTCGTCCTGCTGTACCACCTCTGCTACGCGTCCGGCAACACCGAGCCCGGGCTGTCGCAGGGCACCTTCGCGCAGGCCAAGGAGCGCGTCGACAACTACGGCGCCGGGTTCATCGGTGCGGGCGCGCGGGCCGTGTTCGCCGAGGGCCATCCGTCGCACCCCGCGATCAGCTACATGCGCCAGCTGTTCACCACCGACCGCTCGATGGCGACGATCTTCCGCACCGTCCCCACCTGGAACGACAACCTCTACGGCCCCTACGCGTCACAGCGGACGCCGGGCGTCCAGTACCAGCTCGACACGGACACCTCCACGCCGTCGGGCTTCTACCGCTCGCTCATCGGCGACCTGTCGCTCACCGCCTCCAAGGTGACCCGGACGGCCTACCCGAACACCGGCGCGCACCCCGCGGACTTCGTGCTGCCCGGCGCCGCCGAGGTCACCGCGACCGAGGGCGCGCCGCTGTTCGCGACGGCCGAGGCTGCCGCGGACCCGCTCGCGACGTCGTCCACCACGCTCCCCCTCACGACCCGCCTGCGGGTCGACGCCGAGGCCACGCCGGCGCTCGACGGGACGCGGATCCTCCGCGCGACGGTGCTCGGCGGCTCCACGACCGGGTTCGTGCGCGCGACGGGGATCGCGCCGCGCGACAGCGCCGCGACCGTGTTCCGGGCGTTCGACCAGAGCGCGTCCTGGCTGTCGCCCAACGACGACGGCCTGTACGACGAGGTCGTCCTGACGCCGCGGTTCTCGGAATCGGTCACGGCGAACTACGTCATCAAGAACGCGGCCGGCACGGTCGTCAACTCGGACAGCGCGAGCGGCGACATCATCCGGTTCACCTGGGACCTGCGCACGGACGCACGGCTCGCTCGTCCCCGACGGCGTCTACACGTGGGCGCTCCGGGGCAAGGACGCGTGGGGCAACGCGACGGCGTACAAGACCGGCTCGTTCACGGTCGACGGGACGCCGCCCGTGACCAAGGCCGTCCCCGCCTCCACCGCCGGCGCGAACGGCTGGATCGTGTCGCCGGTCAAGGTCACGCTCACCGCGACCGACAAGATGTCCGGCGTCAAGTCGATCAGCTGGCGCGTCAACGAGGGCGACGTCTACGCGTACGACACCGTCGCCACGCTCACCGCGAACGGCGTCCGCGAGTTCCAGTACCGCGCCGTCGACAAGGCGGGCGTCCGCGAGGCGTGGAAGTCGATCACGTTCAAGATCGACACCAAGGCCCCGACGGTCGCGGTCGCGTACGACGGCGCCGCTGGCACGACCGCCGGCATGTTCCGCGGCCCGGTCACCGTCAAGCCCACGTTCGACGACCCGAGCTCGGGCGTCGCGTCGAAGACGGTCGCGGTGGACGGCGGCGATCCGCAGCCGCTCACGACCGCCTCGCTCGTCGTCGACGGCGAGGGTGGCCACACCGTCACGTTCGGCGCCAAGGACGTCGCCGGCAACGCGATGACCAAGTCGTTCACGTTCGCGATCGACACGGTCGCGCCGGAGCTCGTCACGCCGGAGCCGGTCGAGGGCGAGCAGCCGCGCACGGTGACCCCGAACGGCGATGGCGTCACGGACACCGTCGCGATCCCCTTCTCCCTGTCCGAGGCATCGACGGTGGCCGCGACGGTCGCCAAGGTCGACGGGACCGTCATCCGCACGTTCAAGACGAACGTGGCCGGCGGCGACCGGACCGTCGACTGGAACGGGCGCGACGGCGCGGGCAAGGTCCTGCCGGACGGCCGCTACACGGTGACCCTCACGCCCACGGATACCGCGGGCAATGCGGGTGACCCGGGAGCCCCGGTCACGGTCGACGTCTACGGCGCCCTGGCGGCCGTGGCCCGCACGCCGGCCCAGTTCTTCCCGCAGGACGCCGACACGCTGATCCCGTCGACGAAGGTCACCTGGACGATGCGGGCAGCCGCGACGGTGACGGTCGACGTGCGCGACGAGGCAGGCGCCGTCGTGCGCACCGCCTACACCGACAAGGCCCTCCCGGCCGGTGCCGCCGCATGGCGCTGGAACGGGAAGCGCGACGACGGCACGTTCGCCCCGCGCGGCCGCTACCGGATCGTGGTCCGCTCGACGAACGGCGAGCAGCGGACGAGCCAGTCCGTCTGGGTGCTCGCGGACGCCTTCAAGCTCACGACCTCGGTCACGACGGCCGTCCGCGGCAAGTCGCTCACGATCACCGCCCGCACGACCGAGACGCTGTCCACGACGCCGGTCCTCGTCATCTACGAGCCCGGCCTCCCCTACCGCAAGGTGACGATGACGAAGGCGAGCTCGACGACCTGGACCGCGAAGCTGACGCCGAAGACGTCGGCCGGCACCGGCACGCTGACCCTCAAGGTCAAGGCGAAGGACTCGCTCGGCGGGTCGAACTCGAGCGCCGTCAAGCTGCCGCTCAAGTAGTCCCTCGGGTCGAGGCGCTGGTCCCGGTCGCGCCCGCGACCACACCGACACCTTGCAACCGCATATCAATCCGCGCGGGCCCACGCTGGAGGGGGTTGCCACCGTGGCCATACTGGACACATCCACTCCACCCCTTGCGCGGGGTGTCACGGGAGGTGTCGGACTTTGCCGATGCAGACGGCCTCAGGGCTGGGCTCGCAACGCCGCTGGCAGGAGTCGAGCCAGCGAACCGCGAGCGAAGACGCATCGCGCGGCGCTTCGAACACCGCGACGCGGCCTCGTGCAGGGAACCTCTCATCCGACGCACGCGCCGGCAGATGACGGCGGTCCAGGGCCAACTCGCCCGGGACCGCCCGCCACCGGGGGCCGGTGTCTGCGCCCGACCCCCGCTGATCGGCCGTCATCCGTGAGGATGGCGGCCTTCGTGATTCCCGGGGTCCCGTCCCGCGTACGATCCGGCGATGGCCGACGATCGCGCTCCTGCCTCCGGACCCGAGTGCCGACGTCCGGCCCGCCGCGCCCGGGGAGCTGGCGGACGTCGGGGCGATGCACGACGCGAACCGGCTGGCCTGGGACGAGGCCGCCGAGCGCTACGAGGGCTGGTTCGACGAGGCGGTCGAGCTCATCCGGTCGGGTGGCTCGAACCTGTTCCCGGTCGAGCAGGACCTGATCGGCGACCTGCACGGCACCTGCCGGCGGGCGATCCACCTCCAGTGCGCGGGCGGCCGCGACACGCTCTCGCTGTGGAACCTCGGCGCGGACGAGGTGGTCGGCGTCGACTTCAGCCCGCGGATGCTGGACCTCGCCCGGCGCCTGACCGCCGCGACCGGCGCGCCCGCGACGTGGGTCGAGGCGGACGTGCTGGCGGTGCCGCACGAGCTCGATGGCACCGCGCGACCTGCTCTACACCGGCCGCGGCGCGATCATCTGGCTCCAGGACCTCGACCGCTGGGCCGCGGTCCTGCGCCGGCTCCTCGCGCCGGACGGGCGCCTCGTGATCTTCGACGGCCATCCCGCCGAGTGGCTGTTCGACGCGGACGGGGACGGCGGCTGGACGCTGACCGACTACGACTACTTCGGCGGCACCGAGGCGTCGCGCGGCTGGGCGCCCGAGTACATCGACCGGCTCTCGATCCCGGACGGCGAGCAGCACTGGAAGTTCGCCCGGGCGTGGACGCTGGGCGAGATCATCACGGCGCTGCTGGGCGCGGGCCTGCGGCTCGAGCGGGTCACCGAGCACCCGGTGGACTGGTGGGCCGGCCACCGTGATGTCCGGCCCGAGGAGCGCGGCCGCCTGCCGCTGTCGTTCTCGATCGTCGCGACGCGCGGCTGAGGCCGCCGCCGCTTGCGCGTCACGGCGCGACGGGCGCGACCGGCGCGACGGCGTCGCCGTTCGCGAACGTGTCGAGGATGAGCCACGCGGCACCGATGGCGCCGTTGCCGCCGACTCGTCCATGCCGCCTGACGGCCGTCGACGATGACGACGGCGCTGTCGCCGACCGCCGTGCTGCGCCGCTGCTCGACCCGGATCGCCGTGCCGACGTCGATGCCGGCGCCGACCCATGCGTCGTCAGCGACTGGCTGATCTGGAACAGCTGCGGCCACAGCTGGTCGGGCAGCAGGCGGGGCTCGACGGCGAGCCCGCTCGACGAGCCCGAGCCCGGTCGCGATCGTCACGTTGCTCACGATGGCGTCCTCGGTCGCGCCGGACTCGACGTCTGCCGCCGGGGCCTGGGCGACGAGGTCGTCCCGACCGCCGCGGCCGCGGCGTCGTCGGCGAGCAGCGGCGTGCCGTCCGCCCACGCGAGCGCGAGCCGCCGCCCACGCCGGCGAGCTCCCGAGCTGGTCGAGGACGAGCGACCGGTCGCGGCCGGTCACGATGATGCCAGTCGCGTCGTCGATCGCCGCGATGGCCGCCGTCGTTCTTCGTCCGCGAGTCGAGGGCGAACCAGGTCACGGATTCGACCGACCGGCGCGAGCGCCGCGGCGATCGCCTTGGCATCGGTCTGTGCATCGCCCGTCTTGGCGAAGCCCGCGGCGAGCACGACGACCGGGCGTCCGTCGCCGCCCGCGTCTGCGACGAATGCGTCGCCGACGAGGCCGGCCGGATCGCCGACGATCCCGCCCGCGAGGTACAGCGGCCCGGCGTCGGTCGCGGTCGCGATCGGGTACGTGCGGCCCGCGATGTCCGGCTTCGGGTACTCGTGCCGTCCAGGCGGGCGTCATCGCGTCGAACTCGAACCCGGAGCCCGGCGGCAGGAGGTGCATCGCGACGTTGGCTGGTGCGCAGCGTGTCGTTCGGGCCGCCGTAGGCGTCGGTCGAGCCATACGCGTCGGGTCGATGACGTAGCCCAGCGTGTCGCCGGTCACGTCGCGAAGATGCAGGTAGTCCTTGACGACGGCGCCCGTCGCGGCGTCCATGCCCAGGACGGGCTTCCGGTCGAGACCGCGACGTTGAGCGAGCGGCCGGTGCGGCCGTACTCGAACACGTGCTGGTCGGTGATGAGGTCCGCGAAGCCGAACGGCATGCCGCCCTCGCAGTCGGTCGGGCCGCTATCGAAGCAGACCTGGACCGCGCCCTCCTGGAGCGACTCGGCGGGGCCGTTGTCGCCGTTGTAGCCGTTGATCATGTCCGTCGACTGGACCGCGTCGCCGGCACTGTTGCCCCCGAACACGGCGCCCGCCTCGAACGCGGTCGTCATCGCCGCCTCGAGCGGCGTGTCGTGGACCGTGTTCATCGCCACGGTCTGGTCGCCGCCGAGGACGTACATCCCGTCGAGGTCGGCGGTGAAGTACGGCGCCGGGTTCGAACGCGAGGGCGTCCGTCCGGACGAGGACCGGCACGAGCTCGGTGAGGCATGTCTGCTCCGCCTCCTTGACGCGTTGCAGGCGGCGTCGATCTGGTTGCGGCGGTTCTCGGCGAAGGTCAGGTTCTTCTTGCGCTCGCTCTTCGTCGTGCTTTCGGCGCTCAGCGAGTACGTGATCGGCAGGACGAGGATGTGGACCTGGTTGTCCGTGCTACGGTCGACGCCTCCTTGGCGAACAGCTGCAGCGTGTCGGGCTGGTAGTCGGACCCGATCGGGACGAGCGTGGTCGTCGGGTCGGCCGCGGCGGTGCCCGCGGAGGCCCCGAGGAGCGCGGCGGTCAGGAGCCCGAGGGCGAGGGCCCGGAGGGCGCGGGTGCTCGGTCGCATGGAGTCTCCGGCTGCGAACACGATGTGGTGGAGTGGCGCCATCGTAGGGTCAGGACACGAAGGTTGCCACCACGTTGCGACCGTCGCGCCCCTGGTACGTGGCGTCACCGGATGGCCCTCGGCCGGGTACCCTGTCGCGCGATGCCGACCTCCAGCGAGGTTCGTCGCCAGCTCACGGTCATCCTGGGCGGCGTCATCCTCATCGTCCTCATCACGCTCATCCCCGACCTTGCGCCCCCGTCCCCGGACATCGGCGCCCCGGTAGAGGCGTACAAGGGCGAGATCCTCGAGATCATCCCGCCCGACGTCGGCGGATCCGAGGCCGGCGGCGCCCCCGTGTTCACGGCGCAGGTCCTGCTCCTCGACGGGGCGCTCAGGGGCCAGACCGTCACGGCGTTCGTCGAGGGACCGGGCGGGTCGCAGCTGGTCGCGGCCTACGCCCCGGGCGACCAGGTCGTCGTCACGATCACGCAGGACGAGAACGAGGCCGAGCCGTACATCGCGGTCGCCGACCGGTGGCGCTTCGAGCCGATCGCGGCGCTGATCATCCTGTTCGCGGTCGGGGTCACCGTCGTCGGCGGCTGGCAGGGCGTCCGGGCCCTCGTCGCGCTGGGCCTGACGATCGCTGTCATCCTCAAGATCATCCTGCCGCTCATCCTCCAGGGCGTGCCGCCGCTCCCGATGGCGGTGGTCGGGGCGACGGGGATCACGGCGGCGACCATCCTGCTCACGGAGGGCTGGGGCAAGGGCAGCGCCGCGGCCATCCTTGGCACGGCGGGCTCGCTGTCGGTGGCGGGCCTCATCGCGGCGGGGGTGACCGCGGCCGCGCAGTTCACCTACACGAGCTCGGACCTCGCCTACATCGTCACCCAGGGCGGCAGCGGCCTCGACCTGCGGGGCATCCTGCTCGCCGCGGTCATCCTCGGCTCGTTGGGCGTCCTCGACGACGTCACGGTCACCCAGGCGGTCGTCGTGGACGAGCTCTCGGGGCGCGGGCCGCTCGAGGGCCGCGAGCTGTTCCGCAGCGCGCTGGGCATCGGGCGGTCGCACATCGGCGCGACGGTCAACACGCTGTTCCTCGCCTACGTCGGCGCCTCCCTGCCGCTGCTCGTCGTCCTGCTGATCAACAACCAGCCGACTGCGCTGATCTGGAACAACGAGGAGATCGCGACCGAGATCGTCCGGACGCTCGCGGGCAGCCTCGGCATCGTGGCGGCCGTGCCGCTGACCACGTTCGTCGCCACGCTGCTCGTGGGCGCCGCCAAGGCGAACGAGGGCGATCCGGCCGCCCAGCGCCGCACCAAGCTGCTCACGATCGTCCCGGTGCTCATCATCACGCTCGGCGTCTTCCTGCTCCTCGCGGCGACCGCGATCCTGCCGCGCACCAACGATCGAGCGGCGATGCCGACCGAGGCGCCGTTCGCCGTCCCGTCCGGCGAGCCCGGCGCGAGCGGCGACGGCGGGCCCATCGCGAGTGGCGAGCCGGGTCCGCTCGGGGGCGAGCCGCTCCTCGCCGAGCGTGGCGAGGCGGTCCCGATCAGCATCGACGGGGCGGAGGTGGGCACGGCGAGCGTCGACGACTGGCTGCTCACGCCCGGTGATGGCTCCACGTCCCTCACGGTCCAGGCAACCTACACCGCGAAGTCGGACTGGGCGCTCGATCCGGGCGCGTGGGAGCTGCTGACCGCGGACGGGACGGAGGTGCCGCTCACCGCCGAGCCACCGATGCCCGCGTCGCTCGGCGAGGGTCAGGCGGGGGCGTACACCCTCGTCACCGAGACCGACGTCGACCTCGAGGGCGCGTTCATCGCCTACGTCGACACGGAGGCTGCCACGTTCGTGTTCGTCGTCGCGCTGGAGTAACGCTCCGCCCTTCGCGCAACATCGATGGCGGCAGTCGCGTCCGAGGGGTGACCGCTGGGGCGCGGACACGAGGGTGGTGGTCGATGCGTTCAAACTCACGATCTCGAGCCGGCGCGCTCGTCATGACCGTCGTTGCGCTCAGCGCCGGATGTGCCAGCCCGGCACCTGTCGCGCCCTCCGTCGCGAGCTCGGCGCCTGCGACAACGGCGCCGACAGCTACCGCATCCGGAGTGGCCGCGGCCTCCACTCCCCCAGCTGCGTCCGTCGACGTCGCCGTGGTACCCGTGGCTTGCGCCGGCGACGAATGGTGTCGACGGGGCGTTCGCTGTCGACACCTTCGTCACCGGGCTGACCGACGTCCTGCCGATCAGCCCGTCGCCCGGCGCCGAGCCGTGGCGGTTCGACACGGGCGATCCCGACCCGTCGACGTGGCCGCTGATGGGCGTGATGGGCGGCGGCGCGCTCATCGTCGTCCATGGACCGGTGCTCGTCGACGACAGCGAGTGGTACCTCGTCACGCCCGCCCAGCTTGTGACCGATGCGCCGACCGGTTGGGCTCGTCGCGAAGCCGAGGATGGGACGGCGCTGCTCGCACCAGGCGACCTGCACTGCCCCGGCAACCCGACGACGGCAGAGGAGCTCGCACCGCTCCAGCTGACAGACGGCATGGCCGCTTGCTATGGCGCCGACGACGTCGTGATCACCGGCGAGCTGACCTGCGACCCATCGCCGGACGCCTTCATCGTCGGCGCGAGCTGGCTCGACCGCGGGACGTGCCGCCTCGACGGCGCGCTGGCAACGATCTACGGCTTGGACGCAGACACCCCGCCGGGCCGCTACTCGGTAACCGGCCACTTCAACGACCCGGAGGCGGCCGCGTGCACGGACCCCGATAACCCCGAAGACCCGTTTGGCCTGGCGCGGCTCAGCGCGGTGCTCACGTGCCGCCGAGGCTTCGTCGCGACCTCGATCGAGGCTGGCTAGGCGGCTTCCGCGTGGCCGTGCAGCCGAAGCGGCGTGACGCTCCACGACAGCGGGATCATCACCAAGGCGATGCCGGCCAGCAGCCAGATTGCCGGGCCGAACTCGCCGGTCGCGTCGCGCACGGCTCCCAGCACGGACGGCGCCAGCGCCGCAAGCAGGTACCCGACGAGGAGCATCAGCGCCGACGCGCCGCCGACCTCGCGCGGATCGTTGCTGAGATCGGTCGGCAGGGTCAGCAGGAGCGTGAACATCATCCCCAGCCCGAAGCCGAGGAGGACCGCCCACAGGAAGCCGGGCGCCGGCACGAGCGCGACGCCCAGCAGTCCGAGCGTCGATGACACCGCGGCCGCCGTGAGCATCACCCGCCGGCTGAGCCCCCGCTGCGCCCCGGCCGGCGCCAGCACGATCGCCCCGAGGCCCGCGACGCTGACGACCGACAGCAGGACGGCAGCAGCCCCGGGGGACCAGCCGAACTCGATGTAGACGCTGGCGAGCCACGCGGTCTGCCCGTAATACAGCCACGACTGCAGGCCGAACAGCAGGGCGATGGCCCACACGACGCCGCGCCGGACCGGAAGGTGCGGCCGCTCGAGGCGCCGCGGACCGGCGGCGGCCGCGTTCGGGCTCGGCCGGTGGCGGACGACGAGGATCCACGTCACCAGACACATGATCGAGAGCACCGAGATCGCGAGCATCGCCCCGCGCCAGCCGCCGAGCGTGGCCGCGAGCGGGACCGCGAGCGCGGCGCCGAGGGCGGCGCCGACGATGGTGCCGGCGGCGTAGGACGAGGTCCCGCCCACGAGCTGGGTCGGCATCCGGTCGCGGACGAACATCGCGAAGATCGGGCCGGTCACCGCGGTGCCCACGCCGATCCCGAAGGTGGCCAGCAGCACCAGCTCCGCGCCCGGCACGAATGCCCGCAGGATCCCCGAAGCGACGAGCACCGCGACGCTGAGTGCGACGCCGCCCCGCGTGCCGAACCGTGCAGCGACCGGCGGCCCCGCGAGCGCGAACAGGCCCATGCAGCACACGGGGATCGCGGTGAGCAGGCCGACGAACGCGTGCGACGGCCCGAACTCCGCGAGCACCTGCGGCACGAGCGGCCCGATCGCGCTCAGCTGCGGCCGGAGGGCCAGGGCGACGATGAACAGCGCCAGGACGACGGGCGTGCCCGCCAATGCCACCGGTTGCAGCCCCGCCGCGGCCGGCGCGGGCGCGGCCGGCGTCGGGTGTGCGGGATCGGAGGCGGACGTGGTTGACATCGGGACCCAAGGATGCCAGAGCTCGTCCGGCCCTACCCCTGGTCGAGGCGGCTGGCACTGCCGCTGAGGCCGCGGTGCGCGACGACTACCTGTAGTCGAACGTCCCGATCATCGAGCTGAACTGGTCGCGCAGCTCGTCGTTCCACTTGGTGTAGCTGTCGAAGCCGATGAAGTACCAGAACGCGCCCTTGACCGCGTAGGTCGCCTGGCCGTAGACCGTCTCGCCGTTCGACGTGCCGCGGAACTCGATCCGCCGCGCCGGGCAGGCCGTCCAGCTTGCGCCTTCTTGTTCGACGTGACCTTGAGCTTCTTGTAGCCGGTGATCGACTTCAGCTGGGTCAGGATCCGGGCGTTGATGTACGACAGCGACACGCCGCCGCTCCGGGCCCGCGACGCGTAGGCGTACTCCTCGCCGCCGTAGAAGCTGTCCGCGAAGCGGCCCTTGCCGGCCTTCGCCTCCCACGTGTCGGGATAGGCCATCCGGTACTGGTAGCGCTTCGAGTTCCAGAACTTCCAGGTCTCGGTCGGCGCGATGATCGGGGCTTCCGCGAGCGGCTCGCCGAAGGTCAGCGTCGCGGTTCGCGAGGCATCGACCGTCTTCTTGCCGACGGGCTGCTTCCAGGTCGACCTGATCGTCATCGAGACCGGCGAGCCGTCCTCCTCGACCCAGGCGTCGACCGTGCCGGTGACGTCCGTCACGTCCTTGGTGACGAGCGCGAGGTCGCGCGGGATGACGCCCAGCGCGGGTGCCTGCAGGTGGTGGAGCTGGGCGCCGTCCTTGGTCTCGACGCCGAGGTCGGTGACGCCGGTCATGCCCCGCAGGACCGCGACGAGATCGGTCTCGTCGGCGGGTCCGGCGTTGGTCCAGACGCCCTTCACCTTGACGTAGCGCGTGCCGTTGGCGGTGATCGTCTCGACCTTCGCCTTGGACTTGCCGGTGGCATCGGTGCGCACGAGGTGGCTCGCGCGGCCGGCGACGTCGATCGTGCCGGTCGTGTGCGTCGTCGTCTTGCCGACCTTCGTCGTCGCGTCGACCGTGACGGTGGTCTCGAGCTGCGGGTCGGCGAGCACGTCGGCCGCAGCCTGGCGCGACGTCGACGGGCGACGGCTCGGGCGACGCCTCGGCAACCGGCGCGCTGGCCGGCGGGGCGCTCTCCGCGGTGACGGACGCGTCGGCGCGTTGACCCGGACGGAGCCGGGGTCGGGGCGTGTCGCCGCACGCGGCGACGACGAGCGCAAGGACGATGATGGCGGCTCCCGCACGGAGCTCCCGCATGCTGTTGCCTCCCTCCGAGAGCCGTCGCACGCGCGACGGCTGACGGCCCGGCATCGGCCGTTTCCTCGATCGTGCCCCGAAGTGGTGCGCGCTGGCACCCCCCAAACGGATGGGTCGTGACGGTTGACGGTACCGGGTATCGCGCGCGAGCATCGTGGGATGGACGAGGAGCTGGATCCGCGCGAGGACGCCCGCGCCCGCCGCCGCGACCGCGATGCCGACGCCGAACGGCGCGACCTGATGCGGCCGGGCATGGGCAAGGTGTTCAAGCAGATCCTCGACAAGCAGGCACGCGAGGCGACCGAGCCCGCGCCCCGGAAGGGCGGATCGGGCCCGTCCTCGCGCCCACGTCGTGACTCGCATCCACACGGAGAAGACGCCGGACGCGGCCTGGCGTTGCAAGCTGCGCGCGAGCGCCGCGGCGCGGCGTCGGTCAGCGCGGCTCGATGGCGGTGAACGTCCCGTCCGGGTCGCGGACGAACCGGCGGACCTCGGTGATCGCGGCGGGCGAGATCGGCCCGTAGATGTGCGGGATACGGCGACCCCGGGTCGTCGAACCGCCACGGGCTGCCGGTGGCGTCGAGATCCACGGTGAGCAGCAGGAACGGCTGCGGATCCGCCCGGTAGAAGCGGTTCGCCGTCTTGAGCATCTCCTCGTCGCCGTCCGTGCAGTGGACGAACCCGTCCGCCTCGTACGCGGCGGGCAGGTAGGGCGCCGCCGGGTCCCACGCGTCCCAGCGCGCCTCGGGCACGAGGTGGAGCGTCGGACGGGTCACGCGCCGGCGTCCGCGGTCGCCGGGCGGTCGACGTGGCGCCAGCGCCGGTCGAGCGCCAGCTGGATGACCGTCGGCCCCGAGGCGGCGAGCGCGGTCCGCAGCGCCCCCTCGAACGCGGCGTCCGTGTCGACCCGCACGCCGCGCGCGCCGCACGCCCGGGCCGCGGCCGCGAAGTCGAGCGGGCCGAGGTCGGTCGCCGGCGCGGCCTCGCTGCCGGCCAGCTCCTGGTAGTCGCGGATCATCCCGTAGCGCTCGTTGTCGAACACGATCGCGACGACGTGGGCGTTCTCGCGCACCGCCGTCTCGACCTCGGCGAGCGTCATGCCCATGCCGCCGTCGCCGATGAGCGCCACGACCCGCCGCTCGCGGTGGACGAGGGCCGCGGCGAGCGCGGCCGGGTAGCCGTAGCCCATCGCGCCTGACGTCGGCCCGAGGAACGTCCCGGGCCGCCGGAACCGGAAGCCGCGTGCCGCCCAGCCGCCGAACGCGCCCGCGTCGGTGGTGAGGATCGCGTCGTCCGGCAGCAGGCGGCGCAGCTCCGCGATGATCCGGCCGGGATGGACGCCGGGCCCGTCCCACGTCCCCGCGTCGACGGTCGCGGCGGCCTCCCAGGCGGCCTTGTCCGCGGTGTTGTGCCGCGTCACGCGCGGCGACCGGCTCGGCGACGAGGACCGCCTCCTTGAGGCGCGCGTTGGCCGCGCGCAGGAACGCGCGGGCATCGGCGCGAATCGTCGCGGACCGGCGGCTCGGCGAACCCGACCACGCCAGCGCGCGGCTCGAGGTCGACGTGCATCCAGCGCTGGCCCATCGCCGGCAGGCGGTACTCGAAGGTCGTCGGCTCGCTGAGGCGGCTGCCGATGACGAGCAGGGCATCCGCGGCGGCGAGCCGCTCGCGGACCGTGGCAGGCGCCCCGTAGCCGGCCATCCCGAGGTACAGCGGATGGTCGTTGGGGATCACGTCGCCGCGGCGCCACGAGGCGATGACCGGGACGTGGAGCAGCTCGGCGAAGCGGACGAGGTCGTTCGAGCAGCGGGCCCGGAGCACGCCGGCCCCGGCGAGGATGACCGGGCGCTCCGCCGCGGCCAGGAAGTGGAGCACCGCCCGGAGGTCCGCCGCGTTCGGGACCTCGGGGTGCGAGCGGACGACCGGGACCCGCGTGTCCTCGGGCAGCGGCAGGTCGAGGACGTCCTCCGGGATGCTGAGCAGCGCGGGCCCGGGCCGGCCCTCGACCGTCGCCCGGACCGCGGCCTCGAGCGTGTCGGCGGCGGTGGCCGGGTCGTCGATCTCGCCCGCCCACTTCGCGAGCCGGCCGATCGTCTCGACGAGGTCGACCTCCTGGAACGCCTCGCGGCCGCGGAGGCCGCGGTCGACCTGGCCGACGAGCACGAACATCGGCGTCGAGTCGGCGGTCGCGGTGTGGATCCCGATGGCGAGGTTCGACGCGCCGACGGCGCGCGTCCCGAGGCACGCGGCGGGCCGGCCGGTCAGCTGGCCGTACGCCTCGGCGGCGAACGCGGCGGCACCCTCGTGGCGGGTCGCGACGAGGCGGATCCCCGCGGCCTGGAGCGCGTCGAGCACCGGCAGGAAGCTCTCGCCGGGGACGGTGAACGCGAGGCGCACGCCGGCGGCGCGGAGGGTCGCGGCGATCAGCTCCGCGACGGTCGTCGGGGCGGCGGGCTCGGGCGCGTGGGCGGCCTCGGGCTCGTGCTCGCGCTGGTGGTCGCCATCGGGATCCGCGCCGGCGCTCGTCGTGCGGCCCCTCGGCGGCGGGCGCATGCTCGAGGTCGGGGTCCTCGGCCGGTTCGGCTCCGCGGGCGTCGGCCGGGGCCACGGGTGCGTCGTCGGTGGGCGGCCGGGGCGGGCGCCGGCTCGAGCTCGTCGTCGAGGTGGGGCTGCATCGGTGCCTCCTGCTGCCGGCGGGGACGGCGGTCCGTCCGCTGCCGGGTCGTGCGGATTGAATGCGGGAGCGGGGCGCCTACTGGCCGACGGCTGCGGGGACGGCGGCCGTGCTCGCGAGCATGCCGAGGATCACCACGATCGCGACGACGATCATGAGCATGCGGGCGAATCGCGATCCGGGCATCGCGGGCCTACCGGTAGTTCTCGAACTGGAGCGGGACGGCCTCGTCCAGCTCCCGGAGCATGGCGATGACCTTCTGGAGCTCGTCCCGGCTCTTGCTCGCGACGCGGATCGCGTCGCCCTGGATCCGCGGCTGGACCTTGGGGAACTCGTCGCGGATCTGCTTCACGAGCTTCCGGGCGAGGTCGTCCGGGAGGCCGCGCTTGAGGCCGATCTCCTGGCGGACCTTGTTGCCGCCGGCGGGAACGATCGGGCCCCACTCGAAGATCTTGAGCGACAGGTTGCGCCGGACCGCCTTCGACTCGACGAGGTCGCGGATCGCCTTGGCCCGCATCTCGGAGTCGGTCACGAGGACGATCTGGTCCTTCTCCTGGGTCAGGTCGACCTGCGCGCCCTTGAAGTCGTAGCGCTGCTGGACCTCGCGCCGGACCTGGTCCAGCGCGTTGCGCAGCTCCTGCTCATCGAAGTCCGAGACGACGTCGAACGAGATGTCGCCCGCCACGTCACGCTCCTTCCCCACCCGCGAGGTGCTCGCGGGTGACTGCCCACAGCTTCAGGCGCCCGATGCGCCCGTCCTCCCCCACCTCGGCGGAGAGGAACCCTGCCTGCCGCACCTTCGCCGTCTCGTCGTCGGCGCGGTTCCAGCTGGCATGCCAGGCGGCGAGCGCGGTGTCCCCCGAGACCCAGTGACGCTCGATCGCCAGGTCGTAGTACCGCTCGGCCTCGGCCGCCTCGAGCAAGTATGCCCGCAGGGCGTTGTGCCCGGCCAATGGCGGGACGAACGGGTCGAGGGTCAGCTCCGCCTCGTCCGCGAACAGCGCGATGAACGCGTCGCCGTCGTAGGTCGTCCGCGCATGGCGGTACGCCTCGAGCAGGTCGTGGGCGGCGGCATAGGTGAGCGTCATCCGGCCTCCAGGTGCTCCAGCAGCAGCTCGCCGATCCGGTAGGAGCGGCCGCCGCCCATGACGAGGACGACATCGCCGGTCCGGACCTCGCCCGCCAGCCAGCGGGCCGTCTCCTCCACGGAGCCCGGCGCGGCCACGGGGATGCGCGGGTTGCGGCGCGCGACGGCCTCGGCCAGCCCGGTGGCGGAGGCGATCGTCGTGTCCGGGTCGCGGCCCGCCCAGATGTCGGCGATCGCCACGGCGTCGGCGCCGGCCAGCACATCCGCGAACGCGTCGAGCAGCGCCGCCGTGCGGTGGTACGTCAGCGGCTCGTACACCGCCCAGGCGCGGCGGCCGGGCTCGCGCTGGCGGACCGCGGCCAGCGTCTCGCGGATCGCGGTCGGGTGGTGGCCGTAGTCGTCGTACACGACGACGCCCTTCGCCTCGCCCTTGCGCTCGAGCCGCCGCCCCACCCCGCCGAACGACGCCAGCCCCGCCACGATCGCGTCCGGCGCCGAGCCCCACGGCCGCGGCCGCGCCCGCGACGCCGAGCGCGTTCGAGGCGTTGTGGCGGCCCGCCGTGGGCAGGCGCGCGGTGACCGGCCCGGCGAGCGGGTCGAGACCCAGGACGTCGACGGTCGTCGCGTCGGGGTCCGCGGCGGTGATCCGTCCCAGGAGCGCGGTCGCCGGGCCGGCAGCCGTGCTGGAACCGGTCGGCGATGCCGCGCGCGAACGTCGCCGGCGCGCTGCGGCTCGACGTCGACGAGCGCCGTCGCCACGATCCGTCCCGGCCAGTCGGTGAGGCGCGCGACCAGCTCCGCGACGCCGTCGTCAGCCACGTTCGCGACGAGGACCGGCGGCGAGCCGGGCCCGGCGGGGCCATCGACGCCCGCCATCCGCCGGATCCAGGCCTCGAACGCCGCGAGCACCGCCTCGCGGTCGGCGAACACGTCGGGGTGGTCCCACTCGGCCGAGGTCAGGACCGCGACCGCGGGCCGGTACGGGTCGAAGTTGCCGGCGTACTCGTCCGCCTCCACGACGAACGGCGCGCCCGTCGCCCCGCCGCGCGGTCGCCGCGACCCCGATCCCGGTCACGGACGCCGGCAGCAGGGCCCCCACGAACGCCCCGGGGTCGACGCCGCCCGCCGCCAGCACCCCGACGAGCCAGCCGGACGTCGTGCTCTTGCCGTGCGTCCCCGCCACCGCGACGAGCGTCCGCCGCGCCGCCGCGTCCGCGACGACCTGCTGCCACGCCTCGAGCGGGATGCCCGCCGCGCGGGCGGCGACCAGCTCCGGGTTGTCGGGATCGATGGCCGTCAGCGCCTTGGTGACGGCGAGCCGCGCCGGGGGTCCGCCCGCGGCGTCCCGGACGTGCGCGGGGTCGTGGCGGTCCGCGACCTGGATCCCGGCGGCGGCGAGCGCCGGCGTGTACTGGCTGGCGCCGCCCGGGTCGCAGCCGTCGACGGCCGCCCCGGCCCACGCGGCGAGCAGCGCGGCCGCCGAGGCGCCCGCGCCCGCCGCGCCGACGACGTGGATCCGCTCGCCGGGCTCGATCGGGCGCGCGGGCGTGCGGGCGCGAGCCCCGCCCCGACCGCCGCCGCGCCGCGGATCGGCGTCACGAGGCGGATCCCGGTCGTCATGCCGCTCCGCCACTCGGCGCGGCCTCGACGCGCGCGAGCAGCAGCTCGATCGCGGCGACGGCGCTGTCGCGCTTGTTGGCGCTCCGGTCGCCGGGCCACAGGTAGCGGCGCACCTCGGGCGCCCCGATGCCCGCGACCGCGACGTACACGAGGCCCACGGGCTTCTCGTCGGTCCCGCCGTCCGGGCCGGCCACGCCGGTCACGCCGACGCCGAGGTCGGCGTGCAGGCGCTCGCGCGCGCCCTCGGCCATCGCGACGGCGACCTGCGCGGAGACCGCCCCGTGCGCGTCGAGGGCCGCCTGTGGCACGCCGAGCAGCGCCGCCTTGACGTCGTTCGCATAGGCGACGATCCCGCCCCGCACGTACGCCGACGAGCCGGGCACCTCGGTGAGGGCATGGGCGACGAGCCCGCCGGTGCACGATTCGGCGGTGGCGACGGTGAGCCCCAGCGCGACGCACCGGTGCCTGGAGCCGCGCCGCGAGCTCGACGAGCTGGTCGCCCACCGTCAGCTGCGTTCGGTCCGGGTCGGGTCGCCGCGCTGCTCGAACTGCCACGTCTCGGGGTTGCCCTTGTTCGACATCCGGCCGAGGTCCTTGCCGTTGAGCGTGAAGTACGTGGCGCTCGACTTGCCCGTGCGGACCTCGATCGCCCGCTTGGCCGTGAACGTCAGGACCTTGCCCGGGCTGAAGACCTTGCCGGCCGTGCCGGTGACCTTCGAGACCTTGCCGTCCACCCAGACCTTGATCCAGGCGCGGCCGTTCTTGATCTCCACGACGAGCGTGACGCCCTTGTAGCGGATCGAGATGTCGCGGGTCAGGGTCGTGGACTTGCCCTCGGGCGACGTCGCCGTGACGGTGAGCGCCCACTTCCCGGTGGACAGGCCGAGCGGCGTCTCGAACGAGCCGTCGGCGTCGACCTTGACCGTCTTCGGCCCGACCTTCGCGCCCTTGCCGCCCGCCGGGGCGACGGAGGCCGGCTGGCCCTCGACCGGGCCGGTGTACACGGCGGACACCGCGACCGTCGGCGCGTTGGTGGTCGATCCCTTGACCGGGATCGCGCCGTTCTCGAACTGCGCGCCATCCGCTGGCGAGTCGACCGTGAGCGTCGGCGCCTCGAGCACGAGGAACGGCACGGTGATGAACACCTTCTCGGTGTTCTCCGACGGCTTCATCGTCTCGGGGTCGACCGCGTTGATCGTGAACTCGTTGCGGCCGCGGCGCAGCTCGACGTCGGCGGTCCAGCGGCCCGTGGCGTCGGCCGACACGCGGTACGGCTGCTCGCGCGCGGCCTCCTGGATCGTGACCGTCGCCTTGGGCGTCGACGTGCCGGCGAGCGTGAACTGCGTCGAGTCCTCCCCCACCTCGACGACCGCGGTGACGGGCGAGGTCACGGCGAGCGTCGGCGGCTTGGCGAACCGGACGAGCTGGATGCCGAGGTACACCGCGAACACGCCGATGAGGACCGTCAGCAGCGCGGCGACGACGATGACGGGCGAGAACGTCAGGCCCTGGCGGGGCGCCTGGAGCGGGCGCGGCACGTCGAGCACGGCCTCGTGCTGCACGAACGTGTCGCCGTCCTCGTGGCGCCACTGGCGGACGACCTCGTCCGGGTCCAGCCCGAGGTACAGCGCGTAGTTGCGCAGGAAGCCCTTCGTGTACACCGCGCCCGGCAGCTCGCCGTAGTCGCCGGCCTCGAGCGCCTGGAGGTAGCGGACGCGGATCTTCGTGTCCCGCTCCGCGCGGTAGATGTCGACGCCCTTCTGCTCGCGCGCCTCGACGAGGCGCTCCGGCAGCGTCGGACCGTCAGTCGCGAACCCGCGATCGGCGTGCGCTCCCCCCGGGCATCGACCCGGCCCCGGCGCACGTCGTTCCGCGCGGTCATGCGTCGTCCCCGTCCCCGTCCGGGCCCGGACCGTCGTCCCGGCGCAGGACCACCCGCGCGGTCGAGCCGTCGAACGCGCCGATGTACCCCCGCGCCTCGAGCTGGTCGATGATCCGCGCCGCCCGGGCGTAGCCAACCTTCAGGCGCCGCTGGAGGAGCGACGCCGAGGCGCGATCGTACTCCCGGATGACCGCGACGGCATCGGGCAGGAGCCGGTCGGCCTCCTCGTCGGCGAGGTCGTCGACGGAGCCCGTCGACTCCTCCTCGTTCTCGATGATCGACATGTCGTAGCGCGGGTCGTCGATCTGGTCGCGCCAGTGCTCGGTGACCTTCGCGATCTCGGGATCGGACACGAACACGCCCTGGAGGCGCATCGGCCGCGGCAGGTCGGACGGCTGGTAGAGCATGTCGCCTCGCCCGATGAGGTCCTCGGCGCCCGGCTGGTCGAGGATCGTGCGGGAGTCGATCTGGGACGCCATCGCGAACGCGATCCGGCTCGGGAAGTTGGCCTTGATCAGGCCGGTGACGACGTTGACCGACGGGCGCTGCGTGGCGAGCACCATGTGGATCCCCGTGGCGCGCGCCTTCTGGGCGAGGCGGACGATCGGGTCCTCGACGTTCTTGCCCTCGCGCATCATCAGGTCGGCGAGCTCGTCGATGACGATGACGATGTACGGCAGCCGGTCGGCGGGGTCGACCCGCGAGTCGTTGAACGCCTTGATGTTGCGGGCCGTGGCGCCGGCGAACCGCCGGTAGCGGTTCTCCATCTCGCCCACCGCCCACTTGAGCGCGGCCTTGGCCCGCTCCGGCTCGGTGATGACCGGCACGAGCGAGGTGGCGGCAGGCCGTTGTAGCGCCGCGAGCTCGACCCGCTTGAGGTCCATCAGGATCATCCGCACGTCGGTCGGCGTCGCGTTGCACAGGATGCGACGTGATCAGCGCGTTGACCATGACGCTCTTGCCCGAGCCGGTGGCGCCCGGCGATGAGCAGGTGGGGCATCTTGGCGAGGTCGACGGCCTGGGCCCGGCCGGCCACGTCCCGGCCGAGGGCGAACGTCAGCTGCGTGCCGGACGCCGTGAAGTCGACCTCCTCGAGGATCCGCCGCAGGGCGACGACGTTGAACTCCTTGTTCGGGATCTCGATCCCGACCGCGCTCTTGCCCGGGATCGGCGCCTCGATCCGGATCGAGCGGGCCGCGAGCGCCATCGCGAGGTCGTCCGAGAGGCCCTCGATCCGGCTGACCTTGATGTGCGGCGCCGGCTGGACCTCGTACTGGGTCACGACCGGCCCGGCGTTGCGGCCGACGATCCGCGCCTCGATGTCGAAGCTGCCCAGCTTCTTGACGATGATCTCCTCGTTCCGCGCGTGGACGACGTCCGCGTTCGCGGTGTCGGCCGGCGAGCGGCGGTGCGCCCGCGTCGAGCAGCTCGTGCGGGGGCAGCGACCACTCGATCATGTCGATCGTGGGCGGCAGGTCCGAGGCGTCGGTCACGTCCTCCGGCCCGCGGCCCGCCGGGACCACGGGTCGCGGGTCGCGCGGCGACTCGCCGGCGCCGTTGCCAGCTGCCTCCCGCGACGCCGGCGACCGCGGCGCCCGCGCCCGCCGCGCCGGCGACGCCGGGCACCCGCACGGGGGCGAACGTGGACGAGGTGGGGCCGGTCGACGGGACGGCGCTCGGGATGCCGGGGTCCGCGCCGTCGCCCCAGACGCCGGTCTGGCCCGGGACCTCGGTGACGGCGCCACGGGCCGCGCGTCCGCGCCGCCCGGCCTCGACCGGGACCGCGGCTGGCGGCGGCCGTGAGCGGCTGCACCGTTCCGGGCGGCCGCAGCCGCATCGCCGTCAGGACGCCTTCGTCGTGCGGTCCTGGAACGTCGACGCCGCGGCCTTGGCGCTCCGCGTCGCGGGCGACAGCAGCGAGCGCAGCGGCAGGTCGAGCGCGATGAGCAGGCCGGCCACGCCGAGGCCGACGAGGATCACGAACGCGCCGGGCGTCGTCAGCGCCGGCTCGAGCAGGTCCGCGAGGAACCGGCCGATGTGGCCGCCGCCGCGGTCGACGAGCACCTGGAACGCCCCGAGCAGGCCGGCGTACGCCATCGCGATCCCGAGCAGCGTGCGGCCCCACGGCGCGCCCGGCTCCTTGCCCGGCCCCCACTCGAGGTACCAGCCGGAGAGCAGCAGCACGGCCGGCAGGAGCCAGCGCCCGGTCCCGAAGTAGGGCACGGAGAAGTTGCGCCAGCCGTCGGTCAGCGCGCCCTGGCCCGGCAGCAGCAGCGCGATCGCCGTCACGGCGCCCAGCACGAGCAGCACGATCCCGACCAGCGACCGCACGACCATCGGCGACAGCCCCAGCGAGAGCATTGGGGAGCGTCAGCCCGCCACGCGACTTGCGCGCGGACGAGCGCCGGCGGGTCGTGCCGGTGCCGGCTGCGCGAGCGGGACGAGCGTCGCGTGGCCACGCTCAGACCTCGACCACGACCGGGAAGACCATCGGCCGCCGCTTCGTCTGCTCGTACAGGAAGCGCGACACGCTGTCCTTGATCTGGCTCTTGATCATCGCGACCTCGCTGATCCGATCGCCCGGCTGGTCGAGGGCCTGCCGGATGCGGCGGACCGCCTCCTCGATCATCGGGTCGTCCTCGTTGCCGTGCACGAACCCGCGGGTGATGATCTCGGGCCGCCCGACGACGCGTCCCGTCTGCTTGTCGACCTGGACGACGATCATGAACATCCCGTCGTTCGCGAGGGCGCGCCGGTCGCGCAGGACGATGTCGCCCACCTCGCCCACCGACAGCCCGTCGACGTACACGTAGCCGGCCGGGACCGGCATCCCGCGGCGGGCGCTGCCGTCGGCGAAGATCTCGATCGGCGTGCCGTTCTCGATGATGAACACGTTCTCGGCCTGGACCCCGGTCTCGATCGCGAGCCGCCCGTGCTGCACGAGCATCCGGAACTCGCCGTGCATCGGGATGAAGTAGCGCGGCTTGGTGAGCCCGAGCATCAGCTTGAGCTCCTCCTGGCTCGCATGGCCCGAGACGTGCGCGCGCTTGATCGTGTGGTAGTACACGTTCGCGCCGGCCTTGAACAGGTTGTCGATGGTCCGGGCGACGTACTCCTCGTTGCCCGGGATCGGGCTCGCCGACACGATCACGGTGTCGCCCGGCTGGATCTCGACGAACCGGTGGTCGTTGTTCGCCATCCGCGCGAGGCCGGCCATCGGCTCGCCCTGGGCGCCGGTCGTCGCGATGACCAGCTTGTCGCCCGGGGATGTCCTTGATCTTGTCCTTGCCCACGATGTTCGAGGGCAGGTACTTGAGGTAGCCGAGGTCCGTGGCGATCCGGAAGTTCTGCTCCATCGAGCGGCCGATGACCGCGGTCTTGCGGCCCATGTCGGCGGCGGCGTCGAGCACCTGCTGGATGCGCGCGATGTTCGAGGCGAAGGTGGCGACGATCACCCGGCCGTCGAGCGGCTCCATGATCTCGCGGAACGCCTCGCCCACGATCCGCTCCGAGGGCGTGTAGCCCGGGTTCTCGGCGCGCGTCGAGTCCGACAGGAGCGCGATCACGCCCTCCTCGCCGAGCCGCGCCAGGATGTGGAAGTCGCTCAGCTTGCCGTCGACCGGGGTGTGGTCGAACTTGAAGTCGCCGGTGTGGACGACGGTCCCGACCGGGGTCCGGAGGGCGATGCCCATCGCGTCCGGGATCGAGTGGCCGATCCGGAACGGGACGACCGTGAACGGCCCGACCGCCAGCTCGTCGCCCGGCTCGAGCGCGAGCAGCGGGTTGTTGTGGAGCTTGTGCTCCTTGATCTTGTTGCCCAGGAGGCCGCGCGCGAGCGTGCTCGCGTACACGGGGACGCCCGGGAACTCGGGCAGGACGTAGGGCAGGCCGCCGACGTGGTCCTCGTGGGCGTGGGTGATGAGGAACGCCCGGACCTTGTGGCGGTTCTCCTTGAGGAACGTCACGTCGGGGACGACGAGGTCGATGCCGAACATCTCCTCGTCGGGGAACATCAGGCCGCAGTCGATGACGACGATGTCGTCGCCGTACTCGAACACGTACATGTTCTTGCCGATCTCCCCCACCCCGCCGAGCGGGATGATGCGGAGCGGCACGTTGGGATCAGGCATGGGTGGTGGTGTCCATGTGGCTCGTCTTGTGGCGGGTCAGAACAGGGTGAGCTGGGAGGCGTCGTCGGGGGCCGGTTCGGCCGCGACGGCGGCGGGAGTCTCAGGGCGTGGCGGGGATGCGGGCGCGGTGGTGACGGTCGGTGGCGCGGCGGGGGTGACGGGCGGCGCGGCGGTGGTTCGGCCGGCTCCGGCGACCGGCGCGCAGCTCGCGGGCCCGGAGCAGCACGGAGGGTACCCGGGCGACGTCCTCGAAGCTGGTCTGCTCGACCCCCGACGAGCGCAGCGCCGCCGCGGGGTGGTACATCGCGAACGCGAGCGCCGCCGCGGCGCCGGTCTCGGGATCGACCGGGTGGGTGCGTGCCGTGGACCTGGCCGATCCGGGCGCCGGGGATGAACGCCTGCATCGAGAACCGGCCCAGCGTCACGACGACGGCCGGGTCGAGCACCTGGAGCTGGCGCTGCAGGTACGGCGCGCAGGCGGCGATCTCGTCCGCCTCGGGGTCGCGGTTGCCGGGCGGCCGGCACTTCACGACGTTGGTGATGAACACGTCGTTGCGCTGCCAGCCGATGCTGCCCAGCAGCCGGACGAGCATGCCGCCGGCTCGCCCGACGAACGGCCGGCCCTCGCGGTCCTCGTTCATGCCCGGGCCCTCGCCGACGAACACGACCTCGGTATCAGGGTCGCCCTCGCCGGGCACGGCCAGCGTCCGGGTCTCGTGCAGCCGGCACTGCGTGCACGCCCGGACCTCGCTCGCGATCACCTCGAGCGCCGCCTGGCGCTCGTCGCGCATCACGCGGTGCGCCCCCCGGCTCCCACCGGCTGGCGCTCGCTCGCCTTGCGGATCCAGCCCTGCTCGACGAGCACCTCGGCCAGCTCCACGGCGTTCGATGCCGCGCCCTTGCGCAGGTTGTCGGACACGACCCAGAAGGCGAGCCCGCGGTTGCCGTCGATCGACAGGTCCTGGCGGACCCGGCCGACGTAGATCTCGTCCGTGCCCGGCGGCCTCGGTCGCCAGCGGGTACACGTTCGCGGCCGGGTCGTCCTGCACGACGACGCCCTTGACGCCGCCGAACAGCGCGCGCGCCTCGGCCGGGGTGATCGGGGCGCGGGTCTCGACGTGGACCGCCTCGGAGTGGCTGATGAACACCGGCACGCGGACGGCCGTGCACGAGATCCGGAGGTCGGGCAGGTGGAGGATCTTGCGGCTCTCCGTGACGACCTTCCACTCCTCCTTCGTGTACCCGTTGTCGAGGAACACGTCGATGTGCGGGAGGGCGTTGAACGCGATCGGGTGCGGGTAGATCTCGGCGACCTTGGGTCGGCCCTCGGCGTGCGCCTTGACCTGCTCCTCGAGCTCCACGATCGCCTTGTGGCCGGTCCCGGCGACGCTCTGGTACGTGTCCACGACGACGCGCTCGATCCCGACCGCGTCGCGCAGCGCCATCAGCGGCGGCAGCAGCTGCATCGTCGAGCAGTTCGGGTTCGCGATGATCCCCTCGTGGCCCTCGAGGTCGCCGGGGTTGACCTGGCTCACGACGAGCGGCACGTCCGGGTCCATGCGCCACGCGCTCGAGTTGTCGATGACCGTGCAGCCGCGCTTCGCCGCCTCCGGCGCGAGCTCCTTGCTCGTCCCGCCGCCGGCGCTGAACAGCGCGATGTCGACCCCCTCGAACGCCTCCGGCGTCGCCAGGCCCACGGTGTAGTCCGTGCCGCCCACGTTCACGACCCGCCCGGCGCTGCGCGCCGACGCGAGGAGCCGCAGCTCGGTGATCGGGAGCTGCTTCTCGAGGAGGACCTGGATCATCGTCCGGCCGACGGCGCCGGTGGCACCGACGACGGCGACGACGAGGGAGTTCGGGCTGGTTCGAGGCACGGTCCGACCTGCTAGCGATAGGTTGTCGGGCACCGCGGGAGTATACCAGCGGGCCCTCCCGATTCCGCCTCCGGCGAACGCCGCATCGGCGGTCAGGCGGGGGTCGCGACGGGTGTCGGCGGGGTCAGTCCGAGCGGGCGTCACCGACCGGTCCGGCGGGGTCGCCCGGAGGCCGGTCGCGAGCTCCGCGCACACCGCCTGGGCGATCTCGACGAACTCGCGCGAGGCCGGCGAGCGATACCGGTCGCGGTGCCACATGAGCGCGATCCGGCGGGGCTCGAGGGTCGTCGGCAGGATCGCGATCAGCGGGTCCGAGGTGTCGACCGCGAGCAGCGGCACGAGCGCGCTGCCGAGGCCCGCGCCGGCCATCGCCTGGACCGTGCCGTTGTCCTCGGAGCGGAACACGAAGTTGGGCTCCGTGCCGGCGGCGCGGAGCTGGCTCTCGACCCAGCGCGTGCTCCGGCACGAGCGGAACCCGATGAGCTTCTGCTCCCCGATCAGCGCGATCGGCGGGGCTTCACGGCGCCCGGCGAGGGGCGACGACGCGGACACGACGAGGACGAACGGGTCGGACAGGAGCTCGACGCCGTCGAACGGGCCCTCGGGCAGCGGCAGGACGCCGAACGTCAGGTCGAGCCGGCCGGGCTCCACCATGTCCATCAGGCCCTCGTCGCTGTTGGCCTCCATGAGCTGGACCTCGACGCCGGGCCAGGCCTGGCTGAAGCGGCCGATGATCGCGGGCAGGATCCGGGTGCCGATGCTCTGGTAGACGCCGATCCGGAGCCGGCCCGTCTCCCCGGCCGCGTACGCGAGCAGGTCCGCGCGTGCCGCCTGGAGCCGGTCGGTGATCGTCTCGACGTGGCGCAGCAGGAGCGTGCCGGCCTCCGTGAGCTCCACGGTCCGCCGGCCGCGGCCGCGGTCGAACAGGCGCACGCCGAGCGCCGCCTCGAGGGCCATCACGTGCTGGCTGACGGCCGACTGCGTGTAGTCCAGCGCGTCGGCGGCACCGTGGAACGAGCCCTCGTCCGCGACGGCCCGGAAGCTGAGCAGCTGGCGGAGGCTGAGGTCCGAGAGCGCGTCCGGGAGGACGCGGCGGCTCGTCGGCGGGGCGACGGAGTAATCAGTTGTCATGATTTCTTATGAGACCACAACGGATTGCTGTTATCAACCCCCCGGCGCAGGATACCGGCATGGAACTCCTCATCGCCCTCCTGCTCGTGGCCCTGATCGGCGTCCTGGCACAGGCAGTTGGTGACGACTCTCGAGACGCCGACACGCGGTACAACCAGCCGGCCTGGTAGCCGCAAGCCATCCAAAGCGCCGCCTCCGAACGGCCGCACACGAAGCGCCCCCGGGACCACCCCGGGGGCGTTGGCCGTTTCCGGACGAGTCGGCTCGCGCGCGTTCGCGGGCCTCGCGGCCGATGGCGCGGCTCGCGCGGCGCGGTGACGCCGCGCTCAACCTCCCAGTGCGAACCGACTGGCACGGCCGTCCGCGTTCGTCCCCCGGGTACGAGCCCGCGCCGTCTCGGCGCGTCGCCTCGACGCAGATCGGGCGCCGTCCGCACCCCCGGGCCGAGATTCGCTCCCAGTCGCGAGGTGGGTCGCACTCCCAGGCTGAAACCGACGGGAGCGGCGAGCGCCGGACAACGAGAAACGCCCCCGGGAGCCGTGGCTCCCGGGGGCGTCTGCGTGACGAGGGTTACTTGGCGAGATGCCGCTGCATCGCCGCCTTGCGGGAGAGGTTGACGCGGCCCTGGCGGTCGATCTCGGTGACCACCACCATGACCTCGTCCCCGACCGACACGACGTCCTCGACGGACGGCACGTGGTAGTCGGCGAGCTCGCCGATCCGGACGAGCCCCTCCTTGCCCGGCAGGATCTCGACGAAGGCGCCGAAGTTCATGAGCCGGGTGACCTTGCCGAGGTACAGCGCGCCGACCTCGACGTCGCGGGTCAGGCTCTCGATCCAGGTGATCGCCTTGCGGGCGTTCTCCCCGGACACGGCCGCGATCTCCACGGTGCCGTCGTCCTCGACGTTGATCTCGGTGCTGGTCTCTTCCTGGATCTTCCGGATCATCGACCCACCCTTGCCGATGATCTCGCGGATCTTCTCGGGGTTGATCTTGATCGTCGTGATCCGCGGCGCGAAGTCGGACATCTCCTCGCGCGCGTTCGGCAGGACCTCGGTCATCTTGTCGAGGATGAACAGGCGGGCGGCGAGGGCCTGCTTGAGCCCCTCGCGGATGACCCGCTCGTCGATGCCCTTGACCTTGATGTCCATCTGGAGGGCGGTGATGCCCTTCGTGGTCCCGGTGACCTTGAAGTCCATGTCACCGATCGAGTCCTCCTTGCCGAGGATGTCGGTGAGGACCACGAAGTTGCCGGTCTCGCTGTCGAGCACGAGGCCCATCGCGGCACCGGCGACCGGCGCCGAGATCGGCACGCCCGCGTCCATCAGGGCGAGGGTCGAGCCGCACGTCGAGGCCATGGACGTCGAGCCGTTGCCGGCGACGACCTCGGACACGAGGCGGATGACGTACGGGAACTCGTCGTGCGTCGGGAGGACCGGCAGCAGCGCCCGGGCGGCGAGGTTGCCGTGCCCGATGTCGCGGCGGCTGGGCCCGCGCATCGGCTTGTTCTCACCGGTGCTGTAGGGCGGGAAGTTGTAGTGGTGGAGGTACCGCTTCTCGGTCTCCGCGCTGATCGTGTCGATCCGCTGGACGTCCGAGGACGCGCCGAGCGTGGCGACCGTCAGGGCCTGGGTCTGGCCGCGGGTGAACAGGCCGGAGCCGTGCGCACGCGGGAGCAGGCCGACCTCGACCGAGATCGGGCGGATCTCGTCGGTGGCGCGGCCGTCCATGCGGAGGCCCTCGCCGAGGACGAGCTCACGGACGGTCTTCTTCTGCACGAGCCCGAACAGGCTCTTGCTGAAGCGCGCCTGGCGGCGGGCCGCCTCGAGCAGCTTCTCGGACTCGGCCTTGTCGGTGCGCGTGGCGCGGACCGCGGTCGCGATGCCGGCCTTGAGGTCGGCGATCCGGCCGGGCAGGTCGTTGCCGAACCAGTTCAGCAGGGTCGCGGTCGCCTCGGCGTCCGGGAGGGCGCGGTGGCTCTCCTTGAGCTCGACCCCGAAGAAGTTCGCCAGGGTCGGCAGCTTGTAGTTCTCGAGCTCGGGGTAGCCGTCGCGCGCGATCACCAGCGTGTCCAGGTAGCGGCCCTGCTCGATGCGGGTGCCGTCGCCCAGCGCAGCCTCGATGAACGCGATGTCGAAGCCCACCGAGTGGCCGACGAACAGCGCGTCGCCCACGAAGTCGAGCGCCTTGCGGGCGGCCTCGGCCGGGGTCGGGGCGCCCTTGACGTCCTTGTCGGTGATGCCGTGCATCTGGTTGCCGACGATCGGCCGGCCCGGGTTCACGTACGTGGACCAGCGGTCGGTGATCTTGCCGCCCTTGACGCGGACCGCGGCGACCTCGACGAGGTCGGCCATCTTCGGGTCCGTGCCGGTGGTCTCGACGTCGACGACGACGAACTCGCCGCCGGCCTTGGCCAGCTCGGCGAAGGTGAGCACGGAGTCGGTGGCCGGCTCGAGGTACGGCAGGCGCTTGGCCTTGCCGACCTTCTCGCGCAGCTCCTCCTGGAGGTCGATGAGCGGCGCGATCGACCGGTGGGCGAACATGATCGCCTCGGCCATCACGTCCTCGGGCAGGATCTTGACGCCGGCCTCGACCATCATGATCGCGTCGCGGGTGCCGGCGACGACGAGGTCGAGCTGCGACTCCACGAGCTGGCTCGTGGTCGGGTTGAGGACGAACTCGCCGTCGATGTAGCCGACGTGGACGGCGCCGATCGGGCCCTGGAACGGGATCTCGCTGATCGTCAGCGCCGCGGACGCGGCGATCGTGCCAAGCACGTCGAGCTCGTTCTCGTGGTCCGTCGAGAGCGTCGTGATGACGATCTGGACGTCGTCCTTGTACCCCTCGGGGAACAGCGGGCGGATCGGGCGGTCGGTGAGGCGCGCCGCGAGCGTCGCGGCCTCGGAGGCGCGGCCCTCGCGCTTGATGAAGCCGCCGGGGATCTTGCCGGCCGCGTACATCCGCTCCTCGAAATCGACGGTGAGCGGGAAGAAGTCGAGACCCGGGCGGGGCTCGGAGCGGTTCGCGGTCCCGAGGACCATCGAGTCGCCGTAGCGGGCGGTGACGGCGCCGCCGGCGTTGCCGGCCAGGCGGCCGGTCTCCAGGATCAGGGTTCGACCGCCGAACTCGATCTCGAGCGTGGTGGGAGTGGGCACGTGTGAACGACCTCCTTGGTCGTGAAGGTGGAAGGAGCGACCTGCGGCGGGTAGGGCCGGGGCCTCGAGGCCAGGAGCCGGATGCACAAGACCCCGGATCAACGTCCGGGGTCTGCTGCGGCGAGTCCTAGCGGCGGAGTCCGAGCGAGCCGATCACGGCTCGATAGCGAGTGGCGTCCTTCTTGATCAGATACGCAAGAAGGCGTCGGCGCTGACCCACGAGCTTGAGGAGGCCGCGGCGGGAATGATGATCCTTCGGAAAGCGCGCGAGGTGCCCGTTGAGATCGCGGATCCGCTCCGTCAGGAGCGCGACCTGGACCTCGGGCGACCCGGTGTCACCGTCCTTGACGGCGAACTGGGTGATGACCTCTTGCTTCTTCTCCCGCGCGAGCGGCACTCGATCCTCCGACACGAACGATGGCGTGACTGTATTCCATGTACTTCGACCGGCGGAGGATAGCAGGGCAGGCCTCGAACCGGCAAACGCGAGCACGGATCGACGCTCGGGGACGGCCGTCCGCTGCCTCAGGCGAGCGTCATCGCGAGGTCCGGCCGGAGCACGAACGGCGGCAGCCAGGCGGGGATGCTGGAGAACGGCAGGACGTCGGGGTGGAGGTCGATGCCCAGCGCGTCGCGCATGAACGCCCGTCGCGCCTCGATCCGCGTCCACGCCGCCGGATAGGCGGCTGCGAACGACGCCCGCAGCCCCTCGTCGGCGATGGCGATCCCGTCCTCGATGTTGGTCGTGAACCACGGCGTGCCCGTGGCCGGGATGATGTCGACCTGGAGCGCCATCCCGGAGCGCAGCGCCACCGTCGAGCCCGGCCAGATCGGCGAGCTGACCCACTCGTCGAGGTGGAGCTGGTGGCCGGGGTTGAGGAAGATGCCGAAGAACGGGTCGCCCAGCCGGCGGTCGATGATCGCCTGGAGCTCGCCGCCGGTCACGCCGATGTGCAGCGCGCCGTACCACTCGGCCACCGCCTCGACGTATGGCGCCACGAGCCGGTCCACGTAGTCGCGGACGCCGTCCGGCAGGTCGTCGGCGCCTTCCGCCACCCAGCCCGCTCGGCAGTTGAGGGCGCCCCAGATCCCGAAGGCGACGGTGAACGGGTCGCCACGCTCGATCGGGCGATCCGACGGGCTGAGCAGCCCGAACCGTGCACGCGGCCCGGCGGTCAGCATCAGGTGGCACGACAGCGGCGTCCCGTCCCAGCCGAGCAGCCCGACGGCCTCCGCCTCGGTCATGCCCGGCCGGAGCCCGTGGAGCAGCGCCCGGACGCCTCGCGACGTGCGCGTGGCGGCATGCTCGAAGCCGGCCAGCTGGTCGACGGTGTTGATCACGCGCAGCCCGTCGGCCGGGTCGACCAGCAGGTCGTTCGCGTTCTCGACGAGACCCGCCGCACCCACGAGGGTGCGAAGCGCGTCAACGATGTACGCGGGGACGTCGAGCCGCGACCGGTCCGCGAACGGCTTCCAGCCCAGCACCCCGACCCGCGAGCCGCGCCCGATCCCCTCCCCCGCCAGGATCTCGCCCAGGGGCCGTGACCGGTCGCGCGGCTGGTTGGGCAGGCTGAAGTCCTGGAACAGCTCCACGCGCATCGGCAGCGGCGCGGCCCCGGCCGTCCCGCGGCACTCGTTGCCGACGAGGATCAGCGGCGGGTCGTCCGGCCCGACGACGAGCAGCGCCTCCTCGAACCGCGGGTCGAACCCCGTCAGGAACGAGAGGTTGGCGCTGTGCTCGCGATCCGCGTACACCACCAGGCGGTCGTACGCGCGAGCGCTCGCGCGCGCACGAAGCTCCGTCACCCGCGCCGGGTAGACCTCGACGGGCAGCTCCGGCCGAGGCCCGGGCGCACCGAAGTCCGGCAGGTCGATCCGGGCCAGCCGCGCCTTCGCCATCGTCATCCGCCTCCCGCGGCGCTGCCGGGCGTCCATGGCTGGGGCGCCGGTCGCGCCGCGGTCGATGATCGCAAACCGCGTCGGCCCCGACCGCTGCCACGGCCCCGCTCGCCGTCCGGCCAGGTGACCCGCAGCTCCGCCTCCGCGCCGCCGATGCCAACCTGTGTCCACCCAAGCTGGCCGCTGCGTGGCCGCCGCCCACGACCGCCTCGCGGCGACTGATGACCGTCGCCGACCCGATCTCGACCACCGCGCCGATCGCGTCCCGGTTGCCGCCGGGCTGCCGCAGCCGGTACCCGACCCAGTGGCCCATCGCCGCGGGCGCACAGCGGTCCCGGCCCCCACGTTCCGCCACACGCGGACCGGCGCGCCGAGGTTGACCTCCACGAGGTCGAGCAGGCCGTCGAGGTTGAGGTCGACGAGCGCCGCGCCACGCCCGCGGTCGAAGTGCGCGATGCCCGACTCGGCGACCCTGGACGTACGTGCCGTCGGGCTGGCCGAGGAACAGGTCGCTCGGGTCCTTCGCCGCGTAGTCGGGCAGCGACGTTGACGTTGCCCTTGGACACGAACAGGTCCATGAACCCGTCGTTGTTGACGTCCTGGAACTCCGGGTGCCAGGCAGTCGACGGGAGCGGATCGCCGCCCGTAGGGCTGCGCGGCCGTCACGCCCCTCCGGAGGGCGATGTCGCGGTACGTCGGGCTGCTCGGGGCCCGTCAACAGCGTCTGGAGCTTGTTGTCGCCCTGGCTCGTGAGGTAGACCTCGGGCAGCCCGTCGCCGGTCACGTCCTGACTCGCGATGCCCATCCCCCAGATCTGCATGCTCACCCAGCCATCATCGGCGGTGTACTCGCGCGGCGCCTCGCCGGCCGCCACGCGCCACAGCCGCGGGGCGGGTTCCCTCGATGCCCCGGCGATTGGCGAGGTCGCGATAGGTCGGCTGGGCGGGCCCGGCGAGCAGCGTCTGCAGCGTGTTCGGGCCCTGGCTCGTGAGGTAGACCTCGGGATAGCCGTCGCCCGTCACGTCATAGCTCGCGATCCCCATGCCCCACAGCTGGAGCAGCACCCAGCCGTCGTCGGCGGTGTACAGGTATGGCGGGCTGCCGGGCTCGAACCGCCAGAGCTGCTCTCCGCCATCCTCGACGTCGTAGTAGTGGCGGTCGTTGCTGACCCGCAGGTCTCGGCGCCCGGAGCCGTCCCAGTCGCTGAACAGGACCGACAGCGCGCAGTAGCCGGGCGTCAGCGGCACCGGGCGGCATAGGCGGATCCGTCGCGTCGGGACGGATGACCTCGTTGGGCGCCAGGTCACGGTCGATTCGCCGGCGGCGTCGAGCTCGAGGTAGTTGCCGAACGCGAGCGTGGGCAGCGTCGCGTCACCCTCCCAGGTGGCGCTGAACGCGGACCCGAAGGCGGGCGTCGGCGTCGCCCCCCAGGCTTGGTCCGCACGCTCGAACCGGCAGTCGCCGAGGCCGCGGAGCAACTGCGACTGGCCAACACCGAGCACCGCGAGGTCGGTCACGCCATCGGCGTCGATGTCGATCGGGTAGGCGCCGGTGAGCGGCGTCATGTCCGTCGCCTCGCCGGGGACCCGTTCGAACCGCAGGGCGCCGCCGATCGGGCTCGCGTTGCGGAACAGCGCAGCGGCGTTGCTCGCCGCCCGCTGCGTAGACGTCGGGCAGGCCGTCGCCGTCGCAGTCGAGCACCGCGAGGCCGCCGCCCACGTAGTACGTCTCGCTGCCGTCGTAGGTGAGGTCGATGCCCGCGGTCGCGGTCTCCTCCACGTACTGCGGCAGCGCCGAGCGCAGTGGTCGGCGGCGTCGGCCCGAAGCGGACGACGCCACCAGCGAACAGCCCTGCGAGCACGACCGCCGACACCACGACCACGAGCGATCCGGCGATGAGCCCCGTCCGCCGGCTCACCCGCGGCTCACCGGTGGCGCCGGCGCCGCTCTGGCGCGATGCGCGATCCGCGTCACGACCCGGCCGTGCCGGCGAAGTACTGCTGGGCGAGCGTCCACGCATCCTTGCCGCACTCCGAGCCGATGATCCGGCCGTTGAAGTCGTCCGCTGGGATGTGGATCCCGCCGTACAGCCGGGAGATCCCCGCCTGGTCCGCGGCGTCGTAGTACGTGGCGGCCTGCAGCGTGACGTCCGCGCTCGGGCCTTCCTCGACGATCAGCTCGCCCTTGGGCTTCGTCCAGAGCCGAGGCCACCCGGGAAGTACTCGCTGCCGGTGAAGGCGGTGAGGACCTCGGCCGCGGCCCGGCTGAACGTGCTGTGGCCCGACGTGTAGCCCTGGAACGCCGGCGTGACGAACGTGGGCAGCTGGTACGGGACCCAGGTCGAGGCGAGGATCCAGTGGACGCCGCTGGTCTCGGTCTTCGGGTCCTTGGGGTTGCCGGCCCATGCGCGGATGGCGATCTCGCCCTCGTGCCCGGGAGCGCCGCGTGGCGCTGGCCCGACGGCGGTCGTCTCGGGCGTGATCAGCTCCACGAGGTCGGGCACGAGCGGGATGCCCGTCAGCGTTGAACGACGGCAGCGACGGGATCGCTCGACTGGCCGAGGCCCGCGAGGTAGCGGATCATCGAGATCGGGCGCACGGAGTCGTAGTAGCCCTTGAGACCCCACGCGCGCGATGGCGGCGTCGTGGACCGCGCCGTTGAGCGCGAGGTACGCCTTGACATCCCACTGCAGCCGGTCGACCGCGTCCCCCTGCCCGCCGATCTTCAGGTCGTCGGGCCCGAGCGCGTCGCCGACCTCGTTGGTGATGACGTTCCAGTGGCCGGGCGGCGTCTCGGACTTCGGGCCGTCCGCCCAGTACTCGGTGAGCGCGCGGGAGAAGTCGCCGACCTTGACGAGGTCCGGCTCGTACGGCTGGCCTGTCGCCGGGTTGACCGGGTGGCCCGTGCCCGTCGTTGGTGCCCAGCGTGTTGCCACCGAAGGACGCGGGCGAGATGTCGATCGTCTCGTCCGAGGCGGCGTCGAGCAGGCTGCTCCGCCGGACGATCTCCACCGCCTGGTCCTTGTACGCCTGGTCCTGCTCCGGGGTCCCGCCCAGCAGCGGCGGCGGCCCGGGATCCATCGGCACGCCGGCCGATCCGCCGTCAGGGATGCCGAAGCCCAGCACGTGGCCCCAGTGCGGGCCGACGGCCTGCTGGACGCCGTTCTCCACCGGGATCCCGTTCTGCGAGATCATCTTCTCGAGCTGGAGCGGCTGCCAGCGGTTGGGGTCCTTCATCGTGGTCCCGGGCTTGTTGACGACGAGCGGGTCGTTGACCGGCGCGTAGTCCGGCGCCGCGTAGCCGTTGGCCTGGTTCGAGCCGTCCTCCAGGCCGTAGGCGAGGACGGCGGCCGCGATCCGATTGCCGACCGCGGCGGGCGTGTCGCCCTCGGTCGTGTTGACCGTCACCGGGTAGCACAGGGTGTCCATGACGTCCGCGAACTCGGCGAGCGAGTCCGCGCCGCCGACGGCCTTGATGAACCGGGCTGACAGCACGCGGTACGCCGCGTAGCTGATCGCCTCGTCGCGCGCCGCGGCGACGTCGCCGGCCTGCTCCTTGGCCGTGTAGATGTAGCCGTTGGCCGTCGGGTCGTACGCCGCCCAGGCGTCCCACATCGCGACGGAGGTGTGGAACAGGTTGCGCGCATGGACAGGCGGGTTCGGGAGCGCGCGCCGGATCGCGTCCAGCAGCGACTCGTCCCAGCGCCGGGCGACAGACCAGTCCGCGTGCTCGGCAGGCGTGGGACAGGAGCGATCCGGCGTGATGACGCGGGTCACGCCGAACCCGACCGCCGTCACGACGATCACGGCGACCAGGCCGACCGCGAGCAGCGTCCGACGCCGTGGCCTGCGCGGTGCCGATGCACCCGGGTGAGCACCGGTCGTGGGACCGGCCGTGGGCGTCGGCGGCGACTCAGGCGCACTCGCCGCACCGCTCGTCTCGGGCTCCCCGGCCGCCTGGCTGCCGTCGCCGTCCTGGCGCGTCGTCGTCGCTCACCGCTTCCCCTTCGTGTCGTGCTCAGGGCCCCTCAGCCCGCTCACCACGGTCATCGCATCATCCCCCACTGCCGGCAAATACGCGCTCGATGATCCGCAGGTTGGCCACCGCGTCCTCGGGCGGCACCGGCACCGGCTGCCCGGTCAAGCACCGCCGCCGCGAACGCATCCGCCTCGGCGGCGTACGGATCGAGCGTCTCGAACTCGAGGACCTCCTCGCCCGGTGCGACCGGCGGGTCGCCACCGGCGACGACGCGGACCCGCGTCGGCAGGTCGGGCGGGATGTTGAACGGGATGTCGATCGAGATCCGGCCCCGGTCGCCGTACAGGTGGACCCGCTGGTCCGGTCTCGACCCGGGTCGAGCACGGTGAACGTCGCCGTGCCCTCGCTCGAAGCCGAGGATCGCGCTCGTGAGCATGTCGACGCCCAGCGCGGGGTCGCGGACGACCCGGCCGAGCACTTCGTCCGGCTCGCCGCCGAACAGCATCCGCGACAGGTTGATCGTGTAGCAGCCGATGTCGTACAGCGCTCCACCGCCGAACTCGCCGATGTTGCGGATGTTGGCCGGGTCGTCGTTGTAGTACGAGAACCAGCTGTCGACGGCCCGCAGCCGCCCGATCCGGCCCGCGGCCACGAGCTCGCGCACCGCCACCCACGACGGGTGCTGGCGGTACATGAACGCCTCCATCAACGGCACGCCGGTCTCGTGCGCGACGTCGACCATGCGCCTGCGCCTCGTCCGCGGTCATCGCGATCGGCTTCTCGCACAGCACGGCTTGCCGGCCGCAGCTGCGGCGATCGTCCACTCGGCGTGGAGGTGGTTGGGCAGCGGGATGTATACCGCGTCGACGTCGGGGTCCGCGAGAAGCACCTCGTACGACCCGTGGGCTCGCGGGATGGCGAGCTCCCGGGCCACGGTCTCGGCTCGGCCCGCCTGGCGGGACGCGATGGCGACGACGTCGACGAGGGCGGAGCGCCGCATCCCGGGGATCACCTTCTGGAGGCGCGATGTCCGCGGTCGAGAGCACGCCCATGCGCAGCCGCCGTTGCCCGCCACCCGACGTCTCGGGCGCCACGGCAGCCGCGCGCGTCGAACCCGTCGTCATCGGCTTCCTCCTCCCGTCCGGTCTCGCCCCGGTCCGCCGCGTGCGGATCGGGCTTGACACGGGTCCCTGCGTTGCGAGAGTCTGGCACACGTTTGCAAGAAAGGAACACAAACCTTGCGCCTGGGTCGGGTCGAAGTCGGGCAGCGCAGCGAAACCGTGCGCCGGGCGAACCTGTCCGCGATTGTTCGCGGGCTGCATGACGCCGGCCCGATGTCGCGCTCCCAGCTCGTGGCGGCGACCGGATTGACCCGCACCGCCATCCGCGGGCTGGTCGGCGAGCTCGCCGCCGCGGGGCTCGTCCAGGAGGCGCCCGCCGTCCGCCAGGGCACGCCCGGCCGCCCGTCTCCCGTGGTGCGGATCGTCCGCGATGCGGCGGTCGTACTCGCCGTCGAGACGCTGGTCGACTCGCTCTCCGTCGCCATCGTGGGGCTCGACGGCCGGGTCATCGCCCAGGAGCGCGTCACCCGCCTCGAGACGAGCACTCGGTGGACGAAGTCGTCGGCCACATCGCCTCGTTGGCCGGCGCGATCCGCGCGCGACCGCCGCGCCGATCGTCGGGGTCGGCGTTGCGGTCGCGGGAGTCGTCCGGCGGCAGCGACGGCCTGGTCGCCATGGCGCCGAACCTCGGCTGGATCGACGAGCCGTTCGGCGACCGGCTCGCAGCGGCCCTGGGCATGGACGTCCCGGTGATCGTCGCCAACGACGCGGACCTGGGCGCGCTCGCCGAGCACCTCCGGGGCGCGGGCATGGGCGTCGACGACCTGATCTACGTCTCGGGCGAGGTCGGCGTCGGCGGCGGGTCGATCATCGGCGGCCGGCCGCTGACGGGATCGCCGGCTACGGCGGCGAGATCGGCCATCTCCCGGTCAACCCGGGCGGATCGCCCTGTCGCTGCGGCTCGATCGGCTGCTGGGAGACGGAGGTCGGCGAGGGTGCGCTCCTCGCGCTCGCGGGCCTGCTCGCCCGACGCCGGACGGACGGCATCGATCTCGTCCTGCGCGAGGCGCAGGCCGGCAACCAGGTCGCCGTCGCGGCGCTCGAGCACGTGGGCCGCTGGCTCGCTGTCGGGCTCGCGGGCCTGGTGAACATCCTGAACCCGCAGCTGATCGTGCTCGGGTCGATGCACGGCCGGATCTACCCGGCCATCCGCCACACGGTTGAGGCCGGGCTCAGCGCGCGCGCGCTGCCGGCCCCTCGCGCCCTGGTGCGGATCGTGCCGGCCACGCTCGGCGCCGACGCGCCGCTCATCGGAGCGGCGGAGCTGGCACTCGAGCCAATCCTCGCGGACCCGGCGGGCTTCATGGCCCGGCCGGCTCCCGTCCAGCGGCTCGCGAGCGCGTCATGATGGCCGCTCGCGAACACACGGCAATGGCGCGTCCCCGCGGGGGACTGCCGATCAGCGTCGGGACTACCCCGACGATGTAGCCTACGCGGCGGTACCGGCGGTTCTTCGTCGATTGCCATCCGTCACGAGGAGGAGGAATACACGCATGGGTATGCGAAAACTGGCCACGATCGCGGGCATGTCCGCGATCCTGGTCGCCGCCTGCGGCGGCGGTGGAGCAACCACCGCACCGAGCGCGGCAGAAGTGCCGCGCCGGCAAGCTCGGCTCCGGCAAGTGCCGCGGCGAGCGCGTCCGCGGCGGCCGGTGACTGCACGGTCGGCGTGTCCTGGAACAACTTCCAGCAGCCGCGCTGGGCCGCGCACGACGAGCCCGCCATCAAGGAGACGGTCGAGGCCGGCGGCGGCACGTACATCGGCGCCGACGCGAACCTCATCGCGAGCAGCAGCTGACCGACGTCGACACGCTGATCACGGAGGGCGCCAAGGTCCTGATCCTGCCGCGCAGGACAGCAAGGCGATCCTGCCGGCCGCTCCAGAAGGCCAAGGACGCGGGCATCCCGGTCATCGCGTACGACCGCCTGATCGAGGATCCCGACATCCTGTACATCACGTTCGACAACGTGCTCGTCGGCAAGGCCGAGGCCGAGGCCATCATGCCAAGGTCCCGACGGGCAACTACGTCCTGATCAAGGGCAACCCGGGCGACGCGAACGCCTCCACGTTCCTGCCCCAGGGCTGGGACGAGGCGGGCCTCAAGGCCAAGGTCGCCTCCGGCGACATCAAGATCCTCAACAGTCGGGCCTGAGGACGGCACCTACACCGACGCCTGGAAGACCGAGACGCGCCCAGAAGAACATGGAGCGATCATCGACAAGGCCGTCGCCGACGGCAACAAGATCGACGCGATCCTCGCGGAGAACGACAGCACGGCGCTCGGCGTCGTCGGCGCGCTCACCGCGAAGAGCTACGGCTTCCCGCCCCTCAGCGGCCAGGACGGCGACCCCGCCAACCTGAACAACGTCGCGCTGGGCAAGCAGTACGTGGACGTGTTCAAGAACGCCAACGAGCTCGGCAAGGCGGCCGGCGCCGCGGCGCTCGAGCTCTGCAAGGGCACCGCGATGGCCGGCCTGACGCTGCCGGACGGCCTCATCGACCCGACGGTCGCCCCGGCGGCCGGTCTCACCGCCACGCCGTTCACCACCCCCGACGGGACGTCGGTCAGTCCTTCATCCTGCAGCCCGACCCCGCTCACCGCGGAGAACCTCCAGATGGCGATCGACGACGAGCAGATCACCAAGGAAGACCTGTGCAAGGGCGTCGACGCCGCCGCGGCCGAGGCACCCGCCGCCTGCAAGTAGCGGTCATCCGGCCGCTCCGATAGCGATACGCTGCGCCCCTCGGATCCTCCGGGGGGCGCAGGTCGATCTCTCCACCAGGCCAGGAGGGCCGCCGTGACGAACGTGGCCGACGCGACACCCGTTTCCGGTCAGGTCGAGCCTCCCACCCGGACCTCGATCGCGGGCTGATCGCCCAGACGGAGATCGATCTCCGCCTGTTCGGGCATGCTCGTCGCCCTCGGCGCGATCCTGCTCGCGTTCAACATCCTGAGCGGCGGCAAGTTCTTCCAGCCGACGAACATGGTCACGCTCGCGGTCCAGGCCGCCGGGATCGCGGTCATCGCGACCGGCATGGTCATGGTCATCGTGTCCCGCAACATCGACCTGTCGGTCGGGTCGCTCGCTCGGCTTCATCGCGCATGACCTTGGCGCTGCTGATGACCGACTGGCTGCCCGCGCTCGGCCTCGGCGCCGACTTCCCGTTGAGCTGGGCCATCGCCCTGCGCTCGGCGGGCCCTCGGGCGCCCCCATCGGCGGCCTCCAGGGCTTCATCATCGCCTACGTCGGGGTGCCCTCGTTCATCGTCACGCTCGGCGGGCTGCTGTCGATCCGGGGCGTCGTGTGGTACCTGTCCACCGGCGCGGCCGTGTCCGGCCTGGACCCGACCTTCCAGCTCATCGGCGGCGGCGCACAGGGCTCCCTCGGCGGCACCCTCTCGTGGGCGCTCGGATCCTGGGCTGCCGTCGCGATCATCGCCCTGCGCTGAACGGGCCGACGGCATCGGCGGCGGTACGGCTTCCCGGTCCGGCCGATGTGGGCGGAGGTCATGATCGGCCTGGTCGGCTGCGTCGCCGTCCTCGGCCCCGTCCGCATTGCCAACGCCTACTTCTGGCCGGAGGGCCTGGCGCGTGATCACGCCGAGGCAGCGGGCATCCCGCGCCCGAGGGCGGCTGGAAGATCCCGACCGGCTATCCCCAACCCGATCATCCTCGCTCCTCGGCGTGACGCTGGTGATGACCTTGCTCGCCACGCGGCGCCGCTTCGGGCGCTATGTGTACGCGTACGGCGGCAACCCCGACGCGGCCGAGCTGGCGGGCATCAACACCCGCTGGACGATCATGCAAGACCTTCGTCCTGATGGGCATCCTCTGCGCCCTCACCGCCGCGATCGCGTCCGCCCGGCTCGAGCGGCGGACGCTCGACGTCGGCGTCGGAGCTAGAGCTGTACGTCATCGCCGCCGCGGTCATCGGCGGCACCTCGTTCGCGGGCGGCATCGGGACGATCCCCGGCGCGGTCCTCGGCGCCTTCGTCATGCAGTCGCTCCGTCCGGCATGGGCTTCATGGGCATCGACTCGCCCGGCCAGGACATCATCGCCGGCATCGTGCTGTTCCTCGCGGTCGGTTTCGACACCTTCAACCGGCGCCGGGGCGGCGGACGATGACGGCAGCGGAAGGAGCCACGACGCGTGACGGTCGCGGAGCGCGACGCCCGCTCGTCGAGATGCGCGACATCAACGTCGCGTTCGGCGGCGTGCATGCCGTCGAAGGGGTGAACGTCGACCTCCACGCCGGCGAGGTCGTCGGCCTCGTCGGCGGCAATGGCGCGGGCAAGTCGACCCTGATGCGGGTCCTGTCCGGTGCGCAGACCGCCGACACCGGCGAGATCCACATCGACGGCAAGGACGTCTCGATCAACAACCCACGCGACGCGAAGGCGCTAAGGATCGAGACGATCTACCAGACGCTCGCGCTGGCGGACAACGTCGACACGCCGGCCAACCTGTTCCTCGGCCGCGAGCTGACCACGCGCTTCGGGTCGCTCGACGACTCCAGATGGAGGCCGAGACCCGCAAGGTGATGGGCCGGCTCAACCCGAACTTCAAGCGCTTCAAGATGCCCGTGAAGTCGCTGTCGGGCGGCCAGCGGCAGGCGGTCGCGATCGCCCGCGCGGTCTACTTCAACGCCCGGATCCTGATCATGGACGAGCCCACCGCGGCGCTCGGCCCTGCCGAGACCGCCCAGGTCCGCGAACCTGGTCAGCCAGCTCAAGGAGGAGGGCATCGGGATCTTCCTCATCAGCCACGACATCCACGACGTGTTCGACCTGTCGGACCGGATCAGCGTCATGTACCACGGCCGGATCGTGGACACGGTCGCCAAGGACGCCGTGACCCCGGACGGCGTGCTGGGGATGATCATCCTGGGCAAGCGGCCCGACGAGGTCACCGAGAAGGACAAGGCGGAGATCGAGCTGCGCTAGCCGCGCGGGGCGCCTCGGACGCCTCGAGCCGATCAGCCGGCGGCGCGGAACTCGACGCGGGTCTTGCCGAAGGTCGCGATCCCGGGCACCCGCACGCCGCCGTCCTCGACGCGCATGGCGCGCTCGGTGCCGTCGACGGTCGCCACGTAGTCGCCATCGGGCGGCAGCGCGACCGGGAGCTCGAACCGGACGGTCGTGCCCCCGTCGGCGGGCGTGGCCTCACCGACGACGGCGTGCGGCCGGCCGAGCAGCCGGGCGGCGGTCGCCACGTCGCCCGCGGCGATCGCGGCCCGGACGTCCGAGCTCCGGACGGGGCGGCCGTCGAGCTCGAACGGCGGCACGACGACGACCTCGAACCCGCGCGTCCGGCCGAGCTCCGCCAGCGACTCGGGTGTCCCCGCACGCTGGAAGCCGAACGCGGCATCGGGCGTCATGAGGAAGCCGGCGATCGGCGCGCGTCCCGCGATCTGGCCCACGAACGCCTCGTACGTCGTCTCGCGCAGCCGCATGTCGAAGTGGACGATGACCGTCGCGGCCACACCGGCCTCGGCCAGCCGCGCCACCCGCTCGGTCGGATCGCACAGGAGCGGCGGCGCCGAGCCCGTGAGGACCTCGTCCGGGTGGTGGTCGAAGGTGATCACCGTGGGCCGCGCGCCTCGTTCCGCCGCCTCGCGGACGAGGTGCTCGAGGAGGTACACGTGTCCGAGGTGGAGCCCGTCGAACACGCCGACGACGACGAACAGCGGGTCGTGCGACGAGGCCAGGCCCGCGAGGCCTCGCGCGGTCTCCATCGTCACGCCCCGACCGTCGCGGGACGCTCGGTGAGCACCTTGTGCGGGTGGAGGATGCCCCCGACGGCTCGGCACACCGCGACGATGGTGCCCTCGGGGCCGACCGCGAGGACGGCCGGCGCGTCGGGAACATCGAGCGGCGTCTTGGGGCCCGTGGGCAGGCCCTCGAACAGGCGGCGCAGCTCGTCGGCGGTGATCGTCGCGTGCGGCAGGTCCTCGAGCCCGGCGTCGATCGGCCGCAGGAGCGCCGCGAACCCGTCCGTGCCGCCGGCGGCCCCGTCGCGCAGCGCCTCGAACCCGACCGCATCCTCGAGCCGGAACCCGCCGGATGCGGTGCGGACCAGCGCCCCGAGGTACGCCCCGCTGCCGAGCGACGCGCCGAGGTCGCGCGCCAGCGCCCGGATGTACGTGCCCGCGGAGCACGCGACCTCGGTCACCGCAACGGGGCGGTCCGGGTCGCTGTCGTCCCACTCGACGATCGTGAACTCGTGGATCACGACGTCGCGCGGCGCCAGCTCCACGGGCTCGCCCGCGCGGGCCAGCTGATAGGCGCGGCGGCCCTCGATCTGGACCGCGCTGTACTGCGGCGGGACCTGGCGGATGGGGCCGGTCAGCGCGGCCATGCCGGCCTCGACCGCCTCGCGCGTCAGGCGCGGCCCGTCGACCGGCGTCCGCTCGCCGTCGATGTCGTCCGTCGTCGAGGTGTCCCCGAAGCAGATCGTCGCCCGGTAGCGCTTCGTCGCGCCGAGGTGGTACTCGACGAGGCGGGTGGCGCGGCCGAGGAACACCGGCAGGACGCCGGCCGCGAACGGGTCGAGCGTGCCACCGTGGCCCACCCGGCGGGTCTGCGAGAGCCGCCGCACGAGGCCGACGACGTCGTGCGAGGTCGGGCCGGACGGCTTCTCGACGACGAGGACGCCGTCCAGTCCCCCGCTCCGGTCGCCTCGCTTCACCGGCTGACCTCGGCCGCGAGGCGCTCGGCCACGGCGCGGACCGCGGTCACCGCCTCGGCCATCGGCAGCGGCAGCGAGGCGCCGGCGGCTCGGGCATGGCCGCCGCCGCCGAACGCGCCGGTCAGCACCGTGGCGTCCACGCCGCCGGGCTTCGTGCGCACCGACAGGCGCGTGCCGTCGTCCTCGCCCTCCTTGAGCAGCATCGCGACCTCGGCCGTGTCGGACTGCGCGAGGAGGTCGATGATCCCCTCGGAGTGGGCTCGGATCGAGCCCGTCGCGGGGTAGTCGGCGTTGGCGAGGGTCGACCATACGACCCGGCCGTCGGGCGACGTCTGGAGCCGGTCCAGCACCCGCCCGAACAGGCGGAGCTGGGCGTCGGGCTTGGTGCGGTAGAGCCGGCGCGAGATGTCCGACAGCGGCGCGCCGGCAGCGACGAGCGCCGACGACACGGCCAGCGTCCGGGGCGTGGCGTTGGGATGGGCGAAGGTCGCGGTGTCCATCACGATCCCGGCCATCAGCGCCGCGGCGAGCGTGCCGTCGCCGGCGTCGAGCGGGACGCCGAGCCGCGCCGCGAGGAGCGTCACCATCTCGCAGGTCGCGGCCGAGCCCGGCTCGATCCAGTCCGCGGCACCGCCGTCGGCGTTCGAGGCGTGGTGGTCGATGATCACCCGCGGCAGCGTGGCGAACAGCTCCGGGTGCCGCTGGGCGACCGCCCCCACGCGGTCCGCCGAGCCGCAGTCGACGAGCACCAGCAGGTCGTAGGTCTGCGCAGGGTCGGGGTCCGTACGGAACCGCTCCACGCCCGCGATGAACGCGTACAGCGGCGGCACCGGGTCCGTCGACACGGCCGTGGCCTGCGCCCCGCACGCCTCGAGGATCGCGCACACGCCGAGCCCCGCGCCGAGCGTGTCGGCATCCGGGTTCTCGTGGCTCACGACGAGCGCGTTGCGGGCCGCGGTCAGCCGGGCCAGGACGGGTGCCGGGACGGCGTCACGCGCGAGTGCCGCGAGGTCGATCGCGTCGCTCATGTGCGCTTCGGGGAGCGACGGGGCGTCTTGGGCGGCGCGCCGCGACCTGCGCGCGGACCGCCGGGTCCCCGGCGGGTCGTCGGCCGGCGAGCTGGCTTCGAGCCGCCGCCGGTGGCCGCTGCGTGGTCGGCCGCGGCGCCCCCGAAGCCCTCCGTCTCGGCATCGACGCCCTCGTGGGGCAGCCGCTGGACCGGCTTCGGCAGCGACTCCTGGTACGGCTCGATCGTCTCGGGCTCCTTGCCCTCCTCGAGCTCCTGGAGCAGGTGGAGGACACGAGTCCCCCGCTCCGCCGTGTCGTCGAGGTGGACGTGGAGCGCCGGGATGCGCTTGATCCGCAGCGTCCGGCCCAGCTCGTGGCGGATGAACCCCATCGAGTGCTGGAGCGCCCGGAGCGTCTCCTTCTGATCGGTCTTGCCGCCGATCACGCTGACCCAGACCTTGGCGTGCCGGAGATCCGGCGCCGTCTCGACGTCGGTGATCGTCACGAACCCGATGCGCGGGTCGGCGAGCTCCTTGGCGAGGAGCACGCCGATCTCCTGGCGCAGGAGCTCGTCGACGCGGTCGGTCCGCTGGCTCATCGTCTGGTCCCGTGGTCACGCGCCGGGACGGTCACGCGGACCGCCCCCTCGGGGCGCGTCAGCCGGCGATCCGGCTGCGCGCCTGCGTGGTGAAGCACTCGATGATGTCGCCCTCGACGAGGTCGTTGTAGCCCGCGAGGCCGATGCCGCACTCGTAGTTCTGGGCGACCTCGCGGACGTCGTCCCGGAACCGGCGGAGCGACTCGATCCGGTCGGTCTCGATGATCTTGCCGCCGCGCCACACCCGGGCACCGCCTGTGCGGACGATGCGGCCGTCGGTGACGAAGCAGCCGGCGATGACCGTGCTCTTGCCGACCTTGAAGATCTGGCGGACCTCGGCCCGGCCCTCGATCACCTCGACCATCTCCGGCTCGAGCATGCCCTTGAGGGCCGCGTCGATGTCGTCCGTGAGCTTGTAGATGATGTCGTACAGCCGGACGTCGACGCCCTCGGCCTCGGCGGCGCGGCGGGCGGTGTCGGTGATGCCGGTGTTGAAGCCGACGACGATCGCGTTGGACGCCGTCGCGAGCATGATGTCGTTGTCGGTGATGTCGCCCGCGGCCTCGAGCAGGACGTTGATCTTCGTCTCGTCCGAGGACAGCTGGCCGAGCGCACGGTCGATCGCGCCGAGCGAGCCCGAGACGTCCGACTTGAGGATGATCCGCAGCTCCTTGGCCTGGCCCGCCTGCATCTGGCGGTACAGGTCCTCGAGCGTCGCGCGACCGGCACCGGCACCCTCGCGGGCGGCGGCCTCGTTCTTGCGGGTCTCGACCTGGGTGCGGGCGATCTTCTCGTCCGCGACCACGCGGATGACGTCGCCGGCCTCGGGCACGTCCGACAGGCCGAGGATGACCGCGGCCGTTGCCGGCCCGGCCTTCGTGATCCGCTTGCCGGTCGAGCTCTCGAGCGCCTTGACCTTGCCGTACGTGTTGCCCGCGACCACGACGTCGCCGACGTTGAGCGTGCCCGTCTGGACGATGACCGTCGCGACCGGGCCGCGGCCCTTGTCCAGCTGCGCCTCGATGATCGTGCCCACCGCGTGCCGCTTCGGGTTCGCCTTGAGCTCCTGCAGGTCGGCGACGAGCAGGATGATCTCGAGCAGCTCCTCGATGCCCGTCCGGGTCTTCGCCGACACCGGCACCATCGGCACGTCGCCGCCGTAGTCCTCGACGACGACGCCAGCCTCGGCGAGCTCCGTCCGGACGCGGTCCGGGTTGGCCTCGGGCCGGTCGACCTTGTTCATCGCGATCACGAGCGGCACCTTGGCCGCCTTGGCGTGGCTGATCGCCTCGAGGGTCTGGGGCATGACGCCGTCGTCCGCCGCCACGACGATCACGGCGATGTCGGTGACCTTCGCGCCGCGGGCCCGCATCGAGGTGAACGCCTCGTGGCCCGGGGTGTCGAGGAACACGACCCGCTTGCCGTCCTTGGTGGTGATCTCGGACGCGCCGATGTGCTGCGTGATGCCGCCACGCTCGCCCGCCGCGACCGTCGTCGTGCGGATGGCGTCCAGCAGGCTCGTCTTGCCGTGGTCGACGTGGCCCATCACGGTCACGATCGGGGCGCGGGCGACGAGGTCTGCCTCGTCGTCCTCCTCGTACAGGACCTCCTTGGCGGCCTCGGGCACGGGGCCCGCGCCTTCCTCGTCCTCGGCGGCCGCGGCCGTCAGGTCGGGCTCCGCCACCTCGTAGCCCAGCTCCTCCGCGACGAGGCTCGCCGTGTCGCGGTCGATCAGCTGGTTGATGGTCGCGAAGATGCCGCTCTTGATGAGCTCCCGGATGATGTCGCCCGGGCTGACGGTCAGCAGGTCCGCCAGCTCCTTGACGGTGATCGTGCCCGGGAGCTCGATCGCGCCGCGCTCGCTCGGGTCGATGACCTGGACCGCGCCCGGCGCGAAGCCGGCACGACGCGGGGGCTTGCGGGGTCCGCGACGGCCGCGGGTGCCGCTCCTACTCCTGGCCATGAGGCCCTCCTTCAGTGTTCATGTTGGTCGGCGCGCCTGCGTCCGGGTCGGACGGGGCGCCGGTGGTTGTGTTGTCAGTGATGGACCCGAGGGCATCGGGTCCCGCGGCGAGCGTCGCCGCGAGGTCGTCCGGGACCGCGGCCCCGAGCGCATGCTCGAGGGCGCGTCGCCTGCCGGCCGTCGACCAGCAGTCGGCGTCCCGGCACAGGTAGGCGCCGCGTCCTGCGGCGCGGCCGGTCTCGTCGAGCACCATCGTACCGCCCGGCGTGCGAACGACCCGGACGAGCTCCCGCTTGGGGCGGGCAGTCCGGCACGCGACGCAGGTGCGCGTCGGGACGGGCCGCGGGGCAGCGGGCCGGGATCGGCCGGCCGTTGCCGGGGCTACGACGACACCTCCTCGGGTGCCGCCTTCTTGGCGCGCTTCGGCTTGGCGGCAGGCGCCTCGGCCGTCGGCCTCGGCGTCGGCCGCCTCAGCGGAGGCGGCCTCGTCGGCCGGCTTCGCCTTGGCGCGGGTGCGCTTCGCGGGCGCGGCGCCGCCTCCTCGACCGGGGCGTCGTCCGCGGGGCGGCGTCCGTCGCGGCGGCGTCGCGTCGCGCTCGCGGCCTTGGCCTTCGTGGTGCGCTTCTTGCGGCGTCGCGGGCGCGGCCTCGGGCTCGGCGGCCGCCTCGACGTCGGCGGCCGCCGTCCGCGTCGGCTGCGGCGACCGGCTCGGTGGACGCATCCACGGCCGGCGCCTCGGCGACGGGGACACCTCGCCGTCGACGGCCGCGGGTGCCTCGTCGGGGGCGGCGGCGGCGGCGGACTCGGCCACGGCGACGTCGCTCCGGATGTCGATCCGCCAGCCGGTGAGACGGGCGGCGAGCCGCGCGTTCTGGCCTTCGCGACCGATCGCGAGCGAGAGCATCCGCTCGGGGACGGTCACGGCCGCGATCCGGTGCTCCTCGTCGATCACGACGCCGAGCACCTGCGCCGGCGACAGCGCGTTGGCGACGAACACCGACGCGTCCTCGTTCCACGGGATCACGTCGATCTTCTCGCCCGCGAGCTCGGCGACGACGGCCTGGACCCGTGCCCCGCGCTGGCCGACCGTGGCCCCGACGGGGTCCAGGCCCTCCTGGCGCGACGCGACGGCGACCTTCGAGCGGCTGCCCGCCTCCCGGGCGATCGCCTTGATCTCGACCGTGCCCGCGTGGATCTCCGGCACCTCGAGCTCGAACAGGCGCCGCAGGAAGCCCTTGTGGGTGCGGCTGACGAGGATCTGCGGCCCACGGGCGGAGCGCCGGACCTCGAGCACGAACGCCTTCACCGGCTGGCCGATGCGGTAGTGCTCGAGCGGGCTCTGCTCGCTGGTCGCGAGGACCGCCTCCACGCCCTTGCCGACGTCGAGGATGATCGCCCGCGGCTCGACCCGGGAGACCGAGCCCGTGATGAGCTCGCCCTCGCGGCTCGCGAACTGGTCGAACACCTGGTCGCGCTCGACCTCGCGGATCCGCTGGAGGATGATCTGCTTGGCCGTCTGGGCGCCGATGCGGCCGTACTTCTCGCCGTCGAGCAGCTCGAGCTCGATGACGTCGCCGGCACGGGCGTCCTCCTTCGTGGCGCGGGCCTCCTCGACGGTCACCTCGACCATCGGATCCTCGACCTCGTCGACGACGTAGCGCCCGCGATAGACGTCGATCCGGCCGCTCTCCGGCTCGACGCGGACGAAGATGTCCTCCTCGGCGGCGACGCGGCGGTAGGCGGCCTGGATGCCCTCTTCGAGCGCACGGACGAGGGCCTCTCGCGAGACCTGCTTCTCGGCATTGAGCTGGAGCAGGGCACCGACGAAGTCACGGCTCATGGTGGTTCCTCCTGCTCTCGCTGCTCGATGGCGGCAGGGTCGCCGACACAAAGAAACGTGGGTTGGTCACCCACGCTTCGGAGGCGGCCCTGCATTGTTGCCAAAAGTATACACCCGGGCCCGTGGACCCCTCAATCGCCAGGGGCCCGGCCCACGCTCGAAACGGCGCCGTCAGCGGGCTGCGACGGCCTCCACGCCGGCGCCGTAGCGACGGTCCACGTAGCCCTCGAGCAGGTCGATGAACTCGGCGACGATGTGGTCGCCGCGGAGCGTGCGGTCGAGCTTGCCGTCGACGAACACCGGCGCCACCGGCGCCTCGAACGTGCCCGGCAGGCTGATCCCGATGTCGGCGTGCTTCGACTCGCCGGGGCCGTTCACGACGCAGCCCATCACCGCGACGTTCATCTCCTCGACGCCGGGGTGCGTCTCGCGCCACTCGGGCATCCGGTTCCGGAGGTGGTCCGTGATCTGCTGGGCCATCTCCTGGAAGAACGTCGACGTCGTGCGGCCGCAGCCGGGGCACGCGCTGACCTGGGGCAGGAACGAGCGCAGCCCGAGCGACTGCAGCACCTGCTGCGCGACCTCGACCTCGAGCTCGCGGCCGGCGCCGGGCTCCGGGGTGAGCGACACGCGGATCGTGTCCCCGATCCCCTCGTTGAGCAGCAGGCTGAGGCCCGCGGTCGACGCGACGATGCCCTTCATCCCCATGCCGGCCTCGGTCAGGCCGAGGTGGAGCGGATAGTCCGAGCGCGGCGCCAGCCGCCGGTACGTGTCGACGAGGTCGCGGACGCCGGAGACCTTCGCGGACAGGATGATCCGGTCGTGGCGGAGGCCCGTCTCCTCGGCCAGCTCGGCGGACCGCATCGCCGACTCGACCATCGCGTCGATCATCACGTCGCGGGCGTCGCGCGGCTCGGCGGCGGCGGCGTTCGCCTCCATCAGCTCGGTCAGCAGCTGCTGGTCGAGCGACCCCCAGTTGACGCCGATCCGCACGGGCTTGTCGTTGGCGATCGCCGCCCGGACGATCGTCTGGAAGTTGACGTCGTGGTGCTTGCTGCCGACGTTGCCGGGGTTGATCCGGTACTTGTCGAGCGCGGCGGCCATCTCCGGGTGGTCCACGAGCAGCTTGTGCCCGTTGTAGTGGAAGTCGCCGATGACCGGGACGTCGACGCCGAGGCCGCGGACCCTGCGCACCATCTCCGGGACGGCGGCGGCGGCCTCGTCCGTGTTGACGGTCACCCGCACGAGCTGCGAGCCCGCGTGGGCCAGCCGGGCGACCTGGATCGCGGTCGAGTCCGGCGTCCGCCGTGTCCGTGTTGGTCATCGACTGGACGACGACCGGGTGGGCCGACCCGACGAGCACGCCGCCGACGTCGACCGAGACGGTCGGCCGGCGGACCGGCCGCAGCCCGTCGGGTGAGGTCACTGGCCGCCCCCGACCTGCTTCACCACGTCGAACACGGTGATCCAGATGAGGAACGTGAACAGGGCGACGAACCCGACCGCGTAGGTCAGCTGCTCCGCGCGCAGCGAGATCCGCTTGCCGTACCCCGGGATCGCCTTGAGCAGGATCATGAGGATCCGCCCGCCATCGAGGGGCGGGAACGGCAGGATGTTCACGAGCGCGAGGTTCGCGGACAGCAGCGCCGCCATGTAGAGGACGTAGATCGGCCCGAGGTTCCAGAGCACGTCGCCGATCTCGACCGCGATGCCGACCGGGCCCGAGGCGGGCGGGGCCGTCGTCGGGCTGGTGACGATCGATCGACCGAGGTCGGCCAGGCCCTCGAGGATGAGGCCGAAGGCGTCCACCGTCCGCTGGACGCCGAGCGTGACGCGCCTCCGCGGGCGAGTAGTTGACGGTGCCGTACGGCACGACCTCCATCGCGCTGATGCCGAGGGCTCCCTGCTGGGGCGTGGCGGGCACCCGCAGCTGGCACGGTGACGTCCGCGGTGGTGCCGTCAGCGTGGACGACGCCGAGGACGACCTCCTGGCCGGCCAGGGATCGGATGTCGTCGAGCGCGTAGCCGGTGCCGACGTCGAAGATCGAGTACGTCTGGCCGTTCACGGAGTAGATCGCGTCGCCGGCGCGCAGTCCGACGTCCTCGGCCGGCGAATTCGAGCGCGACCTGGCTGAACTCGACGCTGGCGCCGGGCTCCCCGACGAGCGCGATGCCGGTGAAGATCGCGAACGCCAGCAGCAGGTTCATCGTGACCCCGGCGAGCAGGATCCCGACCTTGATCCACAGCTTCGCGTTCGAGAACGAATGCGGGTCGGCGTCGTCGCTGCCGTCCTCGCCCTCGAGCTTCACGAAGCCGCCGATCGGCAGCCAGTTGAGCGTGTACAGGGTCGCGCCGGCTTCGGCGTCCTGGGCGCGGGCCGCGGCGAGGAACGCCTCGGCCTCCTCCGAGCCGGGCTCGACGCCGGGCGGCAGCGCGGGATCGGGTCGCGGCGGGCGGCCGGCGTCGTAGGCGGGCCGCTTGCCACGGCCGAGCACCTTCGCGCGGGGCGGGAAGCCGATCCCGAACTCGAGCACGCGGACCTTCGCCCAGCGCGCCGTGATGAAGTGCCCGACCTCGTGGATGAGGACGAGCGAGCCGAGCAGCAGGATGAACACGAAGATCGTGATCAGGCTCTGGATGAGTCCGGTCATGCGATGCCCCCCACGGTGCCGGTCGCGAAGGCCGCGCGGACCTCACGGTCGAGCGCTACCAGGTCGTCGACGCCGGGCGCCTGGTCGGCGCCCTCGCCATAGCGGGTGACCGCGGCCTCGAGCAGGCGCGGGATGCCCATGAAGTCGAGCGTGCCGCCGAGGAAGCGCGCGACCGCCACCTCGTCCGCGGCGATCAGCGCGGCCGAGGCGCGCGAGCCGGTGCGGCCCGCCTCGCGGGCGATGCGCAGCGCCGGGAACCGGCCCTCGTCGGGCGCGCGGAAGTCCAGGCGCGCCGCGGCCACGAGGTCGGGCGGGGTGGTCGGTGACGGGAGGCGCTCAGGGTGAGTGAGCGCGTATTGGATCGGGAGACGCATGTCCGGGGTGCCGAGCTGAGCCTTGAGCGAACCATCCACGAACAGGACGGCCGAGTGCACGACGCTCTGCGGATGGACGACGACGTCGATGGCGTCGTACTCGACATCGTACAGCCAGTGTGCCTCGATGACCTCCAGGCCCTTGTTGGCGAGCGTCGCGGAATCGATCGTGATCTTGGCTCCCATCGTCCATGTCGGGTGCTTGAGGGCCTGCTCCGGGGTGACGCCCGCCAGCTCGTCCGGCGTGGCGTCGAGGAACGGCCCGCCCGAGGCGGTGAGCACCAGACGCGCGATGGCCGACATTGGTTCACCGACGAGGCACTGCCAGATCGCGGAGTGCTCGGAATCGATCGGCCGCAGCCAGGCGAGCGGCGTGGCGAGGGGGTCTCGCGGGATCGATCGCGGCCCGCTCCCCCGCCCTCGCGGCGGCCTCGGCCATGACGAGGTGCCCGCCGGCGACGAGCGTCTCCTTGTTGGCCGTGGCCACGACCTTGCCGGCGCGCAGCGCGGCGAGCACCGGGCGGAGGGACACGACGCCGCCCGTGCCGACGATCACGAGGTCGACGTCGTCGCGGGTCGCGAGCTCCACGAGCGCATCTGCGCCGCGGACCCGGGTTGTGCCCGCAGGGAGCTCGAGCGCTGCGCCGTCGTCCGAGAGGGCGGCCGCGGCAGGACGGAGTCGCGCGACCTGCGCCTCGAGCTCGGCTGCGTTGCGGCCCGCGGCGAGGGCGACGACCCGGAACCGGTCGGCGTGCGCGGCGAGGACGTCGACCGTCTGCGTCCCGATGCTCCCCGTGGAGCCGAGCAGGGCGACGCCGAGCGGCCGCGGCTCAGCCGGCAAGGGCGAGGACATACAGCGCGACCACGGGCGCGGCGAACAGGAACGAGTCGATCCGGTCGAGCATCCCGCCGTGCCCGGGGATGAGCGCGCCCGAGTCCTTCTGGCCGGCGGCGCGCTTGAGCATCGATTCGGCGAGGTCGCCGGCCTGCGCCGTCAGCCCGAGCAGCGGCCCGAGGACGAGCGCCCCCAGCGGGTTCTGGCCGAGCGCGGCGAGCAGGATCGCGGTCACCAGCGTCGTGGCGACGACGCCGCCGATCACGCCCTCGATCGACTTGGCGGGCGAGATGTGGGTCAGGAACTTGTGCCGGCCGATCTGGCGCCCGACGAGGAATGCCCCGGTGTCGAAGCTCCACACGCCGAGGATCAGGAGCAGCACCCAGCCGCGCTCCGCGCCGAGCCACTCGAGCGGCGCGCCGACCGGCACGGCGGGTGCACCGCCGGCAACGTGCAGCACGAACGCGATGAGCCCGACGTAGACCGCCCCGAACACCGTCGCGACCCAGGCCAGCAGGCCCTCGCGCGGATCCTGGAACGAGAAGGCGCCGATGCCCGCCAGCACGGTCCCGATCGCGACGAGGAGCAGGCCCTTGTCGCCGACGGGCCGCCAGTACGCCTCGAGCACGAACGCGACCGCGAGGACCGTCCCGAACAGCGCGAGCGACGGGAAGCCCGCGGCCTTGAGCAGCCGGAATGCCTCGCCGGCGGCGATCGCCGCGACCACGGCCAGGAGGATCGCCAGGGCCCAGGTCCCGAGCGCGATCGCGATGAGCAGCGGCGCGACGATCACGATCGCGGACAGGCCGCGAGTCCGGAGCATCGGGCGGCGCTCCCTACCGGCCGAAGCGGCGGTTGCGGCGGGCGAACTCGAGCAGCGCGGCGTCGAACGAGGCGGGGCCGAAGTCGGGCCACAGGCACTCGTCGAACACGAGCTCCGCGTAGGCGGACTGCCAGATGAGGAAGTTGCTGATCCGCTGCTCGCCGCCGGTCCGGATCACGAGGTCGGGGTCGGGCAGGCCGCCCGTGTAGAGCGCCTCGCTGATCGTCCGCTCGTCGACCTCCTCGGGCGCGACGCCCGTGGCGAGGATCCGCCGGAACGCGTCCACCAGCTCTGTCCGGCCGGCGTAGTTCCAGGCGATGTTGAGGTCGAGGCGGGTGCCCTCGGCGGTCTGGGCGAGTGCGCCGGTGATCGACTCGCGGGTCGCGTCGGGCAGCTCCTCGAGCCGGCCGAGCAGGCGGACGCGGACGCCCTGCGCCCGGAGCTCGTCGGTCTCCTCGCGGATCGCCTGGGCGAGCAGCTCGAACAGGCCGGCGACCTCGTCGTCGGAGCGGGCCCAGTTCTCGCGGCTGAACGCGTACAGGGTCAGCATCGGGACGCCGCGCCGGACCGCGTGACGGAGGAGTCCCCGGATCGCCTCCACGCCGGCCGCGTGGCCCTCGAAGTCGGCCTTGCCCCGGCTGCGCGCCCAGCGGCGATTGCCGTCCATGATGATCGCGACGTGCCGCGGCAGCTCCTCGGGCGGGAGGAGCGGGGCCTCGGCATCCGCGCTCACGACGGGGGCCTCGTCGGTCGCCTCGTGGGCGAGCGGTGGCGCGTCCGTCGGGCGGGCGAGCGATCGATCGAGCGGCGCCTGCGCCACTAGACCTCCAGGACCTCCTGCTCCTTGACGTCGCCGAGCCGGTCGACGTCGCCGACCACGCGATCGGTCAGCTTCTGCAGCTGGTCGACCTCGCGGCGCGCGTCGTCCGTGCCGAGCTCGCCGTCGCGCTCTTCCTTCTTGATCCCGTCGTTGGCCTCACGGCGGATGTTGCGGATCTCGATCCGGGCGTCTTCCATCCGCTTGTGGACGCTCTTCACGATGTCCTTGCGACGCTCCTCGGTGAGCGGCGGGATGTTCAGGCGCACGAGCGTCCCGTCGACGTTCGGCGTGAGGCCGATGTCGCTCTTGAGGATCGCCTTCTCGATCGCGGACAGCACGCCGCGGTCCCACGGCTGGATCACGATCTGGTGCGCCTCGGGGACGCTGATCGACGCGAGCTGGTTGAGCGGCGTCTGGGTGCCGTAGTAGTCGACGGTCAGGCGCTCGACGAGCGACGTCGAGGCGCGGCCGGTGCGGAAGCCCTGGAAGTCGCGCTCCATGGCCTCCACGGCGCGGAGCATCTTGCGCTCCGCCCCGGCGAGGATCTCACTGGTCATGCGGGGCCTCCTCCGGACTGGGCGGAGATCAGGGTACCCACCGGCTCGCCGGCGGCAACCCTGCGGATATTGTCGGGAACGTTGAGATCGAACACCAGGATCGGCAGATCGTTCTCCATGCACAGGGAGACGGCCGCCGCATCGAGGACCTTGAGCTGGTCCCGGAGCAGGTCCTGGTAGCTGAGATGGTCGAAGCGCGTCGCCGTGGGCTCCGTGAGCGGATCCGCGTTGTACACGCCGTCGACCTTGGTCGCCTTGAGCAGCACCTCGGCGCCGATCTCCACCGCGCGCAGGGCGGCGGCCGTGTCGGTCGTGAAGTACGGGTTGCCCGTGCCCGCGACGAACACCGTGACGCGACCCTTCTCGAGGTGGCGCACGGCGCGGCGGCGGATGTACGGCTCGGCGACCTCGTTCATGGCGATCGCGCTCATCACGCGCACGGGCACGCCGACGCGCTCGATGGCGTCCTGGAGCGCGAGGCCGTTCATGACCGTCGCGAGCATGCCGATGTAGTCGCCGGTCGCCCGGTCCATGCCGCGGGCGGCCGCGGCCAGGCCACGGAAGATGTTGCCGCCGCCGACGACGATGCCGATCTCGACGCCGGTCGCATGGACCGCCGCCACCTGCTGCGCGACGAACGCGCAGAACTTGGGATCGACGCCGTACTGGCGCTCGCCGAGGAGGGCCTCGCCGGAGAGCTTGAGCAGGATGCGGCGATAGCGCGCCGACCCAGCGGGGGCCGCTGCCGGCCCGCCGTCCTGGTCGCGCGCTCCGTCCGCGTCCGTCACAGCTCCTCCCCGAGCGCGTAGCGGGTGAACCGCCGCACCCGGATGTTCTCACCGATCGTCGCGATCTTCTCGGTCACCAGGTCACGGACGGCCCGCTCCTCGTCGCGGAACGGCTGGTCGAGGAGGCAGACGTCCTTGTACCACTTCGCGAGCTGGCCCTGGAGGATCTTCTCGCGGACCTCGGCGGGCTTGCCGGCCGTCGCCGGATCGGCGAGCAGCTCGGCCTTCTTCGTCTCGAGGACGTCGGCCGGGATCTCGTCGGCATCGACGTAGGTCGGGGCGAGGCCCGCGACCTGCATCGCGAGGTCCTTGACGAGCTTCTGGAACTCGTCGGTGCGCGCGACGAAGTCCGTCTCGCAGTTGACCTCGATCAGCACGCCGAGGCGGCCTCCGGGGTGGATGTAGCTGCTGACAAGGCCCTCGCGCGCCTCGCGGCCGGACTTCTTCTGGGCCGCGGCGAGGCCCTTCTCGCGCAGCGCCGCGACGGCCTTGTCGAGGTCGCCATCGGCCTCCTCGAGCGCGCGCTTGCAGTCCATGAAGCCGGCGCCCGTCAGCTCGCGCAGCTGCTTGACGGCCGCAGCCGTGATCTCCGCCATCGTCCGTGGATCTCCTGTCGTGGTGTGCGGCGCGCCGCGGCGGGCGCGCGTGGGTTCGGGTTTGGCGGCCGCCCTGGCGTGACGGCCGGTCGGTGCGTCCGGGCGGGCTGGCGCTGCCGCTCGCCCGGGCCGGGCTCAGTTCGCGGCGGGTGCCGCTGCGGCCGGGGGCCCCTCGTCGCGCTTCGGGGCGCCGGGGAGGAGCTCGTCGTCGTCGCTCTCCGGGTCGAACGAGAGCGTCCCGCCGGCGGCGAGCTGGGCGACCAGGTCCGCCGCGGCGGCCTCGTCGAACTCCGGCTCATCCTCGGGTGCCGACTGCTCGGCGACCTCGGGCTCGCTGCTCCGGGCGGCCCGCAGCTGCGCGCCCTCGATCGCGGCGTCCGCGACGAGCTGGCACAGCAGCCGGATCGAGCGGATCGCGTCGTCGTTGGCGGGGATGATGAAGTCGAGCTCGTCGGGGTCGACGTTCGTGTCGCCCGTGCCCACGACCGGGATCTCGAGCTTGTTGGCCTCGGTCACCGCGATGCGCTCGCGGTGCGGGTCGACGATGAAGATGGCGCCGGGCTGGCGCTTCATCTTGCGGATGCCGCCGAGCGTGGCCTGGAGCTTGTTGAGCTCCTCGGTCAGGCCCGCGGCCTCCTTCTTCGGGAGGCGGTCGAAGTCACCGGCGAGCTGCCGGGCCTCGAGCTGGTCGAGCAGGCCGATCCGCTTCCGGATGGTGACGAAGTTCGTCATCATGCCGCCGAGCCAGCGCTTGGTGACGTACGGCTGGCCGGCGCGGATCGCCTCCTGCATCACCGGTTCCTGCGCCTGCTTCTTGGTGCCGACGAACAGGACGCTCTCGCCGCGGGCGACCGTCTCGGTGACGAACTCGAGCGCCGAATCGAGGCGCTTGACCGTCTGCGCGAGGTCGATGATGTGGATGCCGTTGCGCTCCGCGAAGATGTAGGGCTTCATCTTCGGGTTCCAGCGACGAGTCTGGTGTCCGAAGTGGACGCCTGCCTCAAGCAGCTGGCGCATCGAGACGGTGGGCACTGCGAAGACCTCCTGGTTTGTGCCGCCGCTGATCCCCGCACGGGGACCGGTCGATGCGCCGCGTGGCGGACCGCCGGCACCGTCCCGCGTCGGGAACGGATCAGCGTGTGTGCTCCGGCCGGCGGGTGCCGGACGGGCGTGCTGAAGCCGCGACCCATGCCGCGGCGGCCGGGAGTGTAGCACGCACGGGCGTCGCAGCCCTCCGCGGCGGGCCCTCGCTGCCGGCGTCGCGCCCGCGTCGGCGCCCGCGACGTCTCGTCGCCAGTCAGATCGCCGCCCGGTGGTGGCGGACCGACGGCCGCCCGTCCCGGCCCACGTCGAGCGCGACGAGGTCGATCCGGAGCGGCAGCGCGGGCAGCGGCCGGCCGTCGGGCAGCGTGCCGCGCTCGAGCAGCGTGGCCACGGCACGCCGGAGCGCCGTGCGCTTGCGATGGTCGACCGTCTCCTCCGCGAACCCGAAGTCACGCCGGCCGCGTCGCCGCACCTCGACCACGACGAGCGCCCGCGGCGGCCCGGGGTCGATCGCCACGAGATCCAGCTCGTCGCGGCCCACCCGCACGTTGCGGGCGAGGATGGTCCAGCCCGCGGCCTCCAGGCGGCTCGCGATCAGCGCCTCGGCCGCGTCACCGGTGCGCTGCGCCGCGGTGCTCGTCGCTCGCTGCATCCACGGCATCCTGCCGCGGCGCGCTCACCGGACGCTCAACCGGCGCTCACCGGCTGCTTGTCCACGGGTGACGGCGCGTCAGACGCGGTCGTCGTCCTCGTGGCGGTGGTACTCGTCGATCGCGTCCTCGAGCGTCCGCCCGGGCACGATGTCGACCGTGTGCTGGTTGTCGGCCGCCGCGAACTCCGAGTGATCGGCGACGAACGCGTCCCACTGGTCCACGGCCGCGAGCGGCACGCCGATCATGATCCCGGTCCGGCCGTCGGCCATCTGCTTCGAGATCTCCTTGACGTCGTGGTCCTTGAAGCCCGAATCCTTGACCGCGGCCGTGACCGCGCCGATCGCCGCGCCGACCGCGACCGCCCCGACGCCGATCGGGCCCGACAGGACGGCGAGCACCGCGCCCGCGCCGCCACCGACGAGCCCGCCACGGGCCGCGCCCGGGTCCGTTCCCGTGTTCTTGGTGACCGTGAGCTTGCCGCCGGGCGCCTTGTAGACCATCGCCCAGTCCTCGACGGTGATCGACTTGTCCGCGATCCCGCTCTCGATCACGCCCAGCACCGACTGGGCGACGCCCTCCCGCTCGAAGCCGAGGAAGATCAGACGCGTGCGCTTCGGTTCACCCATGGGATGTCCTCCGATGGCTGGCATGCCGGGTGGCCGGCCGGGTTCGAGAGTATGCGCGCGCCCGGCGCGCGGCCGGGTCATCCGATGGGGATGAACGGTCAGCCGATCGCGGCGAGGGCCTCGTCGCCCAGCGCCTGGACCTCGTCGGCCAGCAGGCCCGCCGCGTCCGGGTCCATGACCCCGATCGCGTCCGCCGGCAGGCCGCTCCCCTCCTCCGGCGCGTCGAACAGCCCGAGCTGGTCGCCGGCCATCAGGACCTGGATCGCCTGCCACGAGGCGCGGTGGTGGGGCGTGAGCCCGTGGGCGCGGATCGCGTCGCGGTGCTCCTTCGTCGCGTAGCCCTGGTTGCGCTCCCAGCCGTAGACCGGGTAGCGGGCGTGGAGCTTGGCCATCATCCGGTCGCGGACGACCTTCGCGACAACCGAGGCACAGGCAATCGAGTACACCCGGGCGTCGCCATCGACGATGGCCGTGTACGGGCCGACCTGCTGCTCGAAGTCGGCGATCCGGTTGCCGTCGACGAGGACGTGGTCGTGGCCGCCGAGGCGGGCGATCGCGCGGCGCATCGCGAGATGGGTCGCGTGGTAGATGTTGAGCCGGTCGATGTCGGCCACGGACGCCGCGCCGACCCCGACCGCGATCGCGCGTCGCCGGATCACCGGGGCCAGCCGCTCGCGCTGGAGCGCCGTCATCGTCTTCGAGTCCCGGACGCCCTCGATCCGGTGGCAGTTGGGCGCCATGATCACGGCCGCGGCGACGACCGCGCCGGAGGTGGGGGCGACGCCGACCTCGTCCACGCCCACGACGCGGCTCGCGCCATCCCGCCACAGGGGGCGTTCCCAGCGGAGCGTGGGGACGATGATGGTCATCGGTCGACAGCGTACCGCGCCCGCCCGCGGACCGGGACGCCGCTGGCGACGCCGGCCGGGCGGATGCCAGACTCGGACCCATGCAGCGCGCGTTCCGCCAGGTCGACGTGTTCACGACCGAGCCCGGGCTCGGCAACGGGCTCGCGGTCGTGCTCGACGGTGACGGGCTCTCGACCGAGGCGATGCAGCGCTTCGCGACCTGGACGAACCTGTCCGAGACGACGTTCGTCGTCGCGTCGCCCGATCCGGCCGCGGACTACGCCGTGCGCATCTTCACGCCAACCGCGGAGATCCCGTTCGCGGGCCACCCGACGCTCGGGACGTGTCACGCGTGGCTCGAGGCGGGCGGTGTGCCGCGCGACCCGGCCACGGTCGTGCAGCACTGCGGCTCGGGCCTCGTCGAGGTGCGGCGAACCGGGGACGGCCTCGCCTTCCGTGAGCCACCGATGCTCCGCTGGGGCCCGGTGGACGACGCCGACCTCGACCGCGTCGCCGGCGCCCTGGGCATTGAGCGCGGCGAGATCCTCGACTCGACCTGGTGCGACAACGGGCCCGGCTGGATGGCGGTCCTGCTCGAGAGCGCGGCGCGCGTCCTCGCGGTGCGGATCGGGCCGTCGCTCCACCTCGACCTCGGGATCGTCGGGCTGTACCCGCCGGGCGCGCCCGCCGCGCTCGAGGTGCGCGCCGCCTGGCCGGAGCACGGCTCGATCGTCGAGGATCCCGCGACGGGCAGCCTCAACGCCTCGGTGGCGCGCTGGCTGATCGATGCCGGACGGATCCAGGCGCCCTACGTCGCGACCCAGGGCGGGGCGATCGGCCGGGCCGCGCGATTCTCGATAACCCAAGACCCGGACGGGACGATCCTCGTCGGCGGGCGGAGCATCACGCTGGTCGAGGGATCCGTCGACCTCTAGCGCGGCTCGCCGGCCCGGACATGACGAGACCCCGGGCGGGCCGGGGTCGTCGAGGTCGCAGCGGGCGGGGTACCGCCCGGCAGCTAGCGGCGCTCGCGGAGCGTCGTCGCGGCCTTGCCCACGCGGTTGCGCAGGAAGTACAGCTTTGCGCGGCGGACCTGGCCGTGGCGGACGACCTCGATCTTCTCGATCCGCGGGCTGTGGATCTTGAACGTGCGCTCGACGCCCACGCCGGAGGCGATCCGGCGGACGGTGATCGTCGACGCGATCCCGCTGCGGCGCATCCGCATCACGAGGCCCTCGAACACCTGGATGCGCTCGCGCGTGCCCTCGACGACTTTGGCGGAGACCTTGACGGTGTCGCCCGGGACGATCTCGGGGAGGTCGGTGCGCAGCTGGTCCTGGACGATCTCTTGGAGCACGTTCACGGTGTGGGGATCCTTGTCAGTGGTCGGCGGCAGCCGGGGCTGCGGATGGTGCAGGTCTCGGGACGGCGTGCCGGAACACGGCGCGGCCGACGGCGGAGGATAGCACGCCGCGTGTCGTCGAGCGAGCGCACCGACCCCCGAGCGAGCAGCATGCGCCGGTCCACCTCAGCGCGGCGCGGACAACGTGGCGTCGACATCCGCCGACCGGTTCGCGGGCTGGCGTGTCCGGAGCCGGTTCCGTCGCACGAGCCACCGCTCGAGTGGCGGCCACGACTCGAGGTCACGCGGCCGCTCGGCGTCCATCGTCCGGACAAGTTCGACGATGGTGGCGGCGCGGTGCGCGAACGTGTGTCGCTCGAGCACGATCGCGCGGCCACGGGCGGCGAGCTCCTTGCGTGCGTCCGGATCGGCCATGTAGGCGTCGACCTTGTCCCGCAGCTCGGTGCGCGTGGTGTAGGTCTCCACGGCCCCCTCGAACTCCTCGGCCAGGCCGGCCGCTGCGTCCGAGATGACGAACCCTCCGGAGGCGAGCGCGTCGTACGGCCGGTTCGAGATGAACCCGTGTGAGCGCATGTCCGGCCAGTGGTCGTTGAGCACGATGCCCGCGGCTGCGTAGTACCGGTTGAGCATCCGGTTGGGGACGTGGTCGCCGCGGACGTACGCCGGATCAACGAGGGCATCCGTCCAGCCGAGTCCGTAGATCGCGAGGTCGTGGGCGGTGGGGACGAGGTCGTCGACGATCGCCCGTCGCGAGCCACGCGTGTTCGCGACCAGCAGCAGCTCATGCGGCGGGCCGCCCGCCTCCGGAAAGAAGCGCTCCGGGTCGGTCGCCTGGTGGAGCGGGATGACCGGGACACGGCTCTGCGGCGCGAGGCTCGCGGCGAACGCGTCCGAGGCGACGAACGCCGCGTCGTACCGCTCGCATACCGCCGGAGTCACGCGATCGGGGTGGCTGATCACCCACAGGAGGTTGAGCTGGGCTTGCCGAGGCCGATATTCGCTCAGCCCGTGGAGGTGGATGACGACGTCGGCACGAGCCGCCGGGGACCGGTTCCACTCATCCAGCAGGTGGACCCGCGTCGGGAAGCCTTGCCGCTGGAGCTGTCGTTGCAGTGATCTGGCGAAGTGATAGTCGCCCCAGTACAGGGCTCGCTCCCAGTTCGGTGCCCCGATGAGAATCGCGTATCGATCGGCCTCGACCCACCCGAGGATGTGGTCGCGGATCTCCCGTGCCCGGTGCGCGTACGTGTGGTTTTCGAGGACGACAGCGCGCAGGCGCTCACGAAGCGATTCGGCCGCCTCTGGTTGCTCGTCGATCCAGCGCAGGGTCGCGTCGAGGTCCGCGGCATCTCGTGCCACGGGAAACTCGTCCCCGAACAGCTCCCGCACGCCGTGCTCGTTGTCCGATACGACCAGTGCGCCGGCGGCCAGGGCGTCGAACACGCGGGAATTGACGGCGCCGTACGGGAGTGTCGGTCCGGCGGTGTCATCCATCACGAGGCGGGCCGACGCGTAGGCGTCCGGGAGCCGATCGTAGTCGAGCGGGCCCTCTTCAAACGGCTCCAGGTCGGTGCCCGTCCAGCCTGCCCCGAACACGCGCACCTTGCGCGTCCGGCCGACTTCCGGAAGCACCCGTTCGACGGCGCGAGCCTCGCCCCAACGATTGCCGACGAACACGACGTCGCTCCTGAGCCCCGTCGTCGCGGGCCGAGGGGCGAATCGCTCGGGATTGGTCGCGAGCGGCATCAGGACGGCCTTGTGCGCAGAGTTCGCGTCGACGAGGTCACGCGAGCGCTCGCTCGAGGCGAGGACGATGTCGTACTCGTCAAACCACGGGTGGTCGATCCAGCGCTCGGTCCAGTTGCGGATCCACGCGATCGTGACCACACCGCGCTTCACCTGCCGGACGTCGAACGCGTCGAGCAGGGAGAGAACGATGTCGACACTGGGATCGAGGTCGTACCACCGGTCGCGGTGTCGCTCGGCGTAGCTGACGCGCCACCCCAGCGCGGCGAGGGCATCGCCGATCTCGTGCGCGGTGTAGTAGTCGCCCCATCCTGCCGCCGGGTCGTTGCGGGTCAGCGTGACAGCGACGTGGGGCGGGTCCTCGGACCACCGTCCGTCCCCGAGCAGGCGATCGCGAAGAACGGTCCGGAACGCCTGGGGACCGAAGCGGTTGACGAAGTGCTGGCGGTTCCGCGCCCAGTTCCGGCGCTTCCACTCCTGGCCTTCGAGGTTCTGCGTCCCGTACTCGTGGTGCCACAGCACCGCGAGGCCGTCGTAGACGAGGCGGCCCCCGTTCGCTCGCAGCTTGATGTTGAGGTCGACGTCCTCGGTGCCGTACATGTAGCCGGGCGTGTATCCCCCGACCGCATCGAATGCGGCTCGGCGCACCAGGAGGCACGCCGCGGTCACGCCGGCGGCCTCGCCCACGCGCTGCGCCGCCTCGCCGAGCGCGTCATCGCCCACGCCGAGGTTGCGCGCCGTCGGGATGCCGTCGGCCCCGATGTAGTGGATCCCGCGGTGCTGGAGGGTGAGGTCCGGCGTCCGGCGATCAGCCTCCGTGGTGCGCTCCGGCCGGAACGGGTAGACCAGGCGCGCGCCGACGCCGACGGCCCCCTCGGCCTCGATCGTGTCCACCAGTCTCCCGAGCCATCCGGGCACCAGCGGCTCGACATCGTTGTTGAGAAACAGGAGCAGGTCCCCGCTCGCGACCCGAGCCGCCTGGTTGTTCCCGTCGCTGAAGCTCTGGTTGTCGTCGTTGACGATCACCTGCAGCGAGAGGCGATCGGTCCACCGTGCGAGCTCCTCGCGGGAGCCGTCGGTCGAGGCGTTGTCGACGACGATCAGCTCGAACGAGCGATATGTCGTCTCCACCAGGGTCGGCAGCAGGCGGCGCAGGTGTGAGCGACCGTTGCGGTTGAGGATGATGACGCTGACCAGTGGCCCGTCGACTCGGGACGACCCTGGTGCCTGGGCAGCGAGCGCGTCGGCAAGGAGGCGCTGCTGTTCCGCCGTGGCCAGCGGCGCCCGGTTGTCGCGTGCCCGCCGGCGCGCAGGCTTCACCCCGAAGATGGCGAGGGTGCGCGCCCTCGCACGCCGGATGGCGTTCGAGATGCGCAATACCGCCCTGACCGAGCGTCGCTTGCGAAGCGTCCGGAGCGCCCTGACCTCGCTCCGCAAGGCGGCAACCACGCCGCGCGCTGTCCCGACCTTGCCCTTCAGCTCGAGGACCTCGGCCTGAGCGCGTCCACGATCGGTGGCAGCCAGGAGCCGCTCCGACTCGAGGTCGCCCTCGAGACGTGCGACTCGCTCGGACAGGTCGGCGGCGCGGTGCGTCGCATCGACGACCGCCTGCCGGGCGTCAGCCTCGGCCCGCATCGACTCTTCGAGCCGGGCCATGTACTCCGCGGCGGACCGCTGTGCCTCCGCCGCGGCGGTCGCGTGCTCGACGACCTGGGCCAGCGCGCCAACCTGATCCGCAAGCCTGGCCAGCTCCGCGGCATCCTGGTCCACCGCCGGACCATCGGTCAGCGATCCACCCTGCGGTCCGGCGCCGATGACCGCGGGGATCGCCGCGAGCACCTTGGCGGCGGCCCGGCGCCTGACGCCTGCCTGCTCGGGACCGGTATCGATGAGCGCGGCGACTCGATCCCAATGCACCTCGACCTGGGACGCGGCCCCGACGATCTCGGACGCGATCGGGCTCCGGGTCATTGCCGTCAGCCAGGCCGCGATGTCGGTGTCTGGACGGATGGTGTGCACGCCGGGCAGCTCGTGGAGAGGCGCGTACTTGGAACCCGGGGCGGCCGGTCCGGAGAGCACCGGCACACCGTTCGCGACGGCGACGAGCGTGAGGTGGAGGCTCGTCGCGACGACCGCATCGGCGCCCGCAATCAGACGCGCGATCGCAAGGGGATCGGGCCACGGGTCGACGGGCACGGCGCCGGGGAGGGGCATGAGCGTGCCGATCCGGTCCCCGAGCACCGGCGACACCGGCAGCTCGTAGACGATGCGGCCCGCATCGGTCGCGGCAGTCACGGCCTCAGCAATCCGTTCGGCGTACGGGCGCAACGCAGCCGAGGCCTGGACGAGGACGTACGGCGGCCCTGAGCCGGCGTGGTCGTCGGCCGTGATCGACGACAGGAGGGCGGCGATGCCGAGCGCGCTGTCGGGCACGAGGCGCACGTCGGCCGTCGGCGCGACCCGCGCGAGCTCCGTGAGCGACGCAGCGTCACGGACCGAGGCGTAGGACACGGCGTCGACGGCGTGCGCGAGGATCGGTCGCGCCCATGGTGGCGTGTTCGGCGAGACCCCGAGCGCGTTCCAGGCGACGGGCACGCCGGCTGTCGCAGCCGCCAGCGTCGGCGTCAGCCAGTACCCGGTCGGAAGTGGGACGCCGCCTGACGTCGGCTGGTACTGCGGTGCGACCTCCTGGTCGAAGCGGACGAGGTGTCCCCCGCCGACGATCAGGAGCTCCAACTGGTCGACGTGCTCGAGTAACTCGTCGATCGGGCGGACGACATACGTCCACGGGGGCGCGGCCATCGGCCGGATCGAGTACCGCCGGAGGTCGATCGGTCCCAGGCGACGGCGTAGCGCGTCTTCGGCGAGATACGGGAACAGGAGGTCGCCGAAGTTGGCGACGTCGAAGGTGCCGACGATCCCGATGGTGCGCGTGCGCCGTCGGCCACTCATGCGGAGATGGAACCCCCACGCTCGTGCTGCGCATCGCGCGGTGGGAATGTCCAGACGCCCACCGGATCTGCCGGGTGGGGACGATAGCACGGTGCCCGGTCGCGGCTGATCGTGGATGTGCGGCCGATGTGGAGACGCCCTCGCATCGGATCGGGAGGAACGTCACGGCCCTACTCCCGTGGCGGCGTCTCGGATGCCTCCGCGCGAAGCTCGGTCATCGCCCTGGCCTCGTCCTTCGTCAGGTCACGGCCATCGAGGAGGTCCGGGCGCCGGTCCCGTGTCCGGCGCAGCGATTTGCGCAGGCGCCAGCGG